>NZ_JBSGIP010000001.1:0-1853543 GCF_053605105.1 Nocardia sp. NPDC003963
CACCAGGGGGTTGTGCGGCGACGGGTGGTTCCCGGTGGAAATGCGCCGCAACGGTTGTCACAGCATTGCGGTTTTCGATCGGTATTCCCCCGGTCGAGCCGGTTACCGGGGGAGGGGACCGAGACCGTTACCCGCGTAGTGTAGGAAAACGACCAGCCTGTCATCGAACAGGTAGAAGTCGTTTCCCGGTAGCAGTGTCGACGACGCAGTCCGTCGCGGCACCCAGCGGATATCCTCACCAGCGTCGACCATCGGGTGTGCAATGCTGCGTGACCATCGCTGATAGTCGCTCAACGGCTCCGACACGATCCGTGCCCGCCGCACGGTCCGGCCTGCCGATACATGCGCACGCACTGTCGAACACCAGTCCTGTAGCCATTCCAGGTCATCCGGCTCGCCGGCGGCCCACTGCGCCATATGCGGCAATTCGACTGCTGTTCCGTAGGCGTCTCGCGTTTCGAGGTGGACCGACGATGTATCGAACGCGGTCAGTAGCCGTTCGAACTCGCCGTCACTGATCGATGTCACTGTCTCCCTGCCCGAAGAATGGAACCAACCTGTCCGGGATCTCGACACACGACTCACCCGCAGGGATACCCATTCGGGCAATCACTTCGGGATCGTCGACCACCCAACCTTGCACGACCCAGGAACCGCGGTCGGTTCGGTAGAGGGTCGGTGATCCCGTCGGATTCGAAGTGGGATCTTTGGCTACGAAGGTAATCCGCATTGCGGGTCCCCTGCCATCCTATTGCGCCTGATACGGCTGACCATCTTCTCCAGAGGTTGTGGAGGTGTCAAGCTGCGCCAGAGCGCGCAACAAGCGTGATTGCGCAGCACAGAATTATCGCAACTATTCGCAACTTCCTGGTCTCCGGAGGTTGCAGGGTCATAGCTTCGATTCAGCACCGGCGCCGGGTGAAACAGAAATCAGCGGAGTCGGATGTCGCACACGATCGGCCGATGAACGGCCCCGGCGCCGGTCGCTCCTCAACGGGATTACACCAGGGAGACATCGACGACGCACAGCGAGAAACCACCATTGCCGCGCCGTACCGGGAATCAGGCGATGGCCGCGACGCTGCAACTGTGGACCCCGCGGGGACCGGCTGGTGAAATGTGCCGACGGCAACACTGCCTACACTCCGCACCCGTCCGCCACGGTGTACTTGCCGAGCATCGGCGCAACCTCCCCACACCGTGCCCGTGGACCGGCATCCGCGTCCTGGACGAAGACTTGTGCGTGTGCGGTGGCCGACCGCGAATACCCCGCCGTTGCATGCTCGGGCCTCCCCGTTTCTGCAGTTTCGAGCTCACGGCGGTGTTCTGTCCCGGCTTTCATACGCGCCGAGAGTCAGTGCTGATCCCGTTGACGCGGGGCCGTATCGCCGAACACATCTGCGGGTTGCGCATAGTGGACGGACCGGACGGTCCACGCTCGGTGGAGGACCGGTGTCCGTGGTCGGGTGCCTTGCTGGTCGACCGGTGATCGCCGCGGTGAAATCGGCCGCGCAGCTACATCGGGAGATCGAATCGGCCAGTCCTGCACCTCGGTACATCACACTCCGCAGCGGAAACCACTGCCGCCGATCCGATTTCGCCGTCGAATGCGCCGCCCACGAACCGATCCGGCTCACCGAACACGCCCGCAGTCGGCCATGCTGGGCTGCTGGGCATCTCCTGATCGGCAGCCTCTGTGATCACTCCTCGGCGGTTGGCCGGGTCCATCGATCCCGATGGGGATTGTCACGAATTTCGGCGGCACCCTGAAATCGAACACGGTTGTTGTCCGCGAATTCCGACCGCTCCGACGTGGGCATCCGGTCACCATGTGGCTCGGCCATTTATCCTGACCGTGTGGCGCGCAGAGACTGGGAGAAGGTCCTCGACTCCAACCGGCAAGCACTGATCCGCGCAGTAGAACCTCTCACCGACGAACAGAGTCGCCGACGGATGGTCCCGTCACTGACGACTCCGATCGGGCTGATCAAGCATTGCGCCGCTGCCGAGCGCGTATGGTTCCAGCGCACCATCGGCAGACTCGACGAATCCCAGTGCGACGGCTACGCACGCGGTGACGACAATGGCTGGACTGTCCCACAGGGACAAACACTGGCCCAAGTCATCGCCGAGTACGAGGCCGCTGCGGCACGGTCCCGGGCGATCGCGCGGACCGTGACCGATGACGAGGTCTTCGTGCATTATCGTCGCGGCACGGTCAGCTTCTCCTGGATCTGCGCACACATGATCGAAGAACTCGCCCGCCACGCAGGGCATGCCGACATCCTGGTCGAGCAGATCCTCGCCGCGGAAGGCGATTCGGGACTGGGCTGACAAGAAATCCTGACTGCCCGGACCGAAAGGTCTCGCCCTGCCGGACCGGAGACCTGGCCGCCACCGTGCCGCCGGAATTCACGGTCGCTCGATCTTGAAACCGGCACCCACTGCCGGCGGAATCGAGAAACACCGTTGTCTCTATCCATGGAAGCAGCCAGGCGGTCAGGTCGCCGGTGCGCTCGGATCTGCTCCGGTCCGGCAGGTCACCCTCGCGTCGGCGCGGGCGGCGCGGTCACCGATCAGCGCGCCGGGCGATCTGGTCGGTGCGGTCGACTGTCGTGCGAAGATACCGTCATGATCGAGTCGGCCGAGGAGTTCGTTCGGCTTCGCTGCAGCGAAGACCCTGCCGAGTACAATCGAGCGGCTCATGAAGAGGCGTCCGAGCAGACGTGGCGAGAGGTGATCGCGCGGTTCCCCGAGATGCGAGTCCGGGTTGCCCATAACAAGACAGTGCCCCTGAACATCCTCGAAGAGCTACGCGGCGATGACGAGTGGGTGCGCTCCATGGTCAGAGCCAAGCGCTCGTGGGCCCGAGCCCATCCCGAGGATGCCAAGCGGCTCGGGGATCCGGAATAGTGCTCGAGAACGATCCTCTCGGTCCCCCTGGTGGACAGCGGACCCCGAGCGCTGGGACCTCCCGCGGTGACCGACGACGATGTCACCGCGCTTCTTGCGGAACGACGCCGCTATTACAGCGACCTCCTTCGCGAGCGCGGCACAGTGATTCGGATCGACGGGGGATCCGGCGCATAGGCGCGACCGCGCAGCCCGAGACGGTACGCGGCCGTGGTCATTCATCGCAGGGTGAGCGGGGTCTCGGATTCGACGTGGGTCAGTTTCTCCGGGTTGCGAACGAAGTAGAGGCCCGTGATGCGGCCGTCCTCGATACTGGCCGCCATGACGCCGTCGAGCTCGCCGTCCAGGTGGAAGGCCAGTGCCGGGTTCCCGTTGACGACTGTCGGGCCGACGGTGAGGGCGGCATCGGTTTTCGCGAGACCACCGACGAAGAAGCGGATCACCTTGTCGGCGCCGATGATCGGCCGCAGCGCGGCCTGCTTGATGCCCCCGCCGTCGCTGAGGACGACGACATCGGGGGCGAGCACGTCGAGCAGGCTCTGCAGGTCCTGGGTTTCCAGCGCGCGCTGGAACGCCTCCAGCACTGCGCGGGTCTGGTTCGGGGTGACCGCTCGGCGTGGGCGGCGGGCCTCGACGTGGCGGCGGGCTCGGTGGGCGATCTGGTGGACGGCTGCGGGAGTCTTACCGACGGCGGCCGCGATCTCGTCGTAGTCGATTCCGAATGCCTCGCGCAGTACGAAGATGGCGCGCTCGGTCGGCGACAGTGTTTCGAGGACGAGCATGAGCGCCATCGACATGCTCTCGGCGAGCTCGACGTCCTGGGTCGTATCCGGGGCGGTGAGCAGCGGTTCGGGGAGCCAGGGTCCGACGTAGGACTCCCTGCGACGCTTCATGGTGCGCAGCCGGTTGAGCGCTTGCCGGGTAGTGATCCGGACCAGGTAGGCACGCGGTTCGCTCACTTGTCCCAGCTCGACCTTCACCCAGCGCAGCCAGGTTTCCTGGAGGACGTCTTCGGCATCGGCCGCCGATCCGAGCATCTCGTAGGCGACGGTGAAGAGCAGGTTGCGGTGGGCGAGAAAAGCTTCCGTTGCCGGGTTGGTCGCGTGGTCGCTCATTGCTCGGCTCCACCCTTTCGCGGCATGCGCCGGTTGTCGATGTTGGTCAATTGTGTAGGCACAGGAATGTGTCTCGTTCGTCGGTAATGTCTTCGGTCAGCCGGTGAAAGGTTCGATGACGAAGCGGCCCCAGGCGATGAATACCGCCAGCACGAGATAGACCGAGTTCAGGGCCACGAGTTTGTATTGACCGAGGCGACCGTGGGTGATCATGGCGCCGACCATGAGCACAGCCCAGCAGACGGCGGTGACCGGCACCATGACCGGTGCGATATCGAGTACCGCGGGCAGGATCAGGCCTATCGCGGCCAGGAGCTCCAGGACTCCGAGTGTTCTGACGAAACCGACGCCGGCGTCTCGGGTCCATTTTCCGCCGTCGTGCGCGGCCAATTTCTCCTTGGGGACGAACGTTTTGCTGATGCCGCCGCCCAGGGCGACCGCGGCCAGCAGTCCGGTCGCAATCCACAGGGTGAGGTTCATGGGTTTCTCCTTGCTCAGGTCGGTGGGTTCGGTGCCGAACCCACCGACCGCGAATGCTCGGCTGAACTGTGGGTTCAGTGGTGGACGGCCGCGCTGCGCTGTGCCCGCAGCAGCTGCCGACGCTTGTCGTCCTTGAACCCCCAGGTGAACGAGCCGGGCTCGGCGGCCTCATCGATCAATTCCTTGACCGTGCTACGGCAGGCGCGTTCCTTGATACCGGCAGCGAGGCGACCGCCGAGGGAGAACCTGTTCGCGGTGTCGTCCTCGGCGGCGAATTGCAGAGCCGCGGCGCGGCGGCCCAGGGCGATGCACTGGCCGAAGAACCCTATGTTGATGTCCGCGGGCCGGGCACCCGCGATCCGGGCCAGCACCGTGTCGGCGGCGTGCGCACCCAGTGGACGCGCGGTCTGGCAGCTCATCCGCAGCGGCAGGTCCGACGGTGCCGCCGAATCCCCGGCCGCGACGATGCGC
The DNA here is from genome assembly GCF_053605105.1 of Nocardia sp. NPDC003963. Lineage (NCBI taxonomy): Bacteria > Bacillati > Actinomycetota > Actinomycetes > Mycobacteriales > Nocardiaceae > Nocardia > Nocardia sp. NPDC003963. The sequence continues at coordinate 4,980 of NZ_JBSGIP010000001.1, forward strand.
ATATCGTCCACGCTGGTCAACGTCTCGTCGGTGCGGAGGCGACCCACGGCGTCGGTGCTCAACCCGCTCCGGGTGGCCAGGTCCGGCACACTGAACCCCGCCGTCCAGATGGTCACCGCGCTCGGCAGTGTGCTCCCGCCGCTGAGTTCGACGGTAGCGCGGGTCACCGCCGTCACCCTGGCCTCGCCGCCTTCGAGCACGGTCACGCCGAGATCGGTCAGCCGCCCGGCCACCGAGCGCCGAACGCGTGGGTGCAGATACGGGCCGAGTATCCCGCCGCACACCAGCGTCACGACGCGGCCCTGCTCGGCCAGCTCGGCGGCGACCTCGATACCGGTCGAACCGGCTCCGACGACTGTCACCGCGGCCGTGGCGGGTGCGGCCTCGAGGACCGGCCGCAGCCGCTGCGCCTCCTCCAGGCCGCCGACCGGGTAGGCGAACTCGGTCGCCCCGGACACCGTCGCGTGGGCGCTGCCACTGCCCACCGCGTAGATCAGATAGTCGTAGCCGACCGTGCCCCCGCCCGCCAACGTCACTCTCTGCCCCGCCGCGTCGATCCGTTCCGCGGTGTCCACCACCAGCCGGACGCGCTCGCCCAGGATCTTCCGGTAGTCGACGACCGCCTGGTGCGACCCGCCCACGACCTGGTGCAGGCGGACCCGCTCGACGAAACCCGCGCGCGGGTTGATCAGCGTCACTGCCACGTCGTCGCGCTGTGTCAGGCGATTGGCCGCCATGACACCGGCGTATCCGCCGCCGATCACGACCACATCGATGTGCCCGGTCATGCTGTCTCCTTCGTTCGAGGGGTTCGGGCACAAGACACCGCGCGACCGGAGATTCTGACAACATGTGAGGCGGATCACTTCATATCAAGGCGACCGGCCTCGATCTCCGGCGCCGAGGCCGGTTGCCAGGGCGAGGTCGGCTCGGCGTGCGCCATGGCGGCGGGGGTCTGTGCGCTGTCCTGGGCGGCACGCCCGCCCAGGTCGAGTACGCCGCCGAGATCGCGATGGAGCACCATCTCGGCTCGACCTGTGATCCGGTCGGGGGCCTCGTGCAGATCCCGTGTATCGAACGGAACGGGATCGCCGCGGTGACCGCCCTGAGCGCGGCCAGGATGGCGCTCAACGGCGACGGAAAGCATGTCGTCTCCCTCGATACGGTCATCGAGACCATGCGCCAGACCGGACTCGATATGTCCGACAAGTACAAGGAAACCTCGACCGGCGGTCTCGCGCTCAACGTCGTCATGTGCTGAGCCGCTGGTCGATGTGCCCGAAACGGTCCGGCGCACGACGCGGTTGTCCGACGACTCTGCCGGGCCGCGAAGCCCTTTCGACCACCGGAGGAAGGGAACCTCCGCGCCTCGTCCCATCGCACCTTCGGGTAATACGCTCTATTCCGGTGCCCGGAAGCCGCCGATCTTCTGTTCGAGCAGTTCGGCCAGCCGCAGCGGGGTGCGGTCCTCGAACATCGGACCGATGAGCTGCACTCCTACCGGGAGCCCCTCGGGCGAGCGGCCCGCCGGGACGGCGGTGGCGGGCAGGCCGGGCATGGTGGCCACACCGGCCCAGACGAGCTGGTCGAAGTACGGATACTCGACGCCGTCGATATCGATGTGCCGGTCCTCCAGACCTCCGTCGTGGTTGTGTGGGAAGGCGGGAGTGGGCGTGATGGGGCAGACCACGACATCGAACTCGGCGAAGAGCTGCCGCCAGCTGTGGCGGTGGAGTTCGCGACGGCTGTTCGCCTCGACCCAGCCGCGGTGGCTGAGCACCATGCCGCGCAGCCGCGCCGCATCGAGACTCCGGTCGTCCGTGCTCAGGGCGGCGGCTCGGGTCCGCAGCTGTTCGTACACGTCGACGGGAAGACCCGCGGCGGCGTTCGACAGCATCAGCAGCATGTAGAGCGTCGCCGCTTCGGTCAGATCGGGCAGCAGTGGGCTGTGGCGTTCGACGCGGACGCCCTCGTCGACGAGTGCCTCGACGACCCGGTTCACGCCGGCCCGCACCGCCGATCCGGTCGGAATGAGCGGATGGTCCTCGATGACCAGGACCCGGAAGTCCGACAGCTGCTCGTGGCGCGCGGGCGGCAGCGCGATGTCGTAGGCGAGGCCGTGGGTCAGCGGGTCCGGTCCGGCCATCACGTCGAGCAGCAGCGTGAGGTCGCGGGCGGTGCGCGCCATCGGGCCGACGACGGCGAGGTCGAGGTCGACCGGCCGGGCCGGGCCGGGCGGCGCGACCATACCCCGGGTCGCCGCCAGCCCCAGGGTCGGCTTGTGCGCGTAGATTCCGCAGAAATGCGCGGGGGTGCGCAGCGAACCGGCGAGGTCGGAGCCGATGGACAGCGCGCCGAATCCGGTCGCCAGGGCCGCCGCCGAACCGCCGGAGGATCCACCAGATGTGCGGCTGTGATCCCACGGATTGTTGGTGGTGCCGTAGATCTCGTTGAAGCTCTGGATATCTCGCAGGATCTCCGGCACGTTGGTCTTCCCGAGGATCACCGCGCCGGCGGCCTTCAACCGCGATACCTGGACCGCGTCTTCGGCCGGTACGTAGTTCGCGTGCTGCGGTATGCCCCAGGTCGTGGGTAGCCCGGCGATGTCGTAGGACTCCTTCACCGTCACCGGAATGCCGAGCAGCGGCCGATTCTCGCCGCGGGCGCGCGCCTGGTCGGCAGCGCGTGCGGCGGTCCGCGCACGGTCGAAATCCGGTACACAGATCGCGTTGATCGCCTCGTCGTCGCGCTCGATGCGAGCGATCGCCTCGTCGGTCAGTTCCACCGAGGTGACGTCACCGGAATGCAGGGCGGCCGTGAGTTCTTCCGCCGAATGAAAACTCCAATTCATGGAATCCGACGCTATTGGTCCGCCGGAGAGGGCATAAAATGCCACGTCACACAACAGAAAGTCGAACGGACCACCCACGCCGGTGAAGTCACCCGGCTCGTTCTGCCCTCGAGGAAGTCCCGGCGCAGGTCACAGCATCGACAGCTGGCAGGTTCGCTGAGCGCAGGGCATATGGACGCCGCGCCGTGCAACGGGACGTATGTCTCACCACTCAGCTGTGTACCTGCCCCGGCGACAGGCTGTCCGGCCGAGACGGCACGCGGTGGAGCGGCGCTGGACCAGTAGTCAGGACACCTTCATCGGACAGCGTCGTGGGCCGAGACGCGGGCGGCCGTACCGGCGGCCGGACAGCGGGCACATCGGTACGGCACGGCCGTCGGTGTGGGTGAAGGCCGCGGATCGGTCAGCCCTTCATCAGGTCGCGGTGGATGATCTCCTTCATGATCTCGTTCGTACCGCCGTAGATCCGCTGGATCCGGTGATCGAGATACGCCCGCGCGACCGGGTACTCCATCATGTAGCCGTAGCCGCCGTGATACTGGACGCCCGCGTCGATGACCCGGCTCTGCAGTTCCGTCGCCCAGAGCTTGGCCTTCGCCGCGTCGACCGCGGTGAGCGTGCCGCGGTTGTGTTCCCGGACGCAGCGGTCGAGGTAGGCGCGGGAGACCTCCACGGCGGTGCGCAGTTCCGCGAGATCGAACCCCATGCCCTGGAATTCGCCGATCCGTTTGCCGAACGCCCGGCGCTCCTGCACGTAGTCCATGGTCCAGCCGAATACCGCTTCGGCCGAAACCTGGCCCGCGATAGCTATACCGAGGCGTTCCAGGGGCAGCGACTGCATGAGGTAGGCGAATCCGGCGCCCCGCTCGCCGAGCAGGTTCGCGGCCGGTACCCCGACCTTGTCGAAGAACAGTTCCGCGGTGTCCTGGGCGTGCAGGCCGACCTTGTCGAGTTTGCGGCCGCGGGTGAAACCGGCGGTACCGTCCTCGACCACGAACAGGCTGAACCCCTTGGACCCGGCATCGGGGTCGGTTTTGGCGAATACGATCACCAGATCGGCGAGGATACCGCTGGTGATAAAGGTTTTGGCGCCGTTGATGATCCATTCGTCGCCGTCGGGGACCGCGGTGGTGGTGGCGGCGCGCAGATCGCTGCCCGCGCCGGGCTCGCTCATCGCGATGGCGCCGATGGTCTGCCCGCTGACGAAACCCGGGAGCCAGCGGCGGCGCTGTTCGTCGGTGGCGTGGCGGAGCAGATAGTTGAGGACGATATCGTCGTTGGTGGAGAAACCGGACTGTAGCGCCGAGGCGCCGGCGCGGGCGATCTCCTCCTGGATGATCACGCGGTAGCGGTAGTCGGTTTCGGCGGGGCCGCCGAATTCCTCCGGTACGGACAGGCCGAGGATGCCCTGGCGGCCGGCGGCGAGCCAGGTATCGCGGTCGATGAGACGCTGCGCGTCCCACTTCTCCATATTCGGCACGACGTATTTGTCGACGAATCCGCGTACGGCGGCGCGGAAGAGCTCGTGGTCGTCGTCGAAGAGATCGCTCTCCACGGTCGGGTCTCCTTGGTTCTCGAGGTCTCAGGGCTGGGTGAGCAGTTGCTGTACGCCGCGGCGGAACACCTGATTGGCGACTTCGTTGCGGCCCAATATCATTCGTCCGGCGTTCGCGCTGGCCATACTCACCTGGGAATCGCGCAGCAGCGGAAAATCCTCGGCGTGCAGGACGGCCAGCAGGATCTCCCAGTTCTTGTCCCACAGCCGGGTCCAGCGCTCCTCGGTCATCTCGGTGTCCTCCACCTTGGGCACGATCAGCCGCATCTCCATCCGGCTGCGCTGCGGGTCGGTCGGGTGGGGTCGGAAGGTGAGCAGCTGGAAGTGGTCGGGCTGGCGCAACAGGGTGCTGTTGGGCAGCAGGAAGTGGGTCTCGGTGACGTGGTTCGCGAGGCTGCGGTCGCCGGGATCCTCCTCGATCCAGCGATCGATCGATTTGCGCGGGGCGATGAAGCGGCAGTGCCGGCCGAAATCGTCGAAGGCCAGCACATTGGTGTGGATATGCTTGGCGGCGGTATTGGGGTGCGCGTACTGGATGTGATACCCGTCCAGGAACGCGTCCTGCATGATCTTCCAGTTCACCGGCTCGTCGAAACCCTCTCCTTGCACTGTGACCAGCGATTCGAGGTTGTAGGACGCCAGGACCGCGTCCATCGCGGGCCCGAGCCAGGCGGCGACGTCGATCTCGGCGTCGGCGTCGTCGATCACCCAGACGAAGCCGTGGCGTTCCTCGGTGGGTAGTGCGACGAGGCCCATCTCCGCCCGTTCGGCCTCACCGAAGGTGTTGTCGCGGGTGATGGTGCGCAGACTGCCGTCGGTGTCGTAGGACCAGCGGTGGTAGGGGCAGGAGAACAACCGGCACCGGCCCTTCTCCTCCTTCTCGACCATCGCTCCGCGGTGGCGGCACAGGTTGACCAGGGTTTTGACGCTGCCGTCGCGCTGCCGGACCACGATCACGTTGTTCCGGGGCAGTTGCAGGGTGAAGAAATCGCCGGCGCGCGGAATTTCGGAACCGTGCGCGACGATGCTGGGCACCCGGCCGAAGACCAGATCGCGTTCGCGCTTGGCGACCGCGGTATCGGTGAACTCCTCCGGTTCGAACCAGGTGGTGTGTTCGAACTCGTCGGTGGTGTCGTTACGCAGGTGGTCGAGGGTGCGGCGAATGCGCTCCTCGCGGGGTGCTCCGACCTCGGTCATCGGGTTACCTCCAATCTGGTGCGCGACGGCGTGACCGCCGCCGATCCTTGCTTAAATCTAAACTAGTTAGTTTTAGCTGTAAAGCTCGGGCATTGCCCCGGAAACCGACTACCGTTAGATTTATTGGCATATTCCGCTCGTCGAGGAGTACGGATGATCTCTTACCGGTGGCGCCCCGAACTGGACGCCGAGGAACTCGCGCAGGTAACCGCGCTGGTCGGCACCGCGGCCGAATGCGATGCCGAGGCGGGTTTCTCCACCGTCGGCGCGAGCGTCCCGGCCGAACGTGCGCGCGAGGGCGTCCACATCGCTCACCTGCCCGTTCGGGCCCGGCGCGACTCGAGTGTGCACGCCGACGCCCCGTGGGTGACCGTGGCCTATCTGAACCTGCGGGTGGATCCGGACGGGCGGGGCACTGTGCGATTCGTGGTGCATCCGGACTACCGGTCGCGCGGTATCGCCACCCTGCTCGTCGAAGAGCTGGGTCTGGACACCGCCGCTGCGGGCGGCTGGTGCGGGACGGGTGCGCGGATATTGCGCGCCTGGGCCTACGGCACCCATCCCGCCACCGAACGGCTCGCCGCGCGATTCGGTATCGCCGCGGTCGACCGGCAGTGGACGCTGGTGCGGCATCTGTCCGGGCCCTGGGCCGTGCCGCTCGACGAGGTCGACGCCGGGCTCGGCATACCGGAATCGCACTCTGCCGAGGGGTGGGCCGACGCCGCGGAGTTCGCGGCGTCGGTACTGCCGGATTCGCCCGGCGCGGCATCGGTATCCGGGGCGGGTCGGGTCATCGCCGTACGGGACGCGGACGGTCCGGCCGGGCTGGTCCGGTTCGACGAGCGGACGGTGCCCTACGCCGAATTCCGTGGTATCCGGATCCGGGTCGCCGCCGTTGCGCCGCGGGCACGTGGGCGTGGACTCGGCTCGGCGCTACTGGTGCGTGCCCTTGGTGAGATGCGCGCCGCCGGGGCGCAGGTGGCGCTTATCCGGGTGGACCCCGCGCGGGAGCGCGCTGTCCGGATGTTGCGGCTGCTGTCCTTCGAGCAGGAGGAAACGCATACGCTGTTCGGCATCTCTGGTACATGAGATAAAAAACGTTTTCTGTTCGGTGTTGACCGAAGCGATCTCCCGCAGTACTTTGTTGTGACGCCACTCACAGCCTCTCGGCATCGGCGCCCCGTCCGCGACTGCAGCGAGCGGCCGGTTCGGCCGGGGAAATTCCGCCCCCGGCACCGAGCACTTCGAAAACTCAGCGAGAAAGAGAAATTCATGAATCGTCTCGACGGCAAGGTCGCGTTCATCACCGGTGTGGCGCGCGGCCAAGGGCGATCGCACGCCGTCCGGCTGGCCGAAGAAGGGGCCGCGATCATCGGGATGGATATCTGCGCGCAGATCCCCTCGGTGTTCTACCCGATGGCCACCGAAGAGGATCTCGCCGAAACCGTGCGCCTCGTCGAGAAGGCGGGTGGCCGGATCGTCACCAATATCGGCGACGTCCGGGATCGAGCGGATATCCAGCGTGCCTACGATGCCGGTCTCGCGCAGTTCGGCCATGTCGACACCGTGGTCGCCAATGCCGGCATCATGCCGGTCCTGGACAAGGGGAGTGAGCCGCAGGCCTGGCACGACGCCGTCGACACCATGCTCACCGGCGTCTGGCATACCTTGGAAGTCACCGTGCCGGCCATGATCGAGCGTGGCGAAGGCGGTTCCATCGCGATCACCAGCTCCGCCGCCGGGCTGCGCAGTATCGGCTTGAGCACATTCCCGGGGCAGGCCGGTTACTCGGCCGCCAAACATGGGGTCGTCGGGCTCATGCGGCTGTATTCGAAACAACTCGCGAAACACTTCATCCGCGTCAACACCATCCATCCGACCGGGGTGAATACGCCGATGGTCGCCAATGCCGAGTACGGCGCGTTCGTCAACGCGAACCCCGATGTGGCCAACGACGATGCGTACAAGAACCCGATGCCGGTCGAGCTGGTCGAGGCGATCGATATCTCCAATGCGCTGGTCTTTCTCGCCTCCGACGAAGCCCGCTACATCACCGGCGTCACCCTGCCCGTCGACGCCGGCTACAACAACCGCTGAGAAAGGCCTTTGCCGTGACAACCACCGACACCACTCTTTCCGCACCGCCGGTAGCCGACCGCGAGCAGGTCTTCATTGGCGGCCGCTGGACCGATTCCGCCGGCGACGAATGGATCGAACTGGTCGATCCGTGGAGTGAGCAGACCGCCGCCCGTATCCGCAGCGCCACCGAGCGCGATGTCCGGGACGCGGTGGACGCGGCCCGGCGATCGTTCGACTCCGGGGTCTGGGCCGGAAAGTCCATGGCCGAACGAGCCGAGGTGATCGACGAGATCGCGAACCGGCTCGCACAGCGGCAGGACGAACTCACCACCATCGGCGTTCTCGAGGTGGGGATACCGGTGACGGTCAGTGCCGGTACCCAGCAGATGACCGCGGCGCTGTTCCGCGCCGTCGCAGAAGAAGCCCGTACCTTCGCGGTACGCGAGGACCGGCCGCGCGCCGACGGTGGGATCTCGCGCATCCTGTCCGAACCCACGGGTGTCGTCGCGGCGATCATCCCGTGGAACGGTCCCATCGGGACGATCGCGTTCAAGGTCGCGCCCGCGCTCGCGGCGGGGTGCTCGGTGATCCTCAAGGGTGCCCCGGACGCACCGCTGTCTCCGGCGGTGTTCGCCGATGTGATCGCCGAACTCGTGGCCGAGGGCCGGATTCCGGAAGGGGTGGTGAGCGTACTCATCGCCGACCGCGAGGTGTCGGAGACCCTGGTCACCAACCCCGGCGTCGACCACATCACCTTCACCGGCTCGACCGTGGCCGGGCGGCGGATCGCCGCACTGGCCGGGGAGCGGATCGCCCGGGTCTCGCTGGAACTGGGTGGTAAATCCGCGGCCGTCATCCTGGACGACGCGGATCTGGACCACGTCCTGCAGTCGCTGCCGATGGGTGGCTGTATGCAGTCGGGGCAGGCGTGTATCGCGCTGACCCGCGTACTGGTATCGCGAAAGCGCCACGACGAGGTCGCCGCGGCGCTGTCGGCGGCCTATTCCGCACTGCCGATGGGCAATCCGTGGGCACCGGAGAATTTCCTCGGCCCGCTCGCCGGAGCGCGTCACCGGGAACGCGTGCAGGACTACATCGATGCCGCGGTACGGGACGGCGCCACCGTTCTCACCGGCGGCGGGCGTCCGGAGGGGCTGGATCAGGGCTACTTCGTCGCCCCCACACTGATCGACGGGGTGCGCAACGATATGCGGATCGCTCAGGAAGAAGTGTTCGGACCGGTCATCTCGCTCATCACCTATGAGGACGAGGACGATGCGGTGGCGCTCGCCAACGATTCGATCTACGGCCTGTCCGGTGCGGTGTACACCGAGGATCTGGAACGCGGTTACGCACTGGCCCAGCGGATTCGGACCGGGACCGTGAGTGTCAACGGATCGGTCATCGATTTCACCCTGCCGTTCGGTGGCTACAAGCAGTCCGGTATGGGCCGGGAAGGCGGCGTCGAGGGGCTGGCGGAGTTCTTCGAGACGAAAACGGTTCATATGCCGGCGCCCGCGCAATAGCGACCGCGTACCCGCGCGGGAGCCGACACTGCGCCGGATCGGCCGGTACGAGGAATCCTCTCTCGTACCGGCCGAGTTCGTTTCGGGATCAGGCGGACGCGGCGTTGGCCGGCACCGCGATCTCCGCGTCGCGCATCACGCCGTGCAGGAAGCTGCGCACCATTTCCTCGAACAACTGCTTCGAGGTCTTGGTGTTCTCCGCCAGCGCGTCGGCCAGCACCGGCTGGGATGCCGCGTCGACATTCGGGAAGATCGTGGTCCGGGTACTGGGCCCGCGCATCGCCTCGGTGAGTGCGGCACCCACGGTGATCCGCTCCATCCCGTCGAGGATCTGGACGTGCAGATGGGCCGGTACCCCCGAATCCGCGAGGAAACGCGCCGTTTCCTCGTAGGTGCTGATGAGCAGGTCCCGGGGCAGGTACTGCAGCAGGATCGGCGCGGCATTGCGATGACGCAGAATCGAGCGGCGCAGATTCATCGCCAGCGCGACGAAGAACTCCGGCCAATCCGGCCCGGGCTTGCGGCGCGGAATACTGCCCGCCCCGGCGATCTGGCGGGCGACGGCGGCCAGGATCTCCGATTTGTCCGCGAAATGGTGGTACAGCGAGGGGGCGCGTACACCCAGGTGTTTGGCCAGCCGTGGCAGACTGAACGCGTCCAGGCCCTCGGTGTCGATGATCTCGATGGAGGCCGCCACCACCGAGGAGCGGCTGATCAGCGGTTGCGACGGGCGAGGCATAGGTGGCTTTCCGCTCGGGTCGCCAGGCGATTTACCTAGCGTCGTGAGGTTGATCGTATCGTGCGGACGGTCGGAGCCGGGGAGGTGCCACCGACTCGTCGAGGAAGGCGAGCAGTCCCTCGGTCAGCACATCGTTGTCGTCACCGCCGACCATATGTCCGGCCCCGTCGACGCCGATATGGCGGGCGTGCGGAATCGACTCCAGCAGATCCCGGACACCCTCGGGCCCCACCACATCCGACTGCCGTCCCTGGATCAGCAGGGTGGGCACCGTGATCCGCCGCGCCGCCGCACGCGCCCGCTGTTCCCGGAGCTCGGCCCGGTCGGGACCGTTGTCGCGATGGCTGATCACCCGCGGGTCCCAGTGCCAGTACCAGCGGCCGTCCCGCAGCCGCAGATTCTTGCGCAGTCCGTCCGGACGTGGCGGGCGTGGCCGGTGCGGGTTGTACGCGGCGACGGCCGCGGCGGCCGCGTCGAGCGAATCGAAACCGGACAGGCCGTTACGCATGAAGGTGGTGACCCGGTCCACGCCGTTCGTTTCGGCAACCGGGGTGATGTCGACCAGCACGAGCGCGCGGGCCAGGTCCGGATGCGCGCCCTGGGCGAGGAGTCCGGCCATCCCGCCCATCGAGGCGCCGACCACGACGGGCGACTGCCCGAGATCCGCGACCACGGAGACCAGGTCCCGGGCATGGGCGGCCAGGGAATAGTCGCCGTCCGCGGCCCAGTCGCTGTCACCGTGGCCGCGGGCGTCCAGGGTCAGCGCGCACCAGCCGTCGTTAGCGAGATGGAGGCCGGTGCGCCGCCAGGAATGCCGGGTCTGCCCGCCGCCGTGCAGGAGCAGCACGGTGCCGCGGCCCGCGTCCGCCGCGGGATCGAAGCGTTCGGCGACGAGTCCGACGCCCGCGCCCCGCAGGCGGACAACAGTGCTGGTCGAGGTCATATGCGAGAGCTCCTCTGCTGCTCAGTGACCGGAGGTGCCGCCGTCGACGGCAAGGGTGGATCCGGTGATGTAGCCGGAAGCCGGGCCGACGAGAAATACCACCGCGGTATCGATCTCGCGCTGGGTGGCGGTGCGGCCGAGTGGGCAGTCCCGGAGGAATGCGTCGAGGGTGTCGCGGGACATCTCGCCGATCATGTCGGTATCGACGAATCCCGGCGCTATCGCATTGACCCGGATCCCTTTTCGCCCGGCCCACTGGTTCGAGAGATCGCGCGTGAGCCCGATGAGTCCCGCCTTGCTGGACGCGTAGGCGGCCTGCGGCAGGACCGATTTGATCAACCCGAGCATGCTCGCGATATTGACGATGCTCGATCCCGGCGCCATCACCCGCGCACATGCCCGCGCCATCCAATACGCGCCGAACAGGTTGACCTCGAGCACATTCCGGTAGTCGCCGGGATTCTCCCGGGTGGCCGGTGCGGTATGCGTGACACCCGCATTGTTGACCAGCGCATCGAGCCGGCCGAACTCCGCGACGGCGGCGTGCGCCAATGCCTCGCACTGGCCGGGGTCGGTGATATCGGTCGGTACCACCAGGCAGCGGCGCCCCCGGGCGGTGACGCCGGCGGCCACCTGCTCGAGGTTGTCACGCCGCCGTCCCGCGACCACGATATCGGCGCCCGCCTCGGCCAGCGCGTGGGCGAATCCGGCACCGAGCCCGCTGCCCGCCCCGGTGACCACGGCTACGCGTCCGGTCAGGGAGAAGAGGTCCAGTACCGATCCGCTCGGCGGCGCGGTCGTATCCATCCACGCGGCTCCTTTCGTCTCGTTGTTTAGCTAACAACATTAGTTTTACTATCGCAAGGGCTCCGGTGGGCAATCCGATCACATGGCCCTTGCTATCGGATAATCTAAAGCCATAAGATTTAATGAAGCGGAAATCAGTGGACGGGAGCGGTGATGAGCGATAGTCGGGCGACCCGCCGGATGTGTGTGGTCGGTAAGGAATCGGCCGCGGACGGTGTCGTCACCGTGACGCTCGCCGAACCGGACGGCACCACGGTGCCGGAGTGGGAGCCCGGCGCTCATATCGATCTCGTCCTGGGTGACATCACCCGGCAGTATTCGCTGTGTGGCGATCCCGGGGACCGGTCGTCGCTGTGTGTCGCGGTGCTCCGGGAATCCGACGGGCGAGGCGGATCGGTCTACGTCCACGACAAGCTGGAAGTCGGCGATCTGCTCGAAGTCGGTGGACCTCGCAACAACTTCACACTGGTGGAGGCCCCGTCGTACCTGTTCGTCGCCGGCGGGATCGGCATCACTCCGTTGCTGCCGATGCTGCGTTCGCTTGCCGGACGAGGACGGTCGTGGCGATTACTGTACGGCGGTCGGTCGCGGGGGAGTATGGCCTTCGCCGCCGATCTGGCGAGCGCGTATCCCGAACAGGTCCGGGTGAATCCGCAGGACGAATACGGCCTGCTCGATCTGGCGACCGCGCTGGACGGCGCCGAGCCGGGTACCGCGGTGTACTGCTGTGGTCCGGAGCCGCTGCTCCAGGCGATCGAAGCCGGTTGCCGGGAACGCGATCACCTCGCCCTGCATATCGAACGGTTCGCTCCCAAAGAAGTCGCCGGGGCGGCCACCGGCGCCTTCGAGGTCGAACTGGCACGCAGCGGCACGGTGGTGGCCGTCGCGGAATCGGAGTCGGTGCTCGACGCCCTGCAGCGCAGCGGTGCCGAGGTCGACTTCTCCTGCCGGGAGGGCACCTGCGGAACCTGTGAGGTCGCCGTCCTGGCCGGCCGCCCGGAACACCGTGATTCCGTACTCACCGAGGATGAGCAGGCGGCGAACGACGCCATGATGATCTGCGTTTCCCGCAGTCGGACGCCTCGTCTCGTGCTCGATCTCTGACCCACGCCCCCGCGTTGTCCGTTCAGGAGGAACCGTGTCCTTACCCCAGCCCTCGGCGCTGTACGAAGTGCGCGACCATACCGCCCTTGTCACTCTGAACCGCCCCGATGCCCTCAATGCCGTGAACGCGGCGCTGTCGGCGGCGGCCGGAGCCGCGCTGGAGCGGGCCGCCACCGACCCGCAGGTCCGGGTCGTGGTGATCACCGGCGCCGGACGGGGATTCTGCGCGGGGGCGGATCTCAAGGAGATCGCCGCCGGTCGGAGCATCTACGACCCGGATCATCGGGAATGGGACTTCGCCGGAATCGTGCGGCATCGGATCGATAAACCGGTGATCGCCGCGGTCAACGGGTTCGCGCTCGGCGGCGGTACCGAGATCGTGCTCGCCGCGGATCTCGCCGTGATCGACGAGAGCGCCACGCTGGGATTGCCCGAGGTCCGGCGGGGACTGCTCGCCGCCGCGGGCGGCCTGCTCCGGATCCACCGCCAGGTGCCCGCCAAGGTCGCCGCCGAGATCGCGTTCACCGGGGAGCCGATCTCGGCGGCTCGGGCATACGAACTGGGCCTGGTCAACAGGATCGCGCCGGCCGGTACCGCCCCGGCGGTCGCCCTCGAGCTGGCGGGCGTGATCGCCGCGAACGCGCCGCTATCGGTCCAGCAGAGCAAGAGGGTGCTGTACGAGAGTGCCGCCTCGGACACCGGTTGGTCGGCGGCGGAATGGGAGGTGAACCGCGCGGCCGCGAAAGTGGTCATGTCCAGTGCGGATGCCCAGGAAGGGCCGCGTGCGTTCGCGGCGAAACGGGAGCCACGGTGGACAGGTAACTGAGTGCCCGGATGGGCATGCTTATCAAATTACAAATCGTGATTGACGTATCACAGCTCGCTCTGTAGCGTGAGTCACACGGCGACCGGTCCCCCGGACGCCTCGGCTCGCACCGTGACTCCCTACCGGTGCACTCGACTCGAATCATCCAGAATCACCGACGCCGGAGATCCGGCCGTCACTTCGTGGGCAAAGGAGCTCGCAGATGAAACTCCAGGACAAGGTCGCGATCATCACGGGCGGCGGCTCCGGCCTCGGCCGGCAGTCCGCCCAGCTGTTCGCGTCCGAGGGCGCGCGCATCGGGGTGGTCGATATCGACCCGGAACGCGCGAAGGGGACCGTCGAACTGGTGCGGGAACAGGGCGGCGAAGCCATCGCCCTGGTCGCCGATGTCAGCAAGAAGGCCGAGATCACCGAGGCGGTGACCCGGACCGTCGCCGAGTTCGGAAAACTCGACATCATGTTCGCCAACGCGGGCGTCGTCTCCCGCGGCGGCGTCCCGTCGGTGGCCGGTGGCGAGCAGGTCGCCTTCGAAGATCTCACCGAAGCGGACTGGCACCATGTCCTCGGCGTCAACCTCAGCGGCGTTGTGTACGCGGCACAGGCGGCGGTGCCGGCGCTCGAGGCCAACGGCGGCGGGGTCATCCTCGCGACCTCCTCGGCCGCCTCGATCGCCGCCTATCACAGCATCGCGATGTACTCGGCGACCAAAGCCGGTGTCAACGGCCTGGTGCGCGGTTTGAGCCTCGACCTCGGCAAACGCGGTATTCGGGTCAATGCCATCGCCCCCACGCACGGGATGTCGCCGAACTTCCTGGCCCCGGCCGGCACCCCGGTGGTCGGCAAGTCCTACGAGGAGGTCGCCGGACCGTGGGAACCGGCGGTTTCCCCGATTCCGCTGAAGCTGAACCGCCCGCCCTCGCTGCTGGACAACGCCCGCGCCGCCCTGTTCCTGGTATCCGACGATTCCGCCTACATCTCCGGGGTCACCCTGCCCACCACGGACGGCGGCACCCTGTCCCGGGTCGCGATGTGGTTCGACGAGGACCGCGGTTTCACCGAGGTTTCCTGAGCCGCGGACCATCCCGACGCCGTTCACAGAAGAAGGACAACGATGGCTGCGACAATCGGATCGGCCCTGCGCTGGTGGGCCGAGACCAAAGGAGACCAGCGGGCGCTGATCGTCGAAGACGAGGCACTGACCTACCGGGAGTTGCAGGACTGGTCGAGTCGAGTGGCCCGCCGGCTGGCCGATATCGGGATCTCCCCAGGTGAGCGGGTGGGCGTACTCGGCCCGAACTCGCTGATCTGGCCGGTACTGGCGCTCGGGGTGCTCAAGGCGGGCGCGGTGCTGGTGCCGTTGAACCCCCGGCTCAAACCGGCCGAATTGCGCAAAGTGCTCGACGATTCCGGTGCCGTACTGGCTGTCGCGCCGGCCGAATTCGCCGAGCCGATCGCGCAGACCCGGGAGCTGGGCCGTGATTTCGCGGCGCGGTTCTTCGACGAGTTCACCGCCCTGCGGGCCGGGGAACGCGACGATTTCCGCATCGACGTCGACCGGGACGATCCGGTCGCGCTGTTGTTCACCAGCGGTTCGACCGGTCTGTCGAAGGGCGTCATCTGTACCAACCGGACACTGCTGGATATCGTCTTCGAGGCCACGCTCACCGAGGAGGGCCTGCGCCCCGGATCGACATCCCTGCTGCTGCTTCCGCTGGTGTTCACGCCGGGCGTGGTGTGGGGGCTGGTCATGGCCGTGGTGCTGGGTAACACGCTGGTGGTCGAGAAGGAATTGCGGCCCGAGCGGGCGGTCGCGCTGATCGGCGAGCACCGGGTGAACACCCTGTTCGGCGTGCCATTGGTCTTCGAGGCGATCGCGCGCACTCCCGCCTTCGCCGAAACCGATGTCTCGTCGTTGCGCACCGCCATCGTCGGCGGCGCGGCCGTCGCGCCGGCACTGCTGAAGACCTGGGCGGACAAGGGGGTCGAGCTGCGCCAGATCTACGGTATGACCGAAGCGGGCGGCGTCGCCACCGCGACCAAACGCGCCGAGACGTTCACCCATCCCGATACCTGTGGTGCCGGCTCGATCTTCAGCGAGTTGAAGGTGATCCGCCCGGACGGTACCGAAGCCGACCCCGCCGAGGAGGGTGAGATCGTGCTCCGCGGACCCGGTGTCACCCCCGGCTATTGGAACGATCCGCAGTCCACCGCGCAGGCATTGCGGGACGGCTGGCTGCACAGCGGCGATCTGGGCACCCGCGACGAGAACGGCCGGATCAAGTTCGTCGATCGGATGAAGGATCTGATCATCACCGGCGGTATCAATATCTCGCCGGTCGAGATCGAACGGGTGATCGGCGAACTCGCCGGCGTGGCGGAGGTCGCGGTGATCGCCGCGCCCGACGAGCGCTTCGGCGAGACACCGGCCGCCATCGTCACCGCCGGCGCCGATATCGACGCCGCGGCGGTGGTGGCGCACTGCGAACGGCTGATGGCCGACTACAAGGTGCCCCGGTATGTGGTGATCCGGTCCGAACCGCTGCCCCGGCTGCCCAACGGCAAACTGTCCAAAACCGCGGTACGCGACGAATACCGTGACGTGGCGGACCGATTCGAGAAGGTGCGCTGAACCCGATGACCGATTCCCCGGACAGTTCCCCGGTAATGCTCGAGCGGGACGGTGAGATCGCGATCCTGCGGTTGCACCGGCCGGATCGGCTCAACGCCTTCACCGACCGGATGTGCGAGCGGTTGCTCACCGCCATGGACGAGATCGACGCCGACGATTCGGTGCGTGCGGTGGTGCTCACCGGTTCCGGCCGGGCGTTCTGTGCCGGTGCGGATCTGGCCGCAGGCAGTGACACCTTTGCGCTCGGTGCGGACCCCGCCACCGGAGACGCGCCGGCGGATCAGGGCGGGCTCGTGGCACTGCGTTTCTACCGGTCCACCAAACCGATCATCGCGGCGATCAACGGCCCGGCGGCCGGCGTCGGTGTCACCATGACACTGCCGGCCGATATCCGGATCGCCTCGGAAACCGCGAAATTCGGCTTCGTCTTCACCCGGCGGGGCCTTGTGCCCGAGGCTTGCTCCTCGTGGTTTCTCCCGCGGATCGTCGGTATCTCCACCGCGCTGGAGTGGACCCTGAGCGGGCGCATGGTCGGCGCGGACGAAGCCCGGGGCCGTGGTCTGGTGCGCGAGATCGTGCCGGTCGACCGAGTGCTCGAGCGTGCGCTCGAACTCGCCCGTGAGCTCGTCGACGGGACCTCGCCGGTCTCCGTCGCACTGACCCGCAGGCTGATGTGGCGGATGCTGGGCGCGAGCGATCCCGAGGTGGCCCACCGCGCGGATTCGCTCGGTATCTATCTGCGGGGAGTGTCCGGCGATGTCCGGGAGGGCGTCGAATCGTTCCTGGACAAACGTGCCCCTCGATTCCCCGACCTGGTCTCCGCGGGTCTACCCGATCTGTTCGGTGACGTGTAACCGAAATCCCGATTGCTAACATTCACCGGTCTCGGCATCCTGCCGGGTGCAGGACAGGAGGGGTGCGGACATGGCTCGACGGCGGACCGGAAGCGTCCTCAGCGAGGACCCCGAGGAAGCGCGCCGCCAGATCCTCACGGCCGCCGAGGTGGTTTTCGAGCGCTGGGGCGTCGCCAAGACGACCATGGACGATATCGCCAAGGAAGCCAATGTCTCCCGGCCCACCGTCTACCGCTACTTCGGCGACCGCGACAGCCTGATCACCGCGTTGATCGAAGTCCGGGCGCGGGCCATGTTCACCCGCGCCCGGACTTTCCTGCGCAAACGCGAAACCTTCGCCGAACAGGTCGTCGACGGCCTGATCTATCTGGTGAACATCGGCCGCAAGGATCCGGTGGTGCGGTTGATCGTGAGCCCCGAGCATATGGATCTGGCCACCGCACTGGTCGGCAGTTCCGGTCTCGCCGCCCGGCTCACCGAAGAGATGTGGGCGCCGGTACTCCAGGAGGCGCGCGCCCGCGGTGAGGTGCGCGAGGACCGGACCGATACCGAGATCTGCCAGTGGATCGCGCTGGTGGAACTGATCCTGGTGGGCCGGATGGATTTCGGTTCCGATTCCGACCCCGACCACCGGCGAATGCTGACGAAATTCTTGTTGCCGGGAATCGTCACGCCCGACGCCGCGGCCCGCGCGGGTATCTGACGCCCGGCGGCCGGTTCCTGCCGTTCCCGCGCCGGACTTCGCGTCGTCCCGAACGGCGGCAATGGATCCGAGCACAGCTCGACCGGCTCTTGCCGACAGAGTCGGCCCTCCTCGGTGGGCTCGTCGGCGATACGATCAGTGACGCATATCGTCTCGAAACCGATCTGGATTCGGTCGGGGTCGCGGGAACGTGCGGATATCCGTAGCCGGTCACCGGACCGCGGCAAGCCACTCCCCGGTCATCATGCGAGCGAACCGGGCGGCCCCCGCGTTCGGAGACCGCCCAGGTACTTGCCCGACTCGATCAGCGTGGTGCCATCCGAATCGCCCCGTCGAGGCGGATGGTCTCACCGTTGATCATCGGGTTCGTCACGATATGCGCGACCAGCGCGCCGTATTCGGCGGGATCGCCCAGCCGGGACGGGTGCGGAACCTGCGTCCCGAGAGACTGCTGAGCTTCCTCGGGCAGCGAACCGAGCAGCGGCGTCCGGAAGAGCCCGGGTGCGATGGTGTTGACCCGGATCAGCAGCGAGGCCAGATCACGGGCGATGGGCAGGGTCATCCCGACGACGCCGCCCTTGGAGGCGGAGTAGGCGGCCTGTCCGATCTGCCCCTCGAACGCGGCGACCGACGCGGTATTGACGATGACACCGCGTTCCTCCCCGACCGGTTCGTTCCTCGCGATACGTTCGGCGGCCAGCCGCAGCACATTGAAGCTGCCCACCAGGTTCACATTGATCACCTTGGTGAATTCGGCCAGCGGGAACGCGCCGCGCTTGCTCACGGTCTTGATCGCATTGCCGATCCCGGCGCAGTTCACCGCGATCCGCAACGGTCCCAGGGTCTCCGCGGTATCGAGCGCCGCGGCGATCGCCGCTTCGTCGGTGACATCGGCGGGGGCGAAACGGACCCGGTCGCCGAGTTCCGCGGCGACACTCGCGCCGGCGGAGGCGGGCAGATCGACTACGACGATCCGAGCACCTTCGGTGAGCAGCGCCTTCGTCGTCGCCAGACCGAGTCCCGAGGCGCCGCCGGTGACGACGGCGACAGTATCTTCGATACGCATGGTTCTTCCTATCCGGATGGAGTCGAGTTCAGAGTCGTTCGATCACAGTGGCATTGGCCATCCCGGCCCCTTCGCACATCGTTTGCAGGCCGTAGCGGCCGCCCGTCCGCTCCAGGTGATTCAGCAGAGTCGTGAGCAGGCGCGTCCCGGACGAGCCGAGCGCATGCCCGAGTGCGATGGCACCACCGACCGGGTTGAGCCGGGCCGGGTCCGCGCCCAATTCGTGTGCCCAGGCCAGCGGCACCGGCGCGAACGCTTCGTTCACTTCGTAGGCGTCGATATCGTCGATTCCGAGCCCGCCCTTGGCCAGCGCCTTCCGGGTGGCGGGGATGGGCGCGGTGAGCATGAACACCGGATCGTCGCCGGCCACCGCGAAGGAATGGAAACGCGCTCGCGGGCGCAGCCCCAGCCGGGATGCTGCCTCTTCGCTCATGATCAGCACAGCGGACGCGCCGTCGGTGAGCGGTGAGGAGTTGCCGGGAGTGATCTGCCACCGCGCCTCCGGGAAGCGCGCCGCGAATTCGTCGGTGCGGAACGAAGGGGCGAGACCGGCGAGGCCCGCGGTGCTGGTCGCGGCGCGGACGGTCTCGTCCACGGTGTGCGAGACGGTGGCGCCGGCGGTGTTCACCACGTCGATCGGTACGATCTCCCGGTCGAACCATCCCTCGGCGCTCGCGTGCGCGGCGCGCTGGTGGGATTGCGCGGAATACCGGTCGAGGGTTTCCCGGTCCAGTTTCCATTTCGCCGCGATGAGTTCGGCGGAGATGCCCTGGTGCACCAGACCGTCCGGGTAGCGGGCGGCGATACCGGGCCCGGCGGCGTCCCGGCCGATCGGGGAGGTGCCCATCGGAATCCGGCTCATCGACTCGACACCGCAGGCGATGGCGATATCGTAGGCCCCGGCGAGCACGCCCTGGGCGGCGAAATGCGCGGCCTGCTGGCTGGAACCGCATTGGCGGTCGATGGTCGTGGCCGGTACCGAGTCGGGAAAGCCGGCCGAGAGCAGTGCCGTGCGCGAGATATTGAGTGCCTGCTCGCCGACCTGCTGTACGCATCCACCGATCACGTCGTCGACCTGGGCGGGATCGATTCCGGTGCGGTCGATCAGGCGGCGCAGTACATGCGCCAGCAATTCCACCGGATGCGTCGCGGACAATGCTCCGCCCGCCTTCCCCTTACCGGAGGCGAGACGGACGGCGTCCACGATGACCGCGTTCGGCATATCGATTCCTTTCGTCGACTGCGGCCCGGGAGTCGGCCCGCGCGCCCGGCGAACCTGCCGGACTGGGCGGGATATCCCTGGTCCGGCGGCCGGGCGAACCTCTAGATATCTATCATCATTAGGTTTTCTGGTCAATCGCGGGCCGAGCCGGCGACAGGGTGGGTCGCCTGCCGGGGTGCTCGGCGTACACATGCTGCGTGAGCCCGGCCGCGCGGTTCGACAAGTGGGGTCCGGTGCCGGCCGGGTCGGTGTGGGCAGGCAGTCGGCTGTCGCCGGTCGCGGCGTCCGCTGTCCTCGCGGTGGCGCGAGGTGTGGATACGGCGGAGGATTGCGCTGGGCGATACTCCCGGGCGCCGGTCCCGAGTCGAGGTCACGGAAACATGCCGTGTGCGTGTTCCCGGGACGGGTCGTGCGACACCACCTGCTCCACCCGTCCGCACCTGGTCGGATGGTTATCGAACAGTGACAGCGCGCCGCGCTCGGGTGGGGTTACCATCCGAAATGGCAGATCGCATCTCGCCCGCAGAGCGGGCCGGCAGTTGTTCGGTGGATACGACATGATCCGGAGGTCGGCCGTGGCCCGACGTAAGGATAACGCGGTTCCGAGCCGTTCCGGGCGCGGTCGTGCCCGGGCTGCTTCGATCGGCATGCGGGTGAATCGGCGCCGGGCCTCGGCCGGGCCGGCCGGCGGTCGTCGCCGGTTCGCCGGTACGGATATCGGCTCCATAGCGCTGGCGTTGCTGGCCTGTGTGTTGCTCGGCGCGGGCGTCGCCGATATCTCTCATTCGGCGGTATGGGTGATCACGGCGGTCGTGGGAATCGCTACCGGGTTGGTGCTGACGTTGGCCATCCTGCGGTCATCGAGTTGAAGCTTCAACTTATTGCTGTGGCCGCCGGAATCGAGAGCGGGTGGCCGGCCGGTGTGGCCGTCGGCGCAGAGTCGAGGTCCGGACGTTATTGCCGGGCACAGCGCGGCGGGTCGGTCTCGCTACCTCGCGACAGTGAGTCGTCGAAGCGCGTCGGATGTGCGAAGTAACGGCAATCGGTATGTGATGTGCCCGCCCGGCTCCCGGGGCCGGTGTTCGCGCGACGCGCCGGCCGTCGCCGGCGGCCGCGGCACACGATTCGGTCTCCGCCCGCTCTTGCTCATGGTGCGGCTGATCGGCGGTGGGGATCGCGATGAGAACAGTGGCTCGGAAGTGCTGTCGGAGGCCGATCGCGAGAGAGGGAAGCCATGGCCGGGAAAGCGTTAGCCATGCTTTTGCGTCTCCGCCGGGGCTGGGTGGATCGCCGTGGCGAAGTGCCGCACTTCGCCGCGGTCACGGTCGGTGTGTTCGCGGCCGCCGTCGCCGTCTGGAGCCTGTCGTCGACGCTGCGGAAGGTGTTGCACGTCCCCCGCGCGTACATAGACCACTACTACTTCGGGGCACCGGATACGAGCGTCACCTGGGCGCTGGTACTCGGCCTGCTGGCCGCCGCCCTGGCACGGCGTAAACGAGTCGCCTGGTGGCTGCTGACGGTGTACCTGGCCGCGTTCACCGTGCTCAACCTGATCGAGGTGATCGCGCACCACAGTGCGCACGCCGCGGTGGCTCTCGGTGTGCACCTCGTGGCGCTCGCGATCCTGATCGCCGCCCACCGGGAATTCGGCACCCGGGTCCGGCGCGGTGCGGGCCGACGCGCTCTGCTCGTGCTCGTCGGCCTGCTGTCGGTCGGGACGATGCTCGGCTGGGGGCTGGTCGAATTCTTTCCCGGGACCCTCGCCCCCGGGCAACGGTTCCTCTGGTCGTTCGCGCGGGTGACCGCGCTCGCCGCGGCGATCAGCCGCGAATCCGAGGTATTCGACGGCCGTCCCGGACCCGGGCTCAACACGCTGCTCGGACTCTTCGGCGTGGTCGCCGTGCTGGCAGCGGTCTTCGTGCTCTTCCGGTCCCAGCGTGCCGACAACGCGATGGCCGGCCTCGACGAATCCGCCCTGCGCGGCCTGCTCGCCACCTCCGCCAACCCTGATTCGCTGGACTACTTCGCCACCCGCCGTGACAAGTCGGTGGTTTTCGCACCCGACGCCACCGCGGCCATCACCTACCGGGTCGAAGCCGGCGTCTGCCTGGCGGGTGGTGACCCGCTCGGCTCGGCCGTGCACTGGCCACAGGTGATCGCCGAATGGCGCGAATTGTGTGCGCGATACGGCTGGGAACCCGCGGTGATGGGCGCGAGCGAAGCGGGTGCCCGCGCACACGCGGCGGCCGGGGCGGCGGTACTTCATCTGGGTGACGAGGCCGTCGTGTCGACCCGGGCGTTGCGCACGCTCGGCGGTCAGGAGATGCGTGCCGTGCGGCAGGCCGCCACCCGGGCCCGCAGCCACGGCCTCCGGGTCCGGGCCCGCCGGCATCGTGATATCCCACCCGGCGAAATGGGCGAAATCGTGCGGCTGGCCGATCTGTGGCGCGATACCGAGACCGAACGCGGTTTCTCGATGGCGCTCGGCCGGCTCGGGGATCGTCTCGACGGCGATTGTGTACTCGTCGAGGCGCTGACCGCCGCCGGGGAGCGCGTCGGCTTGCTGTCCTTCGTGCCATGGGGTGCCACGGGCGCGTCACTGGATCTGATGAGACGCGCCGCGCACGCGCCGAACGGCTGCGTGGAGCTGATGGTGACCGAACTCGCGGCGGTCGCCGACGGGTTCGGTCTGCGGCGGCTGTCGTTGAATTTCGCGGTGATGCGATCGGCTTTCGAGGAGGGCGCGCGCATCGGCGCCGGACCGATCCTGCGGCTGTGGCGATCGGTGCTGGTGTTCTCGTCCCGGTGGTGGCAGTTGGAGACCCTGTATCGCGCCAACGCGAAATATCAGCCGCAATGGGTACCCCGGTTCGTCTGCTTCCAGGACAAGCGCTCGCTGCCGCGGGTCGGCTGGGCCGCCGCGATGGCGGAGGGCTTCGTCACGATGCCGTGGCGCGACGATCGCGGTGACACCGCGCGCGAACACACCGGAATCCGGACCGCGGTACCCGCCGCGGTACTCGAGTCCGGTGTACTGCACGCCGACGGCAGCCCGCCCCTGATCGCCGAGCACGCTCCGGCCGCGCACCGCCGCCGCAGGCCCGAACAAGTCCGGGTCCGGCTGGACCGACTCGCTGCGCTCGGTGCCGCCGGTATCGACCCGTATCCGGTCGCTGTGGCGCCGACCCATACGATCGGCGAGGCGGCGCATGCGGCACCGGGCACCACGGTGAACATCGCGGGCCGGATTCTGCGGCTGCGCGATTTCGGCGGCGTGGTGTTCGTGGTGCTGCGCGACTGGTCCGGTGATATCCAGGTGCTCGTCGACGCCGAGCGGGTGAGCCGCTGCCGGGTGCGCGAGTTCGCCGACTTCGATCTCGGCGATCTGGCCGGTGTCCGCGGCACGGTCGGGGCCAGCCGGAACGGAACGATTTCCGTCCTCGCCGATGATTGGCGGCTGGACGGGAAATGTCTGCACCCGCTACCCGACAAATGGCGCGGGCTGGTGGATCCCGAAGCCCGGGTCCGGCAGCGCTATGTCGACTTGGCGATCGACCTACCTGCCCGCGGGGTACTGGAGCGGCGCAGTGCCATCATCCGGTCGATGCGCGATACGCTCGGCGCCCGCGGCTACCTCGAAGTCGAGACCCCGATCCTCCAGCAAGTGCACGGCGGCGCGAACGCGGCACCGTTTCGCACTCATATCAACGCCTACGACCTCGATCTGTACCTGCGGATCGCTCCGGAGCTGTATCTCAAGCGCCTGTGCGTCGCCGGTATCCCCAGGGTTTTCGAACTCGGCCGGGTGTTCCGGAACGAGGGGGCCGACTTCGCGCACAATCCCGAGTTCACGATCCTGGAGGCGTACGAGGCCTACAGCGATTACGAGAAGATGATGGAACTGTGCCGCAGCCTCATCCAGACGGCCGCGGTCGCCGCGCACGGCAGGCAGATCGTCCAACGCCCGGGACCGGACGGCACGCTGGTCGAGGTCGATATCTCCGGGCCGTGGCCGGTGCGGACGATGCACGACGCGGTCGGCGAGGCGATCGGATACCATCTCACTCCGCAGACTCCGGCCCTGGTGCTACAGCAGTTGTGCGACGAGCGGGGGATCCCGTATCAGCCGAATCGGGACGCGGGCGCGCTGGCGCAGAAGATGTACGAACACCTGGTCGAGGGCCGTACCGAGTTCCCCACGTTCTATACGAATTTCCCGACCTCGATGTCACCGCTGACCCGGCCGCATCCGACCATCCCCGGTGTCGCGGCGAAATGGGATCTGGTCGCGTGGGGCGTGGAACTCGGTACGGCCTACAGCGAACTGACCGATCCGATAGACCAGCGGCGCCGCCTCACCGCGCAGTCGCTGCTGAATGCCGCCGGTGACGAGGAGGCCATGGAGGTGGACGAGGACTTCCTCCAGGCGCTCGAGCATGCCATGCCACCGACGGGCGGCCTCGGCCTCGGTGTCGACCGTGTCGTCATGCTCATCACCGGCGGCAGCATCCGGGAATCACTCGCGTTCCCGCTGGCGAAACCGCGCGGATAGCCGCGGCCGTCCGGCCCCGGCTCCGAAGTCAGTGGGAACTGACTCGTCGCCGCTGCCACGCCGTGGCCGGGTTCCACTCCGGCGCGGTCCGGCCACGCGTGAGCGGATAGGCGGCCAGCCCGAGCAACAGCGCCGAGAAATGCCCGAGCGCGGTGAATGTGGGATCGAGCAACAGCGGAACGGCGAACCAGCCGAGGATCGCGCCGAGGTACGGCCACCGCCACGGTCGGGCCACGTGATAGGTGAGGACCCCGACGACGCCGGCGAGGAAATAGCTCACACCGATATCGCGTACGTCGATCATTCCGGGATCGGCGTAACCGTGGCGAATGGCCAGGGCGAGTATGCCCTCGCTGAGATAGGTGGCCCCGATATGGGCGGAGAGACCGACGACAGCCCAGCGCAGCGAGCCGAGCCACCGTTCGGCCGGGGCATGGAAGACACAGAAGAACAGCAGGTAGGGCAGCCAGGCCGCGCCGTCGATCCACAGCAGACTGACCACGAGGACATGCACCGGGTCGGATTCGAGATGGTGGAGATTGGTCGACCGTTCACCCAGTAGACGCTGCAACTCGTCGGGGGATACCAGATGCTGGACGACCGTCGTCGCCAACAGGAATGTCAACCAGGAGAATGTCCACGGGGCGCTGCGCACGTAGTGCCACAGGAAAACCCTGCCACGGTACAGCGTGTGGCCTTTATCAGCAGTGTCGCTCATGGGCGGCCCTCCCAGTGGAGTCCTTCGCCGGAAGGCCGCGCACGATCCGGCCCGGCCGGAACCGGGAGATCCGCTTCCCACTCCTGCCGGGTGGCGATACGACCGCTGCGGTGCAGCCTTCGCGTACGAGACTACCCCTCGCCTTCGCGCGTCACCGCAGGCAAACGATCGGATTCCGCGCGGCCGAGGACCAGAGTTCCGACGCCCGGATCGCGGCTGTACCGGTTCCGTTCATCAGGCTGTCCGGCCGGACCACCTCGCGATACCGACCGGGTCGGGTCGCGGTCCTGTCGGTGTCTGCGCCGGCCGGTTCACCTCGTGGCGCGGTGCTCGCATACTGGACCTTATGTCGTGGAGCGAGCTCCTCGGAGCGGTGCTCGACCTACGGGTGACCGAGACGGGCGCGGTTTTCGTGTTCGTCGCCGTCACGGCAGTGGGTCTGGCCACGCTGGCTACCCGGCTACGGCGTTCCTGGCTGCTCGTCGGGCTCGCGACGGTGGCGGTGGCGGCCGTCGTATCCGTGGTGCTCGCCGCGGTACTGGTCGAGAAAGTGTGGCAGCCGTTCCCGGACCGTCTACCCGGGGTCGTCTATGTCTGGTCGGGTGTAGCGGTTCTCGCCGTAGCACTGATCGTCGGCCGGTTTGTCGTTCGCCGCCGGGATCGGTCACGGCCCTTGGTCGCCGCCGGGCTCCTCGGTGTGGCAGCGGTGGTGGTGCTCTGCGCCGCCGGCGGAATCAACGCGGTCTACGAGGCGTATCCGACCATGCGCACCGTCCTCGGTATCAGCGACTATCGCACCGTCCCGTTCGACGACTCGCTGGCCCGCCCGCCGGGCGCCGGCGCGGGGCCTCCGCTCGCGAGCTGGACACCCCCCACCGATCTGCCGGCGTCCGGTGCGGTGACGGAGACCGCGATCCCGGGGGCGGCGTCCGGGTTTTCCGCCCGTGCGGCGCGGATCTATCTACCGCCCGCCTACTTCGCCACTCCGCGGCCCGACCTGCCGGTACTCGTTCTCCTGGCGGGTGAACCCGGCGGTACTCAGGACTGGCTGGTCGGTGGCCGGTTGACCAGGACCATGGACGCCTACGCGGCCGGGCACCGGGGGCTTTCCCCGATCGTCGTCCTCGCCGACGGCACCGGCGGTCAGTTCCGCAATCCGCTCTGCGTCGATTCGCGGCTCGGAAACGCCGCGACATACCTGAGCGTCGATGTACCGCAGTGGGTGCGTACCCATCTGCAGGTGGACCCGGATCCACGGGCGTGGGCGGTCGGTGGTCTGTCGGCCGGGGGGACCTGCGCCGTACAGCTGGCGACTACCCGTCCCGGCACTTACCCCACATTTCTGGACATGTCCGGGCAGGCCGAGCCGTTCCTCGGCGATCGGGACACCACGATCCGGGAGATCTTCGGCGGCGACGCGCAGGCATTCGCCCGTAACGACCCCACCGAACTGCTGGCCCGGAACAGATACCCCGACTCGGCCGGCGCGTTCGTGGTAGGTCTCCAGGACACGGAGAACCGTGAGGCGGTCGAGCGACTCGCCGCCGCGGCGCGGGCCGCGGGAATGGATGTCCATCTCACCGAGGTGCCGGGCAGGCACAACTTCACGGTGTGGTCTGTGGGACTGGAGAAAGAGTTGCCGTGGCTCGGCCACCGACTCGGGCTCGACGTGTCGTGACGGTACGTGGGGCCGCAGAGACACCATGTGCCGCCGAGGCGGTATCGATGAAGTCGCCACCGGCGTCCGCTGAACCTCCGAGATCGAAGCGGATACCGGCGCGCAGCATCCGGCTGGCCGGCAGGCCGATCATGTCGCGGAAGGTCTCACTGAAGTGGGAAGGGGTCGCGAACCCGGCGTCGAGGGCGGATCGGGTGAGATCGTGGCCTGCCACGGCGCCGCGGACGGTGTGGATCGTGCGGTTCCACCGCTGATACCCACGGAATGTGGTGCCGCACTGCTGGGTGAACAGGCGCAGGAAATGGGTGGTGGACAAGCCCAGGTTCGCGGCGATGCGGTCGGCGCGGAAAGTGCGGGCCGGATCGCTGCGGATGGCGGCCGCGATCCGCTCGATGCGTGGATCGGTGACCGGTGTGGGGCCGGCGAGAGCTCGCGCGTAGATGCGGTCCGGATCCACGACCGGCGCGCGGCACAGGTCGACGAGTTCACGCTCGCGTCGGTGAGCGAGTCCGAAAGGGGCAGCGGCATAGATCATTTCGTCGGAGATCGCGGTCGCGGTCGCACCCGCGGGGTCGACGAACAGTGCCAGGATCCATCCCTCGGTCGCGATGATGCGCTGCGTCGTGCGGGCGGGAGCGAAGGAACTGCCGGTGCGTACCGGCCCGTGTGCCGTATGCAGGACGAGCGGCGCGTCCAGGCCGACGCTGAGCATCGCGACCGCGGGCGAATGCGGGTCGACACCGAGATCCGGCCCGATATAGCCGACGTGCCCGGGGCGCACCCAGGCGACCGGCGCCCGGACCGGACCGCAGGTTTCCGAAAGCGCGTCGGTGCTCACAGTTGTCAGAGTATCGCTACGCCGCCGGACCTACGGCGGTCGACGATTTCCTGGAGACCAGTTATGCGAGGCAGAGTTCCCCTGGGGGCGCGGCTACCGGCCACCCTCTCGACCGATACGCACCGGGATGCTGTCCTCCCCGGCCGCGGCGAAGACGAAGACGGGCGCCGATGACCACCGCTGGTGCCGACACGGCGAAGCCGTCCCCGCCGCCCGCGGATATCCATTCCGCTACGGGACCCGGTGCCACCCGGCTGCTGCGCCCGTATCTGGGCGGATTCACCGCCGTGGTGGCCCTTCAGGTGGTCGGGGGTGTCGCCGGCCTGGCTCCGCTGCTGGCTGTCGTCGAACTGGGCCGGATTCTGTTGTCGGCCGGTCCCGTCGACCACGGGCGTGCCTGGACCGTCGTGGTCGCGGGTGCGGCCGGTCTGTTCATCCGATTGCTGTGTACGGCGGCATCGTCGGGTATCGGACATCTGCTCGACAGCCGGGTACAACTATCGTTGCGGCGGCAGCTGGCGGCCCGGCTGGGTCGGGTGCCGATGGGCTGGTTCGCCCGCCGCCGGACCGGTGAGCTGGCCCAGTTGGTGGGTGACGATGTGAGCGCGGTGCACCCGTTCATCGCGCACGCTCCCGGCGAGCTGGTGTCGGCGTTCGTGGTGCCGCTGGTTTCGCTGGTCTATCTGTTCACCATCGACTGGCGGCTGACGTCGATCACGCTGATCCCGGTAGTGCTGGCCGTCGGGCTGGTGCCGTTGATGATGACCCCGTCCCGGCTGCGTGAGCAGGAGGATTTCGATGCGGGGATGAGTCGGGTCGCGAGTTCGGTCGTGGAGTTCGTGCAGGGCATCGCGGTCGTCAAGGCGTTCGGCGGATCCGGGCGCGCCCACCGCGCGTTCCGCACGGCGGTGGACGACTTCGTCGGCACCTTCTTGCGGTGGGTGCGCGGTCTGGCCCCGATCGCCGCGGGAATGCAGCTGGTGCTGTCGCCGCCGTTCGTGCTGCTGGTCGTGCTGATCGGTGGGGCCGTCCTGATCGAAGACGGTTCACTGGCACCGGCGGATCTGTTGCCGTTCCTGCTGCTGGGGCTGGGACTGACAGCCCCGGTGGCGGCGCTGGGGCACGGTTTCGACGATCTGCAAGCCGCCCGCCGCGCGGTCGGCCGGATCCGGGATGTGCTGGCGGTGGAGCCGCTGCCGCAACCCGCGCGCCCGCTGACGCCGCGGGGGCACCGGGTGGAACTGCGCGACGTCCGCTTCGGCTACACCGCCGACCGCGAAGTACTGCGCGGGGTCGACCTGGTCCTGGAACCGGGGACGGTCACCGCGCTCGTCGGGCCCTCGGGCGGCGGGAAATCCACCCTGGTGCAGCTGTTGCCCCGGTTCTTCGACCCCACACACGGTTCGGTGCGGATCGGCGGCGTCGACCTGCGCGACCTCGCCGACGGGCAGCTCTTCCGGATGGTGTCGTTCGTGTTCCAGGATGTGCGGCTGGTGCGCGCGTCGATCGCGGACAATATCGCGCTGGCGGTGCCCGACGCCGGCCTCGAAGAGGTGGTGCGCGCGGCCGAGCTGGCCGATATCCACGGCCGGATCCTGCAGCTGCCGAACGGCTACGACACCGTCATCGGCGCCGGCGTCGGATTGTCCGGTGGTGAGGCGCAACGGATCTCGATCGCCCGCGCGTTGCTGGCCGATACGCCCGTTCTGGTGCTCGACGAGGCGACCGCGTTCGCCGACGCGCGGACCGAACAGGCCGTGCGCCGCGCCTTGACGAGCCGGAAAGGCGATCGCACGATCCTGGTCATCGCCCACCGCCTGGAGACCGTCGCCGACGCCGATATCGTCGTGACGCTGGAGAACGGATCGATCGCCGAACGCGGCCACCCCACCGAACTACTCGCGCGGGACGGAAAGTTCGCCGAGTTCTGGCGAGTCCACCGGGCGGCGATCACCGATGCCGCCGAAATCGGTTCCGGCGCAGTGCGAGGAGAAGAGTACCGATGATCCGAATGTTGTTGCGGGTGCTCGGGCCCGAGTACGCACGACCCGTGCGCCGCACGGTGGCGCTGATGACGGCGACCGCGGCCGCCGAGGGATTGTCCTATGCCTTGCTGGTCCCCGTCCTGCGCGCGCTGTTCGGCAGCACGCCCGCGGATGCCCGGCCCTGGCTGATCGCGTTCGGGGCCGCGGTCGCGGCCTTCGCGGTGCTGCGCTATCTCACCGACCTGTCCGGTTTCCGGGTCGGGTCCACGCTGCTCCGGGGCATGTACCACCGCCTCGGGGATCATCTGGCCCGCTTGCCCCTGGGCTGGCACAGCACGAACCGCATCGGGGAGACCTCGGTGCTCGCCAGTCGCGGCGTCCTGGAAGCGATGAGCGTGATCGCGCATCTGCTGGCACCGTTCGTCGCCGCCGCGGTGACTCCGCTGACAATCGTGGCCGTTGTATTCGCGTTCGATCGACAGCTGGGTTCTGCCGCGATGCTCGCGGTCCCGGTCGTCGCGGTGGTCCAGATCTGGATGGGACGGTCGGCGTCCGCCGGCGATACGGAGCGCTCCGGACGCGCCCGGGAGGCCACCGATCGGGTCATCGAGTTCCTCCGGGCGCAGCCGGTGCTGCGCGCCGGCGGCCGGACCACGGAACGCTTCCGATTGCTCGACGATTCGCTCCGGGAGCTCGAGCGCGCGTCCCGGCGTTCGACCCTCGCCACACTGCCCGGGGTGGTGGCCTCGGCACTCACGGTGCAGGCGATGTTCACCGGGCTACTGGTTCTGGCCACCTACCTGGCACTCGGCGGAAACATCGGCGCGGCAGAGGTGCTGGCGATCCTGGTGCTCGCGGCGCGCTGCGCGGATCCGCTGCTGTCGCTGGCCGATATCGGCGGCAAACTACGCGGCGCGCGTTCGGTACTGGTGCGACTGGACGCCCTCCTGCGCACCGAGCCGCTCCCGGAACCGCACGAGCCGATCCGGCCGCGGCACCACGACCTCGCGTTCGACCGCGTCACATTCGGGCACGACGGCCGGACCGTGATCGATGATGTCTCGTTCTCCGTACCAGCGGGACAGCGGGTCGCCCTGGTCGGGCCGTCCGGCGCGGGCAAGAGCACACTGCTACAACTGCTCGCGCGTTTCTACGATGTGGACGCGGGTGCCGTGCGCGTAGGCGGGGTGGACGTGCGCGAGATCGGCACCGAGGTGTTGAGCGGGCAGATCGCCATCGTCTTCCAGGACGTCTACCTCTTCGACGGCACCATCGAGGAGAACGTCCGCCTGGGCCGGTCCGGCGCGAGCGACGCCGAGGTTCGGGCGGCGGCGGCCGCGGCCCGGTTGGACGAGGTGATCGAGCGTCTCCCCGGCGGCTGGGCGGCGCAGGTCGGCGAGGGCGGCGCACTGCTCTCCGGGGGCGAACGCCAGCGTGTCGCAATCGCCCGAGCCCTGCTGAAGAACGCGCGCATCGTGCTGCTGGACGAGGTGACCTCGGCACTCGACCCGGTGAACGAGGCCGCTGTTCACGCGGGCATCGAACGCCTCATGACCGGCCGCACCGTAGTGATCGTGGCGCACCGCCTGCGGACCGTCCGATCGGCCGACCATATCGTCTTCCTCGACCGCGGCCGGATCGCCGAGCAGGGCAGCCACGACGACCTGCTGAGCCGTGCCGGCCGGTATGCCGACTTCTGGAAGCTGTCCTTGTCGCCGGCAGGAGGCGAATGACAGACGGCAGCTGATACCTCAACGTGGCTCTCCGAGGTGTGAACGAGAGTAACGTTGCGACATGACGAATGACGGGGAGGAAGTCGTCGATATCTTCACTCGCGGTGCGTGCTGGGGCGACCGAGGACCGGGCGGATGGGGCGTATTGCTGCGCTCGGGACAAGGCGAACGTGAGGTCTTCGGAGGCGATCCGTCCACGACCGGCGACCGCATGCAGTTGACGGCGGTGGTCCGCGGGTTGGAGTCGTTGATGCGTCCGGCTGTCGTCCGGTTGTGGTCGGACAGTGAGTACGTGATCGCGGGGGCGCGCGATCGGCTGCCGTCGCGCGTGGGCAGTTCGTCGACCGGTGGCGGACAAGTGGTCGCGGATATCGATCTGTGGCGGCGGCTGGATGATCTGCTTCGGGAACACCGGGTCGAATGGGTGCGAGGGCGCGGTTCAGGTGGTGCGGTCGAGTTCGAGCGTGTGGAGCGGCTCGCGGTGCGGGGTGCGGGGAGGGGGGGCGGCGATGGATCAGACCGGGTTGCCGCCGAGTGAGCCAGGAGCCCGAAGAGCGACGGATGCCGAATTCGAAGGGGAAGAATCGGGTTCGGGTCGGTCGCGCCGTTCCGATTCGTGGCTTACTGCGGCCGATTGGATATACGGGCTGTTCTTCCGCTGATCGCCCAGGCCCAGCCCGGCGAAGCTCTCTTCGTCGATCCGCGAATCCGTGGTGGGGGTCAGCGGAAAGGCCGACAGTCCCGTGAATATGCGCACGACAACAGTGGACCACCGGCACTGATCATCGCGGTGACCGGGTCTCTGCCGGCGATCCCGTCGGCATCGCGCGCGGATCATCCGGTCGCGCGGTCCCGTCTGCGCCGGCCGGTGGCCATCGGCCACCCGTCACAGGCCGGGACCGACTGTGACGGGCGGCGATCGACGCGAACCGCCGGTTCAGATCCGGGTCATGGCCGAGGTGTATCCGCCCCCGCCGGGGTAGACCCATTCGCCGGTGACGGTCGTGCCGTCGGTGTCGAAGGTGCCCCGGTAGTAGGCGGGGCCGTCTTTGGCGCCGGCCCAGATGGTGAGTGTGTCTCCGGCCAGTTCGTAGACGTAGTCGAAGGTGTTGCCGGCCGAGTCGTAGTACCGCGAGGCCACGTCGGGTCCGGTCGGTTCGCCGAACGGGTGCAGGTTGCCGATCACTTCCATGCCGGTGACGGGTTCGCCGTACTGGGTGAGCTCCACATGCTGGAGCAGGAAGAACCGGCCCGGCATCCATTCGTAGCGCACGGTTCCCTCCGCACCACCGCTGACCTTCCACGTGCCGACGAGGCGGTCCAGTGCCCGCAGTTCGGGGGTGGGCTGTGGCCGGGTCTCGATCATTTTCGTCCTCCTGTGTAGGGGTTGCTCGCTGCTACCTCGGTGCTGTCATACGGGCTTCGACATCGATCGACTGTGATCCGTCTCACTTCGTCCCGTGTCGGGATCTGCGCGGTGGCTCCGAGGTAGCAGCGACAACTCACTACCGAGGAAGGAAATACCGATGACCTCCCCAGCCACCACCCCGACCGCCTCCGCCACTGTCCGTACCCGGAGCCGGATATCCGAGGGCTTGTTGCTCGCCGGTGCTGCCGCCGGTCCGCTGTTCTTCGCCTCGTCGATCACTCAGATGTTCACCCGCGAGGGTTTCGACATCACCCGGCATCCGATCAGCCAGCTCGCGACCGGCGATCTCGGCTGGATCCAGATCCTCACCTTCAGCACCGCGGGAACGGGCGCGCTGGCCCTGGCCATCGGCCTGCGCCGCACGCTCACCGAAGGAACCGGGCGACGAGTGCTGCCGATCCTGGTGGGCATCTTCGGAATCGGGCTCGTCGCGGCGGGGATGTTCACCATGGACCCGGAGAACGGGTTCCCGGCCGGTACCCCCGACGAGCCGGTCGCGCAGATGTCCTGGCACAGCATCGCGCATTCGGCAGCCGCCGCGGGGGCCTTCACCGCACTCGCGATCGCGGCACTGACGCTGAGTGTGCGGTGCGCTCGCCGGCGTCAGGTGCCGCCCGCCGTGGCGAGCGCCCTGGCCGGACTGGTCCTGCTGGTGCCCATGTCACCGGAGTACATGAGCGTCCAGATCGCGATCAACGGCGCGGTCGCTTTCACCTGGACCACCGTGGTGGCACTGTCCCGGCGACGCTACGTCTCCTGAGCGGAGGACGCTTGCGCACCGGTTACCGTGACGACGATCCCACCACATAGGAGGACCCTGTGAAGTATCTGCTTCTCGGCTACACCCCGGCCACCGCGTGGGACGCCGCGACTGCCGACACCCCCTCGGCGGAGGCGATGGCCGCCTTCGCCACCTATCAGCAGCTGGAAAAGGATCTGATCGCCTCCGGCGAGCTCGTCAGCACCGAGGGGCTCGGCCACCCGGCCGTCAGCACCACTGTTCGCAAGTCCGCCGACGGCGTGGTCGCGACCGACGGGCCGTTCGCGGAGTTGAAGGAGGTCCTGGCCAGCTTCGCCGTGATCGACGTCGCCGGACACGAACGGGCCGTGCAGATCACCGCCCGCATCGTCGAAGCGCTCGGCGAACCGATCGAGATCCGCCCGATCATGGGCGCGGACTTCACCGCGTGACCCGCGAGATCGAGGACCTGCTGCGCGCCGAGGCGCCGCAGGTCCTCGGTGCGCTGGTCCGCCGCTTCGGCCGCTTCGACACCGCGGAGGACGCCGTGCAGGAGGCGTTGCTGGCCGCCGCGGGCACGTGGCCGGTCGAGGGCGTCCCGGACAACCCGCGCAGTTGGCTCATCCGCGTCGCCTACCGGCGAATGGTCGACCTGCTGCGTTCCGATCAGGCCCGCCGGCGCCGTGAGCTGGAGACCGGTGCCGCCGAGCTGGCCATGACCGAACCCGCGCGGGCGAGGCGGGTCGGCGGGATGGACGACAGTCTCACCCTGCTGTTGCTCTGCTGCCACCCCGCGCTCGGCCACACCTCCCGGGTAGCGCTCACCCTGCGTGCGGTCGGTGGTCTGACCACTGCCGAGATCGCGCACGCCTACGGTACGACCGAGGCCACCATGGGCACCCGGATCAGCCGTGCCAAACAGCAACTCGCGAAGGCCGGTGCCCGCTTCACCCTCCCCACCGGCACCGACCGTGACAGCCGGACAGCCGCGGTCCTGGAGGTGCTGTACCTCGTCTTCAACGAGGGCTACACCGCAACCGCCGGAACCGAACTCACCCGCGTCGATCTCACCGGCGAGGCCATTCGGCTGACCAGAATGCTGCACACCACCGTGCCCGGCGAGGCCGAGGTGACCGGTCTGCTCGCGCTGATGCTGCTCACCGAATCACGCCGCCCGGCCCGCACCGAGGCAGGCGAACTGATACCTCTCGCCCATCAGGACCCCGCTCGATGGAATCGCGAAATGATCCATGAGGGAACCGCACTCATCGACGGTGTCTGGAACCGCGGCCCGGCCGGCCCGTACCAGCTCCAAGCCGCGATCGCCGCGGTACACGCCGCTGCCGGGCCGGGCCGGACCGACTGGTCCCAGATCGCCGTGCTCTACCTGTGGCTCGAGCGCCTCACTCCCACACCGCCCGTCCAACTCGCCCGCGTCGTGGCCGTCGCCCACGCCCACGGCCCGGCTCGGGGTCTGGCCCTGCTCGACGATCTCGACCGGCATCACCACCTCGACCGCAACCCCCTCACCCGGCAACGCGAACATGCCGTCCGCGCCCATCTGCTGGAGCAAACCGGCGACCGTTCCGCTGCCGCCGAACTCTTCCGTCGAGCTGCCGCGCTGACCGGCAATGCGGTCGAACAGCGTTACCTGCGCGACAAGGCCGACCGACTCGATCGCCCACAGCCGCCCCGCACCGAACCCGTTACGCCGACATGATCATCCACGCAGCGATGCGTCGACCGATCGGGCCCGGGATCGAAGAATGCCGGTTCCGGCAATGACCGGCCGAAAGTTCACTATTTTCTGAATACATAATTTTATGTACAGTCATGGGTATGGAGACCGCCGTGCACACCGATGCCCTGGCCCGTTTCGGCCACGCGCTGTCCGATCCGACGCGTACCCGGATCCTGTTGAGCCTGCGGCAGGTGCCCGGATATCCCTCGGAATTGGCCGAGCAGATCGGGGTGACCCGGCAGATCCTGTCCAATCATCTGGCCTGCCTGCGCGGCTGCGGCCTGGTGGTCGCCGTGCCCGAAGGGCGGCGCAGCCGCTACGAACTCGCCGACACCCGGATCGCCGCGGCACTGGATGATCTGCTCGGGCTGGTGCTGGCGGTGGATCCGGCGTGCTGCCCGGACGCCGAGGCCGAAGGCTGCTGCTGATGGCCTCGCTCGGCCTGCCCTCGCTGCCGTCCGCGGTGACCGCCTCCCGGGCGGATCCGGATCGGAAAGCCGTGCTGGCGCGGCGTATCCGCTGGTTCGTCGCCGCGACCATCACCTACAACGTGCTCGAGGCGATCATCGCGCTGTCCGAAGGCGCCCGGGTGTCCTCGACCGCGTTGATCGGGTTCGGCCTGGACTCGGTGATCGAGGTGTCCTCCGCCGCCGCGGTCGCGTGGCAGTTCGCCGGCCGCGATCCCGAAGCCCGGGAGCGGGTCGCCCTGCGGGTCATCGCGTTCTCCTTCTTCGCGCTCGCCCTCTACGTCACCGTCGATGCGATCCGGGCCCTGTCCGGGTTCGGCGAAGCGCGGCATTCCACGGTCGGGATCGCGCTGGCGGTGGCGAGCCTGGTGATCATGCCGGTGCTCTCGGTCGCGCAACGCCGCGCCGGTCGCGAACTCGGATCCGCCTCGGCGGTGGCCGATTCGAAGCAGACCCTGCTGTGTACCTATCTTTCGGCGGTCCTGCTGGTGGGGCTGCTGCTCAACAGTCTGTTCGGGTGGTCGTGGGCCGATCCGATCGCCGCCCTGGCCATCGCCGCGATCGCGGTGAAGGAAGGCCGCAATGCCTGGAAGGGCGATACCTGCTGCCCCGCACCGGCCGTTGCGCCGACCGGTCGCGGTGCGGCCGGTCGCGGCGGGCACGAGTGCGACTGCTGTCAGGGCTGAAACGATGTTCACCCGGCTGCGCCGCGAACGCCTGCTCACCGCAACCCGGTCGGCCGCCGCGCTCGGTATCGGCGCCGTCGTGGCGGGCGCTGCGATCGGGGGTGCTCTTCCTCGGCCGACTCTCGGCCGTGTCCGGTCCGTTCGTCATCACACTCGCGAGAGGAATCCTCGATGCCCCGGCTTCCCGAAGGCGCCCGCACCCGCTACTACGAGGAAATGCGCGCTGCCGCCACCAGTGCCGATATCGGCCGGCGCTGGAGGCATCTCGAACGTGCGCACATCCTGTCCCAACCGGATCCGTGGTTGCACACCCGCAACCATGTCGCCATGCTCGCCCTCGCGGTGCGGTGTCGCGATCGTCGTGAAGCGCTCGGCCAGGTCGTGCGGATCGTCGTCGCCGCTCCCGGCTCGCTGGCC
Source organism: Nocardia sp. NPDC003963 (assembly GCF_053605105.1). Taxonomy (NCBI): domain Bacteria; kingdom Bacillati; phylum Actinomycetota; class Actinomycetes; order Mycobacteriales; family Nocardiaceae; genus Nocardia; species Nocardia sp. NPDC003963. The sequence goes on from NZ_JBSGIP010000001.1 coordinate 42,064, forward strand.
GGTCGCTATCCCGCGGGCAACACCGGCCGCGCTCGCGTCGGCCTGCGCCGGCCGATGCCGGTGCCCGCCGATCTGGCGGCACTACTGGCGCCGACTGTAACCTGACCGCCACTGTCCGGGTTTGCGCGCCGGAACCCGGAACGCGACTCCGCCGCGGCCGGTCCGATCCACTACGGGCGGTGCCCCGGGCGTGTACCCGCCCCCGCTGGTCCGGTCATCCTCGTACAACCGGAGAGGCCACGATAAAAGCAGGCTTCTACCCGACCCGGTTGCGCGCACCTGGATCTTCGTTCACCCGAAATCGGACAATCGGGGCAGGGTCGGTACCGTATGCGGCGTGCTATCCGATTTATCCCTTTTCGCCGGGTTCGTGCTTCGATGACCGGCCCGGCGCGATCATCGCGCAGACTGCGAACCCTGATCACCCTGGCTGCTGTGCTCGCGGTACTGGTGACCGCCGCGGCGATCACCGCAGCCCGCAACCGCGACGACGAAACCGGCCGGGAAGCCGGTGCCGCACCGGTCTCGGCTGTACAGCCCGACAGCCACCGACTCTCCACCGCCCCCGGGAGCCGGGTCACCTTCGTCGAATTCCTCGACTTCGAATGCGAAGCCTGCCGCGCCGCCTACCCCCTCGTCGAGAAACTGCGCGAGGAATACCGCGACCGGGTCACGTTCGTCGTGCGCTACTTCCCCATCCCGTCCCATTTCAATGCCGAACGTGCGGCGCGAGCCGTGGAAGCCGCGGCCCAGCAGGGCCGCTTCGAGCAGATGTATCAGCGCATGTACGAAACCCAGACCGGGTGGGGCGAACAACGCATCCCCCTCGACAGTGTTTTCCGCGACTTCGCCGCAGACCTCGGCCTCGACCTCGCCGCCTATGACACCGCCTACGACAGCGCCGCCACCCTCGACCGCGTGCACGCCGACTTCGACGACGGCATCGCCCTCGGTGTCCGGGGCACTCCCACCTTCTTCGTCAACGACGAAATGATCGACGCCGACAGCTACGACGACCTCGCCGGCGCCCTCGATACTGCGCTCGGCTGACCCGGCACCGGCAGATCCGGAGCGCCACATCTGTCGGCCCGGCCTGCGAAAGGGTGTCGATAAACGGGTTCGACGGGCACCTCGCGGATCGGACTCCCGCTGATCGCGGTATCGGAGTGTGATCGAGTGGCATTCGGCCGCAGCCTCTTCGGTGATCGCCGGGCTGTACGACTCACAGCGCACCGCCCAGCACGCCCGTCATCTCGGTTCGGCGGAAAGGGGGCACCCGATGCCGCGGACTGTTAGCATCACCGCACCCGTTCGAGTATCGGCCTCCGGGAGCTCGCATGACTCCACCACGTCCACCCAGCACCGTGCGTGGGGCGGCTGTGATCATGTTCGTCGCGGCGGTCGGCTGCGCGATCTGCGCGGTCCTTCTCCTGTTCGGATACGCCGAAGACGATGAGGTACCCCGCGGGTTGGCCCAGGTCTTCGGCTTCGTCGCCATCGCACTGTCGATCGTCTGCGCAGTGATCGCGACCCTGGTCTGGTCCGGAAAACCCGAGGGTCGCAACGCGGCATCCGGTGTGGCCGCGCTCATCTGCGCGAACGCCGTCGCAGTGATGCTGGATTCGGACCCGGGATCGGTCGGCGTAGGTGTTGCGGCACTGATCCTCGCCGCCGCGATCGCCGGCCCCCTCTGGACGCCCTCCGCGCGGGCGTATTACGCGTACTGAGGACGCCAACCGTCTCTCCCGGACTGCGCCTGGTCGGGCCGGAAGCGGACGAGGCCGGTCCCGTGGTCCCCTTCGAGTGCCGGGCCGGACAGGATGCATCCGGTCGTCTCGAGCGGTGCAGCAGGGGACCGGGGACGCGCTGGTGGCTGTGGTCGGCCGGCTGTCGGCTTTCCTGCTCCTGGTCCGCGCCACCGCGGTGGGACTGCACCGGTGCCACCATGCTCGCCGTCGCGGGCGGGCTCGCCTTCACACACCAGTGACCCGGCGCTACCCGTCTCGGGCTACGGCACGCGTCCCACCCGGTCGGATGCCGGTGCCGAGCCGGATCGACCGGCCCGGCCGGCATACCGCGTATCCGTGGTCAGTGCCGCCCGGATACCAGCTCTTGGGATTTGGTTTTCAGCCCCTGTGCCATCAGGTGCCAGCCGTCCGGATCGCCGCGCAGTATCGCCTCGGCGGTGGATTTCATCTGTTCCCAGGTGGCATGGGGAGGGATGGGCGGGACCTCGGGGTCGCAGCGGACATCGAGGACGGTCGGCCGGTCCGCGGCGAGCGCTCGGCGCCAGGCCGGAGCGAGCTCGGCGGGATCGTCGACCGTGATCGCGTCCAGACCGGATGCGCGGGCGAGGTCGGCGTAGGAGACATCGGGAAGCGATTGCGACTCCTCGAATTTGGGAGACCCGCCCATCGAACGGAGCTCCCAGGTCACCTGGTTGAGGTCGTTGTTGTGGAATACACAGATCACCAGCCGGGGGTCGCTCCATTGCTGGTAATAGCGGTGGATGGTCAGCAGTTCGGCGGTCCCGTTCATCTGCATGGCGCCGTCGCCGACCAGCGCGATCACCGGCCGGTCCGGGTGGGCGAATTTGGCGCCGATCGCATACGGGACGCCGGGGCCCATGGTGGCGAGGGTGCCGGAGAGCGAACCGCGCATCCCCGCGCGCATGCGTAGGCAGCGGGCGTACCAGTTGGTCGACGATCCGGAGTCGGCGGTGAAGATCGTGTTCTCGGGAGCCAGCTGGGACAGTTCCCAGACGATCCGCATCGGGTTGACCGGCTCAGCCTCCAGCAAGGACTGCCGTTCGACGGTGTCCCACCAGCGGGCGACGTTGCCTTCGACGGTCTCGCGCCACTTCCGGTCGGTTTTCCGGGTGAGCAGGGGGAGTAGTTCGGTGAGCGTGCCGGCCGCGTCGCCGACCAGGTTGATCTCGGTCGGGTAGCGCATGCCGATCATGGTGCCGTCGATATCGATCTGGATCGCGCGGGCCTGCCCGAACTCCGGGAGGAACTGGGAGTAGGGGAAATTCGAGCCGATGATCAGCAACGTGTCGCAATCGCGCATCAGTTCGTAGCTCGGGCGGGTGCCGAGCAGGCCGATGGAGCCGGTGACATAGCTCATGTCGTCGGGCAGGACATCCTTGCCGAGCAGCGCCTTGGCCACACCGGCGCCGGTGAGTTCGGCGAGTTCGGCGACCTGATCGGCCGCAGCGCGTGCGCCCTGCCCGACCAGGATCGCCACCCGCGAGCCCGCCTCGATGATCTCGGCCGCCCGCCGGATATCCGCGCGGTCGGCGACGACCGTGCTGTGCAGCCGGCCGGGTGGGCTGGAGGGAACCTCTTTGAAGGCGTGTTCGGGCGGGCGGTATTCCTCCTCCTGCAGGTCGGCCGGGATGATCACGGCCGTGGGTGCGCGCCGGGTGCGGGCGGTGCGGAAGGCGCGATCGAGGGCATTGGGCAGCTGATCGGCGACATTGACCTCGACCAGGTAGTCCGAGGCCACATCTTTGTAGAGGCTCTGCAGGTCGATCTCCTGCTGGTAGCTGCCGCCCATCGCGCTGCGTGCCGTCTGCCCCACGATGGCCACCACGGGGACGTGGTCGAGTTTGGCGTCGTAGAGACCGTTGAGCAGGTGGACCGCGCCGGGTCCGGACGTGGCGGTGCAGACTGCCACCTCGCCGCTGAACTTGGCGTAGCCGACCGCTTGGAATGCGGCCATCTCCTCGTGCCGGGCCTGGACGAAGGCGGGATCGTTGCCGGCTCGGCCGAAGGCGGCGATCAAGCCGTTGATCCCGTCGCCCGGATACCCGAAGACGTGCTGGACGCCCCATTCGCGCAATCTCTGCAGGATGTAGTCGCCGACCTGGTCAGTCATTGTTCCTCTCCTGTCGTCGTGTGGGTGTCTTCGGCGGGCGTGCTACCCGCCCCGGGGACGACCAATCGGGTGAACAGCGCCGATATCGTGGGCAGGCGCGACTTCACCGCCACCGCACCGGTCCTCGACCGGCAACGCAGGCAATTCGAGCGTTGTATACGACGGGTGGCGAGCGCGCCCGGTCCGTCGCCAGTGGTCCGGCCCTGGTCCGCCGGCGGAACGGTCGGTGCCGATGGGCGGAAATCGAGTACAGCGGGGGCGGCCGGGCCGATGTACGGGATGGTGCACAGCGGCCTTACCGGGCTGGTTCTCCTTGTTCGCAGAGATGCCGCGCTGCCGGCCGGGCGCCGCTCTCAGTGCTGTCGCGGCATTGTGGCGGCGGCTACTGCGTCGGCGAAATCGCCGTGGCCGGCGATGACCTGTCCGGCCCGATAATGCGCCGCCCGCTCCGCGGTACGCGCGGGCTCTTCCCGGGTGATCCACGGCGTCCGGGAATCGGGCAGGCTCGGCCTCGTATTCGCAGTCCGCTCGGCCAGCTGGAGCGTGGTGAGCGCGCCGACCACGGTGGAGCGGATGGGCAGACCGGCGGTCCGCGGATCGGTGTCGGCGAGCCGGGCCAGGCGAGCATTCTCGATGACCAGGCAGATCCGGACACCGTTGCGCCGATGCCCGGCGCTGTCCTCGGCCAGCGCCGCCAAGGTACGTAGCGAGAGGAAATCGAGCCGGGCGGCGTCGATGATCAACGCCGCATTCGCGTCGGCCGCGGCATCGGCGGCATCGCCGACACGCTGCCGCCACAGTGGCAGGGTGAACGCGTCCGCTTCACCGCGGACACCGAGCAGGATGACGTCACCGCGGCGCTGGACCCGGAAGGTCAGCCGGTCCTCGGGCGATCGGCGGGCGGGGCACCCGGCGGTATGCGGAAACGGACGAGCGTGTGCAGAGGAAGACATGGGACACCTGAACGGGTCGGGACGCGGTGCGGCGTCGATTCGGGCCGACCCTGGACTCTCAAGGTGATTTCATGGCCCGTCCGGGCGAGCATACGCGACTACCTGCCGAGCGAGGGAAGTCGCGCTGATCCGGATTCGGCACGCGCCCTGGTCGAGGGGATATTTCGCCGATCCGCCGAAGTTCCGGCCGATGGCCGAGCGCCGGCCCTGATGGCTACGGCGGACACCTGGGGCGTTGCGGCCTTCGGTGCCGTGGGTGATCAATCGGCCCTCGCGAGCCTGCGGCTGTCGGGGTTCTCCACGGGGAGCCTCGCGATTGCGGCGCTCGTGGTGTGCCGACCCTGGTCGGTGGGCTCGCAGGCCATCCCGGTCACCGTCACTCGGTCAGGTGACAGCTCCGGCGCGGCGGAATAGGTTTCCACCATGACGAGCAACCCGTTCTTCGCCCGGAGCCCGCTTCCGTACGAACTTCCGGATTTCGCAAAGATCGGTGCCGAGCACTATCTGCCCGCGTTCGAGCGGGGGATGGCCGAGCAGTTGGCCGAGATCGATGCGATTACCTCCGAGGTCGAGGTGCCCACCTTCGACAATGTCGTCGTGGCGTTGGAGCGTTCGGGTGCGCTGCTGACGCGGGTGTCGAATGTGTTCGGCAATATCGCCGGCGCGGATTCCAGTGCGCAGTCCGACGCGATCGAGGCCGAGATCTCGCCGCGGCTCGCCGCGCACCGGGACGCCATCCATCTCGATCCGAAGCTCTTCGGTCTGCTCGACTCGCTGTACGGGCGGCGCGATGAACTCGGTCTGGACGAGGAGCAACTGCGACTGCTCGAGCTGTACCACCTCCGATTCGTCCGAGCCGGAGCCGGCCTGGATACCGTCCGGCAGGACCGGTTACGGTCGATCAACGTCGAACTCGCCGCATCGGAAACGGAATTCGGTCAGGCGAACACAGCAGGCCGCAACGCGGCGACGCTGATCCTGGACGGATCGTGTTCGGGGTTGCCGTCGTGTTTCGGCCGGGTTGTGCTGCCGCCGCCGTCGGTTTCGCCGGCCAGGAAGTGGCCCATCGCGACTTGCGCTTGTTGCTCCTCGGGGTACAAGGATCGGTCCTTGCTACGTTTCATCGGGACGAACAGCTGCGCCATCCCTGGACCACGCGGTCCGTCGGCGACGAGTGCGGTCGGTGGCATACGAGGCGCCTTCAGAAGTTCGAAGACGCGATAACCTGCCACTTCTCCGATGGCCAGCTGGCCGGGATATAAGGGAGCCAGTTGTCTTCCACGAAGACTTCCTCGGCGGCCGGCTTGTAGATGTAGAAGGCGCCGCCGGCATCGCGTGTGACATAGACACCATTGCCGGTTTCGGGCAGCCCTCTCGAGAACTCGTGGTCGATGGTGAGTTGCCGCGAGCGTACATGCAGCTCGGCTCGGCTCGGTGTATATGGCGGAAAGCGTCCACTGGGCGGGATCGCGCCGCGTGCGCCCGGTCGCGCAGTGGATCGAAAGACGAAATCGTTCCCTTTCGGCGTGAGCCGGGATCTGAGTACGTCTCTGTCTTCGAGGATGCGCACCCCATCCCAGATCTCGCTGATGGCGTCGCGCCGCCGTCCCGTTTGATGCCGTGCTGCGTCCGAGATCGCGCGTAGCAGGCGAAGTGTGGCAGCGTCCATGGTCTGCCAGGGTTGCTGGCTACTCATGGTCGATCGGCTGGTGCTCGCCGTAGTGCCGCATGCCCGCCGTGGGATCGATGCTCGGGGTGTGTGCAGTGCCCGGGCTTTCGTCCACCACCCGGCAGTAGCTCATGCGGCGTGGTCGCAGCGCTGCTTCGAGGAAGGCAGACCCATCCGCCGCGATGGCCGGTTCCACTCGGCCGGGAATACGTATACCTTGCTCGAACCACTGCCGCGCCAGGGGACAGCCATCCGGCTCGCCCAGGATCAATTCCACCGCTCCCGAGGCAGCGAGCCGGAACTCGGCGACACGTTCGTACTCGGTCGCGACCAACTCGTATACAGCAACCACCGTCGGCCAGCTTTCGGCCATGAATTCGCTCGCTTTCTCCAACCCTTCTCACGAGCCGGCTGACCCCAGACTTGCAGTGGGGTCCATCGCAGGGGTGAGCTGCGCGAGGAGCCGTCTGTAGGTGAGTTTCGGAAATACCGCGAAATGACGGCCTGGCGACGTACGTTCCGGGAACAGCCACAGCGACCGCATCATCGGTGGGAACGGTATCCGTCCATCGACTCCGGGTACCGGGGTCTCGCGCAGCGGTGATCGCGAATCAACGAGCGCCACGATAAAAGGCGCACCTATGCCTACGAGGATGCCGACGAGTTCGATCGTCTCCTCGATCTCGTCCACAGCTGATCGCGCACCGTGGTGCGCGGTATCCGGAGTCGGAAGGTCGGTGATCAGCGGGGCGTGCTTCCGGGCGAGCCGGTGACCGGGTTCGCCCGTGGTCGAGAAGGAGATGGAATCGCCACCGAGGCGGCACGTCGGCGGGTGTTGCTCGGCCGCGCTGTGAGAACGCTGAGAGCAATACCCGTTCCCAGCGTCTGTGCAGGTAATAACAGGGCTGACTGGGTCAGCCGAGAGAAAGGCGAGCGGGTGCGGGTTCTGGTGGTCGACGACGAAGTGCATCTGGCCGAGACACTCAGACGTGGGCTCACCACCGAAGGATTCGTGGTCGAGGTAGTCCACGACGGCACCGACGGCTACCACTCGGCGCTCACCGGGGACTACGACGTCCTGGTGCTCGACATCATGTTGCCGGGTAAACACGGCTATCAGATCGTGCGCGAACTGCGGGCCGCGCAGGTCTGGACGCCGGTGTTGATGCTCTCGGCCAAAGACGGTGAATACGATCAGGCCGACGCTTTCGACCTGGGCGCCGACGACTATCTGACGAAACCGTTCTCTTTCGTGGTACTCGTCGCCCGCCTGCGCGCCCTGGTCCGGCGCGGCGCGCCGGCGCGTCCGGTGGTGCTCGTCGCCGGCAGCCTGTCGCTGGATCCGGCGCGGCGTTACGTCATGCGGGCGGGGCGGCAACTGGAGTTGACCCCACGCGAATACGGTCTGCTCGAGTACCTCATGCGTCACAAAGGTGATGTGATGACCAAAGCCGAGATACTCCGGTCGGTATGGGACAGCAACTACGAGGGCGACGACAACGTCGTCGAGGTCTACGTCGGCTATCTGCGACGAAAAATCGACGCTCCGTTCGGCACCGACAGTATCGAGACCGTTCGCGGGGTGGGCTATCGGCTACGGGACGAGACGTGATCAGCACGGCCGGGAACACGGCACCGAGGTGGTCGAGCCATCGGAAGCCGAGCGCGTAGCCGATGATCCGGCCGGCTGTCGTCGCGACTACGAGGCATCCGACGAATTCGAGGCCGAACAGGGTCCACCGAGCTGCGTTTCCGGGATCGAGGATGCCCGCCCCTCGTCGCCGACGAAGGTCGGGTGATCGACTCGTGCCGGTCCTGTGCCCGGGATCGGGCGGGTACCCTGTCGTGCGGGCGGTCGACGGTCGTCGAATTGTTGATCCTGGATTGCGCGGTGAGTCCGTGTCCGAAACATTCTGTATCGAGCGTGGCGGGCGGGTGGCGTGGTGAATGCCGTAGCCACCCCGGGGGTCGGGTTCGCCTTGCTGTGTGTAGTGCTGGTCGCCGCCGCGGCGGCGGTGTACCGGTGGGCGCGGCTGGGGTCAGCGGTGATCGTGCCGGCGGCGGCGCTGCGTGCGGTGCTTCAGTTGTCGGCCGTCGCGCTGGTTCTGGCGGCAGCGTTTCTGCACGTGTGGAGCTGGATCGGGGTGCTGCTGGTCATGTATGTGGCCGCGGTCTTCACGGCCGCCGGCCGGGCTCGGGCCGGGTGGTCGGGAGCGTGGTTGTCGGTGGCTGTGGGGTCAGGGGTCGCCGCCGTCCTTCCCGCGATGATCGTCAGCGGCGTCGTTCCGCTCGCGGGAGTGGCGATTGTGCCGATCGGTGGCATCGTCCTCGGCGGGACCATGACCGCCACTTCGCTGGCCGCGCGTCGCTCGCTGGACGGCCTGATCGACCGTGCGGGCGAGGTCGAAGCGGCTCTCGGTTTGGGATTCACTCCGCGCGACGCACGCCTCGAGATCATCCGATCCGCTGCCGCCGACGCGCTGCTGCCCGGCGTCGATCAGGCGCGCACCGCCGGACTGGTCACCCTTCCGGGAGCCTTTGTCGGTGTCCTCGTTGCCAGTGGTTCCGCGGTTCAGGCCGCGGCGGTTCAGGTCGTGGTGCTGCTCGGCCTGCTACTCGCGCAATCGTGCGCGGTGGCCGCCACGATGGAACTCGTAGCGCGTGGCCGGGTGCGCCGGGCCCGAGGTGCGACCGAATCGCGCTGAAGGCCGCCCGGGCGTACCGCCGGTGCTCTTCGCGGTCGTCCTGCGGGGCATACGGCGTGTCGCAGCGGGGATCTGGGTGGATTATGCTGCGGCCGAACATCTCCGAGTTATAGATTGTGCGCATGATTGCCGGCAGCGTGTTCCGAAGTCTTGTTGTCGTGGTCTTGTCCACGGTAGCCGCCATGGTAGTTTCCGGCTCGGCCGGTGCCGCCGTCATTCCACCGAGCGCCGCGACCCTCACAGTCTCGGGTCCGACCGTGACCGCGTCGTTGAGCCGGATCAGCACCGATCTCGCCGGCGGTACTGTGCAGTGCACACTGCTGATCGACGGCGATCCGCAACAGAATTCGTTGTCCGCGCGGGAACTCGCGCCGGCCGACTTCACGCTGCGTCGCGATGTGTCCACCGGCGACCATCTCGCCGTCACCTACTGCGCGGACTTTCCGGCCGGCTCCGATACTCCGAGTTCGTACCCGACCCTGGCGTGCGCCAAGGTGAACGTACCCGCGGCAACGGTGGAGGCACTGCCCAATGACCGCTGCTACCTGCCCGCCGAGTAGATCACCCGGCCGGATCGACCCGACCGGGCCCGGGCCGATCCGGCAGCAGCTCCCAGTTTCCGGCGATACCGAGGCGCATCGGATACAGGGGCAGACCGTCTTCGTCGTGTGATGTCTTGGGAACGATCACATGGTCCTCGGCGAAGGGGAGTGTCCATGCGCGATCGACGAGGGCGGGCGGCAGATAGTCCGATGTGACGGTGAGTTCGATACCTTGATCGACGGCGTAGCAGGCGAGCGCGAGCAGGGGCCAGGCGATGAATCCCGTCATATCGAGCCGGCGCGATTCCGCTCCCCGGTAAGTGCGGTGGCGATCGAGGGCTACGGCGAGCGCCCGATTGAATTCTGCTGCCGTACCGGGGGTAGCGTGCCGCAGCGCTTCGATCGCCGGTGACGCGATGAGGACGGCGTAGTCCTCGCCACTGGCATCGGCGGCGGTCCGCGCTGCGCGCAGTGTGTCGTGGCCGGCCGGGTCGTGGTGGTGGAGCTGTTGCCATGCCAGCCCCCACAGGCTCGTGTAGTCGTCATCGGCCACCGAGAGCGGGTAGGCGTGATCCTGCTCGATCCCGAGCAGGAAGTTCAACAGCCTGGGGTGGCGGGTGACGGTGGCGAGCCACAGGGATTCGAGAAAATCGGGCGCAGGCGGAGGCGGCTGTATGCCACCGGTGGCGGGAACGGGGTGCGCGGTGCCTTCGATTGTCGCGAATACGAACCGGTTGTCGGCCTGACGGGACGACTGCAGTCGCGCGACGAGTGCGTTGGCGGCGTCCTCGGTGTGCTCGCGAATACCCGCCGAATCGTCGCCGAAATCCGCGAGGCTGAAATACCCTGCCAGCGAGAGGAACCCGGTCGCAGCTCGCCGGAGACCGGTGAGCGGATCGTCCGGGAGATCTTCGACGGTCGAAACTCCTTTCGGGTCGGCGTATTCGGCCACGCCGGCGCGGACCGCCCCCTGCGCGGCAGTGGCTCGTTCGTGCAAGAGCGTGGTGATGTCGTCCGACACATCGGGGGCCGGGTGAAGGTCGTGCCGCTGGATATGTTCGTACGCCGTGGTATGGATCTCGGATGTCACCGGACCAGGTTCGCACGCCGGTCCGACACTGCGGCGCTCCGGTGGAATCGGCCGATGATCGGAGAGCCGGGCACGGTGTGAGCACGGTCCCGAAGACCGGCGCCGGGGTACTTGCTACTGCGTTGCGTGCCGGCGGTTGTCTCCCCGCGCGTACGTGGTGGGGTGATCGACCAGATGGGTGATGACCCTCGATGGTCTTCCAGTACTGCACCCCACGCAGCGAGGCCGCGCGTCGAGCCCGAACACGATGGTACGAGCGTGCTCGACTCCCGGCCGGCCGGGCTGCCCTCACCGCTCTGTAAACCGCCCTCGGCTCCGACTGCTGCTGCTGATCGACGCGGCGAGGACGGTCCGGATACCTCTGGGGCAGATCCGGCACTTGAATCGTGCCCGGTCGGTGCGCTTTCATGGTAGGGAAGGTGTTGATCAGCGAATACCCGGATATCGAATTCGGGAGGAGGCGCGGTGACGCGCCTCGAGCAAGCCTGACTCTCAGTGGTGTCGCCGGAGCTGGGAGTGCCCGTGCAGGTGTCGAGGCCCCGCGATCGCCTTATGCGCGGGGCGCGCGGTGAAGAAGTGGGCCCGGCCTGTCATAGACGGCGAACCGACAGCACTCCGTTTCGGAGGTTGATCATGACCAGCAGGTTCGACGGGCGTATCTCGCTCGATATTCGTGATTCGGTCGCCGATTGGGCGCCCTTCGTCGAGCCCGAGGCGCCACCGGACGCGCCGAACGTGCTGTATCTCGTGTGGGACGATATCGGAATCGGCACCTGGGACTGCTACGGCGGCCTGGTCGAGATGCCGACTATGAAACGTATCGCCGACCGCGGCGTCCAGTTCACGCAGTTCCACACCACCGCGCTGTGTTCACCCAGCCGCGCCTCGTTGCTGACCGGGCGGAACGCCACCTCGGTCGGGATGGCGACCATCGAGGAATTCACCGACGGGTTCCCGAGTATGTGCGGCCGGATACCGGACGACACCGCGTTGTGCTCGGAGGTGCTCGCCGAGCGCGGGTGGAACACCTATGCGGTCGGGAAATGGCATATGACCCCGCTCGAGGAGGGAAACCTCGCGGCGGCGAAGCGGCATTGGCCGCTGGGGCGCGGGTTCGAGCGGTTCTACGGTTTCCTGGGTGGTGAAGCCGATCAGTGGTATCCGAATCTGGTCTACGACAATCACCCGGTCGCGCCGCCCTACGCCCCGGAGGACGGCTATCACCTGTCCAGGGATCTGGCCGACCGAGCGATCGAATTCATTCGTGAATCGAAGGTGATCGCGCCCGCTAAACCGTGGTTCACCTATCTGTGCCCGGGCGCCGGTCACGCGCCGCATCATGTGGCCCGGGAATGGGCCGACAGATACAGCGGACGATTCGATATGGGCTACGAAAAGTATCGCGAAATCGTGCTGGAGAACCAGAAACGTATGAACCTGGTCCCGGAGAACACCGAGCTGTCGCCCATGAACCCGTATTCGACCGCGACGAGTGCCGACGGCAAACCGTGGCCCGCACAGGACACGGTGCGGGAATGGGATTCGCTGTCGGCGGAGGAGAAGCGGCTGTTCGCCCGGCAGGCGGAAGTGTTCGCGGGATACCTGTCCTACACCGATGCACAGATCGGACGGCTCCTCGATTATCTGGAGGAGAGCGGTCAGTTGGACAATACGATCATCGTCGCGCTCTCGGACAACGGCGCCAGCGGCGAGGGCGGCCCGAACGGGTCGGTCAACGAGATGAAATTCTTCAACGGCTATATCGATACGATCGAGGACAGTCTCGCCGCGCTCGACGAGCTGGGTTCGCCGACCACCTACAACCATTACAGCATCGGGTGGGCCATGGCCTTCAATACTCCGTACAAGCTGTACAAACGGTACGCCTCGCACGAGGGCGGTATCGCCGACTCCTGCCTCGTGTCGTGGCCGGCCGGGATAGCGGCCCGCGGCGAATTGCGTCACCAGTACATCAATGTCTGCGATATCACCCCCACCGTCTACGAGCTACTGGGCATCACGCCTCCGGATACGGTGAAGCATGTGGAGCAGCGGCCGCTGGAAGGGGTCGGTTTCCGGGAGGTGCTCGATAACGCGGACGCCGATGCCGGCAAGCACACCCAGTTCTATTCGATGCTCGGTACGCGCGGCATCTGGCACCGCGGGTGGTTCGCCGACGCGGTACACGCGGCCTGCCCCTCCGGTTGGGGACATTTCGATACCGACCGCTGGGAGTTGTTCCATATCGAGGAGGACCGCAGCCAGATCCACGATCTGGCCGAGGCCCAGCCGGAGAAGCTGGAGGAGATGAAGGCGCTGTGGTTCGCGGAGGCGCGGAAGTACGGCGGAATGCCACTCAACGATCTCGACATCGTCGCCGCGATGATGCGTGACCGGCCGTCGTTCGCCAAGAGCCGGGACCGAGCTGTCTATTACCCCGGCCTCGCGGAGGTCGGGCCGGGCGCGGCTCTCGAGATCCGCGGCCGGTCGTTCGCGCTGCTCGCGGAGACGACCGTCACGACCGACGACGTGCAAGGGGTGCTGTTCGCGCACGGCGGGCGGCTCGGTGGGCATACCTTGTTCGTCCAGGACGGTCGCCTGCAGTACGTCTACAACTTCCTCGGAGAGGAGCAACAGACGATTGTCTCCGATTGCCCGGTACCACTCGGTGACCATATCTTCGGGATCCGATACGAACGGCGTGGAAACCGGCCCGATAATTTCACGCCGACCGGTGCGGCCACGCTCTATATCGACGAGAGCCCGGTGGGTTCCCTCGACGATATGCGGATCCAGCCCACCGTGTTCTCCGGTGTGGGAGAGGGAGTTCGCGTGGGCCGGGACAGCGGGCAATCGGTGACCGGTCGGTACCGGTCGCCGTTCCCGTTCATCGGTGGAACTGTGCACCAGGTCATCGAGGATGTGACGGGAAAGCCGTACCAGGACCTGGAAATGGCTGCGGCCGCGGCATTCTCGCGCGATTGAGGCGGCCGCCTGTGGCCACCGGAACAGAGGTCGCGCCGCGCCGTGGGATGGTTCGGATTCCCGGCGGGGATTTCACGATGGGATCGAACGATTTCTTTCCCGAGGAACAGCCGGTGCGCCGGGTCCGTGTGGATTCCTTCTGGATCGACGCGCATCCGGTGACCAACGCCGCGTTCCGTCGCTTCGTGAAGCAGACCGGATATGTCACCGTCGCCGAACGGACTCCGGCGGCCGCGGATTATCCGGACGCGGATCCGCAGCGCCTGACCCCCGGTGGGCTGGTGTTCCGGCCCACCCGGGGACCGGTGCCGCTCGACGATTGGCGCCGGTGGTGGCGATATGTCCCGGGGGCGTGCTGGCGCCACCCCCGCGGGCCCGGCAGCACCCTGGACGGGCGCGACCGTCACCCGGTCACGCAGATCGCCTACGACGACGCCGCGGCATACGCGGTGTGGGCCGGTAAGCGGCTACCGACGGAGGCCGAATGGGAGTACGCGGCGCGCGGTGGTCTGGACTCGGCCACCTACACCTGGGGTGACGAGTTCGAGCCCACCGGCCGGCGCATGGCCAATGTGTGGGTCGGTGCCTTCCCCTGGCAATTCCACCCCGGCCGGGGGCAGGTGGGTACCCCCGGCACCACGGCGGTGGGCACCTACTCACCCAACGGCTACGGTCTGTTCGATACGACCGGCAATGTGTGGGAGTGGACCGCCGACACTTTCCGTTCACACCGCCCGGCCGCGACCTGCTGCTCCCCGGGCGCGCTCATCGAGGAGCCGGAATCTGATACAGCGCAGCAGTTTCCGAGCCTGGTGGTCAAAGGCGGCTCGTATCTGTGCGCCGCCAACTATTGTCTACGCTACCGGCCCGCTGCCCGGCAGGGCCAGACGGTGGACACGGCCACCTGCCACCTCGGCTTCCGCTGTGTCGCCTGATACCGCGGTTCGGGAATCCGGCGGCGTTCGGTTGCCGGTGATCTGCTGCGCGGTGTCGGCTGGGCAGGTACGTGGATTCTGGCGTCGATTCCAGGTGAATTCGAGCGTCACAGGGGTGCTCCGAGGGTGTTCGATGCAGACGAGAAGTAGCGTCACTCGGGTACCCCGTCTCATCGACCGCCTCACCTTCGCCGGGAACATCCTCGCGACGGCTGGCACCCGCTACCGACTTGCCAACGCCCGGTCGGCGCCTGCGCGCTGAGGCGGCACTGTCGGTGGTACTGATTACCCTGATCGGATGTTCGAAACTCCCGACGAACTCCACGGCCTCCAAGTCCTGCTCGACACATCTTTGGCAGACTCCAGCAGCCATCTCAAGTCGATCATCCGGCCAGGTGAAAGCACCTTGGACGCTGAGCAGCTCGTCCGAGTCTGCCAAGGCATGTGCACCCTGGCGATCGCCACGGTCACCCGGCGCGGTGAGCCTCGCATCAGCGGCGCCGACGGGCATCTCCTGCACGGCCGCTGGATCGTCGGCACCCACCGTCAGGCCGCTAAAGCCCGTCATCTCGCGGCGCGGCCCGGCATCAGCGCGACCTTCATGCGCGGCGAGCAGCTCGGCATCTTCACGCACGGACACGCCATCCCGCTGAACCCCGAGGGGACGAGCAGCGACCCGACCTGGCCGAGAATCCGTGACTACCTCGTCGACCACTACGACGGCGACAGCGAGGACCCGTTCTGGGACGAGAACGTCTGGTACCGCATCGACCCCACCTGGATGGTCGCCTACAGCACCGACCCCGTCGGGCTGCTCGACCGACAACCGTCAGTCTGAAGATCGTTCGACGGGGTCCACAACCGCTGTTCGGCCGCCTCCCGACCCGCGGCGACCGGTTTCTCCAGCGTCGTCACACCTGGCAGCCGCACCCGCCGGGCCCGGCACCACGCCACCGCGCCCTCGAAGATCGCTTTCGGGCCATCCCGGTGATCCACGCCTGATCGGCGATCCGCGCCGCCAACTCTGCCGCGGACTCCGGGAACGGCACCAGCCCGTATTCGGCTGCGATCTCGGCCCGATGCTCGGACCGTGTCGAACGCCGCACCATGAACTCACCCAGGCACGACGGGTCCCCGATCTCCAACTGCTCGGCGAGATATGCCACCAGCCCCGTCGGCATATCGATCGGATCGGACAGGAGCACTACCAGGTAGCGGACCGTCACCGCCTGCACCGCGAACCCGAGCCGGTTGTCATCCCGGCGCCGCGCCGCGACCAACCGCCGATCCTCATCATCCAGATAGCAGAACCGCTCCGACTCCACCCGGGACGACACACCGAAACGCCGATACCCGGGCACACCCGCATCGATCACGCCGACTCGGAATCGCCAGCTCGACAACACATTCAGCCCGTCCGCTCAGCGTGACTCTTCTCCTGGACGAGCCCTCAACCCCTGATTCGCGCCCGGTCGCGCGGTGGCGATCCGAATTCTAGCGTTGCTAGACAAGGTCGCGAGGGGATGTTACCGTTGCTCCAGTTTCTAGCGACGCTAGATATTCGGGCACGAAGCAGGTGATCAGCGCACAAGTAGGAACACAGACTCAGCGCGGCGACGGTGCGCGGTCGCGTTCCCTCACCGACGACTTCCGGCCGACGGCCGGGCCATACCTGATATCGAAAATCACCGAGGAGTAAACGATATGTCCTTCACCAGCAACGAACAGCGGTTCCTCGCGGAGGCCGGGATCGGCCGGCTGGCCACGGTGTCGCCCGACGGCATCGTGCAGAACAACCCGACCAGCTATCGGGTGAACGCCGACGGCACGATCGATATCGGTGGTATGCGGATGCGTACCAGCCGGAAGTATCGCAACGTGGAGGCGGGCAGCCGGGTGGCGTTCGTCATCGACCAGCAGGTTTCCCTGGAGCCGTACGTGATTCGCGGTATCGAGGTGCGCGGTACGGCCGAAGCGCTCGATGACGAGGAGCCGCCGTTCCAGCCGCAGGAACGCGCGGTCGTCCGGATTCGTCCCGACCGGATCATCTCCTGGGGTATCGACGGCGGATCCTTCGACTTCACCAGTCGCGGAGTCGAGTGATGCGGAGCGGGTGATCATCGCCGGACCACGACGATCACTGCCGGAAAGTTGTCCGGATCAGTTGGGCGTCGGGCGGATCTCGGCTCGGGCAGGCGCGGGGGTGACCGATTCGGTGCGTGGGGTACACCCGAACCTCGGCCGGCGGTCACCTCGGCGGGAGCGGGTTCGCGGCCGGGGCCCGGTCGCCGAGCGTCGGCTGATCGGTCCCGACGACGGGTACCGGCGGCGCGTCAGGAGACCGGCCTGTCCAACAGCCGACCACTGCGAGACCGGACATGGTGGCGACCAGTACCCATCCGGTGGTCGTCGTGCCCAGCGCGCTGAGCAGGTAGCCGGCGGTGATCGCGCCGAGGGCTACCGCGCCGTCGGTCACCATCGAGACCGTGCCGACCGCACGGCCCAGCACCTCCTCGGGAATTCGTTCCACCCGGAACAGGGTCAGCGCGACGTTCACCACGGCGCCGACCGCGCCGACACCGAACCAAGCCGTGCCGACCACCAAGGGCTGGGAGAACAGGGCGATGGGAACAAGCAGCGCGGTCCAGCACCACAGGGCCGCGCGATACAGCTGCTGTGCGCCGAACCGGGTGGCAAGCGTTGCCGCGACAGCGGATCCGATGATTCCGCCCACGCCGGCGGCACCCAGGACGACGCCGACCGTCCAGATCGGCCGGTCGGATCGTTCGATATCCACGATGATCAGCAGAATGACGACCTGGATGACCATATTCGACAGTCCGCTGATCACCGTCGAGCTACGTAGAAACGGTTCAGCGACAACCAGTTTCACCCCGGACCGCAGGGTCGGGGGCGTGGCTTCCGTCGATGTGCCGGTGGTCCGGCGTGCCGGGTCGATCCGGATCGACAACAGGGTGCACAGGCAGATCAGATAGGTGACCGCGTCGGCGACGAACGGTATCCACCGGGCGATGCCGTAGACCGTCGCGCCGGCGGCGCGGCCGATGATCAGCGCGATCGGTTGTTCGGCCTCGAACAGCGAGAAGGCCGCCGGCCGTTGCGCGGTGTCCACGACATCCCGGATCACGGCCAGTTCGCTGATTCCGAAGAATACGAACGCGGTGCCCTCGACGAAGGCGGCGATCATGAGCAGCGGACCCGGCTGTGGCGGGTCGAGTGCGAGGATCAGACAGGCCGCACCGGCCGCGCCGAGTCCGGCCAGCTGGCAGACGATCATGATCGTCCGTCGATCCCATCGGTCGGCGGCGATACCGGCCGGGATCTGGAAGATCAGGGCCGGTAGCGAGACAGCGAATCCGACCCACCCGGCGAGCGCCGCCGAACCGGTGAGCGTCAACGCGAGCAACGGGTAGGCGATACGGACTCCGTGGAACCCGATCAGCGATATCGCGTTACCGGACCACAGCAGTAGGAAGTTCCGGTTCCCGAGGATGCCGGAACCACTCATCGGCCCGTCGCGGCTTGTAGATCGGCCCGTACCCGGGATTCGATATGCCGGATCAGTTTCTCGAGATCGGCGCAGTACACCGAGGGGTTCCGGAACCCGCTTCCGGCCCGGTAGCGGTGCGCGTAATGTCCTGCGCCGCATACCCGATGGACCGGGCAGCTGCGGCAGCTCGCACCGAGCGCCTCGACGCCGATCTGCCGGGCGATCACGGCGGGTTCACCGGTCGCCCGGTCGAGGGCGTTGCCGCCGGTTCCGCCTTCGATCCGGGCAGCGCCCGCGAACGCCGACTTCAGCGCATCGACTTGTTCCAGGCTGCCGTCGGTTTCGACCACCGCGAGCTGGATCGGCGCCAGTCCCACCGATTCCGACGCTCCGGTTCCGCCCAGCAGTAGTTCGATGATCTCGTCGAAGAGCCGGATGCGGGTCTCCGCGACGGGAGCGCCGTACCAGCGGTCGAAGATCGTGATGAGCCAATCGGCGTACGGTGTGACGGTCCGGTCGGCAGTCCGCGCCGGTGGCGGGGTGGTCCAGTTGCCGTGCGGTAGCAGCAGGTCGAGAGCCGGGGGGCCGAAACCGAGCAGCGCCTCGTAGGTGTCGAGTGGATCGTTGTCGATATCGATGGTGCAGAGCAGCCCCGAGTACAGGTGCCGATAGGCCGGGCTGGTCAGTAGCCGCAGTCCCGCGCTGACATCGACGTAGCTTCCGGCACCCCGCCGGTATTTCCGGTGCCGGTCGTGTCCGCGCTCGTCGCCGTCGACGCTCACGCCGATCTCCACATTGTGGCGGGCGCAGATATCGAGGAATTCGGTATCGATCAGGACACCGTTGGTCTGCATGCCGAGCCGGACCCGGGTGGTCGGTTCGAGGATCTCGCGGGCGCGACGCGCGAAGTGTTCCAGCGCCGCGTGTCCGACCAACAGCGGCTCCCCGCCGTGGAATACGAGACCCACTGTGGGGAGCGCGAATCGCGCGGCATGGTCACGGATCATCCGGCAGGCGTAGTCGAAGATCGGTTCCGCCATGGTCTTGGGCTGGTTCTGCCAGCTCTGGTCCGACATTTCGTAGACGTAGCAGTAGTCGCAGGCCAGGTTGCAGCGGCTGTGGATCTTCACGACGAACTGAGTGAACGGAAGAGCCTGCCGGTGGGCCTCGCGCAGTTCTCGCGCGTTCCGCTCGCCCGACGGCCATTCCTCCGCTGCCGACTGTTGTGTGGATTCCGAACTCGATGTCATAGGGAGGTCACTACCGTTCCCGGATCCCGGTGCCCCGGCGCGCCGGACAAGCGCCGGGACAGGTTGCGAGCAGGGTCAGACGCCCGGCTGAATGAAGGAATTGAAGTTGCCCTTGTTCTCGATGAAGGAATTGAAGTTGCCTCGTTTGCGCCCCTCCGAGGCGACCAGATGCGCCCGCAGAGTGGCCGGTACGGAGGCTGATTCGGCCCGGCGCGCGGCGAGCTCGGCGAGGCCGGCTCCGGCTGTGCTGCCTCCAGGTAAGGTGTGGATGCGCATGATGCACCTTTCTGTTGGTACGGCCGGGCAGGCCGCTGCCGGGCCACACAACGTGCGACCCGGGCGCGACGACACGGTTGTCGATCGGCATTGCCCGTGAATCGGATGGGGCCCCGGGCGACGGGATTTTTCTTCGGTGATCACCCGTCTGTGGTGGCCTCCGTCGGTAACGCTACGGCCGTGTCCGGGACAGCGGTATCCGTCTTTCGCCCGGTCGTCGGGCCGGGCGCATCGGACAGTCGACCGGCGGGCCCCCGGACATCCGACGGATCGTCGAGGTCGAGCGCGGCCCGGGACAATGCCCGTCTGTTGCTCACGCCCAGCTTGGGGAAAGCGCGGTACAGATGGTACGAAACCGTTTTGGGGCTGATCCGCAACCGGGCACCGATTTCCCGATTGGTCGCCCCGGCCGCCGCCAGGCGCACGACTTCCAGCTCTTGCGGAGTCAGCTGTGCGGTGCCGGCGGCCGGCGCCGAATCCGTTCCTTCACCCGCGGCGCGTAGTTCCGCGCGTGTTCTCTCGGCCCACGGTACGGCCCCCAGACGTTCGAAAGTATGCTTCGCCGCTTGCAATATCGTGCGTGCTTTCAGCGTGGAGCGTTCCCGGCGCAGCCATTCGCCGTAGAGCAGTCCGGTGCGGGCGTGGTCGAACCAGCGGTGTGCGCCGGCCTGCAGGGTCAGCGCACGGACGAAAGACGCCTCGTCCTGGTCGAGTAGCCCGCGGCAACGCAGCAGTTGCCCTTCGATCCAGGCCGCGGGGTTCGCGGAATACCACTGCTCCAACAGTGACATCGGTTCTTCGGCCAGCGCCGGATCGCACCGGGCGGCCGCTTCGATATGATCGCTGATCAGGGGAATCCAGCAGCCGATAGCACGGTCTCGATGCACGGCCGCCGCCGCGAAGTGGGCCGTCGCGGCTTCGTGGTGTCCGAAACCCAGGTCGAGGAGGCCCAGTGCCCACTGGGCGTGCACCGAGCGGGTCGTATCGAAGCGGGAAGCCGCGCCGGGCAGATTCTCCTCGGCCAGCTTCCGGCAGCGCTCCCGTTCCCCGCGCACCGCGGCGAGGACTGCCTGGGCGGCGCGGGCGCGGGCGGCGCGGTCGGGTTGATCGATCTCGCGGGCGGTCCGCACACTGTCCGCGAGTACGGACTCGGCGCGCCGGAAGTGGCCGAGCAGTATTTCGGCAGTGCCCAGGGCGCAGCCGATCTCGGGGAGACGTCCCACCATCCCGTGTTCGCGGCACAGGGTGTCCAGGTCCATGAGATCGCCACGGGCGTAATCGATGTCACCGGCGGTGAGCGCCTGTACGGCGAGTAGGAACCGGATCGTGTGGTCCTGCTGGAACCGATCTCGGCCGACGCGGAGGGCGCTGCGCACTGCGCGAACTGTCCGAGCACGGTCCGCGGAATTCTCCTCGACCGCGATCTGCCCGTCCAGCACCGCCAGATATCCGTCACGTTCGGCGCCGACGTCCGCAGTGGCGACCGCGGCTCGGGCGCTGAGCGTCCGGGACGGGTCCGGGTCCGGCCACACCGCGGCCGCTGCGTAGGCGTGCATCCGTGCCGCCGTGTTCGGTGCCACCGGAGTCAGATGCGCTGCCGCGGCGGTGAACGCGTCATAGGCGCCCCGCGGATCACCCTGTGTCGACAGGAGGCGGCCGCGCGCCGCGGACAGTCGGGCGAGATCCGTGGGGGCGGCCGCATACGAGGCGATTTCATCGGCCAGAGCGAGCGCACGATGCGCCTGTCCGGCCTCGATATTCGCCTCCAGGGCGACCAGGAGCCGGCGGTGCCGCTCCGCCGGGTCGGGGGACAGGCGGCCCGCGCGCTCGGCCGCGACGGCAGTGCGCCGGAAGTCGGCAGTGTGCTGGGGGCACCTCGCTATCGTTTCCAGGGCGGCTGCCGCGGTTTCGTCGGGCGCGGTAGCGGCGGCTGCCAGGTGCCAGGCCCGTAGCTCCGGATCCTCGATATTCGCCGCTATCGTGGCGTGGACGAACAGCCGCTTGCTGTAGGGGGCTGTTCGGTAGGCGGCCGCTCGTTCGAGTGGATGCCGGAAAGCGATCGAATACCCCGAGATACCCACCACACCGATGCGTTCGGCGGGATCCAGCGCCGCCGCGGCCGACCCGAATTCGGCGAGGACGCGCAGGACGACGATCAGGTTTCCGCTGCAATCGGCCGCCGCCACCAGTAGTGCTAGCCGAGTGTCCTCGGGCAGCGCGACGATATCGCGTTCGTACGCGCGTTGGAGACGGTCGGTGAGCGTCAACGGCCCCAGCGTCGGGAGATCACTGTTCGCGCTGGGCAGTTCGAGTAGTGCCAGCGGATTCCCGGCCGCGGTGTCGAGGACTCGTTCGCGGGTGTCGGCCGGTAGATGCGGGAACCGCTCGGTCAGCAGCGCTCTCGAGTCGTCCCGGTCCAGCGGCCGCAACTCCAGCTCGGGCATGCCGTAGACGCGGTGGCGTCCGCACGCTGTCATCAGGACGGCTACCCGATGTGTGGTGAGCCGGCGCAGCGCGAACGACAGCGCATCGATCGAGGGCTGATCCCACCACTGGGCGTCGTCGATCAGACACAGCATCGGGCGTTCGGCAGCGAGCTCCGCGCAGAGTGCGAGCAGCTCGAGACCTACCCGGTGGCTGTGGTCGTCCGGGTGTACCGATTCGGCGCCGGTGGCCGGAGCGGGGTTCTCGCGGACCGGTTCGGGTACTTTCCTACCGGCGTCCGGTATCGGCGCCAGCAACTGGTGCAGACCCGCGTAGCGCAAGGTGGCTTCCGGCTCGGTTCCGCAGCAGCGCAGCACGATCCAGCTCTGATCCACCAGGTTCGCCGCGCTGTCCAGCAGTGCGGTCTTGCCCTGGCCGGAGTCGCCGGTGATCAGCAGGGCGCCGCCCCGGCCGGTCCGGCCGGCTTCGACGAGCGTGATGATCCGTTCGATTACCTCATCTCGACCGTGCAGCACGCGGCCAGCGGGTCCTTCCCTTGCGAGAGGTCGCCGGCTCCTCCACGGTGATCGGTCGACGCGAGCGGCTGCCTCGATTCGACCGCCGTGGGTGCCGGTCCGTCACTGTCCGGCGAGTTTCGTCAGTAAGAAGTCGCGGGCGGCCGACGATGCCTGGTCGAATCGGTCACCGTAGACGGCGAAATGACCGCCGGGTACCAGCTCGAGCTGTTTGGGCTCCAGCGCGTCGGCATAGCTCCGCAGGGCGATATCGCTGGGTGTGAGGGTGTCTCCCGCAGCGATGACCATCAGGAGCGGGGTGGGGGAGACGCGGCGCAGGAAAGCTTCCGGTGCGTAACTCTGGAACTTGTCCACGCTGGACAGAGTGACCTCGTTGCGCCAGGTCGGTATCTGCGGGCCGTTGGCCATCAGCCATTCGTAGACCTCGGTACCCGGCATGGCGACCAGTTCGGTGGGGTCGTCGGAGGCCGCCTTGATCGTCTGGTGCGGTTCGCCCGCGGCGCGGGCCAGCCGATCCGCGGCGATGGCCTGGTGCACGGCCGGCAGCATGATCGACGGTACGAGGCGCCCGAAGGTCGCCCAGCCGTCGGTCAGCGGGACCTGGGAGACCACGGCCCGGACGCGGCGGTCGGTGGCCGCGACGACCAGGACGTGGGCACCGGCGTAACTGGTGCCCCAGATACCGATCCGATCGCCGTCGATTCCGTCGAGTGTCTGCGCGTAGGTGACCGCGTCGCGATAACCCTCGATCTGTGCGGCGGGGTCGACCTCGAAGCGCGGTTCGCCGTCGGAGGTGCCGAATCCGGGATGGTCGTAGACCAGGCAGGCGAGTCCGGCCGCGCGGAAGACCTCGGCGAACGGTGCGACCCACTCCTTCACGCCGGCGAACCCGTGGGTCATCACCACCAGCGGCACGGAGCCGGTGCGGCCTTCCGGTCGATACAGCCAGCCGCGCAGGGCGACTCCACCACTGAGGAATTCCACATCGTCCCGCATGGACCACGCCTTTCATTACATTTCGCGTTGTAATGATAATTGACGAGCGGGCAATATAAGGTCAAGCATCGAGTTCTCAGTGCCGGGGACGACTCACGGCGTCGAGCGCGGACTGCACCGTGTATCGCACGAACTCTTCGTCGATCGGTCCGAGGCCGGGTACCAGCGCGCGCATGAGCATCGGTCCGGTGATGAGGTCACACACCCATTCGGGGTCGACTCCGGAAGCGATCTCGCCACGGGCCGCCGCGCGTTCCAGGATCGTCGCTGTCGAGCGCCGGCGCGGTCGCAGGAACTGCTCTTCGAACCGGTGCGCGATCTCCGGGGTACGGCCGAGCTCCTCCAGCAGACCGGGCACTGCCCGGCGCAGCACCGGGTCGTTGAACAGTTCACACTGATGTTGCTGGATCGCGAGCAACTCCGCCTCGATCCCGCCCAGATCCTCGGCGCCGGGCTGTAATCCGTACCGATCGATCAGTACCGCGACGACGAGGTCGGCACGGCAGCTGTACCGCCGGTACAGCGCGGGCCGGCTCGTCCCCGCCGCGTCGGCGACGGCCTGAAAGGTCAGTGCGCCGTATCCCCGTTCGGCGATCAGGTGCGCGGCGGCTTCGAGCAGCGCGGTGTCCACTCGGCTGTCGCGCGGACGGCCGGTGCGGGACCCGGCGGAGATATCCGGCATGCGCTCACCGTACCGAGCCCGATCAGCGATACCGCGGCAACAGCCGCGAACGGCGGCGCCCGCGCGTTGGTCTGCCTGGATTCCCTGTACGAGCCGGTGGTGGCCGGGGTACGCGACGCACCGCACTACGAGTCGGACGACCTGCCCGAGAACGCGAGCGGCAAGCTGCTGCGCCGGGAGTTGCGGAGTGCCTGACGGCGGGGTCCGCCGATAGCCGCGCGGCGCCGCGGTTGTCGCAACGAACAGCCCGGGTGCCGGAGCGACGGTGACCGGCGGATATCGAGCCGGGGAGGAACAGGACGGCCGGATTTCGAATGAGGGGAGATCCGGCCGCCCTTCCCACGTCCTGGCTGCTGAGACAGCGCCGGGGAGCCGGGTTCGGTGATCCGGACGGGACCGTGGGCACCGGAGCGGTCGCGCCGCGTCCGGCTGGTCTTCGGAATTCGACTCTGCCCCTGCGACTATGGTCTCGAGGGACTTTCGCGGCCGAACTGTTTCGACCACTCGACCATCGTGGCGATGGCCGAGCGGCCGAGCGAGCTGGTGCCGATGCGGTGCGCCGATATCGATGCACCGCTCGTGCCCGTGGTCCGCACAGTCAGCGGTGACCGCGACTCGGGAACGCGGGGGTTTCCCGGGCCGCGAACGCCCGCAGGCCTTCGTGGCCGTCGGGCGCGGCGAACGCCTTCTGGCCGTACAGGGCTTCGGCGTGGAACGCGGCATCGAGGGGCATATCCGCCAGCTGCTGAACCGATTGTTTGATGACCGCCAGCGCGTTACCGGACAGTGCGGCCAGCCCCTCGGCCCATTCCAGGGCCAGTTCCACCACCTGCTCCGGCGGGACCACCCGGTTGATCAACCCGAATTCGAGGGCGGTACCGGCATCGATCTGTTCGGCGCGTAGCAGCAGTTCCATCGCGCGGGCGTAGGAGATCTGCCGGGTGAGCCGGGCCAGTGTTCCGCCGGCGGGTACCACGCCGACGCGGGGTTCGGGCAGTCCGAAGCGGGCGTCGGCGGCGGCGATCCGCAGATCCGTCGAGAGCATGATCTCGAAGCCGCCACCGAGCGCGAGGCCGTTGATCGCGCAGATCACGGGTTTGAACAGCCGGGTGTGCTTCTGGTGCGCGCCGTCCCAGCGGGAGATATCGAAACGTCCCTCGGCCAGGGCGGGAATCGATTCGGTGAGATCGGCGCCGACGCAGAAGGCCCGGCCGGCGCCGGTGAGTACGACGGCGGCGATCGCGTCGTCGTCGCGGGCGGTATCGAAGGCCGCCGCGAGTTCGTCGTACATGGACAAGGTCAGGGCGTTGAGCTTGCCGGGCCGGTCGAGGGTGATGAGTGCCGTGGTTCCCTGTTTCTCGTAGCGAACCGTCATCAGATGGCACCTTTTTCGCGGAGCCCGGCGATCTCGTCGCCGGAGTACCCGGCGAGCGTCCGTAGCACGATATCGGTGTGCTGGCCGACCTCGTTCGCCCGGCGCCCCGGGTCCGCGGGGGTTTCGCTGAGCTTGATGGGCTGACCGAACATGCCCAGGGTGCCGAGGTCGCCGTAGTCGGCGTGCACCACCATCTCGCGGGCCTTCGTCTGTTCGGCCTCCACGACCTCACCGATATCCTTGACCGCGGTCATCGGTATCCGGTCGCCGGCCATCTCCTCGAGCTGCTCCCTGGTGTACCCGGCGAACCATTTGTGCAGCAGCGGCCGGACCTTCTTCTCGTAGATATCGTTGTCGAAGCGCTGCTCCATGGTGGCGAGATCGGGGTCGGTCGCGGCGTCGGGGTCGTTGAAGATCCCGCAGGTGATCCGCCAGAACTTGTCGGTGTACCCGCCGAAGAACACATGTCCGTCCTTACAGGGGAACAGTTCGTAGGGACGGACGAACGGATGCTGGTTGCCCAACCGGCCCGCGACCTTCCCGGTCACGGTGTAGTCGATCACGGCCGATTCGGTCATCGCGACCACGGAATCGGTCTGGGCGACGTCGACGAGTTGCCCGCGGCCGGTGCTCTCGGCATGCCGGAGCGCGGCGAGGGTGCCGATGACGCCGAACAGGGTCGCGGACAGATCGCCGATGATCGTGCCGACCCGTACCGCGGGCTGGTCGGGGTAGCCGTTCATCGACCACAGGCCGCCGGAGGCCTGTGCGGTGTTGTCGTAGGCGGGGCGGCGGCTGAGCGGTCCGGTCTGCCCGTATCCCGAGATCGCGGTGTACACCAGCCGGGGATTGACCGCGCGCAAGGTTTCGTATCCCACGCCGAGCTTGTCCATGGTTCCGGGACGGAAGTTCTCCACCAGGATATCGGCTTCGGCGACGAGATCGCGGAGCACCCGTTTGCCGTCGTCGGTGGCGAGGTCGATGGTGATCCCCAGTTTGCCGCGATTGTATTGACCGTAGAAGGCGCTGAATTTGTTGTCCCCGTGCTCCAGATACGGCGGGAAATCCCTGGTGTAGTCGGGGTCGCGGGGGTTCTCCACCTTGATCACGGTCGCTCCGAGATCGGCGAGGATCTGCGAACAGTAGGGTCCGGCGACCACCCGGGAGATATCGAGGACGACGACGCCCCGCAGCGCGCCGGCCCCGGCGCCCGTCAACTCGTGCAAGGTGGTCATTTCGCGTTCTCCTTCGTGCTCACCGTGGTCGCGACACCGTCGACGCGGACCCGGGCATCGAGCTGCGTTCCGCAGTGCGGGCAGTAGTACTGGTCCAGATACACGCTGCCGTCCTCGGTGCGCGGGCGGATCCGGACGCCCAGCCGGGCCAGGGTATCGGAGGCGATATCGGTGACCGTGCGGCAGCGCTCGGCCCATCCGGACCCGTCGCCGAGATCGCCCGCGCAGGCCGGGCACCGCCAGTTGCCGTCGTTTCCGCGCGCCGGCGACAGGAACACCGCGGAATCGGAGCCGGCCTGCCGGGTCGGCTCGGCCTGCAACCGGGCCGCGCGCCGGCGCGCGCGCAGCTCGCCGGTGGCGGCGGTATCGACCGCGCCGTCCGCGGTGAGCGCCACCCCGTAGACCGCGGTGGCGGCTTCGGCGGTGATGTAGGCGTCGCGGACATCCCGGGCGACAGTGTCGGCGGACCGCAGCAGCGGATCACCGTAACCACCACCGCCGGCACACCACTGGACGAACACATCGCCGGCATCGACGGTCAGGCCGGTGTGGTTGATATCGAGCAGCTGGCGGTGGCCGGCTTCGAGCTGCTGTTCGCTCGGCGGGATCCCCTCGCCGAGCAGGGTGCCGATATTGCTGTCGCGCCAGATCTCGTGGCCGCTGCCGCCGCCGGGCAGCCCACCGCCGAATCCCTCCGCGGGCACCTGGGCGGTGGGTGCGAAAACGGTCTGGACGACCGATTGCGCCCCGTGCAGTGTCCAGGCGAACTCCACGCCGAGACCGCCCCGGGTGCGCCCGTGACCGGCGCTGGACAGCGACAGCCGTTTCCACAGGTACAACACCGGATAGAGCATTTCGTTCATCTCCACATCCGGCAGCATGTTGTTGACCTGGGTCATCATTCCGGCGCAGTCCAGACCGTCGTTATCGGGCTGGGCGCCGGCGCCGACCGCGCCACCGTCCATGTTGAACAGCACGGTGTAATCACCCTTGTCGGTGACCCCGGCCGAGATCCCGCCGGTCCACGAATCCGCCCACAGACCCTGGGTGCGGGTGCGGAGCTGCTCGTCGTCACTGGTGCGGCACAGTTCGTTGAGCAGTTTGGTGACCACCCGGCTGACGCGTGCGCCGGTGGTGAGATGTCCGTTGCTGATCGGGGCCGGTGGTACCGGATCGACGATACTGCCGCGGCGGGTGCGGACCCCGAAGGCGGTGACCACACCCTCGTTGAACGGAACATCCCAGGCCAGGATGGGGACCAGCGCGCTGGCGACGCTGCCGAGCAGGGCACCGTAGGAACAGTTCACGAATCCGGCGGTCTGGTCGCTGGACTCGGAGAAATCGAAGGTGATGTCGTCGCCGGCCTTGGTGAGCGTGCAGTGCACGCGATAGAGGCCGTTCTCGTGACCGTTGTGTTCGGTCCATTCCTCGGCATCCCGGATCCCGTCGGGCAGCAGCCGCACCCGGTCCCGGACCACCTGTTCGGCGAGGCGGAAACTGAGTTCGGAGTAGCTGCGGAAATTGTCGAGACCGAACTCCTCGACCGCTTCCAGCAGGCGGGCCGCGCCGGTGTTGTTGCTGGCGACGAGGCTGCGCACATCGTTCCAGTACAGCACCGGCTGCCGCACATTGTTCAGCAGCAGCCGTTTGGTCGATTCCACCGGTTTGCCCTGCTCGAAGACCTTGACCCCCGGTGGGATACGCACAGCCTCGCTGTAGCAGTCCAGGGCGGCCGGGGCGAACCCGCCCGGTGTCATCCCGCCGACATCGACGAGATGGGCCTGGGATTGGGCCCAGGCGATGAGTTCACCGGCGAAGAACACCGGCGAGATGACGGTGGTGTCCGGCGGATGGCTCGACCCGGAGGTGTGCGGGTCGTTGCAGATGAAGGCGTCGCCGGGCCGCACCTGCTCGCCCGCGAGCGTTTCGATCAGATTGCGGACGGCGACCCCGCCGGAGCCGATATGGAACTGGACGTAGTCGGAGTAGCTGTAGATCCGTCCGTCCGGGGTGAACAGCGCGGTGTTGAAATCACCGGCTTCGGTGATCACGGGGGAGCCGCTCGAGCGGATCATCGCGATGCCCATCTCCTCGACGATGGCGTCGAGGCGCATCCGGATGACCTCGAGGGTGACCGGATCATGGCTGGCGTCGGTGGCGGTCATGGTGTGTCTCCTGTCGGCAGGTCGGGTCAGTGCGAGGCGAGCTCGATGAGCAGGTGATCGGCACCGACCCGGAGTGTGGCGCCGCGCGGAACGAAGATGGTGGTATCGGGTTCCTCCAGCACACAGGGGCCCGGAACGGGTTCGGCGGCATGGAAGATATTGCGGTGCACATCGACCTCCAGCCGTTCGGCGGTGGTCGGATCGATGATTTCGCGCCGCGTCGTCGTCACAGTCGCGGCCTCGTCACCCGACCGGGTCACCTCCTGCACCTCACTGATCCCGATCGCCCGGACCCGGGCGTTGATGAGCAGGATCTCGGCCTCGGTCCAGGCGGTGCCGAGCCCGAACTCCGCTTCGTAGTCCTCGATGAAACGCCGGCGCAGTGCGTCCTTGTCGGCCTCGGTGAACGCGGTATCGGGCAGCCGGGTGGTGACCTCGAAGATCTGACCGGCGAACTTCATATCGGCTTCGCGGATCAGTTCGCGCCGGTCGGCGGGGACGGCCTCGGCGTCGAACCAGTCGGTGGCTCGCTGCTGTAACCGGCCGAAGGTCTGTTCCAGTTCGGCCGCGGGGGAACCGAAGTCCCACGGGCTGGTCTGGACGATGGAGTAGATGCTGTCGGCGTGCATCAGTCCGTAGGCGGAGAACACAGCGGCATTACGCGGGATCACCACGTTCCGCACGCCGGCGTGCTCGGCGATGGCGGCCGCGAAGAGCCCGCAGGCGCCACCGAAGGCGACCAGCGCGAATTCGCGCGGGTCGTGCCCGCGGTTCACGGTGATCTTGCGCAGCGCATTGGCCATCTGCGCCACGGTGAGCCGATAGATGCCCTGGGCGGCGCGATCGGTGGTCAGGCCGAGCGGTTCACCGACCGTGCGCGTGATCGCCGCGGCGGCCCCCGCGGGGTCGAGTTCGACCGTGCCACCCAGGTAGTAGTCGGGGTTGAGCAGGCCCATGGTCAGCGTCGCGTCGGTGACGGTGGGCCGGTCCCCGCCGCGTCCGTAGCACACCGGCCCGGGTACCGAACCCGCGCTGTGTGGTCCCACCCGCAGCACTCCGCGCTCGTCCACCCAGGCGATCGAACCGCCACCGGCACCGATCGATTCGATATCGACCGCGGTCAGGCTGGTCGGCCATTCGCCCACCAGCGCCCGCGGGGATACCCGGAACTCCCCGTCCACGATCGCAGCCGCGTCGAGACTGGTGCCGCCCATATCGGCGGTCAGCACCTTGTTCCAGCCCAGGCTGTTGCCCACCAGGCGGGCGCCGGTGACACCGCCGACCGGACCCGAGTTGAACATGGCGATCGGTGCCTTGGCGGTCTCTTCCACGGAGAGGAATCCACCGTGGACCTGCATGATCTGCACCGGGCAGCGCAGGCCGCGGTCCCGCAGATCGGCGGCGAGATGACCGAAGTGGCTGCTCACGATCGGTTTGACCGCGGCATCCAGGGCGGTGGTCACCATCCGTTCGTACTCGCGGTACACCGGAGTCAGGGTCGACGAGGTCGAGTACGGCAGATCCGGATAGTGCTTATCGAGGAAATCGGCGACGGCCTGTTCGTGCACGGGGTTGCGGAAGCTCCACAGCAGGCATACCGCGATCGCTTCGGCGCCGGCGGCGAGCAGCTCCTCGACGGTCGCGCGGATATCGTCCTCTTTGATCGGGACCAGGACGGTGCCGTTCGCGTCGATCCGTTCGGGGATCTCCCGGATGGCGCTGCGCGGCAGGATATCGGCGCGGGGCAGCAGATCGTGCGGGTCGCGGGCATTACCGCGGGCCGAGCGGCTGATCCGCAGGCAGTCGCGGAACCCCGCGGTCGTGAGCAGCCCGATCGGCGCGAATTTACGTTCGTCGACGGCATTGGTGACGATCGTGTTCCCGAGCACGAAGCGATTGATACTCGGGAAGAATTCCGCTGCGTCGAGCGCGAGCCTGGTCCGCAGCACCTCGAGGGCCGCATTGATACCGGTGGTCACGTCCTTGGTCGAAAACGCTTTTCCACGCACCGCGCGGCCATCTGCGATCGCCACGGCATCGGTGAACGTTCCGCCGACGTCGATGCCGATATGAATGGACATGAGAACTCCCTTGTTTTCGATGGCCGTGATCTGGGTCTCAACTTATGGGCGGCTGTGCGCGACGGCTATGGGGCGATAACACCCTCCTATCGCGCTTCGGTGTGCTCTTCCTCCACGTCGCCGGGCGACTGCTGTGCCGCGAGTGCCGCGACGGTCGCCGAAGCCGGCGGATGACCGGTATGCCCGGCCATCCAGAGCGAGGTGGCGGCGAGCGCCTCGAGATCGATACCGGTATCGATGCCCAGACCCCGGAGCATCCACAGCAGATCCTCGGTCGCCAGATTGCCGGTGGCTCCCGCGGCGTACGGGCAGCGCCCGAGTCCGCCCGCCGAGCTGTCGAATTCCGTGATCCCGTAGCGCAGGGCGGCGTACACATTGGCCAGCGCCTGTCCGTAGGTGTCGTGGAAGTGCATCGCCAGCCGGTCGGCGCTCACGCCGGTGTCGAGTACGGCGTCGAGCAGGCCGATCACGTGTCCCGGAGTCGCGACGCCGATCGTGTCGCCCAGCGAGAGCGTCTCGCAGCCGATATCCAGCAGTCGCCGGGCGACCGTCGCGACCTCCGAGACCGCGACCCGCCCCGCCCACGGGTCGCCGAAACACATCGAGATATACGCGCGTACCGGCATCCCGGCCGTCGTCGCGGCGGCGACCACCGGGGCAGCGGCGGCGACGGCTCCCTCCACTGTCGTGTTGAGATTGCGCTGCGCGAAAGTTTCGGTGGCCGAGACGAATACCGCGACCTCCTTCGCTCCGGCGCCGACGGCACGTTCGAAGCCACGCAGGTTCGGGGTCAGCACCACCGACCGGATGCCACGACCGTCGAGGGTGCCCGCCGTGGCCAGCACCTCCATCAGTTCGGCCGCATCGGCGAGCTGCGGTACCCATTTCGGCGAGACGAAGCTGGTGACCTCGAGTGCGTGGACCCCGGCCCCGATCAACCGTCGGCAGAACTCCGCCTTCACCTCGACCGGAATCCGCGCCGCCTCCGCCTGTAGCCCATCGCGTGGGCCGACTTCGTACACCCGGACCCGGGCCGGAAGTCCGGGGCGCGGATGCGGATCGGGCAGCGCACGGGCCGGCGCGGCGGTCACCGTGCTGCCCGGAGTTCGGCGAGCACCCGCTGCGCGTGGTCCACCCGGATGGCGCGGTCGGCGATGAGTCGTTCGACCACCGAATCGAGTTCGGCCGAGTCCGCCCCGGCGGTGACTGCGACCGTCCGGGCGTGCAGACTCATATGACCGCGTTGGATCCCCTCGGCCGCCAGTGCCCGGCAGGCACCGAGGTTCTGTGCCAGGCCGACGGCCACGATGATCTCGGCCAGTTCGATGGCGGTGTCGACGCCCAGAATCCGCACCGCCGCGCGGGCGACCGGATGCGCCTTGGTGGCGCCGCCGACGAGGCCCACCGCCATCGGAGTCTCCAAGGTGCCCGCCAGATGCCCGTCGGCGGTGCGTTCGAAATGCGAGAGCGCCGTGTACCGGCCGTCCGGCCCGACCGCATGCGAATGGCAGCCGGCCTCCACCGCCCGGGTGTCGTTACCCGTGGCGAGTACCGCCGCGGTGATGCCGTTCATGATCCCTTTGTTGTGGGTGGCGGCCCGGTACGGGTCGGCTTCGGCGAACGCGGAGGCGTGCACGATGTTGTCGACGATCTCCGCGCCGCCCAGTAGATCCCGGTCGAAGACGGCACGGGCGCGCACCAGCCGCCGATCCGCCTTGTTCGTCAGGATGCGCAGCAGCGGGCGCCCGCCGGCGATCTCGGCCAGGCGCGGGGCGACGGCCTCGGCCATCGTATTGACCGCGTTGGCGCCCATCGCGTCCCGGACATCGACCACCAGATGGGTGATCACGTGCGTACCGGTGCGGGTCGGCAGAATGCGGGCCTCCAGCGCGCGGACTCCACCGCCGAATTCCACGAGCATCGGGTCGAGCGCGTCGGCGGCGGCGATGATCTCGTCGGCGGCTTCGAGGATTCGCAGCCGGGCGCCCTCGGGATCGGTCACCTCGACGAGCTGGATCTGGGCCTGCATCACCGGACCGGTGTGGGAGGTGTGGAACCCGCCGTGCGCCCGGGCCATCCGCGCGGCATTGCTCGCCGCCGCGATCACCGACGGCTCTTCGGTGGCCATCGGCACCAGCCGGTCGGTCCCGTTCACGGTGAAATTGGTGGCGATACCCACCGGGACACCGAGCGTGCCGATCACGTTCTCCACCAGGTGACCGGCCGCCTCGACACCGAGTCCGGCCGCGGGGTCGAAAACCGACAGATCGTCGACGGACACCCCGGTGCGTTCGGCGACGAGGTGACGTCGCTCGGTGACGCTCGCGTCCTTGAACCCCGAGATCCGGCTGTTGGTGCTCACGTGTCCTCCACAACGAGTTCGGTGAGGTTGCCGCCGGAGCAGCTCCTCGAGTGACGTGTCACCAACCGACGCTAGGGTGCGCCCGCGGATAGGACTATGTGTTGAACACCCACACAATCGATCGATTCATGGGTTCACAGCCCATCCTGGGCGGCGCGGTCACCCGCTCCGGCCCGGCGCAGTTCCTCCAGCCGCACCGCCGTGGAAATGCGGTACAGGTGCTGGTCGCTGCGCCAGTCCTCGCCGAGCAATGTCTTGATGCGGTCGAGGCGCTGCAGGATGGTGTTGGGGTGGTAGTTCAGGACTCGTGCGGTCTGGGTCGGGCTGGCATTGCTGCGGACGAAGGCCCGCAGGGTCGCGGTCAGATCGGTGCCGTGCGCGGCGTCGTAGTCCACCACCGGCCCGATCGTCGCGGTGACGAACCGGTGCAGACCCCGCGGATCGTGCGCGAACAGGATCGAGAAGATCTCGTACTCCGAGGTATCCACCGTGGTGTCGTCGATCTGCAGGGTGGCGAGCAGCCGGGCCGTACGCAGGGATGTGGTGAAAGCCGCGGGAAGGTCGTCCGCGGTCGGCGATACCGGTGGGGCGATCGCGAGAATCGGCGTCCGCACCGTAGTGGCCACCGATTCGCGGATCCGCGCGGCCGCGGCCACCGGATCGCGGGAACCGGTCACCACGGCGATCACCCCCGCCATCTCGGCGACGAGGGTGCCGTCCGGATATCTGCCCGCGATATGACGTACGGCGGTACCGCGCAGATCCGGTTCCAGCACCAGCGTCACGACGGTGTTCAGATCCGCGAGAGCGATACCGTGGCCGCGTAACCGCCGGTCGAGATCGCGCCGCCGTTCGGGAGCGGCGTCGAGCACATCGGCCACCAGTTCCGTGCGGGTGCGCCGGTCGGCGTCGTCGGCGGCGTTGTGCTGCAACGTCAGCAGCGAGCACACCTGAGCCGCCCGCTCGACGGTCCGTTCGTCGACCGGGCCCAGCGCGAGCTCACCATGGCTGAGCAGCAGCGCCCCGTAGTAGTCGGGGCCGGCCGTGATGGCCGCGACGGCCGCCACCGGGGACTGTTCGCCGTCGACGACACAGCAGTGCCCGGTGGCCCGGCTGCGCTCCAGCGCCCGCCGGACCGCCGCCGACTGCGTCGCTGCCGCGCCCGGGTCGCCCACGGTCCCGGACCGTGCCGTGATGTTCCCGTCGGCATCGACGATGGTCACCGTGCGCCCCAGCGCCTGCGCCACCGTGGTGGCCACCATGGGAAAACCCTCGCCGGTCAGTACGGTCTGGATCAGCTGCTGGTGCACGATATTCGCCCGGTCCCGTTCCCGGACGTGTTCGCTCAACCGCGCGAACGCCTCCCGCGAGTGTTCCTCGGAATCGCGCAGCCGCTCCAGGATTCCGGCGGTCTGGATCACCACCGAGGCGTGGTCGGCCAGTGCCGACAGCATCGCGGTCTCCTCGGCCGTGAACACATGCTCGTGCCGGGTGGCGCCGAAGATGACACCCAGCACCGTGCCTTCGGCCAGCATCGGCACGCCGAGAATGGAGACGATCCCCTCGGCCGCCACCGCGTCGTCGATATCGCGGTCGTGCGGATCACCGGCGTAATCGCTGTAGCGCTGCGTCCACTGCGCGGTCCGGGCCGCGGCGATCCCC
This sequence comes from Nocardia sp. NPDC003963, assembly GCF_053605105.1. Lineage (NCBI taxonomy): Bacteria > Bacillati > Actinomycetota > Actinomycetes > Mycobacteriales > Nocardiaceae > Nocardia > Nocardia sp. NPDC003963. The sequence goes on from NZ_JBSGIP010000001.1 coordinate 77,377, forward strand.
GAGGCCAGGCCTTTTCCGGGCGGCACCCGCAGATTCCGGAACTGTGGGGTGACCGCTCCGACGGTCTTACGGACGCGGAGTTCCCGCGTATTCGGATCGAATTCGGACAGATAGGTGACATCCGTGCCCATCATCTCGTGCGCGCGGGTCACCAGCCGGGCCAGCAAGGTGTCCAGCTCGCGCGATTGCGCGAGCTCACGTGCGCTCGAGAACAGCACGGTCAGCTCGTGCTCGCGCCGCCGCAGCCGCGACAGTTCGCTGTGCAGGCGACCGAGTACCTTGCGCAGCTCCGACCGGTCCCCGTCGGCGGCCTCGAGCTGTTCGATCCCCACCGCGATGGCGTCGATGGGGAGCTCACCGCCGACCATATCGGTGAGCAGCCGGGCGATACCGGTGATCGGTGTGGTGCTGTCGGGCATGACCACAGCTTCCCCCATGTGGAACTGTCACATCAATACCGTCTTCCCATGGGCCGTTGCCCCATGTCCTGAGTCACATCGTTCGCGATACCGTTCCGTCGATGCAGTTCAGGCTGTCGTGTCGATCTTCCGGCAGCGCACGTCGAGGAGAGTTATGACGGATCCATCACCCAGCGCGACGGCTTCGAGCGCAGGCGCCGAATCACCATCCCCGCGAGCTCAGGACGGTGCGGTCACCTCGATGCGCACCGTCGTCTCGTCGAGCATTATCGGAACCACGATCGAATGGTTCGACTTCTTCGCGTATTCGACGGCCGCGGCCCTGGTGCTCAACACCCTGTTCTTCCCGTCCTACGATCCGCTCGTCGGCACGATTCTGGCTTTCGGCGGAATCGCGGTCGGCTATTTCGGCCGGCCCCTGGGCTCCGTGGTCTTCGGGCACTACGGCGATCGGCTCGGGCGTAAGACCATGCTGGTCGTCTCGCTGCTCATGATGGGCGGAGCGACGTTCGCGATCGGCCTGTTGCCCACCTATTCGGCGATCGGCGTGGCCGCTCCCGTGCTGTTGATGGTGCTGCGATTCGTCCAAGGTTTCGCCCTCGGTGGCGAATGGGGCGGCGCGGTCCTGATCGTCGTGGAGCACGCCGAGCCCCGGCGTCGCGGACTGATGGCGTCGGCGCCGCAGGTGGGGCTGGCGCTCGGCCTGCTGCTGTCCACGGTGACCTTCCTGCTGCTGGACCTGTTACCCGCCGCGGCGTTCGAATCATGGGGCTGGCGTGTGCCATTCCTGCTCAGCGCGTCGCTGGTGCTGGTGGGTATGTTGATCCGCCTGCGTATCTCCGAAACCCCGGAGTTCGCCCGGCTGCAGAACAGCGGCACCCGGTCACGCGTGCCGATCATGGAGACGTTGGCGACGCGCTGGCGTACGGTGCTGCTGGCCGCGCTGGCCTTCGCCAATGTGGGCGCGATCTTCTACGCCCTGTTCACCTTCAGCATCACCTACGGCACCACGCATCTCGGTATGTCGCGGACGTCGATGCTGATGGTCTCGGTGCTGTGTTCGGCGCTGGCGATCGCCGGTCTTCCCCTGGCCGGCCGGCTGTCGGACAAGTACGGCCGCGCCCCGGTCTTCACCGCCGGGATCGTGCTGACCTCGTTGCTGGCCTACCCGATGTTCTGGCTCATCGACAGCGCGCAGCTCACGCTGATGACGATCGGCTACCTGCTCGCCACCGTCGGATTCTGCGCGTCGTACGGCACGCTGGGCATCCTCTACGCCGAGGCGTTCTCGGCCCGCATCCGGTACACCGGTATGTCACTGGCGCTGGGCCTGGGAACCGTGGTGGGTTCGGCGTTCGTGCCGATGATCTACCTGGAGCTGCTGGATATATTCGGCAGCTCGGCGGGAATCAGCCTCTATATCGTGGTGACCGGCCTGATCTCCGTGGCCGCGGTCCGCGGGCTACAGCGCCGGCCGCAATGATTCCCGCGGTCGCGGGATCAGGCTGTGGGCCAGGCGATATCGTCGATCGCGAGCCACGGTGCCCGCGCGACGACGGTGGGGGTCATCTCGGTGATCGCCCTGGTGCGACGGTGCAGATGGGACTGGTCGGCATAGCCGGCCTCGACCGCGGTATCCGCGGGCGCGCGGCCCGCGGCCAGAAGATGGGCGGCATGATCGAAACGGACGAGTTCGGACGCGTGTTTGGGTGAAACTCCGATATGGGTCCGGAAACGAGACCAGAGTCGCTGGCGGGTCCAGCCGGTCTCGGCGGCCAGGGTCTCGATGCGGAGCCGGCCCCTGGTATGGACGGTCCGGTCCCAGGCGTAGGCGATCTCGGGTGCCACCTCGAATCCCTGCGACGCCCTGCTCCGGAGGAACGCGGCCGCGCGGGTGAACCGGTCGTCCCACGACGGCGTCGAACGGAGTCGCTCGGTCAGGAGGGCGGCGTCGCCGCCCCACAGTTCCGGCAGCGGTATCAGTGTGCCGCCGCTGATGCCGGTGTCCCGGAAGATCCCCGCGGCTACGACAGGAGATAGGCGGATCTCCAGGACATCGCCCATCCCCGCACTGGTCATGCGTAGGGCGCCGGCGCGGAGGCCGACGAGTACGTTCCCTGTGGCCGGGCGCCCGGACGGGTCGTAGACGACTCCGTGCTCGCTGAGGTCGAGCAGGAGTGTGACCGACGGATGCGGGATCATCGTGATGTCCACGGGCGCCATATCGTGGTATCGGAAACCCGCCATCCGGACGCCCGGAATCGGTGGCCGGGCCGGGACGGTGACGTCGACCCGGCTCCAGTCCAATGCTCCCGGTGTGGTCATGGATCCCAGGCTAGCCGGAGCGGCACAGCGTGACATTCGTTCAATACGGCGGGACGAGGCCGCGACGAAGCTGGCGATATGAGCGAATCGAGTCCCGGCCGGACACACGACGACACAACGGTCCGCGGGTTGCACGTCGTCATCGACGGGAACCCGGCGGCACCGCCGCTGTTGCTCATCCACGGCTCGGGCGCGACCGGCTCGATATGGGCACCGATGGTGCCGTCGCTCGCCACAGAGTACCGAGTCGTCACCATCGACCTGCCCGGTTGCGGCCGGTCCGCCCCGGCGCCGACGTACGCGGTTGCGCAGCAGGCGGATCGCACGGCGGCGGTGCTGGACGAGCTCGGCGTCCGAAATCCGAAGGTGGTCGGTCACTCCAGCGGGGGATACGTCGCTACCGCCCTGGTCGAGCGCCGTCCGGACCTGGTCGGTGAGCTGGTCCTGGTCAGTACGGGGCCGAGCCACGCGGCGCTTCTCCCCGAGCCGGCGATCCTCCGGGTACTCACCGCGCCGCCCTTCGGTCCGCTCGTGTGGGCGATCCGTACCGACGCGATGACCCGTCGCGGCCTGGCGGCGATGGCGGCGGCCCCGATCACCGTGCCCGACGGGGTCGTGGCCGATCTGCGGCGGACGTCGTATCGAACCTTCCGCGCGATTCTCGCCGCCAACGGCGACTACATCGCCGCGCGCACCGTGCCCGAGCGCCTCGCCGAGGCCGGTAAGCCCCTTCTCGCGATCTTCGGGGATGCCGACCCGCGCTGGGACCCGGCCTCGCTGCACCGGTACGAGACGGTGCCGGGCGCCGAACTCGAGTACCTTCGCGGAGTCGGGCATATCGCGATGCTCGAGGACCGCGACGCACTCGCCCGTGCGATTCTCGGCTACGCGCGTCACGAACGATCGTGACACTGCTCAGTTCGACGCGGCCCGGCCCATCCGCCAGTAGCCGGTGAACGTGATATCGGACTTGTCGATTCCCCGGTCGCGCACCAGATGCCGGCGTAGTCCGGCGGCGAGCTGCTGCTCGCCCGCGACGAAGGCGTAGACGTTCTCGCCGGGGAGCCGAGCTTCACGAACGGCTTCGGTGGCCAGGGTGCCGATCCGGCGGGTGGGGGATTCGCGGGGTAACCAGTGCACCCGAACTCCGGCGGGTTCGCCCAGCTCCTGGATGTCCTCGCGGCGCGGCACTTCGATATACGCCGCGCCACGCAGATCTCGCGGTGCGGAGCGGAGGACACCCGCGATCGCGGGCAGTGCGCTCTCGTCCCCGGCCAGCAGAGACCAATTCGTATGCGGCGGGGCCTCGTACATGGTTCCTTCGTCGAGCAACCCGATCGGTGTGCCGGGCCGTGCGCGGTCCGCCCAGCTGGCGGCGGGGCCGGTATCCGCGTGCGCGACGAAATCGATATCGATCTCGGCGTGCGCGCCGAATCTTCCGGTACCCGCCGGCCGGAAAGCGCGGACGGTGTAGTTGCGGATGAACGGCCGGGTCTCGCTGCTCATTTCCAGATACTGGGTGTACCAGCGGTTTTCCTCGGCCGCGGTCGGCAGGCGCAGACCGGGCTGCTGCGGCCTCGGCAGGAAGAGACGGAACCACTGGTCGTAGCCCATCGGGGCGAAATCGTGGAGATCGGGTCCGCCGATCGTCACCCGGATGAAGCCGGTACCGATCCGCTCGGTGGCGAGAGTTTCCGCGGTGCAGATCCGTCGCTCCCGCGGCTTGCGGTGTTTGGTGCGCGTCGCCATAAAAATTAGGGTAGCAAAACCTAACCAATACACCCTCGGCCGCGAGGCAGGCCGGCGTGCCGGTTCACGCCGGAATCAGGTCCGTCCTCGGATCGACGCCGAAATGCTCGGCCAGGGTGGTGATCGAGGCATGCGCGCCCTGAATGCTCACCGACAGGACGAAGGGCTCGTCGTCGACCTGGATCACCTCACCGGACAGGCGTTTCCACAGCGGGTTGGCTTCGAAGGATTTCTGCTGATCGCGGCTGGAGTCGCCTTCGGCCCCCGGCGGGGTGTAGGCGGAGACCATGACCAGGCCCGCGTCGGCTCGCAGGATCTGTTCCACCGACAGCGGGGTGAAGATGCCGTCGTTGTTATCGGGTGCGCCGGCGGGACGTGGGATGCCCATATCCGTCATGATGTCGCCGATGAAGGAGTTGCTGGAGTACAGCCGGGCGGTGTCCTCGCCGGCGAAACGGACCAGCGAGTACGTCAGTCCGGGATGTGCGGCCCGGATCTGCTCACCCACCGCGGCCGCCCGTTCCTCGTAGGACGTGACCACCTCTTGGGCCCGGCTCTTCTTGCCCAATGCTTCGCCGAGCAGCACGATGTTCTGTTTCCAGGTCGGTCCGGTGGTCTCCGAGAATACGGTCGGCGCGATCTTGGACAGCTGATCGTAGAGCGGTTCGTGCCGCACCTTGGCGGAGATGATGAGGTCGGGCTCGAGTTCCAGGATCTTCTCCAGATCGGGCTCGGCCGTTGTGCCGACGTTCACGGAATCGGCGACCGCGGCGTCGATATCACCGAGATACTCCGGGAACGGGTGGTCGGGGTCCGCGCGGTACTGGATATAGCCGGCGAGGCGGGTATCGAGCAGCAGGGCGGCGTCGGTGAAGCTGGGATCCAGTGCGACAACGCTTTCCGGTGCGGCCTCGAGGGTGGTGACGCCCATGGCGTGCTCGATCGTGATCGGGGAGCCGTTGCCGCCCCCGGCGACGTCCGGGCTCGCCTCGCCGGAACCGCCACAGGCGGTGGCGAACGCCAGCCCGCATGCCATGAGCGGAATCAGTGATCGGCGCGCGATCGATCGGGTGGATGTTCCGCTCATGAAATGGCCTTTCCTCGGGGCCGGGCCGCCGTGAACCATCCGGACAATAAGGATAGGCTGCCCAACATGGGGCTGACCTTAGCAAGGAGAACCGAGATGGCGACACCAGCACGAGCGAATCGGTGATCAGCGATAGCGACCCCGATCCGCCGGCAGCCGCGATCGACGCTCCGGCCGAGCCCCGGAAAAGTGCCGCGACCCGCACGGGACGCTCACCACTGGTCATGGCCGGCGTGCCGGTCGCCGCGGTGCTCGCGGCGGTCCTGCTCAGCATCTGCGTCGGCAGCAGTCCCTCGACCCTGGCCGAGGTGTGGCATGCGATCGCCACGCCCGCCGGGACCGATATGGATGTGACGATCCGCGAACTCCGTTGGCCCCGCACCCTCGTCGGTATCGCCGCCGGAGCGTGCCTGGGTGTGGCCGGAATCCTCACCCAGGGCCACACCCGCAACGCGGTCGCCGAACCGGGTCTGCTCGGCATCAACCAGGGTGCCGCTCTCGCGATCGTCACCGCGACATTCCTCTTCGGCGGCTTGTCGGTGCATACCCAGGCCGGTCTGGCTTTCGCCGGGGCACTGGCGGCCAGCGTGCTGGTGTTCGCGGTCGGGACCGCCGCCCGCAACGGAGCCACCCCCGTCACCTTGGTGTTGTCCGGCGCGGCGGTCACCGCGCTCTGCGGCGGCCTGGTCACCGGACTGGTGCTGCTCGACAGCGCCTCCCTGGACACGCTGCGGTTCTGGCAGGTCGGTTCCCTGGCGGCGCGACCCTACACGGTGGGTGCGATCTGGCCTTTCGTCGCCGCCGGCCTGCTGCTCGCCCTGCTCAATATCGGCGCACTCAATACGCTGGCGCTGGGCGAGGACACGGCGCGATCGCTGGGAACCTCGATACCGGTCGCGCGATGTGCCGGTATCGCCGCCATCACCCTGCTCGCCGGATCGGCTGTCACCATGGCCGGGCCGATCGCGTTCGCCGGCTTGCTGGTTCCCCATATCGCCCGGGCACTGGTCGGTGCCGACTACCGTCGCTCGGTACCGGCCGCCGCCGCGTTCGGTATCGCCCTGGTGCTCCTCGCCGATACCGTGGGGCGGGTCGTCGCCCGGCCGGGCGAGTTGTCGGTCGGGGTGGTGCTCGCGGTCATCGGAGCGCCGTTCTTCGTACTCCTCGCCCGCCGCCGCCGGCTGGTGACCGTATGAGCGGCCCGGACCAGAATCTGCTCGCCCCCACTCGGGTGGTGCGGTGCGGGCCGGTCTCCGTGCGCGTCGCGCCGCGCGCGCTGTCGGTCGGCCTGGTACTGCTCCTGCTGACCCTGGTGGCCGCCGCGGTCCACCTGGCGAACGGCGGCTCCGCGCTACCACTGGACGCTGTCGTGCGGGCGCTGTTCGGTGACGATTCGAATGCCCGGGTGCATCTCGCGGTGACGGAATTCCGGGCGCCGCGCACCGCCGGCGCCGTGGTCGCGGGTGCCTGTCTGGCAATGGCGGGCGCGTTCACCCAGACTGTCGCCCGCAATCCGCTTGCCAGCCCCGACATCCTGGGCGTGACAGCGGGAGCCTCACTCGGCGCCGTCTCGGTGCTCGTACTTGCTGGCGGTGGCGCGGCCGGTCTGAGTGGATTCGCGGGCGAGGTCGGTCTGCCGGTCGCCGCATTCGCCGGTGGGGTGTGTGCCGGGATCCTGGTGTATCTGCTGGCCGTATCCGGGACTCTCGACAGTTACCGCCTGGTGCTCGTCGGCCTGGGTATCAACGGACTCGCGGTCAGCCTGACGACCTGGATGTTGACCCTCGGTGATGTCACCAATGCCGCCCAGGCACTGACCTGGATGTCGGGTTCGCTCAACGGCAAAGAGTGGAAACTGGTCGAACCGATGGGTCTGCTCGCCCTGGCCCTGATGGTGGCGGCGCTGCTGCTCGGACAGCGGCTGGTGCTGTTCACCATGGACGACGATGTGGCGACCGGCCTCGGTGTGCGGATCGGCCGCCTCCGGCTGTACGCGCTGGCCGCGGCGACGCTGCTGGCCTCCACCGGAGTCGTCGTCGCGGGTCCGCTCGTATTCGTCGCCCTGGCGAGTCCGCAGATCGCCCGGCTGCTCACCGGATCAGCGGTGCCACCGATCTTCGTCTCGGGGCTGGTGGGCGCGGTATTCGTTCTGGTCGCCGATACCGTCGCCACGAATGTGCTGCCGGTATCGCTGCCGGTCGGTGTGGCGACCGCCGTCCTGGGCGGACCGTATCTGATATTTCTCGTTCTGCGGAACCAGAGGAGGCTTACGTGAGTCGTCCGGCGTCCGTGCTGCGCGCGGAGAACCTCACCCTCGGCTACGGCGCCGCCGATGTCGTCACCGATATGACCCTCGATATCCCCACCGGATCGGTGACCTCGATCATCGGCCCGAACGGATGCGGGAAATCGACGCTGCTGCGCGGCCTCGGCCGATTGCTCGCGCCGAAGTCCGGCCGAGTCCTGCTCGATGGCGTACCCATCGGCGCCCAGCCCACCCGGAAGGTCGCCCAGCGCATCAGTATCCTGCCCCAATCACCCGCCGCGCCGCCCGGTCTCACGGTCGCCGATCTGGTCTCCCGCGGGCGCCACCCCAGACAACGCTGGTACGAGCAGTTCTCCGTCCTCGACGAGGCTTCGCTGCGGCATTCGCTGAGCAGCACCGGCATCCTGGATCTGGCCGGCGCCCGACTCGAAGAGCTCTCCGGCGGTCAACGCCAACGAGCCTGGATCTCCATGACGCTCGCCCAGGAGACCGACATCATGCTGCTGGACGAGCCGACCACCTATCTGGACCTGGCCCATCAAGTGGAACTGCTGGAACTGATCGTCCGGCTGAACCGGGAGCATCACCGGACCATCGTGATGGTGCTGCACGATATCTCGTTGGCCGCGCGATACAGCGACCATCTCGTCGCGATGAAGAACGGTGCCATCGTGATCCAGGGCGCACCCGATCAGGTGGTGCGCCCGGATGTACTGCGTGATGTCTTCGGACTCGCCGCGCATGTGGTGACCGAACCGTCCGAAGGACGGCCACATGTCATCCCCTTGGGATCGCTGTGACCGCTGTACAGGTCCGCCCATTCGTGTGATCCGCCAAGCCCTGTCCATCGGTCAGGGTTTCGCCCGATGAGGCTGCGGTCCGGCCGGTCGTGGTCAGGTCACCGTCGGCCGGACGACCGGCCTGCCGAGGAGAACGCCAGCTCACGAGTCGCACCCAGTTCATCGGGTTCGGTGGGCGGATGCCAGCTGATCTCTATTTCCAGTTCGATCTCGTCGCCGTCGACCTCTATCTCGAACTCCCATCGAACCCGGTCGGCGACGGTTATCGAGAGCGAATCACCGTCCGAGCCGAGTTCGGTCTCCGAACCGTTCGCGAGGGCGTGGCCGAGGGCGATGAGCCACTCCGATACCTCGTGCCGGGAGAGTCGGATCGTCTTTCATCTCCAGCTCGGGCACGACGACTCCTGATTCGAAGGGCAGCGCGCTCGCGGGGGAGTCGGCTCCGGGCTTTCGCCGAGCACCCGTCCGGCTCGTGTATCCAGATTCTAGAATCTCCGCGGTGCGGCGATCTCATCCGTCGCGGGTGAGATCGCATCGCGTTGTCGATACCGCGATCGTGTGCCGGAGGGCGTCGCCCGGACCGGCACGACCGATCCGATCGCAGCGGTGCCGGGACCGGATCGCCGGTTACGGATATCCCCGCTCCTCGTGTTCACCATCGTTGTACCGATCATCGTGACCGGTGCGGGCCTGAGGCCGGACCTCGCCGTACGAGTCCGACCAGATCGCCGGCGGGCCCCTCCAGCTGACGTGGCGGGCGCCAGACGGCGCGCAGGGTGCGGTCGAGTTCGAGGCCCTCCACTTCGACGACCTTCAGCTCGCCCGATTCCACCTGGGCCGAGACCGCGAGGGTACTCAGGACCGCCGGCCCGACTCCGCCCAGCACACTCGTCCTGATGGCGGCACCGCTGCCGAGTTCGAGCAGCGGTGCCGCTCGGTCGTATTCGTGGAGGGCCAGGTCCAATGTGGTCCGCGTGCCCGAACCGGGCTCGCGGACCACGAGCGGCGTCCGGGCGAGCTCGGCGACCGACAACGGGCGTCTGCGGCGCGTCCACGGATGGCGCGGATCGACCACGACCACGAGCCGGTCGCGGGCGACCGCGACGCTGTGTAGTGCCGGGGGCACAGTCGGGGACTCGACGAACCCCACATCGCAATTCCCCGCGGTGACGTCATCGCACACCTGCACGGAATTCCGTACCTGGAGATGAATCGTGACGCCGGGAGCCGTCCGCCGGAACTGGCCCAGCCACGCGGGCATCAGATGTTCGGCGACGGTCATACTCGCGCTCACGGTGAGCTCGGCGGCGCGTTTCTCGCGCATACCGGCGGCGATATCGAGCAGTTGCCGGGCGTCGTCGAGAACCTTCCTGGACCAGTGGGCCAGCACCGTGCCCTCCGGGGTCAGGATGGAGCCGGTGGGTTTGCGTTGCAGCAGCGGGGTGCCCACCTGGGCCTCGAGCCGTTTGATCGCGCGGCTGGCGTTCGGTTGGGCGATACCGGCGACTCTGCTTGCCGCACCCAGACTTCCGTGATCGTCGACTCCGACGAGTAATTCCAGAACACCCAGGTCGGGCCATCCGCTGAGCATGCTCGGATTATATGTCCAGAGGTAAAGGCATATCAGAATGATATGTAGTGATAGCGGATTGACGACTACCGCGGGTGGGGCGGGCACAGCAGAGTTCTCGGTATGTCCAGTTCTGTTCACCCGGCCGTCGATCCGCAACGGGCGGTGGATCCGGAATCCCGCGATCGGACGGGTGCTCGTGCCCGCTTCCGGGGCCCGGGTACGGCGGCCGGTATCGCATTGTGCGGGGCCGGCGCGGCAGCGTCCATGGGAATCGGGCACCTCGTGCCGGCGGTGAGCCCGCTTCTGATCGCCATCGCGCTCGGCGCCGTGCCCGCGAACCTCGGCGCCGTGCCCGGCTGGATCCGGCCGGGGCTGGACTTCTCGGCCAAGCGGCTGCTCCGCGTGGGAGTGGCGTTGCTCGGACTGCGACTGCTGTTCAGTGATGTCATCGGCCTCGGCTGGGGTGTGATCGCCGTCGTCGTGGCGATCGTCGTCCTCGGTATCGCGGGCACCTTCTACGCGGGCAAACTGCTGGGGCTGTCGTGGACGCAGCGGGTGCTGATCGCCTGCGGATTCTCGATCTGCGGCGCCGCGGCGGTCGCGGCCACCGGCGGCGTGGTCGATGCCGAGGAGGAGGAACTGCTCACCGCGGTCGCGCTGGTGGTCGTCTTCGGGACACTGATGATCCCTGCTGTGCCGCTGCTGGCGAATGCGCTGGGTCTGTCCGAGCGGCAGGCGGGAATATGGGCCGGCGGCTCGATTCACGAGGTGGCACAGGCGGTCGCCGCCGGCGGCATGATCGGTGGCGGCGCGCTCGCCGTCGCCACGCTGGTCAAGCTGGCCCGCGTACTGATGTTGGCGCCGGTGCTGGCCTGTCTGGGTGCGCGCCGGCGCCGGATGAGCGAGGGGGCCGATACGGCGCGACCGCCGCTGGTACCGCTGTTCGTGATCGGTTTCCTCGGCTGCGTCGCACTGCGCTCTTCGGGGCTGCTGCCCCGGGCCCTGATCGATACGGCCCAGCTCGTGCAGACCGCCCTGCTCGCCGCGGCGATGTTCGCGTTGGGGACCGGCGTACGGGTATCGCTGCTGCGCTCGGTGGGGCCGCGTCCGATCGTGCTGGCGACGCTGTCCACGGTGTGGGTGGCGTCGGTCGCGCTGGTGGGCACCCTCCTGGTGACCTGAGAACCGTCTCCCGGCGAGGTGGAGAAGTCGGCCCGGCGCAGCGGGCGACTCACAGCCGAGTCCCGGGAACTTTCGAGTGCCGGAGCCGGCGTGCTGTCGTCCGGCCGGGTCGTTACCGGTTCGCTCCCGCTGATCGGGAAAACCGGAATCGGGGCATACGGGGTGTTCCTACGGTGTGCGTGGCACCGCTGCCCTCGGCCATGGCGGGGCGCGCTGGTCGAGGATCCGGCGCTGTGGGAACCGGTCCTCGGTGTACCACGCGGCTTCCTGGACGCCGCGTTCGATCAGGCGCGGCAGTCGTTCGACTCGATGGACAATTTTCTCCGCGCCGGGCCGGGTGTCGACGACGCCACTCTCGACGCGCTGCGGACAAAACTGGCGGGCTGAGCTCGGACAGGTTCGGGCCGACCACCGGTAGCGGCTCCCGGGCTCCCTCGTTCCCGGCCGGGCGGGCTCAGCGAATTCGCTGCAGCAGTTCGGAACTGAGCCGGCGCACCAGCGCGCGCAGGCGTTCGTGTGATGCCGACGCGGGATCGGTGAGGCGTAGTTGCAGCAGTTCCCGGCCGGCCGCGTGCAGGACCCGGGCGGTGTAGTCCGGGTCCTCCAGCTCCGGGGCGATGGTCAGCAGCCGGCCGACGAAGTACTCGCGGACCACGTCCTGGGACTGGGCCAGGCGTTCGTAGAGTTCCGGTGGCGCGCCCTGGGGTGGGAAGAGGAACAGCCGCCAGGTCGCGGGATGGGCGTCGACGGCCCGCAGGAGGCTGTCGAACGCGCGCAGTGCCGGGCTGTCACCGGTATCGCTGTCCTCGCCCGCGGATACCGCGTCGGCGAACTGGAAGGCCGCGCGCTCGGTCTCCCGGTCGATCAGCGCGACGAACAGGCCGGGTAGGTCGCCGAACTGCTGGTAGAGCAGTGAGCGATTGACCCCGGCCGCGTCCGCGATGCGATTCGGGGTCGCCGCGTGGAAGCCTTCGGCGGTGACGATCGTATGCGCGACGTCGAGTATCTGCTCGCGTCTCGCCTCGGCGGTCATGCGTCGTCGGTACTGCGGACCCATGCTTGACAGCATAACTAACACTCCGTGAGTATTAACTCACTATCTGTTAGTTGATGGAGGAGCGATGCCGACGTACTACCCGGAGCTGGCGCGGCGGGTGCGCAGTCAGCGTGAGTTGCAGCCCGGTCTCTACGGTGATTTCGATTTCGACAAACAGCCGTACCGGCTCGCCACCGGGCCGGACGAGTCCTCGTCGCTGCCGGGATGGGTCGCGCGCCGCGAAGTGATCCTGGCCGACGCGCGGATCACCGAGTTGATCGCGACAGCGACGCTGCTGGGCGATACGGTCGCCGACCCGCTCGCCGCGCTGAGTACCGAATACAGCGTGACCGAACTGGTCAGCATGGTCCGGCAGGCCTGCCGCGCGGGGGTCGAGTCGGTGACCGGAGCACCGGCGGAACTCGTGGCGTTCGTCGCTTCGATGGAAGCGACCCCCGAATGGCTGGATATGGACCTGGTACGCGAAGGAGCCGCGCAGGCCCGGGTCGATGCCGCGCTGCTGGCACCCTTCGTGACCCGGGGTGCGTTCATCGCCACGTTCACCAACACCTATGCGGCGCTGCCGATGGCACTGACCGGTGCACTGTCGGGGCGGCGCGCGGCCCGTCGCGTCAACGAGACGGCCAACTTCTTCGCGGTGACCACACTGCCCGGGGCGCTGGAACGCCACGGCCCCGGGTTCGAAGCCGCGGCCATGGTGCGGTTGATGCATTCGATGGTCCGATACAACGCGCTCACCCGGTCGGACCGCTGGGATCCGGAGGTGTACGGGGTGCCGGTGCCGCAGGTGGATCAGATGCCGGCCGGAATGATCAACCTCTATCTGCTGGCTGTCCGCGTCCGGCGTCAGGGACGTGCGGAGTTCACCGAAAGTGAGCGCGCCGTAGTGGAATTCGGTCGCTACCGGTGCTTTCTGCTCGGGCTGCCCGAGGAGTTGCTACCGACCTCGCCCGCGGCGATCATCCACGCCTTCCATGCCCGCGCGGCCCTGCTGCGCGACGGTTTCGACGATGCCACCTGCGGCGAACTGATCCGGTCGACGATGGCGGCCTACCTCCGGACGCACCGCACCCTGTTCGACAGGATCGCCGACGCGGTCGAACGTAGTTACAGCAAGGCGGGTTTCATCGCGGCATTCTGCCGCGGTGACCGGCGTACCGCCCGGCGAATGGGTGTGCATCTCGGCGCGGCCGATATCGCGCGGATCGCGGCGACGGCGCCGTTCATCGTCGGACGGCTGCTGATCGTCGCGCGCGCCCATCGCGTCTGGTGGTTGCGGCCGGCCGTCGACCGTTATCTCACCGGATCGGTCGAACGTCGATTGGCGGATTACGGGAATCCCGAGTTCGTCAGCGATGTACGGACCTACACACCGGTCGCGAGCTGATTCGACGGCCCGGTCTCCGATGCACCCGTGTGCCGTTCGTGCTTCGGCGGTTACGGTCACTGTCACGAGGAATACCGACTGGTGGCGGACCGGTGGCTCATCAGCTATCGCAAGCTCACGCGCCTGCGCGAGGACGTGACGCCCGGTTTCTTCGACTTCGTCGAACCGCTGTGAACCCGCTCTCCGCACCGGTATCCAGGAGTTCGATCTCGTGGCCGTCGCGGCCGGCTCCACCTCGCCGACCCGGCCTCGGCGCGGACCATTCGCACCGGGAGTCCGTTGCCGGTGTTCGACCGGGACGCGCACGAGGCTCGCCTGGACTGAACCGGACCGGTGATGCGCCGGTCCGGTAGCCGGACAGCGTTCCGAATCCGGGCTCGGGATACGAAAGATTCAGTACCGCGGATCCCACCAGCAAGAGGTGGCCCGGAGTAGGGATGCGCATGAGTCTCCTCGTTGTCGGAATCGAGGAAATACTGGTCGGGGACGTGCCGGTCCGCTTCCGAAAACCTGCGGTCGCGCGACCTCGGCCCGGGCCGGGCCCGCGGCACCGGACCTCGGCCCGGCTCGGCGCGTCTGCCTCGGTGCGGAGCCGCGACGGTGCACGCTGAGGGCATGCCCGCCACCACGCGAGTCACCCTGCCCGCGCTCGTCGCGGCCACGATGGCCGTCCCGGCGCTGCCCGCCTGCGGTACCGACGCGGCCGAATGCCTCGCGGTCCCCACCGAGACGGTTACCGCGATCGCCGACGGTGGGGAACCGGTCCCGCTCGTCGTCCGCGAGTCGGCGGCCTATCACGCCGAAACGGGCAATTACTGGGTCGCGCTACGTGTCACGCATACCGACGGTGAACGAACCGGGGTGTGGGTGATCGACGAACTCGAGCGGCCGGTCACGATCATGTCCGCCGATACGGCCGGCGAGATGATGACGGTGTGGCCGATGATCGGGGACGGGGACAAGAAGCCCGACAACGTGGTCGGCGGCGATCCGTACCGCGTGGTCACCGGTTGCCTGTGAGCGGCTCCGCCTTCGTGCCGCTCCGGCGGCCGAACCGGCCCGGATCCGATCATCCGGACACTCGCGCGGGCCGAGAGGTCCCGCCGCGTCGGACCGTCTCCGGATCGGCCGCCGCGGCTGTGCCCGGTGGACTGCGCTCGTGGCGAGCGCGGATTCCGTACGCTCACGCACTATCCGGCACCGCGCGACGGGACTGCCCGCACCGGACCCTGCGCGCGTAGTAGCAGTGTCAGAACGAGGGCACTCGCGAGCAGGGCGAGGGCGACGGCGCACCACGGCGCGGCGAGTCCCCAGCCGGTGGTGGCCGGCAGCACGTCTATCAAGGCCCCGGTGACCGCCGAGCCGGCCAGTACCCCGAGCCCGCCGATGGAGGCGAGGAGACCGTAGTACGAACCGAGACGGCGTTCGGCGGCGATGCGCGGCACCAGATCCCGGGCGACGGGCATGGTGATCATCTGGCCGAGTGCCAGCAGGAGGGCGAATGCGGCGGGCGGGACCAGTGCGGGCACGCCATGGAGTCGCAATGGCGCGAGCAGCGCCATCACGACGAAGGCGGTGGCCGTCACGATCAGGCCCGCGGGCAGGGCCGCGGCCGTACGCACCCGCCGGGTGAGGGGCAGTTGGGCGATGACGACGAATAACGCCGCCAGGGCGAAGTACCAGCCCAGCGGGGCCTGCGATCCCCAGGCGCGGTCGAGCTCGAGCGGTAGCAGCAGGTACAGCTGGTTGTACCCCACCAGCTGGGAACTCATGGCCACGGCGAAGAGGAGGAAGGTCCTGTTCGCCACCACTTCCCGCCAGCCGTCGAGCCAGCCGTCGGCGGCGTGGGCGCCGGGCTGTGCGGGGAGCAGACGCAGATGGACCAGCAGGATGACGACGAAGATGCCCGCCGCGACCAGGCAGGCGAGGGAGAAATCGGCCGCCAGCAGCAAGGATCCGAGCAGTGGGCCGGTGAACGTGCCGATCTGACCGCAGACGGCGAAGAGCGCGAAAACATCCTTTCGGGACTGCGCGCCGTCCTCGGTGCTGCCCGCGGCGGTAGCGAGGGCGGATTCGACGGCCGGGGAGAACAGCGCGCCGGCGAACCCGGTCAGGACGGTGGCCACCACGATTCCGGGCACCGACGCGGCGAAGGCCAATCCGGCGAAGCCGAGGATCCGGCACACACATCCGGCGACGACCACCGGCTTCACCCCCCACCGGTCCGCGAGCGAGCCCCCGATGAAGAACAGGCCCTGCTGGGAGAACGTGCGGAGCCCGAGCACCATCCCGACGAACGCCACCCGCAGACCGAGATCCTCCGTCAGATGCACCGACAGGTACGGCAACACCATGAAGAAGCCGACGTTGAACGCGAGTTGGGTGAGGACCAGCAGCCGGACGATCGGGGTCGCGGCCGTGAGACCGGTGAGCAGCGACCACCGGCGGCCGAGTGACCGGCGGGCTCCTGCCGCCGCGTCCGGCGTCGGCGAGGCCGGCCGGTCGTCAGCGCGCGGCGACGGCAACGGGACCCGGTTCGAACAGGATCGACAGTCGCCCCTTCGACTCGTCGACGAGCACCTCGGCCCGGACGTTGTACACCCGGGCGATCAGTTCGGAGGTCAGGACCTCGGCGGGTTTCCCGCCGGCCACGACCCGGCCTTCCCGCAGGACGATGACCATATCGCAGAACATGGCGGCGAGATTGAGATCGTGCAGGGCGATCACACTGGTGACGGGCAGCCGGCTGACCAGTGCCAGCAACTCCAGTTGGTGATGGATGTCCAGATGATTGGTCGGCTCGTCCAGCAGGAGTTCGCGCGGCTCCTGCGCCAGGGCGCGGGCGATCTGGACACGTTGTTTCTCCCCGCCGGAGAGCCGGTGCCAGAGCCGGTTCGCTTTCGACGCGAGGCCGGTGTGCTCGAGCGCGGCCGTTACCGCGGCCTCGTCGGCGAGTGGATCGCCGCCGAACGTCGTGCGATGCGGAATGCGCCCGAGGCGTACGACATCGCCGACCGTGATGTCGAGGTCGGTATCGGCGTGCTGGCTCACCACAGCCACCGCGCGGGCGATTTCCTTGCGCCGCATGGTGGACAGATCGTCGCCGTCGAGGGTTACGACACCCGCGGTCGGACGCACCACACCGTTGAGGAGATGGAGCAGCGACGATTTCCCGGAACCGTTCGGACCGAGCAGGCCCACCGTCTCGCCGGGTGCCGGTGTCACGGTGACGCCGTCGACAACCAGCGCACCGCCGCGGTTCCAGGTGACGGTATCCGCGTGCAGGGTCACTGTGCTCTCCTCCGGCGCGACAGGATCACGATGAACGCGGGCACCCCGACCAGCGCCGTGCCCACACCCACCGGCAGCGGGGTGGGTGCGAAGGCGACGCGGGAGACGGCATCCACCCACACCATGAAGACCGCCCCCAGCAATGCCGTCGCGGGGACCAGCCGGCTGTGTCGCGGCCCCAGCAGGAACCGCGCCGCGTGCGGGAGCACGAGCCCGACGAATCCGATCGCCCCGGCGACGCTGACCAGGGTCGCGGTGATGACCGCCGTGACCACCAGGAGCACGAGCCGGAACTTCCCGACGGAGATGCCGAGCGATGCCGCGACCGCGTCACCGAAGGAGAATGCGTCCAGGACATGCGCGAAATACAGGCATACCGCCGTCCCGAGGAGCACCACCACCGCGCACAGCCGCACATCGTCCCAGCGGACGCCCTCGAGCGATCCGAGCAGCCAGAACATCACACCGCGGGTCTCGTCGGAGTCCGCGAACGCGAAGATGACGAACGAGGTCAGCGCCGAGAACAGCTGGGTACTGGCGACACCCGCGAGAATGACGCGGTCGTTGCTGCCGCCGGACAGGCGGGCGAGCAGCAGCACCAGCCCGAATGCGACCAGCGCCCCGATGAACGCACCGCCGGACAGACCGATCGCGGCACCGCCGACACCGAGTACACCCACGATCACGGCACCGGTCGACGCGCCGGACGAGATGCCCAGGACGAACGGGTCCGCGAGCGGGTTGCGGAGCAACGACTGCATGATCACGCCGCAGATCCCGAGTCCGGCGCCGCAGGCGGCGGCCACCAGCGCACGCGGAAGCCGCTCCTCCCAGACGATCGCGTTCTTCGCCGCCCGCACCGGGATATCGGCGAGACCGAGATGATTGAGCAGGACGTCACGAACATTGACCAGCGAGATATCGGCCGGCCCCAGAGTGACGGCGACGAGTACCGACAGCGTGAGCGCGACGATCCCGCCGACCGCGATCAGCGACCCGACGATCCATCGCCCCCGAATCGGTCCGGGGACGAGGGCGGCGGCGCGGTCGCGGGTGGCGGTCAGTTGGGATCCCGGACGTCGCGAAGGCCGGCGGCGATCTTCTCGAGTCCGTCGACGGCGCGGATGGAGGGGTTCATCTCCGCACCGTGCAGCGCGATGTAGCGCTTGCCGCGTACGGCGTCGAGAGTGCGCGTCACCGGATCGGATTCGAGGAAGGCGATCTTGTCGGCCAGCAGGTCGCCGGGGAAACGGGCGCGCAGGAGGTCACCGAGGACGAGGACATCGGGGTTGCGTTCCACGACGGTCTCCCAGCCGACGGCGGGCCAGTCGTCGGTCAGATCGGCGAAGACATTGGTGGCACCGACCGAGGTGGCGAGCAAGTCGGCCGATCCCAGGCCGCCGGCCACGTAGGGGCTCTTGGTATCGGCGAACCAGAACGCCATCGACACATTCGACTTCTCGATACCGGCGAGGGCCGCGGTCTCGCGGCCCCGCAGCTCGTCGACGAGTTGCGCGCCCCGCTCGTTCACATCGAAGACGGCGGCGAGCTCACCGATCTCCTGATACAGCGCGTCCATCGTCAGCGGTGTGGTGCGCTTCCCACCCCCGTTGACGCTCACTCCGTTGTCGCAGTCGGTCGGCGACAGATACGACCCGATCCCGGTCTCCGCGAACCGGGCTCGCTCCGCGACCCCGCCCTGCTCGAAATGCCGGCCGAACGACGCGGTCACGAAATCGGGATCGGCACCGAGGACGACCTCGTAGGTCGGCGCGTTCTCCGCCAGTCGGGGAACCGATTCGTTGGCTGCCGCCAGATTCTCGCGGACGGGATCCGTCCAGGACGCGGTTCCCACCAGGCGGTCGCCGAGACCGAGCGACAGCAGGATCTCGGTCGAACCCTGATCCAGCGAGACCACTCGCTGCGGCGCGGCGTCGACGGTGACCGTCTCACCGCAGTTGTCGAGGACGAGGGGGTAGGTGGTGCCACCTTCTCCGGCGGATACTGCGTCGACGTCGTCGACCTGCTCGGATTGCCCACAGGCGACGAGTGCGCTCGCCAGCACGGCGGTGACGGCCACGAGACCGATCCGGCCCACGGAAATCTTCACGTTCGTCTCGGCTTTCTGCTTGTCGAGGTCGGTTGGCGCCCCGAGTGCTCACGGTGAGGCGTACGACCACAACCTGTGCCGAGGGAAGCAGGTGAACGCTAGCACAAGTAAACCTAACCTAAATGATGCGGTATCGCCGCTGGTCGGAGTCGGTCGGTTGCGCCGGCGACGAACAGCGACGGCGTGACGGTGCTCAGGCCCCGGTGTGGAGATGGGCGGCCCAGAGGGACGGAGTGGCGCGGAAGGTGTCGCGCACGGCGCGGACGGCATCGTGCAGAGCGTGGGCCGCCCGGTTCGTATCGGGTGCCGCGTCGCCGGCGGTGGTGAGGGCGGCGTAGAAACTGTCGGCGATATGGGTGGCTGTCTCGTCGTCGACGGTCCAGAGAGTACCGATCACCTGTGGGTATCCGGCGAGCTGGAAGGCCGAGGCGAGGTGGATCGCCTCATCGATGAGTTCGGCACCGGCGGTGGCGGTTTCGCACGCGGAGAGGTAGGCCAGGCGGGCGTGGCCCAGGTCGAGCGGGGCCAGGGTGGCGACCGTGAACGGGGCCGAGGTGTGGTCGTGCAGGAGCAACCGGCTGCGCGAGGGGTCGGCGGTATCGCTGACACCGTGGCAGGCGAAATGGACGATCGAGCATTCGCGCAGTAACTGCAGGACCCTGTCCCGGGTGGGCAAGTCGACCTCGTGCCCGTTCGGCGCCGCAGCCGTCGGGTTCACCGTCGGCGTGGTGGTGAGGTCGGGCGCCGGTTCGGGTTCGGTCAGTGTGATCGCACCGGGCAGCCGCGTGGTGAGGATTCCGGCCTCGTCCGGTACATAGTGCAATCGGCCGGCAACGCCGGGGGTGGTGGGCATCGCCACGATCAGGGCCGGTCGACCCGTATCGGGATCGGGGCCGGTGATGCGTCGCCGCGCGTGTCGTAGGGCGGCGACGGTCGGGGTGTAGGACGAGACCACTCGATCCAGCACCGTCCGGACAGCGCCGCGCCTGCGTGGTGGGCCGGTGTGATAGCCGGCGGCATGAATCGGCAGCTGGCCCAGCAGCCCGCCCGGTACCCACCACACCCGTGGACCCGGGCGACCCGCGGGCATCGGACGCCGCAGACCGAGTGCGTCGAGAACGGGACCGGCGGCGTTGTCCCACAGCCATTCCAGGACCCCGTTCAGGCGTCCTTGCGCGGCTCGCCGATCCGCGGCGGTCGCCCCGCGGTCGGCACCGGCCAAGGCTTCGCGGAAGGTGGCGACCCGTTCGACGACATTATCGCGAGCCAGCCCGGGCATCCGCAGCACCTCGACGCCGGAGACGGTGAGGAGCAGGGCATCGCTGCCGAATTCACTGATGTTGAACATCACGATCGGTCCTTCGGCGGCCTGTTCGAGCAGCTGTCCGATTGCCGGTGGGAGCGCGAACATCTCGAATCCCGGCTGGGCGCGGATGCGGGCCAGCACCTCGTCGAAGTCCCGCGCCAGGCGCTGCCGCATATCTGTCGCGGGCTCCGCGTCGGTGCCCGCGGGGGATACGGGGGAGTGGTCGAGAAGTCCGCGCAACCGGTCGAACTCGACGGCCAATTCGGGATGACGGCTCGCCAGCTCGCTCGTATCGCCACGGATCTGCAAGGCCTGTCCCAGGAGCACCCCGCGGCCGGCCTCCAGCATCTGCACAGCCAGCGCGGCCCGCTCGGCAGCGGGTGTCGAGGTATCCCGGAGTGTGAAAGCGGCCGCGTCGGCGGCCAGCTCGGCGTAGCCGCCCAGGGCGTACTGCTGATCCGTTCGTTGCAGCCGACGCGGCGCCACCTCGGGCAACAGCCGGACGGCGGCGTGCATCAACTCCACCGCACGCCGGCGCCGGTCGCGTAAACCGGTCGGGCTCCGCGACAAGCCGACCACGCTGAGGGCCAGCATCATCACCCGGATCTGCCCACCCGACCAGAGCAGCGCGGCAGCTGCCCGCGCCGACTCGATCCGGATCGACGGCTGCGCTACCGGCGAGTATGCCGCCTCGCACCAGGCTACGGCGGCCTCGTCCAGATCCTCCATCGGTGCGACGACCTGCTGTACACGTTCTGCCGCGCCGTCGCCGGCCGCCCGCACCACGAGGGCACGACCGAGCTGGGTCAGCACCCGCGCACGTCCAGGGTGATCGAGAGGTCTGGCCTGTACCGCTGCGCGGCACAGTGCGACGCCCTCGTCCGCATACGCTGTCACGCCCGTCCGCTCGAACCGGGTGATGAGGGTTGTCCCGAGCGCGGCCAGTCGCGCGGCACGGTCGGACGCGTCGGGTGCGGTGACCCGGAGCGCTTCCCGGCATACGCCCACGGCCTCGTCCAGGTCCGTTATCGCGCCCGTCCGTTGGAATCGGCTGCCCAGCATCGCGCCGAGATTGGACAGGCGATCGGCCGATCCGCTGTTGCCCGCCGGAGTCGCCTGCACCGCCTGCCTGCATACGGCTACGGCCTCGTCCGCGTCGTCCGGTGCGCCCGTCCGGGTGAACCGGTACCACAGGGCTCCGCCGAGATTGTTCAGGCACATGGCCAGCTTGGGATCGTCGGCGGGGGTTGTCCGCAGCACCAGTCGACGCAGGGTGACCGCCTCGTCCACGTCCGCCCGTGCGCCGGTCCACTCGAACCGACCCAGCAGAGCGCTCGCGAGATTGTTCGACCGCAGGCTCCGGCTCGGACTGTCCGCCGGAGTGGCCTGTACCGCCGCACGGCACACCTCCACCGCCTCGTCCAGATCCGCGGGCGCACCTGTTCGGTCGAACCGGAGCAACAGCGCATTCCCGAGCGTGTTCAGGCACAGTGCGCGCTCTGAGTGACCGGTCGGGGCGGCCTGCACCGCTTGCCGGCACACCTCCACCGCCTCGTCGAAGTAGGTCTTCGTACCCGTCTGCCGGGCCACGTTCTGCAGGGATGTCCCGAGCGCGACCAGGCGCCCCAGTCGGGCGGGATGATGGGCCGGGGTGGCCTGTAGTGCGCGGCGGCCGACCTCGACTGCCTCGTACACGTCCGTCGGCGCACCCGTCCATTTGAAACGGGCGCGGAGCGCCAGCCCGAGACCGGTCAGGAATATCGGCTGTTCGGCGTCGGCGGCGGGAGAAAGCTGCATGGCCCTGCGTCCCAGATCCACCGCCTCGTCGAGGTCGGCCGGACGCCCTGTCCGGTCGAACCGGAGCATGAGCGCACTCCCGAGATTGTTCAGGCGCATCGCCCGGGCCGGGTCGTCGGCCGCGGTGGCCTGTAGTGCGGCGCGGCCGATTTCCACGGCTTCGTCGAGGTAGGTCAGCGTGCCGGTCCGCCGGAACAGGTGCTGCAGTGTGACCCCCAGGTTGTTCATGATCGTCACCCGCACGAGCGCGGCCGGGGGAGCGACCAGTAACGCTCGGCGGCCGCTCGCCAGTGCCTCGTCCAGATCGGCCGGGGTACCGGTGCTCTCGAATCTGGTTCGGAGGTTGTTCCCGAGGGAGTCCAGGTACATCGCTTGATCAGGATGGCCGTGCGGGGCGGCACGAACCGCCGCGCGGCTCGTCGCCACCGCTTCGTCGAGAGCCGCCGGCGCACCGGTTCGCGTGAACCGCTCGTAGCAGGCGGCTGCGAGATTGTGCAGGAGCATCGCCCGGCCGGGGTGGTCGGCGGGGAGGGCCTCGACTACGTGACGGTCCGCCTCCATCGCTTCGTCGAAGTCCGGCACGGACCCGTTCCGCGCGAACCGGATCCGGAGCGCGATTCCGAGATTCGTCAGGCACATCACGCGGTAGTGATGGCCGGCCGGGGCCGCGTGCACGGCTCGGCGGCCGATTTCCACCGCCTCGTCGAGGTCCGCGGGCGCACCCGTCCGCTCGAATCGGATCCGGAGGGCATGCCCGAGATTGTTGAGGGACACCGCGTATTCCGGATCTTCGACCGGTGTGGTTCGCACAGCACGGCGTCCCACCTCGATCGCTTCGTACAGGTCCAGCGGTGTATCCGTGCGGGCGAACCGGGCCTGCAGTACCGCCCCGAGAGTGGTCAGGCAGGCGCCCCGGCTCGGGTCGTCGTGCACCGTGTCCTGAACGGCCCGGCGGCACATATCCACGGCCTCGTCGAGATCGGCCCGCGCAGCCGTCCGCTGGGATCGGATCCGGAGGAGATTCCCCAGGGCGTTGCGCCAGATCGCCCGTTCGGCGTATTCGGCCGGGGAGTCCTTCAGCCATACCGCCCGATCCGCGTGGCCGGAGGCCGTGAGCTGCACTGCTCGGCGGCACATATCCACGGCCTCGTCGAGGTCGGCCGGCGCACCTGTGCGCTCGTATCGGGCCCCGAGGACGAGCCCGAAGGTGCCCAGCCGGAGCGCTCGGTCGAGATGATCGGCGGGCGTGGCCGCGAGTATCCGCCGCCAGAGGACGATTGCGGCGGTGAGGGATTCGGCATCGAAGGCGGGCAGGTCGTAGAGGACTGTGATGCTGCCGGCCACCGCGAACACCTCGTCGGCGACGGCGACGCGTTGTTCGGGCAGCTCGGCGGAAGGCGCCGGTGCGTCGAAGACCGAGACGAGCAGTTCGATCGCGGCCGGCCACTCCCGCGCGCCCCCGCCGGGTCGCAGTGCCAGGAAGCGGTATCCGTGGAACCGCGCCAGCAGCAACCGGGCATCCGGATCACCGTCGCCGGGCCGCAGATCCACGGCCAACCGGCCGGCCTCCGCGGCAGCCTCGGGTTCCAGCACCAGCCCGGGCGCCGCCTCGTCGTCGGCACGTGCCAGCCTGCGGGCCACCGCGGCCCGCAGGATTGCCCGGCGCTCGTCGTCGGAGCCGGGTCCGTCCAGCACTGCGGTCCGCATACGTGCGTTGCCTCGAATTCTCGACGGTCACTGTGCCTGGCGCCGCGACCGTTTCGCTCACCGGCTATCGAGGATAGGATCCTGCGAGCGCACCGCCAAGTCCCGGGCCGGGCACTTCGGACAGCGGTGCCACCACATTCGCCGATGTTCCGGGGGTCCGATTTGCCTGCGCTGCCACCCGACCCTGCCCGTGCCGCAGCGGCGTCGGCGTATCTCTGCGAACACCTCGCCGAGATACGCGACACACTCGACGATGCCGGCACGGATACCTCCACACCGCTGCAGCGCCTGCTGGTGGCGCTGCAGGCGGGCAGGTCCGAGGATATCGGGCCGGCGCTGAACGCGGTCCACACCGCGCTGCGGGTAGCCGGTGACGCGCCGGGGATCTTCGGACACACCCGGGGCCCGGCAGCTGTCGGCGTACAGAGTTTCGAGATCGTCTACCGCTGCCCCCTTCGGGTCTGTAACGGCCGCGGCGACACCGGCGCCGCGCTCGATCCGCCACGGTGTGCCGTCAGCGGAGAGCCGTTGCGCCGCGAACGGCTGGCCTGAATGAGCGGCCTGTGGAGCGAGATAACCAAAAAGCTCGCCGAGCAATGGTTTTCGCTGTTGGCGCTACCCGGCGCCCTCTATCTGGCCGTGCTCGCCGCCGCTCGTATTCTCGGCCACACCCATGTCTTCGATATCCGCTATCTCGGCGACCGGATCACCGCCTACGCCCGAGATCCGGCCGTCACCACTGTGGGTGGGCAGATCCTGCTGTTGATCGCGGTACTCGCCGGCGCCGCGGTCGTCGGCCTGATCGCCCAATTCCTCGGCGCCGTCGTCGAATACCTCTGCCTGGCCACGAGATGGCAGAGCTGGCCGCTACCGCTACGCCGACCGGCCCGCTGGTGTGTTCTCGCCCGCCGCCGCCGCTGGGACGCCGCCGACGCCGTCCACCGGGCCGAATACCGGAGAGCTCTGGCGCCCGACCCGGCCGACCGCCCCGACCCGGCCCGCCGGCAACGCGCCGCCCGCATCCGGAACCGGATCGCCGTCGAACGCCCCGACCGTCCCACGTGGAGCGGCGACCGCATCCATGCCGCCGCCCTGCGCCTGGACCACGACCACCATCTCGACCTGGCCACTGTGTGGCCCGCCCTGTGGCTCACCCTTCCCGACACCACCCGCGACGAACTCACCGCGGCGCGCCTCGCCCTGTCACGAGCGACGGTCCTCGCCGCCTGGGCGGTGCTCTACCTGCCGGTCGGCATCCTGTGGTGGCCCGCCGCACCGCTCGCCGTCGTCCTCGCCGTCACGGCACATCACCGGATCCGCACCACCACCGATACCTACGCCACCCTCCTCGAAACCGCCACCCGCCTACACGCCACGGCCCTCGCCGCCCAGCTCGGCATCGACCACACCGGCCCGCTCACGGCCCAGCTCGGCCACACCCTCACCCACCGGCTCCGCAGCCGCCCCGCACCGGATACCTGATACCCGGCCCCGCCCGGTGCTGCGGCGCCCGGACCAGCGGCCGAGGTGGGCGGCCGAGGTTCGGGCAGGGCCATTGGCCTCGACCGCCGGGTGACCGCCGGAGCGGCGGGGCGAACCGGGTAGGTGTGTGGTGTGCTGTCCTGTGCATCGTTCGGCCGCAACATCTTTCGCCACCGCTCAGTTTTCCTATCGCAACGCCGCCAGCAGCATCGGCAGCGAACGGTGCAGTTCCCGGGCCCAGTACGGCGGGCTGTGTGTACCGGGCGTGAAATGGGTGATCGGCTCGGCGCCGAGCTCGCGCAGCCGATCGGCGACCGCGCGGCTGCTCTCGTGCATCACCGCCTCCGTCAGGTCGACAGTTCCCGGCGCGAATTCGCCGGCCAGCCGGTCGATCTCGGGAAACAGTGACTCCTGGACGGTATCGGGCGGATCGAGTTCCCCGAGGGTGCCGTCACCACTGGACAGGTACACCGGTAGCTCCGTCAGTTCGCCGGCCAGATGGTAGGGGTCGCCTGCCTCCCACACCGCACGGTCGCCGACCTGATCGCCCCACAGCGCGACGTCGTCGGCGCCGACGAATCGCGCCGCCGCCCGTACGACCTCGGCGCGCCGCAGTGGGGACAACCATCCGCTGTAACTCGCCGCTGCCCGGAACATCCCCGGCCGTAGTGCCGCGTAGCTCAGTGCCCCGTATCCACCCTGCGAAACTCCGGCGATCACTCGTTCGGATCCCGCGCCGTAGTCGCGTTCGAGCAGTGGAATCAGCTCGTCGAGGTGAAAACTGCGGACCGCGGGCGCGCCGTCGTATCCGCGGTTGTGCCAGTCGCTGTAGAACCCGAACATCGGCATCCCCGGGACCACGACGAGTACATCGCGCAATTGCGGTAGCACCGCTACATCGCTGTCGGTGGTCCAACTCAGATGGTCGCCGTCGCCACCGGGCAGCAGATACAAGACCGGCCAGGTGCGTCCGGACTGTCGCCCCTCCCAACCGTCCGGGGTGATCAGCCGGACCGAGGCGGCGCCGCCGAGTGCCGGTGAACGAACGGTGAAGTCGACGATGCGAGAGCCGGCCCCCTGTTCCTCGACCACCGCGATATCGCCGGGACCGGTTGTGCGGGAGGAGGTCTCACTTCCGGATCCGGAGGCGCACCCGGCTACCGTTATCGCTGTCGACAACAGCACCGCCACCATCATCGTGAACCGGCCGCCGCGCTTCGGATAGAACATGAACCGACGCTATGGGGTACCGGCCGTCCGCTGCATCCGGGTGGATCCGGATTCGCACCCGGAGATCCTGGTGGGTCGGCTGGTTGTCCTCCCGCCCCGGCTCGAATATCCACTACGGGTGTGCCCCGACCCGATGTACACGGTCGGAGCGGTGGCGACCGCCCGCACGGGTGACGCCGAACGCCGGGCAACGCTGTCCGGCCGGGTCCGTGCTCGCTCTGATGTCGGCTGCACTCCGCCGCCGGCGCTGCTACGAGCCGAATTCGGGGGTGCCGCCCCCGTGGCGGATCGGCATGAGACGCACCGGGTCCGCGGTCAGGAACTCGGCGACGAGGGCTGCGCACTGCCGCGGCCGCTCCCAGAGCAGCAGATGGGTTCCGGGCAGAATCGCCAGCGCGGCGTTCGGTACGGCCCGGTACATCTCGACCGTGTGCGACAGGGGCACGATATCGTCGTCCGCGCCGAGGATCAGGGTCGGGCAGCCGACCCCGGTGGCGTCCAGGCTCGTACGCTCCACGGAGGCGAATTTCCGTACCACGGTCCGGAAATGGTCGCGACCGTCCGGGGAGAGTTCGGCGTACCGGTCGACCACCTCGGCGGGGAATTCGGCGTCGGGTTCCGGCAATACGGTCCATCCGTCTTCGTCGCACGCGGCGTTCACCAGGACGAGCCGTCGCACCAGATCCGGCCGCCGCAGTGCCACGGCGAGCGCGACGAATCCGCCGGAACTGTAACCGGCGAGATGCGCGGGCGCACCGGCAACGTGTTCGAGGAACGCGATGACATCGTCGGCCAGGACCGTGATATCGACGGTGCCGTCGACGTCCGGGGTGCGTCCGTGCGCACGCCGGTCGAATACGAAAACCCGGAACTGTCCGGCGAGGGTCCGGAGATTTTCGTCGAAGTCGCCGGAATCGGAGAAGCCGCCGTGCAGAAGCAGCAGGGGTTCACCCGCACCCGCGACGTCGTACCAGGTGCGGGCGTTGTTGACGATGACGTAGCCGGACACTCGAGTCCCTTCCTGTCGAAGCGTTCCCGATATCCGACGGGCCCGGCGAGACGAACTCATCGGTATTCGCGCCGGCAGGGCGGCGGCCGTCGCGCGCTCTCCGTCGATGCCGGTGGGATCGGGCCTGCGGTTCCGTGGTCGCGGGCCGGATCGATGACGAGCACCGCCGCTGTCGGCGGTGCGTCCGGCCCGTGATGAAGTATCTACCGCCACGGGCATATGAACACCGCTGAACACCGTGTCGATCGAGGACCTCACCTCCGCGATCCGGCGGATCCCGATACGCTCGTGCGGTCCGGTGGTCCGAGACTCGGCGATATCGCAGACGCCGGCTGTCGATCGATATCCGCGGCAGCCGGCGGCGCATCACCGTCCGTCCCCTATGGTTTCGTGAGCTCCTCGATCACCGTGGCCGGGTGCGGGCGGGCGGCGATCTCGGCCGCGACCTCCCGGGCCCGGCGACGGTACGAATCGTCCTCCTGCACCTTCGCCACCGCGGCGGCGATCTCGGCTGCCGACTCGACCGTGATCGACGCTCCCGCGGTGGCGGCACGCGCCGCGTTGATGGGCTGGTCGGCGCCCTGGGGCCAGAGGACCATCGGCAGACCGTGTGCCAGGGCGCCGAGAACGGTACCGACACCGCCCGCGCCGACCACCAGATCGGCCTGCTCCAGCAACTGGTCCAGCGGTACGAAGGGCACATACCGCACCGTCGCCCGATCGGCGCGGTCGCTGTGCGCCGGTACGGACCCGTTCGACTCGGGATGCCGCAGGGACGAGCCGAGGGTGGCGATCACCTCGGCGCCGGTATCCGCGACCGCCGCCACGACCGCGCTGAGCACGTCCGGGTCGGAGAAGATCGTGCCCAGGGTGACCAGCACTGTGGGCGCCCCGCGACCGCCGCGGCCGGACAGGTCGAGCGGGGCGTCCTGCGGGCGGCGGTGCGCCTGTGACCGGACCGGAAGCACCCGGGTCTCGGGGGACCAGTCCGGGTCCTGTAGTTGCGGTGGGCACGGGTCGATATAGGTCGACGCCGACACGCGCCGCAGATTCGCCCGCTCGTACCGGACGGCGGCCGCGTGATCGATTTCCGCCGTGATCACCGCGGGTAGCGCGGGACCGATCCCGGCTCGGTGCAGGCCGATGCCGAGCCGGGCGGCGACGATCGGGCCGATCGCGTCGAACGGTTCCGCGATCACCAGCTCCGCCCCCCACGCGGCGGCCCGGTCGAGGCTTTCCGCGAGGCCGAGGTCGACGCGGGCACCCCCGAAGATCTCACCGATCATCGCGGGCGTCGGCCGATACATATCGGTACCGGTGCGGCGGGCCGCTTCCGCGGAGAACACATCGGGCATCGCCCCCGCCTCGAGATAGTCGACTGCCGAGGGCAGTTCCGCGCCGACGGTGGTGCGGAATCCGGCACTGGACAGCAGACCGACGGTATGACCGGCCGCCACCGCCGCCTGCATGAGCGGTACCAGGGGCAGGATATGGCCGAAAGCGGGGGTGGCACTGAACAGGAGTTTCACGAGTCCTCCGAGTCGCGGGTCGATTCGATTGCGCTGCTGTCGATTTCGGTGTCACGGTCCACCGTGGGCAGCTCGGCTGGGATGACGGTGGGCACCGATTCGAGCAGGATCGACAGCACCTGGCGGACCGTATCGCCCGCGGCCAGGACGGTCGCATCCGGGCGCACCAGCGCGGCATGCGCACCGCCGGGCGCGAGCCAGCGGCCGAGCGGATCGGCGGCCGCCGGACTCAGCCGACCGGCCCGCCCGCGAGGCTGCGCAGCGTATCGGTGAAAACGGCCGTCACAGCCGCCGCGTCGACCCGCTCCGGGTCCGTACCGTGTTCGAGGCCGAGGCCGAGAAGGAGCGCTTGGAGGGTGAGCGCCAGCTGATCGGCGGGCACGGTGAGTTCGATACCCAGTTCGTCGCATCCGGTGGTGAGTGCCGTCGCCAGCGTCTCGCGCAGCGCGCGGCGGACCTCTGCGTACATCGCGGCGACTTCGGGATCGCGGCCGGCCTGCTGCGCGATCTCGACCAGCAGCCGGCTCCAGCTGCGCTCTTCCAGGATCTCGCGGGCGAAAGCAGCCGCGATATCCTCCAGCGCCCGCTCCGGGCGGTTCTCCGCGCGTATCTCCACCGCCCGCGCGGCGAACCGGCCGCGGACGTACTGTTCGATCAACTCGGCGAGCAGGGCGGGTTTACCGGCGAAGTTGGAATACACCGCGCCCTTGGTGAACCCGGCGGTGTAGGCGATATCGTCCAGCCGGGCGGCCTCGTAGCCCCGGCTGCCGAATACCTCCGCCGCCGCTTCGAGCAGCCGCCGGCGCACTTCTTCGCGGCGCACGCGCGGGGTCGGGCCCGTCACGGTGTTCTCCACCGGTTCACCAGAGTCATCCCCCTACGATACCGATGGGTATCGAGTACCTGTCCGCGCGTGTGCCTGCCCATCCGAAATGCGCGAGAACCGGGACGGGTGCTCGGGATGAAGCGGATACGGAAGGTGTTCAGAGCCGGGAACACCACGAGATGCCGGGAACGAGGAGCGGTACTAGCCTCGGCAAGCCGACAGGACCCCCGATCCTGCGTATTGCTTCGGTGCACGAGTTTCGAGAGGACGGATGAGCGGCCCAGATCTGCCGGGCGCGAACACCCCGGTGGAGATCGCCCGAGATGCGGCCGGGCGGGTAGTACGTGCGTTGACCACCGGTATCTCGGACGCGGTCGGCAAAGAGCGGAGACTGATCAGCGGTACTCGGGCGTCGGCCGGCATGTTCGTCCGTGCGGAACACGACGGTGCGATACCGGTCGGTGCGTCCGGGCGAGCTCTGATCAGAGACAACCAGGTCTTCGGAGGTCGCCGGGAAGATGCCTACACCCAATGGTTCCGTGAACTCCGCGATCGCGGAGTGGACACCGACCGGGCGATGGCGGATCTGGGCAAACTGTGGGATTACCTACGCCACGATCCCAAATGGGAGATCGACCCGACACGGAGCTACGGGGGAATCATCTTCTTCGGCAGCAAAGATATCGGCGGCGCCGCGGTGATCGCGAATATGGTCCGCGACCGCGGATTCGGTGATGTGCCGGTGGTGTTCTCCGGAAGTAACGGGGAAGCCGCCAAATTCCGGCTGGCCGCGGAGAAGATGAATCTCGACCAGCGGCAGATCATCGAGGAGACAAAGGCGGCCAACACCGGGCAGAACGCCGCGTTCTCGGTCCAGATGCTCGCCGAGCTCGGCCGCGATATCTCCTCGCTGGTCGGAGTCGGCACTCCGTTCCACACCCGACGGATAGAGGCGACCCTCATGAAACAAGGTGTTGCCGAAGTGAACGGCAGACGTGTGTCCGTCCAGCACGTGGCCATGTCGCCCGCCGATGTCTCGCTGGAGAACTATATGAAGTACGGCAACCGGCCGGATGCGGATACGGCACCACATCCGAAATCGATCGTCGCGGTCACCATGGGCGAGATCAAACGCCTCGACGAGTATCCCGCCGACGGCCATATCCTCCGTCAGGACATCCCGGCAGACGTTCGCGGCGCCTACAACAGGCTCAGCGAAACCTTCCGCCCCGCCGAACGCCGCTACTGACCGCCGATCCGCGGCCTGTCCGGGTCGCGCGGATCGCCGGCAGCCTCCGGTCCAGTGCAGGTGGTGCGACCGGTTCCGCCCGGGATCCGGCGGTCAGGCATTCACCCGGGTCACCGCGACAGCCGATTCCTGCAGACTGCCCAGCACCAGTGTTCCCCCTTGCTCCGCCACGGCGGTGACCATCGAGTAGTCCCCGGCCGGCCGCTGCAGATCGTGCACGATCGTTCCGTCGGCGTCCACGCCGAGAACCCAAACCGTGTGTTCGGGAGCGGGCTGGATCCGCTCGGGTACTCGCCACAACAGGGAGCGCAACCGGCCCGGTCGGGCCAGCAGCGCATCGAGCATCCGGTTGCGTGGGGATACCATGCCCACCCAGATCAGCCCATCGGTTCCCGGGCCGAGGTTGTCGGGAAACCCGGGCAGGTTGTCCGCCAGTACTTCCCGCGTTCCGGCGCGTGGTCCCCGCAGCCGGTAACGGTTCAGGCGATAGGCGGCGGTCTCGGCGATGATCAGCGAACGGCCGTCGGGAGCCATGGTCACGCCGTTCGCGAACTGCAGGTCGGTCAGCAGAGTGGTCACCCTGCCGTCGGCCGTCAGGGCGAACAGGCTGCCCGTCCCGGAATGTTCGAACAGGTCGCCGCGCCACTGTTCCAGGCTCCAGCGGCGGGAGGATTCGGTGAAATATATTGTCCCGTCGCGTGGATCGCGCACCACATTGCTGGCGAAGTTCAGCGCCCGCCCGTCCACGGTGTCGACCAGGACCTCGACCGTCGGAGAGGTCCCGTCCCAGCGCAACAGCCCACGGTGGGCGTCGCAGATCAGCAGGGAGCCGTCCGGATCGGCGTGCAGTCCCAGCGGTCGCCCGCCGGTGGTGACCACGGTGCGGGTATGCCCACTGTCCAGATCGACCCGCACGATATCCCCCTCGGCGGTGCCCGTGTACACCGTGCCTGGGCCCGCGAATACCACGTCTTCGGGGCCGTAACCGGCCAACTCGATCCGGCGCACCGGCGGCAACGGGGGATTGCTGCTCTTCTGCCGGGCCCGGGGTGGGGCGGTCGGCGCGGCCCAGCGGACCGGTTCCATGCGTTGCGCGTTCACGGTATTCACTATCGCCGCTCGGGCCCGTATCCACTCGATGAGGACAGCGACAGTGCCGCCACCGCAACCGCTTCGAGGCCGTGGCGGCGGCGGCGAGCTACGTTCCGTAGACCGCCGGCGACGACACCGGCAGCTCGAGCGAGTCGGTCCAGCGCCCGACTGCGCCACGTACACCGCGAATGGCAGGATCTTGCACTGTGAACGTGTCAGAATTCGTCTACAACGTCGTGGTCGTCACTCATCTGCTCGGTATGGCGGCGGTGGTCGGCGGATATGCCGCCGGGCGGCCCACCGTCAACGCGGTCATGGTCTGGGGTGCCCGCGCGCAGATCATCACCGGTGTGGTCCTGGTGGGCCTGGCCGAATCGCTCACTTCCCTGGACAAAGACCTGAACATGGTGAAGATCGGCGTGAAACTGGTCATCTCGGTGTTGGTCGCCGCCTTCGCGGAGATGAGCCGGGCCGATGCCAAACGCGGGAAGGATCCCGCGTGGATGCCGGATGCCGCGGGTGGGCTGGCCATCGTTAACGTGCTGATCGCCGTACTCTGGACCTGAGCCGGGCCGATGCCGGTGCCCGGCACCGGCATCGGCATCGGCCACGCGGTCAGGATCCGAACAGAGTCTCACCGATATACCCGCCGGGCCCCTGGACTCCCGGCGGGATCGCGAAAACCGCGGAGCCCACCGGCGTCGTCCAGACATTCAGCGCGTCGAACTCGGCCAGCCGCCGCTGAACCGGAAGGAACTGGGTCCGCACATCGCGCTGGTAGGCGGTGAAGAGCAGGCCGGAGTTCGAGATCGTGCCCGGGGACGGGGAGTCGTCGTAGTTGTAGCCCCGCCGGTGGAATCGTTCATCGTCGTGCCGGTGATGGGCCCGAGCGATATGCGACGACGGCGGGATCACCGGGATCCCGGCGGTGTCCACCGCGGCGAAATCCGGTTCGTCGAACTCCCGGGTGCCGGTCAGTGGCGCACCGGTGGCCAGGGTGCGGCCCACGGTGAGTTCCCGGGCCGCCGGATCGATTTCGTCCCAGGTGTCCAGGGTCATCGCGATCCGGCGCAGCACCATGGACGTACCACCGGCCAGCCAGGGTTGCGCCGATCCGTCATCCCAGACCAGCCTGTCGAAATCGGTGGTGGCGATATCGACGGTGCCGTCGAGTTGGCCCATCAGGTTCCTGGGTGTGGTTCCCGGGTGCGCGTCCCGGAATCCGGTCTGAACCCAGCGCACCGACATCAGGGAGCGCACGCTCCGGCACAGCACCCGCACCGCGTGCGAGACCGTCGTGGATTCCTCGGCGCACACTTGTAACAGCAGATCGCCGCCGCAGAAGCCGGGATCGAGCCGGTCGATCGCGAACGGTGGCAACGGTGCCAGCCAGGCCGGCCGCGCGTCGTCGAGTTCGCAGCGTGCGAAAACTCCGGCGCCCAGACCGAGGGTGATCGTGAGCCGGGCGGGCCGGCGGGCCAGATCCGGTTCGGTATCGGCGAGCGCGGGGAGCCCCTGGGTCAGGCGGGCGGCGTCGCCGGTCCAGATCCGGAGGGCGCCGACGATATCGGCCCGGGTCGTACCGGGGCGCAGGTCCAGGGCCACGAACGTCGCGCGGGCCTGCGGCGATGTCGCGATTCCGGGCTGGTGGCGGCCGTGGAACGGTTCGGTCACCGGTTCACCGGAATCGTTGCCACCCAGCACCGCGAATGCGGACGCGCCGACTCCTATCCCCACCGCACCGGCGGCGCCACCACCCAGGAAGCGCCGCCGGTCGAAGCGGGACCGGCTGTGCTCAGGCACCGGGTGCGGGCTGTTGCGCCCCGCCGTCGGGCCGGTAGTCCTCCTGGTTACCGGCGAAATCGCGTACCTGCGCAGTGAAAGTGGTGGTGGAGCCGTCCGCGAAGGTCAAGGTGACGGGAGCATCGGTCCCCGTCCGCAGGGCACCACGCAGATCGATGAACATGATGTGCTCCCCGCCCGGAGTCAGACTCAATTCGCCGCCGGCGGGAATGACGAAGCCACCCGCCTTGGGCCGCATGAAGCTCGCGCCACCGCCGTCGGTGGCGACTTCGTGCAATTCGACGGTGGCGGAGACCGGGCTGCTCGCCGAAACGACCGTGACCTCGCGGTCGCCGGTGTTGCGCAGTTCGCCGAATGCGGCCGACATCCCGCCCGCGGCGGCCTTCGCCCACTGGTCGGTGATCGTCACCGAATCGGCCGCGGTGGCGGGTGAACCGTCCTGGCCGGAACAGGCTACGGCGAGTAACGGGGCGGCGGCCGCGAGGGCGATCACGCGCCTGATTCCGGTGCCGGCGCCGGTACGGGACGCCGAAGTATGAAGTGACACAGATATGCTCCGATCCGAAAGGATGTGGTGTGCCGTCGCGGCCGAGATCCGGTGCCGGGGGGGCGAATTTCCGCTGTTCGCGATTCCCACGGCGATCCCGTGGGTGGACCGCAGCAGTGCGGGCTGCCGGTGCTCGGTGCCGGCGACGGGCGATCAGATCCGGAACGCGCAGCACCGGCGATATGCGGGCCGGCGCGCGTTGCGGCGAGAGGAACTAGATGTGCCGGAGCGGTGGACCGCGGGTGCCGGGGCCCGAAGCCAGGAGCAGGAGGCGGTGTGGCCCGCGTTCTGCTTCCGGGGCGACCACCGGCCGGGGAGTGGGGAGCTCGTGGCAGATCGGTTGTCGCAGCGCGATCGTCAGCCGCGATACCGCGTATCGGATCGCACGTTCGGCGATACGGATCAGCAGTGCGCCCACCGGGATCGCGACGAGATGTGCCGACAGCATCGGGGCGGTCGACGATCCGCCGTGTTCGTGACCCGGGGCAGCGGCGAGTGCGGTGTGCCCGAACGCCTGGCCGAGGGCCAGCGATGCCATCAGGGCTATCGGCCCGCCCGGGCGAGCGACGGTCGCCAGGGCACCGGCGATCGCACAACCCGCGAGCAGCAGCGCGATCGCGGCAGAGCCGGCGGCGAATGTCCCGCCACCGAATGCGTGGGCGGCGATACTCACCGCCCCCACCGCCGAGCCGACGAACACGCCGCGTATGCGTGTGGAAGTCGGTCCAGGGATGGCCACACGTTGATACTACGTCTGGTCGTAGTCATTCGGCCAGATGGTCCGCCGCCGGAAATCCTTAGTGGCAGTGCCGATACCGGGCGCCCGGCGGATACGGAAGACCCCGAGTACCTTCGGAGGTACTCGGGGTCTGCGCCGTGCGATCAGTTCTGCAGTACGGGTTCCCGGCGATCGGGGGTGTATTCACCGGAGTCCGCTGCTTCGGGCTGTCCGGCCCGGTCGCCGTGTTCGGTGCGCATCGGGTCGAGCTCAGGCTCGATATCGATGGTCCGACGCAGCGGCCGGTTGGGCAGCAGCGTGGTCGCCAGGAGCGCGACCACCGCGGCGGCCGCGGCGATCAGGAAGATCCGGCCGGTCGCGTCGCCGTAGGACGCGCGCACGATCGTGGCGATCGGTGCGGGCAGGCTGTCCAGATCCAGGTTGCTACCGCCGCTCCCGGATGCCTGGATCCCGAGCCGGGCGAAACCCTGGGCGGACAGTTCGCCCACCCGGGTCGCCAGGACCGAGCCCAGGACCGAGACCCCGATGGCGCCACCGAAGGTGCGGAAGAAGGCGACATTGCTGGATGCCGCGCCGATATCGTGCACGCTCACGGTGTTCTGGACGGCCAGCACCAGGTTCTGCATCATCATGCCCACGCCCAGGCCGACCACCGCGATATACGCCCCGACCAGCCACAGGTTCGTCGCGTGGTCGATCGTGCTGAGCAGGCCGAAGCCGGCCACCAGCAGACCCGCGCCGCCGACGACGAACGGCTTCCAGGTGCCGAATCGGGTGATCAGCTGCCCGGAACCCACCGAGGCGACGAGCATTCCGGCGACCATCGGGATCGTCAGGATCCCGGCGACGGTCGGCGAGTAACCGCGTGCGGTCTGGAAGTACTGGCCGAGGAATGTGGTCGCGCCGAACATCCCGATACCGACCGCGACGGAGGCGATGATCGCGAGTCCGGTGGTGCGTTCGGTGACGATTCGCAGCGGCACGATCGGCGACTTCGCGCGCGATTCCACCCAGACGGTCACCGCGAGCAGTGCGAGACCCGCCAGCACGTAGAGCAGCGATTCGCGGGAGAACCATGCGTAGTACCCCGCCTTACCGGCGAAGGAGACCCAGATCAGCAGGATGGACACACCCGCGGTCATCGTCAGGGCGCCGAACCAGTCGATGGATACATCGTCCTTGCGGTCGGTGGGCAGGCGCAGGGTGCGCTGCAACAGGAACAGCGCGATCAGCGCGAGCGGGACACAGACGAAGAAGCACCAGCGCCAGCCGAGCGGACTGTCGACGATCACACCGCCGAGAATGGGTCCGCCCGACATGGAGACCGCCATCACCGCGCCCATATAGCCGGAGTACCGGCCGCGCTCACGCGGCGCGACGATACTGCCGATGATGGCGACGACGAGTGCGGTCAGCCCACCCATACCGATGCCCTGGACGACGCGGGCAGACAGCAGCAGGGTCACATTGTGTGCGAAACCCGCCATGACCGAACCCGCCACGAAGATGACGATGGAGGTCTGGACCAGCAGCTTCTTGTTGAACAGATCGGCGAGTTTGCCCCAGATCGGGGTGGAGGCCGCATTGGCCAGCAGCGCGGTCGTGATCACCCAGGCGTAGGCGGTCTGCGATGCCTGCAGATCGCCGATGATCGTGGGCAGCGCGGTGGCCACGATCGTGGTGCTGAGCAGCGCGGTGAACAGCGCGGCCAGCAATCCGGTGAGCGATTCGAGGACCTCGCGGTGACTCATCGCGTAGGGGTCTCGCCGTGTCACCGCCTCGACTGAACTAGACATCTGTTTCCTGACTCTCTTTCGGTTGCTGCTCGGGTCCTTCTGTGGCGCTGCGCTGCGTGTCCGCGGACGATGAGCTGTGCGGATGCTTGTGGTTCTCGGTCGCGGCACTGCGACCGTCCCGGGCGATGAGACGACACCGGAGGGCGTTCAGGATCTGGTGGGCGTGCCGGGCGTCGGACACGTTCCAGTCGGCCAGTACCTCCTGCAGGCCCCGGATCCGCGATTCCCGGATCCGGCCGAGCAGTTCGTGACCGGCGGGGGATACCTCGACGCGGATGGCGCGGCCGTCGCTGGGGTCGGTATTGCGCAGGACATAGCCGTCGGCGACCAGTTCGGTGATGTGGCGACTCATGGCCGAGGCGCTGATACCTATTTGAGTGGCGAGATCGACCTGCCGGCACGGACCGGCCGATTCCAGATTGACCAGGACACTGATTCCGCCCGGCAGCAGGCTGCCCTCTTCGGGTTGAGCGAGGGATCGGCGGAGCGCTCGACTGATGAGAAACAGTTCGTCGAGAATGCCCTGTGCTGTGTCGGGGGGAACTCCCATACGTGCTCCAGACCTCGTTCAGTTGCTTGCAGTAATCAACTATAAATTTGTTGCTTTCGCTAATCAACAAAAGTGAAGTGTGGGTATTCCCACAGCTGAGCTGGGAAGACACTCCAGGTCTGCCGGATCTGTTCTCCGGGCGGTCCGGAGCGTGACCGCACGGGCCCGAACGGCTTCGCCGAACGCGCGGCTCTCCGCCGCAATCCGCGGCCGGGACCCGTCCATCAGCGTGCCGGGGCTGCTCGATTCCGTTGCGCCGCTTCGTCCACCATCGCCGATGGCAACTCGCTCGGAGCCGGAGCGGTCCGGCGCAGGCCGGGACCGCACGTCCGGTTTACCTGCTCATGCCTGGGCGGAGCCGGCGCCCGCCCGGCTGTGCATCGATGCCGGTTCGTCCAGGATCGGTCCGTGGTCGCCGGATCCTCGGTCACCGAGACCCGGACCACAGACCGGTATGCGACCGGCACGGTACCCGTCGTAGTCGTTTCGGCATGCCCGCTCGGCGAACCGGGCGAGCGCGCCGCCGGGTCAGCGCACGAATTCGCCGGCGCGATCGGCCAGCTCCAGGAGCGGTTGCGGGGCGATGCC
Source organism: Nocardia sp. NPDC003963 (assembly GCF_053605105.1). NCBI lineage: Bacteria > Bacillati > Actinomycetota > Actinomycetes > Mycobacteriales > Nocardiaceae > Nocardia > Nocardia sp. NPDC003963. The sequence continues at coordinate 115,873 of NZ_JBSGIP010000001.1, forward strand.
GAGGGCCAGGGTCGCCAGTGCCGCCACCCCGGCGATCGCGGTCGCGGCGGGTGGGCGGACCACCTCGGGCGGATCGGCCGGCGGGTCGGTGAAGAACATCAGCACGATCACCCGGATGTAGAAGAACGCGGCGACCGCGCTGGCCAGCACACCGACGATCACCAGCAGTCCGGCATCGCTACCGGCAGCCGCCTGGAAGACCGCGAATTTGGCGACGAAACCGGCGGTGATGGGGATACCGGCGAACGACAGCAGCAGCAGTGCGAACATGGTGGCGAGCCACGGGGACCGGCGGCCCAGCCCGGCCCAGCGCGACAGAGCGGTCGCCTCGGTACCGTCCGTTTCGCGGACCGTGCTCACGATCGCGAAGGCGCCGAGTGTGCCGAGCCCGTAGACGAACAGGTAGAACAGGGTCGCGGCGATTCCGCGATCGTCGGCGGCGACCAGAGCGGTGAGCAGGAATCCGGTATGGGCGATGGACGAATACGCGAGCATTCGCTTCATATCGGTCTGCGTGATCGCGAGAATCGCCCCGACCACCATGGTGGCGACGGCGACGGCCGCGAGTACCGGACGCCAGTCGTCGGCGATTCCCGGTACTCCCACCGCCAGTACCCGCAGCAGCGCGCCGATGGCGGCGATCTTGGTCGCGGCCGCCATGAACGCGGTGATCGGCGTGGGGGCGCCCTGGTACACATCGGGTACCCAGGCCTGGAACGGTACCGCGCCGACCTTGAACAGCAGCCCCACGGCCAGCATGGCCACGCCCAGCAGTGCCAGGGTGGGTGCGCCGGTGTCGGCGGCGAGCGCGTCGGCGATACCGGCGAGGCGGACGGTGCCGGTCTGGCCGTACAGCAACGCGACCCCGTACAGGAAGAAGGCCGAGGAGAACGCGCCGAGCAGGAAGTACTTCAGGGCCGCTTCCTGGGAGAGCAGCCGGCGCCGGCGGGCGAGGCCGCACAGCAGGTACAGCGGCAGCGAGAGAACTTCCAGCGCGACGAACATGGTGAGCAGATCGTTGGCGGCGGGGAAGAGCAGCAGTCCGCCCAGCGCCAGCAGCAGTAGCGGGAACACCTCGGTGGGCGTGATACCCGCGGTGGCCGCGGAGCGCTCGGCGCCGCTGCCCGGGACGGCGGAGGCCTGCGGTGTGAAGGCGTCCATACCGTAGTCGGCGGTCGCGGCGGCGCGGCTCCAGGTCCCCGGCCCCGACCGTGGGCGGGGGAGTGGACCGCGCTCGGCGACGAACAGTACCGAGAGGATCCCGACGATCAGCAGTGTGCCCTGCAGGAAAAGGGTGACCCCGTCCACGGCGACCGCGCCGACCGCCGCGGTGGTGGCCGTTCCCGTGAGCAGCAGTACGGCCACCAGAGCGGCCACCAGAGCGCCCAGCGTGAGGATCAGCTGTGCTCGATACCGCCACCGGCGCGGGAAGAACGCGTCCACCAGGACCCCGGCCACTGCTGCCCCGAACACGATGAGAATCGGTGCCAGCACGTGGTATTCGATACTCGGCGCGGGTACCGACGCTGCCAGTACCACGCCGGTGGGCAAGTCAGCGCTCATGATGCACACCTCCGGAATTCGCCGCCTCCGGCCGAGCCGGGACCGGCGGTGATGGATCGACACTGCCGACGGTGGTGAGGGTCTGGGTCACCGCGGGATCGATGAAGTCGAGCACCGGCTTCGGATACACCCCGAAGAAGATCAGGGCGCCGAGAAGCGGCACCACGACCACGAGTTCGCGGGGCACCAGATCACGGATACGTTCGCTGCCCTCGGCGACCGGCCCTGTCATCATCCGCTGGTACAGCCAGAGCACATAGATGGCGGCGAGTACCAGCGCACCGGCGGCGATCACCGCGGCCACCTGATACCTGCTGAAAGTGCCGATCAGCACAAGGAATTCGCTGACGAACGGCGCCAGCCCGGGCAGTGACAGGGTGGCCAGGCCCGCGATGAAGAAGGACCCGGCCAGGACCGGCGCCACCTTCTGGACTCCACCGTAGTCGGCGATGAGCCGGCTGCCGCGCCGGGAGACCAGGAATCCGGCCACCAGGAACAGTGCCGCCGTGGACAGGCCGTGGTTGACCATGTACAGCGTCGCGCCCGTCTGGCCCTGACTGGTCATGGCGAAGATACCGAGCACGATGAACCCGAAATGCGAGATCGAGGTATAGGCGATGAGCCGCATCACGTCGGTCTGGCCGATGGCGAGCAGTGCGCCGTAGATGATGCCGATCACGGCCAGGGTGATCACCAGCGGTGCGTAGGTGTCGACCGCCGACGGGAACAGCAGCAGGCAGTAGCGCAACATGCCGAAGGTGCCGACCTTGTCCACCACCGCCATCATCAGCACCGCACTCGCCGGGGTCGCCGATACCGCGGCGTCCGGTAGCCAGGTGTGCAGCGGCCACAGCGGCGCCTTCACCGCGAACGCGAACATGAACCCGAGGAACAGGGCGTTGAGCACCGCGGGTCCGGCGCCGAGCTGTCCGGAATTGGCTGCCGCCACCACGGTGCGCAGGTCGAAGGTGCCGGCGCCGTCGACACCGAGGTCCTGCTGGACGGTGAGTACGTAGAGTCCGATCACCGCGGCGAGCATGATCAATCCGCCGAAGAGGTTGTACAGCAGGAACTTCACCGCGGCGCGGGAACGCTGCTGCCGGACCTGCGCATCGTCGGTGCGGGGACCGAAACCGCCGATGAGGAAGTACATCGGGATGAGCATGGCCTCGAAGAACACATAGAACAGCAGGATGTCCAGCGACAGGAAGGACACCAGCACCATGGCCTCGACCAGCAGGGTCAGCGCGATATAGGTGTGCGCCACCCGCTTTCCGGTCCCCACCTCACGATCGTCGTGCCAGCCGGCGACGATGAGCAGCGGCACCAGACCGGCGGTGAGCAGCACCAGGACCAGGGCGATCCCGTCCACCCCGAGGGTGTAACCGGCCCCGAACGCCGGGATCCAGGTATGGGATTCGACGAACTGGAACTGTTCGCCGCCGGGCTGGAACGCCGCGGCCACGCCGAGCGCCACTCCGAAGGTCGCGACGGCGACCATCAGACCGACCCAGCGGGCCAGTAGCCGCTGCGCGGCCGGCAATAGGAGTACGACCGCCGCGCCCACCACGGGCAACAGCCAGAGCACGGACAACCAGGGCACGGCGCTCACCAGATCCTCACGGCCAGCAGGGCTGCGGCCACCAGGGCCGCGCCGGTGAACATGGACAGGGCATAGGAACGGACGAAACCGGTCTGGATCCGGCGGGCGCGTGCGGACACACCGCCGATGACCGCGGCGGTGCCGTTGACGAGACCGTCGATCCCGCGGTTGTCGAGGAAGACCAGAGCCCGGGTCAGATGGCGTCCGGGCCGCATGAAGGCGGCCTCGTTGACGGCGTCACCGTAGAGATCGCGCCGGGCGGCCACCGTCAGCGCGGTCACCTCCTGCGGTGCGCTGTCGGGTACCGCGCTGCGCCCGTACTGCCGGTAGGCGACCGCGACACCCACCGCGACCACCGCCAGCGCCAGCCCGGTGATCACCGGGACCGGCAGGATCGGTTCGCCGTGATGTTCGCCGACGACCGGCGCCAGCCAGTTCTGCAGTGACGAACCCCAGACGAAAACCGCTCCGGCGCCGACCGAACCGAGTGCCAGCAGGATCATCGGGCCGGTCATCACGGCCGGGGATTCGTGCGGGTGGGTATCGGGTTTCCAGCGCCGTTCGCCGAAGAAGGTCAGCAGCATCACCCGGGTCATATAGAACGCGGTGAGACCGGCGCCCAGCAGCGTGACGGTGCCCAGGATCGGACCGGCGGCACCCTCGGCGGCGAACGCGGCTTCGATGATGCGGTCCTTGGAGAAGAACCCGGCGAACGGTGGGACCCCGATGATCGCGAGATAGCCGAGTCCGAAGGTCACATAGGTGATCGGTAACAGGGTGCGCAATCCACCGTAGCGCCGCATATCGGTTTCGTCGTCCATGGCGTGCATGACCGAACCCGCGCCGAGGAACAGTCCCGCCTTGAAGAAGCCGTGGGTCAGCAGATGCATGATGGCCACGGCATAACCGGCGGGCCCGAGGCCGACGGCCAGGACCATATAGCCGATCTGGCTCATGGTGGAGGCCGCGAGCGCCTTCTTGATGTCGTCCTTGGCGCAGCCGATGATCGCACCGAAGAGCAGGGTGACCGCGCCGACCACCACCACCGCGACCCGAGCCGTGGGCGTGAGATCGTAGATCGGGCCGGAGCGGGCGATCAGGTACACACCGGCGGTGACCATGGTGGCCGCGTGGATGAGTGCCGAAACCGGGGTGGGACCTTCCATGGCGTCACCGAGCCACGATTGCAGCGGGACCTGAGCGGATTTACCGCACGCCGCCAGCAGCAGGAACAGGCCCACCGCCGTGAGGGTGGCATCGCTCGCACCCGGTGCCGCGGCGAAAACCGCGGTGAAATCGAGGGATCCGAAGGTGGTGAACATGATCATCATGGCGATCGCCAGGCCCATATCGCCGACCCGGTTGACCACGAACGCCTTCTTCGCCGCCGTGGCCGCCGTGGGTTTGTGGTACCAGAAACCGATCAGCAGATACGAGGCCAGCCCGACCCCTTCCCAGCCCAGATACAACACCAGGTAGTTGTTCGCCAGCACCAGCAGCAGCATGGCGGCCAGGAACAGGTTCAGGTAGGCGAAGAACCGGCGGCGGCCGGGATCGTCGCGCATATAGCCGACGGAGTAGATGTGGATGAGCGATCCGACGCCGGTGATGAGCAGCGCGAAGCAGATCGACAACTGATCCAGGGCCAGCCCGAAATCGACCTGGAGCCCGGCCACCGGAACCCAGCTGAACAGATCCAGGCTCACCGCGCGATCGACGCCCGAACGGCCGAGCATCCCGAAGAACGCGATCACCGCCACGACGAACGAGGCCAGCGCGGTGACGGTGGCGAGCAGATGACCCCATGCGTCGGAGCGACGCCCGGTGAGCAGCAGTACGGCGGCGCCGGCCAGGGGCAGGGCGGGCAGCAGCCACAGCGTTGCGGTATCCACGTCAGTGTCCTTTCGACATGCCCGGAAGCGCTGCGTGGTCACGCTGCGCTACCGCCTTCGCGTTCGACCCGAGCACGTCAGAACTTCAGCAGGTTGGCGTCGTCGACCGAGGTCGAGCGGCGGGCGCGGAAGATGGTGACGATGATGGCCAGACCGACCACGACCTCGGCCGCCGCGACCACCATGGTGAAGAAGGCGAAAACCTGGCCGTCCAGATTCGCGTGCATCCTGGCGAAGGTCACAAACGCGAGATTCACCGCGTTGAGCATGAGCTCGATGCACATGAAGACGATGATCGCGTTACGTCGTAGCAGGACTCCCGCGGCGCCGATCGTGAACAGTAGCGCGGACAGGAAGAGATAGTTCTCGGGATTCACCGGATACCTTCCTCGTCGGCGGGATTCGCGGTGCCGGTACCGGGTCCGGGGTCTGCCGGGGAACCGACCGAGAGCACGGCCGCATCGGTGAGCGCCTGGGTACGGCGGTGGCGCAGAATGGTCGAGACCGAGAGTTCCTCGAAGGATCCGTCCGGGAGCCGGGCCGGTATGTCCACGGCGTTGTGCCGGGCGTAGACCCCCGGGGTGGGCAGCGGGGTCGGCCGGTGCCCGGCGTCCCGGAAGCGCCGGCGCGACAGTTCCCGCTGGCCGAGCTTCGGGCCGAACTGCTCGCGATGCGCCAGCAGCATGGCGCCGATGGTGGCGGCGATCAGCAGCGCGCCGGTGAGCTCGAACGCCCACACGTACCGGACGAAGATCAGCTCGGCCAGCGATCCGATCACATCACGACCCGGGAAACCGGTGGCCGGGAACTCGATTCCGGAATTGCGGATACCGTGCGCGATACCCGAGCACAGCAACACTCCGAAGCCGATACCGACCACCGCCGCGGCGATCCGCTGCCCGCGCAGCGTCTCCCGCAGGGATTCCGCCGAATCGACGCCGACCAGCATGAGTACGAACAGGAACAGCATCATGACCGCGCCGGTGTACACCACGATCTGCACCACCCCGAGGAACAGCGCGTCCTGGGCGATGTAGAACACCGCGAGCGTGATCATCGTGGCGGCCAGGCAGATCGCCGAATGAACGGCCTTGGCCGCGAACACCATACCGAGCGCGCCGATCACCGCCAGCGGAGCGAGTATCCAGAACTGCACCGTTTCGCCGGTGCCGGCGTCCGTCAGCGGCGGGGCGGCGAGGACGGACGATTCGAGGCCGATCATCGGGAACCTCCCTGCGCGGTCTCGGCGGTGGGTCGGGCCGGTGCGGCATCCACCCGCCCGAGGTAGTAGTCGGCCTCGGTGGTGCCCGGCTGCATGGCGTGGGGCGGGGCCTCCATCTCCGGGGCGAGCGGTGCGAGCAGCCGGTCCTTCTCGTAGATGAGATCGGCGCGATTGTCGTCGGTGAGCTCGTACTCGTTGGTCATCGTCAGCGCCCGGGTCGGGCAGGCTTCGATGCACAGCCCGCAGCCGATACAGCGCAGATAGTTGATCTGGTACACGCGCCCGTACCGTTCGCCGGGGGAGAAGCGCTCCTCGTCGGTGTTGTCGGCTCCTTCGACGAAGATCGCGTCGGCGGGGCAGGCCCAGGCACACAGTTCACAGCCGATGCACTTCTCCAGCCCGTCGGGGTGCCGATTGAGCTGATGGCGGCCGTGGTACCGGGGTGCGGTGGGCACCTTCTCCTCGGGATAGAACTCGGTATTGGGTTTCTTGAACATGGTGAGCGCGGTCACCGCGAAACCCGCCAGTGGTTCGAGCAGGCCGGGGGAGGAGGTGATGGTCGAGGTCTGTTCCGGTAGTGGCGGGGTCGGGAATCCCAGGAAGACCTGGGTGCCCCCGGATGCGCCGGGTGGGGCGTTCCCGGTCGGTAGATCGTCCTCGGGGCCGAACTCCGGCGCGACGGCCGGGGCGTTACCGGCCCGCAGGAACAGTCCGACCAGCAGTCCGGTGAGCAACAGACCACCGATCACGAGAATCGGCGTCCGTACCGGGTAGCCCTCCAGATCGAGAACCCGGGCGGTGGCCACCACCATCACCCACGCGAGGGAGGTCGGGATCAGCAGCTTCCAGCCCAGGTTCATGAACTGGTCGTAACGCAGTCGGGGCAGGGTCCCGCGCAACCAGATGAACACGAACAGGAACATCCACACCTTGGCGGTGAACCACAGGAGCGGCCACCATCCCGAATTCGCGCCCTCCCAGAGGTTGATCGGGAACGGGGCGCGCCAGCCGCCCAGGAACATCGTGGTCGCCAGCGCGGAGACGGTCGCCATGTTCACGTATTCGGCGAGCATGAACATGGCGAATTTCAGCGAGGAATACTCGGTGTGGAACCCGCCGACGAGTTCGCCCTCGGCTTCGGGCAGATCGAACGGCGCCCGGTTGGTCTCACCGACCATCGAGATGCAGTAGATGAGGAACGAGGGCAGCAGCAGGAAGACGTACCAGGTGGGCTGCTGGGCGGCGATGATGCCGGAGGTCGCCATGGTGCCGCCGAGCAGGAACACCGCCGCGAAACAGAGGGCCATGGAGATCTCGTAGGAGATCACCTGTGCGGTGGAGCGCAGACCGCCCAGCAGTGGATAGGTCGAACCCGACGCCCAACCGGCCAGAACGATTCCGTACACACCGATGGAGGTGACGGCCAGGATGTACAGAACGCCCACATGCAGATCGGTGAGTTGCAGCGCGGTCCGCTGGCCGAAGACGGAGACCTCCGGCCCGAACGGGATCACGGCGAAGGCCAGCACGGCCGAGACCACCGAGATGATCGGTGCGAGCACGAAGATCGGCTTATCGACGATCGCGGGGACGATATCTTCCTTGAACGCCATCTTCACGCCGTCGGCGGCGCTCTGCAGCAGGCCCTTGGGCCCGACCCGGTCGGGCCCGACCCGCATCTGCATCCAGGCCACGACCTTACGTTCGATCAACACCCCGAACAGCACGGTCAGCAGCAGGAATACGAATATGGCGACGGCTTTGGCGGCGACCAGCCACAGCGGGTCGTGACCGAAGAGGGACAGATCAGTCATGGTCGGATGCCTCCGTCCGCTGGTCGGCGTGCCGTAGGTGTACGACATCGCCCGGTCGGGCGCCGAGATCGGTGTGGATCGAGCAGCCGGGTGAGTTCATCGGCACCCACACCACGCGGTCCGGCATCTCGGTGACGGCCAGTGGGAGCGTCACCGCGCCGTGCGCGGTGGCGACGACGACCGGATCACCGTCGGCGGCACCGGCCTCCGCGGCGGTGGCCGCCGACAATCTGACCACGGGCGGTCGCGCGATACCGGCCAGATTCGGTTCACCGTCCTGCATCCGGCCCAGGTCCAGCAGCAGGCGCCAGCTCGCCAGCACCGCGGTGCCCGGTTCGGTGCGGGCGGGCGGACCCGCCGGATACGCGGGCGACGTGACGGTGGCGCCGGTCCAGCCGCCGAGCCGGTCGAGTTCGGCGCGTGCGGCCGCGGTATCGGGTAGCCCGAGCGATACGCCGAGTTCCGCCGCGAGACTGTGCAGTACCCGTAGATCGGACATCGGCGCGGCGGTCCGGCGCACCGTGCTGTCGGTGAGAGCTGCCGCGAACGGTCGTGGGCGGCCCTCCCAGGTGCGGAAGGTGCCGGATTTCTCCATCGCCGTGGCCACCGGGAACACGACATCCGCGTGGTCGGTGACCTCGCTGTGCCGCTGTTCCAGGGAGATGACGAAATCGGCGGCCCGCAGTGTGGCCCGGGCGGCGGCGGGGTCGGGGAGATCGGCGAGTTCGATACCGCCGATCACCAGGGTGCTCACGGTGGCGGTGCCGTCGAGGGTCGAACCGATATCGCGACCGGGTGTATCGGGAAGATCGGTGACACCCCAGATATCGCCGACCTGCCGGCGCGCCTCGGGGTCGGTCACCGGGCGGCCGCCCGGTAGCAGTGCCGGCAGGGCGCCGGCCTCCACCGCGCCGCGTTCCCCGGCCCGCCGGGGGACCCAGGCGAGTGCGGCGCCGGTATCGGCCGCCAGGCGGATCGCCGCCGACAGCGCGCCGGGCGCGGCCGCCAGCCGTTCGCCGACCAGGATCACCGCGCCGGGTTCGCGCAGCAGCCGGGCCGGGCCGGCGCCGGAGGAGGCCAGTTCGGCGAGGGTCCGGGCCTCGGCGCCGGGGACCGTCGCGAGGAGACTGCCCGACATCCGTTGCAGGCCGCGTGATGCGTAGGCGGCGAGCGAGAAGATCGGTACGCTTCGGGTCCGTGCTGCCTTGCGCAGCCGCAGATAGACGATCGGCGATTCCTCTTCCGGTTCGAATCCCGCCAGCAACACGACCGGTGCCGCGGCCAGACTGTCATAGGTGACGGAGCCGGTGTGCCCGGCTACCCAGGCCCCCAGGAATTCCGCCTCCTCGGCCGAATGAGCCCGGGCCCGGAAATCGATATCGTTGGTGCCCAATACCGTTCGCGCGAATTTGGCGTACGCGTACGCCTCCTCCTCGGTGACCCGGCCGCCGGTGAGCACCGCCGCGTTACCGACTCCGGCACGCAGCCCGCGGGCGGCGGCCGCGAGCGCCTCCGACCACGAACACGGTGCCAGTGTCCCGTCCGCGCCGCGCAGCAGCGGGCCGGTGATCCGGTCCCGTTCGCCGGCATAGGCGAACGCCCAGCGGCCCTTGTCGCAGTTCCATTCCTCGTTGACCTCCGGATCGTCGCCGGCGAGGCGGCGCAGCACCTTGCCGCGGCGGTGGTCGGTGCGCTGGGCGCATCCCGACGCGCAGTGCTCACAGACGTTCGGGCTGGACACCAGATCGAACGGGCGGGCCCGGAACCGGTAGCTGGTGCCGGTGAGCGCGCCGACCGGGCAGATCTGCACGGTGTTGCCGGAGAAGTACGAATCCAGGGGTTCGTGCTCGGCGGTACCGACCTGCTGCAGCGCCCCGCGGTCGAGCAGTTCGATGAACGGGTCGCCGGCGATCTCCTGGGAGAAGCGGGTGCAGCGGGCGCACAGTACGCACCGCTCGCGATCCAGCAGGACCGCGGTCGACAGCGGAATCGGTTTCGGGTATTTGCGTTTCACCCCGTCGAAACGGGTCTCCGCGCGCCCGGTGGACATGGCCTGGTTCTGTAGCGGGCACTCCCCGCCCTTATCGCAGACCGGACAGTCCAGCGGATGATTGATCAGCAGCAGCTCCATCACGCCCTGCTGCGCCTTCTCGGCGACGGCGGAATCGAGCTGGGTGTGCGCGACCATACCCTCGGTGACCGTTATGGTGCAGGAGGCCACGGGTTTGCGTTGTCCCTCGACCTCCACCAGGCACTGCCGGCAGGCGCCGACCGGAGCGAGCAGTGGATGATCACAGAACCGCGGGATCTGGATACCGATCAATTCGGCGGCGCGGATGAGCAGTGTTCCGGCGGGAACGCTGACCGTGGTGCCGTCGATCGTCACGGTGACCAGGTCGGCCGGTTGCAGATCGGCGGAATCGGAACGGACGGTGGCGGTCATCGGATCCCCTCTCCGGGCGCGGATCCGGCCCAGGCGGTCGCGCGGGCCGGATCGAACGGGCAGCCGCCCAGCGTCATATGCGTGAGGTATTCGTCGCGGAAGTACTTCAGCGAGGACACGATGGGGCTGGCCGCGCCGTCGCCCAGCGCGCAGAAGGACTTGCCGTTGATGTTGTCGGCGATATCCAGGAGTTTGTCGAGATCGGCGGGCGTGCCCAGACCCGATTCGAGGCGGGTGAGCAGCTGCACCAGCCAGTAGGTGCCCTCCCGGCAGGGTGTGCACTTACCGCAGGATTCGTGGGCGTAGAACTCGGTCCAGCGCAGGACGGCACGCACCACACAGGTCGTATCGTCGAAGATCTGCAGGGCCTTGGTACCCAGCATCGACCCCTGTGCCATCACGTTCTCGTAGTCCAGTGGGACATCGAGATGTTCGGCGGTGAACAGCGGGGTGGAGGACCCGCCGGGGGTCCAGAACTTCAGCGTCCGGCCCGCGCGCACGCCGCCCGCGTAACCGAGCAGTTCGCGCAGGGTGACACCGAGCGGTGCCTCGTACTGGCCCGGCCGAGCGATATGCCCGGAGAGCGAATACAGCGTGAAGCCGGGGGATTTCTCGCTGCCCATGGAACGGAACCAGGCCGGGCCGTTGCGGATGATGGGCGGCACACTCGCGATGGATTCGACATTGTTCACCACGGTGGGGCTGGCGTAGAGGCCCGCGACCGCGGGAAACGGCGGACGTAACCGTGGCTGTCCGCGCCGGCCCTCGAGCGAATCCAGCAGTGCGGTCTCCTCACCGCAGATATAGGCGCCGGCGCCGGCGTGCACGGTGAGCTCGAGATCGTAGCCCGAGCCGAGGATGTTCCGGCCCAGCAGTCCGGCCGCGTAGGCATCCGCGACCGCGGCCTGCAGCCGGCGCAGCACCGGGACCACTTCACCACGCAGATAGATGAAGGCGTGCTCGGCGCGGATGGCGTAGGCGGCGATGATCACCCCCTCGATCAGCGAATGCGGGGCCGCCAGCATGAGCGGAATGTCCTTGCAGGTACCGGGTTCGGACTCGTCGGCGTTGACCACCAGATAGTGCGGTTTCATCGAGCCGTCGGGTTCGGGGTCCTGCGGGATGAAACCCCATTTCATCCCGGTCGGGAAACCCGCGCCGCCGCGGCCGCGCAACCCGGCGTCCTTGACGGTGGTGATCACCTGGTCGGGGGTCATGGCGAGCGCGAGTGACAGTGCCTCGTAGCCCTGGTGGGCCCGGTAGGTGTCCAGGGTCCAGGAATTCGGGAGGTTCCAGTATTTGCTGAGGACCGGAGTCAGGGTCATCGGGTACCGCCCTCGAGGTCATCCGGTATCTCGGGGGCGCGCATACCCTGTTCCCGCGCGGTGTCGAGGCCGGTGAGAGTCGGAGCGCCCGGGTCGCCGTCGAGGACCCCGGGCCGGGTGTCCGGGAAACCGGCCAGTACCCGCGCGGTTTCCCGGAAGGTGCACAGGGGTGCTCCCCGGGTCGGGGTGACCGTTCGTCCGTCGCGGAGCGCGTCCACGAGTGCGCGGGCCGATTCCGGGGTCTGGTTGTCGAAGAACTCCCAGTTCACCATGATCACCGGCGCGTAGTCGCAGGCCGCGTTGCATTCGATGTGTTCGAGCGTGACGGCGCCGTCCGCGGTGGTCTCACCGTGCGTGATCCCCAGATGCGCACGCAGTGCGGCCAGGATGGCATCGCCCCCGAGGACCGCGCAGAGGGTGTTGGTGCACACTCCGACGTGGTAATCCCCGGTGGGGGTGCGCCGGTACATGGAGTAGAAGGTGGCGACCGCGGTCACCTCGGCGCCGGTGAGTCCGAGCAGGTCCGCGCAGAACTCGATCCCGGTGCTGCTGACGAAACCCTCCTCCGACTGGACGAGGTGCAGCAGTGGGAGCAGCGCCGAACGCGGCTGCGGGTACCGCGTGATGATCTCCTTCGCATCCGGTTCCAGCCGGGCGCGCACATCAGCGGAGTAGGGCTGCGGACGGCTGGTCAACCGCAACAGGATCTCACTCATGAATCCTCCTCGGATTCGGTACATGTGGTCCGCGGAGGCCGCAGGGCGGGTGGCGGTATCGCATCAGCGGTCCACCCCGCCCATCACGGGATCGATACTGGCGACGGCCGCGATCACATCGGCGACCATGCCGCCTTCGCACATCGCGGCCACGGCCTGCAGATTGGTGAAGGAGGGATCGCGGTAGTGCACGCGGTAGGGCCGGGTGCCGCCGTCGCTGACCATATGCACCCCGAGTTCCCCGCGGGGGGATTCCACCGCCGTGTACACCTGTCCCGGGGGTACCCGGATGCCCTCGGTGACGAGTTTGAAGTGGTGGATGAGCCCCTCCATCGAGGTCCCCATGATCTTGCCGATGTGCTGCGGGGAATTACCCAGGCCGTCGGGGCCCAGTTCCAGATCGGCGGGCCAGGCGATCTTCTTGTCTCCCACCATGACCGGGCCCGGCCGCAGCCGGTCCAGGCACTGTTCCACGATCGCGAGGGACTGTTTCATCTCCTCGATCCGGATGAGGTAGCGGCCGTAGCAATCGCAGGTATCGGTCGTGGGAACGGTGAATTCGTAAGTGTCGTAACCGCAGTAGGGCATCGCCTTGCGCAGATCGTGCGGCAGCCCGGTGGATCGCAGCACCGGTCCGGTGACGCCGAGGGCGATACAGCCGGTCAGATCGAGGTAGCCGATATCCTGGGTGCGCGCCTTGAAGATCGGGTTGTGGGTGAGCAGATGCTCCATATCGCGCAGGCGTTTCGGCATCAGCGCCAGCAGATCGCGCACCTTGGCCACCGCGTCGCCGGGTAGGTCCTGGGCGATACCGCCGGGCCGGATGTACGCGTGGTTCATCCGCAGGCCGGTGATGTTCTCGAAGACATCGAGGATCAGTTCACGTTCCCGGAAGCCGAACAGCATCGGGGTGAGCGCACCCAGTTCCATCCCTCCGGTCGCCAGCGCCACCAGATGGGAGGAGATCCGGTTGAGCTCCATGAGCAGCACTCGGATCACGGTGGCGCGCTCGGGAATATCGTCGGTGATGCCGAGCAGCCGCTCGACTCCGAGGCAGAACGCGGTCTCGTTGAAGAACGGGGACAGGTAGTCCATCCGGGTGACGAAGGTGACGCCCTGGGCCCAGGCCCGGAATTCGAGATTCTTCTCGATACCGGTGTGCAGGTAGCCGATACCGCAGCGGGCTTCGACCACCGTTTCGCCCTCGATCTCCAGGATCAGCCGCAGCACACCGTGGGTGGACGGATGCTGCGGGCCCATATTGACGACGATGCGTTCCTCACCCGCACCGCGCAGGGCGTCGGCGACCTCGTCCCAGTCCTGTCCGGCGACCGTCAGCACCTGCTCGGTGGTGTTCTCGCCGGTCGGGTCCGCCGCGGGCCGGTCGGTCCGGGAATCGTCGTTGTCCGGCCCGCCGGAGACTCCGGGCCGGTAATCGGTTTCGCTCATCAGCTGTACGCCCTCCGCTCATCGGGCGGCGGTATCCGCGCGCCCTTGTACTCGACCGGTATCCCGCCCAGCGGGTAGTCCTTGCGCTGCGGATGGCCGCGCCAGTCGTCGGGCATGGTGATGCGGGTCAGGGACGGATGCCCGTCGAATCGGATACCGAAGAAGTCGTAGGTCTCGCGTTCGTGCCAGTCGCAGGTCGGGTACACGCGGTACAGCGACGGGATATGCGGATCGGAATCCGGGGCGGAGACCTCGAGACGTATCCGCCGGCCGTGGGTGATCGAGTTCAGGTGGTACACCGCGCGCAGTTCACGACCGGATTCGTCCGGGTAGTGCACCCCGCTGACCCCCAGGCACAGTTCGAAGCGCAGCGCCGGATCGTCGCGTAGCGCCCGCGCCACCGCCACGAGATGGTCGCGGTCGATGTGCAGGGTGAGTTCGTCGCGATCCACCACGACCTTCCGGACGGCGGCGTCGAACCCGGCGTCCGCGGCCAGCGCCGCGCGCAGCAGGTCGACCACTGTATCGAAATAGCTCCCGTAGGGCGGGGCGCTGCCGCCGGGTAGCGCGACCCGGTGCACCAGGCGGCCGTATCCGGAGGTGTCACCGCTGCCGGAGATCCCGAACATACCCCGGCGCACTCCGATGACCTCGTCGGTGGGATCGATCGGCTGTTCGGGTTCGACGGCGCGGCTGTCGGTGGATTCGGGGCGGTCGGTGCTCATCGCAGCAGACCTTCCATCCGAATGGTCGGTGTGGCGGCCAGGGCCGCCTGCTCCGCGGCGCGGATCGCCTCGGTGCGGTTCACGCCCATCGGGGTCGCCTGGATCTTCTCGTGCAGTGCCAGGATGGCGTTGAGCAGCATCTCCGGGCGGGGCGGGCAACCCGGTAGGTAGATATCGACGGGAACCACGTGATCCACGCCCTGCACGATGGCGTAGTTGTTGAACATCCCGCCGGAGGAGGCGCACACCCCCATCGCCAGTACCCATTTCGGTTCGGTCATCTGGTCGTAGACCTGACGGAGGACCGGCGCCATCTTCTGGCTGACCCGGCCGGCCACGATCATCAGATCCGCCTGCCGCGGCGAAGCGCGGAAGACCTCCATCCCGAATCGTGCCGAATCGAATCTGCCACCGCCGGTGGCCATCATCTCGATAGCGCAGCAGGCCAGGCCGAAGGTGGCCGGCCAGACCGACCCCTTACGCATGTACCCCGCCATGGCTTCGACCGTGCTGAGCACGAAACCACTGGGCAGTTTCTCTTCCAAACCCATGTCCGACTACTCCCTGGGTATCTGTCCGCGCCGGGGCGCGGTGCGGCTGATCGGAGGTTCGCGGCTCAGTCCCAGCTGAGGCCGCCGCGCCGCCATTCGTAGGCGTAGGCGACCGAGACATTGACGATGAACAACGCCATCGCGGCCAGGCCGAACACCCCGAGCGCATCGATATGGACCGCCCACGGGTAGAGGAACACGATCTCGATATCGAAGATGATGAACAGCATCGCGGTCAGGTAGTACTTCACCGGAAAGCGTTGTCCGGTGATACTTTCCGCGCCACCCGCGGTCGCATGCGGTGTCGGTTCGATACCGCATTCGTAGGCCTGTAGTTTGGCGCGGTTGTAGCGTTTGGGGCCGATCAGTCCCGCGATCAGGATCGAGATCACCGCGAAGGCGGCGGCGACCGCGCCGAGGACCAGTATCGGCAGTTCGGTGTTCACGACTGCGCTTCCCCTCCTTGCGAACTGGAACCCCGCGGTGGTGCCACCGGGTTCCGCGAACGGGGTCGGGCGGTCGATGGGTGGGCCCGCGCCGCCGGATCGTCCCCGATTTCGAGAGTGGGCTGGGGGACCGATCAGTCGACGCGGGTCATATGTCATCTCCCGCGCTCATGTGAGCTACAGCACAGCCTACAACCGTCGCGGCAGTACGAACGCGGATTCATCGACCGGTTTGATCGAATTCGCGACTGAGATTTATGAGCGAAAGAACGTAATCGACCGTCAGGCCGCGGAGCGCCGGCGGAGCAGATCGACCACGATCTCGGTGAGCCGCAGCGGGTCGATCGGGTGCGCGGCGACTGCTTCGGCCCGGGACCAGTTCGCCAGCCAGGCATCGTCGGCGCGGCCGGTGAGCACGATGAGCGGCGGGCAGTCGCGGATCTCGTCCTTGAGCTGTTTGGCCAGGCCCATTCCGCCCACCGGAGCGGATTCACCGTCCAGTATCGCCAGTTCGGCGGCGCCGGCGTCCATACGCTCCGATACCACCGGGGCCGTGGCCACCTCGAGGTATTCCAGCGGTGGTAGATCGGGATGCGGACGACGCCCGAGTGCCAGCATCACCTGGCTCCGGGTGTCGGCGTCGTTGCTGTAGACCAGGACCCGCAGCGCGGCGGGGGGATTCGCATCGGCCACGTCCGCATGGTACGTCCACGACCACGTGGTCCGTGGCAGCTTGGCCGAGATCGCCCCGTGAGCGGGCCGGCGACGAGACCGCCGGTGTGCCGGGATGCGGCGGAAAGTCGCGCGCAGCGGTACCTCTAGGCTGCCCGTGTGACAGAAGAGCTGCTCGGGGAACTCATCGATACGGTCGCCTGGGTCCTCATCGAGGACGGGCGGATTCTGTGCGCGCGCCCGCGCGGCAAGGATGTGTTCTACATTCCGGGCGGGAAACGTGAAGCCGGCGAATCCGACGAGCAGACGCTGCTGCGCGAGATCACCGAGGAGCTGACGGTCGCACTGGTCGCCGACACCGTGGTACCGGTCGGGATATACGAAGCGATCGACGGCGCGGTACGTGTCCGGATGAGCTGTTACCGCGCGGATTATCACGGAACGCTGGTTGCGAGCAGCGAGATCGCCGAACTCGACTGGTTCGGCTACCGCGACCGGCCCCGGGTGCCGCCGGTGGATCAACTGCTCTTCGACGAGCTCCACACGGCGGGGCAGCTGGCCCACTGACCGCCGGCGGGCGGAGCCGGGCGAGGGCTCCGCCGTACCGGGCTACTTGGTCGTGAGGTTCGGGCGAGTGGCCCGTTCGATGAGATGCTCGATCAGACTGAGCAGCACATTCTTCGCCGAGACCCGGTCGCGTGCGTCGCACAGCATCACCGGGATGGACGGATCCAGATCGAGCGCGTCGCGGACCTCGTCGATCGTGTACCGCGGCGCGCCGTCGAAACAGTTCACCGCGATCAGGAACGGCAGGCCGCGCCGCTCGAAATAGTCGATGGCGGCGAAGGAATTGCCCAGCCGCCGGGTATCGGCCAGCACCACCGCACCGAGCGCGCCCCGGGCGAGCTCGTCCCACAGGAACCAGAAGCGATCCTGGCCGGGAGTACCGAACAGGTACAGCACCAGATCCTTGTCGATGGTGATCCGGCCGAAGTCCAGTGCCACCGTGGTGGTGGTCTTGGATTCGACACCGGACAGATCATCGATCCCGGTACTGAGTTCGGTGATCATCTCCTCGGTACGTAACGGCGGGATCTCGCTGATCGAGGCCACCATGGTGGTCTTGCCGACGCCGAAACCACCGGCGATGAGGACCTTCACCGACGCAGCAAGAGCCGGAGCCCCGGGGTCCATCCGGGCAGGGTCAAATTTTTCGGATTCCATCCAGTACCGCTCGCAATATGTTGAAGTCGCCGGGACCGGACTCCATGTGCACGGGAGCCCGGAAGATCAGTTGGCCGTCACCGATCAGATCTCCGACGAGAATCTTGGTCACCGCCAGCGGCAGTTTCAAGACGGCTGCCACCTCCGCCACGGTTTGTGCTTCCGTGCACAGGTGCACGATTTCGGTGTACTCGGGTTCGATCCGGCGCAATGTCGGGGCACCTCGAGCTCTGACCACGACCGTGAGCATATCCAGGTCGTGTCCCGCGCCGACAGTACGACCCTTGGTGATGGCGTACGGCCGCACCAGAGGTCCGGCGTCGTCGTCGAACCAGGGTTCCCGCTGCCCGGTCATGCCCGCATACCCGTCATAGCGTCGTTGCTGTTCCCGCGCTTACTGGGGTTCGGCCCCGGCCCCACCGCGGGAGCCGGTCGACAGATGGCTGCCGACCCGCTGAACGGTGAGATTCATCTCGTAGGCCACCATTCCGAGATTGGCGTCCGCGGCGGCTTGGACGGCGATGCAGGCATTGTCACCGGCCGAGGTGACGAACAGGACGGCACGGTCGAGTTCGATCACCGCCTGCCGTACCGCGCCACCTTCGAACCGGGCACCCGCACTGCGGGCCAGCCCGTGCAGGGTGGACGACATCGCGGCGAAATGCTCGGCCTCGGTGCGGTCCATTTTCGAAGAGTGGCCCAGCAGCATTCCGTCGGTGGACAGTACAACCGCGAGGCGGACGCCGGCGAGACGCTCGACGAGATCGTCGAGCAGCCAGTTCAGGTCACCTTGTGTGGAAGTGGACACTTAGCCTTCCTGTTCATCCGGGGATGCGCCGACCGACTCCGGGTTCCCGGCGTCGGATTCGGCGGCGGGCAATGGCTTGCGGCCCTGCCGGGTGCCGTTCTCGATCGACGCCATCAGATCTCGGGCCTGTTCGGCCGAGCGGGGCCGCATCGTCGAGGCTCCGGCGGCGTCCGAAACTTCTGGTCGCGGTGCGACTTTAGCCTGCCTGCTACGGCGGGGTAAAGCCGGACGACCGTCGGGCAGCAGGGTCGGTTCGGCGGTAGTCTCCGCGGCTTCCGGACGGGTGACCGGTACGGTGTCGGGCACCCCGGCCGATGCGGTGTCCGCCGGTGCTCCGGTGGCCGTGGATTCCCGGGGCCGGTCCGCGAGCAGGGTCGCGATGGCGGAGGTCTCGGGGAGCGGTTCGGTATGGTTCTCCGGCCCGCTGTCGCTACCGGACGGCGCCGGTCGGGGCAGCCCGGCCAGCGGTGTCGTCTCCTCGGCGGGATCGGTCAGCAGGGTGCCCGGTACGATGACCACGGCCCGGACGCCGCCGTACTCCGATTCCCACAGGCGTACCGAGACACCGTGGCGGGCCGCCAGTTGCGCGACGACGAAGATACCCAGCCGCGAATCCTTCTGCAGCGAGGCGACCTCGAAATTCGGCGGGTTCTCCAGGAGCTCGTTGAGCCGGTCGCGGTTGTCCTCCGGGATGCCCATGCCCTGATCGGTGATCTCGACGGCCACCCCCTTGCCGATGATCGAACCGGTGACCTGGACGCGGGACTGCGGCGGGGAGAAGGAGGTCGCGTTGTCGACCAATTCGGCGAGCAGGTGGATGAGGTCGCCGACCGCGTTCCCGGCGATCCGGAGTTCGGGGAGCCGGGCCAGCCGCACCCGGGTGTAGTCCTGTGTTTCGCCGACGGCGCTTCGTACGAGGTCGACCAGCGGTACCGGGGCCCGCCACTGCCGGCCGGGTTTCCCGCCGCCGAGGATGGTGAGGTTCTCGGCGTTGCGGCGTTCGCGGGTGGCGAGATGGTCGAGTTTGAACAGGATGTCCAGCATGGCCGGGTCCTCTTCGCGCCGTTCGGCGTCGTCGAGGATCTCGAGCTGTTTGTGGACCACGATCTGGCTGCGGTGGGCGATGTTCAGGAAGATCGCCTTGACGCCCTCCTGAGTGCGCGCCTCGGTGATCGCGGCGTTGACGGCGACCGCGTGGGCGTGTTCGAAGGCGGTGGCCACCGCGCCGAGTTCGTCGCGGCCGAAATCGAGTGTGGCGGCAGCGGCGGTTTCGTCGATGTCCTCGCCGGCACGCAGGCGTTCGAGCATATCGGGAAGTCGTTCGTCGGCCAGGGCCAGCGTATGGTCACGCAACCGGACAAGGCGGTGGATGAACCGGTTCGCCAGCACCAGCGAAACCCCGAACACCGCCGCGGAGACCACCAGTACCGCGAGACCGATCAGCAGCGACTGATTGGTGGTACGGGCCGCCGCGTCGAGCGATAGCTCCTGCATGAGCTGGTTCTGGTCGTCCCAGAGGTTCAGCATCTCCTGGTTGACGTGATCGGCCGCTGCCTGCCAGGCCGTCAGCTGGCCGGGGGAGAGCCCGGCGGCGCCGGCGTCGGAAGTGGCACCCGGGACGCTGCGCGCGATGAGAGTGTTCTCGGTGCGGTCCAGCAGCCGCCACTCCGCGCTCTCGACGAGGGCACGCAGCCGCTCGCCGATCTCCGGTTCCAGCTGGGTGGCCAGGAGGGCGGTTTCGGTGTGGTAGAAGCCCGTCTGCTGGATGTATTCCTCGGGCAGCGCCACCGGATTACCGGTGCGCAGGGCCGCGCCGGCCAGGGCGTGGCTGCGTGAGGCGGCCTCCAGCGCGTGCATGATGCGGGAGACCAGGCTCAGCTGGCTGACCGCTTCCGGATTCTGTTCGAAGGTGTGCGAGAGCTGGGCGCCGGTACTGAAGGCGTCGAGGACGCGGACGTAGAAGGTGTAGGCGTCACCGGTCGGCACCGCGCGTGCGTCGACGGCGCTGCGGATATTACCGAGCTGCTGGGTGAGCGTGGTGAAGGAGCCGACATCGTCGGTGATCTCCGCGGGCTGTAGTTCCCGGATCCGCTCCGCTCCCGAGACCAGGTCACGGAGTGCCTGTTCGGTGTTGGGCCGTACCGCGGCGAGCGCCGCGGCCGCGGTGGGATCACCGGCCAGATGCGCCAGGGTGAGCCTGCGTTCGTTCTGCACCACCTCGTACACAGTGCGAGTGGGGCCCGATACGTCGCGTAATGCTTCGGTCACCTGGCGGTTGTGCTGTCCCTGGTCGATCAGGTAGCCCGTCGCACCCACACCGGCCACCAACAGGGTCAGACTCGGGATGAGTGCGATGGCCAGGATCCGGGCGCGGACACCGAGCCTCGCTCTGAACATCGCCACAAAGTAGCCGTTCACCGGGTTTCCTGCACATCGAATCCCATTGAACAGGACTCACTTTGACACCGAATCCGGCATATGCGGCGTGGCGGCTACCCCGCGGGCCGGTCTCGGCTGGGTAGATTCGTCCTCACCTCGCGGATATCGACTGGTAGGAGGCATGATGCCCGTTCCCGATACCGAAGTCTTCGACCGGTTGCGCTCCCTGGTCGCGATCGACGATCCCGCTGCGCGTCCGGCGCGCGTCATCGAGGAGGTTTTCACCGGACGACCGCTGGGTTCGGTGCCCGTCGGTACGGCCGAGGACGTCGCCGCTGCTGTCGCCCGCGCGCGTACGGCACAGGCCCATTGGGCGGCACGTCCGGTGCGCGAGCGCGCCCGGGTGCTGCACCGCTACCGGTCGCTGGTCGTGGCGCATCGCGCGGCGTCGATGGATGTGATTCAGGCCGAGACCGGTAAAGCGCGCTGGGCGGCGCAGGAGGAGGTCATGGGGTTGATGTTCGCCGCGCGTTATTTCGCGCGGGTGGCCCCCGCACTGCTGGACGAGCGATCCGTGCCCGGCGCCTTCCCGATACTCAACCGCGCGTTCGTCGGGGCGCGGCCCAAGGGGGTCGTGGCGGTGATCTCGCCCTGGAACTATCCGCTGGTGCTGTCGCTGGGCGATGCGATCCCCGCACTGCTGGCGGGTAACGCCGTGATCCTCAAACCGGACAGTCGTACACCGTTCTCGGCCCTCGCGGGCGCCGAACTGCTCTACCGGGCGGGCCTGCCCAAGGATCTGCTCGCGGTCGTGACCGGCCCGGGTCCGGTGGTCGGTACGGCGATGGTGGATTCCTGTGACTATCTGATGTTCACCGGTTCGTCGGATACCGGGCGCAGTCTGGCCCAGCGATGCGGAGCGCGGCTCATCGGGTTCTCCGCCGAACTGGGCGGAAAGAATCCGATGATCGTCACCGCGGACGCCGATATCGGCCGGGCGGCCCGGGCGGCGGTGCGCGCCTGCTTCTCCAACGCCGGTCAGTTGTGTATCTCCATCGAACGGATCTACGTCCATCGAGCGGTGGCCGGCGAGTTCATCGAGAAGTTCACCGCCGCCGTCGAGGCCGCGAGACTCGGTGCCGCATACGACAACTCGATGGATATCGGTTCGCTCATCTCCGCGGCGCAGCTGCGCACTGTCACCGAACATCTCGCCGATGCCGTCGCCGGGGGAGCCGAGGTGCGCACCGGTGGGAAGCCGCGGTCCGATATCGGCCCGCTGTTCTTCGAGCCGACCGTGCTCACCGGTGTCACCGACGAGATGGTCTGCGCACGTGCGGAAACTTTCGGCCCGTTGGTCTCGGTCTACCCGGTGGATACCGTCGCCGAAGCGGTCGCGGCGGCCGTGGACACCGAATACGGGTTGCACGCGAGTGTGTGGGCGGGCAGTCGTACCGAGGGTGAGCGGATCGCGCGTCAGCTGAACACGGGCACAGTGTGTGTGAACGAGGGGTACGCGCCGGCCTGGGGGACGACCGGGGCGCCCATGGGCGGGACCGGGATCTCCGGTGTGGGCCGTCGGCACGGACCCGAAGGGTTGCTGAAATTCACCGAACCGCAGACGGTGGTGTCGACTCGTGTACTGAATCTGGACCCGCCGCCACTGATTCCGCGAGATCTGTGGCAGCGGGTGCTGATGACCGTCGCCCGTTCGCTGCGGTTGCTGCCCGGCCGTTGAGGCGGGCGGCCGGCTCAGTTCGTGGCGCCGCGGCCACCGCGTTTGCGCGCGTCGAGGGCGGCGGCTTCCGCGGCACTGAGCCGACGGGCGCGGAGCAGGAAGATCGCGGATTCCGCGGGGTCCGTACCGCCGTCGGAGTCACTACCCGGTACGGGCCCACCGTCGGCGGGGACGTCCACGGTGAGGTGTTCGCGTTCGAATCGCGTGTACGCCTGCGCGCTCATCCACAGTTCGGTATGCCAGGCCAGGCGGCCGAAGAGCATATCGCCCTCGGCGGCACGGAAATCGCGTATCGGCAGCCAGTCCGGCTGCGGGTCGGCGGTATCGCTGTGCGGAAGGTACAGCAGGATCGGTCCGTGCTGTTCGATCAGCTCGCGTAACGCGTTACGGGCCCGATCGGTTACCGCGACCCGGTCGCTGCGATATGCCATCAACAGCTCCGTGTGCCACGGCGCCGCGACGGCGCTACCGAATAGATCCGATGAAACATATCGCTCCCTTGCACATCGTCTCCGGCCCCGAATCGAACAGGGCCCGGTGATCCGGTCGGCCGCTGTCCGAGATACCGGCGCACTACGGCCGGCACTTTTGCGAACACATTCTTGCGTATCGCGAGCGCCGGAGCGAGAGGGTGTCCATGGTTCGCCGAAAACGACTGTGGTATAGGGCAGTGCGACGTCCGGTCTGCGGCGGTGGTGCGGCCGGATTACCCGCCCGCCCCGCCGTCGATTTCCGAAGCTGCTGCGCGAGAGCCTATTTCCGGATGAAGATACCGGCGACGTCGGCTCGTTCGATCGGAGTGTCGGCATTGGCCTGAACGCTGCACAACGCGTTCACCGCCGCGATGGACAGATCCACGTTCGTACCGGTCGGCTCCCCGCCCTGCTGCTCCTCCAGGAACTTGGTGATGGTGACGCGCTGGGTCTTCTGGTCCTGCTGCACGTATTCGCGGCACGGCGTATCGCCGCCCTTGTTCATCGCCCGCTCGATCTCGGTACAGCCGGTCAGTGCGAACACGGCGGCCGCGATCATCAGGCCCGCGCGGGCTTTCGTGGCGTTCATCGACAACAAATCCTCCTGGTCGGCTCGGGCGGCAGCACGCGGACCCGGGTCCGGTCCACTCTATTCCGGGCATACCCCGTCGCATGGGCCGGTACCGGACCGGGCATCCGTTCGGCGCACCGGTGTATGGGGGCGTGAATTCACCCACAGATTCCGGTTGTGGCTCTGGTGGAGTGGTCCGGCGGATCGCGGCACCGGCAACCGGCCGGCTGTCCGGGTCCGTCGCCTCGACGAGCGGTGGCTACCGGGGCGGTATTCGTCCGGTCTCGGTGCCGACGAAACCGGTGATGCCGTCGAGGACCGAATCGACCAGATCTGTCGCCGTCGTGCCGAACAGGATGCTGCGCTTCTCGAGCTGACCGTCCAGCCACAGCGAGGCCAGGCCGTGTGCGAGCGCCCAGAGGGTGACGGTGGTCGGCTCGGCGCGCTCGGGCGCCAGCTCGCCGGCGGCCACGCAGGCCGCGACCGCATCGGCCAGTACGCCGAAGGCGGCCTCACCGGCGGCGCGGGTCTCGGGATGTTTCTCCGGTTGCGACAACTCCGGACGGAACATCAGCCGGAAGTAGCCGGGCTGCTCGCCGGCGAAACGGACGTAGCAGTGTTCCAGCGCGACGAGTGCGGCGATGGGGGAATCCGCTGTCGCACGCGCGGCGGTCAGTTGTTCGGTGAGCAGCCGGAAGCCCCGGGTGGCGAGGTCCGCCAACAGCGCCGCGCGATCGGCGAAGTGGTGATAGGGGGCGCCGGAGCTCACCCCGGCTTCCCGGGCGACCCGCCGCAGGCTCACCGCCGCGATGCCCTCGGTTTCGATGAGCCGCAGACAGGCGGCCAGCAGGGCATCGCGGAGGGCGCCGTGGTGGTAGGAGGTCCGGGTCACCTTCTGAGGGTAAGCGAATCGAGTTCGATGTCCGGGCCGGGTCTGGACAGCGCATCTATGCGGTGCTTAGATTATCTGAGCGGCGTTCAGATGGACGCCGACCGATATCGGGGCAGGTGGAAATGAGCACACAGGTACTCGTCACCGGCGCGACGGGTTTCGTCGCCGGACACGTCATCGTCGAACTACTCGATCACGGCTACGCGGTCCGTGGCACCGTGCGCGACCTCGCCGATACCGGCAAACGCGCGCATCTGGCCGAGTACGCCGCTCGGGTGGGCGGCGTACTCGAATTCGCCGCGGCGGATCTGAACCACGACGACGGCTGGGCCGAAGCCGTCGCGGGCTGCACGTACGTGCTGCATGTGGCCTCGCCGTTCCCCTCGGCTCCGCCCGCTGACGACGGTGAACTGATCCGGACCGCGGTGGACGGCACGCTGCGGGTATTGCGGGCCGCCGCGGCCGCGCCCGCGGTACGACGGGTGGTCCTGACCTCTTCCATCGCCGCGATCGCCCACGGGCACCACGACGATGCGATGCGGACCGAGGCGGATTGGACCGTCGTCGAACGCAGTCCCGCCTATCAGCGGAGTAAGACGCTCGCCGAGCGTGCTGCCTGGGAGTTCGCCGAATCCCTCCCCGCGGCAAGGGATCTCGAACTGGTCGTGGTGAACCCGGGTATGGTCCTCGGGCCGCTGCTGTCGCCGGGGACGAGTACCTCGCACGAGCCGGTGCGGCGGCTGCTGGCCGGTGCCGTACCGGGCCTGCCGAGGGTCGGGTGGTCGGTCGTGGACGTCCGGGATCTCGCGGTGGCGCACCGGCTGGCGCTGGAGACGGCGCAGGCGGCCGGGAGGCGCTATATCTGCGCCGGTGAACACGTATGGATGCGGGATATGGCGCGCTTGCTGGCCGCGGAGTACGGGCCGCGCGGCTTCCGTATCGCCACTCGTGGCCTGCCCGACCGGCTGGTGCGCCTGGCGGCGGTATTCGACCGCGGATTACGGCTCACCGTGCCCACGCTGGGAAAAGTCGAGCGGATGAGTGCCGCCCGGGCCCGGGACGAGCTGGGCTGGACCATGCGGCCGGTGGACGAGACCGTCCGTGATACGGCGGAGAGCCTGATCCGGCAGCGGATCGTGCGCCCGTCTCGGCGGCCCTCTTCCGTTGCGGACGGTCGCTCCGTCCCCGTGGCCGGAATGTGAGGGCTCGGGATGCTGATCGCGACAGTGCTGATCACCCTCGGCGCGCTGGGACGGCGGCTCTGGGACGGCCGCCGGTCGCGCGACGGAGAACCGCGCCCGGTGTGTGACCGGGCGGTGGGCGGGGCCGGGTGGCGGGGTGTTCCGGTGGCCCTGTCGGCCGCGGTCGTCTCCCTCGGTGGCGTGGCGGCCGCCGCGGTCGTCTGTTGTTGAGATCCGGGCGGGGGCGTGGCGCAAACCCGGTGCGGTGCCGTATCGACCGCCGAGTGGCCGGTCGTATCGGGCTGTTCGGGTGCTGAAGTGGACGGACAGTGATTCTGACTGGCGGGTGAATATGTTTCGAATCACAGCCGGGTGGGTAACGCGCCGGCGTGTGCGGGGTGCTGCACTCCGGCCGCGGCTCTACCGGATGGGTCGACTTCCCGGTGTCCGGCGGAGTGGGTGACGAAGCGGGTCGGCGTTGTGTGTTCGTGCCGGGTCGGCCCGCTCGTCGTGCGGGTACGGTCGGAGCCGCGCGGCCGGAGGTGATGGTTCGGAATGTCACGAGAGGTGGTCGGGCGAAGTATTGAGTACTCTCGGTAACACCTAAAGGGTGTGTCTGCCGTGATCGGCGACGACCCCGGCACGAGCAGACGAGGAACGCAATGACGCGGCATGTCGACGTACTGATCATCGGAGCCGGTCTGTCCGGTATCGATGTGGCCTGCCACCTGGAGAAAGAGAACACCGGGCGCAGCTACGTGATCCTGGAGCGCCGCAGCGCGGTCGGTGGCACCTGGGATCTGTTCCGCTACCCGGGTATCCGTTCCGACTCCGATATGTACTCCTTCGGCTACGGTTTCCGGCCGTGGCGCGGTACCCGGATGCTCGCCGACGGTGCCGGTATCCGCCGCTATATCGGCGAAACCGCCGACGAATACGGTGTGACTCCGAATATCCGGTTCGGCCGCAGAGTCGTCTCGGCGAGCTGGGCCGGTTCGGACAATCGCTGGACCGTGCGGGTGGTCGACGAGGCGACCGGTGCCGAGGAGGTCTGGACCAGCACCTTCCTGGTCGGCGCCACCGGCTACTACGACTACGACAACGGCCACCGGCCTTCGTTCCCCGGTGAGGACTCCTTCACCGGCCGGATCGTGCATCCGCAGCACTGGCCCGGGGATCTGGACTACCGCGACAAGAAGGTCGTCGTGATCGGCAGCGGCGCCACCGCGATCACCCTGGTGCCGTCGATGGTCGGCGAGGCCGCGCACGTCACCATGCTGCAGCGTTCACCCACCTATATCGCCTCGATCCCCGGCGAGGACCCGGTAGCGCTGGGTATGACGAAGGTCGGCTCGCCCGCCGGGCTCACCTACCAGATCGGGCGGGCCCGCAATATCGCGGTGCAGCAGGCCAGCTACCAATTGTCGCGCCGACGGCCGAAGCTGGCCCGGCAGATGTTCCTGAAATGGGTGCGAATGGCGGTCGGTCCCGGGGTGGACATGCGTCATTTCACCCCCGACTACGCGCCGTGGGACCAGCGTCTGTGCGTTGTCCCCGACGGAGATCTGTTCAAGGCGCTACGCCGCGGCGACGCCTCGGTGGTCACCGATACTGTGGAAACCTTCACCGAGAAGGGGATCCGGGTGTCCTCGGGTGCGGAGATAGAGGCCGATATCGTCGTCACTGCCACCGGACTGACCATCCAGATCCTGGGCGGTGTCGCCCTGGAGGTCGACGGCGAACCGGTCGTCACCCGGGACCTGGTCATGTACAAGGGTTCGTTGCTCGACGGGATCCCCAACGCGCTGATGGTGCTCGGGTACACCAATGCGTCCTGGACCCTCAAAGCCGATCTGGCCGCCGAATACTTCACCCGGGTGCTCAACCGGATGCGCGACAAGGGGTATACGCGATTCGTGGTCCGCGCCGCGGACTCCGATCGTTCCGAGGCTTCGGTGATGGGCGGCGCGCTGAGTTCCGGTTATATCCAGCGCGGGGACGCAGTGATGCCGCGGCAGGGCACCGGCGGCCCGTGGAAGGTGGTCAACAGCTATTTCCGCGACCGCGCCTACCTGCGCAAGAGCCCGATCGAGGACGGCATCCTGACCTTCACCGACCACTCCGGCGCCGAGATCCCCGGTCCCGGGCGCCGCGCCCGTGGGGCGGTGGGCCGGCTTCCGCTGATCGGTGCCCGATCCGCCTGATCCACAGCGGCCGATCGCCGGTGGCCGGGGCTCGGTCGTGACACCGGACAACCGGTCCGGCTCGGTGGCGGCCTCGCCGGTCCCCGGGTGTTCCGACGGCGGGCAGAACCGGCGGGGGTGCCGGCACGGCTGCTCCGCTGCCCCGGCTGGGTAGTTTGATCTCATGACCGAGCGGTTGGTGATCGTCGGCGGTGACGCGACCGGAATGTCCGCGGCCGCGCAGGCGCGGCGTTTCCGGGAGGCGTCGGAGCTGGAGATCGTGGTGTTCGAACGCGGACATTTCACCTCCTACTCCGCCTGCGGAATCCCGTACTGGGTGGGCGGGCACGTGCGGGAGCGCGATCACCTGATCGCGCGCACCCCCGCGGAACACCGGGCCCGCGGAATCGATGTGCGCCTACGCAACGAGGTGGTCGAACTCGATGTGGCCGCAGGCCGGCTGCGCAGCCGGGACCTGGCCACGGGCATGGAAACCTGGACCGGTTACGACGACCTCGTCCTCGCGACCGGGGCCCGGCCCATCCGGCCGGCGGTGCCCGGTATCGACGCGCCCGGAGTGCACGGCGTGCAGACCCTGGACGACGGCGAGGCGCTCATCGCCGCGCTCGCGGCCGGTACCGGCCGGCGGGCGGTGGTCGTCGGGGCCGGGTATATCGGCGTGGAAATGGCCGAGGCATTGATCCGCCGCGGATACGAAGTCACCATCGTGCACAGCGGCGCGCAGCCGATGTCGACACTGGATCCGGATATGGGTGCGCTGGTGCGCGACGCCCTGTGCGGTATGGGTGTCACCGTGATCGGCGACAGCGCGGTCGCCGAGATCCGTACCGGGGACGACGGCCGCGCCCGCGCCGTGGTGGCCGCCGGACGCGAGTATCCCGCGGATGTGGTGGTCCTGGGGACGGGCGTGGTCCCGGAGACGGCGCTCGCCGCCGCCGCCGGGTTGCCGCTCGGGGACCACGGCGGATTGCTCACGGATTCGGCCATGCGGGTGACCGGGCACGAGAACATCTGGGCGGGCGGGGATTGTGTGGAAGTGCTGGACCTGGTGTCCGGGATGCGCAGGCATATCGCGCTCGGTACCCACGCGAACAAACACGGTCAGATCATCGGCGCCAATATCGGCGGTGGGTACGCGACGTTCCCGGGCGCGGTCGGTACCGCGGTCAGCAAGGTCTGCGACCTCGAGGTGGCGCGAACAGGGTTGCGGGAGAAGGATGCCCGTGCCGCGGGCCTGCAGTACGTCACGGCCACCATCGAATCCACCAGCCGCGCCGGATACCTCCCGGACGCACCACCGATGACGGTGAAGATGCTGGCCGAACGCCTGACCGGCCGATTGCTGGGCGTGCAGATCGTCGGCCGCGAGGGTGCCGGTAAACGGGTCGATATCGCGGCGGTGGCCCTGACCGCGCGAATGACGGTGGTGCAGATGACGACACTCGATCTGGGCTACGCGCCACCTTTCTCGCCGGTATGGGATCCGGTGCTGGTGGCGGCGCGCAAAGCGGTGCGCGCGGTGGGGGAGCGCGGGTGAACTCGCCCGTCGGTGTACCGCGTACTATCGTCCATCGTCAGCACGGAACGGGTCGAACGAAGGGGGGCGGTGTGCGGACCCGAGATATCCGGAATATCCGGATTCGCGAGCACCGGAAACTACTCATGAATATGGCGGCCGGATGAACCCTGACGCGAACGCCGGAGGCGCCGACCCGGCGGAACTTCTCGACGCGGTGACCGAACCGGTGCCGCGCGTCCGGGAAACGCTCGATACCCGTCGCCGCGCCGCGGCCGCGGAGGCCACCGTCCCCCGGCAACTGCTGGCGTCCGGTATCCATCGTGTCGCGCTGCCGGACGACGAGTTCGCCGAAGTGGTCTGTGTGAACTGCGGAACGCAGAGCCGGGGCCCCCGATGCCCCACCTGCGAACACCCGCATCGTGTCCAGGATCGGTTCGAGGCCGATCTGGGTGTCGTGGGCCTGGTGACCGATCGCGGAATCCTGCACGCGCGCAACGAGGACGCCGTGGCGGCCGCGGTCGTGCCGGACGACAGCGGGCAGCCCGAGACCATTGTGCTGGTGGTCTGTGACGGAGTCTCTTCCTCGCCGGATCCGCAGGCCGCCTCGGGGACCGCGGTACGGACCGGGGTGGACGCGTGTCTGTCGGCGCTGGCCGGAGATCGCACCGCCGAGGAAGCCACGGCCGCGGGTATGGCCGCGGCGTCGGAGGCGGTCCGTAATCTGGTCGGGCCGGACGGGGACGCGCCGTCGTGCACCTACGTCTCGGCCATCGTGCAGACCGAACCCGGCGGCCGGATCTCGATCACCGTGTCGAATATCGGCGATAGTCGCGCCTACTGGCTGGCGACCGGTGAACGGCCCCCCGAACAGCCGGCCCGGCCCGGTCATCCGGGACTGCTCGCCGGCGCGCAGAAGCTCACCGTGGACGACTCCTGGGCGCAGACCCTGGTCGAGGCCGGGGCCATGGACGAGAAGGCGGCGATGGCCGACCCCCGGGCGCACACCCTGATGCGCTGGCTGGGCGCCGACGCCGGTCAGCAGCCCTGGTCCGCGGACAGTATCCGTACCTACTACACGGATACTCCCGGCGTGCTGCTGCTGTGCACCGATGGGCTGTGGAACTATCTGCCCGGTGCGCCCGATCTGGCTCGGCGTGCGCTCGGTGTGCCGATCACGGAAGGGGCGCGGGCGCTCGTGGACTACGCCGTCGTCTGTGGTGGCAGCGATAACATCACGGTCGCGCTGACACCGATTTCCGGCGGCGGATGACCCGCTGAACCGTCTCGGCAACTTCTGGGCAACAGGCTGATCGTCCCGTCCCGTCACACGGGCTGCGTCGGCTCCGGTAGCGAACTCGGCGAATTCTCGGTATCCGCTGTGTTTGCAAAAGTGCGAAGGCGGGTACAAGACGGAAAAGCCGGTGCGGATACCGAAGGTCGTACCGGGGCGAGCACGCACGCACCTACCGCAAGGAGGTTCGTCATGAAGGGTGGCCTGTCCGCCGCTCCCGGAACAAGCATGGTCACCACGAACCACGAGGTCATCCGCCAGTGGGCCCAGCGGCGTGGTGCCAATCCGGCGACGACACCCGGCAGTCAGTACGACGGGGAAGTGGGCGTCCTACGTCTGGACTTCCCGCACTACGGTGGCGCCGTCCTGCAGCCGGTCAGCTGGGCCGACTGGTTCGCCACCTTCGACGCGCGGAAATTGCTCTTCCGATACCAGGAGATGCGCTCCGACGGAATGCCCAGCAACTTCTTCCGCTTGGAGCCCGCGGACGCAATCTGAATGTGAGGCATTTCACTCTGGGGGTTTATCCGGCAGGCCTTCCGGCTACTCGTATAACCGAAAGGTTGCTCGAGTAAACTGAGTAGCGGGCTGTCGCGTCGGTACGGGGATGCGAAAACCCGCACCGCGGCACGCCACGTGCGTCTGCAAGGGATTGAATATTGAGCGCGAACCTGATGATCGTGGAAGACGACGACCGGGTCCGGGGCGCTTTGCGCCTGGCCATGGAGGACGAGGGCTACGACGTCGCGGAGGCCGAGGAAGCCGAGGCCGCGCTCACTCATCTCCGCACGATCGGCGTGCCCGATGTGATGATCGTCGACCTCATGCTCGGCGGTATGGACGGGTTCACCTGTATCCGCGAGATCCGTCGCGATCACGACGTCCCGATCATCGTGGTGAGCGCCCGTGACGATACCCACGATGTGGTGGCCGCCCTCGAGGCCGGCGCCGACGATTTCGTCACCAAACCCTTCGAGATCAAGGAGATCACCGCCCGGATGCGGGCGCTGCGCCGGCGGGCCCGGCTCTCGGTGGAGCGGGATATGCCCATCGAGGTGGTGCTCGACGCCGATCCCGATTCGCCACTGATCCTGTCACCCGATGGCGGCGCGGTGCGCCGCGGCGACGAGGCGATCAACCTCACCATCACCGAGTTCCGGCTGCTGTGCGAACTCGCCGAGGTGCCCGGTCGCGTCCTCAGCCGGGACGTCCTGCTCGAGCGGGTCTGGGACCGCGGATTCTTCGGCGACGAACGTATCGTCGATGTCCATATGCGCAGGTTGCGCACCAAAATCGAGCGGGATCCGTCCGACCCGCGGATCGTGGTCACCGTCCGTGGCCTCGGTTACCGGCTGGACGTGCAGCGCTAAGTCATGGGCAGCGCGACGAGCGCCACCCGGATCGGCCTCGATTCGGGTGGCTGGAGCCTGCGCAGCCGGGTGACTACCGCATTCGCGGTGTCCTCCGGTCTGATGGCGCTGGCCCTGGTCCTCGGGGTGTTCGCCGTCATCAGCGATGAGAGCCGCACCTTCAGCGATCGGATCCAGCACCGGCCCGTGCTGTTGCTGGGATGCGCGATGGTCGCGGCTCTGGTCGGTGCCGCCGTCGGTGTATGGGTGAGTCGTAGGATGCTCAAACCGCTCCACGATGTCGCTGCGGCAGCGGCGCTGATCGCCGCCGGTGAGCTGGACACACGCCTGCCGCACAGCAACGACCAGGATCTCGCCAGCACGGTGGATTCGTTCAATCGAATGGTCGAATCGCTCCAGCGGCGGATCGACCGGGAACACCGGCTCTTCGGTGATGTCAGTCACGAATTGCGCACCCCCCTCACCACGCTGACCACAGCGGTGGATGTACTGAATCGGTACCGCGAGGACATGCCGTCGCGTTCGCGCCGCGCACTGGATCTCGTGAGTGCGGAGGTCGACCACCTACGGCGGCTGCTCGACGATCTACTGGCCCTGGCCAGAGTGGAGGCCGGTATGCACCATGGTGACGCCGACCCGGTGTCGGTGGGTGACCTGGTCGCGCACACGCTGCACGACAGCCGCCGTCCGGCGGAACTGCTGGAGGTCCGGGAGGACGCCACCGTGCGGGGCCGCAAGCTCGAACTCGAACGTGCGGTGGTGAACCTGTTGAAGAACGCCGACCGGCACGGCGGGGGCGCGGTCGCGGTGACGGTGCGCCGTGACGGCGGCGACGCCGTCGTGGAGGTGGACGACGCGGGGCCCGGTGTCGCGCCGGCGGATCGCGAGCGTATTTTCGAGCGTTTCGCCACGTCGCGTACCGGCCGTCGCGCCGCCGCCGGCGGAACGGGTATCGGCTTGGCGCTGGTCGCCGAAACAGTAGCCACTCACCACGGCCGGGTGGAATGTGACGAGCGTCCCGGTGGGGGAGCACGTTTCATCATCCGGCTTCCGGTTATTCAATAGGAGGGTCACTTAACAAGCCTGTAACACGATCGTAAAGAACTCGACCAGGCCAGCTCAATGTCGATTCGCGAGCCTGGAAAAGTACTGCAAGCACACATCGGAGATGTATGCCTTTACACACTGAGTCAACGCAGACCGCCGGTGCCGCCGGCACCGGCTCGACCACTTCGTCCGCCGCTACCGATGCGGAGCCCGCCAGTACCGGCGTGCTCTTTCGGGCACCGCGGATCACCGACGCCTCGCGACTGTGGCAGATCGCCGACGAGTCGCAGGTTCTGGATGTCAATTCGAGCTATGCCTACCTGCTGTGGTGCCGCGATTTCGCCGCCACATCGGTGGTCGTCGAGAGCGAAGGCCGAGTCG
The DNA here is from genome assembly GCF_053605105.1 of Nocardia sp. NPDC003963. NCBI lineage: Bacteria > Bacillati > Actinomycetota > Actinomycetes > Mycobacteriales > Nocardiaceae > Nocardia > Nocardia sp. NPDC003963. Next base: position 149,372 of record NZ_JBSGIP010000001.1, read on the forward strand.
TCGGATTCGTGACCGGCTATTCGAGACCCGAAGCGCCCGGCACCCTGTTCGTATGGCAGGTCGCCGTGGACGCCGACCAGCGTGGCCGCGGCCTGGGGGTCGCCATGCTGGACTGGCTGGTTTCCACCGTCACCGCGCCCGGCCATCCGGCCGGCGGCGCCGTCGAGGCGCTGGAAACCACCGTTTCCCCCGACAATCCTGCCTCGATCGCCATGTTCGCCTCACTGGCTCGCCGCCGTGGCGCCGAAATGGTGCGCAGCGAACTGTTCGAACCGGATGTTTTCCCGGACAGTCACGCAGCCGAGGACCTTTACCATATTTCCCCGATCGCCCGTAAAACCGAAAGGGATCACTCATGATTGCCGCCGAACCGACGATCTTCGACGAAATCGAATCGAATGTCCGCGGCTACTGCCGTTCCTGGCCGACGGTCTTCGAGACCGCGCAGGGTGCATGGTTGCGTGATGAGTCCGGTCGGGATTTTCTCGATTTCTTCGCGGGGGCGGGCGCGCTGAACTACGGCCACAACAACCCGATCCTGAAATCCGCATTGATCGACTACATCGCGGGCGACGGAATCACGCACGGCCTGGATATGTCGACGGTGGCGAAGCGCAAGCTGCTGGAAACCGTCCGCGATACCCTGCTGGCTCCCCGCGGTTTGAATTACAAGGTGCAGTTCCCCGGTCCGACCGGTGCCAACGCGGTCGAGGCCGCGCTCAAACTGGCGCGTAAAGTGACCGGTCGCCAGACCATCCTGAGCTTCACCAACGCATTCCACGGGATGACGCTGGGCGCACTATCGGTGACGGGTAACGCCATGAAGCGCGCGGGCGCCGGTGTCCCGCTCAACCATGCCACCCCGATGCCCTACGACGGCTACTTCGACGGCACCACCACCGACTTCCTGTGGATGGAGCGGGTGCTCGACGATTCGTCGTCCGGCCTGGACCGCCCGGCCGCCGTCATCGTGGAAACCGTGCAGGGCGAGGGCGGGGTGAACCTGGCCCGTGACGAATGGTTGCGGCATCTGGCCTCGCTGTGCGCGGCCCGCGGCATTCTGCTCATCGTCGACGATGTCCAGATGGGTTGTGGCCGTACCGGCCCGTTCTTCTCCTTCGAATCGGCCGGTATCACCCCCGATATCGTGACCCTGTCCAAGTCGATCGGCGGTTACGGCCTGCCGATGGCGCTGGTGCTGTTCAAGCCCGAGCACGACGTGTGGTCACCCGGTGAGCACAACGGCACTTTCCGCGGTAACAATCCGTCTTTTGTGACCGCGCAGGTGGCGCTCGAGCACTATTGGTCCGATGATGTACTGGAGAAGTCCACCCTCACCAAGGGGAAGCGGGTGGCCACGGCACTCGACGAGATCGCCGTGGCCGTTCCGGGCGTGTCCACTCGGGGCCGCGGCCTTGTGCACGGGTTGGTCTTCGACGACGCCTCGCAGGCCGGGAAGGTGTGCCAGGTCGCGTTCGACCGTGGGCTGCTGACCGAGACTTCGGGCGCGTCCGACGAGGTCGTCAAACTGCTGCCGCCGCTGACCATCGCCGATGACGAACTCGATCAGGGTCTGCACATTCTGAGCGACGCCGTCGAAACCGTTTGCAGCTGAAAGGGAACATCAGATGATCGTGCGCACCACCGAAGAAATCACCGGCACCGACAGGGACGTGGGTGCCGAGGATTGGCGTAGCAAACGGATCGTGCTGGGCGGTGATGGTGTGGGGTTCTCGTTCCACGAGACCACCATCAAGGCCGGTACCACCCACGTCTTCCACTATCAGAACCATGTGGAAGCGGTCTGGCTGGTCGAGGGTGAAGGCACCCTCACCGACCTGACGAACGACCGCACCTACGAATTGGCCCCCGGCACCATGTATCTGCTGAACGGGCACGAGAAGCACGAGGTGCGGACACGGACACGGATGCGGATGCTGTGCGTGTTCAATCCTCCTGTCACGGGGCAGGAGGTGCACGACGAGAACGGCGTTTATCCGTTGATCGCCGTTCCGGCCGACTGAGAGGAAGGACGAACGACGTTGGTAGACAATCGGATCGATCGCTATCCGACCAGAACCGCGGATCGCCGGCTGCTGCAGGAGCGGCACGACGCGACCGTATGGGGCCGGATCGGCAACGCGGAGCTGGCTGCGTTCGATACCGACGGTTTCGCAATAATGGATCGCTTGCTGGCCCCGGAGGAAGTGGCCGAGTACGCCGCCGAGATCGACCGGCTGGCAAGCGATCCGGATTTGCGGGGTGACAACCGGCTCATCGTGGAGAAATCGTCGCAGCGAGTGCGCTCGGTGTTCGAAGTGCACAAACTGAGTCCGGCGGTGGCGGAGCTGGTGCGGGACGCCCGGGTCGTGGACCTGGCCCGGCAGGTACTGGGCTCGGATGTGTACATCCACCAGAGCCGGGTCAATTACCTGCCCGGATTCGGCACCGGTTTCTACTGGCACTCCGATTTCGAGACGTGGCACGCCGAAGACGGTATGCCTTCGCCTCGGGCGGTGAGCCTGTCCATCGCGTTGACCGACAACTACCCGTACAACGGCAGCCTGATGGTGATGCCGGGGTCGCACTGGACGTACGTGCCGTGTCAGGGCGCGACGCCGGCGGACAACTATCGGGAGTCGTTGCGCGAGCAGGAAGTCGGGGTGCCGAGCCGGGCCGATATCACCGATCTGGCTCATAAGTACGGGATAACCCAGTTCACCGGTGCGGCCGGTTCGGCGCTGCTGTTCGACTCCAACATCATGCACGCGTCGGGCAACAACATCACGCCGTTCCCGCGGTCGAATATCTTCCTGGTGTTCAACAGTGTGGAGAACACTCTGGAGGAACCTTTCGCCGCGCCGGGCCGGCGACCGGTCTATATCGCCGATCGCGAGTTCACGCCGGTGTAGACGGGGCATTCGCCCAGGGCGACGGGGACGAATCCAGCGCGGGTTCGTCCCCGTCGTCGTGCCCGGGTCAGCGACCCGGCGTACCGGCTCCGGGGCCGGCCGGATCCGTTTCGTGCAGCTGTCGATAGAGGACGAGCCACGCGTCCGGCGGTACCAGGCCCACGGGAACATCGTTCGCTATCCCGGCGGCCGCGCAGGCCGAGTTCACCCGGCGTGCGGAGTGCGCGCGGCGCAGCGAGGCGGCGAGTGAACCGCCGAGTCCGGAGAAACCCAGTTCCACCGTGTGTCGGTACCGGGCGCGTTCGCCGGCCGGCAGCAGCGGAGCGGGACGCCGGATTATCTGCAGGATCGCGCCGTCGACCCGGGGGACCGGAAAGAATTCCCGGCGGTCGATCCGCGCGCCGAGCGCGAATACCGATTCCGGCCAGTGCGTAACAGTGAGTTTGGTCCACCGCCCGTAGTCGCCGCTGTGTTTACGCGCGAACTCGTACTGGGTGAGCAGGGTGGCCGAGGTGAGTCGCGGCGCGGCCAGGCACCAGCGCAGAATATCGGTACTGACCGCGAACGGGATGTTGGCCACGACGGCGAACGGTTCCCGCGGTGCGGTGACCGTACGGAAATCCTGGTTCCGCACCTGGATACGCCGATCGCCGGAATAGCGCACAGCGAGTCGGCGGGCGTAGTGCGGATCCTTCTCGTAGGCGACCACGCGCGCGGCCGCGGGCAGGAGATGGCGGGTGAGCATACCGTCACCGGGCCCTATCTCCAGGACGAGATCGTCGCGGCCGATACCGGAGGCCCGCACGATACGGCGGGCGATCCGGGGGTCGGTGAGGAAATTCTGGGACAGCCGCTTGCGGGTCGCGGATACGCGGGCACGCGGACCCGGGGCAGTGCGGGACATGGGGGTCCTCCGAGGAGTGGGCCGAATCGAAAGAGGCTGATTCGCCCGGACCCGTGCCGGGGCAGCAGGCGGCGCGCGAACGCGTCGCGTGGTCGCGACGGCGCCGGCTCGATGGAGCCGACGCCGATTCACGGCCGAACGGTCCCGCGAAGGGGACGGTTCGGCCGGATCAGCGGAGTGCGGGGTGCACCGGCAGAGTCCGAGCTGCCGTGCGCGGCCGGAGGTAGTACGCGCCGATCGCGCACACCCCGTTGCACAGAGTTCCCATATCGGCACACTCTAGGCGGGCCGTCTCGGCCGGTCCACCGATTTTCGTGTCCGGGCCGGTGCGATCGCCGGGCCCGGTACGGAGTTCGCCACGTCCCGGGACCTATCCCGCCGCCTGGGGGCACAGTTCGGTGCTCGGATCCGCGGTGGCCGCCGCCGGGTCCGAATCTTTCCCGGACCCGATCTCCCCGACGGGTCGCGCACTGCCCGCGGTTTGCCCGGCCGTCGCGCCGCCTTCGCGATAACTCCGGCTCAAGCGCCGGTAGTAACTGCTCCCCAGTGCGAAACCGGTGAACAGCAGACCCAGAATGCCGAGCAGTACGAATACCAGCGCCATACCGCGGGCTTCGCCGGTGCCGAACCAGCCACCGATCCAGCGCGCGCCGGACCCGTCGGTCATGAACGGGATGAAGAAGAACTGGGTCAGCGGGCTGAGCAGGAAGGCGGTCAGCGGCGATGCCGCCTGTTCGACGCTCTGGGCGAATCCGAAGACCCGGCCCTGTCGCTGATAGGGCACGACCTTCTGCAGTACCGTCTGCTCGGCCGCCTCCGCGAAGGGCATGAGCATCATGAAGACGGCCATTCCACCGATCAGCAGCAGCGCGGAGTCCTGGATCGGGAACACCAGCATCACCGCCCACAGCGCGAGATTGATCAGCAGGATCAAGCGCACCGGGTTCGAGGAGGTTCCGGTGCGTGCCACCAGGAGGCCGCCGATGATCATCACGCCGCTGAGCACGCCCCAGACGACGCCCCAGATCTGTACCGACATCATCGACAACGCGTAGGGATCCATCAGTGCCATGAGCCCGCCGAACAACAGATTGTTCAGCGCGGAGAAGACGATGAGCGGGACCATCCCGGGTATCGAACGGACGACGCGGACGGTTCCGCGCAGGTCGACGCGCTGGGGTTCACCCGCGGCCGCGGCCTGGGCCAGCGACTCCGGCAGTGTCAATCCGCGCAGGTGCGCCACCGCGACGGCCGGTACGACAACGGCCAGGATCAGCACACCCAGCATGCCGTTCCACCCCACCAGCAGGGCGCTGGCCACCGAGGTGATCAGATGGGAGACACCGGTCGTCGTTCCGACCAGTCCGTTGGCCCGGTCGCGGACCCGTTCGTCGAACATGGCGGTCACCATGGTGGGTAGCGCGATCGTGCGCAGACTTCCGGCGATCACGCCGGTCATCACGAGGACTACGAACATCCACAGCCGTACACTCGCCGGGTCTCGCCATACCTCCGCCGGGGTGATCGCGTAGCAGGCCAGCGCGAGCGTGTAGATCCCCAGCGAGACCAGGGCGGATACCTGCATCACGCTCTTCTTGCGGTGGTGGTCGACGATACTGCCGAACCACACTCCGGTACCGGCCATGGCGACCAGGAAGATCCCGGCGATCATTCCGGTGGCGAATACCGAACGGGTCTCCAGGTATACGAAGAATGTGATGCCGAACCAGACCGTGTAGTTGACGAAAGACACCAGGAGGACGTTCACCAGTAGATGCGCGAAGGTCCGGACCGTACGGTCGCTGAGATCGAGACGGTCCGCGGGTTCGGCGACGGTTCGCCGGGGGGTTTCCATAGTCATGAACTCAACAACCTCGACAATGGTTCAGGTCAAGGGGTGACCTGCCGGAAGATTCACCACCTTTGACCACCGAGGTCGCCGAAAATGATCGCTGTTCGAAAAAACGTTGTGTAGCCGCTGGTCACAGCTCCGCGGTCGGTAGTGCGTACGAGTCCGTGGTCTGGGCGGCGTTGGCGATCACCTCTTCGGCGACGGCCTGGGTGCGCCACATCCGCGCCTCGGGTATCGCGCCACGGTGTTCCAGCAGATCGGCGAGGCCGGCCATGGCCTGGATCTGCCGGCGCCCGGCCGCCACCCGCCACCACCGTTCGGCGGCCTCCAGCTCGTCGTGCCGGTAATAGAGTTCGCCCAGGTCATAGGTGGCGCCGAGATGTCCGGCGTGGGCGGCTTCGGCCCACAACCGCGCAGCCTGCTCGTCGTCGCCGCCCGCGTGACAGGCGGCACCGCGACTGTGCAGCCGATCCGGGCTCTCCGGGGTGGGCTCACTCCCGACGGTGGGTTGCGGTGCGAGCGAACCGTCGGCGACGGTATCGGCCACCGACAGGCTCGCGGTGGTGGATTCGTCCGGCAGTTCGTAGCGTGCGGCGCGCGGAGCGGCGAAATAGGCGGCGGGCAGTGGGAATACAGTCCGGCTGTCGCCGGTGAGCGATATCCGGGGCGGCTCCGGGCCGTAATCCGGCAGGTCTTCGCCGCTGATCACCGGGACGAGGCCGGTCTGGTCCGGGGCCGCGGCCCAGCCGTGGACCCCGGCGAGGTCTCGGTCCGCGACCTCTTCCAGTGTCCGGGTGTACCACTGATCCGGACCGGTGAGCAGGGTCGCCGGATCGGAGTCCTCGAGCTCGGGTAGATCATCGGCTACCGGGTCGTCGAAGAGGGACGAGTAGTCGAGGAATTCGTCCGGGCTGTCCGGGGATTCGACGAGGAGATCGGGTTCCTCGGCGTGTCGAGTGCGCAGGACCAGGTCCGCGAGACTGCACGGATAACCCTCCGGTTCGACGGCGTCTTCCACCGGAGCTTCGGGGACCCCGCCGGGCCACGCCCCGTGCCGTCGCGGGCCGGCGGTCGGTGCGGCGGATGTGCCCGCGACGGCCGGACGCGGAATCGCCGCGTGCCCGGCCTCCGATGGGCCGGTGGGCACCGAGACCGACGGCACGACAACGGCTCCCGGAGTGAACAGACGCGGATGCGGATCCAGTGCGGTGCTGCGGACTTCCACCACCAGATCAGCGAAATGGGGCGGCCCCTCGCCCATACTGCACCACAGCACGGTGCGGTCGTTATCGGTGCGTTCGACGACGATTCCGTAGTTCCCGGACCATGATCGCGGTTCACCCGCGGCGTCTGCCCAGACCGGAGTCAGCGCGAAGAGCGCACCGGGGGCGGTCGCGGACAGATCGAAGGTGATTCCGCGCTCCAGGGCGTCGCGCCAGATATCGACACCGGCCAATCGCCGCTGGTCGATACCGATGTACCCGTCGACCATCGACAGGCCGATGCCGACGCCGGTCAGTCCGGCCGGTGGGGTGGCCGACAGCAGCGTGATCGTGAGTGCCGCTGCCGCGGTGGGCAACTGTTCGCTGTAGAGCGGGTGGACCGGCGTCCCTTCCCAGTCGATCGGCTCGGCGCTGCGGTAGCGGGCCGCCAGCGTCGGAGCGTCGGCATTCGACGCCGCCGGAGCGCCGCCGACGGGCGACTCGCCGAGTGGACCGTTCGTCAGCAACGGCGTGGCATCGAGGCGCAGCCGGCGGAGGTACCTCGGTAGTTGTCCGGCACGCGGTGCCGAAGCGGGCATATCAGCCTGCGACGGAACAACTCCGGTCGACGAAGATACCGGATCGAACATATCCTGCCCCGCCTTTCCCACCGCTCCCGTTGACCCCGCAGCAATGCGGTGGCTATACCGTACTAGCCGGATCCGCCGTGCGTGGGCCGATTCCGTGGGTGGCAACGCGTTCTGCTGTCGCGATATCGCGTTCCGGGTCGGGGACGGCGGGCGGATGCCGCTACTCGGTCCGGTATGCGTGGGTATCGAGGACGTAGGTCTCCGTGAATCCGGTCCGCCGGGTCGTAGTCCCGGCGATGATCCGGAGGCCGGCATCATATCCGCCGGGGTGCGTGCGCTCGTGACGATCGGTCGTGGGCGCGACACGGCCGGGCCGCGGCGCGGTGGTCAGCGGTTTCGCACGCACGTTCGATTATCATCCGGGGATGATCGAAGTCGGCGATACGGTGCGAATCGGTGCGTCCGGTGGGTCGCGGTTCGTTGTGCGTGAGGTCGAACCCGATGAAGGGCGCGCGGTGATCGAAGCCGTCGATTCCGCAGACGGCGGGTATCCGTTCTCGATGCCGCTGGATGCCCTGGTTCGAGTGGACTCCGAGGGCTGAGCCGGGCCTGCGCCCGGGCCGGATGAGCGGGCAAGTTATGTGTAACCGACGGTTACACATAACTCTGAGGTTTCGGAGCTGCGTGGAGGATGCCGCGAACCGGCGAATACGGTCACCTTACACGACGTACGAGTCGCTTCGCTCCGGTGGCCGCCCGGTCCCTGTCCGAGCGGCTCCGGCAACGCTCGTCCGATGGTCATCGGGGCGTCATCCGGGGGCCACGGGGTGGTCAGCCGAGTGCGGGATCCATGGAACATGGACATCACGCGCAGGCGTTTCCTGGCCGGTGGCGCCGCGGCGGCCGTGCTGTTCGCCGGGACCACCGCGGCGGGTAGCGCGCGGTTCCGGGCGCCGCGGCGACTCGGTGACCCGTTCACCCTGGGTGTGGCTTCGGGCGACCCCACACCGGACGGGGTGGTCCTCTGGACGAGGTTGGCGCCCGATCCCGGCGCCCCGGACGGATCGGGCGGGATGAATCGCGAACCGGTGACCGTCGACTACGAGGTCGCGCACGATGAGCAGTTCCGCCGGGTGGTGCGCCGCGGTTCGGTGCTCGCTGATCGCGCGCTGGGGCATTCGGTACATCCGGAAGTCGGTGGTCTGGAACCCGCGCGCTGGTATTACTACCGTTTCCGGGCCGGATCGGCGTTCTCCCCGGTCGGCCGGACCTGTACCGCACCGGCGCCCGGACACCGGCCCCGTCGATTGCGCTTCGCTTTCGCGTCCTGCCAGGCATGGAACGACGGTCATTACACGGCGTACGACCATATGGCCCGCGAGGACCTCGACCTCGTCGTGCATCTGGGTGATTACCTCTACGAGTATCCGATCGCCCGCGGCCGCAGCGGCACCACCGTCGAACCGGGATCACGGCACGAACCCCGGGACCTCGACGGCTATCGAATGCACTACGCGTGGTACAAATCCGATCCGGCGCTACGGCGCGCACATGCCGCCTTTCCGTGGCTGATCACCATGGATGATCACGAACTCGCCGACGACTGGGCCGGCGACACCCCGGGCGCATCCGTGGATCGCGATCTCGTGGCACCGATTTTCCGGGCCCGCCGGGCGGCGGCGTTCCAGGCGATGTACGAGCATCAGCCGCTGCGCCTGGCCCAGTTGCCGTCCGGGCCGCGGATCCGGTTGCACCGTCGCTACCGATTCGGTGAGTTGGCCGAGATCACCATGCTCGATACTCGCCAGTTCCGGCGCGGCGACTCGATTCTCGGTGCGTCTCAACGGGAGTGGCTGGTCGGCGGTTTCACGAAATCGCCGGCTCGCTGGCAGATCCTCGGTAATCAGGTGGTGCTCGGCCGCACCCATCATGCCGCGGCACCGGGAGTCCTGCTCTCCGAGGACACCTGGGACGGCTATCCCGCCGAGCGCGCCGCGGTACTGGCCGCGGCCGCACGGTCGGTGCGCAATCTGGTGGTGATCACCGGCGACCGGCACGAGAACTACGCCGCCGATCTGCGGGCCGATCCGGCCGATCCGCGGACACCGGTGGTGGCGGCGGAATTCACCGGTACCTCGATCACCAGCGGTGGCGACGGGATCGATATCGGGGGGCGCGGAGTCGAACTGCTCGCGGCCGATCCCGATCTGAAGTTCTTCAACGCGCAACGCGGATACGCCCGGGTCGAGGTGGACGAACAGCTGTGGCGCACCGATTTCCGGGTGCTGCCCTATGTGAGCCGCCCGGGCGCACCGATATCGACGCGCGCGTCGTACGTGGTCGAGGATGCGGTACCGGGAGTGCGTCCGGCCTGGGACCATCGGCGCCGACCGGTATCGGTCCGTACGGTTCGGCAGGCTCCGGACGGCCCGTCGAGTGGCGCGGACCAGCGGGACGCCCGGTGAACCAGGGCGCGTCGGCTCAGAAGACCGGAATGCCCCGGATCGGGGGGAAGGTGACCCGGAGTGCGGTGAGGGCGCGCCGGAAGGGGTTCGGCCGCCAGACCGGTTCGTCGGGACCGAACTCCGGGTGCAGGTCCGGTAGCGCGTCCAGCAGCTGGTCCACGGCCTCTTCGACGAGTAGGTAGGTGATCGAACGGGCCTGCGCCGGGCAAGCGTGCAGTCCCGCACCCCAGGCCAGGTTCGTATCGTGGGGCGGGTGATGGCCCACGGTTCGCTCGGGGTCGTCGTGACAGGCCGCGGGACTGACGAGTACCGGTTGATCGGCCGGCAGCCACACATCCTCGATGAGCACCGGGAGCGGGGGATAGACGATGCTGTGATGTGCCAGGGGTGGATCGGTGGCCAGCACCTCCTCCAACGCGGCCCGCGTCGGCGGTGCGAAACCCACCTGGTTGACCGTGAACCGCGGGTCGGTGAGTATCAGCAGCAGGGTATTGGCGACGAGATCGCGGGCCGGTTCGATTCCGGCCTGGTAGACGGCGAGTAGCTGATCGACGAGTTCTTCGTCGGACAATTGCGCCGGGTGCCCGATGAGCCGGGAGGTGAGGTCGTCCCCGGGTTCGGCGCGTTTCGTCGCGACGAGTTCGGCCAGCGTGGTTTCGGCGGCGGTGACGGCGTCCTCGTCGTTGCGCATATCGAACATGGCGGTGAGCGCCGGGACCAGGCGGTCGGCGAGAGGCAGTGGGCAGCCGGCCAGTTCGCCGAGTACCCGGAACACCAGCGGCGTGGCGTATCGGTCGATCAGGTCGGCGTCACCGTCGGCGCAGAATTCGTTGATCAGGCCGACCGCGGCTCGCGCGATCACCGAGCGCAACGAGTTCGGATCGACTCCCGCCAGCGCCGTTGCCGTGACGGCACGGTAGCGCTCGTGTTCGGAGTCGGTGGTCCGCAACGCGTTCGGCCGGTACCGCATCATCGCGACGATGGGCAGGCCGGCGGGTGCCTTCTGTTGCCAGGCGCGCGGGTCGGCCGGGAAATGGGTGGGATCGGCGAGAATGCGCGCGGCGGTGCGGTAGCCGAGAACCAGGGTCGCCGGCACACCCGGCGCCAGGTCCACCGGCGCCAGCGCGCCGTACCGGGCGCGCATCCGCTGATAGAAACCGTGCGGATCGGCGGCGAATTCCGCCGTGTAGATCGGGATCCGGGACCCACTGGAATCGGCGGCGGCGTGCCGGCCGTGTCTGTTCACCTGCTGCAGCCGGGTCGGCCCTGTCACTCGGAGTACCCCCTGAGCTCGTGTGCCCGCTCCATGGGCACGGCTATCGGCCGACGATAATGAGTTCCCTGCTCGAAAGGGCTCGGCCAGCGCACCTTTCGCTTCTGGCCAGAGATGATACCCAGGCGCTCGCGTGCGATGTGGACGAACCGCCGGGCGTGTCCGGACCGGCTGCCGGCCGCTGTGCGGGCTGCCCGGAGACCGGTCTCGGCGGTGGTCGCCGACCCCGTCATCGGGCCGGAATCGAGCGGTGCCGGCCGTACGCGCGGTGCCGCGTGGACGGTTCGGGTCTCAGAGTTCGCGGCCGGCCCGCCGGGTGGTGGCCCGGAGTTCGATGGCGACCAGCAGTTCCACCAGGTCGGTGACACTGCGGATATTGCGGCCGGTGAGCTGCTGGATCCGCCGCAGCCGGTACTTGGCGGTGTTGTGATGGATACGCAGGGCGTCGGCGGCCTCGCGCAGGTTCATATCGGCGGCGACGAAGGCGCGGATCGTATTCGCCAGAACGGCGCCTTTGGCCTGATCGTCGGTGAGCGTCCGGGCGATCCGCGGGTCGACGAGATTGCGCGCAGTCTCCCCGGAGCTCAGCACCAGATACCGGAAGGGGCTGAGCTCCGGCAGCGCCAGTACGCCGCCGTCGCCGGGGAGCAGCTCGAGCGCGGTCCGGGCCTCCTGCCACGCGCGGGGCAGATATCCGATCCCGGTGGTGACGGTGCTGATACCGAGGGCGGTCGGGATCCCCTCGCCGGCGAGGGAATCGTGGGTGCGCCGGAGCCGGGCGCACAGTTCCTCGATGGTTCCGGTGCGGCCGAGCCCGGCGACGGCGACGATTTCGGGGTCGGGGGCGCCGGGGTCGCGCACGACCGCCAGCGTGCGATATCCGTTGACCGCGGTCCGCGCCAGCGCGGCCGAGACCAGATGTGGTGCCTCGGTTTCGGAGGGCCGGCCGGCGTGAGGGTCCCGAGTGCCGCGCACTGTCCCGGTGACGACGACGAGGCGTTCGGTGCCGGCCGGTCCGATACCGTGCGCGGCCGCCGTCGCCAACAGCGGTCCGCGGTCGGGCACGGTCCCGGCGAGCAGATATTCCAGCAGGTCGCGGCCATCGCGTCCGGCCTCGGCCGACTGGTGCTGTTGATACTCCAGATAGGCGTGGGTGGCCTGGGTGCTCACCAGATCGCAGTACCGGGTCAGCGGCAGCACCATCGACAGTGTCGCCTCCCGGGCCGCCGGGGAGTCACCGGCATGGGAGACCAGCGATTTCCAGAACGACTGCTGGCCGAGTCGGAACGCGGTGATGTAATCGGTCAGCGGTAGTCCCGCCTGGGCCCGGCGCACCGCCGCGCGCCGGGTGGCGGTGAGATCCGCCGCGGTGACCCGGCGTTTGCCCAGGAGTGCGCCGAGCCCGGTGCGGCACAATCGGGCGACCTGTTCGTGGACGTCGGCGCGGAACTCGCCGTCGCGGCCGGCGTAGCCGGGGATCTGCGCGAGTATGGCGGAGCTGCCCGATTCGGCGACCTCCTCCGCGCGGTGGTAGATGCTGCCGACGATCCGGGCGCGTTCGGCGCGTACCCGTTCGGGGAGTGGATCTTCCACCGTCTGTGATCCGGCTGACATAGTCGGATGGTCCACGCCGAGCCCGTGAAAGTCAACACGCACGGCTATTTGTATCAAATTACCCGCTGCTCGCTTGTCCTTCGCGGACAGTTGCGTCCCCGATAATTGGGACGCAGAGGCTGATGTGTTTCATTCGGGTCACTCTTACGCTGGCCTGACCCATAGCCGGAGCAGCGGACTGTGCTCTGTCGCACAGGGATTCGCCGACGACCGACCCACCCGGAGGAACTGTGCTCGACATATCCGGTCTGACCATCCGATTCGGTGGCATCACCGCCCTCGACGATGTCGGATTCAGCGTGGACACCGGGGAGATGGTGGGGTTGATCGGCCCCAACGGGGCCGGCAAGACCACCCTCTTCAACTGCCTCACCAGACGATGCGTCCCGACCTCGGGGGCTCTGAACTATCTGGGGACCGATCTGCTGACCGTACGTCCCGATCTCATGGCCGGGCTCGGTATCGCCCGAACCTTCCAGAATCTCGGGCTCTTCACCCGTATGTCCGTGCGGGACAACGTACTCGTGGGGGCTCATCACCGGGCTCGTGCCGGATTCCTCGGCGCGGGCCTGTACCTGCCGTCCGTCCGATCCGAGGAGCGCAGGCTGCGGGACCGGGCCGACGATCTACTCGAACGCCTGGACTTGCGGGAGGTCGCCGGACACCCCGCGGCGGGTCTGCCCTTCGGCACGCTCAAACGGATAGAACTCGCCCGGGCGCTGGCCGCCGGACCGCGCCTGCTGCTGCTGGACGAACCGGTCAACGGGCTCAGCCACGGTGAAGTCGGGGAGTTCGCCGAGCTGCTCGCGAGTCTGCGCGCCGACTTCGACCTCACCGTGCTGGTGGTCGAACACCATATGGGTTTCGTGATGGGAATCTGTGACCGCGTCGTCTGCCTGGAATTCGGGCGGGTGATCGCCGACGCGGCCCCCGAGATCGTCCAGCGCGATCCCGTGGTGATCGAGGCATATCTGGGAGCCGCCGTATGAACCCCGGACCGCTTCTCACGATCACCGATCTCACCGCCGGGTACGGCGCTGCGCGGGTGCTGCACGGTATCGGCTTCTCGGTGGGCGAAGGAGAGGTATGCGCCGTCCTCGGCCCGAACGGCGCCGGTAAGACGACTCTGCTCCGGGCGCTGAGCGGGATGATCCCGGTCCGCGGGTCGGTGGTCTTCGCCGGCACCGAGGTGGCGGGCCGGGCGCCGGAGAAACTGGCCCGGATGGGGGTGGCGCACGTCCCCGAGGGACGCGGCACCTTCGCTCCGCTGACCGTCGAGGAGAACCTGCGCCTGGGCGGCTACTCCCGGCGCGGCGGCATCGAGGCCGATCTGCGCCGGGTCTTCGACTACTTCCCGATCCTGCGCGAGAAACTGCGCGAGCCGGCGGGCCGGCTGTCCGGTGGACAGCAGCAGATGCTCGCGATCGGCCGCGCCCTCATGTCCCGGCCGCGCCTGCTGCTACTCGACGAACCGTCGCTGGGACTCGCGCCACTGGTGACCCGGGAGCTCTTCCGCATCGTCGAGTCCGTCAATACAGCGGAACGTACCACCGTGATCGTCGTCGAACAGAATGCTCAGCTGGCGCTGCGCGCCGCGCAGCGCGCCTGCGTACTGGAAAGCGGCCGTATCGTCCTGTCCGGCAACGCCGCCGAGATCGCGGCCAACGACGAGGTCGCCCGGTCCTACCTCGGATACCGGGTGCGACCGTGACCGGATTCGCGCAGCAGATCATCGAGGGCCTCAGTGCCGGCGCCCTCTACGCGGGAATGGCGATGGCCCTCGTTCTCATCTACCGGTTCACCGGAATCGTGAACTTCGCACAGGGAGAACTGGCCATGTTCTCGGCGTTCCTGGCCTGGCAGCTGATGGCCGGCGGTATGCCGTTCTGGGCGGCGCTACCGGTCACCGTGGCAATATCCTTCGCGGGCGGGATGCTCATCGAACGGATCGTCGTCCGGCCGGTCGAGGGAGCCCCGGAACTCACCCTCGTGATCGTCACCGTCGGCCTCTTCTTCTTCGTGAACGCCGCCGCGGGTTGGATCTGGTCGTATCAACTGAAGTCGTTTCCCGATCCCTTCCCGGACGGTTCGCTGCGCATGGGCGGTGTGACCGCCGGATTCGGCAGCCTCGGGATCCTCGGCGTCGTCGCGGTCGTGATGGCCCTGCTGTACCTGCTGTTCCGCTACACCCGGATCGGCCTGGCCATGCGGGCGGTCGCCGCGAATCCGCAATCGGCGCGGCTGGTGGGGATCGGCGTGGGCACGATTCTGGCCCTCGGCTGGGGGCTGGCCGCCGCGGTCGGCGCGGTATCGGGCGTCCTGTCGGCGCCGCTGCTGTTCCTGGAACCCAACATGATGGGCGGGGTTCTCATCTATGCCTTCGCGGCGGCCACGCTCGGCGGGTTCGACAGCCCCGGTGGCGCCGTGGCCGGGGGATTGATCGTCGGCGTCGCGGAAACGCTGGCCGGCGCCTACCTCGACGTGGTCGGTACCGAACTGAAGATCGGCGTACCGCTGGTGATCATCCTCGGCGTACTGCTGCTGCGACCCCAGGGCCTGTTCGGCACCGCGGCGGTGGAAAGGGTATGAGCGATATGCGAATCCGGAACTCGACCGTGGCCCCGGACCACACACTCCCACCACCGGACGGGGCCGCCGCGCGCGCCCGCCGGATCCGGCCGCGGCGGATCGGGGCATCATGGATCGCCGCGGCGGTTCTGCTGGTCCTCGCGTGCTGGGCCCCCTTCGAACTGGCCCCCTTCCATACTTTCCAGCTGTCGCTCGCCATGGTCTACGCGGTCGCGTTGCTCGGCCTGAACCTGCTGGTGGGGCATACCGGCCAGATATCGCTGGGGCACGGCGCGTTCTTCGCGGTCGGTGCCTACACCGCGGCGATCATGATGGATCGCTGGGATCTGCCCTACCCGCTGACCCTTCCGGTCGCGGCGGCGGTGTCCTTCGTGCTCGGTATCTTGCTCGGGATCCCGGCGCTGCGGTTGCGGGGCCTGTATCTGGCCCTGGTCACGCTGGCGATCGCCATCTTCCTGGTACCCCTGCTCAAACGATTCGAATCGGTGACCGGGGGGTCCATGGGCCTGACCCTGGACAAACCGCGGCCGCCGGCCTGGACCGGCCTGGCCGAGGACCAATGGCTGTACTTCCTGGCGCTGGCCGTCGCCGCGGTGAGCTTCCTGCTGGTCGCGGGTCTGCTCCGGTCCCGGGTCGGCCGGGCATTGCACGCGGTGCGGGACAACGAGATCGCGGCCGAGGTGACCGGCGTACGGCCCGCGTTCTACAAAACCCTGGCCTTCGCCTGGGGCGCCATGTTCGCCGGGGCCGCGGGCTGCGTCCACATCTGGGTGATCGGGTACGTCTCACCGGATTCGTTCACCCTCACCCTGTCCATCACGCTGCTCGCGGGCCTGGTCGTCGGCGGTCTCGGTGGGCAGTGGGGGCCGCTGCTGGGGGGTCTGTTCGTCATGTACGTCCCGAGTTTCGCCCAGGACGTCAACCAGGCCGCGCCCGGAGTGATCTTCGGACTACTGATCATCGCGGTCATGTACCTCGCGCCGAATGGAGCGGCCGGACTCGTCGGCCGGGCGGCGCACTGGCTCGGATACCGAGTGAGGAAAGGAAGAACCCATGCGCACTAGAGCGATACGGGCGGTGGCCGCCGCGGCCGCGGTACTGTTCGCGGTCGTCGGCTGCGGGAACCGCACGGAGCACGGCGCTGCCGTCGCCTCCGGCGATTGCCAGGGGCAGCAGACCACGGGGCTCACCGATACGGGTATGAGACTCGGCGGAGTGTTCCCGCTGTCCGGGCCGGCGTCGGCCTACGCCGAGCTCCCGAAGGGGATGCGGGCGTACTTCGATTACGTCAACGCCGAACAGGGCGGGATCGACGGGCGCGAGGTCGAGTACCTGCTGCGCGACGACGGTTACCAACCACCGAAGACAGTGGAGGAGACCCGGCGCCTGGTGGAACAGGACCAGGTCTTCGCGGTGCTGTCGACGCTCGGGACCCCGACCTCGGCCGCCGTCTGGGATTACCTGAACCAGCGCGAGGTCCCGCAGATCTTCGTCGCCGGTGGTGCCACGCAATGGGGTGTGGGTGACGCGCATCCGTGGACCATCGGATGGCAGCCCAGCTACCGGGCCGAGGGCCGGGTCTTCGCCCGGTATGTGCAGGAGCAGGAGCCGGACGCGACCGTCGCCGTGCTCTACCAGAACGACGATTTCGGCAAGGATCTGCTCGCCAGTTTCGTCGAGGCAACAGCCGGCAGTGGCGTACGGGTGGTCGCCGAACAGAGCTACGAGGTCACCGATCCCACCGTGGAACCGCAGCTGCGCAACCTGGCCGGTTCGAAAGCCGATGTGCTGCTGAACTTCGCCACGCCGAAGTTCGCCGCGCAGACCCTCGCGGCCGACGCGCGCAACCCCGAATGGAATCCGCTGCACATCCTCACCCAGGTCTCCAGCACCATGAGCGTGCTCACCCCGGTCGGCCTGCCCAATGTCCAGAACGTCGTCAGCTCGGTGTTCGTGAAGGATCCGGCCGATCCGCAGTGGGCCGCGGATTCCGGAATGAAGCTGTACCGGGACAAAGTGGCCCGGTACGCGCCCGGTGCCGACCCTACCGACGGATACACGCTGGTGGGCTGGGCGATGGCGCAGAGTTTCCACAAGACGTTCGACGCCGCGTCCTGTAAGACCCGCGAGGGACTGCGCGACGCCATGCGTTCGCTCGACGATATCGCGATCGATCTGCTGCTGCCCGGTATCACCCTGAGCACCGGGCCCGGTGACGGATTCCCCGTGGAGGCCATGCGGATCCAGCGGTTCGAAGGGGACCGCTGGGTGCTCGCCGGTGATCTCGTCGACACCGCCGGCCGGTGAACGACACCTCCCAGATGTCCGCCGCGCGATCCGGCGTCGGCGGCCCACCTCGAATCGAGTGATGAGGACACATCATGAAAATCCGAATCAGCGTAGCGACGGCCGCGATAGCGGTGGCGTCCCTCGGCGCGGCGGCCGGCCCGGCCGATGCGCAACCCGCGCCCGCACCCCGGGAACTCACCTACGAGATCACCCGGGAAGGTGATACCGCGGTGGTCGAGACGAACGGCAGCTGGCAGGTGGCGGGTGACCAGCTCATCCTGAAAGCCGTCGACGACACCCCGCTGACCACGGTGCCGCTGACCTATCGCACGGACGATCTCGCGTTCCCCATTGCGGCGCGTATCGAGGGCGGTACCGCGGTGCTGACCCCGCAGCGGTCCGGTGGGGTGCCGGTGGCGCCGGTGCACGCGCCGGTCGTCACCCCGGAACAGGCGGGGAAGGAGATCGCCGAACAGTTCACGCCGCGGGATATGCAGGCACTGGGCGTGTTCACCCAGCGCGCGACCATGAGCGCTGCCATCGCGGGCGCGATCGGCGCCGTACTCGGTGGCAGTATCGGCTGTGTGCTGGGCGCCGCGACCGGTGCGCTGGTATCCAGCCCGATCGCGTTGCTGCTGGTGCCGTTCGTCGGCGCGACGATCGGCGGTTGTGTGGCGGGCGCCGCGACGCTGGGTGCCGCGGGTGGCATCATCGGCGCCTTCCTGATCGGTGGCCCGGTCGCCGTCTTCGCCGCCTTCCAGTACTTCTCGACCATTCTGTCGCCGTGCCCGCCGGAGCACCCGGCCTGCAGACCGACCACGCCGTAGGTCCGCTGCCGCATTTCCCGGCCCGTTCCGGAATCCGGAACGGGCCGGTCGCTGTCCCGGAATGCTCCGGCACTCGGGTCCGGACGGCGGACCGGCCCGCCCGTCCGGGGAGCGCGCCGGTTCGTGCGGTTCCGTCCCGGCCGACCTGATGGAATTGATATTCTCCGAATTCGAAAATGATGTTTTGGAGCGTGATATGGCGACATATGTGCTGGTACACGGTGGCGGGCACGGTGGTTGGTGCTATCAGCGGGTCGCGCGGTTGCTGCGATCCGCCGGGCACGAGGTGTACGCGCCGACGCTGTCGGGCCTGGCCGATCGCGCGCATCTGGTCGGTCCCGGTATCGGGCTCGATACCCATATCGAGGATATCGCCGCGCTCCTGCACCACGAGGATCTGACCGAAGTGATCCTGGTCGGGCACAGTTACGGCGGGATGGTCGTGACCGGTGCCGCCGACCGTGCGCACGGCCGGGTGGGCAAACTCGTCTATCTGGATGCCGCGACCCCGGCCAACGGGCAGTCGCTGCGCGATGTGGCCGGTCCGATCATCGAGGCGGTCCGGCCGCTGGGCCGGGTCGTCGACGGTGTGGAACTCGTCCTGGCGCCCGACGAGAATTCCGGGATGCTCTACGGCATCACCGACCCGGCCGATATCGCCTGGATGGCCTCGCGGTTGAGCGAACATCCGTGGCGGTGCTTCGAGGATGCCCTCGACCTGCGTGACGAGGAAAAGCTCTGGGCCATAACGCAATTCCACATCGTCTGTACCGCAACGCTGGCGACCCGCGACCCGGACCTGATCGCCCGGGCCCGCGCGCAGGGCCGACTGTGGGATATCGACACCGGCCACGATCTCATGATCACCGAACCGGAGGCGACGGCCGCCGCGCTCGCCCGGGTAGCGGCCGCCTGAAGCCCGGGGTGTGCCGCACCGCCCGGTGCTCGACCGGGCGGATCGAGCGTCCGGAGGGCGTACCCACGAGTTCGTCCGTATCCGGGACACGGATGGCATGCTGTCCCGTATGGCCGATATTCGTCTCGACGTCTCCGACTCCGTCGCCACCATCACGCTGGACCGCCCGGACAAGCTCAACGCCTTCACCACCGCGATGGGTTACGAGCTGATCGAGGCGTTCGATATCTGCGACCGTGACGACGCGGTCCGTGCCGTGGTGATCACCGGTGCCGGTCGCGCCTTCTGCGCCGGTGCGGATCTGTCCGCCGGTGCGGATACTTTCGTCGCTCCCGAGGAGGCGGCGAGCGAGGAGTTCCGGGACGGCGGTGGGGAAGTCGTGCTGCGGATGTTCGAATCCCGCAAACCCGTTATCGCCGCGATCAACGGGCCCGCGGTCGGCGTGGGTATCACCATGACACTGGCCGCCGATTTCCGGCTGGCGGTCGAGGACGCGCGGATCGGCTTCGTCTTCAACCGCCGCGGTATCGTCCCGGAATCCTGCTCGAGCTGGTTCCTGCCGCGACTGGTCTCGATGCAGAAGGCGCTGGACTGGGTGTATTCGGGACGGCTCGTCGACGCGGCCGAAGCGTACGCGGCCGGACTGTTCTACGGGCTGCACCCGGCCGTGACCCTGCTGGACGAAACGTACGCGCTGGCGCGCCGGATCACCGAGCATTCCGCGCCGGTCTCGGTGGCGTTGTCGCGGCAGATGCTGTGGCGCGGACTGGGTGCCGATCATCCGATGGTCGCGCACCGGGTGGAATCGCGCGGTATCCACAGCCGGGGTGCCAGTGCCGATGCCAGGGAAGGTGTGTCGTCGTTTCTGGAGAAGCGACCCGCCCGCTACCCCGACAGTGTGGCGCGCGATCTGCCGGAGATCTTCGGCGCGGATCTGCCGGTGCCGCCGTTCCGCGGGTGATCCGGAATCCCTGCTGGGAGTGTACTTTCGGTGACAGATAACTGGGCAAAGGTGAGTTCGCAAAAGTGCGCGCGCGTCTCGGCGCGGGTCTAGGATCTGTGGCACAACGAGTTTCGGAGGTGCTGCATGCCAGACGAAGTCCTGGCGCCCAATATCGAGCTTTTCTCCCGCAACGGTTTCGCCGGCCCCAACACGACGATCGTGCGCGCCCAGTACCGGCCCCGTTTCCTGCGCGCCCGTGGCGAATACCTGCCGCGTCGCTTCCACACCTGGGACCTACCCGCGGGGGTGTTCGCCGAACCGAAAGCGCTACCCGTCCCGATCCTCGAGGGCGACGGCATCAGTTTCGAACTGAGCCGTCGTTCGGCTGCCATGTCCTTCGGCTACGTCAACGTCTGGGCCGACGAACTGCACTACATCGTCTCCGGCCGCGGTGAACTCGATACCGAGGTGGGCACCCTCGAGGTGCGCGCCGGGGATATCGTGCTGATCCCGCGG
This sequence comes from Nocardia sp. NPDC003963, assembly GCF_053605105.1. NCBI lineage: Bacteria > Bacillati > Actinomycetota > Actinomycetes > Mycobacteriales > Nocardiaceae > Nocardia > Nocardia sp. NPDC003963. The sequence goes on from NZ_JBSGIP010000001.1 coordinate 170,264, forward strand.
GCGGTCACCTATCGGTGGGGGGAGATCACCGAGGAGATCAACGAATTCATCGTGGTCACCGCCAGTGAACTCCACCTCGATCCCGAGGGTGCGCCCGGAACCTTCAATCCCGACCTGCATCTGGACCGTCCCGTACCGCACGGTCGCCCCGGACTGCCGGTGGAGGACGAATACGAGGTGGTCGTCCGGACCGGCGATACCTTCACCTCGTACTTCTACGATATCGATCCGATCCCCTGCCTGGATGTACTCGGCGCCCCGCTCGTACTCCGTTTCAATCTCGAACATGTGCAGGGTCTCGGCGTGGCCGAGGGCGGACTCGCGCCGGCCCGGCTGATGAGCAGTACCTCGGGCCACGATTTCGTCTTCGGCACCGGCAGTCGACAGAGCACCCGCCCGCCGGTACACCACAATGCCGATTTCGACGAGGTCATCTGCTACGCCATGGGTCCGTCGCCGTGGGGGTCGGTCGATACTCCCGGCACCGTCACCTGGACGCCCAAGGGTCTGCTGCATCAGGGGCCGGAGGAGGATGTGCAGCCCGGATACCGGGCTTTCCTGGTGGAGACCAGGTCGACGCTCGTCATGACCCCGGCCGGTCGCGATATCGCGCATCTGATGGAAACCGATCAGTACGGTGTCCATCCGGCCGAGGGCCAGACGGCGGCCGCCGCTCGCTGAGCACTCCGTGTTCCGGCCGGTCCGATGAAGGGGCCGGCCGGAACGCTAGGTGAGCTGGTCGAGCCAGCGCAGCAGAGCGGCGGTGCCGTCCCGGAACCCGGCCGACCGGGGCCGGTTGAGGAACCCGTGCCGGGTGCCGGGGACGATCAGATGTTCGGTCTCGATCCCGGCGTCCGCGAGTTCCCCGGCGAAAGCGGTGCTCGACGCGCTCAACGAGTCGTATGCGGCATCGAGCAGTAGTACCGGTGGTATACCGGTCAGCTTGCCGCCACCGGGGAAGACGTCCGGGTCGCGCAGCAGTTCCGCCGAACCCACATAGTTGAGATTCATCCGGCGGATGACCTGCGGGGTGAAGGTGGCGAGTCGGCGCGGCCCCCGCAGCCGGTCGCGCACCGGCTGTGGCAGCCGGGGGAGTTCGGCGTGGAGAGTGGCATAGGCGAGCACCAGCCCGGCCGGTCCCGGACCGCTCGAATCGCGCAGCCGCAGGGCCGCCGAGGCGGCGAGGCAGGCGCCCGCGCTGGCGCCTCCGAGCACGATGCGCGGTTCTTCGGCCAGCAGATCGGATATCGCGGTGAGGACATCGTCCAGCGGCGCCGGATAGCGGTTGTCCGACGGCCGGTATTTCGGTGGCCCCCAGGCCCGGAACCGGGGGATCAGCGCATAGTCGACAGTGCGGACCCGGCGCCCGGTCGCGGCGACCCGCAGTGCCACCGCGTGCGATTCGAGTTGATCGAGCCCACCCGAGACGAATGCGCCACCGTGCAGCCACAGCAGCGGCGGGGCCGCCGGATCCGGTGTGCCGGGCAGATATTCGCGGATCGGTACCCGGCCCCGGACGCCGGAAAGGTACCTGTCACGGATCTGCGGGTCGCCCATCCACCGTCCTCGATCGGGTTCGTGCCCCATCGGACGGGTCCGTACCGGGGCCTGCGTACTGCGCTCGGCCGTCCCGCACCGCGCGCCGGCCGGCTCCGGCGATGGTAACGCCGGACCTGCCGGGCGTCGCGTCGGCCCGGACTTCGCCGACCGTGCCGGTTGCGATCAATTCTTCCCGAATGCCTCGGCCCGGATCAGCTCGAGCATGCCGGGGTTGTCGGTGGTGGTGACGACGCCGATCACGGTCCGGAGGTACTGGTCGCCCTCGGCGAGCCGTAACAAGCAGGCGGCGAGGTCCGCGCGGGAGGTGAACCGGCCCGCGGCCCGTTGTTCGGTGACCGTGTACTCGGTGATGTACGGCAGATCGAACAGGCCGCTGGGCCGCACGATCGTCCAGTCGAGGTCGGAGGCGGTGAGCAGGGCTTCCATCGCACGCATATCGTCGTAGAGGGTTTTGCCCAGGATGCCGGTGATGAACGGTTGCAGCACGCGGTCGAACACGAATCCGGCGTCCGCGTACCGATGGGGTTCGACGGCGCTGGAGGAGACCACCGCGATCCGGCGTACCTCGTGCCGGCGCATCGCGGTGAGGATATTGCCGACCCCGGCCGAGTAGGTGGTGATCGGTTTCCGGCCGAACGGGACGCCCAGCGCCGAGAGGACTGTATCGGCCCCGGCGACCGCTCGCGCCACGGCTGCCGGGTCGTATACGTCGCCGCCCACTGTGGTGAGGCGATCGTGTTCGATGGGGAATTCGCCGGGGCGGCGGGTGAAGGCGACGATATCGTGCCCCGCGTCCAGGCCCTGTGCGGTGAGCAGCCGTCCGGTGGGTCCGTTGGCGCCGAAGATGACGATTCGCATATTTCTTCCTTCCGGGGTGCGACCGGCGTGACCGGCCGGCTGGTTCAGTGGGAGCGGGTGTGCGGGCGCGGGGTGCGCAGCAGAACGCCGAACGCGATCACCGCGGCTACGGTGCGGACCGTGTGGGCGGCCTGCCAGCGGTCGCGGACAGCGGACCAGTCGGCCGGTATCCCGTGGCCGGCCCACTCCGTCTGCTGGGCGTTGATGGGCAGGTTGACCGTGATGCTGATCAACGCGACCACCGCCAGCAGCGCCACGGCGAACGAGGTCGGTACCCAGGCCCGGCCGGAGCGGTATGCCGATACGGCGAGGGCGGCACCGAGGCACAGTGCCGGGATGAGGGTGAGGGTCGCGAGGAGGTCCAAACGATCGAGCTCCACCGATCTGACCTGGAGGTAGGTGGCGGCATCGGCCGAGCGGAGCGAGGACTCCAGTATCAGCACCCCGAGTAGGAAACCGGCGAACAAGCCGGCGAACAGGCGAGTGGCGAATCGCAGGGCATTCGTGCGTCCGGTGTCGGCTGGGGTGGTCGAGTCCGGTGGTGCTTCCAGGTGCGGGGTCATCGGTTCTCCTGAATTCATATAATATGAGTTCCATATAATCTGAAAAGAATGATAAACGCAAGAGGTTCCGGGGCTCCGCTGTGTACGGGACCCGTACCATCGGAGTTCCAGATCATGTGAGGGGTATATGACCGAGGCGGATCCGGGAGTCACCCGGCAGCGCAGACAACTGATCGCCGGCGTGAAGGGTTCGCTGCGCGAGGTGCGTGTGGCGCTCGCCCTGCTGAACCACCGGGTGGGGACGCGGGTGGAACTCAAGGACGTCGACCTCGACTGCCTGGATATCCTCGGCAGGCAGGGGCCGCTCAGCCCCAGTGGGCTGGCCCGCCTGGCCGGCCTGCACCCCGCGACCATCACCGGAATACTCGATCGGCTGGAACGTGGCGGCTGGGTCGTCCGGGAACGTGCCCCGGGCGACCGGCGTGCGGTGAACGTCCGGATCGTTCCCGGTCGCAATGCCGAGATCTTCCGGCAGTACGCCGGGATGAACGCGCTCATGGACGAGCTCTGCGGCCGCTACACCGACGCCGAACTCGGCGTGATCGCCGATTTCCTCCGCCGCACCGGTACGGCCGGGCAAGCGGCCACCGAGCGCCTCACCTCGGAATAGGCGGCTACCACCGGACATACCGGTCACCGCCGCGCCGCCGCGGGTGCCTCAACTCACAGCTGTGTGTGGAAACCTCCCCGGCGGCCGCCTGTTACACCAGAGCGTGACTTCTACCGCTACCACGGCGAGTCCGGCTGCCGTCGCCCCGGCCCGCACCGGCTGGCATGTGCCGGCGATGCTGGCCCTCGCGCTCGGCGGTTTCGGAATCGGCACCACCGAATTCGTCACCATGGGGCTGCTGCCCGATATCGCGCGCGCCTTCTCGGTGAGCGAACCGTCCGCCGGGCACGCGGTATCCGCGTACGCGCTCGGGGTGGTGGTGGGCGCGCCGGTGATCGCCGCCGCCTGCGCCAAGGTCGATCGGAAGCGGCTGCTGGTTTTCCTGATGGTGGCGTTCGCGATCGGCAATCTCGCGTCCGCGTTCGCGCCGAACTTCGCGACGATGATCGCGGCGCGTTTCGTCTCCGGGCTCCCGCACGGCGCGTATTTCGGTGTCGCCTCGCTGGCGGCGGCCTCCCTGGCCCCGGCCGGGCAACGTGCCAAGGCCGTCGCCGCGGTGATGCTGGGATTGAGTACCGCCAATGTCGTCGGGGTGCCCGCCGCGACCTGGCTGGGCCAGCACCTCGGCTGGCGCAGCGCCTTCGTGGTGGTCGCCGTCATCGGTGCGGTCACGGTTGTCGCGCTGCTGCGGTTCGTCCCGGCACTCGCCGCGATCGTGACCACCGATCCGCTCACCGAACTCGGTGCGCTGCGCCGGCCCCAGGTGCTGCTCACCCTGGCGGTGGGCGCCGTCGGCTTCGGTGGCATGTTCGCCGTCTACACCTATGTGAGCACCACACTCACCGATGTCGCCGGAATGGGTGCCGGCCTGGTCCCGCTGGTACTCATGCTCTTCGGTGTCGGCATGGTCCTGGGCAATATAGGGGGCGGGATACTCGCCGACCGCGGTGTGGACCGGTCGATCTTCGTGGCCATGGGCGCGATGACGGTCGTACTGCTCGGCTTCGTGGCCGCGGCCCACAACCCGATCACGGCGGGTATCGGCGCGTTGCTGGTCGGTGCCACCGGTGCCGCGCTGGCCCCCGGTCTGCAGACCCGGCTCATGGATGTGGCGGCCGATGCCCAGACTCTGGCCGCCGCGCTCAATCACGCCGCCCTGAACATCGCCAATGCGGCGGGGGCGTGGCTGGGCGGTCTGGTCATCGCGGCCGGCTACGGCTATACGGCGCCGGCGCTGGTCGGTGCCGGGCTGGCGGCCGTCGGTGTGCTGCTGTTCACTGTGACCGTGTGGGTCGCCCGCCGCGCCTGATCCGGGTCCGCGAGCCCTCGGCCCCGCCGGGACCGAGGGCTCGCGCCGTTCCGACACCGCTTGCTGAACACTCCGGTTGAGCCGGTGGCCGGTCGCGATGAGGCATCATCGGGTGAGCGTCGACGAATGATCTGCGGTGGTACTCGGTAGCGGGCGAGCAGAGAGGTCGTGGTGATGACCCAGCAGCAGGTGCCGGAGCGCACGGCGAAGGTCACGGTACTCACGCTCACCGCCATGGTTGTGGGGTCGATGGTCGGCGCGGGGGTTTTCTCGCTGCCGCGGCGGTTCGCCCAGGAGACCGGTGTCGGCGGCGCGCTGATCGCCTGGGGGATCGCCGGTACGGGAATGCTGATGCTCGCGCTGGTCTTCCAGCGGCTGGCGGTGCGCAAACCCGATCTGGACGCCGGTGTCTACGCCTACGCCAAAGCCGGATTCGGCGAATTCGTCGGTTTCTTCGCCGCGGCCGGCTACTGGGCCAGCGCCTGCGTCGGGAACGTGACCTACTGGGTGCTCATCATGTCCACGCTCGGTCAGTGGATTCCCGCGCTCGGCTCCGGGGACACTCTGGTCGCGGTCGTGTTGTCGTCGGTGGGTCTGTGGTCGTTCTTCCTGCTGATCCGCCGGGGAACCGAGGAGGCCGCGGCGATCAACCGAATCGTCACCGTGGCGAAATTGGTGCCCATCATCGTTTTCGTACTGCTGGCCGTATTCCTGCTGGATCCGGGGACTTTCGCGGACAACTTCCGCGGCGCCGACTACACGGGTTCACTGTTCGACCAGGTCAGCGATACGATGCTGGTCACCGTATTCGTGTTTCTCGGTGTCGAGGGCGCGAGTGTGTACTCCCGCCACGCCCGGCGGCGGGAGGACGTCGGCCGGGCGACGCTTCTCGGTTTCCTCAGCGTGCTGGCCATTTTCGCTTCGGTGACGGTGGTGTCCTACGGCATCATGCCGATGACCGAGATCGCCCAGTTGCGGCAGCCGTCGATGGCCGGAGTGCTGGAGGTGGCCGTCGGGCCCTGGGGCGCGAAGTTCGTCAGCGCCGGGCTGATCATCTCGGTGCTGGGTGCGTATCTGGCCTGGGCGCTCATGGCCGCCGAGGTTCTCTTCGTCGCGGCGAAGGATGCCGATATGCCCCGCTTCCTGGCTCGCTCCACCGTCCGTGATGTACCCGTCAACGCGCTGCTGCTCAGCACCGCACTCTCCCAGACCGTCCTGGTGATCACCATGTTCTCCGAGGACGCCTTCGATTTCGCCCTCGATCTCACCGCCTCGCTGACTCTCATCCCGTTCCTGCTCGCCGCCGGGTACGCGCTGAAGCTCTGCCTCACCCGCGAAACGTATACCGATGAATCGGCGGTCACCCGGCGCGGCGATCTGGCCGTCGCCGTTCTTGCCACGCTCTATACCGCGTTCCTGCTCTACGCCGCGGGGCCGCGGTTCCTACTGGTATCCCTCATCTTCTACGCGCCGGTGACCTTCCTGTTCGTCCGTGCGCGCCGGGACCAGGGCCGCCGGGTCTTCACACCCGCCGAAGCAACGCTGTTCGTGCTGGTCGCGCTCGGCGGGGTGTTCGGGGTCGTCGCGCTGGCCGCGGGATGGATCAGTCTGTGACCGGTGCCCGATCCGGCATTTCGAACCGAGTCGACGGAAGGTAGCGCAATGACCGCGAACACCGAATCAGCCCGGTACGGAGTCCATTCCGAGGTCGGCCGGTTGCGCCGGGTACTCGTCTGCTCGCCCGGACTGGCCCATGAGCGGCTGACCCCGACCAATTCCGACGAACTGCTCTTCGACGATGTCATGTGGGTGGAGGCCGCGCAGCGCGATCATCTCGACTTCGTGAACAAACTGACCAATCGCGGCGTCGAAGTGGTCGAACTGCACGCCCTACTGGCCGAGACCGTGGCCGATCCGGCGGCCCGCGCCTGGCTGCTCGATCGTAAGATCATCGCGAACCGGGTGGGTCTCGGCCTGGTCGAGAGCACCCGGGCCTATCTGGATTCGCTGCCTGCGCGCGACCTCGCCCGCTTCCTGATCGGTGGATTGTCCACTGTGGATCTGCCCGCGGATCTCCGCACCGGCTACCTCGCGCTGGCTCGGGAGGCACCGGGCAACCCCGAGTACCTGATGCCACCGCTGCCGAACACCCTCTACACCCGCGACACCACCTGCTGGATCTACGGTGGGCTCACCCTCAATCCGCTGTACTGGCCGGCCCGGCACGACGAAACACTGCTGATGAAGGCGATCTACCGGTTCCATCCCGACTATGCCGGTTCGACCGTGTGGTGGGGTGATCCCGAATCGGAGTGGGGCCAGGCATTTCTCGAGGGTGGTGATGTGATGCCGGTCGGCAACGGCACGGTCCTGGTCGGAATGAGCGAGCGCACCTCCCGGCAGGCGATCACGCAGCTGGCGCAGGCCCTGTTCGAGGCGCGGGCCGCCGAACAGGTGATCGTGGCCGGTATGCCGAAACTGCGGGCCGCCATGCATCTGGACACGGTCTTCACCTTCGCCGACCGCGATCTTGTCACCGTCCATCCCGGCATCGTCGACGGTATCCATCCGTTCACGCTGCGGCCGTCGGACCGGGCGCCGGGTGTCGAGATCACCGATGAAAAGGGCACCGCTTTCGTCGATGTGGTCGCGCGCGCAATGGGTTTTCCGGCACTGCGGGTGGTCGAGACCGCCGGTGACTTCTATGCCTCCGAACGCCAGCAGTGGGACTCCGGGAACAACGCCGTCGCGCTGGAACCGGGTGTGGTGTTCACCTACGACCGCAACACCCAGACCAACGCGGCGCTGCGCCGGGCCGGAGTGGAGGTGATCACCATCGTCGGTGCCGAACTCGGGCGCGGACGTGGTGGCGGCCACTGTATGACCTGCCCCATCGTCCGTGATCCGCTCGACTGAACCCGGCCGCTCCCGGACTCACGGCCCGACCCGCAGTATCCGGCCGGCCGTGGCCTGCCAGTACGAACGATCCGAGCCGATCGTCCCGGTGAGCTGCAGGGGTTCGTCCAGTGGTGCGGCGCCCACTGCCCGATGCGCCCGCAGCTCACCGGTGCCGAAATCGACCGCTGTGTAATAGACCGGCCCCACCTGCTGAATTCCGCCGCCGGGCGGGAGCGGCCCATAGGAGAGGCCGTAGATCAGGCCGTCCGCCCGGGACAGGCGGGGCAGCGAGGCCATCCGGTCGTCGCGCTCCCAGATCCGGTGGCAGCCGGATTCCGAGACATCGATGCGGGTCATCCCGCCGGTGAATACAGCATTCGGTGGATCACTGGGCCCCGAGGTCGCGGCCGGGGGATAGCCGAACCCGTACGTACTGGGGATCACCAGTGAGTTCCCCCAGGCCATCGGAGAATTCTCGGTGCCCTGACCGGAGGTCTCGAAGGCCGGTGTCCGGCACACCGGCGACCCGTCGTCGGCGCGATAGACGATCAGCTGCGGCCGCGGGGTGTCGTCCACGATCGCGACCCACTCGTCACCACCGGGTCCGAAATAGGTGGGTGTGGTTCCCGAACCGGGTCCGAGCTGACCGGGTTTGCGCACGGTCCCCGCGTCGTAAGGCTGCCGCCAGACCACTTCCGGCGCATCGGAATCCACGGCGCGCATCTCGTAGAGGGCGCGGGTGGTCAGCACCGAGATGCCGGCAGGGCGCACGCTCAGCCCGTTCGTGAGCCGCTCACCCGTGGGCAGCCGGGTCGCCGCGATACGACCGGCGGAGTCGACGGAACCGATCACCCCACCGGTGGTGGCGAACCAGATACGGCCCTGGAAATCCGGTGCCACCGCGGTGAGCGCGTCCCCCGTGGGGATACTCGCGCCGATATCGATCCGCTCGTCGACGAACAACTCCCAGTGGCCGTTCGCGTCCCGGCGATGCGCGATCTTGTCGATCGCCCCCGCACTCGCGGCGACGACCACGCGGTCGCTGCCGTCGAGATACCCGTACACCCCACCCAGCAGACCCCCCTTGGCCAGCTGCACCGAAGCGACCGGTGTGGCGGATACGGGGTCGAAGAGTTTCACCGTCGGCACGGCCACGTCCGGCGGGGTGAGGCCCACGTATCCGGTGCACAACGCCAGCGGCATTCCGTCGGAGGCGACGAACATCGCACTGCACACCCCACCCGGGACCGAGGACGCGTGGAGCCTGCCGTCCGGGCCGGGGCCGGGGAGATCGGTGCTGTCGGTGGAGGCGAGATCGCCGTGGATCAGGGATGTTCCGGCAGGCCCCAGATCGAGCACCGGCGGATCCGCGGCGGCGCCCCCGGTGGCTCCCATCAGCAGCAGAACGGATACCACCGCGGGGAGCGCCCGGTGCCGGATCACGCTGAACGAAGACCGCATCGACCACTTCCTTCGATCGTCCGGATCGCCCGGAGCTGCTCGGCGAGGGCGGATCCGGCCCCCGAAACCGGTGGACGGTCCTCGACTCCTCACCTGGGGCAGCATACGGGTGGCCGGTCGGCTCGCGCCGGGGCGAACGGTGGGCAACTTTGTGGGTATACGTCCGGAGTAGCGACCGATTCACCGGTATCGACACAGGAGGAGCGACGTGGACCCTGCGATATTGTTCGCGGCGGGTTGGGCGGCAGCGGTATTCGGTGGCGCCCGGATGAGCCGGGAACCGCGCCGGTTGTCCACCGGGTTCTTGTTACTGGCCGCCGTCGCACTGGTGGTGGCGGGCGCGGGGACGGCGGTCGCGCGGCTCACCGATCCGTCCGCGCTGGACTCGGCTTCGATACTGCTCGGCGCGTTGTTCCTGCCGGGTGTGATCATCGCCGGGCTCGGCTTGCTCACCAACGGGATCGCCGTCGCCCGCCGCGAAGGAGTACGCCCGATCACCATGACTCCGGTGCTGGTGGGGATCGGCCTGCTGGTACTGCCGGTCGCCGCGGCACTCGCACTGCGGCGTGGACCCGCGGTCCCGCACTGGCTGATGCTGGTGGCCGCCACCGCCACCGCGGTCGGTATCTACCTGCTGGCACATCTGCTCGCCTTCGCCGGGCACGCCGTCGTCTACGGCAAACTCGCCGACGAGACCGGCGCGGACGCTGTGGTGATCCTCGGTTGCGGCCTCGACCGCAACCGGGTCACCCCGCTGCTCGCGGCACGTTTGAACCGGGCGTTGCGGGTCTACCGTGCCGAAATCGCCGCCGGCCGGGCGCCGATCGTGGTCACCTCGGGTGGGAAGGGCAGCGACGAGGCGGTGAGCGAGGCCGACGCGATGGCGAACTACCTGGTCGCGTCCGGTATCTCCGGCAGCGCGATCGTGCGCGAAACGCGCTCACGCAATACCGAGGAGAATCTGCGCAACACCGTGGACCTGCTGAGCAGCCGTGGACCGGACCCGGCTCGGTCCCGGATCACCGTCGTCACCAGTAACTTCCATGTACTACGAACGGCCGCGCTGACCCGGCGCCTCGGTATCGACGCCCATGTCGTCGGCGCCCGTACCGCGCGCTACTTCATCCCCGCCGCTTTTCTCCGTGAGTTCGCGGCCGTCCTCACCACGCATTACCGCCGGTCCCATCTGGCGGTCGCCACCGCCACGGTCATCGCGCTCACCGCCGCGGCGATCGATATCTACCTGTCCACCTGAGCCGTGTTCGGCCCACACCCGCCGTCGGCCGGGTGAACAGGCCGGTGGATCCGATCGGTGACCCGTCAGTGTGCCGACGGTGCGAACTTTCCGAACTGCGTTCCGGCAGCGCTGCGGGTGCCGGAGAAATACCGTCGTCGGCGTCTCCGCTTCTCCTGGTGCGGCATGCTCGATCCGAGGTACCCGAGCCGGAGCTCAACCGAGGGAGCGGGCCACCTCGGCCGGGGTGACCGTGGTTTCGTGCACTGTCAGCCAGCGGTACCGGTTCTGCTCCGGGTCGGCGCGCAGGACCGCGGTCGTGCGCCGGTAGTCGGTCTCGTCGTCGACGTGGTGCCGCTCGACGAATCGCATAACGATGGTATCCACGGTGGCGCAGAGCATTTCGATATCGGAGACCTCGATCGTCAGGCCGGGGCGGCTGTTGCGGGCTCGGTGCAGACCCGCGAGCAGTTCGGTTTTCCGCAGTACCGCGCCCGCCACCGTCACCATCGAGAAATCGTCGTGGTGGGCGGCGGCGAACCCGTCGAGCACCTGCGGGGACGCGGCGCTACCGAGCCAGGTGGCCAGCAGTGAGTGGACCCGTTCGACCTCGGGCAGCGCATCGATCGGCTGGTCGTCACCGGGTAGCCCGCTCGATTCGGTCATTCTCCGAACAGTACCGGTCGGCCGGGACCCGGACCGGTACCCCGCGCCCGGCGCATCGGGTACGGGTGGCGTGGATCGCGAAACCACCCTCGCCGGAGGCCCGGCCGATGCGGCGGATCCGCCGTCCGGTGGCCGAATCCGGAACGGAAATGCGGACGGCCGGTCAGGTCAGCAGTTTGCCCAGCAGTAGGGTCAGCTGATCGCGTTCGGCGGTGGTGAGGGCGGCGAAGGTGCGATCGAGGAAATCCGGAACGTACTTCTCCGCCCGCGTGAGCGCCCGGCGCCCCGCCGTGGTGAGGGTGACCGCGTAGGCACGCCGATCCGCGGGATCCCGTTCCCGCCGGACGTATCCCGACTGCTCGAGTTCATCGGCGATGCCGACCATGACACTGCGGTCGATCCGCAATTCGTCGCTGAGTACCTGCTGTGACCGCGGACCGACGGCAGCGAGCATTTTCAGGACCAGATGCCCGCCCACCCCGAGGCCGTGCTCGTGGGCCGCTGCCTCGGCCGCCCGGGCCACCGCCGTAGAAGCGCGGCACAGTGCGATATCCGGCCGCTCGGCGGCCAGCTGCGGAAAATACGTGGCCCGTTCGGGGGCCGGAATCCTGGCGGGCACGACCGTCACACTAGCACAGTCGTCTCGGTGCAGATTGTTTGACAGCAGATCACCTCCTTCCGTACGGTCGCAAATAATCTTGGTACAGATTATTTGTGGGCAGATGGAATGGATCCGGTCCGGTTCCGCCCGCTCGCCCCGGAGTAGGAGACCGCCCGATGTCACAGAACCTGTCCGCCGAGCACGTCCTGTCCACCACCCGGGCGGTGCGCAAACGGCTCGATTTCACCCGGCCCGTCCCGCGCCACCTCATCGAGGAATGCATCGACCTCGCGACGCAGGCGCCCACCGGCCGGAATCGGCAGCGCTGGCACTTCCTGGTCGTGACCGACAGTGCGCAGCGCGCCGAGGTCGCCGCAATTTTCCGCGCGGCGGCCGGGGCCGGTGGCGGCAGTCCGCTCACCCCGCAGGATCTACGCCGCATGAACGCCCACCCCGGGTCGCTCCAGCGCATCGGTGCAGGGTTCCGGCACCTCTACGACAACATCCACCGGGTACCGGTTTTCGTGATTCCCGCCGTCGAAGGCCGCACCGATCACGCGACTGTGCTGGAACAGTCCATGACCTGGGGCTCCATCCTGCCCGCGGTGTGGAGTTTCATGCTCGCGGCCCGCGACCGCGGACTCGGGACCGTCTGGACCACGGCGCAGGGCCCGCTGGAACGCGAACTGGCCGCGGTACTGGGCGTGCCCTACGACGAGGTGATGCTGGCGGCTCTCATCCCGCTCGCCTTCACCATCGGTACCGAGTTCCGTCCCGCGCCGCGGATCGACCGCGATCGAGTACTGCACTGGAATCGGTGGTGAGCGTGCGTTGTGGTGCGGGGGTCGTCGGCCGTCACCCCGCTCGCAGCGGGGCGGGGTGACGGCCGCCGCGAGGCGTCGTACGATCGCGCGGAAAGTCCGGTACTCAGACCGGGATCGACCGCTGGGCCGCGGTATCGGCCGCCGCCAGACCGAAGACCAGTGCCGGAGCGATACCGCCCGCGTAGGCATGATCGTAGAGACCGCCGATATCGGATCCCGCCGCGAACAGGCCCTCGACCGGACCACCCACGGCGGAGCGCACCCGGCCGGCGGGGTCGATACGAATTCCGTGGAACGGAAAGGTCAGCGCCGGGCAGGTTTCGATGATGTAGTACGGGCCCCGGTCCAGCGGCTGCGCGTCGTGGGTGCGGGTGGGGCGTATCGCGTCACCGGCGGAATTGACGGCTGCGATCTGTTCGGCGATCGCGACCCCGTCGTAACCCCATTCCGCCGGGAGGTAGGCGAAATCGTCCAGGGTGTCCGCGGTTCCGCAGCGGCCGGCGCGGCGCCGGGTGAGATCGAATTTGTCCACCGCCACAGCGCCTTCGACATAGCTGCCGAGGACCCGTTCCCGGTACACCCGCTCGTCCGCGACGAGCAGCCCGCGTGCCTCCGGTTGTTCGAGCAGTCGCATGGCGGTGAGGTGATCGCCGATGGTCTCGTCCGTGAAACGCCGGTTGTCCAGGTTGAACAGCAGAGCGTGCTCGCTGTAGTAGAGCGACAGCGCGACGAAATCGGCGGGATCGCGGAACGGGACCCCAGTGGGAACCAGGTGTCCGTAGAAACCGGAGTGCGGGGTACCGGTCGCCGCCCCGGCGCTCCCGGCGAGGCGTAGCCCGTCGCCGGTGCTCGCCGGATTGGATCGCAAGGGCATATCCGGTGCCTGCGGGTGTATGTGCGCGGCGACCAGATCGGGGTCGGCCTGGAAGCCGCCGGTGGCGAGAACGACTGCCGCACTGTGTATCGCGATATCCGTACCGTCCTTGCGGCGGACCCGCGCCCCCGCGACGGCAGCACCGCGGGTCAGCAGTTCGACAGTTTCGGTGCCGGTGAACAACCGGCCACCGGCGGTGATCCGGCGGCGGCATTCGTCGATGTACTGGTTGGTGTCGAACTGGTGGCCGATTCCGTAACGCAGCACGGGCACCGGCTCGCCGCAATGCACGCCGAGGGCGCGAATCCATGCCACCGCATCGGAGAACCCGTCCACGAGCGCGTGGCGCAGCGCCGGGTCACCGTCCGGGTTCACCTCGTCCATCACCGCGCGGGTGGGCGCGGTCCAGGCGTACCCGGCGTAGCGGGCCGACCCGCCCACGGCATCCGCCTTCTCCACCACCACGACCGAGCGGCCGTGGTCGAGGGCGCGCGCCGCGGCGGTGAGGCCGGCCATTCCCGCGCCGATCACCAGGACATCTGTTTCGATGGTGCGCATCGTTATCTCCTCATCGCTCGATTCGCGGGTCCGCACCCGCGGTGGATCCGGAATCGCTCACACCGTGAACCTGCCGCCGTTGCTCAGCAGAACGGCGCCGATCACATTGGCGGCACCTGGTGAGGCGAGATACAGGATGTTGTCGGCCAATTCGGTAGCGGTCGCATAGCCGCGCGGGGCACCCTCGGCCATGGCCGCGCGCAGATGAGCCGGTGTCCGCGCCGCCATCCCCGTATCCACCGGGCCCGGAGCCACGGTGTTCACCCTGATCCCGAAGTGCGCGACCTCTTTGGCCACGGCCTGGCTCAGCGCATGCACACCCGCCTTCGAGGCCGCGTAGTGCGGATATCCGGTGAGGGTGTCGAATGCCGCGGACGAACCCACAGTGACGATCGCGCCGCCACCGGTGTCCTGCATCGCGCGGACCGCCGCGCGCAGGACATGGAAGGTGCCGTCCAGATTGACCGATATGATGCGCCGCCACTGGTCGTCACCGAGATGGGTGAGGATATCCGCGGGACGGTTCTGCTCGGCGGCCTCGTAGATCCGCTGTTTGCTGCGCGGATCGTCGACGCCGGCCGCGTGGACCACCACATCCACCCGGCCGTGTTCGGCGAGCACAGTGGCGAACGCGCTCTCCACCTGAGCGGAGTCGGCCACATCCAGGCCCACCGCGGTGGCGCCGGCGATATCCGCCGCGACCCGGGTCGCGGCCTGCCGGTCGATATCGCACAGATAGACCGCCCGGGCGCCCCGGCGGGCGAGCAGCCGCGCTGTCGCTGCGCCGATTCCGGAGCCCGCGCCGGTCACCAGCGCCACCTTGCCGCCGAACTGTGCTGCCGTCGACTCCGTGTTCTCGGCTGCTGCCGGGTCTGCGTGGTCCGTCACTGGAAGATGTCCTCCCACTCGTTGCGGTAGCGTTCGGCGCCCGCGCCGACGGTGACCTCGAGGTTCTGGTCCGGAACGTCCTGGGCGACGGCCAGCGCGCCGTCTATCCCGGGCAGTGCCGAACCGTAACCGGGAGAGGTCGCCTGCTGGCCCGGCCGGCTCACCATGAAATCGGCGAGTACCTGTGCCGCGTTGGGGTGCGGAGCCGAACCGAGTGCCAGCCCGTACCACCGGGCGCCCCATACATGCGGGCCCTCGGTCCAGTCGACCGGCGCCCCGGCGGCCCGTTCGGGCAGCATCGGATTACACATGAGCGCGGCCACGATCTCCCCGGCGGCCAGTGCCTGCCCCAGCGGTTGGGTGCTGGGATAGATACGCGGGCTGTTCTGCGCGAGCCGCCGGAGGAAATCGCGTCCGCCGTAGTTCTCCTCGATATGGTCGTAGTAGTCGATATAGGTCGGCGAGGTGGCGGGGGTGACGATGCCGACCTTGCCCTTCAGCGCCGGGTCGAGAAGGTCCTCGGCGGTCCGGATGCCCCGGGGAAGGGCGTCGGTATTCCAGCCGAATCCCAGGATCACTGCCCCCTCGAGGAAGAATTTGCCGCCGATCACACTGTCCGCCCTCCGGTATTCGGGTGCGGCGAACGACGGTCCGATCACCTCCACCGCCAGATCTGTGTCTTCGGCCTGCTGCATCCAGGAGACATCGGTGATCACCGCGATATCACCGACTCCTTTTCCGGTGCGCGATTCGGCGTCGACGCGGGACAGCAGATCGGCATCCACGCCGCGGACCACGGTGAGGTCGATCTGGGGGTAGGCGGATTCGAATGCCTTTTCCAGGTCGGCGAGCACCGGTTGCGCCTGGGTGGAGTAGATCGTCACCGCGCCTTCGGTATTCGCCGCGGCCACGACCTCGTCCCAGGTCCCGGCGACCGGCCGGGACACCTGGCCGGTGCTGCCGCAGCCCGCCAGGGCCAGGGCGAGTGAGAGGAGCGCCGCCGCTGTTCTCGGCGCTCGACGGATTCTTCGCATGGGTACCTCATCATCTGGATCCGATGCCGATATCGACCGGCCTCGTGGTTCGGTGTTCCGGGTGGGCGATCGGGCCACCCGGTGGTTTCGTCGGGATTCCGGTACCGCTCAACCGGTCTGTACGGGGGCACGGCCGGTGCTGCCGACCACTACCCCGGCGGCCGCGTAGCCTTCGGCCACCGCGTGCGATACCCGCCGGGGCACCACTGCGTCGCCGATGATCTGGACCCGGGCGTGCGCCAGCTCCCGACGGAACGGCTCCACATCCGAGGCCCGGCGTTCACCCGCGACGACAACCCGATCGCAGGCCAGCCGGGTGGTGCGGCCGGACAGCAGATTCCGGTACGTCACCACGGTCTCCGTCTCTTCGCGCAGCACCTCCGAGACCGCGGCCTCGACGACGAAGTCCACCGGGCCACCGGCCAGCCGCTTACGTAACTGGACCCGGCTCTCCGCGGGGATCCCGGCCGCGACCGCCGGTCCCGGCACCAGTACGGTGACCTGGCTCGCGCCACCCGCCAGCGCCGCCTCCACGACGCCGAGGGCCGGCCACGATCCGAAACCGTCGTCCACGATCACCACCCGGTCGCCCGGCCAGATCTGCCAGGGATCGATCAGGGCCGCGGTGGTCGTGGTGGTGCCCGGTGTCGCGGATTCGGTCGCGCCGGTCGCCACGATCACCTCGTCGAAATCGGTGAGATCGGCCGGGCGGACCCGATATCCCGATTCCAGCGATACCCCGGCGAGATTGTCCTGGTAGTACCGCAGCAGCGCCGACCAGCCGGACCGGTTCGGAGCCTGTCCGGCGGTGCGCAACTGCCCGCCGATCCACCGGCTCGCTTCGAAGAGGGTGACATCGTGGGTCGGGGCCAGCCGGAACGCGGCCTCCAGTCCGGCCGGCCCGGCGCCGACGATCGCCACCCGCCCGGTCCGGCCGGTCGGCGCGCCGAACCGCAGTGGTCGCGCCGGACGAGCGGGCAGACCCGGTGGTGCCAGGACCGGATTCACCGAGCAGAGCAGTACCGGGGTGAACGAGCGGCAGTCCTCGTTACAGGAGACACACGGCCGGATCCGGGAATCCTCACCCCGCAGCAGCTTCACCGCGATATCGGGATCGGCGACGAATGGGCGCGCCATCCCGACCAGATCGGCACCCGCGTCGAGTGCCGCCTCGATATCGGTCCGTGTCCGGAACGCCTGGGAGACGAGCAGCGGCCGGTCGGTGGCGGCACGTAACCGGGCCAGCTCCGGTAGCAGCGGAGGCGCGGCGGTGGCCATATCGCGGACATAGGTGGTGCGGACGCCGACCGTCACATTGATGTAGTCGAACATGCCCAGCAGCGGCAGCAGTTCACACAGACCGTCGGTATCGAGACCGGCTTCCTCTGCGCCGTCGATCGAAAGACGCACACCGAGTGGGAGATCCGGGCAGGTTGCGGAGATCGCGTCGTGCAGCCGGTGCAGGATCGCGGCCCGCCCGGCCGCGGTGGTGGCATCCGGCCGGGTGTTCGAGGCGGCGGACAGGAACTGGGCCAGCAGGTATCCGTGGGCGGCGTGCAGTTCCACCGCGGCGAATCCCGCATCGGCGGCATATCGGGAACTGCGCGCGAAGGCGGCGATGATCTCCTCGATATCGGCGTCGGAGAGGACGCGGGCCCGGACCGGTTCGCGGGGTGAGCGGATATCGGACGGCGCTACCGGATGCTCCCAGATCTCCGCGCCGAGGGTTTCACGTCCCAGATGGACCAGCTGGCAGACCGGGATCGCGCCCTCCGCGGCGATCGCGCCGGCCCGGCGGCGCAAGCCCGGGAGGCCCGCCGGATCCGACGCGTCGGTGATATTGCCGGTCCGGTTCCCCGAGTCCGCGCTCACCACGGTGCCACCGGCGATCACCATGGCGGCACCGCCCGCCGCGCAGCGTCGCCAGTAGTCGTCGTCGCCGGGTTGGGCCGTACCCGCGCTGACCACGCCGGATCCGTGTGCGGTGGCGACGAGACGGTTGCGCAGGGTCAGCGGCCCGATCCGCAGTGGGGACGAGATACGAGGCGAGGTCACCGTTCCTCCTTGAACTGGATTCACTTCATATTATTGACACACAGTGATTGACACCACAATGGGTTTGGCATAGTTTCAAACTGACATCAGTTCAGTTCTGTGGGATGTGGGTATTCGCACCATGAAGTTGTTGTTCAAGGCCACGGCGGCCGCGGCGGCTCTCGCTGTCACTTCGGTTCTGACGGCGTGCGGCGCGAGCCCGGGCACCACAGGCCCGGTCACGGGCGCCTGGTCCGACGTCGAAGCCGCCGCCGACAAAGAAGGCAGCGTGCTGCTCTATTCGAGCCAGAAGCCCGCCAATCTGGAACGGCTCGAGACCGCGTTCGAGAAGAAATATCCGCGGATAGACCTGGAGTTCGTCCGGGGCACCGACGCGGATATCAACCCGCGGGTGGAAACCGAGAACCGCACCGGGCGCGGTACCGCGGACGTCCATATGCTCACCGACGCGACCTGGATCGCCAACGCGGCCCGATCCGGCAGCTATTCCGCCGATCTGGTCGGCCCGCATCTGCAGGCCCCGGAGTATCAGCCGGAGACCAGCGTGCTGGAGAACCGCTTCGCGCTGAGCAGCGCGGCCGTTTTCGCGCTCGGCTGGAACACCGGCGCCGTACCGGGCGGATTGCGTTCCCCGCAGGACCTCCTCGATCCGAAGTTCCGCGGCAAGATCGGCATCGTCAACCCCACCGGTATCGCTTCCTACGTCGATCTCTATCGCTTCTACGCCCGGACCTACGGTGACGACTACTGGGACCGGATCGCCGAATTGAAACCGCGTATCTATCCGAGCGCGCTCGGGATCGCGCAGGCGCTGACCTCCGGTGAGATCGTGGCCACCCCCTCGGTACAACCGCTGGTCACCGAAGTGGCGGCCGGTGCGCCGGTCGGCTGGGCGCTACCCCCGCAGCCCTGGGGCACCCCCTGGTACAGCCACGCCGTGAGCGTCGCGCCGCATCCGAACGCGGCGCAGGTCCTGGTCGATTTCATGGCCACCCGGGAAGGGCAGACCGCCCTGAACGACGGATACGCGGCCGCGTTGCCGGATATCCCCGGGGCGGTGGTGCAGGCGCAGGAGATCGCGGCGCCGGATACCGCCGATCTCACGCCGGACAAGGTCGCCCAGTACTCCCAGGAATGGGCGCGGCGTTTCCAGAGCTGATCGGGCTCCGATTCACACCGACCGACAAAGGACAGGCATGGACAACAGGGCCGAGCCCCTGCACGGTACCCACGTGCTGGTCACCGGGGCCTCCGGAGGTATCGGCGGGGCCACCGCCGAACTGTTCGCCGCCCGGGGCGCGACGGTCTACCTCACCGATGTGGACGATATCGCCGGCCGGAAGCGCGCACTGACGCTCGGCCCCCGGGCCCACTACCGGCACCTGGACGTCACCGAAGAAGCCGACTGGCAGGCCGCGGCCGCCGCGATGGCGGATGCCGGGCACCGGATGAACGTGCTGGTGAACTGTGCCGGGACCGCGTTGAAGGCGACCCTGGCGCAGACCACCCTCGCCCAGTTCCGGCGGATGATCGACCAGCACCTCGTGGGGACCTTTCTCGGACTGCGGGCCGCCGCGGCGACCATGACCGACGGGGGCACCGTCGTGACCATCTCCTCGCTGCGGGGTGTCCTCGCGACCGCCGAACTCGGCGCCTACGGTGCGGCGAAATCCGGTGTGCGGGCACTGACCAGAGTCGCGGCGCTGGAATTGGCCGAGCAGGGTATCCGGGTCAATTCGGTCTGCCCGGGCAGTATCACCACCGAGATCACCTCGGCTCCGGGTTTCGACGCCGACGATACCGCCGCCTACGTCCGCAGCATTCCCATGCAGCGCCGCGGCGCGCCCGCGGAGGTGGCGGCGGTGATCGCGTTCCTGGCGAGCCCGGACAGCAGCTATGTCACCGGAATCGACCTCCTGGTCGACGGCGGGACCGCCGCCGGTGTCCGTACCCCGAAATTATCGAACCAGAAGGTATGAGATGACGTCGAAATTCACCGTTTCCGGCCTCACCAAGACCTACGGCGCCAATATCGTCGTCGATCAGCTCGACCTCACGATAGAAGAAGGCGAATTCCTGGTCCTGCTCGGACCGAGTGGTTGCGGTAAGACCACGACGCTGCGTTGTCTGGCGGGGCTGGAGGATCCGCAGGGCGGCTCGATCACCTTCAAGGACCGTCCCGTTTTCGATGCCGCCGGCCGGGTGAACGTGCCCGCGCACAAACGCAATATCGGCATGGTGTTCCAGTCCTATGCGCTGTGGCCGCATATGACCGTGCGCGACAACATCCGTTATCCGCTGAAAGTGCGCAAGATGAAAGCGGCCGTGGGGGAGGGCGCGGTGGAGGCGGCCGCCGAAATGGTCGATTGCGGCGCACTGCTCGACCGCTATCCCGCGCAGTTGAGCGGCGGGCAGCAGCAGCGGGTGGCCGTCGCCCGCGGGCTGGTGGCGCGGCCCGATCTGGTGCTCTTCGACGAACCGCTCAGCAATCTGGACGCGCGCCTGCGCGATCAGGTGCGGTCCCAGATCCACCAGTTGCATCAGCGTCTCGGATTCACCGCGGTATTCGTGACCCACGATCAGGCCGAGGCCTTCGCCCTCGGTGACCGGCTGGCCATCATGAAAGCCGGGAAGATCGAACAGTACGACGAACCCGAGCGGGTGTTCGAGAATCCGGTATCGGACTATGTGGCCGCCTTCATCGGGATGAGCAACCGGTTGTCGCTGCGCCGGGGCCACGACGGATGGGCCACGGCGGCCGGGGATTCCATCGATCTGACCCATGCGGTGGTCCGCGATTCGGCCGACGAGCACAGTACCGCGGTGGCGCGCTTACGGCCCGACGATGTGCTGCTGCACGCCACGGCCGACGAGGTCCCGCTGGGTAATGTCGCCCTGCACGCCGAACTCGTGACCTACGAATACGGCGGCCGGTATTTCGACGTCACGGTCGAAACCGGTGGGGAACAGCTGATCCTGCGCGCGCCCGCGGCCCAACACAGCGCGGCGCTGCGGGGAAGCAGTCCCGGTGCGCCGCTGGTGGTCAGTTTCTCCCCGGCCGCGCTGCGCGTCTTCGCGGCACCGGGTGGGGCACCGGCCGCGGCGCCGGAGCCGGCGACGGTGAGCGCGGGAGGACACGCCTGATGGCCACCGTGACCACGACCGCGCCCCGGTCGTTCGCCCTCCCCGCGCAATGGCGTACCCGTCTGGGCTACCTGGCCCTGCTGGCGATCCTCGGCTACCTGGTGGTGCTGCCCATGATCCGGCTGCAATCACTGGCTTTCGCGGACGGGGCGCGCGGGTATCGGGCCCAGTACACACGTTTCGATATCGGCGAGACCATCCGGACCACCGTCGCGCTCGCACTGGGGTCGCTGGTGATCGCGCTGGTGCTCGGCACCCTGCTCGCCTTCGCCGCGAGCCGGTTGCCGGATCGGCTGGGATTCCTGCGGATCATTCCGATCCTGCCGATCGTGATGCCCGCGGTCGCCAATATCGTCGGCTGGGCGTTCCTGCTGTCACCGGGACCGGGATATCTCAATGTGCTGCTGCGGAAACTGCCGTGGTGGAGCGGTTCGGATACCGGCCCGATCGATGTCTACACCGTGCCGTGGATCATCATCCTCACCGGTTTCGGCCTGACCTCGTTCGTGTACCTGTTCGTCAGTGCCGGTATGCAGAACATCAGCGCCGAACATCTCGAAGCCGCTCAGATCAGCGGATCCTCGACCGTCGGTGTGTTCTTCCGGGTGGTGTTGCCGCTGTTGCGCCCGTCGCTCATCTACGGCGGCGGTATCGCGCTGCTGCTGGGCCTGGGCCAGTTCACCGGACCGCTGCTGCTGGGGCAGAACTACGGTGTGAAGGTGCTGACCACGGAGATGTATCGCCGGGTCTCGGAATCACCGTCGGATTTCGCCGCGGCCGCGGCCGCCGGTTCACCGCTGGTGATCTTCGGCCTCGCGCTGGTCCTGATCCAGAAAGGCCTGCTGGGCAACCAGTCCCGGTTCGTCACCCACGGCGGCAAGGCATTCGCCCCGCCGGCCGGGCGCTCCCTCTGGGCCACCGCGACGATCGTCGGCTACGCCCTGCTCGCCCTGGTGATCCCGATGATCGGACTGGTCATCGTCTCTCTGACGCCGTACTGGTCGGGCACGCTGTCCTGGGATCTGCTGACCCTGGACAACTTCCGCACCCTGGCTGCCGACAACGCGATCGTGGGATCGGTGCTGACCAGTGTGTCCACCTCGCTGGCCGCGGTGCTGATCTGTGTACCGCTCGGATACCTGATGGCCACACTGCTGGTGCGCGGCCGCCGGTTCAAGGTGCTGGCCCTCTTCGCCGATCTGATGACCGCGCTGCCGCTCGGAATTCCCGCCGTCATCTTCGGTGTCGGATTCCTGCTCACCTATACCGAGCCGCCGCTGATCCTCTACGGGACCAGGACGGTGATCGTCCTGGTCTACATCGTGCTGATGCTGCCCTACGCGACCAGAATGCAGATGACGGCGATGCTCTCGCTGGGCAACACCTACAGTGAGGCTTCGGCGACCAGCGGCGCGTCCCCGCTGGTGACGAATCTGCGGATCATGCTGCCGCTGATGCGGCCGACCATCCTCAGTGCCGTCGCCCTGATGTTCATCCTGCTGACCCACGAATTCGCGGCGTCGCTACTCGTGCGGGCCTCGACCACGCAGGTGATGGGCACGCTGCTGTTCGACCTGTGGCAGAACGGGTCCTACCCGCTGGTGGCCGCCATGGCGCTGCTGATGACGGCGGTCACCACCGCCGGTGTCGCGGTCGCGATGCTGGTCGGCGGACGGAACGTGCTGAACAAACTATGAGTCGGGACAATTCCGCCGGCACCGGAACAGAAAGGGCCGCAATGGCAACGGGAGCCTCCAGACTCCGGGACAAGGTCGTACTGGTGACCGGCGCGACCGGTGGGATCGGTGTCGAGATCGTGCGCCGCCTCGCCGCCGAGGACGCCGCGGTGGTGGTGACCGATCTCGGCGAAGCCGCCTGCGCCGATCTGGTCGCCGGGCTGGACCGGCCCGATCGGCACTTGACCCGCCCCCTCGATATCTCCCGCGAGGACGAATGGACCGAGACTGTCGCCGCGATCCGGCGGCGGTACGGACGGCTGGACGCGCTGGTCAACAACGGCGCCATCGGCAGCCTGGCCTCGGTGGTCGACGAGGATCTGGACCGCTACAACCGGGTGATCGAGGTGAGCCAGACCGGGACCTGGCTGGGTATGAAGCACGCCGGAGCCCTGATCGAGGAAAGCGGAGGTGGATCGGTTGTCAACCTCTGCTCGATCCTGGGCACCGTGGGCGGGCTCGGCAACAGCCTCGCCTACGCGGCGGCCAAGGGCGCGGTCCGCACGATGACCAAGAACGCCGCACTGCACTGGGCCACGAAAGGGGTCCGGGTGAACTCGATCCATCCGGGTTTCATCGAGACCGATCAATTGCTCGCGCGGTACGAGGGCAGCGAGCGCCACCGCGCGATGCTGGCCGGTACCCCGATGGGTCGCCTCGGACGAGCGCCGGAGGTGGCGGCCGCGGTCGCGTTCCTCGCCGGTGACGATTCGAGCTTCGTCACGGGTACCGAACTCTATGTGGACGGCGGCTGGACCTGCGCCTGACCGCGGGCCCCGGACATCTTCGTCGGATGAGGGTGCAGATGTCCGGGGCCGGCGGGCGCGCCGTGGAAGATCGCAGTGGGGGCGGTCTTCGGGCCGGGCCGGAGAAACCGGACCGGTATCCCGACTGTGATCATCCGATGTTTCTGACTTGCGTGTCGTCCACTTGCTGTTGGGTGGACCCACTACTATTTCGAGCTGTCCGGGATCCGATTCGTCGATTCCGAACAGTCCGCGGCGGCCTGTCTCTGACGCCACACCTGTGCTCTCCCGGGTGAGACGTCGTTCCCGAGTGGGGATCCGCCCGTGCGTGCTAATGGGGCGATCGCTGCCCATCGGCATTTCCGCCGACACAAGCAATTCCGGCTACCCAGTGAGTATTGACCCTCCCCAATGCGAAGAAGGGATATTTCCATGAGTTCGACCAATCGCCGTAGTCCCGCCGAACGCCGCCGCATGGTGGCTCGCGGCGTTGTCGCGGCCGTACTCGCACTCACACCGGCGACGTTCGTGGCGACTTCCGCGTTCGCCGCGCCACTGGTGCTCGAGCCCGCAGTCCAAGCCGACACCGCGGGCGGTAGCGGCAGCGGCCACGGCAGCAGCGGGAGCCACCACGGCAGTGGTCACGGTAGTAGCGGGAGCCACCACGGCAGTGGTCACGGCAGCAGTGGTAGCAGCCACGGCAGCCACGGGTGACAGCTGCCGTTCCGTGACATATCCGCTGAGTCGACCGAATCCCCTGATGCCCATGGCTTTCGCGCGACCTCGTTGATTTGTCGGGTCGCGTGCTGAGAGCGTGTGCGGAGTCGCCGTGGTATCCGCCGCGAATCGTGCGGATACTACGGCGACGTGCGATGCGGGCGCCGTCGGGAGCCCGTTCCGGTGAAGATGTGGACCCCGTCGGAATCATCGACGGCGACTGCCTCCCGTGCCACCAGGACATCCAGGTGCGCCATGGTTTCGCAGGTCGCGACCATCTGGTTGAACGTATCCAGTGTCGAGAACGGGCGATCCCGGCGTGTCCAGGTCAGTGCCCGGGCCACCTCGAGACCCGTGCACGGTGCGAGTTCGGTTACCGCGGTGCCGATCTGAGCGAACCGCAGGAGGTGATGGTCGAGCAACTCCCGGGCGCGGCGGCCGACACTGCCGCCGTCGGGGCCGTGCGCCGGCAGCATGGTCTGGTCGTCGTTGTCGCGCAACAGTTCCAGTGACCGCAGGAAATCGCCGAGCGGCAGCTCCCAGGTACCCAGTTCGAACCCGATCGACGGAGTGATCGTGGGCAGCACATGATCTCCGGTGAACAGCAGGTTCCCGGCCGGATCGCGGAACACCAGATGTCCTTTGGTATGTCCGGGAGTGGCGAGGACTTCCAGTTCGCGGCCGCCGAGGGCCAGCGGTCCAGGGGTCAGCCAACTATCCGGGGTCGCCCAATCTTCCGGGTCGAAGGGCTCGTCGACGCTCTCCGCGTAGGCGCGTGCCGCGATACCGGCGGCACCCGCGCGGCGCAGTTCCCGCAGTGAACTCTCCGGTACATTGCTGCCCAGGTCCCGAATCGCTTGTAGGCCGCCGGATTCCGCCGCGCCGAGATGTACCCGGCAGCCGTGCCGGCGGCGCAGTTCGACCGCGAAGGTGTAGTGGTCGCGGTGGATATGAGTGACGAGCACATCGTGGATCTCGCCGGGGGACCGGCCGATACGCGCGAGTCCATCGGATAGTTCGCGATAGGTGTCCGGGCGATGCCAGCCGCCGTCGACGAGCACGAGGCCGTCGTCGGTGTCGAGGGCGTAGACATTGACCGCTCGTAGACCGTCCTGGGGTAATTGCAGTGGAATGCGATGGATACCCTCAGCGACCGGGTAGCAGCCGGGATCGGCCCAGTGCGCGGTCATTCGCTACCGGCCGCCGGCACCATGGTGCGTTCCTCGCCATACCAGATCATCCGGCGGCCGCGCATCGCGCCGACATGGCGGACTGCTGCTTTCCATTCCGGGCTGGCGAGCGCGGCGTCGAGGGCCGCCCTGGATTCGAAGCTCAGCACCGAGAGGCCGTCCCAGCCCGCGGATCGTTCGTCGGGTGTATCGAGCAGTTCGGTGTGCTGCCAGCGCAGCAGTCCCGGTAGCGGGTAGGTCACCTCGGCGTGTTCGCCGCGCCACCATTCGATGAACTGCTCATGGGTCCAATCGCTGGGGCGCGACGCCAGCACGATGAGGTTGTACATCCAGGTATCCTAACTGAATTCTGTTCGGTTAACTAGGGTATACGAAAGTGCGCACCTCCGGCCGGCGGAGTTACGCGCGCACCATCCGCACCGCGGTATCGGTGACGGTCTCGGTGATCTCGGTCAGAGTGAGTGCGCCGTCCGGGCGATACCAGCGCCAGACGCTGATCACCACTGCCAGGACCAGACGGCCCTGGATACGTGGATCCGCATCGGCGAAATCACCGGACTCGATACCGCGGGCGATGAGGTCGGTCCAGTTCTGTTCGATCTCCTGGACCAGTTCGCGCGAACGCAGCCGTTCGGCTTCCTCTTTCTCGGATTGGCGTGGTGCGGCGAGCAGATCCATATGGTTCTGCAGGATCCGGCGTTGCAACGCGTCGGTGGGTTCGGCGCGCAATGCCCCGGCCACGGCCGCGCGAAGCGCCTTTTCCGGATTCTCCGCACCTTCGGTCGCCGCGACGAAACGGTCGACGGAATCGGCCAATTCCAAGCGCATGATCGTCAGCAGGCAGTGTGCCTTCGATTCGAAATAGTGGTAGAGCGCGGTCTGGCCGATTCCGACTTCGTCGGCGATCGACGCCCATTTCGTATGCTCGTAACCGATTCGTCCGAATTGCTCGATAGCCGCGGCCAGGATGCTGCTCCGCTTGGACCGCGGGCTTTCCCGCCGAGCTCCGGTGTCAACGGTCATGAGTGAAGTGCCCCCAGGATTCGACTGTGTGGATGCTTCAACTCTACCCCACCTGATATGAACTCGAGTCGGCTGCCGCCAGCTGCGCGGCGAGCCGGATCGCATCCGGCCGGGACAATTTCCCGACCCGATTCTGCGGAAGATCGGCGACGGTGAACAAGTATTCGGGCCATTTGAATTTGGGGAAATCCGCGGCGGCGAGCTGCGCGGTGACCGCGGGCAGGGTCAGCTCCCCGGTATCGGCCACGACCAGCGCCGCGGCCCGTTCGCCGAGCAGATCGTCGGGCACCGGTACGACGCATACCTGCACCACACCCGGTAGCGCCGCGATCGCGGCCTCGATCTCGTTGATATCGATATTGCGCCCGCCCCGGATGATGATCTGCTTCTGGCGGCCCATCACCCGGATGGAACCGTCCGACGCGACCTCGACCAGATCGCCGGTCGGCAGAAAACCGTCGCCGGTGAGCGCAGGCGGTACCGGTACGCCGCCGCGGGCGTACCCGACGAACAGCGAGGGGCCCTTGACCTGCGCGTCACCGATCTCACCGGCCGGAAGGGGGGTCCCACTGTCGTCGACAGCACGGACGACGGTTCCCGGGAACGGCCGCCCGTCGCGACCCAGCCGGATCGCGGGCGGATCGTCGATTCGCGGGGTGGTGTGGCCCAGGCATTCCGACATACCGAACACCCGGAGGAACGTGGTGCCCAGTTTCGCCTCGGCTTCGGCGAGTGCTCGTTGGTTCATCGGCCCGCCACCGACTGTCATGGCCCGTAACGCGGTCAGTCGTCCGGCGCTGCCCTCGACCACCGAGAGCTGGAGCGCCATGGTCGGTACCAGCATCGTCCACGCGACCCGGTGCCCGGCCATCGCGTCCAGTGCCGCCGCCGGGGACCACCGGCCGAGGGTGACCATGGTTCCGCCCAGGAAGGCCGGGAGGTACATACCGAAGCAGAAGGCCGCCACCGAGGACAGTGGGACGAAAGCGCCGACCGTATCGCCGGGTCGCAGCCCGACGGTTTCGATGGTGCTGCGGCACGCGTAACGGATGGCGTCCTCGGACTGGACCACGCATTTGGGCCGGCCGGTGGAACCGGAGGTCATGGCGATGGCGCTGCCGCCGTGCCAGCGCCGCACCGGACCGAACCGGGCCGCGCGCGCCAGCAGCAGATGATCGCCGAAGGCGGTGACGCGGCGGGAGAAGATATCCGCGGGAACTTCCCAGCGGCGCACTGCCTCCGGTTCGCCGATCACCAGATCCGGGTCGATATCCGCGAGCGCCAGCCGGAACTCCGATTCGGTGGCGTGCGGGCTGAACACGGCGACCACACCGCCGCGCAATCCGACCGCGAGCGCCGTGGCGAGAGTGCGCCAGGTGTTGTCGGCCTGGATCAGCACCGTGGGCGCGCGCTCATCGATCGCCGCTATCCGCTCGGCCAGCATGGTCGCTGTCGCCACGATCTCACCCAGGGTGTGCTGCCCGAACTCGTCGATCACCGCTGTCTGCTCCGGTGCGCGCCGTGCCCGCTCGCGCATCTCCTCCGCCAGTATTCTCATCGCCCGTTCCTCGTGCCGCTGTGCTCTCTGTTTACTCGCCGTCCCGCCGTCGCGGGCCGGAATGCGCTCGTCACGCCGGTGGGACCAGGACCGCGCGCCCGGTGATCCCGCCCGCGCGCAACCTGCGGTACACCTCGACCGCTTCGGTGAGCGGGAAGGTCTGCGCCGTGACGTGCAGGACGCCGCGGCGAGCCAGCTCGACCACCGCCGCCAGATCCGATCGCGGACCCCAGAACGGTGCCGTGACACCCCACCCCATGGCCAGGCCGACATCCTTGCCGACCTCGAGCCGTCCGCCCGCGCTGCCGACCACCACCAGCCGCCCGCCAGGGGCGAGTACGGACCCGGCCGGGCCGACGGTATCGGGAGCGCCCGCGAAATCCAGGATCAGATCCACGCCCGCGCTCAGATCGCCGTGCGCGGAACCGATATCCGGATACACCGCGTCGACACCCAGCCGGTGTGCCTGCGTGCGCGCCTCTGGCCGGTTGTCCACAGCGACGATGCGGCCGGCGCCGAACTCACGAAGAATCTGGACGGCGAGATGACCGAGTCCGCCGATTCCCACCACCAGGCATACGCTGCCGGAATCGATCAGATCGCGATGTTCGCGCACGGCGTGGTAGGCGGTCAGGCCCGCATCCGCCAGCGGTGCGCAGACCACCGGATCCACGCCCGCTGCCCGGACCAGGAACCGGGCCGCCGGCACGATCATGGCCTCGGCCAGACCGCCCGGGTGGCCGAGTCCGTTGCCGATGGGCACACCGCGGCCGGTGGATCGCAGGCCGAAACAGTAGTTCTCCCGGCCCCGCACACAGTTGCGGCACGCGCCGCAACTCCAGATACCGTGGACCACCACAGCGGCCCCGATCCAGCCACGGTCGGCGGACGGTCCCGCCTCGATCACGGTGCCCGCCACCTCGTGTCCGAGGGTGAGCGGCAGCGGGTAGTCGAAGCTGCCGGGGGCCGAGTCCATCACGTGCAGATCCGAACGGCACAGCCCGGCCGCCTCGACCCGTACCAGCAACTCCGCGCCGCGCGGGCGCGGAGTGGGGACCTCGCGGACCTCGGGCTCGGAACCCCACGCGGTGAGCTGAACGGCGAGCATCAGCGGGCCGTCCAGCCGCCGTCGACCACCACGGTCTGCCCGGTCATATACGAGGAGGCATCCGAGGCGAGGAACAGCACCGCTCCGTCGACCTCCCCGGCGCGGCCGCCCCGGCCGAGCACGGTGTTGCGCCGGACCCAGCCCGCGGATTTCTCGTTGCCGAACAGCCCGTCGGTCATCTCTGTATCGAACCAGCCCGGGACCACGGCGTTCACCCGGATACCGCGCCGGCCCCACTGCCCGGCGAGCTCCCGGGTCAGACCCAGGGTCCCGGCCTTGGACGCGGCATAGCTCGCGCCGCCGATCGGTGCGGTCGAGACCAGGCCGATCACCGAGGAGATGTTGATGTAGGAGGCGCTTGCGCCCGCGGGCAGCCGGGTCGCCGCGTAGGTGGCGAGGTGGAATCCGGCGAGCAGGTTCAATTCCAGGATCGCGCGGAACTCCGTATCGGTTTCCTGTTCGGCGTTCGGCGGACCGGGCCGGCCCGCGTTGTTGACCAGGACGTCGAGGCGCCCGGACTCCGCGTAGCAGCGGTCCACCAGGGCGGTGCGGTCCTCGTCGCGGGTCACATCGCAGCGCACCGGCACGATCCGGGAATCGGTACGGGCCAGTTCCTGTAACCGGTCGACCCGGCGGGCGGCCGCGTACACGGTGGCACCCGCCCCGGCCAGTGTGCGGGCGAAGCCCAGGCCCAGTCCCGACGAGGCGCCGGTGACCACCGCGACCCGCCCGCTCAGCCCGAACAGGCGTTCCAGTGTTCCGGTATCCGATCCGGCCGTCAGCGCACTCACCTCAGTACACCGCGGTCCGGCCGCCGTCGACCGGGATGAGCGCCCCGGTCGTATAACCGGCGGTGTCGCCCGCCAGATGGACCACCAATCCGGCGATCTCCGCCGGCCGGCCCAGCCGGCCCGCGGGGAGCCGGTCGACGATCTTGCCGACGAACTCGTCGTCCCAGTGTTCGGCCATATCCGTGGCGAAGCCTCCCGGTAGTACGCAGTTCACCCGTACCGAAGGCCCGTACTCCTGAGCGAAGGCCATGGTCAGCGCATTGAGTCCGTTCTTGGCCGCGGCGTACATCGCTTCCGGTGGGCTCGGCCGTACGGCGCCGATACTGGAGATGTTGACGATCGATCCGCCCCCGGCGGCGGCCATCCGCGCACCCGCGACAGCCATCAACCGGAACGGCCCCTTGAGATTGACCTCCAGGGTCTTGTCCCACAGACCCTCGGTCACCGATACGAGATTCTCGGCGAGAGGGGCGATCCCGGCATTGTTGACCAGGATGTCCAGGCGCCCGTATTCGGCCACTATCCGGTCGACCGCGGGTTCGATACTGTCCCATCTGCCGACATGCAGTTCCAGTGGATACGCGCGGCCGGGCCCGTCGCCGAGGGTGGCGATCGCCGCTTCGCAGGCCGCGAGTTTGCGGCTGGACACGATCACCGTGGCGCCGGCGTCGCGTAATCCGCGGGCGATCGCCAGGCCGAGACCGCGGCTCGCGCCGGTCACCAGCGCGACTTTTCCGGTCAGATCCGTTGTACTCATCGGTATTTCTTCACTTCCAGACGCGCGATGGTGCGTAGATGTACTTCGTTGGGGCCGTCGGCGATCTGCAGGGCGCGGGTGATCGCGTGCATCCGGGCCAGCACGGTGTCGTTGCTGACCCCCGCCGCGCCGAAGGTCTGCACCGCGCGGTCGACCACGGCGTGCGCGACCTCCATGGCGGCCACTTTGATCGCGGCGACTTCCGACCGCGCCGCCGCGTTCCCCGCGGTATCCATCAACCAGGACGATTTCAGGACGAGCAATCGGATCTGGTCGATCTCGATGCGGCTGCGCGCGATCCACTCCCGCACCACCCCGCGGTCGGCGAGCGGTCCGCCGAACGCGACCCGTTCCAGCGATCGGCGGCACATCAGTTCCAGTGCGCGTTCGGCCATTCCGATGGCCCGCATCGCGTAATGCATCCGGCCCGGGCCCAATCGGCCCTGCGCGATCGCGAATCCGTCACCTTCGGCGCCGAGCATATTCGCCGCCGGCACCCGGACATCGGTGAATTGAACCTCGCCGTGACCGAGCCGATCGTGGAATCCGAACATCGGCAGATCGCGGAGTACTTCGATCCCGGGTGCGTCCGCGGGTACCAGGATCATGCTCTGCTGCCGGTAGGCCGGTGCTTCCGGATCGGATTTACCCATGAAGATCACGAGTTCGCAATCCGGGTCGAGAATGCCGGAGATATACCATTTGCGGCCGTTGAGAACGTAATCGTCGCCGTCGCGCCGGATGGTCGAGGTGATATTGGTGGCATCGGAACTGGCGACGGCGGGTTCGGTCATCGCGAAGGCCGAACGGATCTCACAATCCAATAGCGGCCGTAACCATTTCGCTTTCTGCTCGTCGGTACCGAACATGGCCAGGATTTCCATATTGCCGGTATCCGGTGCCGAACAGTTGATCGCCTCGTTCCCGATGATCGACCGGCCGACCATTTCGGCGAGCGGGGCATATTCCAGATTGGTGAGCCCGGCGCCCAATCCGTCGTGGGTCATGAAGAGGTTCCACAGGCCCGCTTCGCGAGCGCGGGCCTGGAGATCCCGCATGATCTGCGGCTGTTCGTGTGGATTGTCCGCGGCCGCGATCTGCTCGTCGTAGATCGGCTCGGCCGGATAGACGTGGTCGTTCATG
Organism: Nocardia sp. NPDC003963; assembly: GCF_053605105.1. Lineage (NCBI taxonomy): Bacteria > Bacillati > Actinomycetota > Actinomycetes > Mycobacteriales > Nocardiaceae > Nocardia > Nocardia sp. NPDC003963. The sequence goes on from NZ_JBSGIP010000001.1 coordinate 202,170, forward strand.
AACTGTTCGAGTTCGTCGAGCAGTCCCTGCGTGCGAGCGGAGTAGGAGAAATCCACAGTGCGGCTCCTGAACTGGGGGAGGGGACCTCAACCGGCGAGCAGCGCGGTTCCGGTCTCGATGAGACGGTCGATGGTGGCGGGCAGCTTTTCCTGGTCCGGGTCGAGGTGGCGGCCCTCCCGGTGCCGTCGCAGGTTATGCCCCATGATGGCGGCCATTTTCAGTCGGCCGAGGGCATCGAACCAGGTGAGATCGGGTAGCGCGGGCCCACCGGCGCGATAGCGGTCCACCAGCTCGGCGGCACTCGGCAGACCGGGCACGATACGGCCGACCTCGGGAAAGTTGGTGCCGTCGGCGAAGACGAGGAACCAGCCGAGTTCCACCCGGGGATCCCCGGCGCTCCAGATCTCCCAATCGATCAACGCGACCGGTTCGGTACCGGCGGCGATGATATTGCCCAGCCGGTAGTCGCCGTGTACCAGGGTGGGGGCCAGTGGTTCCGGGATCCGGTTGCCGAGCAGTTCGAGTAGCCGAGCTCCTCCGGTGACCAGTTCCGGTGGTACCGCACCCAGCGTGCGGGCCCAGCGGGCGAGCTCGTCGGCCGGGGTCAGGGCACCGTCGATACCGGGGACGGTATCGAGGGCGACCGCGTGCAGCCGGGGCAGCACCTCCGCGGCGCGGCGCATCCGGGCCGCGGCGGTATCCGGTGCCACCGCCGGATCGTCCAGGACCGGTTCCAGCGATTCCCCGGAGACGAATTCCATGGCGAACCAAGCGGGTTCGCTGTCGTCCTCCACCACGATCCGCGGTACCGGGACCTCGGTCGGTGCCAGCGCCCGCATGATCCGGGCCTGACGCAACATATCGTGGCGGCCGATCGCCGCGCGTCCCTCGGGCACCGCTTTCACCACAAGGGTCCCGCCGGTGGTCTCCGCGCGATAGGTCAGTCCCGAATGTCCGCCGGGCAGCCGCTCGAACCCGGTGAGCGCGGCTCCCGACTCGGCGGACAACCATTCGCGGACACGGTGTTCCAGGGTCATGGGCGCGGCTCCTTGGGCAGGCCGAGCACCCGCTCGGCGATAATGTTGTGCTGGATCTCGTCGGTACCGCCGGCGATGCGGTAGCCGGGTGCGCCGAGGAGGTGCTCGGTCCAGGCGAAGGTCCCCCAGCGTCCCGAATCGGCGACCAGATCGCGGCCCAGCAACAGCCGCACGACCTCCGAGGTCCGGGCCATGGTGTCGGTGGCCAGTAGTTTTCCCGCCGACGCCTCCGGTCCGGGATCCCGTCCGGCGACCACGGCCGCGGCGACCCGCATTCCCGCGACCCGCTGTACATAGCTGCGGGTGACCAGGTCGGCGACCCGGTCGCGTTCCAGTTCCGATAGTTCGCGTCCCAGATTGCGGGCCAGGGCCACCGCCCGGTCGGCATTGGCCAGGCCGAGCGTCGCGCCGTCGAGGCGTTCGGCGGCGAGCACTGTCAGTGCCACCGGCCAGCCCTTACCGACCGGTCCGAGACGCAACTCGTCGGCGAGTACGACACCATCGAGATAGACCTCGTTGAACGCACTACCGCCGGTCATCTGGCGGATCGGCCGGACGGTGACACCCGGCGCGTCCATCGGGACCAGGAATACGGTGAGCCCCGCGTGTTTGGCGGCCGTCGGATCGGTCCGGCAGACGGCCACCCCCAGGTCGGCGACCCGGGCACCCGAGGTCCACACCTTGTGACCGTCGAGGGTCCAGGTCCCGTCGGGGTTGCGGGTGGCCCGGGTACGTACCGCGGCCAGGTCCGAGCCCGCTTCGGTTTCGGAGAAGAGCTGGCAGGCGATCAGATCGGTGCGCAACATGGCCCGGATATAGCGGTCCCGTTGTTCCGCGGTACCCCACTTCGCGAGAGTGGGAGCGACCAATTGCTGGGTCACCGAGAACATCTCGGTCCGGCGCGGTACCTCGAATTCCGCTTCGGCCCGGCGGAACGCGAGCACATACGACATCGGCAGCCCCCGTCCGCCGTATTCGGCGGACCAGTCGAGCGCGCCCCATCCGGCATCGAACTTGGCGCGTTCGTAATCGCGGATGATATCGGTGTGCCGGCGTTCTTCCGCGGCGGTCCAGTTCTCGAATACGGCGACCGAATCGTCGCCGTGACCCCATGCGGCCGCGGTGCGGGGCGCGGCGACCCCACGCAACCAGACCCGGGCGGAATCGGTGAACTCCGCGAGATCCGGCAGAGTCTGTGTACTCATGTGCTACCTCGGACTCAGATCGAAAGAACTGTGCAGGCGCTGATCCCGGGGGCGCCGTAGACGTGGGTGAAACCGGTACGCGGACGGGTGGGTACCTGCCGGTCGCCCGCCTCGCCGCGCAACTGGGTGACGATCTCGTGGACCTGCCGCAGTCCCGAGGCGCCGATGGGTTCGCCGTTGGCGATACAGCCGCCGTCGGTATTGATCGGCAGCCGGCCGTCGATCTCGGTGGCGCCCGCGGCGATCAGCTCCTCCTGCGCGCCGTGCTCGCAGAACCCGCATTCGGCCATATGCATGATCTCCGCGCCGCTCTCGGTGTCCTGGAGTTGGGCGACGTCGATATCACCCGGCCCGATCCCGGCCTGCTCGAAGGCCGCCGCGGCCGCGTCGGCGCTGACACTGGTCGGTTCTCCCGTGCCCTGTACCGCGGGACCGAACACCTCGAACGATCCGAAGCGGCGGGTGCGATGGCTGATCGCCCGCAGCCGCACCGGGCGGCCACCGAGCCGCCGGACAGCGGCCGCGCTCGCCACGACCACGGCCGCGCCACCCTCACCGGGGGAGCAGAACATGAACCTGGTGAGCGGATCGTTCACCATCTCCGCCGCGGCGATCTGTTCCGCCGGAATCGGTTCGCGCCGCCAGGCATTGGGATTGCGGCTGCCGTTGCGATAGGCCTTCGCCGCGACCTCGGCCAGCGTTCGGGCGGAGATATCGTGCTCGCGCATATAGCGGCCGATCTTGGCGCCGAAGTACTGCGTGGTCACCATGAGTCCGGCCGAACCGTAACCCGCGGGCAGGCCCCAGTCGGCGGGGTCCGGATCGAACGCGCCGCGCGGATGTTTGTCGAAGCCGACCGCCAGCGCGATCTCGGCGGCACCGGAACGCACCGCGTTGACCGCGGCGAACAGGGCGCTGCCGCCGGTGGCGCAGCCGTTCTTGACATTGGTGAACGGGATACCGGTGAAACCGAGGTCGGCGACCAGGGTGTCGGCCAGCCCGGAACCGTCGCTGCCGCCGTAGGCCACCTGGATATCGGGCCAGGTCAGCCCCGCGTCGGCGACTGCCGCCGTGATCGCCTCCACCGCCATCTGCCGGCCGTTGACCCCGGGCCGGCGGCCGAAGCGCGACAGTCCGCTGCCGATGATCGAAACCTGATCCGTCACCGGGCCGCGCTCCGCTCGGGCGCGATGACGGCGAAACGGGGGACCGGTGCGACCGCGACCAGTCGTACCGGCGCCCGGTCCAGGGCGGCGAAATCGTCGCAGTCGAGGATCGCCTCGATCTTGATCCCCTCGGGGAGTTCCACATAGCCGACCGCGTACGGGGCGAAACCCTCGGCGGGAACGACATACGGTGGCGATTTCGGTGGGAACCGCTGGACGGTATGCGCCCAGACCACCCCCTCATCGCTCAGCGTCAGCGGATCGGCCGTCGGCCGGGCGCAGCGCGCGCAGATCGCGCTCGCCGGAAATCCGACCGTTCCGCATACCCGGCATCTGCTGCCTTCCAGCACCGGATTCACCTGCTCACCCATGTCGTTCCTTCCGAAAGCTCACTACCGGTGGACGATTCAGCGACCGACCCATTTGGGTTCGCGCTTCTCGAGGAAGGCGTTGACGCCCTCACGCGCGTCCTCGGACTGCAGGGCGTTGCCGACCGCCAGGTGTTCCATCACCATCAGCGACTGGATATCGGCGTCCAGACCGCGGTCGATCGTCATCTTGGTGAGCTTCATGGCGAACGGACTCTTATCGACGATGGGCGCGATGAAATCGGCCACCAGGGCGTCGAGTTCGGCGGCGGGCGCGGAGGCGTTGATGAGATCGAAGTCCTCGGCTTCCTTGCCCGAGAGCAGTTTGCCGGTGAGCATCAGCTCCTTGGTCTTGCGGATACCGATCATGCGGGGCAGCCGGTAGATCGGGCCCGCGCCACCGAACAGCGCGCGGCGGATATGGAAATCGCCGATCTTGGCATCGTCGGCGGCGACCGCGAAATCGCAGGAGATCATCAGTTCGAACCCGCCCGCGGTGACATAACCCTCCAGTACCGCCACCGAGGGGGTGTTCATGGAGTAGAGGCGGTCGCAGACCTTCGCCGAGAGCACCGCGACATCCATCGCGTTGGTCTTGCCGACGTAGTTCTCCCGCAGTTCGTCCAGGTCGAACCCCGAGCAGAAGGTGTTGGCCCGGCCCCGCAGCACCAGAACCTTCAGGTCCGGGTCGTTGTCGACCTCCACGATGATCTCGTCGAGCCGGTGCAGCAGCTCCACGGTGACCGCGTTCTTCTTGTGCGGGCGGTTGAGCCAGACTCGCGCGATCTCGCCGTCTTTCTCCAGGACGATGTGGTCGGTGTCAACCATCTCGGGCCTCTTTCATGTCCGTTATTGAACTGGATTCACTTCAGTTGTACTCGACGGTGCGGAGCGCGTCAATACGGATTTCCGCATCGTTTCCGGTCGGTCAGATGCCGATCAGATCGGCGATACGTGTGCGATTAGCGCGCGAATCACCCTGTGTCGCTTCATTTCCGAATGCTCTGCGGAGATAGGAGTGCACCGGATGCTCCCAGGTGAAGCCGACGCCGCCGTGTAATTGCACCGCCTCCGATGCGGCCAGTACGACCGCGTCGGTGCATACGGCGCCGGCCACCGCGACGGCGAGGCGGGCCGATTCGGGATCCTCGGCGTAGACCGCGGCGGCGTAGCGCGAGGCCGATCTGGCGCGTTCCGACGCGACGAGAAGATCGGCCAGCCGGTGTTTGATCGCCTGGAAGGATCCGATCGGCCGGCCGAACTGATACCGCGTACCGACGTAGCCGACGGTGAGTTCGAGAAGGTGGTCGACGATGCCGGTGTTCTCGCACGCGAGGGCCAGCGTGGCCAGGTCGTGCAATCGGGCGGTCTCCGGCCGGGTGGATTCCGGGGTGGTCAGGGCTACTGCCGGACAGTTCCGTACGGAGAGATCCGCCTGACGGCGGGTGGGGTCGAGGACCTCGCGTGGCCGGCGAGTGGTCTCCGGCCCGAGGCGTAGTACGAAGAGCCGTCGGCCGTCGGATGTATCCGCAGAGGTCACTGCGAGATCGGCGGTCGCCCCGCCGGGTAGGTGCGTGATGGATCCGTCGATCCGCCAGTCGTCCCCGTGCTGCCGGGCATGTAGTTCGTCGGTGTCGGGGCCGAGCCCGCTCACTGTGATGAGTAATCGGCCGGCGAGTACATCGGGCAGGAGATCGGCGGTCTCGGCCGGGGCCGTCAGTAGTGCTCGGGCGCCGAGTACCGCCGAAGCCAGGACGGGCTCGCAGACCAGCGCCCGGCCGCATTCCTCGAGTACGATCGCCAGTTCCGTGGTGCTGTAGCCCAGTCCGCCGAACTCCTCCGGGATCGCGAGGGTGGTCACCGCCATCTCGTCGACGAGTCGCCGCCACAGCGGCTCGGAGTATCCGGTCTCGGAATCCGCCGATGCGCGCACCTGCTCGATACCGCTGTACTTCGCGAGTAGTGCGCGCAGTGTTTCGCGCAGTTGTTCCTGCTCCGGTCCGGGGGTGAGTGCCGCCGGTTCCGCCCGTGGCCAGGGGGCCTCGGCGACGGATGCTGAGGTCGGGGACATGATTCTCCGCTTGACTTGAATTCGATTCGGTTATGGGGAGCGTAGCGGGTTCCGGTCTCGACAAGAAGAGGTTTGCTGAACTAAGTTCATTTCATGAGTTACCTGATCGAGGATTACTACGCGATCGTGGACAGCGGCAGGTTGCGGGACGCGGTGGCGTTACTGGCCGATGATGTGGAATTCGCGATGATCCTGCCCGCGGGTGTCAAACGCGCTCGAGGCCGCACGGCCATGTTCGACTACCTCGACGGCCGGCCGCCGGTGAACCGCAAACACGTACTGTCCCGGGTGGCCGCCGCCGGCGATATCCAGTTCGCCCACGGCGCGGTCACCGAGAACGACGCCGTGACCACCGGCTATTTCGTCGCCGCGATGCATCTGGACGCATCCGGGCTCGTCGACCGGTATCAGGTCACCTTCAGCCCCGATTTCGCGCTCGTACCCCGGTCGGAGAACGAAGGAGAACAGCGATGACCACGGAGGTGGCGGTACTCGCCCGCTGGTTCGGCTATATGGATTCCGACGATCCCGACCGGGTGCTCGGGATGATCTCCGACGATTTCACCATGTCGGTGCAGTTCTCCCAGGGCGCGGGTAAGAGCGCCGAATTCGTGGGGGACCGCGCAGGTCTGGTGGCCTATCTGGCGCAGCGCGAGAAGAGCACGCTGGTCCATCACATCGATGTGGGCGCGGTGGTCGGCGATTGCGAACTCGTGCTCGGCCGCACGACTCGCGACGGTGCGTTCGAGGCCTCGTTCAACGCCACCGCGCAACTCGACGCCACCGGTGCGGTACGTCGGCTGCTCATCGCGCGGACCCCGGAGGTCGACTTCGCCCGTCCGGCATAACGGGCCGGGTCGCGTGCGGCCGGCCGAACCCTACGAGGAGGACCACGATGAATCGCCGGCTCTGTCTGGCCCGACGACCGGCCGGGAAACTGAGCGTCACCGATCTCGCCCTGATCGACGAACCCGTGCCGGTGCCCGGCCCGGGCGAGGCACTGGTACGCAACACCTGGCTGTCCATCGACCCGTCGATCCGCATCCGGCTGGCCGAGACCACCCCCGACGGATACCTGCCACCGCTGCGGCCGGGTGATGCGCTCGGCGGGCTCGCCCTCGGTATCGTCGCCGAAACCCGCAACCCGGACTACGCCGTCGGCGATCTGGTGTCGCATACGCTCGGCTATCGCGAATTCGCGGTAGTGGGAGACAGTTCGCAGACAATCGGCGGCTACGGTGCCCCGACCCGGATCGATGCCGCTGATATGCCGCCGCAGTGGTTTCTCGGCCCGCTGGGCAGCGCAGGGCTCACCGCCTACGTGGGTCTGGTGGAGATCCTCGAGCTCACCGCCGCGGATACCGTATGGGTATCGTCGGCCGCCGGTGCGGTGGGCGCGCTGGCCGTGCAACTCGCGGCGTTGCGCGGCGCCACGGTCCTCGGTTCGGCGGGCCATCCGGACAAAGTCGCCTACCTGCGCGACGAATTGGGTATCGCGGCCTTCGACTACCACCGCCCCGCCCTCGCCGAATCGCTGGCCGCCCTGGCACCCGACGGGATCGACGCGTATTTCGACAATGTCGGCGGCGATCATCTGACGGCCGCGCTCGACGCGCTGCGCCCGCAGGGCCGGGTGGCGCTGTGCGGTGCGGTCTCGGGTTACGACGGCGCCGCCCCGGCCGGACCGCCGAATCTGTTCACCATGGTGGCCAAGGGATTACGGATGCGGGGATTCCGGGCCGGTTCCTTCAACCATCTCGCGGAGCCGATGCGCGCGGAAGTCGCCGGTCATCTCGCGGCAGGGCGGCTGGTCCACCGGGAGACGGTTTTCGACGGTATCGAGCAGGCCGCCGCGGCTCTGGTCGCCATGCTTTCGGGCGCCACGACCGGAAAGACGTTGTGCCGCTTGGCCTGAGAAGGCGGTGTCCTATCGGCCGGGCGCGGTCCGGCCGGTCAGCTGTCGCGCTGGGCACCACCCGTGCGCTGGGCGCGCTCGCGTTCGGCGGCAGTGGCGAGGTAGTCGCCGAGTTCGCGGCGCAGCGTCGCGTCCAGCGAACGGGCGAGACTGGTGTGCACCGCCGCGACACCGAGCCCACGCATGGTGTTCAGCATCCGGGTCGTCGCGGCGATCTCGTCGTTGGAACCGGGGAGCCAGCCCGGTCCGTGCTCGTCGACGATATGTTTCTTCGCCGCGTTGATCAGCAGCGCGCTGATATCGTCGATCCGCGTCGCCACTTCGGCGTACACCGAGATGAGCGTCCCCAGTTCCACCCCGTATTCGTGGAGTTCGGTGAACGAGGTGAGCAACTGGGTATCGGTGATCACCACCGTCTCACCGTCCACCCGGACCAGTCCCATCCGGCTCAGCTGCGCCACGAGTTCCTCGGTCTGCTCACCGAGGATGGTGGCGAGCAGTTCGCGGGGCACCTCGAAGGTCTCCTCCTCCGACCAGTTCGCGGTGACGGCGTGCTGTAGGCCCAGGACCTCGGTGAGATCCTTGCCGGTCTCCCAGCTGGTGATGAAATCGGCGATATGCGCGGTGGTGAAACCGCGTTGCAGCAGGGCGTCGATCAGCCGCAGCCGTTCCAGATGGGAGTCGTCGTAGATACTGGCCCGGCCGTCCCGGTCGACCGGGGGCGGCAGCAGGCCACGTTCCTGATAGGCGCGGACGTTACGGGAGGTGGTGCCCGCGGCGCGGGCGAGATCGTCGATCCGGTATCGCGCCATGAGTCCGCACCTCCCTCGCCCGCCTGCGCCGGTGGTCCCGGCTCGAGAATCCGAGTCTAGCCGCCGGCTACGAGACCGATGCGACCGTCGGCGCGATCCGCCGATCCGCGGCCACCACCGTGTAGTCGTCGAGATCCACGTCGCGCAACTGATTGCGGTACTGAGTGGCGAATCCCGGGTACATGGTCGCGTTGAACCCGTCCTCGGTCAGGTACCAGCTGCGGCAACCGGAATTCCAGGTGGTCGCGCCGAGCCGGCGCTGGATGGCCGCGTTGTAGCGGTCCTGGCGCTCCCGGCGCACATCGAGTATGCGCAGATCCCGGTCCAGGATGATGCCGATCGCCCGGACCAGGTAGTCGATCTGCGATTCCATGTACACCAGTGCCGAATTGTGCCCGGGTCCGGAATTGGGCCCGAAGGTGAGGAACAGATTCGGAAAGCCGGAGACGGTGACACTGCGGTAGGCGAATGCGCCGCGCCGCCATTCGTCGGCGAGGACCCGCCCGTCGCGGCCGGTGATCGGGATCGGCGTCCCGGTCTTGGACACCTCGAATCCGGTGGCGAACACGATGCAGTGGGCGCGATGCTCGACACCCTCGGCGGTGCGGATCCCGTCGGGTGCGATCCGGGCGATCGGCCAGGTGATCAGCTTGCAGTTGTCGCGCTGGAGCGCCGGGTAGTAGTCGTCGGTCATCAGCAGCCGTTTACAGCCCGCCCGGAAATCAGGGGTGAGCTGGCGGCGCAGCCACGGATCGGCGACCTGGCGGCGCAACTGTGCCCGGCCGACCAGTTCGACCACCCGGGTCAGCGGGGTGTTCCAGACGACGCCGAGCGCCACCGATTCGTGACCGTAGAACCACGCCTGCCGCGCGAGTGTCTCCGCGCCGGGCACATACCGGTAGAGCTCCCTGGCCAGCGCGCCGGTCCGCCGGTTCACCCGGGGCAGCACCCAGCCGGGAGTGCGCTGGAAGACTTTCACCGCACCGGCTCGTGCCACGAGTTCGGGGATGATCTGCACCGCGCTGGCCCCGGTGCCGATCACCGCGACCCGTTTCCCGGTGAAATCGTAGTCGTGGTCCCAGCGGGCGCTGTGGATCTTGTGGCCGGTGAAGGTGTCGAGGCCCGGAATATCCGGGTATCCGGGTTCGGTGAGCGGTCCGGAAGCCAGTACCACCGCCCGGGCGCGAACCGGCTCGGCGCCCGCGACGGAGATCTCCCAGGTACCGGTGTCCTCGTCGAACACCATCCCGGTGACGGTGTGCCGGAACCGGATATGCCGGCCGATCCCGGATCGCGCGACCATCGATTCGATGTACCCGAGGATCTCGCCACTGCCGGAATAGGTGTGCGACCAGTCCGGGTTCGGCGCGAAACTGTACGAGTAGAGGCGGGAGGGGATATCGCAGGCGGCGCCGGGATAGGTGTTGTCGCGCCAGGTTCCGCCGACGGCGTCACCGCGTTCGAATACCGCGAAATTCGTGATACCCCGGTCCCGCAGCCGGATGGCGGCGCCGATTCCGGCGAATCCCGCACCGATCACGGCGACATCGAGCGGGGCTGTGCTGCTGGTGGTGGTCATGGGCTTCCTCGTCACGCGGCGGGGGTATAGGTGATTTCCTTCGACCACGACGGGTCCTTGCGCAACAGCCGCCGCGGGATCTGCCCGGTGATCTTCACCAGCGTGTCCGCGAGCAGATGGTAGGGGTGGCCGCGATCCACGACCCAGTTGCCGTGCATCTTGACGATCTGGTACATCGGCAGCCGCCGGGCGAATTCGCTGCGCTCGCCGACTCTGCGGTAGCGCTCGAGCGCCGAGTACAGCTTCTTCTCGTCCACACCCATCGCGACGATGTTGTCGCGCATCTTGTTCAGCAGCGGCATATAACTGAGCACGCCGATGAGGAACGTCGGTTTCACCCAGCCGCCGACCAATTCGATGAGCAGTTTGCGCATCTCCGCATGGCCGAGTACATCCATCACCGCGAAATCCACGGCCAGATGGCGGGATTCGTCGGCGTTGATACGGCGGAACGCCTCCTGGCAGACCGGGTCCTCGATCTCGTCCATGATGAACTTGACCAGGGCCCCGTCCAGGGCGACCTCCAACATCGGGATCACGGTCCCGAGGAACGACAGCGACATATCGTCGGCGTACTTGTCCAGGAAGTCGATCACCAGTTTGACATTGATATTCGGCTGCGGGATCTCGTCGCCGTCGAGCATGCCCCAGCGCCGCATCAGTGCCAGTTCGGCATTGGCGTGCTTCTGCTCCTCGGCGTGGAAGTACCGGTAGATCTCGCGCAGTGTTTCGTCCGGGGCCTTCTTCGCCATCGCGGCGAAGCCGCGCGCGCCGACGTTCTCGATCCACATCAGGTCCGACATGAACGGTTTGAGGCGCGCGAGCTGTTCGGGGGTGAGGGTTTCCGCACCCGGTGCGTCCCAGTCGATATCGGCCAGCGCCCACTGGCGGTCCTTGATCTTGTCGAGCATATCCTCGAAGTCCATGGTCGCCATCTCAGACTCCTGTTCTCTGCGGGGTGGTCGGTGCGGCGGATTCGTCGTGCGGCAGCAGTCGTTCGAGTAGGCCCGCCGCGGTGGTGTACGGCCCTGGAAAAGCGCGTTTGAGCAGCCAGATCAGCTGCGCGTCCGGCTGCGGGAGGACATGCAGGCGGCCCCGGTCGTGTGCGTCGAGCGTGTGGCGGGCGACGCGTTCCGGGGAGAACCCGGTCCAGCGCATGAGGGCGGCGGCGAGGTCACGTGAGCCCGCGGTGATCCGCCCGTCTCGGGCCACGTTCGTCCGGACGAAGGTCGGGCACAGCACGGTGACCGCGATATCGGTACCGCTGAACTCCGCGGCCATCGTCTCCGAGAGCGCGAGCACACCGGCCTTGGAGGTGTTGTAGACCGCCATCGAGGGTGCGGCCGCGAAACCCGCCGCCGAGGCCACATTGATGATGCCGCCACGTCCGGCGGCCCGCAGTCGCGGTGCGAAGATCTCACATCCGTGCACCACGCCCCACAGGTTGATACCGAGCGCCCACTCCCAGTCGGCGAATCCGATATCGCCCACGGTCTTTCCGCCGATTCCCACACCGGCGTTGTTGATCACCAGGCTCACCGGGCCGTCGAGTACCGAATCGGCGAACCGGGCGAGGATCTCCATATCCTCGCGGCGCGCCACATCGCAGCGGAACGCGAACGCGACACCGGGATGGTCGCGTTCGATCGCGGCCACGGTCTCCGCCGCGCGGGCTTCGTCGATATCGGCGCAGACCACCCGGCCACCGCGGGCCGCGATCTCCCGGGCGAACGCGCGGCCGATACCGCTGCCCGCGCCGGTGACCACCGCCCGCGCGCCGCGGCTGCGTGGAGTCGAGCGCAGCGGCAGCAACGAGTCGAGTCCGAACATGTCAGCTCACTTTCTGTGGGGCGCGTGCGGACAGGGCCGTGCGCAGGAAGTGCGCGCTCCGGTCCAGCGCGCTGTCGGCTTCGGGGCTCAGCCGCGGCAGCGCCTGGAAGACGTGCACCTGTCCCGGCCAAATCTCGAGCGTGCAGTCGCCCCCGGCGGCGCGGACCATCTCGTGCAGGTGACGGGCGTCGGCGCTGAGCATTTCCGCGCCGCCGGCCTGTACGAGGATCGGTGGTAACGCCGTACCCGCCGCGACACCGAGCCGCAGCCGGGGTGCGTCGTCGGGATGACCGCGGGTGTAGGTGCGGGGGAGTCGGCGGGCCGCCCGGGCCGAGATCACCGGGTCGCGCCGCCGGCGTTCCTGTTCGGCGGCGAGCGTGAAGGTCAGATCGATCAGTGGGGAGAACAGGGCGACCGCGGCCGGTTGCGCGGCACCGCGGCGCGCATTCTCCAGCAGCAGATCCAGCGTCAGATGTCCGCCTGCGGAATCCGCCGCGATCACCGTATCGTGCGCGGCGACGCCCTGGTCGAGCAGCCAGCGGTACCCGGCGGCGATATCGTCGGCGGCGGCCGGGAACCGGTGCTCGGGTGCGAGCCGGTAGTCCACCACGAAGACCGGCAGCCCGGTCCGCCGCGACAGGCGCGAGGCCAGCCCGCGATGGGTGCGTGCGGAGCACAGCACATACCCGCTGCCGTGAACGTAGTAGATCGCCTGTGCGCCGAACGGTACGCCGGGAGCCCGGACCCATTCGCCACGAACGCCCGCGGCGCGGACCTGTTCGACCTCGGTGCCCGCGACGGGCGGTCCGCCGGCGGCCATGATCGTGGCGATCAGGGTGCGGGCGAACAGGATTCCCGGCGGGTTCAGCGGCACGGCGCAGTTGAGCGGTCGCAGGCCGTATTCGGCGGCGGTTGCCGTCAGGCGCGAACGCAGTGAGGGCGAGCCCGGCACGCCGGGTGGTGAGGTCCTCGTCGACCCAGTCATACGCCCAGAATCATTCACCAATGTGCCATTTGTCAATGGCGAATTAAACGCCGCCGGGAAGGCGTGAGGTGAGCACGGTCGTTCCGGTCACGCGCGCGGCGATATCGCCGCAGGTGGGAACCGGATGCGGTCGCCGGATTCCGCCGGCTCAGGGCAGCGGCACTCGCCACCGGATCGTGGTGCCGCCGTCCGGTGGCGTGAGGACTTCGCAGCGGCCGCCGGCCGCCTGCGCCCGGGCGGCCATATTGGCCAGTCCGCTGTTCCTGCGGTTCGTAGCGGGAATACCCGTTCCGTCGTCGACGACCTCCAGCGTGATGTCGTCGTCTACCCGGAGTTCGACCGAGAGCGTCGACGCGTGTGCGTGCCGGACGGCATTGCTGACCGCTTCGCGCAGCACGGCCTCCACATCGTCGGACAGCGGTGCGTCCAGTACGGCCACCGGTCCGGACATCCGCAGACTCGTGCGCAGCTGCGTATCGACGGTCATCTCGTCGAACAACCGGTGCAGATGCCGGCGCAGATCGCCGCCGGAGCCGTGCAGGTCGAAGATCGAATGGCGGATATCGCGCACGATGTGCTGGATATCGTCGATCGTGGCGTCGAGCCTGTCGCGGACCTCCGCCGTACCGGCCAATTGCCGGGTGCTCTGCATGGACAGCCCCACCGCGAACAGCCGCTGGATCACATGGTCGTGCAGATCGCGCGCGATCCGGTCGCGGTCGGCCAGTACATCCATTTCGCGCATCCGGCGCTGATTCGCCGCGAGTTGCAGTGCCAGCGCGGCCTGATCGGCGATGACGAGCATCATGGTGCGCGCGTAATGGTCCAGCTGCCGCGTCGCGGGCGGCCGGACCACGGTGAGTACCCCGATCGGGGTGCCACCCGCCCGCAACGGCAGCACCAGGGTCGGGCCCGGATCACCGAACGCATCCGGCGGCGACGGGTGATCCGGCCGTTCCGCGGCCACGGGGCGGCCTTCCCGGAAAGCCCGGCCCGAATCCGAACCGTGCAGGGGGATCGGCTCGCCCGTCAGTTCGGCGGCCCCGATGCCGGCGGCGGCTACGACCACGAGATCACCGACCTGCTCGCCCGGGGTCCCGGGATCGGTCGGCAGCGCGATGAAGGTGAACGCCGCCTCCGTCAGTTCCAGCGCGCGAGCGACGACGAGGTTCAGGACATCGTGCGGCTCACTGCGTTCGAGCAGTTCGGTGGCCACATCCTTGGTGGCCTCCAGCCAGCGCTGGCGTACCCGCGACTGTTCGTAGAGGCGCGCGTTCTCGATGGCGATACCGGCGGCCGCGGCCAGGGCCTGCACCACGACCTCGTCGTCCTCGGTGAACGGGGAACCACCGGATTTCTCGGTGAGATAGAGGTTGCCGAACACCTCGTCGCGCACCTTCACCGGGACACCCAGGAAACTGCGCATCGGCGGATGCTGTCGTGGGAAACCGACCGAGGACGGGTGCTCGGACAGATCGGTGAGACGGATGGGTTCGGGTTGCCGGAAGAGCAGGCCCAGCATGCCGTGACCGCGGGGCAGATGCCCGATCCGAGTCCGCGTATCGGCGTCGATGCCCTCGTGGACGAATTCCGCGAGTTCGTTACCGGTCGGCTCGGTTTCGCGGACACCGAGCGCTCCGTATCGCGCGTCGACCAGTTCGATCGCCGATCGGACGATGGTCCGCAGCGTTTCGTCCAGGTCCAATTCGGCGGTGATCACCAGCATGGCCTCGATGAGCCGGTCCATCCGATCCCGAACGTCGATGATCTGGGCGATCCGGTCCTGTACCTCGAGGAGTAGTTCGTGTAATCGCAACTGGGACAGAGTCTCGGCCACCGGGATGCGCTCCGTCCTACCCGCCGCCGTCCGCTGATGACCCATGACCCCACCCCCGCTGGTGACCGAATGACCATATTGTGCCATCAGCCGTCCCGGTCCCGGAATCACCGTGCGAATCACCGCATCACTGGTCAGGACTGCTTCCGGTATCCACGGTGGACCAGGGCCCGCGAGGCGCTGCAACGCCCGGTCCTCGCTGGGTCCGGCATGATCGGCTCGGCCGGGAACAGGCGGTGCCGAACCCGGCGACGCCCGTTCGGACGCGAGAATCGCGTCGTCGCGCGGCACGGGTACGGCGGGTTTGTGGCAGAGGGCTTCCCGAGGCGCGGGAGCGCCGGCGTTCAGGTGCGGGGACGGGTGAGCATCACCGGAACCCGGGCGCCGTGCAGTACGGCCTGCCCGACCGACCCCAGGGTCATACCCGCGAAACCGCCCCGGCCGTGGCTGCCGACGATCACGAGCTGGGCGCGGTCGGCCTCCTCGAGAATCCGGCGGGCCGGCCGGTCCGCGGCGACGATATGGGTGACGGGTACATCCGGGTACCAGTCGGCGCGGGCCGCCAGGCTCCGCACCTGCAGTTCTCGTGCCTGTCGCTGCATCTCGGCGCGGGGCCGGTCGTGGAAGAACTCCGACCAGGTGGTGACCGCGATCAGGCCCACGCCGAGCCGATACGCCTCTTCGAAGGCGATTTCGACAGCCTCGGCGCTGCAGGCGGATCCGTCCACCCCGACGACGATCGGTCGTCCGGTGAGGTCGGGCGCGACCGGCCCGGGGTCGGGTACGACGGTGACCGGGCAGTGCGCGTGCCGGGCCAGCGCGGCGGAGACCGAACCGAGCAGGCCCCGCCCGATCGCCCCGAGACCGCGCGTGCCCGCCACCACCATCCGCGCGTCCTTCGAACGGCCGATCAACACCGTCGCGGGAGCGGGATCGGCGACCGTACAGGTGATCTCCAGGCCCCGGGCCTGTTCCCGGGCGGTGGCCGCGGCGGTGGCCAGGACGGCGTCACCGTCGGCGCGCAGCGCGCTGTTGTCGAATGCGACGACACCGAGCGCCGGCCCGAAATCGACAGGCGCGCCGACCGCGTACACCAGATGAAGCGGCGCCCGGTAGCGTGCCGCGGTCCGGACCGCCCAGCGCAGCGCCTCCGTCGCGGCGGGCGATCCGTCGATTCCGACGACCACCGGTGGGCCGGAGTGCTCGGTCACGGAGAGGCCTTTCGGTCGGCGGTCCCGGCGCGCCGGCGGCGGACCCGTACGTCTCGGGTCCGCCGCGGACCGGTGGTTGTCCGAGGCTAGCCAGTGGCCCGGCACCCCGGATGCGGCCGATGGTCCTCGTTCGGAGGGACCAAAGTCTCTCCGGTCCGGGAACGCGGCGGACCGATACGCGGGAACCGGCGACTGCCCGCCGATCGCACGACCCCGACGACCTTGCGGCCGGGCCCCGCGGTATCGAATGCTCCGGGGCGGTACGAGATGCCCCGGGCCCGCGTGGCATCGCCGGTCCCGGACCCTCATTGCGGCACGATGGGTCCATGCGTATCGACCTCTCCGGATGCACCGCGCTGGTATCGGGTTCGAGTCAGGGCATCGGGCTGGCCATCGCGGCCGCGCTGGCCCGGGCCGGCGCCATGGTAGTGGTGAACGGCCGGAGCGCCGAACGCACCGAACAGGCGCGGGAGTCGATCATCGCCGAGGTACCGGGTGCGTCGGTGCGCGCGGTGGCCGCCGATCTGGCGTCGGCGCCCGGGGCCGCGATGCTGGGGGAGAAGGTCCCGGAACTGGATATCCTGGTGAACAACCTCGGCATCTTCGAAGCGAAACCGGTCTTCGAGATCGACGACGACGAATGGCGTCGGTACTTCGAGGTGAATGTCCTTTCCGCGGTGCGGCTCATCCGGGTGTATCTCCCGGGGATGATGGAACGCGGTTTCGGGCGGGTCATGAATATCGCCAGCGATTCGGCGGTCGTCACACCGCTCGAGATGGTGCACTACGGCATGTCGAAAACGGCGCTGCTCGCGGTGACCCGCGGGTACGCGAAAGCCGCGGCCGGGACCGGGGTCACCGTCAATTCCGTGCTGGCCGGTCCGACCCATACGCCCGGTGTCGAGGAGTTCGTCCACGATCTGGTGGGCGCCGACCTGCCGTGGGACGAGGCCCAGCACCGGTTCATGCTGGAACACCGGCCGCATTCGCTGCTGCAGCGGCTGATCGAGCCCGCCGAGATCGGGAACATGGTCGTCTACCTGAGTTCGGAGCACGCGTCGGCGACCACCGGTGGCGCGGTCCGCGTCGACGGCGGCTACATCGATTCGATCCTGCCGTGAACCGCCGGCGACTCAGCTGATATCGAATTCGTTGCTGGTGCCGACGATCGGATGCAGCGTCCCGTCCGGTGCCAGCCGGTCCGCGTAATGGACGAACCGGTGCCGTCCGGTACCGGCATCGGCGGGGATATCCCAGGTGAAGCCGGCCACCGAGGTCGCGGGTGGGCGTTTGCTCCAGTGGAACCGGATATTCCATTCACCCTCGTTGGCGACCCGGACCCAGGTGCCGTCGACGAATCGCTGGACCTCCAGGAAGGTGCCGTTGCGGCGCGGATCGTGTTTGGGGTGGGCCGAGACGAATTCGACCGTTGCCCGGGCACCGCGAGGGTACGCGGCGGCGGGCTGGGTGAGCGTCGCACCGAAATCCTGCCCGGGTGGTGCGGTATCGGGGCCCGGGGGGAGGACGAAATTCGGCTGTAGCCGGGACAGGTCGCGCGGCGCCGGGCCGCGGTCGACAGCCGCGCCGGCGGCGAGAGCGGCGGCCAGCCGGGTGAACTCCTGCTGATACGCGGGCAGGGTGTTGCGGCCGTACAGGGTCGACGCGCCCTCGTACTGCTGCGCGTCGTATTCCTCGGGGGTGGTGACGTATTCGTGGTAGGCGTTGGCGTAGCCCTGCATCAGTACCCGGTCCAGCGCCACACCCAGCGCCTCGGCCACCGCCCGGCGGATACGCAGACCGGCCACGATGGTGAATTCGCCACCGGCAGCCGCCAGGTACAGATCGCCGATCCGCACGATCTGCACCGGAACCACACTGGGTACCCAGGGCGCCGGAGGCAGCAGCGTGAACGGCACCGCGACAGCCTTGGGAGCCTGGGCGTCGGCGAGCCAGGCCGGCACCGCCGGATGCGGATCGCCGAGGGATTCGAGGAACGGGTTGCGCACCCCTTCCCGGATCGGACCGCCCGGTAGGCCCGGCCCGTCTTCGACACTGCCGGCGAACAACGACACGCCCGCGGCGGGTGGTGCGGTACGGCCCGGTACTCCATCCGGCGTGAAACGGGTATCGACGGCGATATCGGAGAGATCGATATAGCAGAACACCGAGCCGATGGGGCCGCTGAGCTGCCGGGCGTCCGCCAGCGCCGCGCGGGAGGCGTCGTACTGCCGTTCGCCGATGATCCGGGTGTTGTCGAACTCGTCCTCCGTCGGTCCCGATCCCGGCGCCAGATTCAGGTTCGGCGACATATCCCCGGCATTGGTCTGGGCGAAGGCCGCGACGAATCCGGGTGTGCCGTCCAGATATCGGACGCCGTGGTCGGTGTGTTCGTGGGTGAACGACGCGTACCCCTTGTTGTCCGCGCTGATCAACCTGTTCTTGTTCGTCATCGAGGTGTTGTGGGTGGCGAACCAGGTGATCGCGCCGACCTGCCTGCCGCCCTTGGTGATCCCGAGGACGGTCACCGCCGGATCGACGGCTCCGGGAAAGTGGGCCCGGTCTTCGGCGGGATTGCGGTCGAAGGCGACCCGGGACCGATTGACGCTCGCATCGTGGAGTTCGGAGCGGCCCAGGGTGAGGGTCCCCGGCCCGAGATCGGCGTGCGCGGCGCTGATTGCCTCGACCAGGCCGTTGACCTCGGCGTCGTAGACCTGCTGCTGGAAACCCAGGATCGACAGGTTGTAGGCGTAATCGTGGGCGGCTCCGCCGCATCCCGCATGCGAATGCGTGGAGGTGAGCAGCACATTGTTCTCGGTGTAGAGGTCTCCGAAGCGTCGGGCCAGTTCGGTGAGTACCCCGTGGTGCACTGATTGGAAGATCATGGCGTTCTCCGCGACGGCGAAGACGATCCGGTGGTCGCCCGCGGCGAAAACGAAGGCTCGCGCCCGGGGCCGCAGATGGATTCCGGCGGTGGTCTGGTCCTGCTGGGAGTAGCCCATCATCCCGCATTCCGCTGCGGGCCCGGTGATATCGGAGATGCCGAGGCCGATCCGGTACACGCCGGAATCCGGTACCGCCCGGGCTCGGGCGCCGAGCGATTCGCCGAGTCCGGGCACCGTCGCGGTCGCGGCGCCGAGGACCAGGGTCCCGGTTGCCGCGCCCGCCAGCACTGTTCGGCGTGGCAGCGCTGTCCGCGGGACGGCTCGGCGGCCGGTCGCGGATATCCGGGGATCAGGGGTTGCTGCCATCGAGAGTCCTTCCTGTTCGAGTGGCAGCGAACCATAGAGTTGAACATACGTCCAGATTTCCCGGCGACGTGTCGGATCCGCCGAGCTCTACGGCGTCCTCCGCACGGGCGGGCGCGTGGACGGTGATTCAGTCGGGCAACAGCGGTACCGACAACCCCTCACCCCGGCCGAGGAGCGCGGCCCGGGTCACCGCGGCCGAACCGAACCGGCTGCGCAGATCGTCGAGTGCCGTGTCCAGCTCAGGTGGGGGTTCGTGGTCGAAGGGCAGCGCGAGCTGCTGGGTACCGGCGTTGTCGAGGTTGGTGAGCGATAACCCGATCAACGTGAGGCCGCGTTCGGCGATCAGTGGTTTCGCCGCGGCGAGCAGGCCGCGCGCCGCGCGCAGGATCGTCTCGGTGTGATCGGTGGCCTCGGCCAGGGTGTGCGACCGGGTGGCCCGGGCGAAATCGTCGAATCGCATGCGCAGCACCACCGTGCGGCAGATCCGGTCCGCGGCGCGCAGCCGCCGGGCGAGGCGGTCGGTCAGGCCGTGCAGATACGCTTCGATCTCCGCCGGCGGATGCGGGCGCCGCCCGAGCGCGCGCTGGGCGCCGATCGACCGGCGCCGCCGTCCCGTCTCGACCCGGCGCGGATCCCGTGCCCACGCCAGCGCGTGCAGATGCCGGGCCGCCGCCGGACCGACGATCGAGCGCAAACCGGCCTCGCTGTGGTCGGCGAGCTGACCGATCCACTCGATACCGTGCGCGTGCAGCGCGCTCGCGGTCACCGGGCCCACACCCCACAGCCGGTGCACGGGCAGCGGACGCAGGAATTCCAGCTCGTGCTCGGGTTCCACGAGTAGTAGCCCGTCCGGCTTGGACACCGCGCTGGCCACTTTCGCGAGGAACTTGGTGGCCGCGATACCGACCGAGATGGGCAATCCGACCTCACGACGCACCCGGGCCCGCAATTCGGTCGCGACGAATCGCGGTTCTCCGACGATCCGGTGCAGGCCGGCGACATCGAGAAACGCCTCATCGATGGAGATTCCCTCCACGACCGGGGTGGTATCGGCGAATATCTCGAATACCGCCCGGCTCGCCTCGGCGTAGGCCCGCATCCGCGGCGGTACGACGATCGCGTCCGGGCACAGGCGCAGCGCCTGCCCGATATTCATCGGTGTGCGCACCCTCCGTGCCTTGGCCTCGTAACTCGCGGCCAGCACCACGCCGCCCCCCACCAGGACCGGTTTGCCGCGCAATCGCGGCTGGTCGCGTTGTTCGACCGACGCGTAGAACGAATCGAGGTCGGCGTGCAGGATCGAAGCCTGCGCGCGGGCGGCGATCCGCGGTCGCCGCTGCCTGCTCGCGGAGTGTCGCGTCCGGCCCTCTATATCGCCATGAACTGGCTCTTCGTGACCGTATTCGAACATATGTTCACATTAGCAGGTTGGTTGGCCGCCGGGTATCGGGCCGGGCGGCCGATGTGGCGACAGGTCGACAGCGGCGGACGGAACCAGCTGGTGACGCGGCCCGAAAGCGGTCGCCGATCGATAGCTCGGGTCCGAGCCGGCCGGGGTGCGGATATGCTGCTGCGCTCGGTCCGGTCAGTGTTGTGGAAATGGTCGACAGCCGGGCGTATCGGCGTTCGGCAATTGATGCATTTGGTTGATCAAACAGCGGTAAGGATGACTTGAGCAGGGTTTTGTGCCGTTCGTAGTGTCGGTGGTCACAGCACAACGAGGTGGCCGAGGAGGCGCGATGTCGCGGCGACGCAGTATTCATATCGAGGGGTTCGCTCATGAGAATCCGGTTCCCGCGGCCTGTGTGATCGACAACTTGCTTTTCACAGGTGCGGTACACGGTGGGGGTCGGGGAAGTGATCCGGACCAGTTCTCGCCGGATGCCGCAACTCAGTGCGAGCGGATGTTCGAGCGGGTTCTGGGGATCCTGTCCGGTGCGGGCGGTAGCGCCGAGGACATCGTGAAGATATCGGTTCGTATCGCGTCGCCGGCGGTTCGGGAGGAACTGAACCGGGTGTGGGGTGCCGTCTTCCCCGACCCGGAGAGCAGACCCGCGCGGCAAGTGACGATCGGGACCACCCAGCCTCACATCCTCGTGCAGTGCGAGGTCGTGGGTGTGCTGTCCAACGCCTGATCGCGGTTCCGCGTCGGTGTCTCTCGAAGGAGTTTCTCGTGCACGAATACGCACTGTTCGATCCTGATACCCGTGCTCCGCGGCATCCGCTGCCGCCGGGCGCCTGCGACAGTCAGGTCCATATATTCGGGGATCCGCAACGCTTTCCGACCAAACCGGATGCGGCCTATGTCGTTCACCGGGCCACGGTCGAGGCGATGCTGGATATGCACAAGAAGCTCGGTATCGAACGCGGAGTGATCGTGCAGTCCACCGCCTACGGGACGGATCACGATGCCTTGATCGAGGCATTGGGTATCGCGGGTCCCGGGTATCGGGGGTGCGGTGTCGTCGATGATTCGGTCAGTGATAGCCAAATGGCCGCGATGCACGATGCGGGTGTCCGCGGTGCCCGGTTCAATTTTCATCCCAAGCTGAAGAACCGGATGCCCGGTCCCGAGGACGTCATCCGGACCGCGGAGCGCGTGGTGCCGCTGGGGTGGCATCTCAAGCTGCATATGAACGGGCTCGATCCGCGGACGGTGACCCCGCTGCTCGACGGGATCGAGGCGCCTGTTGTCATCGATCACATGGGTCCACTGCAGTACGAGCACGGGACCGACGACCCGCACTTCCGGCATGTGCTCACGCTGCTCGAGCGCGGCAATTGGTGGATCATGCTGTCCAACGGGGACCGGCGTTCGGCGGCCGGCTACCCCTGGGACGACGCGCGCGCCTACGCTGCCGAGTACATCAGGCATGCGCCGGATCGTGTCCTGTGGGCCACCGATTGGCCGCACCCGCTGCACGCCGGGCCGATCCCGAACGACGGCGACCTGCTCGACCTGCTCGCCCGCTACGCCCC
Source organism: Nocardia sp. NPDC003963 (assembly GCF_053605105.1). Classification (NCBI taxonomy): domain Bacteria; kingdom Bacillati; phylum Actinomycetota; class Actinomycetes; order Mycobacteriales; family Nocardiaceae; genus Nocardia; species Nocardia sp. NPDC003963. The sequence continues at coordinate 224,413 of NZ_JBSGIP010000001.1, forward strand.
GGATGAGCGGACGCGCGAGCGGATTCTGGTCGACAACCCTCAGGAGCTGTTCGGGTTCGCCCCGGTCGCGGAGCGGAGCGACGATGGTCGCCGGTGACATCGTGCGTGACCCGAACAGTTCCCGGGAACGTCTCAGCCGCGCCGATGCCAAGGTTATCGGGGTGGCCGTACTGGGCTGGACGATCGATATGTTCGACCTGCTGGTTATCCTGCATGTCGCCGGTCATGTGTCGCGTGCGTTCTTCCCGGCGGAGAACGAGATGCTCGGGTTCACCGCCACCTATGCCGCGTTCGCGGTGAGTCTGCTGGTCCGGCCGCTGGGCGCGTTGCTGCTCGGGTCGCTGTCCGATCGTGCCGGGCGCCGGTTGTCGATGATGATCGGTGTGCTGGGCGCCGGTGCGGCGACAGCGGCCATGGGGGTGCTGCCCGGGGTGGCGACCATCGGTCTTGCCGCGCCGATCCTGTTCATCGTGCTGCGGATCGTGCAGGGCATCTTCGTCGGGGGTATCGCCGCGTCCACCCACACCATCGCGACCGAAAGTGTTCCGGAGCGGTTCCGGGGTATGACCGCGGGCTTGATCAAGGGCGGCGGTGCGAGTCTGGCGGTCGTGGTTATCAATGTGCTGGTCCTGGTGTTGACCGCAGGGCTGGGCAGTGCGGCCTTCGCCGACTGGGGGTGGCGGATCCTGTTCGTGGTGGCGCTGCTGGGGGCGTTCGTGAACTACCTGGTGCTGCGGCGAACCGAGGAATCGCCGCTGTGGTTGCGGCGGCAAGCCCAGCTCGCGCGCGAGCGGACCTCCGAACAGGTCGCCGCTACGGCGAAGCGTCCGGGCCGGGAACTGTTCGCTCCGCGGTGGCGGACACTGGTGTTCACCAGCGCGGCAATCGTGTTCGCGGCGTCCGCCCCGTATTATCTGACCACCGGAATTCTGCCGACGGTCTACAAGAACGCATTTCATCTGTCGCAGTCGGAGACGAGTAGTTTCCTCATCATCAATGTGGTGGGATCGGCGATCGTCGCGGTCGTCTGTGGTCATCTGAGCCAGCACATCGGGCGTAAGCGCTTGTTTCTCGGTGCCGGGGTCGCGTGCCTGGTCCTGATTCCGGGCCTGTATGCGTTCATGTGGTACGTCATCCCGGACAACCTCGCGGTTCTGCTGATCTGTAGTGCCACCATGGTCATGGCGTCCGGAGCGATCAGCGCTCCGTTGATCATCTTCCTCAACGAACGCTTTCCCACCGAACTCCGATCCACCGCGACGGCCTTCGCCTGGAACGTCGGTTACGGGCTCAGCGGAATGATGCCGACAGTGGTGACGGCGCTCAGTGCCGGGGCGGGCAGTCTGGTACCGGTGCTGATCGTCCTCAGTCTGATCATCGCGATCGGGTTTCTCGTGCTGATCGTGCGCGCCGACGAAACGCGGGGTGCGCTGTCCCGGGATTCGTGAACTCCTGACGGGATGTGCGAGACCGCGTTCGGCGAGTCTCGTGCAGGAAAGCGTTCGCGCACCGTCCGGTCCGAGGCGATCTGCGCCTCGGACCGGCTCCGCGTCACAACCAGCCGTTTTCGCGCCCGTACTGCTGCGCGGTATCGGCTAAGGCGGCGACTGCCGGGCCGGCGTCCTCGCGATACACCAGCCGCACCGGCAACCGCGCGAAGCCGTCGGTGATAGGGATGAAGGCCGCGACGCCGCTGGGGTGGATCTGCTCGGCGGACGCCGGCAGGATCGATACGGCTTCGTTGCGGCTGAGTACCGCCATCACCCGGCTGCCGGGCACCGGGTTGGCGACCGTTTTCGGGGTGAACCCGGCGGCGCTGAAGATGTTGTCGATGAGTCCCTGGTAACCGGGCGCGAGGGTGGCGGGGGTGATGACGAAGCGTTCGCCGGCGAGTTCGGTGACACTGACGCCTTCCCTTCCGGCGAGATGGTGCCCGGTCGGCACCGCGAGGATCAGCGGTTCCCGCCGGATGAGAATGGAGACGAGCCCGTCCTCGGGCGGGTCGCAGCGCACGGCGCCGATATCCATGGTCCGGCGCCGGACTGCGTCGAGAACATCGCGTTCCCACATTTCCAAGGCCTCCAACTCGATGTCCGGAACATGCTCGTGTGCGGCGGACAACATCAACGGCAGCGTCTCGTACCCCACGCTGAGCGTGTAGGCGATACGCACCAGACCCCGGGAGCCCTTCTGCGCTTCGCGGGCGCGTGCGACGGCGTTGTCGATTCGGTCGAGAATCTCCGCCGCGTCCTTCAAGAAGGTCGCGCCGGCCGGAGTCAGCCGGACGTTGCGGGTGTCGCGGGTCAGCAGTTCCACGCCGATCCGCTGCTCCAAGCGCTTGATCCGCTGACTGAGGGCGGGCTGCTCTATGAAGAGTCGCTCGGCCGCGCGCGCGAAATGCAATTCCTCGGCGAGCACGGTGAACGAGCGGAGCAGAGCAGTGTCCAAATTCATGCCTGAAATTTATCAATACTGGTCGGCTTTGTCTTGAGCCGCTCGAAACCCGCTCATAGCGTCGTGAGGTAACACGTCCGGAAACCGAGGGAGTTCTACATATGGCCGACACACCACAGGAGCTGGGCGGTTCGATCACCCCGCTCGTCACCCCGTTCGCCCCCGACGGGTCCCTGGACCTTCCCGTCCTGCGCAAGCTGATCGATCAGCAGATCGACGCCGGAACCCACGGGATCTCGGTAACCGGCACCACCGGCGAGCCGGGTTCGCTGACCCTGCCCGAGCGTCTCACCATGATCGAAGAGGCCGCGGCCGCGGTCGACGGCCGATTGCCGTTCGTACCGGGCACCGGTACCCACCAGTTGCCCGAAACGATCGCGATCACCCGCAAGGCCGCCGAGGTCGGCGCCGACGCCGCGCTCGTCATCGTGCCCTATTACGCTCGCCCGACCCAGGAAGGTTTGTATGCCTGGTATTCCGAGCTGGCGGCCGCGGTGGATATTCCGATCCTGATCTACAACATCCCGTCGCGAACCGGTGTCGAGATCGCCCCCGAGACAGTCGGGCGGCTCTACCGCGACGTGCCGAACATCATCGGAATGAAAGAGGCCAGCGCGGATTTCGCGCACGCCAACTTCGTCCTGCACGAATGTGGCCCGGAGTTCCGGCTCTTCTCCGGCCTCGAAGCGCTGTGCTTCCCGATCCTGGCCATCGGCGGCGCCGGTTTCATCAGCGTCACCGCCAACCTCGTCCCGCGCGAGATCGCCCGGATGTACGAACTGTTCCGCGCCGGGGATTGGGACGCGACCCGGGACCTGCACTACCGGCTGCTCGATCTCAACGACGTGGTGCTGACCGAGACCAACCCGACCGCCGTGAAATGGCTGATGGGGCAAATGGCCATGTGCGCGCCGACGCTGCGGTCGCCGCTCGCGCCGCTGTCGGAGCAAGGGCAGACCCGGGTGCGCGCCGCCGCCGTCGGGTGGGGACTGCTGGGCGGTACGCAGTGAGCGGGCCGACGTGGGAACCACTGGATCCCGGCCTCGTCGAGAAATACCGCGTTGTCAGCACCGCCACCGTTGCCAGTCAGCTTCTCAAACGAGGTCTGCGCGATCAGTTCGTCGCCGGGGTGGCGCCGCTCGCCGCGGGGCAGCGGATCGTGGGAGCCGCGTGGACGATGCGGACGATCCCGTCTCGCGAAGACCTCGACGGGCTGTGGCCCGGCTCGGCCCCGGTCGCGGGCCTGTCGCTGTTCGACGTGATCGAGTCCACGCCGGCCGGCGCCGTCCTGGTGATCGATGGCCGCGGTGAGACGCGCACCGCCACCGGCGGTGACATCCTCGTCGAGCGATTGCGGGCCCGGGGCGCCGCCGGCCTGGTCACCGACGGCTGTCTGCGCGATATCAGTGGTGTGCTCGCCGCCGGTCTGCCGTGCTATTCGGCCGGTGCAACTGCCAACGTCAGCCGTGCGTACCTGCGTGTCATCGACCAGAACATCCCGGTCGGGTGCGGCGGCGCCGCGGTCTATCCCGGTGATGTGCTCGTCGGCGACAGCGACGGCGTGATCGTGGTCCCGCGCCATCTCGCCGGCGAGGTGGCCGCCGACTCGGTCGAGCAGGAACAACTCGAGGAGTTCCTCGCCGCGAAAGTACGTGCCGGGGCGCCGCTGGCCGGCGTGTACCCGCCCTCTGCCGCAACCCGCGAGGAATACCGCAAAGCACTTTCCGAAAGGCAGCCGTGAAGATCGCTCCCGATGCGCTGAGCCCGGAACAGACCTACAAGCTCATGACCGGCGTGGTGGTGCCGAGACCCATCGCCTGGGTGCTGACCGAGTCGGCCGACGGTATCGGCAACCTCGCACCGTTCAGCTGTTTCACATTCGTATCGAACAAGCCACCGATGATCGGGATCAACATCGGCCGGAAGGCGGGTAACCGTAAGGACACCGGCCGCAATATTCTCGACGTCGGCGAATACGTCGTGCACATTCCCGACGAGGACGCAATCGAAGCCGTACACCACAGTGCCGTCGAATACCCGGCCGAGGTGAGTGAGATCGATATCCTGGGCTTGCCCACGATCGATTCCGACCACGTCGGCGTGCCGCGGTTGCGGGATGCACCCATCGCACTGGAATGCCGGCTGCGCAGCATCACCGAATACGGCGATACGGGAGCGGAATTCGTGGTCGGTGAGATCGTCGCCTTCCATATCCGCGACGGCCTGTATCTCGACGGCAAGATCGATACGTCCGCGCTTCGCCCCATTGCCCGCATCGGCGGGCCCAACTACGCCGCCCTGGGCACGATTTCGCGGATGACAGCGATCGGGCAGACCCCGAAGTCGGTTCTGTAGCAATCCGCCCATCGACCATATCGAGGAAACCATGACGACCACCGCACCAGCCCCTGCGAAGGGCGGCCGCCAACGGCCGCTGGAACTGTTCCACACCGACGGACTGCTCGACGACGACGAACGGGATATCGCCGCCACCGTGCGGAAATTCGTCGACACCCGGCTGCGTCCGGAACTGCCGGCCTGGTTCGAGTCGGCGACACTTCCTCGTGAGCTCGCCCGCGAGGTCGGTGCCCTGGGGTTGTTCGGTATGCATCTGGAGGGCTACGGCTGCGCCGGGACCAACGCAGTCGGTTATGGGCTCGCCTGCCTCGAACTCGAAGCCGGGGACAGCGGACTACGCAGCTTCGTTTCCGTGCAGGGATCGCTGGCGATGTTCTCGATCCATCGATTCGGTTCCGAGGAACAGAAACTCGAATGGCTGCCACGGATGGCCGCCGGCGACTCGATCGGCTGCTTCGGCCTGACCGAACCCGATTTCGGCTCCGATCCGGCCGGGATGCGCACACGCGCCCGCCGCGACGGATCCGACTGGGTCCTCGACGGCACCAAGATGTGGATCACCAACGGCAATCTGGCCGATGTCGCCACCATCTGGGCGCAGACCGACGAGGGAATACGCGGATTCGTCGTCCCCACCGACACAACGGGATTCACCGCCAACAAAATCGAACGCAAACTGTCCCTGCGCGCGTCGGTAACCTCCGAACTCGTACTCGACAACGTCCGCCTGCCCGCCGCCGCTGAACTCCCGCTGGCACGGGGCCTGCGCGGGCCGCTGACCTGCCTGAACGAAGCCCGGTTCGGTATCGTCTTCGGCGCCCTGGGTGCCGCCCGCGACAGCCTCGAGGCCACCCTCGACTACGCCGCCACCCGGGAAGTATTCGGCCGTCCGCTGTCGTCCTTCCAGCTCACCCAGCAAAAACTGGCCGATATGACCCTCGAACTCGGCAAAGGCTACCTCTTGGCCCTGCACCTGGGCCGCCTCAAGGACAGGAGCGGAGTCGCCCCCGAACAAGTCAGCCTCGGCAAGCTGAACAATGTGCGCGAAGCACTCGCGATCGCCCGCGAATGCCGCACCATACTGGGCGCCAGCGGCATCACCCTCGAATACTCACCGCTGCGCCATGCCAACAACCTCGAATCGGTGCTCACCTACGAAGGCACCAGCGAAATGCACGCACTGTCCATCGGCCGCGCACTCACCGGCCGACCCGCATTCCGGTGAAGCCGGGCCGATTCATGACCGCTACATCACCACCGGTCGAGCTGCGCAACCACATCGCGGGCCGATGGCACACCGGCAGTGGAGAACTGTGCGTGAGCACCAGCCCCACCGACCCGGATGACATCGTCGCCCAGGGCCCCACCGCAACGGTCACCGATCTCGACGCCGCAGTAGTGGCGGCCCGCACCGCGGCCCGCGACTGGGCGCACACCCCCGCCCACGAACGTGGGGCCGTACTGATGCGAGCCGCTACGGCGATCGAGGCCGCCGCCGAACAGTGGGGCGGCGAACTCGCTCGCGAAGAAGGTAAACCCCGCGCCGAAGCCGTCGGTGAGGTGCGCCGCGCCGCGCAGATCCTGCGTTACCACGGTGCGGAAGGCGACCGTCCGAGCGGAGAGATCTACCACTCACCACGCCCCGGCGAACGAATCCTGATCACCCGCAAACCACTCGGCGTCGTGGCCGTCATCACGCCGTTCAACTTCCCGATCGCGATACCCGCCTGGAAGATCGCGCCGGCGCTCGCACTCGGCAACACCGTGGTGTGGAAGCCGGCCGGCGTAGTGCCGCTGCTGGCGGTGCGTCTCATGGCGGCGCTCGCCGACGCCGGGCTGCCACCCGGAGTGTGCAATCTCGTCCTCGGCGACCACGAGATCGGCGCCGGCCTCGTAGCACACCCCGATATCAACGGAATCACTTTCACCGGTTCCACATCCGTGGGCCGCGCCATCGCCGCCTCGGCTGCCGGACGTGGGGTACCGGTACAAGCAGAGATGGGTGGTAAGAACGCTGCCGTCGTCCTCGACGACGCCGACCTCGGCACGGCCGCCGATCAGGTGCTGGCCGGAGCGTTCCGCTCGGCCGGGCAGAAGTGCACCGCCACCTCGCGGCTCGTTGTGACCCCCGGCATCGCCGACGCATTCCTCGACGAGCTCGTGGCCCGCCTCGAAACCTGGACCGTCGGGGACCCCCTCGACGAGCGGGTCCAGATGGGCCCCGTCGTAGACCGGGCCGCGCAGCTATCGATACTCGCCGGAATCCGCCGTGCCACCGACCAGAACGCCCGCGTTCTCTCCGGCGGACGGCCCTACACGGATGGAATCCGGCACACCGGATGCTTCGTCCCGCCGACAATCCTGCGACTCGCCGACACCGCTGCGGATGTGTGGCGCGAGGAACTGTTCGGACCGGTGCTGGCCGTGCACCGCGCCGATGACACCGGCCATGCCTTCGCACTCGCCGCCGACAGCGAGTTCGGCCTCTCCGCGGCAGTGTTCACCAGCGACCTGGGACGCGTACTCGGCGCGGTGGACGACCTCGACGTCGGAATCCTGCACATCAACTCCGAATCCGCCGGCGCCGACCCGCACGTCCCCTTCGGCGGCGCCAAGGCCAGCGGATACGGACCGAAGGAGCAGGGCCGGGCCGCCGTCGAATTCTTCACCCACCCGACCACCGTCTACCTGCGCGACGGAAGGAGCCGCCGATGACTGCCGGCGCACTCGACGGACTCGTCGTACTCGACTTCACCAGGGTTCTGGCCGGACCGTACGCCACGATGATGCTCGCCGATATGGGAGCACAGGTCATCAAGATCGAACGACCCGGCACCGGCGACGACACTCGATCCTGGGGCCCGCCCTACGACGCCACCGGAACCGCCACCTACTTCAACTCCGTCAACCGGAACAAGACATCCACGGTGCTCGACCTGTCCACCGAGCAGGGCCGCGAGGAGGCCTGCCGACTCGCCGCGACCGCCGATATCGTGATCGAGAACTTCCGAGCCGGCACGATGGGCCGACTCGGGCTCGATTACGAGCGGCTCTCGGCCACCGCGCCCGGTCTGATCTATTGTTCCATCACCGGATTCGGCAGCGGCCCCGGCGCAAGCCTGCCCGGTTACGATCTGCTCGTTCAAGCGGTCGGCGGGCTGATGAGCATCACCGGGCCGGAACCGGGCGTCCCGACGAAGGTCGGTGTCGCTGTCGTCGACGTCCTCACCGGCGTACACGCACTCAGCGGAATACTCGCCGCACTCCACCACCGCGACCGGACCGGCCAGGGCCAGCACATCGAAACCGACCTCCTCTCGGTCCTGCTGTCCTCGCTGGTCAATCAGGCAGCCGCCTACTGGGGAGCAGGTGTCGTGCCCGCGATCATGGGCAACCGGCATCCCAGCATCGCACCCTACGAGGAATTCGCCACCCAGGACCGGCCGCTGGTCGTCGCGGTCGGAAACGACCGGCAGTTCCGGGACTTCGTCACCGTGGCCGGCGCCCCGCAACTCGCCGCGGACCCCCGTTTCGCGACGAACGCCGGCCGCGTCGACAACCGCGATGCCTTGCGGGCCGAAATCCAGCCATTACTGGCCGGGCGTCCCGCCGAGGCATGGTTTCGCGATCTCACCGGCGCGGGAGTGCCCGCCGGACCGATCAACAACATCGCCGAAGCGTTCGCCTTCGCCGAAAGCCTGGGGCTGACCGCCACGGTGCGAGTTCCCGATTCGGATGTGCCGCAGGTCGGCAATCCGATCCGGTTTTCCCGGACCCCGGTCGTCTATTCGTCCGGACCGCCCGCACTCGGGTGCTGCAGCCGCACGCACCGCGCTGATCCTGGTGAGCGCGAAAGAAATGTCCGCGGCGCTGACGATTGATCTCGGACGACGTGCCGGGACGGCGCCGCTGAATACGCTGTTGGAGTCGGTATTTCACCGCTCGAGTCGAACATCACCGGATCCGGAGGCCGGCCCGGCCCGTACTGCGCGAGGTAATGACGGGTGAGCAGGTCGCGGCTGCCGGAAGCCTTTCCGGTCGTTCGTTCCAGCCCATTGAGTGGGAGCCTGCCCCGAGGAGCAGACGATCCAGCCTAGCCTCGGCCGCGGCTCTGTCGGACGGGCAGACGCCGGTCGGCCGACGAGCCCGGTATCGGCTCGGGACAAGGAGAACACGTGGATTTGCAGAAATACGGGCCCTGGGCCGTTATCGCCGGTGGATCCGAGGGTGTCGGGGCCGAGTTCGCGATCCAGCTCGCCGAACAAGGTATGAATCTGGTCTTGCTGGCGCGTAAGCCGGAACCGCTCGCGGCGACTGCGGACGCCTGCCTCGCCTACGGGGTCGAGGTGCGTACACTCTCGGTCGATCTGCTCGCTGCGGACGCGTTCGAGCGTATCCGCGAAGTCACCGATGATCTGGTGGTCGGACTGTTCATCTACAACGCGGGCGCCAATACCTATGGCCACGAGTTCGTGACCGGTGACCTGGACCGCTTCCAGGCGGTCATCGACCTGAACATCACCGCTCAGCTGAAATGGGTCCAGCATTTCGGTGCGCTCATGGCCGAGCGGCGCCGGGGCGGCATCCTGCTGGCAGGTTCACTCAGCGGTTATCTGGGATCGGCTCAGATCAGTATCTATTCGGCGGTCAAGTCGTTCTGCCGCATCTTCGCCGAAGGACTGTGGCTGGAGATGCGCGACTACGACGTCGACGTCCTGGAGTTGGTGCTGGGGCTGACGCGCACGCCGGCCATGGACCGGGCGGGCTTGAAAATGGATACACCCGGTCTGCGGATCTCCGAACCGCGTGATGTCGCCGCGCAGGGGTTGGCGAATCTCGCCAACGGCCCGGTCGTGGTCGTGCAGCAGTTCGAGGAAGCGGTAGAGAAGAACAGCGGGCACAACCGGGCGGAGTTGCTGTTGGAGGCGCGGGCGGCGGCGAAGAAGCTACTCCCGCCCGCGAACGAATAACGTCGTCGGCAGCGCGTGTTCCGGCGCCCATCGGGACCGGAGCAGTGCCCCCGGGCCTCGACGACAACCGCGATCGCTGCTCATGACGAGACACCGGAGGGTTATGTTTCCGGGGTCGCGGTTGCGCCCATTGCGCACCAGCGGCATATCCACCGCCTCGCGGAACTGTCGAGCGTAGTCGCGGAAGTACAGGGGTCGTAGGGATAGTGCTCGAAGAGCAGCCGGCCGAGCATCCTCATCCCGAGCTTCACCAGGCCGGTCTGGGTCGCGGCCATTTCGCGTATCGGTACCGCGCCGCGGAACAAGTACATCGGGTTGAGCAGTGGGGAACCACCGGTCAGTTCGAGCGCGTCGACATGGCCGTCACGCTCGAGCAGCTGTGCGAACACCAGCGATTCGTCGAGCCACAGACCGCCGGGCACGCCGTCGGCCATGTTCATCTCGGCCACCACCACGACCCCCGCGGTGCCCGGCCGTGCGATCCGAGCGCTCCTCGCCGGGGATATCGACAAGGCGATGCGCGCTGTCCGGATATTCGGCCGGAACGCGCCGGCTCTGGCCTAGGGGGCGTCGAAGATCGCGGTGAGCCGCTGGGCCCGGCGTCGGGCCGTGACTGCCGGGTGGGCGGCTGCGGGGATCCGGATCAACGTACTGGCACCCGGCGCAGTCCTGACACCTCTGTTGGAGAAGCAACTCACCACGCCGGCCGAAGCGGCGGCCGTCCGCAAGTTCCCGGTGCCGACAGGAGGTTTCGGGGAGGCCGGCGATCTGGCGGAATGGGCGGTGTTCATGCTCTCCGACGCCGCACGCTTCCTGTGCGAGAGTGTGGTCTTCGTCGACGGCGGCAGCGATGCGCACTTCCGCGCCGACGACTGGCCACGCGCCGTACCGGTGTGGGGGCTACCCGTCTACCTGCGACGTTTTCGCGGTTTCGGCGCCGGCTGACCGGCATATCGGACGTAACGGAATTCGGCCGGGCATTTCCCGGTGACTGGGAAACGGTCTACGAAGCCGGGCGCGGTGTACGTCCATAATTCTCCGCCCGCATCGATCGGTGATGTGGATCACGCGAGGAAGTTGCTCGTATCGGGAAATGCCCGGTGCCTCTCGCTTTCGGAGAAGGAGAACCAGATCATGGGACTGGGTGGTCTGAGCCGTCGTCGGCGGATCGTCGCCGGACTCGGCGTCGCCGCGCTATCGATCGCGTTGGCGGCGACAGGGTGCGCCGGCGGCGACGAATCGAACAATGGCGCGGTGGCCGGGGCCCCGACCACCGCGCTGCCGGACGCGCCGGCGACCGGGACGCCGGTGCGCATCGGCTTCGTATCGACCGAAGGTGGCGCGGTGGTGTCGCTGCCGGAGATGCGGGAGGGTGCCGAGGCAGCTGTCGAATACGTGAACAAGAACGCCGGTGGTGTCGCGGGCCACCCGATCGAACTCGTGGTGTGCAAGCAGCAGGAAGAGCCGACTTCTGCCACGAAATGCGCCAACGACTTCGTCGAGCAGAAGGTGACCGCGGTGTTGTCGCCGGGCACCTCGCAGGGCGGCACGATCCTCCCGATCGTCGCCGGAGCGGGCATCCCCTACATCACTCTCAACGGAGTGTCCCCGCAGGAGTTGACCTCCCCTGATTCCGCGGCGCTGTCGGCGGGCCTGCCCGGCACCATCACCGCGATGGCTACCGCGGCCGCGGACAAGGGTATGGATACCTTCACACTGTTCGCCAGTGACGGCGGTGGCCTCGGCGCCCTGGTCGATGCGATGGGTGCGCCCCTGTTCCAGGCTGCGGGCGTGAAACTGAAGGTCGTACCCATTCCGCTCGGCGTGCCGGACCCGACGCCACTGGTCACCTCCGGCCTCTCCGATAAACCGGCCGGAGTGAGTGTTATCGCCGACGCCGCCACCTGCGCCTCGGTCTACAAAGCGATCCTGACGACCGACCCGGCGGTGCAGCGGGTGTTCATTCCGGCCTGCCTCGATCCGAATGTCATCGACGTTCTCGGTATGGACACCATCGCGGGTAGTGTCGGCATCACCGCGACCGACTACCTGTCGGAACGCCCGGACTCGGTGCTCTATCGCTCGGTCCTGCAGGCCTATGCGCCCGAGGCGACAGTGGCCGGTGCTGCTTCGTCCGGCTACCAGGTGCTCATGGCGCTCGCGGCGGCAGCCGGCGATATCCAGGGCGACATCACCCCGGCGAGTCTCGCGGAGGCACTGCGCACCGCGACGGCGGTGGAAATGCCCGCCGGTGGCGGTATCACCTTCACCTGCGACGGCACCGCCGTACCGCAGATGGCATCGATCTGTTCGCGTCAGATGCTGATCGGGGAGATCAACGATCAAGGTGTGCCGGTGAACCTGAAGGTGACCGGATAACCCGCCGGCCGACGGACTTCGGCCAGGGAGATCAGCCATGACAGAACACCTTTCGTATCTCGTGCTCGGCCTCGGTAACGGGGCGGTATACGCCGCGCTCGGACTCGCGCTCGTCCTGACCTTCAAGAGTTCGGGGGTCGTGAACTTCGCAACGGGCGCGGTGGCGCTCTACGCCGCCTACACCTTCGCACTGTTGCGAACCGGTGAGCTGTTGGTGCCGATCCCGGGGTTGCCCGAGACGATCGATCTCGGCCGGCCGCTCGGAATCGCACCCGCCATGGCGATCTCGCTGGTCGCCGCAGGTCTTCTCGGCGTCCTCTGTTACGCCGCGGTTTTCCGTCCCCTACGTACTGCCCCGGTCGTCGCCAAGGCCGTCGCCTCGATCGGGTTGATGATCGTGATCCAAGCCGTGATCGCACAGCGGGTGGGGACCGGTCTGGTCTCGGTCAAACCGATTTTCGCGCTCGACACGGTCACCTTGGGGGACCGCCCGGTACCCACCGACCGCGTCCTGTTGGCAGCGTCCATCGTGGGTCTCGCGACAGTGGCCGCCCTGGTGTTCCGCTACACACGATTCGGCGCGGCCACCGAGGCGGCGGCCGAGTCCGAGAAAGGCGCGTACCTGACCGGCCTGTCGCCGGACAGGATCGCGTTCGCCAACTGGGCGCTGTCCTCGGTCGTCGCGGGGCTCGGCGGAATCCTCATCGCCCCGCTGGTGGCACTGAATCCCGTGGCGTACTCGCTGTTCATCGTGCCGGCGTTGGCGGCCACACTGGTGGGGAACTTCGCCTCGATCTGGTTGACCGTGGCCGCCGGCATCACCATCGGCGCGCTGCAAGCCGAAGCCACCAACCTGCAGGGTCTCTATGACTGGTGGCCGAGATCGGGTACGGCCGAGGCGATCTCACTGTTGTTGATTCTGGTGTTCCTGGTGGTCAAAGGCCGGCCGCTGCCCGACCGCGGGGCGGTGATCCGCCGGACTCTCGGCCGGGCACCCCGTCCGGACCGCGTATTCGTCCCGGTCCTGCTGGCGCTCGCCGTGGCGGTGGCCGCTCTGCTGGTTACCTCCGGCAGCTACCGTGCCGCTCTCGTCAGCAGCATCGTATTCGGAATACTAGGGCTCTCCCAGGTGATCGTCACCGGTTACGCCGGCCAGGTTTCGCTGGCGCAACTCACACTGGCGGGGGTCTCGGCCTACGCGCTGAGTGCGTTGAATCAGCATCTCGGTATCCCGTTCCCGTTTGCTCCGATCGTGGCCGCACTGTTCGCCACGGTGGTCGGTGTGGTTGTCGGATTGCCCGCGCTACGGGTGCGCGGGCTGCCACTCACCGTGGTGACACTGGCTCTGGCAGTGTTCGTGGCGGCGTTCTGGTTCCGTAATCCCGGACTCAACGGCGGTGTGCACGGCGCCCCGATCGACACACCCGTGCTGTTCGGGATGGATCTCGGTATCGGTGCGGGTGAAGCCTATCCGCGTATTGCCTTCGGCCTGCTGTGCCTGACGGTGCTCACGGTCGTCGGCCTGGGGGTGGCGTGGCTACGCAGGAGTGGCCTCGGCACGGAGATGCTCGCCGTCCGGGCCAACGAGCGCTCGGCGGCCGCGGCGGGTATCGATGTGTCCCGGACCAAGTTGATCACTTTCGCCATCGGCGCTTTCGTCGCCGGGCTCGGCGGCGCTCTGCTCGGGTATCAGCAAAGTCTGGCCACGCCGGAACCGTTCGCGGTCTTTCTCGGCATCTCGCTGTTCGCCATGGTCTACGTCGCGGGCATCACCTCGATCACGGGCGGAATCCTCGCCGGTGTAATGGCCCCCGGTGGGATCCTGTACTTGCTGGTCGACCGCTTCCTACACGTCGGCGACTACTACGCGGTACTCAGCGGCATCCTGCTGGTGGTTACGGTGCTGGCCAACCCCGATGGAATCGCGAGCAAGCTCCCGCGACTCCCGTTGCCCGCGCTGCCGCGCCGTTCCACAACCGGCGGCGCATCGGAGCAGGTGCCCATCGCGCGAGCGGTGGCCGACCGGGACGAGCCGATCCTGTCGGTCCGGAAAGTAAGTGTCACCTACGGCACAGTCAAGGCCGTCACCGACGTCACCTTGGAGGTGTGCTCCGGCGAGATCGTGGGTCTCATCGGACCCAACGGCGCCGGCAAGACCACGGTCATCGACGCGATCACCGGGTTCACACAGGCCGCGGGATCGGTCGTCCTGGCCGGCAGGTCACTCACCGGACGGCCGCCGCACGTACGCAGCCGAGCCGGGCTCGGGCGCACCTTCCAAGATGTCGAGCTGTACGACGACCTCACAGTCGCCGAGAACGTCGGGGTGGGCGCGGTCCGGTCCAGCTCGGGTCTATCCGTCGCGCGCCGAGTAGCCCGGACACTGGCCGTGCTCGGCTTGACCGAACTGGCCGATCGGGAGGCGGGTGTGCTGTCGCAGGGGCAACGCCAGTTGGTCTCGATGGCGCGGGTGCTCGCGGCCGGACCCGCCGTGGCCTTGCTGGACGAACCCGCCGCCGGTCTGGACAGCACCGAAAGTCGTTGGCTGGGTGAGAAGTTGCGTGCGGTGGCCGCCGACGGCGCCGGTGTGCTGCTGGTAGATCACGATATGGAATTGGTGCTCACGGTATGCGATCGGGTCATTGTTCTCGATCTGGGAGTCGTCATCGCCGAAGGCACGCCCGAAGAGGTTCGCGCACATCCCGATGTGCTGCGTGCCTACCTCGGCGCACCCGCCGGTGCGGTTGCTCGCGATCAGGAGGCGGAGCCGGAACTCCGTCCTCGCCCGCTCACTTCCTCGGAGGCAGCACTGTGATCGCACTGGAATGCCGGAGTCTGACCGCCGGCTATCTGAAGGAACGTCCATGCGTGCGGGATATCGACCTGCGGTTGGAGTCCGGTGAGATCACCTGTCTGCTGGGTCCGAACGGGGCGGGTAAGACCACGCTGCTGATGGCGCTGGCCGGGTTGCTTCCACGGACCGCGGGTGCGGTCGTGGTCGCCGGACACACCGTCCGCAGCGGCCGCCCCCGGGACGCTGTCCGGTCCGGACTGATCCTGGTACCCGACGACCGTGCCCTGTTCCGGCAACTGAGCACGCGGCAGAATCTCCTGCTCGCGGTCGGAGAACGCTCGCGGCGGCGCACCGGACTCCACCAGATTCTCGAGTACTTTCCGGCACTGGAGAAGCGGTTGCCGGTGGCGGCCGGCCGCCTGTCCGGTGGTGAGCAGCAGATGCTCGCTATCGGGCGGGCGATCCTGCAGCGCCCAGCGGTGCTGGTGATCGACGAGCTGAGTATGGGGCTGGCCCCGGTGATCGTCACCGAGATCCTCGATGTGCTGAAGAGATCGGCCGTTGCGGAGGGGACCAGCGTCCTGCTGGTGGAACAGCATGTGCACCTGGCGCTCGGGGTAGCGGACCGGGCCGCCGTGCTGGCGCACGGGCAGATCGTCGACCGAGGTGACGCCGTTGGACTGCGGGACGATCCGGCGCGGGTCGAACGGGCATACCTCGGGAAGAGTGTGGTGGCCGCGCGCTGAGCGCAGTGTCGGGATGGACCGGTGAGTCGCCGTGGCCATGGCGACTCACCGGTCCTCCGGACGCGCGGGTCAGGCCGTGGCGGAGCCGCTCTGCGACTGCGCCTGCGCGCACCACTCGAGTTCGGCCGCACTCAGTGTCCCCAGCTCCGCGGCCCGGCCGATCCAGGCGGGGACGAGTTCGTTGAACTCGGCAGGATCGTAGATGTCTTCCTCCTTGGAGAACTTTCCGGCGCCCGCGTAGGTGAGAATGCTGATGTTGTCCGCACCCATTTCGGCACCGTCGCCCGGATCGCGCATCAGATTGTTGAGTTTCACCACGATCATGCCGTTGACGTCGTCGATCAGGTGCCAGTGGACAGGGAACGAAGTCATCGCGGATCCGGGGAATTGTGCAAGGGTCGGTTCCACCCATGCCCAGATGGCATCGCGGCCTTTCAGCACTCCGACCATCTGTTCGTGGTATTCGGCGTCATGGGTGAAGAGTTCGACGAAATCACGCCAGCTGCCCTCGCCCGAGGCGGCCCGGGCCACGGTGGTACGCCAGGTCTGAAATGCCGATTCGAGTTCTTCTCTGGGCCATGTGTCACTCATGCGCGGACGCTAGCGAGGCGGCTATTCGGGTAGTAATGGGTGTTTCCGCTCAGCGGAATCCGCGCCGCCACATTCGAACCGTACCCGTACGGTGCCCCGTCACCGTGTCGGCGTGGCCGCCTCGATACCGGTCAGCAGCATCCGCATACCTCGCAGCAAAAGCCGTTCGACTTCGCCGAATTCAGCGGAGTGGCCGGTGTCGACCCAGTGGATATAGGCCTGCCGCATGGTCTGCATCACCAGTTGTGCGGGGAGCTCACGCAGAAACGGATCGTGGCCCAGTTCGAAGTGATGGTCGAGAAAACGAGTGATTTCCCCGCACAGTCCTTCGCCCCACTCCAGCCACCGCAGCCGGTACGGGGGCGTATTGATCATCAGCTCCATGAACTTGCGGTCGAACTCGGGTACCTGCCGCCGATGGACCTCGGTGGTGAAGGCATGTGCGAGCACCTCGGCGGGATCCGCTTCGGTGGAAGCTGTGCGCAGGATATCGACGATGAGATCTTCGCTCTGCCGGAACAGAGGGGAGAGCACATCCTCCTTCACCGGGAAATGGCGGTGGAATGTGCGGGGCGAGATTCCCACGATGTCGCAGATCTGCTCCACCGTGGCCGAGGTGTTGCCGTCGGCGATGAAGAGGTCCCGGGCGGTGAGGGCGATGGTCCGGCGCAGTTCCTCCGCCCGCCGCTCGGTGAGGGTGGGGCGTGCCGACTTGGTCACCAGGTCTCTCTTTCGTTCTGTAGCAACGAGTCTCGGCATCGACGCCTGCCGAGGCGCCTGCCCACGGCTCCCGGTAATGTCGTCATAGTATGACATTACGGCAGATGATGACAAAAGTCGCGTTTCCTGGGATGCGCTGCTCCCGACCAGTGGAACATCGCGCCTGTGGCCTGTCGGCTGCCTGGTTTCATGCCACGGTACCGGCTCGTATCCGAGCGGTGCGACCCATCGGTGTCGTGCTGCGGCGGCAAGAGCGCGAGGCAATACAACGAAGAGGTCGACAGTTGAACCACGAAGAGTCACTCGCCGGACTGGTTGTACGGGTGCAGCGCCTCGAGGACGAACTGGCCATCATCCGGAAACTCACCTCCTACGGACCGCTCGTCGATTCGGGCGCGGCCGACGCTGTCGCGGCGTTGTGGACCGAGGACGGTGAGTACGACGTCGAGGGCTGGCGTATGGTCGGCCGCGCGGACCTGCGGGCGATGGTCCGGTCGGAGGCCCACCAGGACATCATCACGGGCGGCAGTGCCCACTTCTTCGGCCCCGCACATATCGAGCGTATCGAGGGTGACGAGGCCACCGCCCTGTGTGAGTCGATCCTGGTCCGGCACGAGGACGGCAGATTCTATATCTGGCGCGCGGGTGCCCATCGGATAGAGCTGCGCCGGACCGATGACGGCTGGTGCGTCACCCGCCGGGTCACCCGGCCGTTGAACGGTGACGCCGAAGGACGCATGCTCTTGACCGGGATGCCGGGTTCGGCGACCGGACCCACTACCGGGGGCTCCGGATTGTGACAGTCCTGCGGATCGGTATCAACACTCCGGTTGTCACCCGCTTTCCCGGTGCTCACCAGCCGTGGGAGGCGGCAGCGGGTATCGACGATCTCGTCCGGATAGCGATCGCCGCGGATCGGGCGGGATTCCACCATCTCACCTGTAGCGAGCACGTCGCGGTACCGGCCTCGGTAGCCGCTGTCCGCGGCGGGACCTACTGGGATCCGCTGGCGACACTGGGATTTCTGGCCGCGCGCACGAAGCGGATACGGCTGGCCACCCAGGTTCTGGTCCTCGGCTACCACCATCCTCTGGAGATCGCGAAACGGTACGGCACGCTCGATACCGTCAGCGGTGGGCGATTGATCCTCGGACTGGGGGTCGGATCGTTGCGGGAGGAATTCGAACTGCTCGGGGTGCCCTTCGATGATCGGGGCGCGCGGGCCGACGACGCCCTGCGCGCGCTGCGTGCCGCTCTGTCCGAGCGGCAACCGCGGTATCGCGGTCCGTATTACGAATTCTCGGAGATGATCGTAGATCCACACGCGCTGCAGCCGCGGGTTCCCTTGTGGATCGGCGGCCGCACCGTGCGGTCGTTACGGCGGGCCTGTGAATCGGCCGACGGTTGGGTTCCGTTCGGCCTGGACCTCGACCAGCTGGGCGCGATGCTGAGCCGACGGGCGCTACCCAGCGGTTTCGATATCGTCCTGTCCGCCGGAAATCTCGATCCGCTCGGTGACGCCGACGGTGTTCGCACGATGCTCGACCGTATGGGGCGAGCCGGCGCGACAATCGTCGGCGCCGGAGTCGAAGCGACCTCTGTCGAACACTACTGCGAGCAGCTCGGCGCGCTGGCCGAGATCTGTCCCGATGAATTCGTGGAGGCCGAGGACAGCTGACGGATGTACTGCCCGCTTATTCGGGGCGAGCGTGCGCTTCCGCGTCTATGTCGGCGTGATCGGCACCCCGGGCTACGGGTCTGCTGCCCGGCTCGCAGTGGCGACGATGCCTCGAGGCACTCCGCGAAACGAAGGCAGCGGAAGTTGTTCTGCCCGGCGGTGGCCCCTCCTGAACGTTCACCCGAAGTCGAGCGGATTGGCGAATTTGGCCTGCAACAATGCCCCGGTTTCCGCTATCGCGAGCGTAGCCCGGGCCGAATTCTCCGGCCGCATGAGGAACCCGTGCAATACGCCCGGGTATCGGGTCACGGTGGTCTGGACGCGCGCGTCACGCAGCCGGCCGGCGTAGCGTTCGCCCCAATCCCGGATCGGGTCGCCTTCGGCGGTGACCACGATCGCCTGGGGGAGACCGGACAGATCCTCGGCATAGGCCGGGATCCGATAGGAGTCGGGAGATGCGGTTGCGCCGGAATCGGCGAGTTCGTGCAGATAAATGATGTCGTCGCGGAGCAGCATCGGAGCGTCGGGCATGGAAACGACCGATGGTGCGCCCATGTCGCGGTCCAATCCGGGGTACAGCAGCACCTGAGCGAAAAGAGCCGGTCCGCCGCGGTCGCGGGCCAGCAGGGCGACCCCGGCCGCGAGACCCCCACCTGCGCTGTCGCCGAGCAACACCAGGCGGTCGGCGTCGATTCGCAGCATCTCCGCATGGTCGGCGACCCACGAGGCAGCGGCATAGGACTCCTCGAGCTGGACCGGCGGACCCCACTCCGGTACCAGCCGGTAATCGACGCCGATGACCGCTGCACCGGCGGTGGCGGCCAGCTGCCGAGCAAGCGGCTCGAAAGCGGCATTGGAGCCCATCGCGAGACCACCGCCGTGCAGATGAATGATGGCGGGTATTCCGGGGTCGGTCGAGGGCCGGTATACGCGCAGCGGCACAGGCCCGTACGGCCCGGGTACGGCGAGATCGTCGATCTCCGCCATGGGCGGCATCTCGGCAGGGGGCTTCATCGCCTCGACATCGGCGCGGACCGCATCGATCCCCCGGGAGCGCATTGTCCGCGCCGTCGGAAGGACGCTGATGCGTGCCGCGACATCGGGATCGAGCGGGGGAACGGGCACGATCATCTCCTCGACGACAAATGAGCGGGATAGGAAGCGGGGCGGAGGCATTGAACAGCCGCGTAGTCGGCCGGATTCGGGCACCCACCGTGCCTCCCGCCCCGTTCGGAGGCTCGGGTTTCGGCCCCCGACTGCGTAGAAGGCGTGACAGCGCAGGCGGATTCGCCGCACGCGAACACCTGCATGGTCACCGTCCGCGAGTGGTTTCGACGTCGTCCGGATTCCAGTAGGCGCGCATACCGGTGATGAGACCGTCGTCGCCGAAGGTCATCACATCGATCGGCTCGATCGTGACGGTCCGGTCCGGCATCGTGGTGACGACTCGCATATGGAACGCCGCGCTGTCACCGGAGACGCGGCGCGCGAGCAATTCCGCGGTGCGGGCGACACTGTCGAGCGAGCTGTAGAAGGTGATGATGTCGTCGCGACCGATACGGATATCGCCGCCCACCGGGTCTTCCAGAGTGGCCGTCCCGTGGTAGAGGGCCCCGATCTCCTCCGCGGTACCACTGCCGAGCCTGGAGACGTACTCGGCGACCGCAGCGGTGATCTGCGCGGTGGAGGGCATCGGATTCCTTTCCCGACGGCACGGTCGGCCGTCGCGACAGCCACAATGGGAACGCATCGAGCCGACGTGTGGTTACCCGCATTCCGTTGGATGGGAAAGTGACCCGTGCCGTCGGCGGATGCTCACCGGGCACTCGACCGACCCGCTCCCGCTGAACGGAATCGTGCGGTTCGGCCCGGCCGCGCGCACCTTATCGTCCCGTTGTGCCGACCGGTGGTGACCGGAGTCACGTTCGATCCGTCGCCGATTCCGGTGCAGTACTTCCGCGTCGACCCTGGACCCGCCGAATTCGGCTGCCGAAGCTCGAATCGAGCAGCAGCGGCCGGGTTGACAACCGCGCTGTGAGTGCAATCCGGTGATCCAGGCGGCCGATGCCCGGACCCACTCGACTCAGGAGAACAATCGATGTCCGCTCTCTCGTCCCGGTCCGGTACCGGGAACTCCGGAGTCACCCCGGCTGACACTTCGTGGCCGCTGGTTGTCACAGCATTGGTTCTCGCCGAATGCGTGAGCGCCTTCGAAGCCGGCATGATCTTCATCGCGTTGCCCCGATTCGGCGAGATATTCCAGGCTCCGGCCTCCACGACGGGGTGGTCCGTCACGGCCTACATGCTCGTGGCCGCCACCGCAGCTCTGGTCGGGGGTCGGCTCGGTGATATGTACGGGCGCAAGAAGATTCTGCTCGTCGTCATGCTCGTCTCGGCTCTCGGATCGTTGATCAGCGTGTTCGGTGATTCCATGGCTGCGATCATCGCCGGACGGGGTGTGCAGGGGGCCGCGGGTGCGATCCTGCCGCTGTGTTACGGCCTCGCGCGCGAGGTGCTACCCGCTCGAAAGGTTCCGATAGCAGTGGGATTCATCGGCGGTGCCGCGCTGCTGGCAGGTTCGGGAGGCTCGCTGATCGCCGGGGTCCTCCTCGATGTGGCGGACTGGCATATGATCTTCGTCTTCGCCGCTGTGCTGGCCGTTGTGGCCTCCGTTGTTGTCGGATTCGGGCTTCCGGGGGCGCAACCCTCCACGGGGCTGCCCCGGTTCGACTATGTGGGCGCGGTCCTGCTGACGCCCGGCCTGACCGCGCTTCTGTACGGCATTACGCAGGGTCCGAAGTGGGGCTGGACCAGCTTCGGTGTCGTCGGTCCGATCGTTGCGGGTCTGGGCGTCTTGACGGTGTGGACGTTCTGGGAACTGGGACAGCCGGAACCTCTGGTAGACCTGCGCGTCCTGGCCAGTAGGAGAATGTCGCTCAACCTGATCGGGCTGTCGGTCCTCGCGCTCGGACCAGTCGGCGCCGTGCAGATCGTGACGCCGATGATCCTGCAGTCGCCGACGGCGTTACCGGTCGGGCTCGGCGTATCCGCGACGGTCACGGGGCTGGTGGCCGGTATCGGAGCGCTGGTCGGTTTCGCCGCCTCACCGATCGCGGGGGCGGTGGCCGGCCGGTGGGGTGGTCGGACAGCTTTCCTGATCGGGGCCGCGCTGCTGGCCGTGGCCAACCTCATGATCTTCGTGGGCCACAAGTCCCTACCTGTGATGATGGGTGTATTCGCTGTCGCGGCCGTCGCCACTGCATTCGCCTATACCGGCTATCCGAAGATCGTGATCGAATCCGTACCCGACAGCGTCACGAGCGTCACGACGGGTGTTCTGAGCACCGCCCGGCAGGCGTTCTCGGCCGTGGGTGTGGCCGTTGTGTCGGTCATGCTCTCCCTGGCGACCGTGCCGGGGACCACCGCACCCGCATTGTCTTCGTTCAATGTGGCGGTCGGTTGGTTCATCGGCTGCTCGCTGGTCGTCGCGGTCATCTGCCTGTTCATCGGCCGGCCCGAGCAGACAGGAGGAGGGGACTGCGAGATCGCTACCGGTGAGGAGGGAACCGGAGCACCGGTGGTGCGTGTCCGATAGTCGGCGGGTTGCCGATTCTGCCCGGCGTTCTCCATCGCTCCGTAGCCGCCGACGCCCACGGTGTAATTCACCCACCGTGTATCCAGAGAGAGGAATACACATGCCGTATCCGCGCTTTGCCTTCACGAAGATTCTCGTGAATGATCTGACCGCGCAATTCGATTTCTACTCGGCGGTCTTCGGCCGGGCGGAGCGAACACGCTACGAGTTCGACGACCGCGCCGATCCGCTGGCCGAGATCATCATGACCTCTTCCGACGGAACCGAGCAGTCGCTGGTCCTGTTGCACTACAGGGACCGGCCCGCGCCGGCGCCGGGTTCGGCTGTGATCGGGTTCGAAGTACACGGCCTCGATGATGTGGTCCGGCGGGCCGAGGAGGCCGGTGCCACCGTTACCGAAGCACCCCGGACGATGGCAGAGATCGGTATCAGAGTCGCCTTCGTGCACGACCCGGAGGGCCACGTGCTGGAACTCTTCGAGCGGATGTGACCGGGATTCGGCGTCCTTTCCCAACCCGTGTCGTGCTTCTCGTTGAACGGGAAACGCGATGGTCTTCCATCGGTGCCGCGACATAGCTTCGAAAGGGAACAGTCCCGACCACTCAGGCCCCACCCAGCTTCGCAGCGGGGTTGCGATCCGATCCACCAACCCGGTAGGAACACCGACTCCGCCCCGCCGGTCGGCTGCGGGTTCCGCAGACGCCCTGGGGCCGATGGACGAGACCAGCCGGTCACCGGCCGGCCCAACACCGCGTACGGCTGTTCACTTTACGGCGTCGCGGATCGAAGGAAGGGAATATCATGACCACATCAGTCTCGGCTCCCGGCCGCCGTCCACTCGTCCCGGTCGCGCCGCCCCGCGTGGTCGACGACCTCTACTCGAGCGCGGAGATCGCCGCTTTGTTCGGGGTGGTCGGCGACCACGGACCGTGGCCACTGGTGCTCGCCCATCACTTCACCTCGACCGAGGAGTATCTCGCCGTTTCTGGCGGTTCCGACCACCGGCCGGACGCCGTACTGTCCGACTTCGCCGCGCCGGTATTCCGCGGCTACCTGGCCAAAGAAGGGGTTGCCTTCTACGACGAGATCCGCGATATCTACCTGAGCCGGACGTTGCTCGACCACGCGAAGAGCGTGCACGGTGCTCGGTACGGCATGGCCCACCACATGCTGTTCAACATGGCGGTGCCTTCGCGCAGCTTCGACGCGGGTCATTTCGACAGCGGCAACTGGCGGGGAATGAGTTCGGTGGACACCCCGGTGTGGCTGCTGAGTGTAATGGCGAAATCGGGGCTGTTCGACGAGTGGGAGGTCAAGACCGCGCAGGTGATCACCTACTTCTACGACTCCGACCTCGACGGCGGGTTCACTTATTGGCCCGACGGCCCCGAACGCGCACCGCAGCGGTTGGCTGCCCCGTTCTGGAATACGGCTGTCCTGTCGGACAACTCGAAGATGTATCACCGGCGTGAGGCGAACGGACCACGGGACCAACGGGATATACCCCAGCTGCGGATGCACACCCGATTGCACGGCGAGGACGGGCAGTGGGTGGTGCGCAACGGCGATGCCGAGATCGGGCGATACACCGACGGTGATGTTCGTACCCTCTTCCATTACACGGCGCTGGTTTTCGACGACCAGCGCGACGCGGACCGCTGTCTCGACCACACCGACGACCTGACCGCTGCAAAGGTTTTCGACATCCTGGGCGACGATCTGCAGCGCCGGGGGATCGCCTTCGAGTTCCCGGCCGACCCGATGGCCGATCGTGACTTCATCGCGCTGCTCACCGCCACCTACGCCATGGCGCCCGCCGCGTACCCTGCCGAAGCGCCGCTCGACGTCAACTGATCACCGGCCCGATACACGGTGCGGATGAGCATCCGCACCGCTTCTCTACCCGCGCGGAGCCACGTCGGCCGAGCCCCTCGGTGACGGAACCCCGTTCACGGTGCGCAACGTCGGGTCGTCGGCCGTGCGTGCTCGTGGCCGTCGTCCTGTTGCACGACAGCAGATGCAGTTCTGCGAGAAAGTAGCTCGGGCTTTGGCGCCTGCGCTCGATGATCAGGCCCCGAGGTGTCCTCGGATGCCAGGTCGATATCGTCTGTGGCAGAGCCACCGACGGTGCGAACCGACTGGGGCACACTACTCGGCCCCGGTTGCGCGCGGCGGCGTTCCGCCAGATGGGAACGAGTCTTCCGAGTCGGCGGTCGATGAGCCGATGCTCCCGCCATGCACGTGGATACTCCCCGGATCATGCACACCGACGAGGTGCGGGACTGGTCCGATGAAGTCGATGTCGTCGTCATAGGTGCCGGTATCGCAGGCTGCTGTGCGGCCGCCGAGGCTGCCGCCGTCGGCGCTCGGGTACTGGTGCTCGAGCGCGCCGCGGTGGCCGGTGGCACGTCGGCACTGGCGGGTGGCCACTTCTACCTGGGAGGCGGCACCGCGGTACAGCTGGAGACCGGCCACCGCGATACGGCCGAAGAGATGGAGAGGTACCTCACCGCAGTATCACCGGATCCGGAAGAGGACAAGATCCGGGCCTACTGCACCGGCAGCGTGGAGCATTTCACCTGGCTCGAAGATCTCGGATTCCGGTTCGAACGCAGCTTCTTTTCCGAGAAGGCGGTGATTCAGCCCGGGACCGAGGGCTTGATGTACACCGGCAACGAAAAAGTGTGGCCCTTCTGCGAATCGGCGTTGCCCGCACCGAGAGGACACAAGGTTCCGGTCAGCGGCGACACCGGGGGCGCCGCGCTGGTGACGGACCTACTCGTCGAGCGACTCGGCCGGCTCGGCGTCGAGATCCGCTACGAGACCGGCGCCCGGCACCTGGTGCGCGGTCGGGACGGCACGGTGGTCGGTGTCGGCTGGAAGCGGCTGTCCGAACACGGAACCATAAGGGCAGCGGCCGTTGTCATCGCGGCCGGTGGTTTCGTGATGAACGAGCAGATGGTGCGGGACTTCGTTCCGGCACTCGCGCAGCGGCCCTATCCGCTCGGTACACCCTTCGACGACGGGCTGGGTATCCGGCTCGGAATTTCGGCGGGCGGCGCCGTGCGACATATGGACCGGTGCTTTCTCACCGCCCCGATCTATCCTCCGGCCCGCCACCTGACCGGGATTGTGGTCAACTCGGCGGGTGAGCGGTTCGTGGCCGAGGATTCCTACCACGCCCGCACGGCCGCGTTCGTGCTGGAACAGCCGGATGCGAAGGCCTATCTGATACTCGACGAAGCACACCTCGGCAAACGTGACTTTCAACTGGTGCCGTTCATCGACGGCTGGGAAACGGTCACCGAAATGGAAGCCGCGCTGAGCATTCCGGCGGGAAAGCTGCAGGACACTCTCGCTCGCTACAACGCGTACGCGGCGAACGGGACCGACCCGGATTTCCACAAACAACCCGAATACGTCGAGGCCCAGGATCGCGGTCCATGGGCCGCGTTCGACCTCTCCCTGGGCGTGGCGTCATATGCCGGCTTCACTCTCGGTGGGCTGAGTACCACCGTCGACGGTGAAGTCCGGCGCACAGACGGGGTCGTGGTCGCGGGTTTGTACGCGGCCGGAGCCTGTGCGGCGAATTTGGCCCAGGACGGGAAAGGCTACGCGAGCGGTACACAGCTGGGCGCGGGCTCCTACTTCGGTCGCCGGGCGGGACAACACGCGGCCGGGCGTGCCCTGCGTTCGGTACTCCCGGTCGGTTCCGGGCAATGAGCACCCCGGCCGCATCGGTGGGTACACGAATCATCCGTCGGGCTCGGCCGCCAGATTCGGCGGGATGGGGCCGTGATACCACCTGAACTGCGCATTCCGTCGAAAAAGGGCCGAGTGCTCCCGCTGAATGGGAGGGCATCGATCGGGCCCTTACCCAGACCCTATCGTCCTGACATGCTACGCGCTTGTGACGCAGTTCACCGACGGAGACCACGTTCGCCGAACCCGTCGCACCGCTCCGCCCCCGGGGCGTCGTGAGCCGCTGCATCGCTCGGTAGTACCGGGCACCCGCACGGCTTCGCCGCACGAGTAAGCCAACGGAAAGCGCGCGCTCCGCCACTCGTAATCACGACCCGACCATTCACCAGGTCCGACTCGATCACCCCCTGCCCCAGGGATATACGTCGGACCGCCGGTCACCGTTTCTGGAAGGTCCTGCAATCATGACAAACCCCGTCGACACCGTTGCCGCTGCCGTCGCCGCAGCAGGAGCCCCGACAAACGGAGCCCGTCGTATCTCCGGTGGCTACTCCTGGCCGGAGTGCCCGCGGTGGCACGAGGACACCTTCTGGTTCTCCGATATGTACACCGGCACACTGAAAAAACTCGATACGCAAGGCAATGCCCAGGTGGTTGTGGACGCGACAGGCCGTGCCGCCGATACGGAGGCGCCGATCGTGCTGGGCGGCTTCGGCTGGCTGCCGGACGGGCGACTGATCGTGGTTTCGATGCACGAGAAACTCGTCCTCATCCACGGTGGCGGCGCACCCGACGATCTGAGCGTGTACGCCGACCTCGCTCCGCACACCGCGGCCGCCGCAAACGATAT
Organism: Nocardia sp. NPDC003963; assembly: GCF_053605105.1. NCBI lineage: Bacteria > Bacillati > Actinomycetota > Actinomycetes > Mycobacteriales > Nocardiaceae > Nocardia > Nocardia sp. NPDC003963. Next base: position 251,250 of record NZ_JBSGIP010000001.1, read on the forward strand.
GGTGGTCGACGCCCACGGCCGCGCCTATATCACTCAGCTCGGATTCGATATCTTCAAAGGCGACGAGCCGGTGGCCTCCCCCCTCATCGTGGTGGATCCGGACGGCACGGTCACGACGCCGGAGAAGGTCGGGCCGCTGATGTGCGCGAACGGTATCGCCATCAGCGAGGACGGCACCAAGGTCTACACGGCCGAAGTAATGGCCTTCAAGATCACCGTGATGGATCGTGCCGTGGACGGCACTCTCTCGAACCCGAGGGAATTCGCCCCCTGTCCCTTCATGCCCGACGGTATCGGCCTCGACGCCGACGGCGGAGTCTGGGCGGCCATGCCGGGCGGCGGTTACGTCGCACGTTTCACCGACAAGGGGCTCACCCACGCGGTCGCGTTGCCGTTACAGGACGGAATCGCCTCGGCCTGCCTGCTCGGCGGCCCGGAGCGCCGAACCCTCTATATGACTGTCGGCTTCGAGGTCTTCGACTTCGAGAAATCTGCCCGGGAAGCACAGGGATCCATCTGGGTCGCCGACGTCGATCACTCCGGTGGCGCGACCCGCCCCTGACCTGTACATATACCACAGAAACTCTGAGGAAACATGGCAACATTGGACTTCTCCGATCGCATCGTCATCGTCACCGGCGCGGGGCGCGGTATCGGTCGTGCCCACTCACTGCTGCTCGCGTCCCGTGGCGCTTCGGTTGTGGTCGGCGATCTCGGCGCCCGCATCGATGGCTCCGGAGTCGACGGCGACAACCCGGCCGCGGAGGTCGTCGCGGAGATCGCGGCCGCGGGGGGCAAGGCCGTAGCCTGCACCGGCGATGTGTCCACCGAAGAAGGAGCGCGCGCGCTCGTCGATACTGCGGTGGCCTCCTTCGGTGGGCTGACCTCGGTCGTCAACAACGCCGGGATCGTGCGGGCGGCCCCGTTCGCCGAAGTGCCGGACGAGGAGTACCAGCGGCATCTCGATGTCCACTATTTCGGTTCACTACGGGTCATTCGCGCCGCGTGGCCACATCTGTTGCGAGCGGAGGCGCCCCGGATCGTGAACACCATTTCCCAGGCGATGCTGGGCAATCCGGGAATGTCGCATTACGGCGGCTCCAAGGGCGCGCTGTTCGGCCTCACCCGCAACCTCGCCCTCGAAGGACTGGAGGCGGGTATCAAGGTCAACGCGATCGCGCCCGGCGCCGGCACCCGGATGGCCGAGGCCGCCGCGGACACCCTGTCCCCGGAGGTCATGGAGTACATGCGCACGGCATTGCTGCCCGAGCATGTCGCACCGGTCGTCGCCTACCTGCTGCATCCCTACTGCGAGGTCACCGGCGAAGTATTCAACGTGGCGGGCGGCATCGTGAACAGGCTGGCCCTGGTGAACACGGTGGGTATCCACGATCCGGGCCTCACTGTGGAAACCGTGGCCGACCGGTTCGGCGCGGTCATGGCGATCACCCCGGAAGCGATTCCGCAATTGGTCGCGCCCGCGCAGCTACCCGCCTCCTGATCCAGGTCCCACCACCCCTATTGGAGTGATCCGATGAGTACAACCGAAACGGCCGGCAATGCCGTGAGCACCGATTACCCCTTCCCGCCGGTGGCGCCGGACGAAGCGATGAACCGCTATCACGCGATCGCCGCCGATCGGCCGATGACCAAGATGACCATGCCCTTCGGTGGCGATGTCTGGGTGATCCACCGTAACGCCGCGGCCCGGGAGATGCTGAGTGACGGCCGGTTCGTTCGCGAACCGTTCCGTACCGGCGAGCGGGTGGTGCCCTATTTCGTCGAGTTCCCGGACTTCCTGAAGACCACGCTGCAGTTCGAGGATCCGCCGCATCACACCAAGCTGCGGAAGCTGGTGCAGCGCTCGATCTCTCCGAAACGGGTCAAGGCGATGCGTGATTCGGCGGTGGAATTCGCCGATCACCTCATAGACGAGATGGTCGCCAAAGGTGCGCCGGCCAACCTTGTGCACGACTACGCGGTCGCGCTGCCGATCCAGATGCTGGCGAATCTGCTCGGCGTGCCGCCGGAGGACCGGCCGAAATTCCAGAAGTGGAGCTCCTCGACGCTCGCGGTCGCGAATATGCCCGAGGAAGAGGTCGTGGCGAACATGACCGAGCTCGTCGTCTACATGATGGGCCTGATCGAGGAACGTCGAAAGGATCCGCGCGAGGATCTGCTCAGCGATCTGGCCAACGCCCGCGACAAAGACGACAGCCTCACCGACGGTGAGATCCTGCCGATCGCATTGGTGCTGATCATCGGCGGTTTCGACAATACGGCGAACTTCATCTGCGCCGGTGTGCACTCGCTGTTGCGCAATCCCGATCAGCTCGACCTCTTCCTTGCCGATCCCGACGGTGTGGCGCCGACCGCGGTGGAGGAGATCCTGCGCCACGGACGGATGGCCGTCGGGTCGACGGTCACCGGTGGCGGTGGACTGGTGCCGTTCGTGGCGATTGAGAATGTGGAGCTGGACGGGCAGATGATCGCCGCAGGAGAGGCTGTCCTGGTCGATCCCGCGTCGGTCAATCACGACGGTGCGGTCGTCGAGAACGACGGAGTGTTCGATATCCGGCGTGCGAACAATCCACATCTCACCCTGAGCTACGGACTGCACCACTGTCTCGGTGCTCCGCTCGCGCGGATGGAGATGCAGGTCGGTCTGGCGGAGTTGTTCAAACGACTGCCGGACCTGCGGCTCGAGGGTGAGGCCGTTATCGATATGGACAACTTGACCCAGGCGGTCGTCGATCTGCCCGTCTCCTGGTAGGAGCAACCATGCCGAAAGTGTTCTACACCCAACCGGACGGTGCGGTGAAGGTGATCGACGGCGCCGTGGGCGATTCGGTGATGTCGACCGCAGTGAAGAACGGCGTGCGTGGCATCGTCGGCCAGTGCGGCGGCACCCTCTCGTGCGCGACTTGCCACGTGTACGTCGACCGTGCCGAGCTGGGAAATTTCCCCGATCCCAGCGAGGACGAGGACGATATGCTCGAATGCACCGCCTCCGACCGCGAGGACAATTCGCGGCTGTCCTGTCAGCTGAAGCTGGCCGACGGGATCGATCTGCACGTCACCGTCCCGGACGAGCAGGTCTGATCCGTGGGGGAATCGGAAAAGGCGCCGGGCTCCGGAACACCGCCGCGCAGCGTCGTGGTGGTGGGAGCTTCGCACGCCGGCGTCCATTTCGCGGACAGCCTGCGCGAAGCCGGCTATGACGGCGGCATCACCCTCATCTCGCATGAACCACGGATGCCGTATCAACGGCCACCGCTGTCCAAAGGATGGTTGAAGGGTGAGGCGACCAGCGAGTTGCTGCTGTTGCGCGACCCCGCGCACTACGCCGACAAAGAGATCGAACTGATCACCGGTGCACGGGCCGACCAGGTGACTCGGACACAGGCCGGAATCCGGGTCCGGCTGGCTGGCGAAGACAGCTCGTGCGCAAGGGAATTCGATCGACTGGTGCTGGCCACCGGCGCGCGGGCCCGGGCCCTGGCACTGCCCGGATCCGATCACCCCGATGTCGTGCTCCTGCGTGATCTCGGCCAGGCTTCGGTCCTGGCCGATCGGGTCCGGAAAGGACCCCTCGTGGTTATCGGTGGCGGCTTCGTCGGACTCGAGGTCGCCGCTACCGCACGGGCCCTGGGCGCGGAAGTGACGGTGATAGAGGCCGGACCGCGGCTATTGGGTCGTGCGGTGGGGCAGATCACCGCGGAGGCGTTGTTCGCGGCGCACCAGGCGATGGAGACCGATATCCAGCTGGATGCACGGCCGACGGCTGTCATTATCGAGCACGGCGGGATCCGCGGCGTCCGGCTCGACGACGGACGTGAGATTCCCGCGGCGACGGTGGTGGTCGGGATCGGCGCCCAGCCGCGCATCGAACTGGCTACCCAGCTCGGCCTGCACTGCGCAGGTGGGGTGGTGGTCGACGACCACTGTCTGGCCTCCGACGGCTGGACGCTGGCCATCGGCGACTGCACCACCCGGGTATCGCCCACCGGCCGCAACTACCGACTCGAATCGGTGGACAACGCCACAACCCAGGCCGAGGTCGCGGCCGCGGCACTGGTGGGGAGTGCCGCGCCGGTCCCGGCAGTTCCGTGGTTCTGGTCGGATCAGGGCGATCAGAAACTGCAGATCGTCGGTCTGATAGGCGATTACACGTCGGTCGTGGTGCGCACCGATCCGGACAGGCCACGACGCCGGGTCGCGCTGTACTTCACCGATGATGCTCTGATCGCGGCCGAATGCCTGAACGCTCCGGCGGACTTCGTGGCGCTGCGCGCGGCGCTTGGGCGCGGCCATCGTCCACGACCGGAAGCGCTGGCCGACAGCAGTATCCCGCTCAAGAGACTGCTCGCGCCGGTTCGCAGCTGAGGCTTCGGTCGATGTCCGGGCAGCGACCCGGTGGAGCAGGAAGGGTGTCGGTGCAGGATCTACGACAGTCACCGGGCTCGCCGGGATGCGCGCTTCGCCCGCTACCGAAACCGTGCCGCCGCGAGCGCCCCGACCTCGGATATCGCCATCCGCGCTCGCGCGACGGAAGGTGCCTGCATGGCGAATCCGTGGCCTACGCCCGGATAACGGAGCTGAGCGGTGGGTACCCCTGCCGCGCGAAGCCGATCGCCGTATGCCTCTACCGCGTCGCGGAGCGGGTCGCCGTATCCCACGGCGAGGATGGCCGGTGGTAGCCCGGCGAGCGAATCGGCCAGGGCAGGGACACCGTAGGGGTCATCGGTGGACGGATCATCACCGAGGTAGAGGTTCTTCATCCAGTCGATGTCTTCGGCGGTGAGGAATGGCGAATCACCGAATTCGCGCATGGAGGGGCGGTCGGTCCGGCGTTCGATACCCGGGTAGAACAACACCTGCTGTGCGATGGCCGGCCCGTTCTCGTCGCGGCTGCGCAGAGCCGTGGCGGTGGCCAGGCTGCCACCGGCGCTGTCGCCGCCGACACCGATGCGGGCCGGATCCACACCCCAGGCGGCGGCGTTGCCGGCGAGCCAGGACAGTGCGGCGTAGGCATCCTCGTTGGCGACCGGATAGCGGTGTTCGGGGGCGAGACGGTAGTCGACATTGCAGACGACGGCGCCGGTGGCGTCGGCCAGATCTCGAGCGAGGCGGTCGAACGAGTGCAGTGAGCCCATGATCATGCCGCCGCCGTGGAACCAGACCAGCGCTGGTGCGTTCTCCGATGGGGCGGCCGGCGGCCGGTAGATGCGCAGTGGGATCTGTCCGTGTGGGCCGTCGGCGGTGGCGTCGTGGACCGACTGCATCGGGGGCCCGGCGGGGCGGTCTATGGCCTCCAGCGCGCGCCGGGCGCCCACCACGCCGACGGAGCGCAGGGACTTGGAGCGATTCGCACGTGTGATGAGCTCGGCCAGGTCGGGATCCCAGGTCGGCCGGGTGGGTCTTCTGTCGGTCGGGGTGGGCACTGGGCTCATTCCTCGTGATCGCTGGGGTCGGGTGATTTGCGGACCGTGGTGCGGGTGGCCCGGAGCATGACCCCGGTACTCGTTTCCCCGCCGCGCCGGTGCAAGTTCATCAGTTCGTCGAGGCGGTCGTTGTCGTGTTCGGTGAGTGCCTCGATCATCTGGTCGTGTTCGGCGACGACCCGGGCGCGGGCGGCCGGGTCGTACAGATATGCCGCGTGGTAGGGCATCGCCAGCGTCCACAGTCGGCGCACCTCGTTGACGACGAGGTTCAGCGGGGACCGGTCGAAGACGGCGAAATGGAAGGCATGGTTGTGCAGCCGCATGGCCAGGAGGTCACCGCGTTCGGCGGCGTCGACGACCAGGTCGCCGAGCCGCCGGACCTCGGCGAGCGCTTCCTCGGTGAATCGGGGCAGGGTGGCGATGATCTCCCGCTCGAGCGCCGCGCGCATCAGGTAGATCTGATCGAAATCCGATTGCTGTAACCGCGCGACTGTATAACCGACGTTGTGTTCGTGGTCCACCAGTCCGGCGGCGGCGAGCTGGCGCAATGCCTCCCGGATGGGGAGTCGGCTCACGCCCAGACGTTCGGCCATCAGCACCTGCCGGATGGGCTGACCGGGCAAGAGTTCGCCGGTGACGATGAGTCGTTCGATCTCTTCGACGACTCGGGTGGCCGCCCGTTCGCCGTCACGCCCGCGGTCGGCGGGCGCGGTGTCTCCGCTCGGTCTGTTCACGGGTTCCCGAAGATACCAGCCGCGCGCAGTTCTTCGATGCGCTCGGTGCGGTAACCCATCGCGGCGAGGACTTCGATGGTATCGGCGCCGAGCGGGACAGCGGGACGCGGTCGGCGGCGGGGCGACCGGCCCAGTGTGATCGGGACGCCGACACCGCGGTAGTCGTCGTCATCGATGAACAGGCCGCGATGACGGACCTGCGCGGATTGCAGCGCTTCGTCGATCGTATGGACCGGGCTCGCGGGCACACCGACCGCCTCGAGCCGTCCACCCAGATCCGTGCGCGAACGTTCGGCGATGCGCTCGCTCAGCAGGGTGACGAGGGCATCCCGGTGGGTGTAGCGGTCGCCGTTGGAGGTGAATCGAGGGTCGTCGGCGAGTTCGGGCAGCCCCAGGGTCTCCACGAGCGAGCGGAACTGGCGATCATTGGCCGCGCTGACGAAGAAATCGCCGTCCGCGGCGCGGAACACCTGGTATGGCGCCACCGTGGGATGGAGGTCTCCGGTCCGTTGTGGCACCCTGCCGCTGGCCATCCAATTGGCGGCGTGCGGATGCAGGATGGAGATGACCGAGTCCAGCAGCGTGATGTCGACCAGCTGTCCCCGCCCGCTGCGTTCACGTTCCAGCATCGCCAGCAGGATGCCACTCACCGCCATATTGGCGGCGACGATATCGACGATGGGGATCCCGACCCGCAGCGGGCTGCCGTCGGGATAGCCGTTGACGCTCATCAGGCCGCCGAAGGATTGCAGAACGGCGTCGTAGCCGGGCAGTCCGCCCATCGGTCCGTCTACGCCGAAACCCGTGATCCGGCAGTAGATCATGCGCGGATGACGTTCGCGCAGGACGGACTCGTAGTCGAACCCCCAGCGCCCCAGCGTGCCCGCCTTGAAGTTCTCGATCACGATATCCGCGCCGGCGAGCAGGTGCGCGAGGATCTCGCGGCCCGCGTCGGTGCGCAAGTCGAGGACGATGTTGTCCTTGCTGTGGTTGAGACTCGCGTAGTAGGCGCTGCTGTTGCCGTTCTCCAGGAAGGGCGGCCCCCAGCCGCGGGTCTCGTCCCCGGCCGGAGCTTCCACTTTGATGACCTCTGCGCCGTGATCGGCCAGCATCTGGGCGGTATAGGGACCGGCCAGCACCCGGCTGAGGTCGAGCACTCGGATTCCGGTGAGCACACCGTTTCCGGTCGAGGTGTCCGCGGTGCGCCAGGCCGCGCGGCCGTCGATCGCGGGTGCGGCGGAATCGTCGGCGGCTTGTGGTGTGGTGACGGTCATCGACTGTTCCCTTCTGCCGCCGCGCCGGTATCCGCGGGGCCGGAGCCGGCCACGAGATCCCAGACATCGGCCCCGTCTTCGAGGATCCGGTCGGCGAGATCACCGGCCCAGTAGCGTTCCGAGCCGTATCGCTCTCGCCAGGTCCACAGCGCCGTTGTGGAGCGGCCGAGCGGATATTCGGAGGTGAATCCGATCGCGCCGTGGAGCTGATGGCCCGCGGCGGCGATCTCCCGAGCCGAGGCGGAGGTCACCACTTTCGCGGCGGCGATCGCGATCCGGGCCCGGTCCGAGTTTTCCCCGGCATCGTTCTCGGCCACCGCGCTCCGGGCGGCTGTTTCGGTGAGCGCGGTCAGCGCGGCCAACCCTGCGAGCCGCTGCTGCACGGCTTGGAACTTGCTCAGCCGACGGCCGAACTGGGTGCGCTGTCCCGCGTAGTCGATGGTCCGGTCGCAGACCGCGCGCGCCGCCGCGGCCATCGCCACCGCGTACGCCAGCGCGCCGCGGAAACGGAGTTCTGAACCGCCGACCGTGGATTCTGCGTATGACTCGACCGGAGCCGCGGCGAAATCATAATCGGCGACGGAAGCGCCGAGGAGGTCGGCGCCGGTTGTGCTGGTGACTCCCGGGCCGGTGGGGGAGAGGATTGCGATCGCCCGGGGGCGGTCGGCGGCCGGGTCGAGAAGGACGACCAGCCGATCGGCGTCGGGCCCGTGTACCGCCGACCGCACCGAGCCGTCCAAGAGCAGTCGGCCGTCGCCGGTTTCGTGGACCGCGGTGTCGGGGCCGGCGGTGGCGATGGTCGCGGTATGCGCTCCGAGGGAGATACCGCAGCGCGCTGCCAGCCATGTGGCGAGGACCGTATGCTCGATGAGCATGGTGAGCGCACCGCCGGTGACCGCTGCCGAGACGACGGTGAGCGCTTCGGCGAGGCTGCCGCCGCTGCCGCCCGCGGATTCCGGAATCCCGATTTCGGTGAAACCCGCCTCGGCGAGTGCCGCCCATACAGCGGTGTCCTGACCGGTGGCGGGCGTGGCAGTGTCGACGCCGGACCGTTCTACCATCGCCCGGGTTGCCGCGCGTAGTTCGGAATTCGGAGAGGTCATCGTAATCCCATTCCGCGGGCGACGATTCCGCGCAGGATCTCGTTCGTACCGCCGCGTAGTGTGAATGCCGGGGTGTGCAGGATGCTGTTGGCCAGTAGCCGGGAGAACGGGTCACCGCCGCTGCGCCGGGGATCGGTATCGCAGGCGGCTCGCACCGCCTCGACGAGATCGCCCTCGAATGCCGAGCCGAGGTCTTTCACCATCGCTGCTCGCACATCGGGGCGGCGACCGGCGGCGAGCTCGGCGGCCACCGACAACGACATTCGGCGCAGGGCCCAGGCGCGGGCGGTGAGCGAACCCAGGGTGATCCGCTGTTCTTCGGTGGCGCCCGACCGGCGCAGCTCGTCGGCCCAGGCCCGGAGCAGCGGCATCGTGGACAGATAGCGTTCGGGTCCGGAACGCTCGAATGCGAGTTCGCTCATCACCTGTGCCCAGCCTGCGCCGCGGCTCCCCAACAGGGCTTCCGGGCCCAGGTGGGCGTCGTGGAAGATCACCTCGTTGAAATGCGCCGCTCCGTCGATACTGCGCAGCGGTCGCACCTCGATATCGGGGTGCGAGAGGTCCACCACGAACTGCGACAACCCGGCTTGCCGGTCGACGGTCTCACCGTCGCTGCGGGCGAGCAGCACCATGGCGTGCGCGATATGCGCCCCGGTGGTCCACACTTTGGTACCACGTAGCGTCCAGGATCCATCGTCGTGGGCAACAGCCCGGGTGCGTACGGCGGCCAGGTCGGAACCCGCATCGGGCTCGCTCATGCCGATGGCGAAGAACAATGTGCCCGAGGCGATTCCGGGCAGATAGCGCTGCTTCTGTTCTTCGGTGCCGTGGGCGAGGATGCCCGGCGCCATCTGGCGGTCGGAAATCCAGTGTGCGGCGACCGGGGCGCCGTACGCGAGCAGTTCCTCGGTCACCACGAAACGCTCGATCGCGGATCTGCCGTGACCGCCGTACCCGGTCGGCAACGTCATCCCGAGCCAGCCCCGCTGTCCCAACCGTGCACTGAATCCGGGGTCGAAGCCACTCATCCAATTGTCCACGGCCGGAACAAAGGAGCCTGCCGTGAGTTCGGCCGCCAAGAAGGCGCGCACTTCGGCGCGAAGCGCGTGCAGTTCCGGGCTGTCGGCGACCGCCGCCGCGCCGGACCCGGTGGTGACGGTCATCGGCCCGGACCCCGCGACGACCAGGACTTCTGCCCCTTACGCGACATCGACCACATCTGCACACCGCGCTCGATCTCGAGGGCCGACGACCAGCTGACCGCCGGAGGACCGAGTTCGAGGCGGGCGCTGGTCATGATCCGCCGGCTGAGTTCGGGATCGGCAGCCGGCGCGGTGGTGAGCTCGGCGATGAGCGTATCGAGATCGGCTTCGGGGACAGCGGCGTAGGCGAGTCCGCAGGCGGCCGCCTCGGTGCCGGTCATCGACCGCCCACACGCGGCGAGGGCCACCGTCCTCGACCAGCCGACCGCACGGCCCAGCAGAGCGAGGTGGCCGCCGCCCGGGTGGATGTTGCGGGCCAGGAAGCCGCTGTCCAGTACGGAATCCGGGGTCACCACCATGATATCGGCGGCGAGCGCCAGGTTCAGGCCTGCGCCGACGGCGCCACCGACGACCCGGGCGATTGTGGGAACAGGGAGAGAGCCGACTCGCACGAAAGCGCCGTAGACCGCCGAAGTTCGGCGCACGGCCTCGGGCGAGGCCGGGTCGGCGGAGGAGGCGGCGAGATCGCGAGTATCGGCACCGCTGCAGAAATACGCACCGGCCGACCGGACGACGACCGCACCGATGGCGGGGTCGTCCTCGACCCGATCGCAGAATTCGCCGATACGTGCGGCCATCTCCAGGGTGATCGCGTTCTTTCGGCGGGGATTGTCGAGGGTCAGTCGCGCAATACCGCCGGCGAACTCGGTGAGCACCGAGGCCTCCGGCGGGGCGCCGACCGAATCGTCTGACGTCATAGATCGCACGCTAGCAGATTGGATCCAAAATAAAATCCAATATTGATTGACAATCTGTGGGGTGCGCCCGGAGAGTGACATACCAGCGAGAGCCCGGACTCTCCGGGTGGTGAGCGGAAAGGAGCAACTCGTGTTCGAGTTGAACGGGCGGATCGCCCTGGTGTCCGGGGCGGGCCAGAGCGTGGGCGAAGGCATCGCGACAGTTCTCGCGCGCCAGGGTGCGGCCGTGATCGTCAACGATCTCTTCGGTGACCGTGCGGAAAAGGTGGCCGCGAATATCGTCGCGGAAGGCAACACGGCCACCGCGCGAGCCTTCGACGTCACCGATTACGAGGCGACCCTCGAGGCCGTCCGCTCGGCCGAAGCCGAATTGGGCGGACAGGTGAGCATCTTGGTGAACAACGCTGGTGTGGCGGAGGCCAGGGTGAGCAAACCGTTCCGGGAACTCACCCCCGACCAATGGCCGCCGTCGATAGATCTGAACATCTACGGGGCGATGAACTGCATCAAAGCTGTCCTCGACGGGATGTGCGACGCCGGGTGGGGGCGGATAGTGCAGATCTCGTCAGGGTCGGCGCGGACCGGGCAGAACATCAATGTGTCGATGTATGCCACCGGCAAAAGTGGTGTCGAGGGTTTCATTCGTCATCTGGCGGCGGAGACCGGCCGGTACGGGGTGACCGCGAATATCGTCGCGCTCGGCCACCAGGCCAACCTCGTCGACAAGATGACGCCGGAGATGATCGACAACATCATCGCGACCATCCCGATCGGCCGGCTGGGCGATCCGATCGAGGTGGGAGCGTTCTGCGCGTATCTGGCCTCCGGCGAGTCGGGGGGAATGACCGGACAGACGCTGGACTTCAACGGCGGGTCACAGACCCGATGAATCCGGAAGCCGCCGTCGGGCCGGCCACAACGATGCTGTCGCTGACCGCGATCCGGGTTTCGGACCTCGCGAAGTCGACCGAGTTCTACACCGCGGGATGCGGATTCGAAACCGAGCGCGAGTTCTCCACTGCGGATTTCGACGCGGCGATCCTGCGGGCCGGTCCGGCCGGTATCGAACTCATCGCGACGCGAGGTGCAGCGGACACTCCGCAACCGGGCAATATGTTCGAGAAGCTCGTGCTCAACACACCGGACGCCGCCGCACTGCTCGCCCGCGCTTGCCGGTTCGGAGGTACCGAGGAGGCACCTGCCCGGGTACTCGAAGGGTTCGGCGGGGTCACCGTCGCTTTTCTGCGCGACCCCGACGGTTATCGCATAGAACTGGTCCAGCGACCGACCTGAACGAGTTCGGCCGTCGATACCGCTGAGCGGGAAAACCGGGTCTGTCGGCGGTCTGTCGCCCGCTAGCGTGCGGCCTTCACCCGCAACAGCGAGAGAGAGTGCAGTCCACGATGACCTGGGGTAAGACCTATGACGTAGTAGTGGTGGGATCCGGCGGCGCCGCCCTGGCCGGAGCCCTGGCCGCCGCCCACCGCGGCCTGTCGGCCTGCGTGATAGAGAAGACCGATCGATTCGGCGGCACCTCCGCGTATTCGGGCGGCAGCGTCTGGCTACCCGGAAACCACGTCCTGGCGCGCCAAGGCGTCCACGATTCCGTCGAACAGGGACTGACCTACTTCGGCGCTGTCGTCGGCGATCGGACGCGCGCGGAGGTTGCGCGGGCCTACCTCGAAACCGGGCCGGTCGTCGCCGACTTCCTCGAGAATGTGGCCGGGATCCCGCTCGAACACCGGCCCTTCCCGGACTACTTCGACGCACCCGGGCGAAGCGCGAACGGCCGCAGCATCTTTGCTCGATCCATCTCGGCCGAGGAGGTGGGCGAACGCTTGGTCCAGGTGCGTCCGATGGTGGCCACCGACCAATTCGACGAGCGCGCCGACCGTTCCACGCTGGATGGTGGCCAGGCGTGGATCGCGCGGATGCTGCTCGCCCTCGACGCGACGGGGCGCGTCGATCTGTTGTCGTCCACTCCGGCCGGACATCTCGTCCAGGACGAGTCGGGGCAGATCACCGGTGTCGTCGTGGCCCTCCCCGACAGCGGAGAGTTCCGTATCCGGGCGCGGGCCGGTGTCCTTCTGGCCGCCGGGGGATACGAGCGTTCCGCGGAGTTGCGACAGCAGTGGCAGAACATGCCGACGGCCGACTGGTCGTCGTCGCATCCGGATACCGGCTCCGGTGACGCGGTGGCGATGCTGAGCGAGGTCGGCGCGGCACTCGACCTGCTGGATCAATCGTGGTGGTGCCCGGCCACGTTGTTCCCCAACGGGCATGCCGCCTTCACTCTCGGCCTCCGCGCTGGGATTGTCGTCGACGGCGACGGTCGCCGTTTCGCCGATGAGATGCTGCCCTATGACCAGATGGGACGCGCCATGCGTACGCGGATGGAGTTGGGCAGTGACGAATTCTGGTTCGTCTTCGACGATCGCTTCGGCGACGGGCTCCCGGCGATATGCGTTCCCTACCCGGACCTAGGAGAACTGGCCGCGGCTGGGCTGTGGCACACGGCGGAGACCGTCGCGGACCTCGCGCAATCGCTGAGTATCGACCCCGACGAACTCGCCGGTACCGTCGACAGGTTCAACGAATTCGCCGCGCGCGGAGTCGACGAAGACTTCCACCGCGGTGAAGACCCGTTCGGGCGTTTCTTCGTGGGTGCCACCGAACCCGGCCAGTGCCTGCGGGCGCTCGACGGAAGCCGGTTCCATGCGGTACGGCTGGTCCTCGGCGATCTCGGAACCAAAGGGGGCGCGGTGATCAACCGCAATGCTGCAGTCGAGCGTCCGGACGGCTCGGTGATAACCGGCCTCTACGCCGCGGGCAATTCCTCGGCGTCGGTCTCCGGAGCGGCCTATCCCGGGCCGGGCGTGCCACTGGGCTCGGGCATGGTGATGGCCTACCGTGCCGTGGCCGATATGGCCGCACGACTGGGCGAGGCGAGGATCGGAGTAGCGTCGTAGCAGACGGGCACCGCCCGCGGCGCCGACTACCGCCGCCGCGGCGCGAGCAAACCGACCTGGGCCGGGAAGGTGGACGAGCCGCCGCCGGCTCGGAGAACGGTGTCCCGGCTAATGCGAGGCGAGGTCCGCGGCCACGCAGCGATCCCAGATCTCACGCGCGGTCACTCGCATGGGACCCACCAACGCGCGGTAGTCGAGCGAGGTCACGGGCGCACATATCGAAATACCGGCCAGATTGCCGTAGATGTGGTCCGGCGGCCCGATCGAGACCCCGACGCAGCCGAGACCGGTGAAGGCTTCCCCGCGATCGAAGGCGGCGCCGCGGTCCCGGACCGCGGCGAGATCTTCTTCGAGCTGGGCGTCCGTGGTCACGCTCTGTGGGGTACGCCGGACGAGTAGGCCGTCGCCGGTGCGCTGCCGTTCATCGACCGGCCGCGGGCGGCCGGATACATCGGCGAGCGCCATCTGGGCCTTGCCCACGGCGGTCAGATGTCCGGGTACCCGTTGTCCGACGGCCGTCGGAGTGGGCCCAGATGCCCGCCCGTTGACTTTTGCCAGGTAGACGGTGTCTCCGCGGTTGAGAATGGCGAGTTGGATGGTGAGACCGGTGCGATGCGCGAACGCTTGCATCACGGGCCGTGCGCCGTGCAGTAGCCGATTCTGATTCAGGGCGGCCTGCCCCATCTCATAGGCCTTGACACCGAGTTCATAGGTCTGCTCGGGTGAGCGCGCGAGCCACCCCGCGCTGGTGAGTTGTTCCAGGAGCCGGTGTGCCGATGAACGGGGCAATCCGGTGCGAGAGGTGACCTGTGCAAGTGTGAGTGGTCCCGCCCCGTTGAAGGTCTCCAGCACCAGGGATACCCGCTCGACCACTGATACCGGCCCCCCGGCGTGACGTGAAATTCTCATGCGGCCTCCCAGCACCAATCACAACTTTGTGACATGAGTCACGGTACTACTTTGCGGGCGTGCCCATCGAAAGCGCCGTGACGTGCGTCGTCACAGACCATCGCATCCGGCTTCGGCCGGAGCCGAGGGAGTCTCCCGATCAGCGAGACGCCGGCCGGAATGCCCTCACCACGCACCGTAGCCTGCCGGTGGCCCGAAGCCGATCCGGTGGGTTGCGGGCGGGCCCGAGACGATCAGGAGAGTGGATGTCCACGGAGACGAGTGCCGGCCCGAAATCCGGTCGTGCCGCCGCCGCCCCCGCCACACACTCGCGCACCCGTCGGGTGCGGGTGCTCGAGGTGATCGAGGAGACGGCCGACGCGCGCTCCTTCGTCGTCGAACCCCACCCCGGACACTCGCGGTCATTCGACTACAAGCCGGGGCAGTTCCTCACGGTCCGGATGCCCGCCGGCGGTACCGGATCCGGTCGGTGCTATTCGCTGTCGAGTTCCCCGCACACCGACGACTCACTCGAATTCACGGTGAAACGGGTCCAGGGCGGACACGGTTCCAATTGGCTGTGTGACGCCGTTTCGGCCGGTGACGACCTGGAGGTGCTGCCACCCGCGGGCCTCTTCACCCCGCGGTCCCTCGACGAGCCGGTCGTCCTGGTGGCCGGCGGCAGCGGTATCACCCCGGCTGTCGCCATCGCGAAGTCGATCCTTTTCGGTGGCACCGGCGACGTGGTGCTGATCTATGCGAACCGGGAGGAGGGGTCGGTGATCTTCGCAGCGGAACTGAAGTCCCTGGAGCAGCACTTCGGCGACCGGTTCCACGTCGTCCACGTGCTCGAGTCCGTGCAGGGTTATCCGAGTGCGCGCTTGTTGTCCGCGCTGCTCCGGCCCTTTCCGAGCAGGTCGGTTTTCGTCTGCGGCCCCGAACCGTTGATGGAATCGACTGTCCGGGTGTGCGCGGAGGTGGGCTTTCCCCGGAACCAGGTCCACTCGGAGCGGTTCCTCTCGTTGAGCAAGGATCCGTTCGCGGACGAGCCCGCCTCGGAGAGCGCTGAGTCCGCGGACGGGGGCGCCGTTGTCCGCCGAGTCCAGGTCTCCCTCGACGGTGCCGAGTATTCGGTGCCCTGGGCCGCGGGTCGGAAACTTCTCGACGCGCTACTCGACGCCGGTCTCGACGCCCCCTGTTCATGCCGGGAAGGTGCATGCAGTGCGTGCGTCTGCGCGCTGAGATCGGGCCGGGTGAGCTTGGCTCACAACGAGATCCTCACTGAGGAAGATCTGGCGGAGGGCTACATTCTGGCGTGTCAGGCGGAGCCGGTGAGTGCAGAGGTCGCGATCGAGTACTGAGCGCTGACGACCACCGGGGGCCGGGCCGCGGGACAGTCGGTATCCGCCACCGCGACGCGGTGGCGTCGAGTCCCGGCAGCCGGTCCGGAAAGCCTCCCATTCAGCAGGAGATCCGCGTCACACCGTCCTGACGCCTGCGAAGGTGGACCCATTGCGACGAGATCCACGGTCGCAACCGTCTGACCAGGAGGTATCGTGAGTTCCACGACCGACACCGGCAACGAGGTCCGTGTCATCGACACCGGCGCGCCGCCCGCGCGATTCGCGCGGGGCTGGCACTGCCTGGGGCTGATCCGTGATTTCGCGGACGGCCGGCCCCATCAGGTGGCGGCGTTCGGCACCGAACTCGTCGTATTTCGTGGCGAAGACGGAAAAGTCAACGTGCTCAATGCCTTCTGCCCGCATATGGGCGGGAATCTGGCCCACGGCACCGTGAAAGGCAACGATATCGCCTGTCCCTTCCACGACTGGCGGTGGCGCGGGGACGGTCGATGCGCATCCATTCCCTACGCGCGGCGGGTCCCACCACTGGCGCGGACCAAATCGTGGCCGACCATGGAGATCAGCGGCCAACTGTTCGTATGGAACGACCCGGAGGGCGGCAAGCCTTCCACCGAACTGACCATTCCGGAAATCCCCACATACGGAGAGGCGGGCTGGACCGACTGGGTGTGGAACTCCTTGGTCGTCGAGGGATCGCATTGCCGCGAGATCGTCGACAACGTCGTCGATATGGCGCACTTCTTCTACGTCCACTACGGCATGCCGACCTATTTCCGGAATGTCTTCGAAGGCCATACCGCGACCCAGATCATGCGCTCGCGTCCGCGCGCCGATGCCGCCGGGGTCAGCACCAATACCAATTACAGCACCGAAAGTCAATCGGACGCTACGTATTACGGTCCCTCCTACATGATCGACAAGCTCTGGAGTGGCGGCCGCGCCGGCGCCGGACAGCCGAACATCTATCTGATCAACTGCCACTATCCGATCGACGCGACATCGTTCCGCCTGCAGTACGGCGTGATCGTGGAGAAGCCGAGCGGAATGGACGACACCGCGGCGGAGCAGGTTGCCGCTGCCGTCGCCGAGGGGGTCGCGATCGGTTTCGAACAGGACGTGGAGATCTGGAAGAACAAATCGCGCATCGACAATCCCCTCCTGTGCGAGGAGGACGGCCCGGTATACCAGCTGCGGCGCTGGTACGAGCAGTTCTATGTCGATATCGCGGATATCCGGCCGGAGATGGTCAACCGTTTCGAGTTCGAGATCGATACCGAGCGCGCACTGAAGAACTGGCAGGCCGAGGTCGACGCGAATGTGGCCGCCGGTCGCAGTGCCATCGCGGCACACCGTCGGACCGCTCCCACCCCGTCCTGACCATTCCCCTGAACCACTTTCCGATCGCGAACCAGGAGTTCCGATGTCCCATCCCGTACTCGACAAGATCGTTGCCATCGCCGACGAGATCCGTTCCGGCGCCGAGGAAGGGGATTCCCTCGGCCGACTGCCCGACGCGATGGCCAAGAATCTGAAAGATGCCGGAATCATCCGGCTGCTGCAACGCAAGAAGTACGACGGCTACGAAGCACATCCGCGTGAGTTCGCCGAAGCGGTGATGAAAACCGCGAGCATCTACGGTTCCGCCGGATGGGTCGGCGGCATCGTCGGGGTGCATCCATGGCAGCTCGCCTTCGCCGATCCCAGGGTGCAGGACGAAGTACTCGGCCAGGACAGCGATACCTGGCAGGCCTCGCCCTACATGCCCGGCGGCGTAGCCGTGCCGACCGACGGCGGTTACGTGATGACCGGACGCTGGCAGTTCTCCTCGGGCACCGACCACTGTGACTGGATATTTCTCGGCGCGATGGTGGGTGGTGCGGACGGCAAACCGCTGATGCCGCCGCAAGGTCTGCACGTGATCCTGCCGCGATCGGACTACGAGATCGTCGCGGACTCCTGGGATGTGGTCGGTCTGCGCGGGACCGGTAGCAAGGACATCATCGTCGAGGGCGCCTTCATTCCGGACTACCGGGTGATGGATTCGGCGAAAGTGATGGACGGTACGGCCGCCGAGGAGTATGGAGTCACCGAAACGCTCTACAAGATGCCGTGGTCCACCATGTTCCCGTTGGGAATCACCTCCGCGACGATCGGCATCTGCGAGGGCGTGCTCGCGGCCGGGGTCGACTATCAGCGTAACCGGGTGGGTGCGACCGGCACGCTCGTCAAGGACGATCCGTACGTGCTGCACGCGCTCGGCGAAGCGGCCTCGGAGATCGACGCGGCCCGGCAGCAACTGCTGGCCAATGTCGATCGGATCTGGGACAGGGTCGACCGAGGTGAGGAAATCGATTTCGAGACACGCGCCGCGGTCCGCCGTGATCAAGCGCGCGCGGCCTGGCGGGCGGTACGCGCCGCTGATGAGATCTTCGACCGGGCGGGTGGGAACGCGCTGCGGATGGACAATCCGTTGCAGCGTTTCTGGCGTGACGCGCACGCCGGTCTGCACCACGCCATCCATGTCACCAGCACCACCTATCACGCGGCGGCCGTGGCATCCCTCGGCGTGGAGGTCCCGCAGGGACCGCTGCGCGTCATGATCTGATCACTCCGGAAAGGAATATGAGCCAACCGATGACGGAAATCAAAGCGCTCGGCTACGTACGGGTTCTGGCCACGGATATGGACCGCTGGCGTGAACTCGGGTTCGACGTCCTGGGCTTCGCGCCGGGTTTCGGGGACGAAGAGGACGCCCTGCACTTCCGCATGGACGAGCGTCCCGCCCGGATCACTGTCGAACGTGGTGACGTCGACCGGGTGACCGCGGTCGGCTGGGAGGTCCGGGACGCATCAGCACTGCGGCGGCTTGCCGCCAGCTTGGACGAGGCCGGCTTCGCGTATACGCCGATGTCCGAGGAACTCGCCGACCGGCGGAAAGTCGAAGCCGGTATCTGCATGAAGGATCCCGGTGGCACGCCGCTGGAGTTCTTCCACGGACCGGTGCTCGAACACAGTCCGGTGCTGACGAAGTACGGTCAGAAGTTCGTCACAGGAGCGCAAGGGTTGGGCCATGTGGTGATGCCGACGACCAACTTCGACGAATCGTTCGCTTTCTACACCGAGATATTGGGATTCCTGTCCCGGGGCGCATTCCGCATGCCGACGCCCCCCGAGATGGGGCCGTTGCGGATCCGGTTCATGGGTGTGAACCAGCGCCATCACAGCCTGGCGATCATGCCGAGTATGGAGGGCCGCGATCCGGGTCTGATCCATGTCATGGTCGAGGTGGATGAGCTGGACGCGGTCGGCCGCGCGTACGACCAGGTGATGGCGCGGGACTTCCCGGTGTCCTCGACCTTGGGGCGGCACACCAACGACAAGATGATCTCCTTCTATGTGCGCGTGCCCGGCGGCTGGGATATCGAGTACGGGTACGGCGGCGAACCGGTCGACGAGGCCTATTACACAGCCGAGGAAATCACCGCCGACAGCTACTGGGGCCACGAGTGGATGTGGGCGCGGGAGATGAAGGAGGCGCAGCGGTCCGCCGCGGCACAGGAGAACGGGGAAACGGAACCTGCTCGGGCCTGATGACGAACGTTCGGTGAGAGCGCGGCGGGGGTGATCGTTCCTCGGGTTGACGGTGTGTCCGGGCCGACCGCTGAACCGCCGGGGTTCGGCAATCGGGACCGGCCAGATCGGGGTAGTGCCGTGGGTTGGATGGCCCGCCCTGGAGAGCGGCTCATGCGGTCGCCCCGGAATTCCTCCACTCGTCCAACCATGAGTAATACCAATCGGATTCGGATACCGCTGGGTGGGAAAAGGTGATCGATAAGTGTTGCCGGGCATCTAACTTGACTTCGAGCGGCGGTACCTCAGCGAGGGAAGAGAATGTGGTGACAACCCAGGACAGTGATTTCGACGCCGTTGTCGTCGGTGCCGGTATCTCCGGGCTGTACGCGGTGTACAAGTTCCGGCAGCGCGGTATGCGTGTGCACGGCTTCGAATCCGCCGAGGGAGTGGGCGGCACCTGGTATCACAACCGGTATCCGGGAGCGCGCTGCGATGTCGAGAGTATCGACTATTCGTACTCGTTCGACGAAGAGTTGCAACAGGAATGGACCTGGACCGAGCGGTTCGCCGCCCAGGAGGAGATCCTGCGCTATCTCGAATATGTCGCCGATCGCCACGATCTCCGTTCTGCCTACGATTTCCTGACCCGGGTGACCGCGGCCGTCTACGACGAGGACGCCCGCCGGTGGACCGTGACCACCGATACCGGCAGAACCGTCACCGCCCGCTTCTGCATTCTGGCGACCGGAGTGCTCTCCGCGACGAACAAACCGGATATCCCCGGACGGGACACCTTCGCGGGGGCGACCTACCACACTGGTGAATGGCCACACGATCCGGTCGATTTCACCGGTAAGCGAGTGGGTGTCATCGGAACGGGTTCATCAGGTATCCAGGCCATTCCGGTGATCGCCGAGGACGCCGACCAGGTCCTCGTGTTCCAGCGCAGTCCCAACTACTCGATTCCCGCGGGTAACAGACGGCTGACCGACGAATTCGTCGCCGAGGTGAAAGCCGATTATGCCGAGCGACGTCGCCTGTCCCGGCTCAGTGGAGGCGGTACGCCGAACAGCCCGTACCCGAAAGGCGCCTTGGACGTCGACCAGGCCGAGCGGACCAGGGTGTACGACGAATGGTGGCAACGCGGCGGGTATCTGTTCGCCAAGGCATTCCCGGACCAGACCGTCAGCCGGGCGGCGAACGACACCGCCCGCGAATACGTCGAAGCCAAGATCCGGGAGATGGTCGATGATCCCGAGGTCGCCGAGCAGCTGATACCTACCGACCACCCCATCGGAACCAAGCGGATCGTCACCGATACGGGATACTTCCAGACGTACAACCGGGACAATGTCACCCTGGTCGATCTGCGGCGCGCACCGATCACCGCCATCACCGAGTCCGGTGTACAAACCTCCGAATCCTCTCATGAACTGGACATTCTCATCTTCGCGACCGGGTTCGACGCGATGACCGGTTCACTGTCCCGGATCGATATCCGCGGCCGGTCCGGCCGTGAACTGAAGGTGGAATGGTCGGCGGGGCCCCGCACCTATCTGGGACTCGCCGTCGCCGGCTTCCCGAATATGTTCGTACTCGCCGGCCCCGGCAGCCCCAGCGTGCTCGCGAATATGGTGCTGATGGCAGAACAGCACGTGGACTGGATCGCGAGCTGTATGGATCACCTGGACGAGCACGATATCGCCACGATCGAGGCGACTCGGGAATCGGTGGACGAATGGGTAGCCGAATGTAATGCGAAGGCCGCGGCAACGCTGTTCCCCAGCGCCGATTCCTGGTATATGGGCGCGAATATCCCGGGTAAGCCACGTGTATTCATGCCGTATATAGGCGGATTCGGAAACTACAACGGCATCTGCGCCGAAGTTGCGGCAGCCGGATACAAGGGATTCACTCTCGACGGCCGGACCTCCGCACGACTCGGCTGACCGTTCACGCCGCGAATTCCCCGGCGCGAGTGCGCCTTCCCCGTACGACGATAAGTGAGGACGTGGTCGAGATGGGCGGACAACGACGGTCCGACCTGCATCCGGATGTCGAAGCGATGCTCTCGGCATTGGAGGCGTTTCCGGACGTGACCCAGTATTCGGCAGCCGAGCTACGCGAGATCATCGTGGCTCGGCGTGCCCCGATGGCCCGACAGCCGCAGATGCGTGTCGTCGCGGACAGATTGATCGATGGCCCGGGCGGGGCACTGGCCCTGCGGGTCTATCTGCCGATCGGTGGCTCCGATCCGTTGCCGGTGGTCGTGTTCGCTCATGGCGGCGGCTTCGTCTTCTGTGATCTCGACAGTCACGACGAGTTCTGCCGGGCGATGGCCGACGCTGTCGGTGTCGCGGTCGTCTCGGTCGACTACCGGCGGGCGCCCGAGCATCCGGGACCGGCGGCGATGGAGGATATGTACGCGGCCGTGCGATGGACTGCCGAGCACGCCGCGGAGTTCGGTATCGACCCGGATCGGCTCATGGTCGCCGGTGACAGCGCCGGCGGTAATCTCGCCGCTACGGTGAGCTTGGCTGCTCGTGACCGGGGTGGCCCGGCGATCGCCGCGCAGATATTGCTCTACCCGGTGATCGATGACGACTTCACCACCGAGTCCTACCGGCTGTATGGCGAGGGGTACTACAACACCACCAAGGCCATGCGCTGGTACTGGGAACAGTACGCACCGGACGGAACCGGCGATCCCTATGTGGTCCCCAGCCGCGCCGACTCACTGGCCGGTCTGCCCCGCGCGATCGTCGCGACCGCCGAACTCGACCCGCCGTGCTCGGCCGGAGACGACTACGCCCGCCGGCTCGCCGAAGCGGGAGTCCCGGTACGTGCGCATCGGTTCGACGGCCTCTTCCACGGTTTCCTGACCTTTCCGGCGCTATCGCTCACCGGGCCCGCCCGAGAACAGCTCTGGCAAATGATGCGGGAGGTCCTGGCGGAGATCGAATCCTCCGGGGCGCCTTCCCACGATGTGCGCGGCGCGGCCGGGTGAGCACCGCCGGTCCACGGAACCCGGAGCGGACCCAGGCCCAGTGAGCACGGAGAGGAATATGACACAGCGATTGTCAGGCCGCACCGCCCTGGTGACCGGCAGCAGCCGTGGAATAGGTCGCGCGATCGCGCAACGGCTGGCGGCCGAAGGCGCGACCGTCGTCGTCACCGCTCGGTCGGCGGCCGCCCCGACCCCGTCGATCCGAGACGGAGCGACGCACCTGCTGTCCGGCTCGCTGGGGGAGACCGTTCACGCGATCGAGAACGCCGGCGGTAAGGCGATCGCGATCCCCGCCGACCTCGACGACACCGAGCAGCGCGCCGGACTGGTCGACGAGGTCGTCGCGTCGACCGGCGGCATCGACATCTTGGTGAACAACGCGGGCTTCGCCGACTACAGCCCGATCGCGGAGATGAGTGACGCCACTTTCGACCGCACGATCGAGCACTATCTGAAGGTTCCGTTCGTACTCAGCCGGGCAGCGATACCTCATTTCCGAGCACGCGGCGGAGGCTGGATCGTCAATATCGGGTCTTCCACCGGACTGGATCCGATCCGACCGTTCCGTGAGTACAACAAGACCTCCGGCGATGTCGTCTACGCCTCCGCGAAAGCCGGGCTGCACCGCCTCACCCAGGGGCTGGCCGCGGAACTGCTCGACGATGGTATCGCCGTCAACGCGGTCGGGCCGTCGACGGCCGTCATGACGCCGGGGGCGGCGACTCTGCTCCCGGATGGTTACGAGACCGAACCGGTCGAGTACCTCGCGCAGACGGTGCTGGAGATGTCGACGGCGCCGGCGTCCGAGCGCACCGGCCTGGTGGCGTTCAGTCTGCACTACCCGTACGCCACCGGCACACCGGTCATGTCGCTCGACGGACGGACCGAATTGCCGCGACGCGAGCCGCCGGCCTGGTCGAACCCGAATATTCGGTCGGAGGGAATCTGATGGTCACGACGGCGAAGGAGCGGTTCGCCCGGGGCACCGCCGTGGTGACCGGCGCCGCGGCGGGTATCGGGAAGGGTCTGGCCCAGCGGCTGGGCGAACTCGGGATGTTCGTCGTCGTCGCCGATATCGACACCCGCCGGGCGGCCGACGTCGCATCCCGAATCGTCGAACACGGGGGCGCAGCAGCAGGTTTCGGTGTCGACGTCGCGGACGCGAACCAGGTCGAAGAGTTGGCCGCGACGATCTTCGAGCGCTACGGCAGCGTCGAACTGTTGATCAACAATGCCGGAGTCGAGTCGGCCGGTCTGCTGTGGGAAATCGATGCCGATCGGTGGCAGCGGGTGATGCAGATCAATGTGGACGGCGTCTTCTACTGTCTGAAGGCGTTCGTGCCGCGGATGCTAGAGGTGGGGACACCGGCATGCATCGCCAATCTCTCCTCGGTCGGCGGGCTGAACCCGGTCGCCGTGCAATCCCCCTACATTGTCAGCAAGTTCGCGGTGCAGGCGATGACCGAGTGTCTGTATCAGGACCTGTCGATCGTCGGTGCACCGATCCAGGTCAGCGCAGTGGTGCCCCATTCCATCCGCAGCGAGATATTCCGCTCGGCGCAGCGCGCAGCGCCCACCACGAACCCGATTGCCAACGCGGTGTTCGCGGCGATGCAAAGGGACAACGTCGAGAAAGGTCTCGATCCCCTCGACGCGGCCGAACACATGCTCGAACAAATTGCCCGCGGTGATTTCTGGATCTTCTCCGACGACGAGATGTGCATCGCGTCGGCAACTCGGCGCGGACAGCAACTACTCGACCTGAATCCGCCCACGAACCCACGCGATATGCTCGCCCGGATGGGCGTGCCGCTCCCGGAAGGCAGCTCATGACCGACACCCTCGACACCGGCACCCACGCCGCGGCCGATCCCGAAGTTCTTCTGCGCAACGCGATAGCGGAATGCGATCCGGCTCCGCTGCTGATGGCGATGGTGCACGCGACCGGTGACACCGGGCTCCTCGAGGAATTCGGCGCACGACTGACGCTCGAGGAACCGGGAAACCACTACCGAACCGGTATTCGCCCGACCGCTCCGCCCGGTACCTATCCCGACGATGTCGCTGCCGATATCCGCGCCCGGGCTCGCGAGCTACTGACCACCGAGTCCGCCGCGGAACTCGCTGTACCCGACGACGAGCTGTTCCGCCGGATGGCGTCCGTGTGCACCGCGCAGCGAGTGGACGCCGAATTCGTTCCCATCCTGCTGGAGCAGGCCGGGTTCACGAAGAATCGGCGTCGGGTCCCGGTCACCACCACGCCTCCCGCAGATTTCGAGGTCATCGTGATCGGTGCGGGAATAGTCGGTATCAACGCCGGAATCAAACTCGGTGAAGCCGGATTCCGCTACACCATCTTCGAAGAACGTGACGATATCGGCGGGACCTGGCACCGCAATACTTATCCGGGTGCGGCCGTGGATACCCCCAGTCACTATTACTCGTACTCCTTCGAACTGAACCCGAACTGGTCGAAGTACTATCCGACCGGGCCGGAATACCAGAATTACCTGCTCGATGTGGTCGACAAATACCGGTTGCGGGATCACATCCGGTTCGGCACCCGGGTGCGGTCGGCGACCTGGCTCACCGAGGAGAACCGGTGGGAGGTGGTGACCGAGGATCGGGACGGCACCGCTCGCCGGCACCGGGCACGTGCCATCGTCACCGCGCTGGGCATGCTCAACGCCCCGAACATCCCCAGCGTGCCGGGGATGGATACCTTCGCCGGCACCGTGACCCACACCGCCGAGTGGGATACCGAGCTCGATCTGAGAGGTAAGCGGGTCGTTGTCCTGGGGACCGGCTGCACATCGGTGCAGGTGGTCGCGAGCATCGTGGACGAAGTCGAATCCCTGGATGTCGTCGTCCGGAGCCCGCACTGGCTGGTGCCGGAGAAGACGGTGGGTGGCGAGGTACCCGACGGCGAGAAATGGGCCATGGCGAACCTGCCGTATTACGACCGGTGGTTCCGGCTCCGGACCTACTGGTTCGCCTCGGACAATCTCTACGTGCTACCCCGCATCGACAAGGAATGGGCGGCCACGCACCGGTCGGCCTCACCTGCCAACGATATGGTCCTGAACACGGCGCTGGAATATCTACAGAAGAGCTTCCCCGAGCGCCCGGACCTCATCGAAAAACTCACCCCCGATTTCCGCCCCTATGCGAAACGGATCGTGAAGGATCCCGGCTTCTTCGCTGCGCTGAACCGGGAGCATGCGAACCTGCATCGCGCCTCCTTCCGAGAGGTCACCCCGGACGGTGTCGTCACCACCGACGGAACGTTCATTCCCGCCGATGTCATCGTGCTCGCCACCGGATTCCAACTCCAGTTCACCACCACGATCGATATCACCGGCCGGGACGGCCGGACATTGGCCGAGGTCTGGAAGGGCGGCGAGGACCCGCGCGCCTACCGGGGTGTCCAGGTATCCGGTTTCCCGAACCTGTTCGTCACGGCGGGCCCGAACTCGGCACCGAATCATGGTGCGGGCCACAACATCACCGGCGAGGAACAGGTCCACTACCTCATCGAATGCCTGCAGTACCTGCTCGAGAACGAGCACGCCGCGATGGACGTCGTGCAGTCCGCGCAGGACGACTACAACGACCGCGTCGATACGGCTCTCGACGAGACGGTCTGGGTACATCCCGGCGCGCAGGTCAACGGCTACTACCGCAACAGTGCTGGCCGGGCCGTCGTGCCCTGCCCGTGGCGTCTCGTCGACTACTGGACCATGCTGCGTGAACCGAATCCCGAGGACTTCATCTTCCTCGCGAACGAGAAGGCGTAACAGTGAGCACACGCGAGATTCCCGATGTCCTGGCCCCGGCGCGGCTCGGGCCCGTGACCCTGCGAAACCGGATCATCAAATCGGCGACATTCGAGCACATGTCACCAGGCGCGCTGGTCAGCGAGGAGCTCGTCGACTTCCATCGCCGCCTGGCCGCCGGTGGTGTCGGTATGACGACTGTCGCTTATTGCGCCGTCGCTCCGGAGGGGAGAACCGAGGCGGATCAGCTCTGGATGCGCGACGAGGTCGTGCCCGGGTTGCGACGGCTCACCGACGCGGTGCACGAGCACGGGTCCGCTGCCTCGGCGCAGATCGGTCACGCCGGGCCGGTGGCGAACGGGAAATCGAACGGCCTCCCGGCGTTGTCCGCTTCCCGGCGTATCAATCCGCTGGGGCCCCGGGTCACACATGCCGCGACACTGGCCGATATCACCCGGATCCGTGATGCGCACGGCGATGCCACCCGATACGCCATCGAGTCGGGCTTCGATGCGGTCGAAATCCATTTCGGACACAATTATTTCGCGAGCTCCTTTCTGAGCCCGGTGCTCAATTCGCGCACCGACTCCTACGGCGGCTCACTGCGCAACCGGGCTCGGCTGGTCCGTGAGACTGCCGCCGAGGTGCGGGCCGCCGCCGGCGACCGCATCGCGGTGCTCGCCAAATTGAACATGGATGACGGGGTGCCCGGCGGTTTCTGGCTCGACGAGGCCATACAGGTCGCGCAGTGGCTCGAGGAGGACGGCAGCCTGGATGCCATCGAACTGACCATCGGCAGTTCGCTGATGAATCCGATGTATCTGTTCAAGGGCGACGCACCGCTGGCCGAGTTCGGCGCGGTGATGCCGCCGTTGATGCGGCTCGGCGTGAAGCTGGCGGGGAAATATTTCCTGCACAGCTACCCGTACGAAGATCTGTTCATGCTCGACGCGGCCCGCCAGATTCGGGCGAGCGTGGATATGCCGCTGGTCCTGCTGGGTGGTATCACGGATAAGGAAGCTATGGATACGGCGATGGCCGAGGGCTTCGAATTCGTGGCCATGGCCCGTGCGCTGCTGCGCGAGCCCGATCTGATCAACCGGATCAGTGCCGACCACTCGGCGAAATCGTTGTGTATCCACTGTAACAAGTGCATGCCGACAATCTTTTTCGGGACCCACTGCCCGCTGGCGGCCCCGAGAACTCCTGCCGACGAACTGAACCCCGGCTCGGCGACGGTGACCGAGATCCGCTGAACGGGGCGTTCCGGCCAACGGGAGCAGGCCCTCCGACCGCCGCGGAAGCGGTTAGCTTCGCGTTATGTGGATTTCGACCACGAGGAGTACGCGATGACACTGGGAACCGGCATCGTGCCGGACGGTCTGCGTTCCCGGCCGGAAGCCACCGTGCTCGACCGGGAAGCCGGCGGAGAGCGACAGTCGGCATGACAATGCGTCCGCTCGCCTGCCGGGAGTGCGGGAAACAAGTCCTGGTCGAGAAGTTCAGCGCTGTCCACACCGCGGTGCAATGGACCTCTGATGCCGGTGAATGCCCGTTGATCTCGGCTCTGGACCGAGGCATCGGGCACCCCGAGCGCGGTTGTGAAGCACTGCGCCGCAGTATCGATCGTGCCGTAGCCGAACACGAACTGCCCGTGTCGAGTATCGAGCTGCCCGGTGGTGACGAGATACCGAGACTGCATTGAGGTGTGCCGGGTATCCGAGCTCCGATCACTGTGCCGTTCATCGGGAAGACGCGCCGCCGAGCCGATGCGCCGATGGCAGGCTCGAGACCCATGAGCACCCCAGTCGAAAGCCGAGTCGTCCCAGAGCTGCAGGAGCTGCCGACCGAGCACGGCACCCTGCGATACCGCGAGTGTGGGGACGGCCCGCCCCTGCTCCTGCTGCACGGCTCCGGTCCCGGTGTCACCGGATGGCGTAACTTCGGCGGTAACTCGGCAACATTCGCCGAGCACTACCGGACACTGATCCTGGAATTCCCCGGATTCGGCGTCAGTGACGATTTCGGTGCGGCACACCCGATGATGTCCGCCCGGCAAGCCGTGACCGCCTTTCTCGACGGACTCGGGCTCGACCGGGTCCGGATCATCGGAAATTCCATGGGTGGCTTCGTGGCCACCGATTTCGTGCTTGCTGCCCCCGATCGGGTCGAACGGCTGGTCACGATCGGCGGAATCGGTACCCCGTTCTTCAGCCCGCAGCCGGGTGAAGGGATCATCCGGCTCAGTGAGTTCGTCGACAACCCGACTCGTGACTCGCTGGTCGCATGGTTGAGGTCGATGGTGTTCGACCCGGCGCTGGTCACCGAGCAGCTCATCGAAGAACGGTGGGCGCAGGCGACCGACCCGGCGACACTGGAGAATTCGCGCAGGATGTACAGCAGCGCAGCCTTGGAGCGAATGGCCGCTGCCGCGCGAAGTGCGGATACGACCCCGAGCTGGGCGAAACTGGCCGGGATATCGGTTCCGACTCTTGTCACCTGGGGGCGGGACGATCGGGTCAGCCCGGTCGATATGGCGTTGCTCCCGATGCGCACCCTCCGCAACGGTGAGGTGCACATCTTCCCCAACTGCGGCCACTGGGTGATGATCGAGCAAAAGGACGCCTGGGAAGCTGCCGTGCTGGCTTTCCTGCGCCGTCAGCCGGGTTCCGGCGCCGGATCTATGACCGGCGCCGGGATCGCGCAGAAGCTGTGACAGATACGGTCTTTGACGATCTGCTCGGGCGACTCCGGATCGAACCACTGGTCGACCAGCGCCCAGTGGATGGGGTGATGCATATAGGGCCCGAACAGACCGTCCGTATCGGTGAATTCCTGTTCCCAGACGTGGGTCCACTGTGTGGTGCCGCCGGCCCGATCGATCTGGCTGAGCTGCCACGCTCGGATCGCCGGGATATGTTCGGGCATCTGCAGAGTCGCCTGTTCGAAACGATGAACGGCAGCGGGCACCGCCGTATCGTCGACGCGCAGGAGGAGCGTTCGGTACACGGTGGGGGGACTCGACGCTGTGCGGCTGCCGGTTCGTCCCGAGCTGGGCGATCCCCCCGCGTACTCCGCGGAGTCCGTGTGCTCGATGGCCGGCCCGGCTGTCGCCTCGGTGATGATCGGGCGACGGCGTACCCACTCGGCTTTCGAGGGGAACTGGAAGTGCGCGATGATATCTCCGCCGTTGCGGACGCCCGGCAGGGTCGGTGACACGACGATGCGTTTCGCGCCGGCGAATTCTCCGGCGGCGGTGAGGCGCTCGATGGTCATCTTCGCTGCCAGCTCGTCCGTTTTGTCGGCGAGGTGTACCAGATGCGTCACTTTATACATTGCACAGTCCTTCTACGTCCTCGGCGCGGGCGGCCATCGACCGGGTTCTCTCGACGATCAGCGGCGCCATCGAGGCCCACCACTGGGCCGGTTCCGGGTCGTGTCGTGCGCTGACGGCGGCCGCCCACCATGAGCGAGTTCCCGCGGCGGTCCACGTGGCGGTGACCGTATTGGTCTCCCCGTCGACCAGGACCGGTGGGCTCATCAGCACTCGTTCCAATGTCAACCCACGCTCTCTGGCGCGCGGTGCGTAGTCACTGAGATAGGCGTCGATGAATGCACGCGCCCGACCGGGCTCGAGCACGATCTGATCGATGACGTAGATGGTGTGGTCATCCATGGAGACGAACGTAGGTGGTGGCCCGTCGTTTGGAAGTCGGCTCTCCCAGTGGTCGGGAGTGCGCACGGTACAAGTCCTTGTAGGCTGCACGGTCGTGGCCACCGACCTCGATTCCTACCCCGATCTGCCGACGACGAGCTGGGCTGTCCTGGGCATGTTGGCGTTCGGCGAGGAACTGACCGGTAACGATCTGAAGAAGTGGGCCGACTGGAGTATCGGCTTCTTCTACTGGAGTCCGTCGGTCAGTCAGGTCTACGGTGAATTGAAGAAACTCGAGGAACTCGCCCTGGTGAGTTCCCGCGTGGTCGCCGATGAGCGCACCCGTGGCCGGCGCCTCTACGGAATCACCGATCTCGGGTTGCGTGCGTTGCGGAACTGGTCCCGTGATGCCGAGGTGGATATGCCGGTGCTCAAGCACGGGGTCATGCTCCGTCTCTGGATGGGACATCTACACGACCCGGATCATCTCAAGCAGATCGTCCGTAAACACATCGCCAACCTCCGTGACCGTGCCCGTCAGGCACAAATTCACGCGGAACACTCCGAGCCCGAACCGGGGTGGGCATTCACTCAGATGAGCCTGCGGTGGTCGCAACGCAGCATCGAAGCGGAGATCGAGTTGGCAAATCAGTTGCTTGCCGATATCGACGAGGCGGCCGCACGCTATCGCGAGTACGCGGCACACGACGAGAATGATCTGCCGGTTCCGCGAATTCCCGGCAGATGGCGCACGATCGGAGACGATCGCCCCTGACGTTCCCGGGTATCAGGGGCAATTCGCTCAACCCTCGAAGCGCACGCTGGGCGCGGTGGGAAGTGACCGCAATATGTTGCGGCGCTGCATGGTCGGTGTGACCCGCACGCCGACCGATACGCTGCGCCAGATGGCGTTCGCGGCGAGCTGGACCGGACTTGTCATCTGGCTGCCGAAGTTCATCTTGGTCAGTGGACCGCAGATGGAGACCGCGGTCGTCGCTTCCCCGACCGGCCCGATCGGTGCGGCGATGCACCCGAATCCTTGCAGCGTGCCGTTGCGTGCTGTGGCGTACCCGAGTTCCCGGATCTGTGCGTCTTCGGGTGCGTTGCCGCCGTTGAATGCCAGCAGAGCTCTGCCGAGTGCCGATCGGTCGGCAGCCAGCCTCGCTCCGACCCGGGTCGGAACATGTGCGGCGAGGCGACCGCCGATCTTCTCGAGATAGACGACGTCCGCACCGTCGAGGACGGCCAGATGGACGACCATGCCGGTGGCCCGATAGAGGTGCTGGAGATGCTCGGCGGAGGCCGCGTGAACTCGATCCTGGTGTACGGCCAGCGAGCCCAGCTCGACCAGCCGTATTCCGAGGCTGTAACTGCGGCCCTCACGTCGCAGCCAGCGCAACTGAACCAAGCGTTCCAGCATGCGGTGCGCGGACGACCGGGGCAGGCCGGTGCGGTCGACGACATCCGCCAAGCCGAGGCTCTCGTGCCCGTTGAACGCATCGAGTACAAGCGAGATCCGCTCGAGAATGGCGCTGGGTGTCGCCGCCGTACCGGTCTGCGCATCCGGGGTCGTGATCGTCATGCTGTGGCTCCCTTGCTCACTAGCGCCATCGCTCTGACATGGCTATTTCTATTAGAAAATAGTGACATATACCAGCCGGTATGTGAAGCAGCTCACGGAGCTCGGGTGGTCATGGGCGTAATCGGATCGCATCGTCGGGTCGGCCGAGTGCTGGTATCCGGAACTCGGGCCGGGTGCGCGGCAGGCGGTCGACAGCGGCGCCACAGGTGACGTCCGGGGTCGAAGTACCGCCCCGCCGAACGCCCGGAACGCCGCGCGGCAAGCTTCCCGCTCAATGGAAACGGCCCGTGGAGGAGGCGCTGCCCGGCCTACGTTTACACGCACTTGTCGTCCCATTCGATTGTGGAGCTCGGAACAGATGGTGAAGAAAATCCCCCCGGTCGTGCCCGCTCACGACACGATCGTCGACCTTCTCGTCATCGGTTCGGGCACCGGTATGGCCGCCGCGCTCGCAGCTCACGAGTTGGGGCTGTCGGTAGTGATGGTCGAGAAGACGGCATATGTCGGTGGCTCGACCGCGCGATCGGGCGGTGCGTTCTGGATCCCGGGCAGTTCGATTCTGCCGGAGCCACACGAGCAGGGAATCGACGAGGCCGGAACCTATATCCGGGCCGTTGTCGGTGACTCGGCTCCCCGCGAACGCGGCGCGGCGTTCCTCGAGCACGGCGCGCAGGCCGTCGCGATGCTGGAACGGACAACGCCCATGCGTTTCTTCTGGGCCGAAGGGTATTCCGACTATCACCCCGAAGCGCCCGGCGGCCGAGCGGCGGGACGTACCTGCGAGTGCCGTCCCTTCGACGCCTCCGTCTTGGGACCGGAGCGCCCGAGGCTGCGACCGGGGGTCATGGAGGCTCCGGTACCCATGCCGGTGACAGGTGCGGACTACAAGTGGATGAATCTCGTGGCACGCAAGCCGGTCAAGGCGCTGCCACGCATCATGCGGCGGGCTGCCCTGGGAATCGGTGGCATGCTCATCGGGCGGGAGTACCTGGCCGGCGGCCAGGCTCTGGCCGCGGGGTTGTACGCGGGTGTGCTGAGTGCGGGAATCCCGGTCTGGACCGAGACGAGCCTGGTACGGCTCGTATACGCCGACGGACGTGTCTCGGGCGCGGTGCTCCGGCAGGGCGAGCGTGAGATCACGGTGCGAGCGCGTCGTGGTGTCGTGCTCGCCGCCGGGGGCTTCGATCACGATGTCGATGGAAGGCACAAGTATCAATCGCCCGCACTGGTACCACACGCCAGTCTCGGATCCGAAGGCAATACCGGCGACGCGATCGAAGCCGCCCGCGAGCTCGGTGCCGCGACCGCTTCCATGGATCAGGCATGGTGGTTCCCTGCCTTTGCCCCATTGCCCGCTTCGGCACCGGCGGTGATGCTCGCGGAACGCTCCCTGCCGGGCTCGTTCATAGTCGACCAGACCGGCCGGCGATTCATCAACGAATCCATCGACTACATGTCCTTCGGCCAACAGGTGCTCGCTCGCGAACGGGCGGGCGACCCGGTCTCCGAGATGTGGCTGGTGTTCGATCAGCGCTACCGCAACAGCTATATTCTCGCCGGCAGCGTCTTCCCCAGGCAGCCGATACCGAAAGCCTGGTTCGAAGCCGGGATCGCGCACCGTGCCGATGATCCTGCCGCGCTGGCGCAGGCCATCGGAGTCCCGGTGGATGCGTTCACCGGCACCTTCGCGCAGTTCAACAACTATGCCGAGAACGGGACCGACCCCGAATTCGGTCGCGGCACAAGCGCTTACGACCGTTATTACGGCGATCCCACGGTAGCTCCGAACCCGAACCTGTCCGCGCTGCGCAAGGCGCCCTATTACGCGGTGAAGATGATCCTCAGCGACCTCGGCACCTGCGGCGGGGTCGTCGCCGACGAGCATGCCCGGGTCCTGCGGGAGGACGGAAGCCTCATCGAGGGCGTGTATGCCATCGGCAATACGGCGGGCAACGCGTTCGGCACGACCTACCCCGGTGCCGGTGCCACCATCGGGCAGGGCCTGGTCTACGGCTACATCGCCGCCCGGCACGCCGCGGCAAACAATACAACGGAGGCTGTGATCTCGGCGTCCGTCGAGTAGCCCGGACGGTGAGTCGCCGGCAGCCTGCCTGCGGTTGAACCGCCGACGGTGGATGTGCGCGGAACGGCACCGCACTCAACGCTTTGGTGAACCGTGCTGTTCGACGATCGCGACCGAGATGTGCCACCGACTGTTCTGCGCAGGACGGGCATACCCACTACCTGCCAGGCGCCTCCGGAAGGCGCGGTGGCATGCGAGTCCCGCCACGATCCGGTTCGTCGGCGACGCCTGTGTCGGTATCCGGAAATGATCCGGGCGCCGGATCCGTCGGGCCGGCGCCGACCTGCGGGTCGCTGCGTATCCGACGCTGACCGCTGTGTGATCCCGAGTTCCTGAGCGGATGCCCGGACCGGTCAGGCGAGCGGTCGCTCCACGACCGGGAGATCGCCGGAGGCCGCGGCGTCCCGGATGGTCTCGCGTAGCCGCGAGCAACCCGCCAGCGACGGCCCCGGCATCGGGGCGGCGCCGAGTTCCCGGCATGTCGACAGTGCCTCGGCGTTCCACTGCACACTCGTCTGGTGCCGGCTGCTCTTTCGCACCAGCAATTCGGCTGTGCAGACCCGGCAGCGCAGCGGCTGCATCGGTGTGTCGAGCAGGCGATCGTCGGTGCGGGGAGCGGTCATGTCGCCGAGCCTGCCGAATCGGCCTGCCGCGCGAGGTTCTCCTCGATCTCCCGGTTCCAGGCTTCCAGTGGACGGGTGGTGTCGAGTTCGAACTCGAAACGGTCCACCATTTCGGGCGCGATATCGGCGATATCGACGTAGAACTGTTCATACCACCGTCGCAGCTGGTAGACGGGGCCGTCTTCCTCGCACAGCAACGGGTTGTCGATGCGTGCTTTGTTCTTCCAGATCTCCACATCCTGCTCGAAGCCGAGTTTCACCCAATCGCCGAGCGCGACGGCGGCACGCATCGCCTCGTCGTCGGGCAGTCCCGCGGATTTCTCGACGATGATGCCGTACTGCAGCACGAACCTCTCCGAGTCGATCGGGTAGTGGCAGTTGAGCAACACGGTCCGCTGGTCACCCTGCTCGTAGCGGTAAGTCAGATCATCGATCATGAAGGAGGGGCCGTAATAAGAGGCTACCGACGACGTGCCGAGCATCTTCGGCTGTCCCTCGGGCGCCGGAAAGTCCGCTCGCGCACCACTTTTGAAGTACTGGGTGGCGATCGACCCTTCGAAAACGTTCTTGAAATATGTCGGCAGCGACCCGTGGATATAGAAGAAATGGGCCATATCCACCACATTGTCGATGATCTCGCGGCAGTTCGTATTCACCACGGTGGTGTACCAATGCCAGTCGGTCCAGCCGTCGCTGCCCGCGCCCTCGATCCGCGGAATCGTGACATCCTCGGTCGGCGGTTCACCTTCCGGATCGTTCCATACGAACAGCATGCCGTCTTGTTCGAGCGCGGTCCACGACCGGGTGCGTGCCAGCGGAGGCACCCGGCGGGCATAGGGGATCTGCTTACAGCGGCCGTCGCCGCCCCAGCGCCAATCGTGGAAGGGGCACGCGATCTCATCGCCCTTGACTTCGCCCTGGCTCAGATCGCCGCCCATATGCCGGCAGTACGCGTCGAGGACGTTGAGCGTGCCGTCGGCGCCGCGGAAGATCACCAGCTTGGTCCCGAATGCCTGCACGGTGTGTGGTTTTCCGGCGGTGAAATCGCGAAGCAGGCCCAGACAGTGCCAGCCGCGGGCGAACCGCGTGGGCGCGGCCGCTGCTTCTATCCGTCGAACGTCCTGATCCGGCTGCGTCGTAGTCATGATCGACTCTCCTCGGGGATAGCGCGGAAGCGAGCTGAGGCACCGTCGATACGGCGGCCTCCGCGATACTTCGGTTGTAGCAAGCCCCCGATCGGTGGGAGCAGTCACATTTCACTGACTGGACCCTCTTCGATTGCCATCTCGTTGAACGGAACGCGGGCCCGTCGCGCCCCTGTATCGCTGTCACTATTCGCACGGTCCATAGAAGAGCAATGCACTGGTCACCGCCGCACGGCACGGGTGGGCGCCTGGCGGCGACGGGGCTCAGCAATTGCGGTGAGAAAGGGTGACCCATGAGCTGGGTGGATTCGGCGGTCGAATGGGACGAACGGTGCGAGGTGCTGGTGCTCGGTTCCGGCGGCGGTGGGCTCACCGGGGCCTACACCGCCGGGCGCGAGGGATTGCACGTGATCGTCGCCGAGGCCACCGATCGGTTCGGCGGCACCACGGCGTACTCCGGCGGTGGGATGTGGTTTCCGGGCAACCCGGTGCTGCGGCGTGCGGGCGACGACGACACTCCGGAGGATGCTCTGGAGTATTTCCGGGCGGTGGTGGGTGACCGGACACCGGCGGAGTTGCAGCGGGCCTTCGTGACCGGCGGCGCCCCCCTCGTCGAGTACCTCGAACAGGACCCCGCACTGCGGTTCCAGGTACTGCCCTGGCCCGACTACTTCGGCAACGCACCGCATGCGCGGCCCACCGGACGTCATATCACTCCGGTCCCCCTGCGCGCCGATGTGTTGGGGGAGTCGGCGCCGGAGGTACGGGCACCGCTGGCCACCGATCGCCGTTCGGTTCCGGTACCCGATCAATTGGAGGGAGGCCGTGCGCTGATCGGCCGCCTGCTGCTGGCATTGCGGGCGCTGCCGACCGTCGAGTTGAAGCGGCGCGCGGCCTGCCGGGAACTGATCCGGCTGGACGGCCGGGTGGTGGGAGCGTCGGTCTCCACCCCCCAGGGCCTGCGGCGTATCCGGGCCACGCGCGGTGTGCTCGTCGCGGCGGGTGGGTTCGAGCGGAACAGCCGGATGCGTTCGACTTTCGGGGTGCCGGGCTTCGCGCGCGATTCCATGGCGCCGTCGGGGAATACGGGCGCGGCGATGGAAGCCGCGATGGGAGTCGGCGGCGATGTGGACCTGATGGACGAGGCATGGTGGGCGCCGGGTCTGACTCATCCCGACGGCAGCTCGACCTTCTCGATGTGGTTCACCGGCGGCATCTTCGTCGACAGCGATGGCCGCCGGTTCACCAACGAGTCGGCACCCTATGACCGGGTCGGCCGGGATGTGCTCGCGGCCATGGATTCGGGCCGTATCGAGCTGCCGTACTGGATGATCTACAGCGGCACAACGGATCTTGCGCCCCCTGTACTGTTCGCGGGGATACCGCTGGACGATCACGAGGCATACCGTGCGGCCGGATTGTGGCATCGTGCCGACACTCTCGCCGAGCTGGCCGAACTCATCGGGGTCCCCGCACCGGTGCTCACCGAGACCGTGGAGCGTTTCAATGCCGCCGCGGACGCAGGGGCGGACCCGGATTTCGGCCGGGGCGGTGAACCCTACGACCGTTCGGTACCCGGCTGTCCGGATCCCCTGGTGCGGATCGACGGCGGACCCTACTGCGCCGCGGCGTTCGGCCTGTCGGATCTGGGTACCAAAGGGGGTTTGCGGACCGATGCCGCCGCCCGGGTCCTGGATTCCACGGGCGCGGTTGTTCCAGGGCTGTACGCCGCGGGTAATTCGATGGCGGCGGTGAGCGGTACCACGTATCCGGGGGGAGGGAATCCCATCGGCGCCTCGATGGTGTTCGCGCACCTCGCCGCGTTGGATATGGCGGCCGCGACCGGGATGCCTGGTGTACCTACGGTTCCGCGTTCCGAACCCACGCCGGGCGAGTTCAAATCGGCACTCGGGCGTTTCTGTTCCGGCGTCACCATCGTGACGGCGACCGGCGCGGACGGCCCGGTCGGATTCAGCTGCCAATCGTTCTCGTCGCTGTCTCTGGAGCCGCCGTATGTGTGTTTCTGTCCGGCGGTGACCTCCACTTCCTGGCCCCGGATCCGGGCCGCGGGCAACTTCTGTGTGAACGTTCTCGCCGCCGATCAGGACGAGGTATGCCGCGCCTTCGCCCGCAGCGGGACCGACAAGTTCGCCGGTGTGGAGTGCGCGCCGGGCGATAACGGCGCTCCACGGCTGGCCGGATCGCTGGTATCGCTGGAATGCACACTGGAGGAGGAGGTACCCGGTGGTGACCACACCATCGTGATCGCACGGGTCACCGCGGTCGGGCCGATCCGGGAGACCGAGCCGCTGCTGTTCTACCGGTCGTCGTTCCGCGACCTGGCATCGGACCCGGTGGCCGCCGGCGCATACGGTGCGGATACCTGGCGCTGGGGCTGACCGCTCGGTGGGTGCCGGACTCGCCCCTGAGACGAGCCCGGCACCACGCCCGCACATGCGTACCGCCTGACCCACACGGACGCTTCGAGCGCAACGGCACCGGGTCGTAGGACCGAGCCGGAAGGCTGGGTCGTAGACCGGCGGATGCAGTCCAGGCTTGTTCCCGAGTCGATCTCGTATGGAAAGCTTCGGTATCCGCGCTGGTCGAGCATCCGCGGCGAAGCTGCACCCCAGTTGGTCGGCAGCCGGGATCTGCGAGATGGGTCCTGGGAAGACCCGCACGCCACAGGAAGGGCTCGACGCTGCCGGTACCGGCAGCGTCGAGCCCTGCACTCGTTATCCGAGTCGTCCTACCGTTCACGAGACGTAGTCACCGGTGGCGCACCGGGCGGGCCGGGACGCCGCCCGGTCGACCCGATGCTGTCGAGAGAACCCGCTGCGCGGGGTGCCGTACCGCCGCCACGCGCGGACCGCCTCAGTCGGCGGCCGGTGCGTAGCGGCGCGCGAATTCATGGACCTGTGCGACGACGTGATCGAGTTCTTCGGCGGTCATTCCGTGGCTCATGCCCAGTGACATGCCGCGTTCGAATACCTCGTCGGCGTTGGGCAGACCATCTTCGGGTACCCGGTATTCGACTCCGCGCATCATCGGATGGCGGGTGACATTGCCGCTCCATACGGTGCGGGTGTCGATACCCGCGGCCTCCAGGTGGCCTTGCAGATCGGCCCGGGCGAATCCGGCGTCTTCGCGGATGGTGACCGGGTAGCACAGCCAGGCGGTGTGGAAGTCGGGGTGCTGGCGCGGTAGCCGGAACAGGGACGGGTAGGCGCCGAAAGCGCCGTTGAATGCGTCGAAGATCTCGGCGCGTCGCTGATAGTTCTTGTCGAGCTTGGACAGTTGGACGAGGCCGAAGGCGGCACCGAGTTCCGAGGGCTCGAAGTTCCAGGGCAGGACGTCGAAGATGAAGTCGTTGTCGTAGGCGACACCGTCGAGATCCTCGCGGAAGACCCGGCCGGTGCCGGCCGCCTGGGAACCGAAGAGGTGTGGTTCGGAGCGCCGGCCCCAGCGGCGCAGCATGAGGCCCTTGTCGCGGAGCTTCTCGTCGTCGACGCAGACCATGCCGCCATTGCCCGCGCAGGTGATGATGTGTGACATGGCGAAGCTGGTGACAGTGATATCGGAACGGCTACCGGTCTTGGTGCCGCGCAGTGTGGTGCCGATGCAATCGCAGGAGTCTTCGATGACCTTCAGGCCGTGGCGGTCGGCGATATCGCGGATGGTATCCCAGTCGGGAGCGTTCCCGGCCAGGTTCGGCAGCAGGATGGCCTTGGTCTTGTCGGTGATCAGCGCCTCGACGGCGGCGGGGTCGGCGTTGTAGGTATCGGGTTCGACGTCGACGAATACCGGAATCCAGCCGCCGCGGACGATGGGGGAGACATCGGTGGAGAATGTCAGTGGTGAGGTGATGACCTCCGAGCCCTTGGGCAGTTCGAGCAGTTCGAGCGCCAGGTAGAGCGCCGAGGAGCCCGAGTTGCACATCAGTCCGAGTTTCTTGCCGTACAGGTCGGCGACACGACGTTCCATCTCGGCGACATTCTTGCCGATCTTGAGCGCGTACGGTCCGCCCTGCAGCACCTCCAGGCAGGCGTTGATCTCGGCTTCGTCGTGGACGCTGCGTGCGTAGATGACCCTGGTCACGATAGATCTCCTCGTAGTGTGAAATCGGTAAGGAAAATGTCGCCTGGTACGGCGTTTCGCCGGCTCCTGTGCGTCTGGAATCCAGGCGGTTCGGGCCGGTGGTCTCGTCGGGTCCGGAATCGAACCCGCTGCGGTCGGCCTGATTCGGCGGCCGTGATTTCGCGGTGTGTCCTGGCGAGAGGCCTCATCCGTCGGCGAGGTGGTCACGCAGGGTGGTGCCTCGGTACTTGTTCCGTAGCAGACCGCGGTCCTGCAGCCGGGGCACGACTTCGTCCACGAACTCGTCGAGTCCGAGCGGGAGATCGGCGGGGAGCACGATGAATCCGTCGGCGGCGCCGGCCTCGAACCATTGCTGGAGGTCGTCGGCAACTGTGTCGGGCGAGCCGACGAGTGTACGGTGGCCGATACTGAGACCCACCCGCTGCGCGAGCCGGCGCACGGTCAGCCCTTCCCGCAGCGCGACCTCCGTCAGCAGGGTAGGCCTGCCCACACTGGCGTTGCCGGGTAGGGAATCCCGCAGATCCGGGAACGGCTCGTCGAGTCCGAACCGGGACAGATCGATACCGCCGAAGGTCTGATTCAAGAATTTCAGCGTGGTCTGCTCGCTGATCAGCGACCCGAGTTCGATGGCGAGATCGCGGGCCTCCTCGTCGGTGCGCCCGATGATCGGGGTGACACCCGGTAGCACTTTGACCGCCGAGCGTTCCCGGCCCGCGGCCTTCGCGAGGGCGCGCATGCCCTCGGCGAACTCGAGCGAGGATTCGATCGAATGCTGTGTCGCGAACACCAGGTCCGCCACCCGGGCGCCGAGCTTCATCCCGGTCGGTGACGAGCCCGCCTGCGCGAGCGGGATCCGGCCCTGTGGGGAACGCGGGATGGTGAGCGGGCCCGCGACATCGAAGTGCTCCCCGTGGTGGTCGATGCGGCGGATTTTCGCCCGGTCGACCCAGATCCCGGCCTCCCGGTCTGCGACGATGGCATCGGGGTCCCAGCCGTTCCACAGCGCGCGGACGACGTCCACGAACTCCTCGCCGCGCACATAGCGGTCCGTGTGTTCGGGTAGTCCGGCCGAACCGTAGTTCTCGGCGGCGGCCGGAATGGCGGTGGTCACCACATTCCAGCCGGCTCGGCCGTCGCTGAGGTGATCCAGTGTCGCGAATTGCCGCGCAACCGTGAACGGATCGTTGTACGTGGTCGAACTCGTTCCGATCAATCCGATGCGATCGGTGACCACCGACAACGCGGAGAGGACCGAAACAGGATCGGGACGATCGGTGGCATCGGTTTCGACCGCGGGCGACAGATTCAGCGCATCCGCGATGAAGAACGCGTCGAAGCAGCCGCGCTCGGCTGCTCGGGCGAGATGTGCCCAATGACCGAAGGTGTGCATCCGGTCAGGGGCGGTGCGCGGTGACCGCCACACCGACTGGCCGACGCCGACTCCTTGTGCGAATACGGCCAGGTGCATGAGTCTGCTCATGGAATCTGTCTTCTTTCTGCGATTGCGGCCCGCCGACAGGATCCGGGCGCACGCGTGGTCTCGAGGATCGATTCGGCGTTCGTTTCGGGTCAGGAGCCGGTCTCATCCGGGGTGTCGAGCAGAGCGAGTTCGTCGGCCGTCAGTTCCAGCGACGTCGCGGCGACGGAATCCAGTACCGATTCGGGGCGTGACGCGCCGGGGATCGGGATGACGACCGGGGACCGATGCAGTTGCCAGGCGAGCGCGACCCGATGAATGCTCACGCCGCGAGCCCGGGCGACCTCGGCGAAAGGCGACCCGCCGCCGCCCAGGCTTTTGGCCTGTCGCATTCCGCCGAAGGGCCCCCACGACAGGAACGTCAGTCCGCGCTCCGCGCAGGCGCGGATCTCCTTCTCTGCTCCGCGTGCACCCGGTGAGTACTCGTTCTGGACGGATACCAGTGCGTCGCCGAGGATGGTCCGGGCGATGTCGATCCGGTCGATATCGACGTTGGAGATCCCTATTCGCGCGATGAGGCCTTCGTCGTGCAGTGCCCGCAGAGCGGACATGGACTCCTCGTAGGGTAATTGCGGGTCGGGGCGATGGTGGTGGTATAGCGGCAGTGGGTCG
Organism: Nocardia sp. NPDC003963; assembly: GCF_053605105.1. NCBI lineage: Bacteria > Bacillati > Actinomycetota > Actinomycetes > Mycobacteriales > Nocardiaceae > Nocardia > Nocardia sp. NPDC003963. The sequence goes on from NZ_JBSGIP010000001.1 coordinate 292,617, forward strand.
AGCCCGAGGCGCCGGATCGACGCCGTGCAGGCGCGGCGGAGGTGTGCATAACTGCCGTTCGTCCACCAGGTGTCGGTTTCGGGGAAACGGAGGTGGCCGCCTTTCGTGGCCACGATGATGTCGTCGGCGGGGCCGGACCACGAGCGGAGCGCTTCCATCAGTGCCAGCTCGTTGATTCCGTCCCCGGTTCCCGCAGGTCCGTAGACGTCCGCGGTGTCGAACAATCTGACTCCGGCGTCGAGAGCCGCATGGACCGCCCGTCGCCCGCGGTCGATGTCATAGCCGTTCAGCTGGGTGATCGTCATGGCGCCGAATCCGATTGCCGGTACCGCGAGGTCGCCCAGTTTCCGGAGCGGCAACGATATCTCGCTCATTTGCCGACCGTCGTCCATCCACCGTCGACCGGCAGACAGACGCCGGTCACGAAGGTCGCGTCGAGTGCGAGATGTTCGATAGATCGTGCCATTTCGTCCGGAGTGCACAGTCGACCCAGCGGTGTTCGCGCCTCCGTGGCGGATATGTCGTAGCCGCTGTCGATCAAGTCCTGGACCATCGGGGTCCGCGTATGGCCGGGCGCGACACTGGTGACCCGGATCAGCGGTGCCCACTCGACGGCGAGATTTGCGGTGAGCTGGCGTACCGCGGCTTTTGCAGTGCCGTAATCGGCCTGCCGATGCCAGCCTCCGTAGGCGGTTGTCGACGAGACCGTGACGATCGATCCGTTTCTGCCGTCTGCCAGCAGCGGCCGCGCGAACGCGGACGCCACGAGAAAGGTCCCGAGTACGTGGACATCGAAGAGGCGACGGACTTGCTCGGGGTCGAGCTCCAGGGCCGGAACATACGAACCACGGATTCCGTGACAGGCCACCAGCACATCGGGAGCCGACGACTGCGCCGAGGCTCGAGCGAGCGCCGCCTCCACCGCACTGTGGTCGGTCACATCCACCCGGTAGTAGTCCACCCCCTCGCGAGCGGGTCGGGGTTCGCCGAGATCGAAAACGCTCACCCGCAGACCCCGCGCGCGCAATCGCTCGACTACGGCGGCGCCTATTCCGCTGGCTCCGCCGGTGACCACGGCATGGTGTGCGACCACGATTACTGCTCCTAGTGTGAAAGGCTTTTGGGTCCGGACTGTTCGGATCTGTCGGCGAGGGATCGCCTCGCGCCGTGCCGCCGGAAGGGCCGAAACTCTTTTGCGGCAGTGTGATCGAGTTCAGCGCTGATCGGTTGGGCCCAGGAGCCGACGGGGGTCGCGGCACCGGGCGATCTCCGCCGTCGGATCACAGAACGGGTTCAACGTATTACCGGGGGTGACGTGCGGCAATCGAAGCGTCCACACGGCGGAACACCCGTGTCGGCGGACGGCAGATCGGAATAGGCATCTCCGCGGGTGTACAGGAGATGTAGGAACCTTGTGGGTACACCCGGTGCCGGTCCCGTGCCCGGCACCGGGTGCCGGCCTCAGCGGGTGGGCAGGGCCACCGCCTCGCGCAGATCTCGGCCGCTGGTCTCCTGGATGCGGTAGACAGCAACGACTGTCACGACGCCGCAGCAGATCGTGAGAATGATCAGCGGGACACTGTTGGGCCCACCGGCCAGCAGCGTGCTCGCGAGGAGCGGTGTGAAGCCACCCCCGATCAGTGCCGCCAGCTGGTATCCCATGGACGCACCCGTGTAGCGGACCGAAGTGCCGAACATCTCCGACAGCAGCGCGCCCAGTGGGGCGTACATCGCCGATTGGATCACTTGGCCGAGCATCATGGCGGCGATCAGCAGTGGTACGGAACCACTGTCGACGAGTGCGTACATCGGCCAGGCGAACACCACGATGGCGACCGCCCCCGACAACACCACGGGCCGGCGGCCGACGCGATCGGACAGTGCGGAGAACAGCGGAATCGCGACGAGTGCGGTGCTCGCCACGAACAGCAGACCGTTGACGGCGCTGGATCGTTCGTAGCCGATCGAGGTGGCGTAGCTGATCATGTACGTACTGATCAGCGCCGTGAGCGCGAAGGGACCGATGCCGACACCACAGGCCAGTAACAGATTTCCCGGTCGGCTCAGGACCGACAGCAGCGGGACCCGGGGTTTCTCGACGGTTTCCGCGGTCTCGCGGAAAACCGGGCTCTCGGTGACTCCGAGCCGGGTGTACAGACCCGCCGCCAGCAGGATGATGCTGGCCAGGAACGGGATTCGCCATCCCCAGGACATGAGGTCGTCTTCGGGCAGCATGGCGACCACCACGACGACCGCGCTGGAGAGCAATGAGCCGATAGGTGAGCCCATCTGCATGATGCCGTTCCAGAAGCCACGTTCGGCGGGTCGGGCGTGTTCGGTCACCATGAGGGTGGCTCCACCCCATTCGCCGCCGATCGCTACGCCCTGGATGACGCGCAGCAGCACCAGCAGCAAGGGGGCGACGGCTCCCACCGCCTGATAGGTGGGGAGCACACCGATCAGGAAACTCGCCGCGCCCATCATCGCCATGGTCAGGACGAGCATGTTCTTCCGGCCCAGGCGGTCGCCGAAATGCCCGAAGACGATGCCACCGATCGGCCGGGCCACATAGCCGGCGGCCAGTGTGCCGAAAGCGGCGATTGTGCCCAGCGCCGGGTTGGAATCCGGGAAGAACACCTTGTTGAACACCAGCGCGGTCATGGTGCTGTAGAGCAGGAAATCGTAGTACTCGATAGCGGTACCGAGCAGGCTGGAGGCCGCGACCCTGCGCAACTGTGTGGGGTCGGTGGAAACGGATTCCGGACCGGGTGCCGAACTCATGGAAGGTCCTTCCTCGGAAGTGATCAGGGGCTCATCCTGAACGGCGAATCCCGAGGGGACTGTGTTCCTTCCTGGTCAGTGGAATTCGTGCTCGCCGGGATCGAACATCGCGCATTCCCGGCAACGTTCCGGTGGTTGAGATTTTCGCGATTCCTTCGTGGTGGCCGGGCTTACCGTCATCGGCACAGTGCCGGGGCGAAGTACTCGACATACCGGTACCGGGGATCAGGAGAACAGATGAGTAACGAGGTGCTGGATCGGGTGCGGCCGCTGCTGCCGGTGATCCGGGAGCGTGCCACCGAAGCCGACGAGCAGCGGCGGGTGCCCGCGGAAACGATCCGCGAACTGACGGCAGCCGGTGTGTTCACACTGTTGCAGCCCGAGCGGTACGGCGGCCGTGAGCGCAATCCCGCGGATCTGTACTCGGTGGTGCGGGAAGTGGCCGCGGCGTGTCCGTCGACCGGCTGGGTGACCGCCGTCGTCGGCGTGCATCCGTGGCAGATCTCGTTGTTCGACGAAGCGGCCCAGGATGATGTGTGGAAAGAGACGCCGGATGCGTTGGTGTCCTCGTCCTACGCCCCCACCGGCATGCTCACCGAGGTCGAGGGCGGCTACCGGCTGACCGGCCGGTGGAGTTTCTCCAGCGGTAGCGATCACTGCCAGTGGGTGCTGCTCGGTACGCTGCGCCAGGGTGGGAACGGTGCGTCACCGGAGTACCTCACCGCGCTCGTGCCGCGCACCGACTATGCGGTCGAGGACGTCTGGAATGTCGTCGGCCTCTCGGGCACCGGAAGCAACGATATCGTCATCGACAACGCGTTCGTTCCTGCCCACCGCGCCTATAGTTCGCGGGATCAGGACGCGCTGCGCGGCCCTGGGCAGCAGGTGAATACCGACCCGATCTACAAGCTGCCGTTCGGAATGGTGTTCTCCTACGCGATCACCAACGCCATTGTCGGGTGTGCCGAAGGTGCATATTCGGCGCACGTCGAGCGGATGAAGGAGAGGGTGCGCCTGTCCTACGGTGGACAGAAGGTCGCCGCCGATCCGTTCGCCCATGTCCGCGTCGCCCGAGCCGCCGGCGAGATCGAGGCCGCGGCGCTCTCCCTGGACCACAATGTCGCCGAACAGACCCGTTATGTCGAAGCCGGAGAGGAGATCCCCGAACGGGTGCGGTTGCGTGCGCGGCGTGATCAGGTGCTGGGCACCGAACGTTCGCTGCACGCGATCGAGATGCTGTTCGAGAACTCGGGTGGGCATTCGATCAAGAAGGACAATCCGATCGAACGGCACTGGCGGGACGCGCACGCCGGCAGTGTGCACGTGATCAATGATGTCGAGCGCGCGCTGGCGATGTACGGGCGCGGGGAGCTCGGTGTGCCGATCGACGAGGGCATGTACTGACCATGTGCTACGACTTGGCCGGCCTCCATCATATCGGGCTCGTGGTCGATGACCTGGAAGAATCGGCCGCGCTGCTGCACGAGCTGTACGGAGTGGATGTGGCACTCTTCGCGGAGGCACAGTACCCCTGCCTGATCGACGGCGTCCGGTACGACACGGTGCAGCGGATGGGTCTATCCGCGGGGCCGCCGTTCGTGGAGTTGATACGCACCGTGCCCGGCTCGCCGGTGTGGCAGCCGCGGACGGGTATCCATCACCTGGGTTTCGTGGTCGACGACCTGGTGTCCGCGTCCGCGGAACTGGCCGCGCGGGGAGCTCCGCTGTGGATGTCCGGTGGCCACGGTGGAGTGTCTCCGGGCGGCGCCGTCTACCACCGGGATCCACTCGGGCAGGTGATCGAATTGCTCGATCGATCGACCGCGGAACGGCTGGCGGCGCGGCGGGCAACCGCGGAGCCGGTCTGTTGACTCTGCCGCTCATCGGGTTTCGCTCCGGCGCGCGATGGTCGGACCACGCCGCCGGCAACCTGTTCGTGCCGAGAACCCTGATGGGTTCGCCGCTTTCCCGACCAAAGCGGCGAACTCTTTCACACTGCGGCTGACCGGACATCACCGGCGCCCGAAGATCGTCGCTGTTTCCGCTCGGCGGAGGCTGCGTGTACGGAAGGAATCGCCCAGTGGGTGCAAACCGCGGAAATCTGTTCGATCTCGACCAGAAGGTCGTCCTCGTTACCGGGGCGGCGCACGGCCAGGGCGCCGAACACGCACGGCAGCTGTCGGCGCACGGCGCGGCGGTCGTTCTCGCTGATCTCGACACGGTGGCACTCGCGCAGACGGCGGCGGAACTGACCGGACCGCATCTGGCGATCGAGTTGGACGTTCGGGACGCCGTGGCATGGCGTGCGGCCGTGGAAGCCGCGGTCGACCGGTTCGGGCGGATCGACGTGCTGGTCAACAATGCCGGAGTACTGCGTAAGGCGCCGTTGGCCGAGCTGTCGGAGGCCGAGCTACGTTTCGTCCTGGATGTCGATCTGATCGGAGCTGTGCTGGGTATGCAGGCCGTGCTGCCTGCCATGGGGGCCGGCGGATCGATCATCAATATCGCATCGACGGCCGCACTGACCGGATACCCGGAGGCGCCCGCGTATGCCGCGGCGAAATGGGGTTTGCGGGGCGTGACTCGGTCGGTAGCGAAAGAACTGGGCAGTCGGGGGATCCGGGCGAACACCATATGTCCCGGTGCGATCGACACGGCGATGGTGTCGGAGGAGACCCGGAGTGGCCGGGGCGCAGTGGAGCGGTTGCCGATCGCCCGGGTGGGCCGTCCGGGAGAGGTCTCCGCGCTGGTCGTCTATCTGGCCAGTGATGCGAGCGGCTACTGCACGGGACAGGACTTCGTGGTCGATGGCGGGCAAACGGCGTAATCCGCTGGTGCCTCAACGTTTGTGAGCTGCTTTACATGCGCGTCACATTGTGGCTACACTCACACATGTCACATTATGACAGATAGGCAGAAGCTGACCATGGTCGGCTGGAGGTGTGCATGGCAATGGTGCGAATCGGCGAGACTCCCACGGCGATGATCGACCGGGTGGCGTCGATACTCGAATGTTTCGTCGGGCAGCGGCCCCTCACATTGGCGGAGGTGGCGCGCCGCTCGGGTCTGCCGAGATCCTCGGCCCACCGCATCCTGCAACGCCTCGTCGAGCTCGGGTGGGTGGAGCGCAACGAGTTCAAGTACACGCTGGGGCACCGTATGTTCGAACTGGGTACGCAGTTCACCCGGCAGCGCAGCATTCACCGTGCCGCGCTGCCGGTGATGACCGAACTGCATCGCAGAACCGGCCTCACCGCCCATCTGAGCATGCTGGCCGGTGCGGAGATCCTTCACCTCGAACGTGTCGGTGTCTGGCCGGGAGATGCCGGTGAATGGGGTGTGGGTGCGCGGCAGCCCGTAGCTCGGACCGCGGCCGGCCGGGCCTTGCTGGCGGCCGTCCCCAGGACGGATTGGCCCGAGATCGTCTTCGGCGCTGTTCCCACTTGCTACACAGTGCGTTCGGCCGTTCAGCTCGACCGTGATCTGGCCAGAACCCGAGACCGGGGTGGGGTAGCGGTCGATGCGCAAGGTTGCGCGCTGGGCGTGACCGTGGTGGCGGCACCGATCGCTACCGGCGCGGGTGGGCACCTCGCGCTTTCGCTGTGCGGTCCGACGAATTCCGCCCGGATCGAGACGATGATCGCCGATATCCGGCACGCAGCAACAGCTGTCCGGCGGCAGGCTTCAGGAATCCCACCGCTGCGGGTGCGCGCCACCGAGGTACGACCCCCCGGGGCCTTCACGCGGGCATCGCGACCCGTCGGCGCGATGTGGTCACCGGATGCCGAGCCTCTTGTCGGGTGACCGGCTCCCGGGAGATCCCGCCGCTCTGGGGAGTCGCCCAGTGATCGGCTACCGATGTCGGTCCGTGCCGGCCTGCGGTGGCCGGCTTCGAAATGCCGACCGACCGGGCTTGTCGAATCTCGCGCATCCGCGGTACGAAGTATCCACTCGGTAGAGCGGCCGGATATCTGCCGCCGGATCGTGCCGGTGGAGTCGATACCGCACTTCGGCCCTCACTTCGTCCGGCACCGAATCGGCGAAACGGCGTTCGCCGATTCGGTTCGGTGGTGCTTACTCGGGTACCGCGGCTCCGGTGGCCACCGACGACTCCGCCGGAAAATGGCACGCAGCGAAATGTCGCGGCCGGATCTCACGGATCGTCGGTTCGGCTTCCGCGCATAACGCGGTGGCCCGCGGACAGCGGGTCCGGAATCTGCATCCGGAGGGTGGATCGTGGGGTGAGGGCAAATCGCCGGACAGGGTGAGTGTGCCTGGTGCGACCTCGGGGTCGGGTTCGGGTACTGCCGACAGCAGGGCGGTGGTGTATGGGTGCGCCGGGCTCGCGTAGAGCGAGTCGGGTGCGGCGATCTCGCAGATCTTGCCGAGATACATGACGGCCACTCGATCGCTGATGTTCTTCACCACCGCAAGATCGTGGGCGATGAAGAGCAGCGTGAGGTCGTATCGATCCTTCATATCCTCGAGCAGGTTCAGGATCTGGGCCTGGACGGAGACATCGAGAGCTGATACCGGCTCGTCGCATATCACCATCTCCGGTTCGACGACCATCGCGCGAGCGATGGAGATCCGCTGGCACTGGCCACCGGAGAATTCGTGTGGCCGCCGGTCACCCGCGGTAACCGGATCGAGTCCGACCGAATCGAGAATATCGGCGACCATCTCGGCCCGCTTCGCGCCGGTGTGCCGACCGGCGATTTCCAAGCCCTCGGCCACGATATGGCGGACCTTGCGTAGCGGGTTCAACGACGAAATCGGATCCTGGAAGATCATTTGGATCGGCCTGCGGGCCGAGCGCAACTTCCGCGCGGACTTGGTGGCGAGATCGTCGCCCTTGAACAGCACCTGCCCCGAGGTGGGCGGCGGGAGTTGCATGATCGCCTTGGCGAGAGTCGATTTCCCGCACCCTGATTCGCCGACGAGGCCGAGTGTTTCTCCTCGCCGGATGTCCAGGCTCACACCCGAGACAGCGTGTACCTTGCCCCCGTTGGCGGTGTTGTACTCCACGACGAGGTTCCGGACGGTGAGTACGACATCGGTGCCGTCCGGACGCAAATGGGCAGTTCCCGTTCCGGCCATCAGAGCACACTCCTCGATTCCAGGGATAATCCGGCGGCCGAGGCGCCCGCTGCCGTGTTCGTTGCCAGGGCGGCCTCGCCGTCGGGAGTGCCCGCCGGATAGAAACAGGCGAAGCGATGCCGCGGCCCCTCATCGGCCGCGGCAGTCAATCCGGGTGTCTCGGTCAGACAGCGTGGCCGGGCGTACCGGCAGCGCGGCGCGAACGCGCAGCCGGGTGGCGGGTCGGTGATGGTCGGCGGCCGACCGGGGATGGCTTCCAGTCTGGTGTGGCTGGGTGATTCCAGACGTGGAATGGACCGGAGCAGCGCCTGCGTATAGGGATGCCGGGTCGCGCGGAACAGGTCCTTGGTCGGTGCGTGTTCGACTATCCGGCCGGCGTACATGACGGCGATTTCGTCTGTCCGGCCGGCCACGACCCCGAGATCGTGGGTGATGAGTACCATCGCCATCTCGGTCTCCCGCTGCAGCCGGGCCAGCAACGTCAGAATTTGGTGCTGCACAGTCACATCGAGAGCTGTCGTGGGTTCATCGGCGATGAGCAGCCGCGGCGAACACGCGAGGGCCAGGGCGATCACCACGCGTTGCCGCATGCCGCCGGAGAGGTTGTGTGGGTACTGGTCGAGACGGCGTCGTGCGTCCGGGATCCCTACCGAGGCGAGTAGTTCCTCGCCGCGGTGTGCCGCTTGGGCGCGGGAAAGCGGTAGGTGCCGACGCAGGGTCTCGGTGAGTTGCTGACCGATCGTGAGAACAGGTGTCAGGGAGGTCATCGGATCCTGGAACACCATGGCGATCCGGGAACCCCACAGTGCACGAGCTTCTCTACGGTCGAGTGCGGCGGTATCGCGACCGTCGACCTCGATCCGGGACCCTGGCCGGATGCTGCTGTTGCGCGGGAGAATGTTCATTACTGTGCGCGCGAGTACCGACTTGCCCGAACCGGACTCTCCGACGATTCCGAGAGTGCTGCCCGGGGCGACCGCCAGATCGATTCCGTCGACTGCGCGTACCATTCCGCGCGGAGTGTCGAACCATACCCGCAGGTCGGTGACAGCCAGTGCGGGTGTCCGAGCGGGCTTTACCGGTGTGAGTTCTACCGAAATCGGGTGATCCTGAGCCTTGTCGAGTGATGTCACAGTGACGACTCCCGTCCGATGCGGTCGCGTGCCCAGTCGCCGGTCATGTTGAGTGACAGCACGGTGAGAAAGAAGAACACGCCCGGCACGAGTACGAGATAGGGGTCTTCGTACAGGTTTTCCCGGCCGGCTGCGATCATCCCGCCCCAGCTCGGCGCCGGGGGTGGTACGCCCAGCCCGAGAAAACTGAGCGAACCCTCGGCCACCACCAGTGACGCGGCGACGACGATCGCGAACGAGAACACCGGCAGCGCGACGTTGGGCAGTATCTCCCGGATCAGGATCCGAAATGTGCTCGCGCCGAGAGCTTTCGACGCGGTGACGAATTCGCGGCCCGCGAAGGCGATGGTGTTCGCGCGGGCGATACGCGCGAATGTCGGCATACCGACCAGCGCCAGCCCGACCATCAACGTGCCGAGGTTCGGTTCCATGACCGCCACCAACGCGATCAGGAGGATCAAGGGTGGGAACGCGAGGATGGTGTTGGTGCCGATATCGAGTGCGATATCGACACTGCGGCGAAAGAATCCGGCCGTCAGGCCGAGCGCTGTCCCCACGGCCAGCGCCAGCAGCGTCGCTCCTATCGCGACTGCCAGCGAGATCTGGGCGCCGTGGATGACCCGGCTCAGCAAATCCCGCCCGAGGGGATCGGTGCCCAACAGGTGCGCGGACTGCCGGAACGGCGGTATCGAATACCGGTCGGTGATCTCCGCCGGATCCGGTAACGGGAGCACCGGTGCGGCCACGGCCGCGAGCGTGATCGCGATCAGCCAGACGGTTCCGGCGAGGGTACCGATGGTACGACGCCGCGTGCGAGCGGGCGGACCGGCTGTAGTCGCCCGGTCCGGTGGCGCTTCCACGGTGATCGGGCCGGAAACAGCCGGATTGTCGGTGATGGTGCTCATGACGTTCTCACTCTCGGGTCGAGCACGGGGTAGGCCAGGTCGACCAGCGCGTTGATCAGGACATATCCCACGGCGACCACCAGGACGATGCCTTGTACGAGCAGATAGTCCCGGGAGTTGATCGCGGTGATTACGAGCGATCCCAATCCGGGTAGCGCGAAAATCGATTCGACGATGACCGTCCCACCGATCAACCGGCCCATCGATACACCGAGGACTGTGAGCAAGGAGAAGGCGGACGGGCGCAGCGCGTGAACGAACAGGATCCGGCTGGTGGGAATGCCGCGGGCGCGTGCCGACAGGACGAAGTCCTGCTGCAGTGTCGCGACCATATCGTTGCGGAGCAGTCGGATGAATGCGACAGCTTCGATGGCGGCCAGCGTCGCCACCGGCAGTACCAGACCGCTCAGGTGCGGGCCGAAACCTTCGGACAGTGGTGTCCAGCCCAGCACCGGTAGTGCCTGCAAGGTCACTGCGAATACGAAAACGAGCAGGATCCCGAGCAGGAAGCTGGGAATCGAAAGTGTCACGGAGCACAGGAATGTCGTGATCCGATCCGCTGCGCCGCCCGGTCGGTAGCCCGCCCATACACCGAGCGGAACGGCGACGACCAGCGCGACCAGGATCGAGACCCCTGCCAGTTCCAGAGTGACGGGCAGCCTTTCGAGGATGGCATCGGTGACCGGCAGCTGCGACTGCATCGACCTGCCGAGGTCGCCCTGCAGGGCCGAGCCCAGCCATTCGAAGTACCGCTGTAGCAGGGGGCCGTCGAGGCCGAACCGTTCGGCCGCGGCCGCCCGCATCTCCGGAGTTGCGCCCTCGGGCAGGAGAGTCGCCAGGGGGTCGCCCGGGATCATCTCCAGGAGCAGGAAAGTCGAAATGCTGACCAGAGCCAGGACAGCGAGCAGTTTCGCCAGGTACGCGGCGAGAACGCGCCGGGTCACCGATCTGCCCGCCGGTGTGATGCCGAATAGGCGCTCGAGCTTGTCATATCGGACTTCACTCCTGTATCCAGGCCGATTCCGGGCGCATCCAGTATTGGTACGCCGGTTCGACGCCGTAGACCTCCGGACGGAGCAGCAGGCTCGTCCTGGAGGGCCGCCAGTATCGGTAGGCGGTGGTGGCCACGAGTTCCCGGATCGCGGTTCGGTAGGCCTCGTCGACAATGGCAGGGTCGCTGGAGGTGTGGGTGAGTTCCAGCGCCCGGTCCACGGTGGGATTCGAGTACTTCGCCGGGTTGCCGGAGCCCTTCGAATGGAATATGCGATAAAGGTTCTCGGGGTGCGCGGTACCGAGTGAGGAGAGGATCAGATCGTAGTCGCCGGAGACCAGCGCGCTCGCGTAGCCGGCGCCGTCCAGTGGTTCGATGACGAGCTCGAGGCCGTCGGCCTGCTGGAGTTGGGCCTGCAAGACTTCGGCCACTCGGGTCAGGATCGGACTACCCGCGGTCGTGATATACGACAGGGAGACTCTCTCCCCGCCATGGCGGGCTCGGTAACTGTCGACGAGCCGTTGCGCGCCGTCGACGTCCTTGTCCGGCCATTTCGCGGCCTTGTCGAAGAGCGGATGATCCTCGGGCATGAAGTAGTCGGCGCCGTCGTCACCCGGGAAGGCCGCGGCCAAGATCTGCTTGTTGTCGATCAACTTCCCGATGGCGGTGCGAAGGTCTGGATCGGTCAGGGCGCCTCGGCTGCTGAGACGCACCCCGTTTCCGCCGAGCATCGTGGACTGGACGACCTCCATCCCGGCGGTTCGGGCGCGTTCGGCGTACCTATCGCTGACCACGACCATGACATCCACTTCGTCGGCCTGTAGGGCGTTGTAGCGCTGGTCGTCGGCGGGGATCGTCTTGTAGACGAATCTGTCGAGATACGGCCGGGGGCGGTCCCAATAGTCGGGATTGCGTTCGAGAACCAGTTCGGTGCCGCGTGTCCAGGAAGCGAAGACGAACGGGCCGGCTCCGACCGGAGCATTGGCGAAGTCCGCGCCCTTGCGTTCGATGGCTGTGGGAGAACCGACGAACGCGAGTGACTCGGTGAGCTGATAGGGAAGTTGGTGATTGACCTCCGTGGAGGTCACCGCCAAGTTCAGTGTGTCGACAACTCTCCAGCGCATGGTTTTCGCCGCGGCCCTACTGGGGGAGAGCATGCTCGGGTCCAGCGCGCGTTCCCAATTGAACGCCACCGCCGCGGCATCGAACGGGGTGCCGTCGGTGAAAGTGACCCCAGGGCGGAGTTTCAATGTCCAGTGTTTTCCATCTTCGCTCGTGAACGATTCCGCCATACCGGGCACGACTTCGCGGGCTTCGGAGTCGTAATAGAGCAGGGCGCCGTAGATCGCTTGGCAGGGTCCCAACCCGATACCGATGGCGCAGGTCACCGGATCCACGGATTGGGACTCGGTATTCCAGGCCAGCGTCACCGTCCCCCCGTGCCGGGGTTCCCCGGCCGGGCGACGTTCCACGGTGGCCGAGCCGGTACACGAGGTGAGCAACAGTACGGCGGCTACCGCGCCCACCGAGGATGTCACCCGGTCTCGGATTCTCAACGAATGACTCCTTTGTCATGGTGAAGCGAGCAGTACCGCAGATCGTGCGCCGTCGGTTGGTGTAGTCGTCGGTGTCGGTGAGGCGATCCAGAGCCGCACCGGGCGGTCGGCGCACGAGTGGGTCGAATTGCCGCGCGGGGTGATATCTCGGATCACTTCGCGAGAGCTGAGAGAATTACGCCATCGGTCATCATCTGTGACCAGAGTGTGTTCCGTTGAGCGGGAAGTGAGCCGGGATCGCGGAGTGAACCGGCGTAGAGACGGTCAGTAAGCCAGGACTGTCGCAGTCGGCGTCTCGCCGCGAGAGTACGCACGCGGATATTTCGGTGCCCATTCAGTGGAAAGACCCTCGGACGTACCGGCCGTGTTCGCGTCATGATCGACGGTGGTGAGATGGCACCCCGTGCCGGGCCGTCCGGATGCCCGGCGACCGGCACAGTGCTCACCTCCGGCGCCGGCGGTCCGGTCGCCCGGAACCGCCCGGAAATTGTTCATCGAATCGAATCGGCAGGCTATATGTTCTCGGAACACGCGTTCTTCTCCTTCATCGATCTCACCGATCCCGGCGTACACCGTGAATACAACGAATGGCATCAGCTGGACCACCGCCCGGAGAACCTGCTGCTGCCCGGCGTCGCCTGGGGCGATCGATGGGCGCGGCCGACCGAATACACCACACTGGACAGGTCGTCGTCCCCGGACCTGTCCGAGATCGACTATGTGGCGATGTACTGGTTCCGCCCGCCATATGACGACAGCGTCGCCGCGTGGACGAAACTGGGCGAGGATTCCTTCCAGTGGGGCAGAGGCCCTCAACTGCCGGGTGTCCGGCGACCGCTGCTCGGATTCTTCACCCCCGTCAAGGGATACGCGGCCCCGCGCATCGGGGTGTCGGCGGACGCACTGCCTTTCCGCCCCAACCGCGGGTTACATCTCACCGTCACCCACTTCGCGCAGCCACACGGCGTCGACGTGCACGAGCAGTTCCGATGGGACGACCGCGTCGGCATTCCCGCACTACTCGACTGCCCCGGAGTGGCGGGAGCGTGGACCTTCTCTCTGCATTCGCTACAGAAACATCCCACCCTGCCCCTCGGCGACGGGAATCGTGAATACTCGCCGGGGTCGATCCGCATCCGGATGCTGTACCTCGACGACGACCCCGCCGAGGTGACTCGTTCGCTTGTGGAATTGGAACAGGACTCGGCCACCGTAGGCGGCGGTTCGCTGCGACCGGTGGTCGGAGAGAAGCTCTTCGACAGTCCGCTGCGGACGATCATCCCCTGGCAGGATTGGTAACTACCCCACCGGCCCACCTGCTCATGATCGGTGGGCCGGTGGCAGCAGCGGTGATGCCCATGATGGCGCAGGTTGCCGCGAATCGCGGAGAGAATATCCGACCGGGCCAGAGGCGGGCGGGTATGACGACGGTCCCGGGCCGCCCGGTGCGGGCGGCCCGGTGGTCAGCCGATGTTGTCGGTGATCGTGGCGTCCGGCGGCAGCGGCTGGGTTACCGACCAGAGGGTACGAGAGTGACATGTGCTCATGCGCCACTCACCATTTTCGAGCACGTAACGGTCGTCGTATTCGATGGCCGCGAGTGTCTGTGTCCGGGCACGCAGATCGAGCTGGGTGAAGCGCAGTGTCCAGGATCCGACGGCCTCGGCGGCGCCGAGGAGGGTTATGTCCGGCATCATGCCGTGGTGCATATCGAGGATTCGGTGCCCGCCTTCGTGCGTGCGCAGCGCGATGTCCTGGAACACCTGAGTCAAACCGTCGGCATCGAAGCGGCCGAGCGGGCCGAAATCGATATCCGCACCGGTCTCGACGAAGCACGCGCGAATACCCGCGGGGTCCTTGGCATCACAGGCTCGCCAGTATCGATACTTGAGATGTTCGATCGCCATTATGCGGTCGTGGTCGCTGACGGCTATCCGGTCGGCACCTGTGTTCGCGGGCTCGCCGGGCTGCCTCGGACCGTTCGGGCGCAGAACCGTCGTGCGGTCCTCCCGAGTGCGGGCGTCCCGTTCCGCCAGGAAGGCGGCGTACGTGGGTGCCACCGCCGGGAAATCCGACGGCGCACCGAGCCACTCGCGATACGACGGCGGAACCGAACCGTCGGTATCGGTTATCCCGTACTCGCTCGCCAGTTCGGATCCCCAGTAGGTGTGTCCGGTGCGCGCCATCACCGCCGGATCGTCGGCCAGGGCTCCGATCACCCGGCCGGTCATCTCGGGTGATTCGACACCAGGAAACAACGTGCCGACCAACCGATCGGCACCGAGTTCGCCGCGCCGGAGCTGTTCTGTGTCCAGGACACCCATCCAGATCGAGACGACCGCGACACCGTGCGGGCGGAACTCCTGCGCCATGTCATGGGCCAGTTTGTCCGAGCCGGCTTTCCCGGCCCCGTATACCGGGCCGTGTACTCCGGGGAGGTAGGTGCGTGCCCCCGGAGAAGAAGTGTGCACGACCAGCCCGCCACCGCGTACCAGTAGCGGGGCCGCGTAGTAGGTGGCGACGAAGTGGGAGCGGAGGCCGACATCGAGCGGTTTCAACTCGTCGGCGAGTGGTCGCTGCCAGAAAGGCAGACCGGGCGCTCCGGGTGATGCCGACAGTGCGGTGGCATTGTTCACCAATATGTCGAGTCGCCCGTGCTCATGCCCGATTCGCTCGAAAAGAGCGCGTACCTGGGTTTCGTCACCGTGGTCGCAGACCACCGGAATACCCGTACCGCCGCGGGCCGTGATTTCTTCGGCAGTTCGGTAGATGGTGCCGGGTAACCCGTCGGCGCTGCGCCCTTCCTCCTGGGTGCGGCCGGTGACGTAGACGGTCGCACCGCTGCCGGCCAGGGCCAGCGCGATCCCCTTACCGGCGCCGCGCGAGGCGCCGGTGACTACTGCCACGCGGCCATCGGTCTCGTTCACCGTGCGGTCCCTCCGTGCACTGTGTCGTCCTTCCTGTCCGGGTTGCGTTTCCCGGCCAGCGTGCCTGTGGTATCGACTACCGGCCGGTGGCGTTCCCGTTCAGCGGAACGCACCCGGTCCGCCGACAGAAATTTCGGTGTGTAATAGGGCGCCCCGGACGCGGCCGCCCCGCTGCGCGCCCTGAGCGCCGCGGTCCCAGGATCACTTTCCCGGCCGGTCGCTTTTCACCGACGCCGCATTCCAGCCTCCTGCTGTCGCTCCGTCTGTGGTCCGGCGCGATCGTGGAGGTACTCGGCGGAGTGCGGTGGGGGCAGGCTCGGCGCCGTGCCTAGAATACGGTGTCGACCCCGTCCTCCCAGGGAACCCGAGGGTCGAGCATGACCTTGTCCAGCGTGTTCTGTGCGACGATATGTCCCTGGGTGCTCATGACGGTCGCAAAGTTGTCGCGGATCCGTTCCATGGACAGTTCCCCGGAATCTGCTCGATGTCCCTGTCCGACGCCGACGAACACACGTCGCATATGGTCGCCGCCGATTACGAACATCTCTCCGGAGATGGGAACTTCCCGGTGGGCGAGGAATCCTACGGCGGGTGCGGCATATTCGGGCCGATAGTACTGCGCCATCCCAGCGGCGATACTGTCACCCATCAAGCCGGTCATCCGTGCCCCATCACATCGCTGCCCATGAATACCGAGAGTCGGCGATCACACCGAAAATGCGAACCACCCGATCCGCTGAGTGGAATCCGGCCCCGATACAGATGTGGGCTGTGGGCCGATGGCCGGTGAGTTGCCGCGAGCGGATGATCGATGAGAGGTCATCTGCGAGCAAGGAGGATCTATGCGCACACCGTCGGTCCACGTCGCATCCCTGTGGCAGGGCGAAGAGATCTACCGTAGTGAACTCGGTTCGCTGACCAGGCTCACCGCCGACAGTTTCCCGATCCTTTCGGGACTGTCGATCAAACGTCTCACCCTGGCGCCCGGTGCCTTCCGTGAACCCCACTGGCATGCCAATGCCACCGAACTCACCTACTGCACCGCCGGGCGGGCGCTGGTATCGGTGCTGGACGACGGCAGCAGATTCTCCTCGTTCACGGTCGCGGCGGGGGAGATGTTCCATATCGACTCCGGCGCGCTGCACCATGTCGAGAACATCGGTGATACCGATGCCGAGTTCGTCCTCGGCTTCCGTCACGAACGGCCCGAGGATTTCGGTCTCAGTGCCGCGGTGGGTGCGATGACCGATGCCGTGCTCGGCAACACCTACGACCTGCCCGCGGCCGCGTTCGCCGATATCCGCCGCAGCACCACCGCGCGGCTGGTCGCCCGGCGCGACGGCGAACCGGATATCCCCGCCGGGGCCCATTTCGGCGATCCGCACCACTTCGCCGTCGAGGCCATGCCCGCGCCGGTGGACTCACCGGTCGGTTCGGCGCGCACCGCCCGGGCGCAGTTCTGGCCGGCCCTGCGCGATATCTCGATGTATTCGCTGCGGATCCGCGAGGACGGTATGCGCGAACCCCACTGGCACCCGGTCACTGCCGAGATGGGTTATGTCCACGAGGGCTCGGCGCGGATGACGATCATGGATCCCGACGGGAACCTGGACACCTATACGGTGAACGCCGGTGAGGTGTACTTCGTCCCGCGCGCCTATCCGCACCATATCGAGGTGATCGACGCACCCCGGATCCATCTGCTGATCTTCTTCGATCAGCCCACACCGGCCGATATCGGTTATCGCGCGTCGATGAGCGCGTATTCGCGCAAGGTGCTGGCGGCTACTTTCGGCGTCGCCCTCGACGAATTGCCGGACCTGCCGCTCACCCCGGCCGACCCGCTGATCGTGACGCGGAACAACCCGCTGGACCCCTAGGGCGTGTGTCGAAGGGGGTTGGGCACAGGGGAGCGGCGCCACCCGTCAGCGGGTTCAGGAATGGCATGGCCCCGCCCCTCTCCGAGGGGACGCAGCCGCGCGGCGGCTCGATCTTCGGTATGGGAAACCGATGAGGTGTGGGCTCGGGCGGCGCACGCCCTCGATCGGGCCCGTGCCGAACCGGCGGTCGAGCCGGTACTGCCCGGTACGAACCTGTGTCCGGTCCGGTGCGACGGTGGCGCAGGGATGGGAGCCCGGAGGAGTGAGAAGCGTCCGATACAGTGGAAGCAGGTGGGAAATGGTGTACGCGGTCCGGCACCGCACAGGTCGTGCCGCCGCGTGGAGCCTGGTGTCGAGCGGCAGCAGCGGGCGTCCGCACGATGACGCGACCGGCTCCACGGTGGTTAGGAAATGGGTTTTGGCATGGCTGTGTCGGATTTGCCCGGCCGTGTGCCTCGGTCGTCCGGAGGGCAGGGGCATCTCGGAACGGGCGCCGGTGCGGTAGCCGACAGGTCGTCGGCCGGGCCCCGGACCGGTGCGGCGTTCGCCGCGAGTGGTTCCTCGGCCGCGGCGTATCGCGCGGACCTGGACGGTCTGCGCGGGGTGGCGATCGCGCTGGTGGTGGTATTCCACATCTGGATGGGCCGGGTATCCGGCGGCGTGGACGTCTTCTTGGTGCTGTCGGGCTTCTTCTTCACCGGTCTGCTGTTGCGCCGGGCCGATGCCACCGGGTCGGTGGGTGTGTGGTTCACGGTGCGCCGGACGCTGCGCAGACTGCTGCCGGCGTTGATCGTGGTGCTCATCGCGGTTGTCGGCGCGGCCGTGGTTCTGCGGCCCTATACGCAATGGGCGGATATCGCCACTCAGACGCTGGCGTCGATGTTCTACTACCAGAACTGGCAGCTCGCCTGGACCTGGTCGGACTATCTGGCGGCGGATCCGTCGGTGAGTCCGCTCCAGCACCTGTGGTCGATGTCGGTACAGGGTCAGTACTATCTGGCGGCGCTACTCGTCGTGGCGGGGGTGGCCGTGCTGTGCCGGGGTCGGTATCACCGCTTCGCCCGGCCGGTGCTGGCGGTGATCGTGGCCGGGGCCGCGGTCACATCGTTCGCGTATGCGGCGTACGGCACGGTCACCTATCAGGGCTGGAACTATTACGACAGCTTCGCCCGCGCCTGGGAACTGCTGGCGGGTGCGGCCCTGGTACTCGCCGCGCCCTTCTGGTCGCCCACGCGCCCGCTGCGTCATGTCCTGGCCTGGCTGGGGCTGGCCGGGGTGGTCGGATGTGGATGGCTGATCGTGGACGGCGCCAACCGGTTTCCCGGCCCGGCCGCTCTGTTGCCCGTCGGCGCTTGCGTGGCACTGATCCTGTCCGGGAGCGGGCCGGCCCCGGAACTCCGGCCGTGGCCGAATCGGATCCTGGCCACGTCCGTCGCGCGCCGGCTCGGGGATATCGCCTATCCGCTGTACCTGTGGCACTGGCCGATTCTGATCTTCTATCTCGCCTACCGGGAACAGCCGCAGGCGGGTCTCGCCGGTGGAACGGCGATCATCGCGCTATCGCTGCTCCTGGCCTGGTGCACGCACCGCTGGGTCGAACAACCGCTCCGGTTGCGTTCCCGGCCCGGCGCCACCGCGGGCGGTGGGATCCGGCTGTACCAGCGGATCGCCGGATCGCTGGTCGCGGCCGCCGCGGTCGCGCTGGTCGCGGTAACGGTCGCCTGGCAGGCCCTCGTCGTAGCCCAGGCGACCGTACCGAGCGATCTCGAGGTCGCCCGGTATCCCGGTGCGGAAGCGCTCGCCTCCGATGTGCCCGTGCCGGAAGCCCCGGTGCGTCCCGGCCCATTGGAGGTCGCGGCGGACCTGCCGCCTTCGACGCTGGACGGCTGCATCGCCGATTGGGATACCCGTGATGTCGTCACCTGCACCTACGGCGACCCGGATGCGGAACGAACGATCGCGTTGGCGGGCAGTTCACATGTGGAGCACTGGCTGCCCGCCTTCCAGGTGCTCGCCGAAGAGCACAGTTTCCGCATCCGGACCTACCTCAAAATGGGCTGCGCCCTGACGGTTGCCGAGGACGCCACCTACCAGGGGGAGGCCATCCCGGACTGCCGCGACTGGTCTCGCGAGGTGATCGACAGGCTAGGGACCGAACGTCCCGATTGGGTGTTCACCATCGGCAGCCACCCCCGTTTGGAAAGCGGCGACGAAACTCCGCCCGGTTATCCGGATGTATGGGCGGCACTCGCCGATCACCGCCTGAATGTGATCGCGATCCGGGATACGCCCTGGTTGCGCCGTGACGGCGGCGTCCCGTACCGGGCCGGTGACTGCCTGGCCTTCGGCGGTACCGCGATCGACTGCGGGATGCACCGCATCGACGCGCTGGACGAGATCAACCCCGGGCTCGAACCGGCGTCCCGTTTCCCGAATGTCTTCCCCATCGACCTCAGTGATGCTGTCTGCAGCGCTGAGGTGTGCCCGGTGGTCGTGGGCAATATTCTCGTCTACCACGACGAGCACCATCTGAGCGCAAGCTTCTCCCGCTCGCTGGCCGGCCCGCTCGGACGCGCGCTGCATCCACTGCTGCGCTGGTGGTGATATCGGCGAGGGATTCAGCACCGGCACCGCGCACGGGTGAACTGCCGGCCGCGATCGGGGGGCGCACGAACAGCCGGCAGGGATCGTCCGGGTTGTGCGGAGCCGGCGGCCGCGTTCGGAGGGCCTGCCGCGGGGCGGCGCGAGCCAGGTTCTGCTTCGATATCCCCCCAGGGGTCGAGCGGTCGTGCCGTCGGTCGAGAGTCGTCGGGGTGCTCCGGTATCGGCTGCTGTACGGGTCGATTGCTCATAGATTGCGATAGGTCGATTTCCGGCTCGGCCGGGCGCACACTTATGGGGCCTCGTCCGTCCGACCGAGGTGTTGCCGGATCCGCCTGCCGGTGTTGTCGACGGGGTCCGGCACCCCCGAGGGGTACTCCGTGGAGGACACCGAGATGGACACCGACCAGCAGACGCTGATCCACGGCCCGCTCTTCTCCCGCCGCACGCCGCTGGACCCGGAGAACGCCGCCAGCCGCATCAGCGCCTATATCTACGGCAACATCCTGGTACTCACCGCCCTGGTGCCGGTGGCGACCGCGCCCGGGCATGTCGGAATCCTGGTGGTCCTCGGCGCCGCGGCCTCCACCTTCGTCGCCCACAGCTTCGCCGAAACCGTCGGCGACAGTGTGCGGCACCGGCGCAGCGCAACCGTGCACGACCGGATCCGCGAACTGCGCAACTCGGTGCCGATCCTCACCTCGGCGGTACTGCCCTGCGCGATCCTGGCCACGGGCTGGTGGAACTGGATCGAACCCCGTTCCGCGCAGATCCTCGCCGAACTCGTCGTCCTGATCCGCATCGGCGGAATCGTCTTCGTGATCGGCCGGTTGCGCGGCGAAGATCCCGGTCGTGCCTCGATCATGGTCGCGGTGCTGCTGACGCTGGTCGCCACCGTCGTCGTCGTGGTCAAGATCGCGCTCGCGCACTGAACCGGTAGCGGATTGTGCTCAGGCCTTCGGACGCCAGGCGGCCACCGCCCAGATCACCGCGATACTGAGCACGATCACCAGCACCGACCACATCGGATAGTGGGGCAGGGCCAGGAAGTTCGCGATGATGACCAGGCCCGCGATCGCCACCGCGGCGTACCGTCCCCAGGTGGTACCGAACATCAGCCCGAGGGCGCACAGGAATCCGATGACACCGAGAACCAGATGGATCCAGCCCCAGGTGGTGGTATCGAAGGCGTAGAGGTAGTCGGTACCGGCGATATAGAGTTCGTCTCCGGCGATCGCCACGACCCCCTCGAGCACCGACATCGCCGAGGCCAGCAGCAACATCACCGCGGCGACGATCGAGATACCGGTGGCGACGCTCTGCCGCTGGAACGGTTCCGCCGGCGGGGCGTCCCCGGTGCCGGTTCGATGGACCATGGTGGACTCCTCGTCGCCGTCGTTCGGGAGCGGACCCGGTGATTGTCGCCGTCCCGGTGGCGTGGGAACTCACCCGTCGCGGGTGAGGATCGGGTTCCGCCCCCACCGCCGACGCGCATCTCACCCGCGATGTGCGAGGCCGCGCCGGGATGGCGTGGCTACTGTCGGCGGGCGAGAGCACGGAGGAATCCGCGACGAAGGAGAGCCGTATGGCCGGGACCCTGACCGTCTGGAAGTTCCCTACTGCCGACGGCGCCGAGAACGCCGTGGCCACACTCGAAGATCTGCAGCGTCGGCAACTGGTCACCATTCACGACGCGGCGGTGCTCAGCTGGCCGGAGGGTGCGAAGCGGCCCGAGACCAGGCAGTTGCGCAGCCTCGCCGGGATCGGCGCGCTCAGCGGCGCATTCTGGGGCCTGCTGTTCGGACTGTTGTTCTTCGTCCCGTTGCTGGGTGCCGCGGTCGGCGCCGGGATGGGCGCAGTGAGCGGGTCACTGACCGATGTGGGAATCGACGACAAGTTCATCGCCGACCTGAAGGACAAGGTCACACCCGGTACCTCGGCCCTGTTCGTACTCACCTCCGATACCACCCTGGACCGGGTGCACGAGGAGTTCCACGGGCAGACGGCGGAGCTGATCTCCACCAATCTCTCGCATGAAGAGGAGCAGAAACTACGCGAGGTGTTCGCCGACGATCACGAATGAGCCGCCGCACGCACGGACGTTGCCACACGGTGTGTGCTGCCCGGTGGACATTCCGGTCGGGCGGGCCGCTCGGTTCGGTCCGCGACCAGTGCGTGACGGGGTGTCCGCCGGGTCACACTCCGCGGCCGGAATAGTCCACGCGGTATCCCGGTTGTAACGGCTGTCGGCGTCCGGACAGCCCCGGGCCTCACCCCATTTGTCGCTACGAGCGACCACTCGCCGAGAGGCGCTTGTGGGACGTCGGCGAAGGAGCCGCGGCGCTTTCGGCGCCGGACGGCTCGACGCCGCCAGGTGATTCACCTGGCGGCGTTTTTCATCGGCGGACCCGTGGGTCAGCCCGCGGCGGCCGCCCGGCGAGCCGCCCCCACGGCACGTTTGGCGATGGCCCAGCGATGCACCTCGGAGGGTCCGTCGTAGATCCGGAAGGGCCGGACCTCGCGGGAGAGCCGGGCCAGCGGCAGATCGTCGGAGACACCGAGTCCGCCGCAGAGCTGGATACTGCGGTCGACGACGCGGAAGATGGCCTCGGCGGCGAAGGTTTTCGCGATCGACGTCGCATTACCGGCCTGCTGCCCGCTGTCGAGTTCCCAGCAGGCCCGCACCAGCAGGGCACGGGTGGCGGCGATATCGATCTCGTTGTCCGCCACCATCTTCTGCGCGAGCCCGAGATTGCCGATGACCGAACCGAAGCCTTCGCGCTCGGCGACGTAGGCGACTGCCACATCGTGGCCCCGGCGGCACGCGCCGAGCCAGCGCATCACATGGGTCATCCGGGCCGGGCCCAGGCGGACCTGCGCGTATTCGAAACCGCGATCGACCGCGCCGAGAACCGCCTCGTCGGGCACGAACAGATCCTCGAAGAAGACCTCGCAGTGGCCGCCGATCATGGCCCGGTCCAGGGTGTCGATATGGCGGCCGACCCGCAGGCCGGGGGTATCGGCCGGAGCGAGGAACATGGTGGCGCCGCCGCGCTGGCCCGGATCACCGGAGGTGCGGGCCATGATGATGAAGAAACCGGCCCCGTCGGCACCGGTGATGAAATGTTTGTGGCCGTTGATCCGCCAGCCGCCGTCCACCTTCGCCGCCCGGGTCGCCAGTGCCGACGGATCCGAGCCGGCGCCGGGGGCGGGTTCGGTCATCGCGAAGGCGGATCGCAGATCGCCGCGGGCCAGCGGTTCCAGGTAGCGCGCCTTCTGCTCCGGGTCGGCGATATGGGCGAGCATATGCACATTGCCCTCGTCGGGCGCGGCGATATTCAGCGCGGTCGGACCGAACAGGGAGTAGCCCGCCTCTTCGAACACCGGCGCCCGGTCCGACATCGACAGGCCGTGCCCGCCGTATTCGATCGGTGCGTGCGGGGCGAACACACCGGCCGCCCGCGCCTGCTCCTGCAGGGTGACCCGGATTTCGTCGCCGCCCGCCGCGGTGATGTCGCCGCGGTGGGCGTCCTCCACCGGCAGGACCGACTCGCGAACGAAGACCCGGGTGCGTTCCACGAGCGCCTCGACATCGGCGGAATAGGTGAGATCGATCGGCATCGCAGTCCTCCTGGCGTTCCGGCGGATCGCTGAGACAACCGAGCGATCGCTCCGGATGAACACTCTCATCAGGGCAGCAAGATGTCAAAATTGCCGCGCTAACTGCGACTGCATTCGGACCGAGCAACTTGGTAAATGTTCGGTTATTCTGAACACCATGCCGGATCCGACCACCGACGCACCGCTACCGCCGCATGAGGCGATCCGGGCGGCTCGCCGCGGCGGTGGTTTGTCGCTGCGCGAGGTCGCCCGGCGGATAGGGGTGAGTCCGGCGACGCTGAGCGCGCTCGAGAACGGGCGCACCGGGATCTCGGTCGGCCGTCTCACCGACCTGGCCGCGGCCCTCGGTGTTCCTGCTCGCGACCTGCTCGGTGGGTCCCCGGCCGTCCAGGCGGGCCGGCCGGGACAGCCGGCGGCGACGTCCGGTGCCGGACGCTGGCGGGAGTTCGGTCCGCCCGGGTTCGACCCGGTGCTCACCGCCGCCATCGCCCTGTTCGTGGAGATCGGCTACCACGGCACCACCGTGCGCGCACTGGCCCGCCGGGCGGGTACCAGCGTGCCCGGCCTCTACCACCACTACCGCGACAAACAGGAAGTGCTGGTGCGGATCCTGGACCTCACCATGGACGATCTGCACTGGCGGATCCGCGCGGCCCGGGCCGACGGGCACGACGGGGTGGAGCGGGTGCGGTTGATCGTGGAGGCGCTGGCTCTGTTCCACACCCATCGCCGGGAACTGGGATTCATCGGCGCCAGCGAAATGCGCAGCCTGCTGCCCGCGGACCGGAGCCGGATCGCCCGCTCCCGCCGCGAGCTCCAGCAGATCCTGGACGACGAGATCGCCGCGGCCGCGGCGGCCGGTGAGCTCACCACCGCGCATCCGCGGACGGCGGGCCGGGCGATCGCCACCATGTGTACCGGGATCTCGCAGTGGTATCGCGAGTCCGGCGGTGCGAGCGCGGAGGAGATCGCCGCACAGTACGGGGATTTCGCTCTCGATATGCTCGGCGCCGCCGTAGCCGGACGGGGGAGCGGCCGATAGGCGACCCTCCCGACCTTCCGGATCCCCGGGAGGTCACTACCGCGCGCCGGGTAACGGACGCGCCGGGAGTCTGCGTGGAAAGTGCTGCCGGACCGTGATGTTCGCGGAGTCGCGCGCGAACGCGAACCCGGTGTCGCGAACCGGAACCACCGGCGCCGGGTCAGGCCGAATCGAAGCGTTGTCGCGAGGCTTCGGCGTGTGCCACCCGGCGGAGCGCGGCCAGCAGACTGTCGCCGAGGACGGTACCGACCACCGCGCCCTCCACGATGTTCTCCGTGGTGCTCAGCCGGGCGAGTGCCGCGATATCGGCGGCGGCCACTCGATCCGCGGATTCGGCGTAGGCGGACAGGCTGTCCAGCGCCCATTCGTGCCCGACCGCGCGGTAGGTGCACAGCACCCCGACCAGGGCCTCGACCAGCGGTGACCCCGGCGGCGGCCGCCAACCGCGTTCCGCCGCCACCTCGTCGATGCGCCGCGCGGCCCAGACGCGATCGGTTTCGGTGCCGGTCCCGGCGGGGGTGGCCGGCAGGCCGGGTTGCGCGGAGCCGAGGACATCGTGCAGTGAGGTTTCCGGTTCGTCGATCGCGGCCAGGACCTCGCGTACGCCGGCTACCGGCAGGCCGGCCACCTCGATGAGGGCGCGGACGAGTTTGAGCCGCCGCACATGCGCCGGACCGTAGCGGGCCTGGTTGGGACTGGTCAGTTCGCCGGAGGGGAGGAGGCCTTCGCGCTGGTAGTACTTGATCGTCGCGATCGCGACGCCGGACTCCCGGCTCAACTCCGCCATCCGCATTCGCTGCCGTTCCTCCTCGTATCGTCGCGCGTCTCGATCATGTCAGGCGTCGCGCGGTTCGGGTGCCACGGCCGGCGTGGGCCGGGCGCGGAACCAGGCGAGGCAGAATGCCGCGGCGAAAGCCAGGTGGACGACGCCGAACAGCACGGCCACATCGCGCGCTTCCCCACTCAGCACACCCCATACGTCGTTGACGGTGACGACACCGAAACCGGTCAGGTTCGCCAGGGCGACCGTATTGCCGAGTGCGGCCGGGTCGATATCGCGTGACCTCCAGTTCAGCAGTGCGATACCGAGGAAGGGTCCGCCCAGCAGGCGAAGTAGGGCGATCAGTTCGGGGGACGCGTCCTCGGGTACCGCGCCGACGCCGAACTGTGCCGGGACGAGCAGTAGCGCGAATCCGATCGCGGCGAGATAGAGCGCGGCGAGGGTGAGCAGTGGTTTGTACATCGATCGGGGTCCTGTCCGGTCGCGGGTCCGGTGGGTGGCCGGCGGTTCTGGAGCGAACCAATTATGGATACCTGAAGTATCCATAATGGAAAGCTACGCTATCCATACGGTCGTGTCCAGAGCTGTGCGACCGGGCTTCGGCGCAGTCGGATCGTAAGGATTTCCCGCACAGCGACCGCTGCGGACAATGGCTTCCGTCGTCTGCGAAACGAGGATTCCATGTACGATATCCGCCGCTTGATCCTGCTCCGTGACCTTTCCGAACGATCCACCATGACAGCGGTTTCGGAACTGCACGGCATCACCACCTCGGCTGTTTCGCAGCAGTTGCGGATCCTCGAGGAGGAGGTCGGCACCGTTCTCACCCGCCGCGAGGGCCGGGTACTGCGCCTCACCTACGCGGGCCGGGTACTCGTGGACCACACATCGCGGATAGTCGCGGCGCTGGAAGAGGCGGAGAGTGCGGTGGCCGCCACGGCCGAGCAGGTGACCGGGGTGCTCACGTTGGCGACATTCCGTACGGCACAGTCCCGATTCGCGCTTCCGGCGGCGGCCGAACTGATGCGGGAGTACCCGGGCCTGCGGGTGCGGGTGGTCGAGCTGATGCCGGTGGAATCGGTGCCCGCGCTACGCCGCCAGGAGGTGGATCTGGCGATCACCTATGCGTATTCCTTCGGGACCCGGGACCTGCCGGTCGGCTTGGCTTCCGAATTCCTCGGCGACGATCCGCTGGTACTCATCGCGCCGGCCGGTCTGCGGGAGGAGGTGCGGCGGCGTGGTCTGGTGGCGGTCCGCGACGCCGACTGGATCGCGGCCCGCGACGGCGCGCCCTCGATCGCCTCGATCATGTTCGCCTGCCGGGAAGCGGGTTTCGCGCCACGGATCCAGCACCGCAGCGGGAGTTTCGACGGGATGGCGGATATGGTGGCACACGGTCTGGGCGTCGCGATCGTGCCGGAGATGTCGCTGTCCGGCGAACACCGCGCACTGGTGGCCGGGCCGGTGGCCGATAGTATCCGCCGGGTCGGCGTGACCTATCGCCAGGCTTCCGCGGCACGACCGGCGGTGGCCGCGGCCATCCGGATTCTGCGCACCGTCGATATCCTTCGCGTACCCCGCGAACTGGTGTCGTGAGGGGGATGCCTCCGCCGGTCCGGGGCCGTTCAGGCGGCCGCGTGGGTGGTCGCGGGGCTGATTCCGAATCGCTCCCGCAGGGTCCGCTCGGTGTACTCGTAGCGGAACAGTCCGCGGCGGCGCAGGATCGGCACCACCTCGTCGACGAAGATCTCCAATCCCTGGGGGAAGGCGTCGGGCATCAGATTGAAACCGTCGGCGGCGCCCGCCCGGAACCATTCCTCGATCGTCGCGGCCACCTCCACCGGGGTGCCGATGATCCGGCGGTGCCCGCCCGCGCCGAATTCGAACAGGGCCTCGCGCAGGGTGTAGCCGCGGCCGCGGGCGGCGATCCGGTCCCGGATCCCGCGCACCAGCGATTCCCGGAAACCCAGCGACCCGGTGAAGGCGTCCGGATCGGCGAGATCGGCCAGGATATGCGGCGGGAAGGGATCGTCGAGCGGATACTCGGTGAGATCGTGGCCCAGGGGTGCGCCCAGTCGGGTGAATTCTGCGGTGGGGTCCTGGATTTCACGGGCGGTCTCGTAGCGGCGGCGGGCTTCGGCGTGGGTACTGCCGATGATCGTGATCAATCCGGGCAGTACGGCGATATCGCGGCGGGGCCGGCCGTGCCGGACCGCACCCAGTTTGACCTGTTCGTAGTGCTCCAGTCCGGCGGCGAGTGTCATCTCCGCTGTGAAGACGGCATTGGCCGTGCGACCGGCGAGGTCGCGGCCCTGGGGTGACCCGCCCGCCTGCACGATCAGCGGATATCCCTGGGGTGAGGCGCCCAGCGGTAGCCGGCCGGCGATTTCGAAGAACTCCCCCCGATGGGTGAAATCCCGCTCGGTGCCCGCCGCGCGCCACAGACCGAGGACGGTATCGACGAATTCACCGGCACGTCGGTAGCGGGTCGCCCGGTCCGGTGTCGTGCCGAGCCCGAAATTTCCTGCCGCCGAGGGGTTGTAGGTGGTGACCGCGTTCCACGCCGCACGCCCACCGGACAGATGGTCGAGGGACAGGATCCGTTCGGCCAGCTCGACGGGATCGTTGAAGGTGGTGGACAGGGTGCCGATGAGACCGAGATGACGGGTGGCCGCGGCGACGGTGGCCAGGATGGTGGTCGGTTCCAGGGCCCGATCGCCCGGTTTGCGCAGTGGATCCTCACGCAGCGCGGGATTGTCGGCGAGGAAGAGGGCGTCGAGGGTACCGCGTTCGGCCAGCTGCCCGATCGCGGCGAAGTACTCGCCGGTGGTGGTCGCGTCCCGGGGCAGACCGGACAGTTGCCAGGCGGCCGGGCTGATTCCGAGATCGAGCACATTGATATTGAGGATGATGTGTTCGCGTGCCACGACGGACTCCTTCAGGCTGAGGTGTAGACCGGTCGCCACCGGAGTGGATCCGGTTCGGTTCGCCGCGGGATACCGAGATGATCGCGCAGCGTCGGCGCGGCATCGGCCGCGGGGTCACGCGGCCGGACCAGCCCGGCCGCGGACAGGGCGGGCAGGGTGCGGTCCAGGAAACCCGGTACTTCGGCCAGGCCGATCCGGATCACCACTCCGGTGACACCCCACGCCGCATCGGCCAGTTCTTCGATCCGGGACCGTAATCGGGCTTCCTCACCGGGCAGCCGGACATGGGTCGTCACGGCCGGATCCCCCGATACCGCCACAGCGAGGTCACGAGGCGAGACGAACGCGATATCGGTGACGCCGTAATGAGCGCGGTCGCCCGGCTCGTAAACCCATCCGACGACCGGCTCACCCTGCGGTGTCGTGGGGACATTCAGTGGGCCGGTCGTCGGGAACGCTCCGGTGTGGTCGGCGTAGCGGACTTCGATATCGGGTGTGCGTTCCCGGCCGGCGGATTCGCGGGTGAGGGTTTCCAGCGGCCAGGTGCGCCACAGAGCCCGGGCCGCGCTCACCGCGTCGGCGAGCAGTTCGGCACCCACCGGAGCATCGGGCGCCGCCCAGGTTCCCTGCCGCGGCGCACCTAACGCGAGGTGATGGTCGGCGCGCAGGGCCAGCCAGCCGGCCCGGCCGCGGGAGATGTGATCGAGGGCGGCGACGCGGCGGGCGATATTGAACGGATGGTCCCGCTGCGGCGCGGCCGCGACCACGATCCCCAGACCCGTGGTGCGGCGGGCGAAGAAGGTGCCGAGCAGAGCGGGGTTCAGCGAGGTGCCGGCCCCGGCACCGCGGTCGCCGCCGAGCACGAGATATCCGACCCCCGCGGCGTCGAGGCGTTCGGGCAGATCGCCGAATCCGGTAGCGGCTTCCCGGGCGAGCTGTTCGTCGGGGATCTGGAGACCGAGGACGAATGACATATCAATCTCGCTTTCCGGGTCCGGCGTCGATCCAGGCGTTGTAGAACCAGGGCACCGAATTCGCGGCATGGGTGAGGCCCTGGACCCGGGGTGCCACCCCGAAGATCTGGGTGTCCTCGAGCAGCGGGACGGTGTAGGCGTTGTCGAGGACGTAATCGGTGTATTCGAGCAGCAGCGCGGCGCGGCGCCGGGGATCGGTTTCGACGAGCTGGGCCCGGAGCAACCGGTCGATGGTCGGATCGGCGCCGTCGAGGGCGTACAGATCACCGCCGCCGCTGTCGTAGTTCTGCCACAGGCGCACCGGATCCGGGGTCGGCCAGCCGTTGCGGCGCAGGCCGACCTCGTCGGCGATGCTGGCGGTGGGATAGTTCGCGAAATCGGTCTGCCGCACCACGAGTTCGATGCCGACCCGGCGCAACTGCCGTTGGATGAGCTCGTACATCGGCCGGGCGGTGTGGTCGTAGACATCGACGTAGACGAGGATCGAGAGCCGGGCACCGTCCTTGGTCCGGTAGCCGTCGGAATCCCGGGTCACCCAACCGGCCGCATCGAGCTGTCGCTGCGCCTCGCCCGGGTCGTAGCGGACCACATCCGAGCGGTCGCGGTAGCCGGGGAAGTTCTCGGTGACCACATTCTTCGCCGCGCGCCAGTTGTCGGTGTAGAGCGTGCGCAGGATCTCCTGCCGGTCGATCCCGGAAGCGACGGCCCGGCGAACCCGGATATCGCGCAGGTACGGCGCGGTCTGCCGGATATCGAGGGTATTGGCCAACCCCGGGGTGCGCAGCCCGCGTACCTCGAACCCTTCACTGCGCAAGAGGGTTTCGTCGGGGGGTTGCGCGTATCGGATCACATCGCCCTGGCCGGCGCGCAGCGCACCGACCCGGATACTGTCCTCGGTGACCGGGATGACGGTGACCGTGTCGAGATAGGCCTCGCCCTGGTGCGGGGCGGTGGCCGGGGCCCAGTCGTAACCACGCCGTTTGGCCAGGACCACCTTCTTGTCCGGTACCTCGGATTCGACTACGAAGGGCCCGGAGCCGACGAGGTTGGTGGGTACCGACTGGGTCTCCTTGGACGCCTCGATCGTCCGGTCGGCGACCAGGCCGGCCGTATTGATCGACAGCACGGGAATGAACGGGGTGTAGGGCTCCCGCAGGGTGACCGTCACCGTACGGGCCCGATCGTCGGAGGTGATGGTGACGCCGGATTTCGGGAGCATCGGATTGGGCGTGATGCCTTTGGCTTTGTCGCCGGTGAACTGCCAGTTCAGGTTGCGCTCCACCGCGCCTGCGTCGAGTTCCTGACCGTCGCTGAAGGTGACTCCGTCGCGGATGGTGAAGGTGTAGACCGTCCCCGATTCGTCGAGGGTCCATTTCTCGGCGATCCACGGTTCGAACCGGAACGTGGTGGGATTCTGATAGACGAGACGATCGAGTACCTGATCCTTGACCAGGCTGTTCTGCCAATAACTGACCTGTACCTGCATCGAGGCGAGGGCTTCGGCGTCGAGGTAGGTCAGATGCCCGCCGCGGCCGGGGGTGACGGGACGATCGTTTTCGTCGGCCACCGAGCAGGCGGTGACACCGGCGGCGACCAGCAGAACGGCCGTCGCGGTGCGCACGACGCGGACGAGGAAGCTCATGCCGCGCTCACCACCGCGCCGGACCGGGGGACCGCGTCCAGCAACCGGCGGGTATAGGCCTGCCGCGGTGCGGCGAAAACGCTACGCACCGGTCCGCTCTCGACGAGGCGGCCGTCGTGCAGCACGCTCACCTCGTCGGCGATCTGCCGGACGAGCGACAGGTCGTGGGAGATGAACAGCAGTGTCAGGCCCAGCCTCCGCTGCAATTCCAGCAGCAGGCCGATCGTCTGCGCCTGTACCGTCACATCCAGCGCCGAGGTGGGCTCGTCGAGCACCAGGATCCGCGGGTCCACGATGAGCGCCCGCGCCAGCACCACCCGCTGTCGCTGCCCGCCGGACACCTCCGCCGGGCGGCGGGCACCGATCTCGGCGGGCAGTCCGACCCGGTCGAGCGCGGCCACCGCGGCAGCGCGCCGGGAGCGCCGGGTGCCGATCCGGTTGACGGCCAGTGGTTCGGCGACCGCCTCGGCGATCGGTATCCGGGGATCCAGCGCCGCCAGGGGGTTCTGCTGGACGAGCGTCAGCACCCGGGCGCGTTCCCGTCGTCTGCGGGGCGTCGACCAGTCCCGCGCGGTCAGCGAGACGCCGTCGACGGTCACGGTGCCGGTATCGAAACCGGTGAGTCCGGCCAGCGTCCGGGCCAGCGTCGTCTTACCGGAGCCCGATTCACCGACCAAGGCGTGTACCGAACCCTCGGTGACCGTGAAACTCACGTCGTCCAGTACGGGTGCCCCGGGATGGAACGCCTTGCCGACATTCCTGATCTCGAGTACCGGCCGGGCATCCGTCGGCAGATCCGGGCGGGCGTACCGGTCCGGTGACAGCGCGGGCGCGTCCTCGATCAGGGTGCGCGTGTAGGAGTCGGTGGGGAAGCGCAGCACCTGTTCGGTGTCGCCGGTCTCCCGGACGGTGCCGTCGGAGAGGACCACGACCCGGTGGCTGTGGTTCTCCGCCAGCGCGAGATCGTGGGTGATGAACACGACTCCGAGCCCGCGTTCCCGGCGCAGATCATCGAGCAGGTCCAGAATGCGCTGCTGAACTGTCACATCGAGGGCGGAGGTGGGTTCGTCGGCGATCAGCAGATCGGGATCCCCGGCGATCGCGATGGCGATGAGCACCCGCTGCTGCTGTCCGCCCGAGAGCTGGTGCGGGTAGTCCCGTGCCCGTTTCCCGGCCTCGGCGATACCCACCCGGTCCAGCAGCTCGACCGCGCGGCGCCGGGCGGTCCGCGGCTCGGCGAGACCGTGGGTGAGCAGTACCTCGGCGATCTGATCGCCCACCCGCTCGAGCGGGTCGAGGGAACCCAGCGGGTCCTGGGGTACGAATCCGATGGCGCTGCCCCGGATATCGCGCCAGCCGCGGCTGTCCAGGCCGGTGATGTCGCGACCGTCGAGCCGGACGCTGCCACCCACGACGCGCCCGCCGTCCGGGAGCAGACCGAGTATCGCGCGGGCGATCGTGGATTTACCCGATCCGGACTGGCCGACCACGGCCACGACCTCCCCGCGGTCGATCCCGAACGAGATATCCGAGACGACCGGGCGTTCGCGGTGTGATCCCGCGGTGCCGTAGTCCACGCTCAGATGCGATACCGCCAGGAGCGGATCCTGCTGGGCCATATCAGCCGACCTTCTTCCGGATGAGGTGCGCGAGCCTGCTGAGCGTCATCACCGCGAGCACGATCGCCAGCGACGGGAACAACACCAGGGTCGGATGGGAGTTGATGTAGTTGCGGCCTTCGGAGATGAGCAGGCCCCATTCGGGTTCCGGCGGTTGCGCGCCGTAGCCGAGGAAACTCAGCGACGCGATCGCCAGGATCGCGGTCCCGAACTGCAGTGCGGCCAGCGACAGCACCGCGGAGTAGGAATTGGGCAGTACATGCCGCAGCAGCAGGCGTAGATGGCCCGCGCCCATATGCTCGGCGGCCTCGACGAACGGCAGACGGCGTACGGCCAGCACCTCCGAACGTGCCAGCCGGGCGAATACCGCGACGGATGAGACCCCCACCGCGACGGCGGCGTTCACCGTGCCGAAACCGAGGGCCACGATAATGGTGATCGAGAGCAGCAGGGTCGGGATCGACAGCAGGACATCGACGATCCGCCCGGCCACACCGTCCACCACCCGGCCGAAATAGGCGGCCAGCAGCCCGAGCGTCGTCCCGGCGACCAGCCCGATCAGTACCGCGATGAACGAACCGCTGATCGTGGCCGCCGTTCCCGCGACGATCCGGCTCAGCAGATCCCGGCCGAGATAATCGGTCCCGAACGGGTGCGCCGGACTCGGGCCCGACAGGGGTGGTGCGAGATTCTCGGCGAGTGGATCGTAGGGGGCGACGAGGCCCGGTACGAGGATCATCGCCGTGATCAGGAACAGGATCAGGAGGGTGGGAACATCCCAGGCGCTCAGCGGGAACTCCCGCCGGCGCGGTAGCCGTAGCCTCCGGGGCACTGTTGTCGCGGTCATACCACCGCACCTTCCGTCGCGGGCGGCGCGGACACCCGGCGCGCGGGCGCGCTTTTCCGGATCCGCGGGTCGATGAGCGGATACACCAGGTCGACCAGCAGGTTGACCACCACGAAGGTGATGGAGACCGAGATGACGACCGCCTGGATGATCGGGCTGTCCTGATTGCGCACGGCGGTTTCGGTGAGATAACCGATCCCCGTGCGGTTGAACACGGTCTCGGTGATCACCGAACCGGCCAGGAGTTCACCGACGGTGATGGCGACGATCGTCACCGTCGGTATCGAGCCGTTCCGCACGATATGCCCGAAGATGATGCGGTGCGACGGTAAACCCTTGGCGCGCAGCACTTCCACGTACGGTTGTCCGCACGCGTTCGCCAGGCCCTGGGTCAGGATCTGCGCGATCGGCGCGGCCACCGGGAGCGCCAGCGGGAGCGCCGCGAACACCACCGACCGCAGCCCCTGATCGCGGACCGCCGACATCCAGCCCAGCTGGAAGGCGACGAGTTGCAGGACCAGCAGTCCGGTGACGAACGCCGGAACGGACAGGAATATCGCCGGAACGGTCCGGGCGATTTCGCGCAGCGGCGCCCAGGGCGCGAATACCGCCACGAGGGCGATGGCGAAACCGATCAGCGCGGCGAGTGCGAAGGCGACCGTCGCGAGTGCGAGCGTGGACGGAACGGCTTCCCCGAGTAGCCGGGAAACGCTCTGCCCACTGTTGAGCGAATACCCGAGATCTCCGGTGAACAGCCGGGTGATCGATACCGCGAATTGTAGGTACGCGGGTCGGTCGAGCCGGTAGTAGGCGCGCAGTGCCGCTGCGTCCTCATCGGTGATCGGGTTCTCGGGGTTGGATATCTGCTGCTCGATCGGGTCGCCCGGCAGGACGTTGAGGATGAAGAACACGGCCGAATACGCCAGAGCCACCACGAGGAGGGCCTGACCGATACGACGCCACAGATAGCCGGACACGAAAGGGAACCTAACTCCGGGGCAGGCGACGAACCACAATTTGTCTCGGAAGGAGAATTAATGGAACTGTGAAATCGAGCTTAATCTCCATCATTCGTCATGGAATCTCGTTGATTTCAAGGCTTTTGCTCGATAGGAGGGCGGGTGCACTGTCATATGCAGCGGTCAGAAGTCGGGATTCTCTGAACGGAATTCGTAGCGGGGCTGCCTTGTTCACCGGCGCTCGGCTTCTCGATACTGGACCGGCCGTCGAATTCCCGACCCGCCCGGAATCCTTATCCACCACCCGGCGAACGGAACATTTCCGGCGAGCGGTGATTCCGCGCCGCGCCGATCGTGCGGCGACCGGCCCCGAGACCCCAGCCACCGGCCGCGGCACCTGCGCCGACCTTGATTCGGAGGAGACCCCATGCCCAGTACCGAAACCGTACTCACACCCGTTCCGCGCCCCGGGTCCGGCGAGCTCGCCGAACTGGTCGCCCAGATCGCGGCCGACGCCCGCCGCCGCCGGGTCGCCGGCGGTACCGAGCCGCCCGATGCCGCGATCGCCGCGATCAAACGGCTGAGGCTGGGCGCGGTGCGGGTACCGGTCGCCGACGGCGGCCCGGGCTGGACGGTGACCGAACTGTTCGCCTTCCTCATCGATCTGGCCGAGGCCGATCCCGATGTCCCGCATATTCTGCGGGTGCACTTCGGTTTCGTGGAGGACCTCTACCGGCTGCCGCGCACCGAACACCAGGACGCGTGGTTGCCGGAGGTGCTGGCGGGCAAGCTCTTCGGCGGTGCGCTGACCGAACTCGGCACGAACCCGGTCGGCGCCTACACCTACGACAGCACCCTCACCCCGGCACCCGGCGGCTACCGGCTCGACGGCCGCAAGTTCTACAGCACCGGCGCCCGCTACGGCGATTACGTCCGGGTCACCGCCGAGGCCCCGGATCGTGGTGTGCTGAGCGCGATCGTCCCGGTGGACCGGGCCGGCGTGGAACATGTGGACGACTGGGACGGGATCGGTCAGCGCCACACCAGCAGTGGCACCACGGTGTTCACCGATGTCGCTGTCGCGGTGAACGAAACATTGCCCTTCCGTGATCCGCGTGGCGCGGATCGCCCTCGTCAGTCCTTCCCACAGCTCTACCTGCACGCTGTCGCCGCCGGGATCCTGCGTTCGGTCGCCGCCGACGCCGCCGAACTGGTGCGTTCGCGGGTGCGGAACTTCGTTTTCGCCAATACCGAGGAACCGCGCCGTGATCCGCAACTGCTAGCGGTGGTGGGTGAACTGGACGCCGCGGCCTTCGCCGCGCAGGCCATTGTGCTCGCCGCCGCCTCGGCGCAGGACCTCTCGTTCGCCGCGGCCCGCTCCACCGGAATCGATCCGGTGCTGGAGAGCTATTCCTCGGTGCGCGCCGCGCAGGCCAAAATCGTGATCGAGGAGTTCGCCCTGCGGGCGGCCGGGCGGATCTTCGATGTCGGTGGCGCCTCCGCCACTCGTGGGGCTGCCGCACTCGACCGGCACTGGCGGAATCTGCGCACGCTCTTCTCGCACAATCCCGCGGCGTACAAAGCGCGGGCGCTGGGGAATCTGCGGGTCAACGAGGAACCGCTGCCGCTGGCCGGCCATTTCTGACAAGCGGTGACCGGGTGGGGACATGTCACCGTTTCGGATCGCGATGATTTCCCGAATCGCGATGAGTCCTGGTCTGTCCGGCGCCCGGCCGCTCCGGCATCTTTGCCTCGTACTGCGATGAGAGATGAGGGATGCAGTCGATGGAAACCGAGATACTCGTGACCGCGGTGTGCGGGCCGGTTCCGGCGGCGTCCGCCGGAACCGGCCGCAGACCACCGCCGGTTCGATGAGATAGGTGCCCGGATGCGGGTGCCGCGGCCCTGCGCAACAGGCAGGGACGGGGCACCGGCTGCCCGGGGCGCCCAAGGTTTGGATTCAGAGTGATCGAGACCGGCGACGTCTCGCCGGTCGCTCTTTAACGTCTTTCCCAGCATCCGGGAGACCGCCCACCCGAGCGGCCCCGGCCCGACGATGCCGCGGCCGGTCCCGGCGCGGTGCGATCCGGAGAACTCGATGAAACGACCCGTAGCCCTGGTGGGGGTACTCGCCGCGATACTCGCCCTCACCGGGTGCGGCGGCGGGGTGAGCCGGACCGGTGCCAGTGGCCCGCCGCAACCCGGTGGAACCCTGCGGTACGGACTCTCCCAGGCGCCGACCTGCTCCGATCCGGCGCAGGGCGGTACCAACCAGACCATCTACGTCACCCGCCAGATCGCGGATTCGCTGACCGATCAGGATCCGGCCGGCGGTGAGCTCCGGCCGTGGCTGGCCGAGCGCTGGGAAGTGAGCCCGGATGCGCGGACCTTCACCTTCCATCTGCGCGACGGCGTGACCTTCAGCGACGGCACCCCGCTGACCGCGGAATCGGTACGCGGCACTTTCGATTCGATCGTGCGGGTGCTGGGCGGTGCCAAGGCGCCGTTGGCCGCCACCTATCTCGCCGGCTACACCGGTACCGATGTGGTGGACCCGCGGACCGCGCGAGTGCGGTTCAGCAGTGCCAATGTGCAGTTCCTGCAGGCCACATCGACCCCGCAGCTCGGTATCCTCGCCGCGGCCACCACGGCGAAGGACGCGGAACAACGTTGCCTGGGCGATACGATCGGCAGCGGGCCGTTCACCTACGCCGAATACCGCCAGGGCGATTCGGTGACCCTCGCCAAACGCGCCGGATACAACTGGGGCTCGGCGGTGTTCGCGCATCAGGGTGAGGCGTACCTGGACCGCATCCAGTTCACGGTGGTTCCGGAGTCCGGGGTGCGCACCGGCAGCCTGGTATCCGGTCAACTCGACGCCACCAGCGACGCCCTGCCCCAGGACGCGCCCCAGATCGAGGCCGCGGGCGGAGTGGTGGCCACTGCCTCCAATCCGGGTATCACCTTCGGTCTGCAACCCAACGTGAACCGGGGTCCGCTGCGTGACCGCGTGGTACGTACGGCGCTACTGGCCGCGGTCGACCGCCAGGAACTCGTCGATACCGTGCTGGGCCCGCAGTTCCGGGCGGCGACCAGTCCGCTCGCTCATACGACACCCGGATACATCGATCTCAGCGGTGAACTCGGGTTCGATCCCGACGCGGCGAGACGGGCTCTCGACGCGGGTGGCTGGGTGCCGGGCAGTGACGGTATCCGGGTGAAGAACGGTGAACGGTTGTCCTTCGGAGTGCTGTTCAGCGCGGCCTTCGCCGGGAACCAGGCGATCCTCGAACTCCTGCAGCAGCAGCTGCGGGCCGCGGGGGTGGAGTTGCGGCTGGAACCGGCCGCCAACGCCGACTACACGGTGCGGCAGAACACCAAGGATTTCGACACCATCTACTACAACGTCACCCGTGCCGACGGGGATATCCTGCGCAGCAATTTCGGCCTCGACGCCCGGAACCTGAACGATCGCGGTGCGATCCCCGCGCTCGACGCGGTGTTGTCCGGGCAGCTGGCGGCAGTCGACAGTGCGCAGCGAGCCCGGCAGATCGGGGAAGCGCAGCGTCTGCTGCTCGACGAGGGTTTGTGGATTCCGACCATCGAGCTCTCCCAGGCCATCGGGGTCGCGAACACTGTCGGCGGACTGACCTTCGAGGCCTCGGCGCGCCTGCAGTTCTTCGATACCTGGCTGAGCGGCCGATGACCGCGCCGGCCCGGTACGTACTGCTGCGGGTGCTCCAGGCGGCCGGCGTGCTGTGGGCCGCGTTCACCCTCTCGTTCGCGGTGCTGTACCTGCTGCCCGCCGATCCGGTGCAGCTGGCCGTGGACGCCAACCCGGGCACCCCGGTCGACGCGGCCGCGGTGGCCGAACTCCAGGCCCGGTACGGCCTCGACAAACCGGTCTGGGAGCAGTACGCGACAGCGTTGATCCACGCCGTGCGCGGTGATCTGGGGCATTCGCTGAGTACCGGCCAGACCGTCGTCGAGGCGATCGGGGAGGCGTTGCCCTCCACCCTGGCGCTGGCCGCCACGACGCTGGTGCTGGCCGCGGTGTTCGGCGCGGCGCTGGCCCTGGCCGCCTCCTACACCGAAAGCGATCGGGTACGCGGCCTGCTGACCGCGCTCCCGCCGGTCGGGGCGGCCATGCCCACGTTCTGGGTCGGGCTCGTCCTGCTGCACCTGTTCTCGTTCCAGTTGCGCCTGGTACCGGCATTCGGCGGTACCGGTTTCAGCGGGACGATCCTGCCGGCGGTCACTCTGGCGATTCCGGTGGGCGCGGTCATCGCGCAGGTCCTGTACAGCAATCTGATCGCCACCTGGCACCAGCCGTTCGTCGCGGTCGCGTTCGCGAAAGGAGCGTCCCGGTCCTGGGTGCAGTGGCGGCATGTGCTGCGCGCGGCGGTCGGTCCGGCACTCACCATCGCGGGAGTCTGGGTCGGCACGGTGCTCGCCGGATCGGTGATCGTGGAAACGGTTTTTGCGCGTGCCGGGGTCGGCCGCCTCACCCAGACCGCCGTGCTGAACCAGGACATTCCGGTGGTACAGGGCATCGTCGTCTTCAGCGCGGCGGTGTATGTCCTGGTGAACCTGCTCGTGGACCTGGTGTATCCGCTGCTCGACGCACGAGTGGTGGACGGAATCCGGGAGAAGGAGAGGGCCCGTGCCTGAGATCCGCGAACTCGTCGCGCCGCCACCGGAGCAGAGCGCGCCGCCGCGAGCGAAGCGACGGTCACCTCGCCGGGCGCGTACGGGCGCGGGTGTCGTGATCTCCGGTGCCGTACTGGTTCTCGTACTCGGCTGGGCGGTGCTGCCCGCGCTGTTCGCCGGCGGCGATCCGTTGAGCGGTGTGCCCGCCGAGAAGTTCATGGGACCCGGCCCGGACCATTGGTTCGGCACCGACAACCTGGGTCGCGACCTCTATACCCGGGTCGTGCACGCGGCGGCGCTGTCGCTCACCGCGACCGTGCTCGCGGTGGCGATCGGGCTGGTGGCCGGTTCGCTGCTCGGTGTGGTGTCGGGTGTACTGGGCGGCACGGTGGACAGCATCGTGATGCGCTGCGTGGACGTCCTGCTGTCGATCCCGGAACTGCTGGTCTCACTGGCCCTGGTGACAGTGCTCGGTTTCGGTACCGGCAATGTGGCGATCGCGGTCGGTATCGCGCTCATCGCGCGTTTCGCCCGGTTGATGCGCGCGGAAGTGCTGCGGGTGCGGCAGGCACCATACGTGGAGGCGGCACGGGCCTGCGGGGTGCGCTGGTACGGGGTGCTGTTCCGGCATGTGCTGCGCAATGCCTACGCGCCGGTCGCCGCACTGGCCGCCGTCGAATTCGGTCTCGCGGTGCTCGCGGTGTCCTCGCTGAGTTTCCTCGGTTACGGTGCCGCCCCGCCGACTCCGGAATGGGGATCGCTGATCTCGGAGGGCCGCAACTATCTCGCCACCGCCTGGTGGCTGACCACCCTGCCCGGTCTGGTCATCGTCGCGGTGGTGCTCGCCGCCCAGCGCCTCGGCCGGGCCTTCGCCCAGGAGGGACTGCGATGACACAGCACGACCCTGCCCGCGTGTGGGCCGATCGCACAGCCCGCGTGCGGGCCGATCGCCGACCGGCGGCTGCCGCCGCCGATTCGGCAGCGGAAGACCCACTGGTGGGTACGGTGCGCCGGATCCGCGGCTTCCTGGGGGAGGGCTGGCGTTTCCAGACCGGTCTGGCCGCCCGGATGCCGCACCTGTTCCTCTCGGGGTGGTCCTGGTGAGCGCGATCCGAGCCGCGGATCCGCTGCTGGAGATCGACGGACTGACCGTCGAGTACCGGACCGGCGCCACGACGACCACCGCGGTCGACGGGATATCACTCACGATCCGTGCCGGTGAGACGGTTGCCGTGGTGGGTGAGTCCGGATCGGGTAAATCCAGCCTGGCCCATGCCGTGATCGGCCTGCCGAGCGGCGGGGGCGAGACCACCTCGGGCACGGTCACCTTCGCCGGCCGGCGGCTCGACGGCCTACCGGCGCGGGCCTGGCGGCAGATCCGCGGTGCCCAGATCGGTTTCGTTCCCCAGGACCCGGCCGTCTCGCTGAATCCGGTGCTGCGCATCGGGGAGCAGGTCGCCGAGACATTGCGGATCCACGGTCTGGCGGATCGGCGGACCGCGCGGGTGGAGGCGGAACGGATTCTCGCGGAGGCCGGGATCGATCACCCCGCACTGCGCGCCGGGCAGTTCCCGCAGGATCTGTCGGGCGGCCAGCGCCAGCGGGTGCTCATCGGTATCGCACTGGCCTGTGGACCGCGTCTGGTGATCGCCGACGAGCCGACCAGTGCTCTCGACGTCACCGTGCAGCGGCGGATCCTCGACCATCTGGCCGGGCGCACCGCGGAATCGGGCACGGCGGTCCTGCTGATCACCCACGACCTCGGGGTCGCCGCCGACCGGGCCGACCGGATCGTGGTGATGCGGCACGGCCGGATCGTCGAATCCGGCCCGGCCGCCGACGTGTTCACCGAACCACGCCACGAGTACACCCGCCGCCTGTTGGCCGCCGTGTCCGGAACGAGCCGGTCCCGTCGTCCCGAACGCCCGCGCGCCGCGGCTCCGCTACTGTCGGCCCACGGTCTGCACAAGACCTTCCGGGTCGGGCGGGCGAGCACTCTCGCGGCCGTCGACGATGTCTCGCTGACCCTCGATCGCGGTGAAACCCTCTCCATCGTGGGCGAATCCGGTTCCGGCAAATCCACCACGGCCCGGATCATCGCCCGGCTGGAGAAACCCGATCGCGGCACCGTGATATTCGACGGCACCGATATCGGCGGTCTGCGCGGTACCCGGTTGCGGGAGTGGCGGCGACGTGTGCAGATCGTGTACCAGAACCCGTACAGCTCGTTGAACCCGAAGCTGACGATCGGCGATATCGTGGCCGAGCCGTTGCGAGCATTCGGTATCGGGGATCGATCCACTCGTCGCGACCGAGTCGCCGAACTGCTCGACCAGGTCGCGCTGCCGGTCTCCGCCGCGCAACGGCGGCCCGCCGAACTGTCCGGCGGTCAGCGCCAGCGCGTCGCCATCGCCCGAGCACTGGCCCTGCGTCCGGACCTGGTGATTCTCGACGAACCGGTCTCCGCGCTCGATGTCTCGGTGCAGGAGCAGATCCTGGGTCTGCTCGACGATCTGCAGACCGAACTGTCCCTGAGCTATCTGTTCGTCTCGCACGATCTCGCGGTGGTGCGCGGGATGAGCGACCGGGTCGCGGTCATGCGGGAGGGGCGGATCGTGGAAACGGGTCCGACCGCGGAGATCTTCGAAGCACCCCGGCACGAGTTCACCCGGGAGCTACTGCTGGCTGTGCCGGGTGCCGCGCGCCGGCACCGGCCGAGAGAGAGGACCGCGTGATGGCGCCGGTGCCGAACTTGCTGCTCGCTGTCGAATTGGCCGGTACGGGAGTACATCCCGCGTCC
This sequence comes from Nocardia sp. NPDC003963, assembly GCF_053605105.1. Classification (NCBI taxonomy): domain Bacteria; kingdom Bacillati; phylum Actinomycetota; class Actinomycetes; order Mycobacteriales; family Nocardiaceae; genus Nocardia; species Nocardia sp. NPDC003963. The sequence goes on from NZ_JBSGIP010000001.1 coordinate 334,353, forward strand.
TGGCGCCGATCCGATTCGCGGGCCGAGGACCTGTTCACCGGCGGTTACTGGATGGACGCGGCCGTCGCCGCGGACCGCGCGGGGCTGGATCTGGCTTTCCTGCCGGATTCCTTCGCCCTGCAATCGGGGGGAGCGCGGGGGCGGCTCGACGCGGTGGGTATCGCCGCGCGGGTCGCGGCGGTCACCACCCGGCTCGGCATTGTCCCGCAGGCCCCGGTAACCCATACCGAACCGTTCCATCTGTCGAAGGCGATCGCGAGCCTCGACTACGCGACCTTCGGTCGCGCGGGCTGGGAGGTGACCGTATCGCCGGGCGCCGCGCAGGCGGGGCTGTTCGGCCGCAAATCCGAACAGTCGGCGGATTCGCTGTGGCACGAGGCCGGTGAGGCGATCGAAGTGGTCACCCGGCTGTGGGACAGCTGGGAAGACGACGCGGAGATCCGGGACAGTTCGTCGGGACGTTTCGTCGACCGCGAGAAGCTGCACTACATCGATTTCGCCGGTGACAACTTCTCGGTCAAAGGCCCGTCGATCACGCCCCGTCCACCACAGGGGCAGCCGTTGCTGGCGGTCCGGGCCGCCGGACCGCACGCCACCCGTACCGCGGTGCGGTACGCCGATCTCATCCGTATAGCCGCCCCCGACCTCGCCACTGCCGCCGAGGCCCGGTCGGTCCTGCGCTCGGCCGTGGCGGCGGCGGGTCGCGACCCTCGGCAGGTGCGAGTACTGCTCGACCTGGAGGTCCATATCGCGGATGCGGCCGATCGGGCGGCGCGGGAGGTGGACCGGCTGGAAGAGTGGACCACCACCACCGGGCCGGACAGCGTTCGCCATGTGGGTACCGCGCGGACGTTGCGGCAGCTCGCCGAGCAGGTGCAGCAGGAATGCGCGGCGGACGGACTCGTCCTGCGGCCGCTGGCCCTGCCCGCGTTCCTGGACCGGATACCGGTCCCGCTCACCACCCTGCGCGGCCGGCTCGGCCTGCCGCGTCCCCACAACCGCTATGCGACCGAACGGAGCTGATATGCCGAAGCCGCAGTCGGGTAAGCAGATCCATCTGGCCGCTCATTTCCCGGGCGTCAACAACACCACCGTCTGGAACGATCCCGAATCCGGCAGCCAGATCGACTTCGACTCCTTCACACATCTGGCCCGGACGGCCGAACGCGGACTGTTCGATTTCTTCTTTCTCGCCGAAGGCCTGCGACTGCGTGAGCACCGCGGCCGGATCCACGATCTGGACGTGGTCGGCCGCCCCGATACGTTCACGGTGCTCAACGCACTCGCCGGGGTCACCGACCGGCTGGGCCTGGCCGGCACCATCAACACGACCTTCAACGAACCGTTCGAGTTGGCGAAGCAGTTCGCGACCCTCGATCACCTGTCCGGCGGGCGGGCCGCCTGGAACGCGGTCACCTCCTCCGACGCTTTCACCGGCGAGAACTTCCGTCGCGGCGGGTACCTCGAGCACGCCCAGCGGTATACGCGGGCGGCGGAGGTCGTCGCGGCCACCCGTGCGCTGTGGGACAGCTGGCCGGCCGACGCGCTCGTGGTCGACCGGGAACGGGGCGTGTTCACGACACCGCCGCCCGAGTTCCGTTATCGCGGCGGCCAGTTCGATATCGAGGGCACTTTCGTACTCCCGCGCAGCCCGCAGGGATATCCGGTGCAGTTGCAGGCCGGGGATTCCGAGGAAGGCCGGGAATTCGGTGCCGCCACCGCGGACGCGATCTTCAGCCGGCACGGCGAACTCGCCGCCGGCCAGGAGTTCTACACCGATATGAAAGGCCGGCTCGCCGAGTACGGCCGCCACCGCGACGATCTGCTGATCCTGCCCGCGGCCACCTTCGTCCTCGGCGACAACCGGGCCGACGCCGAGGAACGCGCGCAGCACATCCGGCGGCGGCAGGTCGGCCCACAGACCGCCATCGCCTTCCTGGAACAGGTCTGGGGCCGCGACCTGTCCGCCTACGACCCCGACGGCCCGCTGCCCGATATCGAACCGCTCGACGATGTGACCGTGACCCGCGGCCGGGTACGTCATGCCCGGGATCCGCGGGCGGTGGCACAGCAGTGGCGGGAACGGGCCGCAGCGGAGAACCTGACGATTCGCGAACTGATCATCGAGGTCACCGCGCGTCAGCAGTTCGTCGGGTCACCGGCGGAGGTCGCCGCCGAAATCGACCGTTACGTCCAGGAGGACGCCGCCGACGGGTTCATCCTCGTCCCTCACCTCACCCCGGCGGGGCTGGACGAATTCGTCGACCGGGTGGTCCCGGAACTGCAGGACCGCGGCACCTACCGCACCGAGTACACCGGCACGACCCTGCGTGAACACCTGGGTCTGCGCCGTCCCCATCGAGCCGACGAGAAAGTACGAGCGTCATGACGGTACCCCTGTCCGTTCTGGACCTGTCGCCGATCAGCACCGGATCCACCGCCCGGCAGGCGATCCGGAACACCATCGACCTCGCCCGGCACGCCGAGGCATGGGGTTACCGACGGTTCTGGGTGGCCGAACACCATTTCGTCGCGGTCGCCTCCGCGGCGCCGACCGAACTGATCGCGCTCATCGCCGGCGCCACCGAGACCATCCGCGTCGGTTCGGCCGCAGTCCAGGCCGGATACCGCACCTCGGCCTCGGTCGTCGAATCGTTCGGCACCATCGACGCACTGCACCCCGGACGGCTCGATCTGGGTCTGGGTCGCTCGGCGCATCGGATCGGCCGGTTCCGGTCCGCGGCCGCCCCGGCCGCGCCCACTCCGCAACGCCCGACCGAGGTCCGCGACGGGGTGGTGATCCCACCGCCGTTCGCGCCCGACCGGATCCGCGACACCACCCGGTTGGTCGCCTCACTGGAAGCCCTGCGGCTGCCCGGTGCCGAACCGCTCGACTACACCCGGCAGGTCGAGGAGATCCGCGCGCTGCTCGCCGGCACCTATTCGACCGCCGACGGTATCGCCCTGCACGCCGTGCCCGGGGAGGGCGCCGGGGTCGAACTGTGGTTGTTCGGCAGCAGTGCCGGCGAGAGCGCCCAGCTGGCCGGTTCGCTGGGCCTGCCGTTCGTGGCGAACTACCACGTCTCCCCGGGGACCGTCCTGGAAACCGTCGCGGCGTACCGGAAGGCGTTCCGGCCGTCGCCGCGCTATCCGGAGCCGTATCTGGTGGTTTCGGCCGATGTCGTTGTCGCCGCGCAGGAGTCGACCGCCCGCCGTCTGGCCTCCACCTACGGGCACTGGGTGGCCGGTATCCGCAGCGGCGCGGGCGCCGCGGAATATCTGGACCCCGATACCGCGCCGCCGCTGACCGACGATGAGCGGCGGCTGGTCGACGACCGGGTGAGCACCCAATTCGTCGGAACCCCCGCCTCGGTCGCCGCGCGCTTGGCCGCGCTGCGCGATCTCACCGGCGCCGACGAACTGGTCGTCACCAGTGTCACCTACCACCACGAGGACCGCCTCACCTCGCACCGACTCCTGGCCGAGGAATGGGGTCTGAGCCGCGCTCGTGCCGCATAGCCGTGCGGCGGGGGGTGAGCTCAGAAGGCTCCGCCCGAGGCGGCAAGGGACGCGCCGGTGACCCACCGGGCCCCCTCGGAAGCGAGAAAGGCCACGATATCGGCGATATCGGCGGGTTCGCCGATTCGGCCCATCGGGATCGTCGCGGCGATCTGCTCGAGCTGCCCGACCCCGGCGGCGGCCAGCGCGTCGGTGCGTACGGCGCCGGGCAGCACACTGTTGACCGTGATCGCGCGGGGCGCCAGTTCCCGGGCGAGTACGCGTACCAGCTGTTCGGACGCGGCCTTGCTGGCTGCGTAGAGTCCGGATCCGGGCCGGTGGGTGAGTGTCGCGCCGGAGGACACCAGGACGATCCGCCCGCCGTCGCGTACTCGGTTCGCGGCCTCACGCAGGACGAAGAAGGTGGCTTTCGTATTGATCGCGAACTGCTGATCGAAATCGTCGTCGGTGGCCTCGGCGAGCGGGGAGAAGCGTGCGATACCGGCGTTGCTCACGACGATATCGATACCACCGAATGCCGTCGTGGCCGCGTCGAACAGGCCGCGCAGCTGTGCGGGATCGGATACCTCGGCCCGGGCGGAAATCGCTCGGCCGCCGGATTTCTCGATCTCGGTGACGACTTCGTCCGCGGCCACCCGGCCGGTTCGATAGTTGACGACGACCGAGGTCCCGGTGCTGCCCAGGCGCTGCGCGACGGCGCGGCCGATACCGCGCGATCCGCCGGTGACCACTGCTACGGGCACGACTACCTCCAAAAGTGTGTGATCTAGATAGTCGATATCATCGACTAATAGACATACCCCGTCAACTGTCGATCATCTAAACTGCTCGTCGTGGCAGTGAACGATCACGACCTGGTTGCCGCTCTCGGCGGGCTCTACCGCGAGGTGAACGCGTTCTACGGTGCGATAGCCCGGGAATTCGGCCTCACCGCTCAGCAGATCGCGCTGCTCTGCCTGGTCCAGGACCAGCAGCCGACCTTCGGCGAAATCGCCGCCGCACTCGGCTGCGACAAGACCAATATCACCGGCATGGTGGACCGGCTGGAGCGTCGCGGATACCTGGCGCGGCAACCGGATCCGGCCGACCGAAGGATCAGCCGGGTGGCGCCGACCACGGCCGGAGTGGCGATCGGCGAGGATATCCGCGCGGCCATCGCCGGTAGGCTCGCCGCGACCCTGCCGCATGTCGCCCGGATCGAACTCGCAACCGCCGCAGTCGATCTGGTCGACGCTCTGTCCGACCGCGGCGGTTCCCGGTAGTGGTCGCTAACCGGCCACCGGCTGTGGCGCGAAACGGCTCGCGGGTTTGGACAGCCCGAGATGGTCGCGCAGCGTGGTGCCGGTGTACTCCGTCCGGAACAGGCCGCGCTGCCGCAGGATGGGCACCACGGTCTCGGTGAAGATCTCCAGGCCACCGGGATAGTAGGGCGGCATCACATTGAAACCGTCGGCCGCGCCGCCGCGGAACCATTCCTCGATGGTGTCGGCCACCTGCTCGGGTGTCCCCGCGAACACCCGGTGCCCGCGCGCACCGGCCAGCCGGTGCAGCAGGCCGCGCAGGGTCGGCTGCTCACGCGCGACGATCCCGGCGACCACCTGCCGCCGGCTGGCCGAATTATCGGTGACATCACCGGCGTCGGCGAACAATTCGACCGGAACCGGTTCGTCGAGTTCCAGATGCCGCAGCGATTCGTGCGCCAGGGATTCCAGCTGCGCGATGCCGTACTCGGGCACGGTGAGCTCGTTGAACTCCCGCTCCAGCTGTTTCGCTTCGCCTTCGGTGCCCGCGATGAACGGACTGATCCCGGGCAGGATCTTCACCTGTCCGGGATCCCGGCCGAACTCCGCCGCCCGCCGCTTGATATCGCGGTAGAAGGTCCGGGCGTCGCCGAGCCGCTGATGTGCGGTGAAGATCGCCTCGGCATACCGGCCGGCGAACGCGCGGCCGTCATTGGACGCCCCCGCCTGCACCAGCACCGGATACCCCTGCGGTGTGCGTGCCGAGTTGAAAGGTCCACGCACCCGCAGGTACTCGCCCGCGAAATCGATGGGATGGATCTTGTCCGGATCCGCGTACCGGCCGCCGGCACGGTCCAGCAGGATGGCGTCGTCCTCCCAGCTGTCCCACAGCGCCGTGACCGCGTCGACGAATTCGCGAGCCCGGGCATAGCGTTCGGTGTGATCGGGATGCCGGTCGAGCCCGAAATTGGCGGCGGCCAGATCGGTACCGGTGGTGACGATATTCCACCCGGCCCGGCCGCCGGAGATATGGTCCAGCGAGGAGAACAGCCGGGCCAGGTTGTAGGGCTCGTAGTAGGTGGTCGACGCGGTGGCGATGAGGCCCAGATGGGTGGTCGCCGCGGCGATGGCGGTCAGCAACGTGATCGGTTCGAGGCCGGGCGCCGCGTTGTAGGCGACATTGGTCCGCAGCGCCGGTCCATCGGCGAAGAACACCGCGTCGAAGGTCGCGGCCTCGGCGGTCCGGGCTATCTCCTGGTAGTAGCCGACATCGTAGATCCGGTCCGGACGGCTGGCCGGATGCCGCCAGGCCGCCTCGTGGTGCCCGGCCGGATAGATGAACGCGTTGAGGCTCAGCTGCCGTGGTTCGGTCATCGTGAATCGTCCTCGTACTGAGTGGAGTCGGTGGAGACGCCGAGCGCGGCCAGCAGCCGATCGCGGTAGTGGGCGACGGCGGGATCGCCGTGCCGCCGCGGCCGGGCCTGCTCGATGGCGAGATCGACCGCGATACGGCCCTCGTCCAGGACCAGCACCCGATCGGCGAGCAGTACCGCCTCGTCGACATCGTGGGTGACCAGCAGTACCGCCGGACGATGCCGGGCGCAGAGGTCCTGGAGCAATCCGTGCATCCGGATCCGGGTCAGCGCGTCCAGCGCGCCGAACGGTTCGTCGGCGAGCAGTAGGGCCGGTTCGCGCACCAGGGACCGGGCCAGCGCCACCCGCTGCTGTTCGCCGCCGGACAGCTCCCGGGGCCAGGCCTTCTCCCGGCCGGCCAGACCGACCTCGGCCAGCGCATCGCGCCCGCGCTGCGCGGCCCCCGGTCCGGTCAGGCCGAGCGTGACGTTGTCGAGCACCTTGATCCACGGCAGCAACCGGGAATCCTGGAACACCACCGAGCGCTCCCGCGGGACGGTCAGTTCGCCGTCGCCCGCGATATCGTGATCGAGTTCACCGAGCGCCCGCAGCAGTGTGCTCTTCCCGGAGCCGCTGCGGCCCAGCAGCGCCACGAACTCGCCCCGCGCGATATCGAGATCCACTCCGCGGAGCACGATCCGGTCACCGAAACCGCGCCGCAGCTCGCGGACCCGTACCGTCAGTCCGACAAAGTCTGTCGCCATACCAGCGCCCTCCTTTCCAGCGCCCGGACCGCGAGATCACCGAAAAGGCCCAGCAGGCCGTAGATCACGAGTCCGACCACGATCACGTCGATCTGGCCGTAGGTGCGTGCCTGGGTCATGAGATAGCCGATACCGCTCGTGGCATTCACCTGCTCGACCACCACCAGCGCCAGCCAGGAGATGGTGACGGCCAGCCGCAGCCCGGTGAAGAAACCCGGCAGCGAACCGGGCAGCGCCACCCGCCGGACGAAACCCCAGCGGGACAGGCCGACCGTCTGTGCCAGCTCGACATACCGGGCATCGACCCCGCGCAACGAGGCATGCGTATTGATGTATACCGGCACCAGCACACTGGCGGTGATGACGATGAGCTTCATCTCCTCGCCGATTCCGAACCACACGATGAACAGCGGGATCAGCGCGAGGGTCGGAATGGAACGCTTGATCTGTACCGGGCCGTCGACGAGCGCCTCGCCGACCCGGCTCAGCCCGGAGACCAGGGCGAGCACCACACCGATCGCGACACCGAGCACCAGACCGATCGCGGCGCGCTGCAACGAGGTCAGCAGATTGGTCTGGAGCGTGCCCTCGGCGATCAGATCACCCGCGGTCCGGGCCACATCCCACGGCGCCGGAAGCGTTTCGGGATCGAGGAGGCCCGACAGCGAACCGATCACCCAGGCGGCCGACAGCAGTACCGGCCCCAGCGCGAAACCGAAGGGAATCGGCCGGCCGGGACCGAGCCGGACCCGGCGGCGGGACCGGGTGGACCGGGCCGGTGCCGCGAGCGGGGCGGAGCCGGTCCGCGCGCCCGCGGAGACGTCCAAGGTAGCCATTACCGTTTCTCCTGTTCGAATCGCGCGCCCACCGCGGGGACGGTTTCGGTGATCACCTGGTCGAACCGTGTATCGAACCCGTCCGCGGCCTCGACCTTGCGCGGCAGCTGACCGGCCGACTCGAGGACGTCGATGGTCGCCTGCTGCGCGTCGATCAACGTCTGATCCAAACGGGGAAAAGTGAATTCGCCGAGGGAATCGACGATCCGGCCGGCGTCCTCGGCACTGAGCTTCTGATTCTCGATGTAGTAGATCCGGGCCCATTCGTCACGATGGGTGTTGGTCCAGTGGAACGACCGGACGAACGCCCCCACCAGTGCGCGCAGCGCGGCGGACTTCGCCGGATCCTGCGTCGCCTCCCGCCGGGCGTACAGGTAGCCCAGGCCGAAATAGATCCCGGTGGTTTCCGAGTCGGCGATCACCGTGGCACCGGGAGTGCGCAGGAACCGGGTCAGCCGTGGTTCGTTCAACGGTGCGATATCGACCTGCCCCGTCCGGACCGCATCGTTGAAATCGGCCAGCTTCAGGTTCACGAGCTCGACATCGGACGTGCTCAGACCGGCCTTGTCCAGTGCGCGCAATACCGCGGCCTGCTGTGCGGTGCCCTCGGCGTAGGCGATCTTCTTACCCTTCAGATCGGTCAGCCGGGTCGCCGTCACCCCCGGCGCGACAGCGAGCTTGATCCCCGCCGGATCCGTCTGATACGCGGCGACAATGGGTACGTCCTGTCCGGCGGCGAGCGCATGGATGGGCGGCACATCACCCACCGGAGCCACGTCGGCAGCCCCCGCCCGGAACGCCTCCAGGATCTCCGGACCGCCGATGAAATTCGCGAACTCGACCTCGAACGGCAGTTTCTCGAGCTCTCCGGAGGCACGCAACGCTGTCTGGAAACGTTCCTGCTGGTCGGCGATCACCAGGGTGGTGCCGGGCGGGATCTCGGTGGGCAGGGGTGTATCCAGTGCCGCACCGCTCGGCCCGTCGCCGCTGGTGCACCCGGTCAGTGCCATTCCGGCAGTGGTGAGGGCGAGCAGCATCGCTACCGACCTGAGACGGAAACGCGCGGCGAGAGAACGAGACTGGTGCATAGCGGCATTGAAACAACGCCGCGACCGCGAGGGAATGATTAATTCGACCCTGATCCGAACTGTGTTTATTTTGCGGCGCCTTCGGCGCCGCAGGGGGCGGGGCCCTGTCGACCCCGGTCTTCATTCCTGCGCTCAGTCGCCGCGCTCCTTCGCTACGTCGCTCCGGAATCGGGGCGGGCCCCGCCGGTGAGGTGGACCGTCCGGAGTGAGTGTGAGGGGGTGTCGGCGCGCCCGGTCTCCTGGGTGATTCGGCGCCGTTGCGGGTGGTCGATGGGCCGCGCGTATCGAATGCACCCGGGCGAGCGCGTCACCCCGCGGGACGGATACGGCCGCCGTGCGGCAGCTCCCACGAGGTGGCGAGCCGGGCCGCGGTGCCCGCATCGGTGACGTCGGCGACGTAGTACCAGTCCATTCGTATCCGGTCGGGCACGATCTCGACCACGCCGTACCCGTGCGAATCGAGTTCCGCGTAGCGGATATGCGGATTGAGCGCGCGGACCGAATTCTCCAGTGCGACCGAACCCGTGCGCGGTGGGGTCGGTAGCAGGTCGCCGATTCCGGCCGAGGTCACCGACGGGACCACGAATTCGGCTCCCGCGGTGGGGCCGGCGGGATAGCGGGCGGCTTCCAATGGGACATCGGCGGCCCAGGAGCTGTGGATATCTCCGGTTAGGAAGACGATATCGCCGACTCCGCGGTCGGTCAGCACCTGGAGCAGCCGCCGCCGGTCGGCGGGGTATCCGTCCCACTGGTCGGTGTTCAGTGCGAAACCCTCTCGCGGGATGCCGAAGACCGCGGTGACCGCCGCGGTGGTGTCCGGGTCCAGCGGCGGGAACGCCAGTGGCGCGATCATGACCGAGTTGCCGACCACCTGCCAGCGCGCGGATCCCGATACCAGGCCCGCGGTGAGCCACTCCAGCTGGCGCGCACCGGTGATCGTGCGCGCCGGGTCGTCACCTTCCCTGGTGCCGGGTTCGGGTTGCCGGTCCCGATAACTGCGCAGGTCCAGCATGGACAGTTCGGCCAGGGTCCCGAACCGCAGCCGCCGGTAGATCCGCACTTCTCCGGCCGCGGAATGGATCCGTACGGGCATCCATTCCGAATAGGCGCGCATCGCGGCGGCCCGCCGCTCCGGCCAGCTGCCCTCGGTCGCGGGATCGTGGTTCTCGGCCCCGCCGGACCAGGCGTTGTTCGCGGATTCGTGATCGTCCCAGGTGCAGACGAACGGCACCCGCGCGTGCAGGGCGGTGAGGTCGGGGTCGGTTTTGTATTGTCCGTGCCGGATCCGGTAGTCCGCGAGCGAGACGATCTCGTGCGCCGGCTCGTGCCGGCGGACCGCCCCGCCGCGGCCGCCGTGCGATCCTGCCGCGTATTCGTACAGGTAGTCGCCCAGGTGGACGACGATATCCAGATCGTCGCGGGCGGCGAGGTGACGGTAGGCGGCGAAATAGCCGGCTTCCCAGTTCGCACAGGAGACCACACCGAAACGCAGCCGGTCGGGTTCCGCCGAATCCGCCGGGGCGGTCCGGGTACGGCCGACCGCGGAGGTCCGGTCGAGGGCCCGGAATCGGTAGTAGTAGTCGTGTGCGGGTTCCAGGCCGGGTACATCCACCTTCACCGTATGGTCCGATTCCGCGCTGGTTGTCACGGATCCGGCGGTGACCACGCCGGTGAACCCGGGATCCGTGGCGATCTCCCAGTGCACGACGGCCGGGTCGCCCGCTCCCGAACCGGGGACGGCGTCCGGTCCGACGGTGACGCGGGTCCAGAGGATCACACTGTCGGGCAGCGGGTCGCCCGAGGCGACGCCGTGCGCGAACACCGGGCTCGCCGCGGTCGCCGTGGGTACCGGTAGTGCGGCCGTGGCCGCGGTCACCACCCCGGCGCGCAGTACCGTCCGGCGATCCAATGCGCCCGGGAATCCGCTCTTCGAAACGATGCCGTTTCCGCTCACGTTTCCCGATCACAGCCGATCGCGGCGGAATCGGCAAGTCCGGGCGTGGCGCGGGGCGCCGTGTGTCCCAGTGCCGGGTGATCCGCTCAGCCGAGTAGTAGTTCGAGTGCGCCGGTATCCAGTACATGGGCGCAGTGCCGGGCCAGCATGGTGGTGAACAGCCGGTCGCCCCGGTCGGTGCGTTCCACGACGACCGAGGCCGCGATCGACATCACCACCCCCATGAAACTCTGCCGGCGCACCGATTCCCGCACCTGCGCCGGGGTGAGCGCCGACTCCGCCCCCAGCGCCCGGTGATAGGCCCGGAGCAGTTCGTCGTAGCCGGCGCGGCGGGTCTCGACGGTCAGGGCGCCGCCGAGGAAATACGCCAGATCGGTCGATGCGGGGCCGGCCATGACACCCTGCCAATCCACCACTGTCAGTGGTTGTTCCGCGGCCGCGGTCCCGAACAGCATATTGTCCAGCCGGTAGTCGCCGTGGACCAGTCCGCGCGCGTCGGTGTCCACCAGCGCGAGATAGTGGTCGAAAGCGCCCACCAGCGCGTCGCATACCGAACGCTGGGCGACCGTCGTCTGCTTCCCGTACCGCTCCAGGAACAGAACGTACAGCTGTTCGAGCAATGCCTGATCGAGCAGCGAACTCCGGTCCAGCCACTCGGCGTCGAGGAGTTCCGGCCGGGCGGCCACCAGCGCGTGCAGGCGCCCGAGTTCGCGCACCGCGATCGCCGCCTGTTCCCCGGTCGCACCGCGGATCTCGTCGCCCACCACGGCCGGTGCCGCGTCCGCGAGCAACAGATCGAAGGTGCCCGAGTCCGGATCGATAGCGGCGTGGAAGCACCGTGCGACCGGGCCCGCGGACAGCTGCGGGACCAGTTCGCGATAGAACCGCACCTCACTCGCGTACAGTCCCATCGCCGCCCCGGTCTCCCGGCTCGTCGGATCCTGGGCGGCGACTTTCAGGACGACCGACTGCGGGCCCACGACGGCGCCCGCGTACTCGAGATCGATCCGATAGCAGTCGCTGACCTGACCGGTTCCGATCCGGTCGTATCGGAAGGCGGCCACCTTCCCGCAGCCGAGTGCTGTCGTCAACCAGGCGGTGGTGAGTTCGGCCGGGCCCGCTACGAGGCTGTCGGAAGAATCCTCCATGACGAGAAATTACCGCTCCGCGATCGGTCACCGAGGGTGATCGGAATATTTACTGTTGATTCAACAGAACGGTGTGTCACCCAGGATGGGCTGCGATGTGGCCGGAAGCCGGGCAGTGCGCCTCAGGCTGCTTCGTTCTCGTGCAGGCGGAGTTCGAGGTTCACCCGGCGGACGAGGTGGCCGACCGCCCAGGGCGCGAATTCGCAGGCGATCCAGGCGCCGTGCCGATCGTCGAGACCGAGCAGGCGGCAGGCATGTCGCAGGTCGTCGCGCATCCGTACGACGTCGGTGTCGCGCTCGCTGGTATCGCTCATGGCCGCTCCGGGGACTGGGGAATGAGAAAGGCGCGTCGGTCGGTTATCGCGCCTGCCGCACCGGATGTTTCGCGCAGGAGCCGGTCGGTGGTCGAGGACACACCGTATCGTCAGAGGTGGGCGCCCTGATCGCGGTGCTTCGGGTGTTTCTGTTTCCGCCGATACTGTTTGCCCGACGGAATCGGCCGGGCGGCATTGGATGAGCGTTGCGCGTTGCGGCGACGCCAGCCGGTCAGATCCGGTCGTTCCTCCGGTGGCAGGGGCCCGGGCACGGTGTGCTCTCGAGTTCGTGATCGCATCAGGAAACCATCCGCAACATTCGTTCGTCGCGCAACCGAAATTCCGCGGTCGCCCGGTACCGTCGGCTGCCGCCGGGTGCGAACCGGGCGACGGTCGCTCAGGCGGCCCTGCCGTACCGGCGTTCGTAGTTCAGCCGATCGTCGGCGCGGCGCCGCTGTTGCGCAGTATCGGCGAGTTCGGGATCGAGGCCGTGCTGTACGAGCCGATGGCGGCGGTAGACGTAGACCAGGGCGACGGCGAAGTAGACGATCGGTATGTAGAGCAGTGCCATCATGGCGGCGTGCATCCACAACGGTCCGGGCAGCAGCAGGAACAGGCCCAGTGGCGGGATCACCGGCAGCAGGAAACGCAGCAGGTAGCGCCGGGTGGCCCCGGGGCCGGTGAGATCGTCGACCACCCAATCCGTCAGTACGGCAGGCAGAGTCGCACCGCAGATGTAGCGGATCCGCTGTAGGGCGGTGGGTTTCGTGCGTGCGGGCATCGGTCTGCTCCCTCGACTCCGGATGAGCTGTGGAGCCACTCATCCCTATCCGATCGTGCAATAATAGATCGTACACGAATTGATCGGGTGCGATCTGTTGCCGGTGCGCGCCGGTCCAGGGTCCTGTCCGTATCATCCCGAGGAGATCTGTGTGGAGGTGCACATGAGCAGCGCGATCGAGGATCCTCTGCGGCTGGAGCGGCAGGTGTGTTTCGCGCTGGCGCTGGCGAACCGGGCCGTGCTGGCGATCTACCGGCCCCTGCTGGAGCCGATGAAGCTCACGCATCCGCAATATCTGGTGATGCTGGCGCTGTGGGGGGACGCCCCACTGTCGGTGAAGGAGATCGGCGAACTGCTCCAGCTCGATTCGCCGACGCTGTCCCCGCTGCTCAAACGGCTCGAGGCGCTGGACTACATCACCCGTACCCGTGATCCGCGGGACGAGCGCAACCTGGTCGTCGACCTGACGAGTACCGGGCGGGCGCTACGCGCCGAGGCCGAGAAGATTCCGCCCGCCGTGGTCGAACGGCTGGGGCTCGGACTGGACGACCTCGAAGAACTGCACGGTGTCCTGACCCGCGTGAACCGCGCGGCCCGGCGGTAGCCGCCGAGGTCACGCCGGTGGATCGAAAGGGGAGCGGTCCGCGGCGCAGCCGGTGTTCTCGGCGGGCAGCCGGGCGGTGACCAGGTACTCGCGTTTGACCTGCTCCGTGCAGGTGCTCGGAACGTACATGCTGCTGTGGCCGATTCCCTCGGTCACCACCACCCGGGCTTCGGCCAGCTGTGCGGCGCCGGCGTAGGCGCCGGCAAGGGGAGTGGCCGGGTCGAATCTGCTGTTGAGTACCAGGATCGGTGCGGCGGTGCGCCGGTTCCACGGGCCGGTGTAGCGGTCGGCATCGTGACCCTGCCAGAACGCGCAGGTGATACTGCTGAATACCGCGACCCGTCCGAAATACGGCACGCGCAGATCCTCCGATACCGCGGCGCGACTGTAGACGCCGGTATCGGTGGGAACGGTACTGTCACTGCACTGGATCGCGTGATAGGCCTCGGTGCGGTTGCCCACATAGGACGCGCTGACCGGTTGCAGGCCGGGAATGCCGGTGCCCGCGTCGAACAACTTCTGCAACAGCTCCGCGAGGTCCGGGAAGGTGGCCGGCTGCGAGAGGCCGGCGGCCGCGTTGACGATATCGGAATACGTCCAGACACGGCCGTCCACTCCGATCGGGGCCGATCGGGCACGCTCGGCGAGTGCGATCCACTTCAGCCGGGGATCGCCGGCGGAGAACGCGCATCGCGGGCCGACTTCCGTGCACTGCTGCAGGAAAGCGCCGAACGCGGCGGCGATACCGTCGGCCACATTCTGCCGGGTGTCCAGCGGAAGCGTGGTGCCCTGGGCCTCGTGGCCCTCGATATTGCCCTCGAAGTCCAGCGATCCGTCGAACACCATGGCCCGCACCCGGCCGGGGAACATATTGGCGTATATCGCGCCGAGCTGGGTACCGTAGGAAATACCGTGATAGGTGAGTTCCGGATCGCCGACGGCTCGGCGCAGGAGCTCGAGATCTCGTGCGGTATCGGCGGTCGACGCGTGGTTCAGGATCGGCCCCGCCTGCCGCGCGCACCGGTCGGCGAACTGCGCGGACCAGTCGTAGAACGGCGCCTCGTCCGGTGGGGTGGCGGGCATCGGGGGCATGGCGGTGAGGAACGCCGATTGTTCCGCCTCGGTGGGAAAACACCGCACCGCGGCGCTACGCCCCACCGCCCGGGTGTCCCAGGAGACCACATCGAATCGTGACCGCAGTTCTTCGGAGAACAACCACGGCCAGCGCGCTCGCTCCCGGAGCCGGTCGACCCCGGAAGCGCCGGGGCCGCCGAAGTTCACGAACAGGGTACCGATGCGCCGATCCGTATCGGCCGCGGGCAGTTTGATCACCGCGAGGTCGATCCGGTCGTCACGTGGCCGGTTGTAGTCGAGCGGTACCTGCGCCGACGCGCACTGGAATCCCTCACCGCAGTCGGACCACTGCAGCGACGGTGTGTCCGCGGTTTCGGCCGGGCCATCGATATACGGGTCGGCGCTGTCCTCCGCCGCGGCGGGCACCGGGGTGGTGACGAGGCCGACGCCGACCGTGAGCGCCAGAACCGCTCGCCGGATCCGTGCCGAACTATCGGCTCCGAAACGCAGATCCACTCCAGAGCCCTTCGTGTGCACACTTCGATGAACCGAATGATCCTGTCACACTCGCGGATCCGATGCCCCGGGGGCAATATGTGGCGGCGCGGGAGCTGGATCGACGCCATCCGTCGATGCGGAACTGCCACTCGGCGGATCTTTTCGCGGCCGAATCGGAAACCGGGACCGCCGGGCACCCCTGGACAGGTGATCCACTGGTGCCGGATCGCATCAGGTCGGATCCGCCCCGGTGTCGCGGGCCTCGACGGCCGCGACCGTCTTCCGGAACGCAGTGCGCAGGACACCCTTGCCGACGCTCCCGACCGCGGCGCCGAGCACGCGGCCTTTGAGGTTCTTGCCCTCGCGTACGATCACGACATCCACCTCGGTTCTGCCGTCGGGCAGGGTCGTGAAGCTGTAGGTGTGGCCCGACCGTCCGCCCCACAGATTGGAGTCGGTGGTCGTCATGACGACGCGGCCGGGGTCGGACCAGTCGTACCGCAGGCGTTCCCAGATACCGCGTGAGCCTTCCGTGACATCGGCCTCGGTGGCACCGCGGTGGTGCACTTCGAGGTATTCGTCGGTGCTGTTCCCGAACAGTTGTTCGCGGCCGGGGCCGAAGTCGGTGAGTGCGGCGACGAACTGTTCGGGGGTCGCGGTCGTAGTCTCGGTGAAGTGGAGGGTGGCCATGATGCTGCTCCTTTCCCGGCGGTGGCTACCTCGGCTGTCCGTGCGCAGGTACTACCCGGTTTTCGTCAGCTCACGCCATCGGGTCGCGCCGCGTCGATCGGGTCACCGGTACATCCTCGGTGAAGTCGACCACGAGTTCGCGACGGGAGAACAGCCAGGTGCCCTCGGTGTCGGTGAAGGTGTCCTGATACCGGATGGCGACGCGGTGGTCGCGGTGACCGTCGCCGCGGGCGTAGAGGTGGTGCGCGGTGCAGTAGGTCTCACCGCGTACCTCCCCGCCGGTACCGATATCGAGCACCTGCTGCTCCACGACGTGCCGGGTGGCCACCAGGTGGGACACCGCTCCCACCACCGCCAGGGCCACCTTCCGCCTGCCCCGTAATTCGCTCGGTGCGTCCCGTCGGCGCAGTTCGGGTGGCAGTACGAGCACCACCGCCGCAACGAACAGGGACGCGAGCGCTGTGGTGTCCCGGCGGTCGACGGCCTGCGCGTAGCGCGCCGCGAGCGCGGTCAGGGCTGGACGATCGGCAGGCTCCACCACACCATCTCAACTCGGATCGGCTGCGTATCGAACCGGCCTTCTCGCTGGGTGAGACTGTGGCGCGCCTCGTCCGGCACCCACCGCTAACGTCCGGCCCACACCGCGACAGATCGACCGGTACCGATATACGCCACCATGGAGATTCGATGACCCACGATGTGAACGTCCGCCCGACGGTGGCCGATTCTCCGGACGGCAGTGTGCTGACCTCGGCACCTCGGGACATCCCCGTCGACCGTGCGACGGCCGCGGCGCGGCGGGTGGTCGACGCGTTGCTGCGCACCGAGCGCGCGAACGCGAATCTCGAACGGGTCGCCGAAGAACTCGGCAGTATCGCCGACCACCTCGATCAGCACGCTCCGGCGGTGGCCGAACGGTTGGTCGATATGTGGCACGGCGAGGGGGTCACCCGCCACGACCCGGTCACGGGCCCGGAGAACGCGCTCGCGCCGCCGCTAGTGCTCACCGGTCGTGCGGACGGATGGGTCGACGGTGTGGTCACTCTGACCATCCCTTATCAGGGGCCGCCGGGGCATGTGCACGGGGGAGTGGCGGCGCAATTGCTCGATCACACTCTCGGGGTCGCCAATATGTGGGCCGGATGCAATGGGCCCACCGCGCAGCTGAATGTCCGATATCACCGTCCGACCCCGTTGTTCGTCCCGCTCACGGTGCGTGGCCGGATGGTGTCGCAGCACGGCTCCAAGATCAATTCGGTCGGTGAGATACGCACCGCCGACGGTGTCCTCTGCGTTTCCGTGGCGGGATTGTTCATCGACAAGACGGTTGCGCGGCCGCGCTAGCGCCGGCGATCCCCGCACGAACAAGGAGACACTCGTATGGGTACGTTGACCGACCGGGTGGCGATCGTCACCGGAGCCGGGGCGGGAATCGGGCGCGGTATCGCGGGCGCCCTGGCACGTGCGGGTGCCGCTGTGCTGGTCGCGGAGATCGACGAGGCGGCCGGCGCGGATACCGCGCGGTGGCTGATCGAGACCTGGGGCGTACCGGCGCTGTTCGTGCACACCGACGTATCCGACCAACGGCAGGTCGAGGCGATGGTGGACGCGGCGGTCGCCGAATACGGCCGCCTGGACATCCTGGTCAACAATGCCTGGCGCGGCCGCGCCTATGCCCGCCTGGAGCGGACACCCCCCGAGAACCTGACCGCCGGTTTCGATATGGCGGTGATGGCCGCGTTCTGGGCCATGCAGCGTGCCTTCCCGGCACTGGCCGAGCACGGTACCGGCCGGATCGTCAACCTGGCGAGCCTCAACGGGGTGAACGCCCATATGTACTCGGTGGCCTACAACGCGGCGAAGGAGGCGCTGCGTGCGCTCACCCGGACGGCGGCCCGCGAATGGGCGCCGAAGCAGGTGTGCTGCAACGTGCTCTGCCCCGGCGCGCAGAGCACGGCCTACCAGCGAATGGCGGCGGACAACCCGGAGATGGCGGCGTCGATCAATGCGGCGAACCCGATGGGCCGCCTCGGTGATCCACTCGACGATATCGGTCCGGTCGTCGCGTTCCTCGCCGGCGACGGTGCGCGCTACCTCACCGGAAATACCCTGTTCGTCGACGGCGGCGCGCATATCAACGGTGTGCAATGGGCACCGGCAGTCGACTGAACACCGGCTTCGCGGGTGATCACGCGGGCCGATCCCATCCGAACCCGGGCGAGATGCGGTATCGGGTACGTGCGGCCGGCCCGTCGGTCGCGTGGTCAGTCGTGGTGGAACCCGCCGCGCGTATGCTCGCTGAGATCGCCGGTGTGGTCGATGCAGAACAGTCGCCGGGTGAACCGCCAGCGTCGGTCTTTGTACGCGAACCCGTCGAAATAGCGGCCGGTCAGAATGGGTTGCAGCGGTAGTGCACCGGCGGCCTGTACGACGGTGACATACGACAGCGCGGTCGCGGTGGCGTTATCGTCCGCGACGCGGATGCGCACGTTCGTGGTGAGGTGTTTCGTCCGCGGGGTACCCGGTGTGCCGTGCATCTTGACGAATCCCTGATTGGCATCGAGTACGGCCTGCGCATCCGCGACGATGGGCGTACCGACCGGATCGCCCGCGCCGTCGCACAGCCCGTACACCGCCTCGGCGAACAGTTCCGCGATTTCGTCGAGCGCGCCGCGATCGATCAGGTGTGAGTAGGCGAAGATCAAGTCTCTGATCGCCTCGGTCGCCGCCAGCCGGGCGATCGTATGCTCGAGGTCCATCCGGAGAAGATCTCACGACCACCGCGAGCGCGGTGGACTTTTCCACTGGCCGAGACCGGATCGGCTCGGCGGGCCTCGGTGTGGCTAGCGTCGGATCGGAATGCCGGCCGGGCGTCACCGTGGCTGTCCGGCGGCCGACCGGAGGGCAGGAGCCGAGTTGGAACGTGTGACCATAGCGGAGATGCTGCTCGATCGCGTCGGCGATACCCACCCGGGCGTACGAACCCGGGCACAGGACTGGACCTGGGACGAGACGGTGCGGGAGAGCGCGGCCCGGGGCGCACTGGCCACTTCGCTGCGTATCGACGGTCCGTTCCATATCGGCGTGCTGCTCGAGAACACCCCCGAGTTCCTGTTCTGGCTGGGCGGTGCCGCGCTGGCGGGGGCGGTGATCGTCGGCATCAACCCGACCCGGCGCGGTGCCGAACTCGAGGCCGAGATCCGGTATGTCGACTGCCGGTTGATCGTCACCGATACCGCGGGTATGGCGAAACTCCGCGATCTCGACCTCGGACTGAGTGCGGATCGTTTCCTGCTCGTCGACGCACCGTCCTACCTCGACCAGGTGACGGCACACCGGGTCGACGTGCCGGTCGCCGCCCCGGCGGTGGACGAATCGTCGCTGTTCCTGCTGCTGTTCACCTCCGGCACCACCGGTATGTCGAAGGCGGTGCGCTGCAGCCAGGGCCGGTTGGCCCGGCTCGCGTACGCGAACATCGAGAAATACGGCCACGTGCGCGACGATATCGACTACTGCTGTATGCCGCTGTTCCACGGGAACGCGCTGATGGCGCTGTGGGCACCGGCGGTGGCCAACGGCGCGACCGTCTGCCTGACGCCCAAATTCTCCGCATCCGGCTTCCTGCCGGATGTGCGGTTCTTCGGTGCCACCTTCTTCACCTACGTCGGCAAGGCATTGGGCTATCTGATGGCGACCCCGGAGCGGCTTGACGATATCGACAACACCCTGGTCCGCGGGTTCGGTACCGAGGCTTCGCCGGAGGACAGGGCGGAGTTCGCCCGCCGGTTCGGCGCCGAACTGTTCGAGGGGTACGGCTCCTCCGAGGGCGCCGGATCGGTACGGTCCGACCCGGCTGCCCCCGCCGGCGCGCTGGGCCGGCCGGCCCACGCCGATATCGTCGTGGTGGATCCGGAGACCAGGGACGAATGCGCCCGGGCGGTGCTCGACGGGCACGGCCGGGTACTCAATCCGGACCAGGCCATCGGTGAGATGGTCGACAAGGGTGGCGCCCGGCGTTTCGAGGGGTACTACAAGAACGAGGCGGCGGTGGCCGAGCGGATCCGGCACGGCTGGTACTGGACCGGTGATCTCGGCTATATCGACGAGGCGGGATATATCTATTTCGCCGGCCGCAAGGGCGACTGGATCCGCGTGGACGGGGAGAACACGTCGGCACTGATGATCGAACGGATCCTGCGGCGGCATCCGAAGATCATCGCCACCGGGGTGTACGCGGTACCCGATCCGCGTTCGGGTGACCAGGTGATGGCCGCGATCGAGGTCGCCGATATCGCGGACTTCGACCCGGTCGAGTTCGCGATATTCCTCGACGGTCAGGATGATCTCGGTACCAAATCGGCGCCCCGGTTCGTGCGGGTGTCCACCGGGCTACCCGTCACCGGGTCGAACAAGATACTCAAACGTGAACTGCAGGAGCAGCTGTGGCGCGGTGCCGATCCGGTGTATCACCGGATCGGGCGCGGGGCGCCGGAGTACGTACCGCTGACCGACGCGGACGTGCGGGCGCTCGAACGCGAGTTCCACCTCCACGGCCGTGCGAGATTCCTGCCGGACCGGGGTGTTCCGAATTCTTGACCGGGCTTCGCTGCGGTCGGGCGGCGCGGCGGAATATCTAAGGAGGCGGGATATGGAACTCGGCGCCGATCGGATCGCACTGTCGGCCGCACACCACGCCACATCCCCGGATCTGGTGACCGAGGAGGTGGGGTAGTGCTCGAAACGGCTGGGCCGCTGATCGTTTCCGGGCGGTACGCGGCACCCGGAGCGCAAGGCCCGTTGGCACTGTCCGTTTGGTGCGGATAGCTTCGTTTCATGCAGGACCACCTCGACGACCTCCGCTTCGCCCATGTTCTCGTGGATACCGCAGACGCGGCGAGCATGGATCGCTTCAAGGCTCTCGACCTCGATGTCGCGGCGAAACCGGATCTGAGCAGAGTGAGCGCGGTCGAAACCGAAGTGGAGAAGCTCGTTCGCGGCCAGCTGCAGCGTGCCCGTCCCCGCGACGCGGTGCTCGGTGAGGGCGAGGGGCTGGCGGGTACCGGTCCCCGCTGCTGGGTGGTCGACGCGATCGACGGCCTCGAGAACTATGCGCGCGGGGTCCCGGTGTGGGCCACCCAGATCTCTCTGCTCGAGGCGTCGGAGGGCGGCTACCGGCCGATTGTCGGCGTCGTCTCCGCGCCCGCGCTCGGCCGTCGCTGGTGGGCCGCGAAGGATCACGGTGCCTTCACCGGCCGCAGCCTTTCCTCGGCGTCCCGTTTGCGGGTCTCCCGTATCTCGCGGCTGCCGGACGCGTCGCTGGCCTACTCCACCCTGACCGGTTGGGAACAGCAGGGCCGGCTGAACGGCTTCCTGAAGCTGTCCCGCGCTGTGTGGCGCACCCGCGGGTACGGCGACTTCTGGCCCTACATGATGGTGGCCGAGGGCGCGGTGGATCTCTGCGCCGACCCGGAGCTCTCGCCGGGCGATATGGCGGCCGGCGCCGTGATCGTCACCGAGGCCGGTGGCGATTTCACCGGCCTCGACGGTAAACCGGGTGCGCTCGGCGGCAGTGCGGCAGCGTCGAACGGCCTGCTGCACGACGAATTGCTGGTGTATCTGAACAGCGATCTCTGACAGCGTGTCTGATAACTCGTGTGGGGTTATCGGACACCGCCCTTCTCGGGCGTCCTCGGTTCACACCCCGGCCGGGGAATGAGCCTCGGTTTCCGCGTCTTCCGGGCCGGTTGCACCGGCACCCACAGGGTGCCGGTCAGCGCCTTCCCGTCGGCGGACATTGGTGACCCGGCCCCCTGTTCGGAGGTCCGGGGATCGTGAAACGTCTGTGGTTGCCCGGGTCGCCCAGGCGGCGAGGTCGGCCGCGGCGTTCAGGTCCCGATCGGCCCGGTAACCGCACCCGCAGGTGAATACCCGATCCGCCAGTGTGAGAGCCGCGTTCAGGGTGCCGCAGGCAGAACACCGTTTACTGGAGGGGAACCACCGGTCGGCGGTGACGGCGGTGCCGCCGCGCCACTGCTGTTTGTAGGACAGCAGTGGCGCGAAGTCTGCCCACCCGGCGTCACCGATCGCCCGGGCCAGATACCGGTTGCGCAGCATTCCCGCTATGTGCAGGTCTTCGATCACGAGCCGGTCGTGGGTTTTGACCAGCCGGTTGGTGACCTGATGCAGGAAGTGCCGGCGGATAGCACCGATCCGGTGGTGGTGGAGTGCCGGCCGTGCGGCGGCCTCTTTGCGGTTGTGTGATCCCTTCTGTTTCCGCGACAGTGCTTTCGCCAATTGCCGCTGCCGCCGTAACCCGGCCGCCAGGGGTTCGGGTGGGTCGTCGATCCGGACGGTTTCGGTGCCGTCTACGGTCGCGGCGACCAGGAACGTCGAGAGCCCCCGGTCGATCCCGACCCAGCCACCGTCGTCACCTGCGTCGCGGGCCGGTGGTGGTGGGCGGGGTGCAGGTCGGCGGCCTCGACGGCCAGGCTGATCCACCAGCGCCCGGCCCGGGTCGAGACCGTGGCGTACAGAATTCTCGCCCGTCCACCGGCGATCATGCGGCGCAGGCGGCGGGTGTCGTCACGGACCCGCAGTGTCCCGAGACCTGGCAGCGTCACCGACCGCGCGACCCCGTGGTCACCGACCCGGATCGCCGCCCGTCCCGTCTCGGAGTGTTTGTTCCGCAGCCGGAACGCAGGCGTACCGGCGTGTTTCTTCGTGAATTTCGGAAACCCGACCCGGCGGCCTCGACGTTTCCCGCTCCGCGAGTCCGACCACGCGGCCAGCGCGCGACCGCAATCGACCGCCGCCTCTTCGAATACCTGCTGACATACCTGGTTACGCCAGGCCGGTCCGGTCACCCGCACCTCGGTGACACCGTCGGTGTCGACGGTGACCGCGTCAGGCACCCAGCCGGTCGGGACGGTAGCCGGTCGGGACGGTAGCCGAGGTCGTGGCGCGGGGCAGACCCATCCGGCGCCCGATCTCGGCCGCCGCGGCCTGTACCGACTGTCGTATCCGCCGGTCCGCGCGAATCCTCGCCATCGAACCGAAAATCGAGACGGCGGCGGGATCGTCGTGACCCGCGATCTCGATCGGCACGGCGACGCAGCTGAATCCCTTCATACACTTCTCGTGTTCGGCGACCACCCGCATCTCCCGGGCCCGGTCGATATCCGGTGAGCTGCCGCGGGCGGACCGGTCGGCGGTGAGCAGTGCCTTACCGATCACCGACGATTCCGCGGGCATCCGGCTGCCGACGCGGGAGCGGACGGCGGGGACGAGGTCGCCGCCGATCTTCGCGAGGTAGACCACCTCCGGCCCGTCGAGTACCCCCAGGTGCACGATACAACCGGTCGCCCGGTGCAGCCGGTGCAGACTGGGCAGCGCGGCCCGGCGCAACGAATTCTGCTGGGCCGCGGCCGAGCCCAATTCGATGATGCGCATACCCAGGTGGTAGTCCTTGCCACTGCGTTGCACCCAGCGCAGGGCGACCAGCTGTTCCAGCGCACGATGAACCGACGACAACGGTAATCCGGTGGCGGCGACGATCTGGGACAGGTTCCGGCGTTCGACACCGTCCAGTGCGTCGAGGATCAATGCCGCCCGCCGGAGCACTCCGGCCGGGGTCTCCTCGGGGCTCGGTGAGCGCATCCGATCTCCTTCCTCGCCGGCGCGACGCGACGAGCCGATTCCACGCGAGCGGTCGGCCTCGGCGCCACCTCGCACAATAGGTCGTGTTCCGCCTTCGCGTGGACGATATTTCCACCAGCCGGAAACATGGGTGTCGGCCGCGGGTACGAATGGTCTGTAATCCGTCGATGACCGATTCTCCGTCATTCACCCCCGGCGCGTTGCTGGCCGGTCGGCGCGCTGTGGTGACCGGAGCCGCCGCCGGTATCGGCGCCGCGGTCGCCCGGGCGTTCGCCGCCCACGGTGCCGCTGTGCTGGCCGCCGATATCGAACCGTTCGGCGTATTCGAATTCGATCCCGCGGCCGGCGGTTCGATCACACCCGTCCGGTGGGATGTGCGGACCTCGCCGTGCCCGTCCGAACTCGTCGCGCACCGGCCTCATGTGCTGGTCAACAATGTCGGCCACTATCTACGGCCGCCACAGACTTTCGCCACCGACGAACCGTCGCTCTGGGCGGAATTGCACGAGATCAATTTCGCGCATGTCCTGCGGCTGATCCATGCCCTGCTGCCGGGAATGGCCGGACAGCGCAACGGTTCGATCATCAACCTCACCACGGTCGAGGCCCACCGCGCGATTCCCGGCCACGCCGTGTACTCCGGCTACAAGGCCGCCCTGACCGGGTTCACCCGCTCCCTGGCCGCGGAGACCGGGCCCTCGGGTATCCGGGTCAACGCGATCGCGCCGGATCTCATCGAATCGGTCCAGGTGCCCTACGCCACGCTGGTTCCGGAGGAGGACCGGTCGCTGTGGCCCACCTGGTCACCGCTCGGAGGTCCCGGCCAACCGGAAGATGTCGCAGGTGTCGCGCTCTTCCTCGCCTCCGACCTGTCCCGGTTCGTCACCGGCAGCACCGTCCACGTGGACGGCGGAACCCATGCGGCGGGTGGCTGGGTGCCGCGCCGATCCGGGGGCTGGACCAACCGTCCCCGCAACCCCTGATCCCGATTCCGAACCGAGAGGTACTCCTGTGAAAATTCTGATCATCGGTGGCACCGGCATGATCGGCGCGCATACCGCCGTGCATCTGGCCGAGCACGGTGACGAGGTCACCGTCGCGGCCCGCGGGCCGATACCCGACGAGTCGCCGGTAGCCGGATTCCCGTCGCTGACCGGCGATTACACCGTGCCGACTTTCACCCGGACCCAACTGTCGCGCTTCGACGCCGTCGTCTTCGCCGCGGGCCAGGACGTCCGGCACAAGAAACCCGGTGACGATACCGAGCTGTTCTGGGAGCGCACCCAGAGTGCCGGGGTACCTCGCATCGCCGAACTCGCCCGCCGGGCCGGGGTCGGCAGATTCGTCCAGGTGGGCAGCTACTACCACCAGCTGCGCCCGGATCTGGCCTCGGACAACCCGTATATCGCGGCACGCCGGGCCGCCGACGAGGGTGCTCGCGCTCTCGCCGGCGAATCGTTCACCGTATGCACCCTGAATCCACCCTCGATCATCGGTGCCGTACCCGGTGCGTCGGCCCGGCGCTATCGGCGCATGATCTCGTGGGCGGCCGGAAACGAACCGGATATTCCCGATTTCGCGCCGACCGGCGGTACCAACTACATGTCGGTGGCTTCGCTGGCGCAGGCGATCCGGGGCGCGCTGCGGTACGGGGAATCCGGCGCCGCCTACCTCGTGGGCGACCAGAACCTCACCTATCGGGAGTTCTTCCAGATGATGGTGGACGCCGCGGGCGGCCGGCGGGTCATCGTCGAACGCGACGAGCCGCATCCGCTGCTCCCCGATACCGCCATAATCCAAGGCCGCGGGAACACCCTGGCCTACGAGCCGGACGCCGACGAGGTGCGCCTGCTCGGCTACGCCCGCGACGATTGCGCCCCAGCGCTCGCCGCGCTCGTCGCCGCGGTCCGCGCGGCCGCGCACTGAACAATTCGATCACCGGATCGGGGCCGCGCAGAACGGTATTAGACATTGCCGCGCAGTCACCTCTCCCCAGATGCTGGAGCTCCCTGTGAACACCCCGAACCAACGGCCCGGAGCCGGATCGGAACCGCACCACGGTGCGGTGGGCAGCGCGCACGATAACGCGCAGATACGCAAGGTCGCGGTGTCGAGCCTGCTCGGCACCGTCCTCGAGTACTACGATTTCCTGCTCTACAGCACCATGGCGGCGCTCGTCTTCGGGCGCCTGTTCTTCCCGGCGGCGAATTCGGCGGCCTCCACCATCGCCGCGTTCGGTACGCTGGCCGCCGGTTACGCCGCACGTCCGATCGGGGGCGTGGTGTTCGGCCACTTCGGCGACCGGCTCGGGCGGAAATCGATGCTGATCATCACGATGCTGATGATGGGTGGCGCGAGTTTCGTCATCGGCCTGCTCCCCGATTACCGGGCCATCGGCGTCCTGGCTCCGGTGTCGCTGATCGTGTTACGGCTGATCCAGGGCATCGCGATCGGGGGCGAATGGGGCGGGGCGGCGCTCATGGTGATCGAGCACGCCGACGCCCGCCGCCGCGGTAAGTGGGCGGGGATCATGCAGCTCGGCTCGCCGATCGGTTTTCTGCTCTCCACCGTCGTGGTGATGCTGGTGAGCCTGCTCCCGGACGAGAGCCTGTATTCCTGGGGCTGGCGGTTACCGTTCCTGCTCAGCGGAATACTGGTGGTGATCGGCCTCTACGTCCGGCTGGGTGTGGTCGAGAGCCCGGTCTTCCGGGAAGCGGCGGTCACCGCGGACAAGGCGCCGAAGGCCACGACGCCGCTCGGGCAACTGCTGCGGCATCCCCGCCCGCTCGTCCTGGCCTGCGCGGCCGGTATCGGGCCGTTCGCCCTGACCGCGCTCGCCACCTCGCACATCATCGCCTACGCCACCGGAATCGGCTATCACGCATCGGAGGTGATGCGCGCGCTGGTCATGGTTTCGGCCTTGTCGCTGATCACCATTCCGTTGTTCTCCACACTGTCGGACCGGGTGGGCCGGCGCGCGGTGGCGCTGACGGGTGCGCTCGGGGCGGTGGTGTTCGCGCTCCCGCTGTATGTACTGGTGAATACCGGCTCCGCGCTGTGGCTGACCGTCGGCCTGCTGATCGCGCAGGTGGTGCAGAACCTGATGTACGCGCCACTGGCGCCACTGCTGGCGGAGATGTTCGGGACGCGGATTCGCTACACCGGTGTGTCGCTGGGCTATCAGATGTCCAGCCTGATCGGGGCCGGTTTCGTACCGCTCGTCGCGAGCAGTCTGCTCACCTCGGCCGGCGGCTCCAGCCTGCCGTTGAGCGCGATCATCGTGGTCACCGCCCTGGTCACAGCGATCGCGCTCTGGCGCACGGCGGAGACACGGGGGCGCGACCTGACATCGGTGTCCGGTGTGCCGAGCGTAGGGGACAGCGCGCGGTCCGGCACGGCCGCGACCGACGGGCCGCCGGAACCGAACTCGCGCGCCGCCGTCTCGTAGTACCGCGGCCCCGGCCGTTCCGGAACCGGCCCGCACGCGACCCTCGTCGTCGCGTGCGGGCCGGCCGCCCGCTCGTGTAGCCGGTCCGGACGTCGAACCGGTCACCCCGGAAGCCTCAGTCGGCCGAGCTCACCGCGCGGGCCCGCGGTATCCGGTCATCCGCGGGCGGCCGAATCGAAATCGCGGTCCGCACCGGGAATCACCACCGGCTTGGTCTGCGTCATCTCGAGCATTCCCGCGAGTGCCAGATTGATCTGGTCCAGGGAGAATCGGCCGGAGACGATCCGGCCGAGGTCGAAATGGGTGCGGTACCGGTCGAGGAAGTCGAGCGCCTGTTTGTAATAGGCCACCGAACGACGCCGGCGGAGGCGACCACGAGCACGCTCTCACCCCGCCCGGCCGACGCGCGAGCCGATTCCAGGGCGTTCGCGCAGCGGCGCCGGAAATCGGTGAACGTTTCGGTGCCCACCGCGGACCGACCGTCCGGGCTCACCCCCGCGAGCAGTGCGGTATCGACCAGTCGCTGGAGCTCTCGGCCCCGCGTCTTCGTCTTCCGTCGGTGGTCCGGTCTGCTGTGTGCCGAGCGGACCGTACGCGTCCGGTCGGACTCGACCGTGGCGAACGAGATGGATCAGGCCCGCGAGATCGCGCATTCTCGCCGCGCCGGTCGCCGGAGCCGCTCGCGCACAACGCCTTCGGTGTCCATCACTGCGCGCGGTGCGCGTGGATGTGCTCGTGCAGATAGGCCAGATGCTCGATGATCGCCGCTTCGCCGGCATCCGGATCGCGGGTTTCGATCGCCCGCAGGATCGAGGCGTGCTGGCGCACCGTCTCCCGGCCGACATCGGGCGAGAGATCGAGATAGTGCACGGGCTCGGTGGCGTGGTGCAGCGTCGCGACGAAGGACGCGAGCACCCGGTTTCCGGATGCCTGCGCGATCAAGGTGTGGAACTGGCGGTCGAGGTCGGGAATCTCGGGGTCGTCGACGGAGGCGGTCTTCTGGCGGCGCACGATATCCGACAGTTCCGCCAGGTCCTTCTCGCTGCGGTGGGCGGCGGCGAGGCGGACCGAGGGCACCTCCAGATGGCGGCGGACATCGGCGACTTCGTCGAACCCGATACTGCCGAGGGCCAGGAGGTTGCCGACCGTTTCGGTCATCACGGTGCCGAGTGAGCGGTAGTCGACCGATTGGACGAAGTTCCCGCCGCGGGCACCGGGCACCTTGTTGATCAAGTGCTGGGAGCTGAGTACGCGCAGTGCTTCGCGCAGTGTCGTGCGGCTGACGTTGAACTGCCGGGCGAGTTCGGCCTCGGGCGGCAGCATCTCACCGCTCCGGAGCTCACCGGACAGTATCGCGTCCTTGATGGTCTTCTCCACCTGCTGGCGCGGTCGCAGGACGGCCTGTCCGATCGTTCTGCGCTCGACGTCGCTGACCATGACCGTGCCCTCCACTGTCCAATATGAATGTTCGACGTTTGTTTTCGAACAAACGGTATCATTCGGTCCCCGGCTATGTCTCGCTGGATTTGGCGACAACGCATCTTACGAGGTTGTTCGATGTCGCTACCTCCGGCTATCCACCGCTGAGGGATCGAAGCACGACAGATCTATGAATGTTGGACCTTGCGCAACCTGTCTATTATCTTCTATGGTGATGGCCGTCACCGACCATGTGATGCCGCATCGTCGGCCCCGCCGGGCACGTACCTCTGCCACGGCACGGAAGGAACTTCATGAACACCTCGACAGAGCGCGCCTTCTACGCCGGCCGGCCGCGGGTCGGTGTACCGCTCGGGCTGGTACTCGCCACCTCCGCTGTGCTTCGTCGTCCAGCAGCTTCCGGAGGACGACCTCATGTCGTGGGGGCCGGCGGATTCCCTTCCTGCTCAGCTCGCTGCTCGTGGTCACCGGCTTGTACATCCGCCTCGGGATCGAGGACTCGCCCGCGTTCCAGGCCCTCGAGGGCGAGAGCGAGGAGGAGCGGTTCCCCGCGGCGGTGGTCTTCCGCCGGGTGCGGGTATCGCCATCGGCGGTCTGCTCACTCTGCTCGCGGTGGCTGCCTCGCGGGAATCGGTGCACGACGATATCGACCGGCTCGAACGGCCGGGCGGCCGTGACGGGGCCGCTCCGAAGACCGAATCCGGCGACCGCGGGTCGTCGCGGCCGATGCGCCCGAGGCCGCGCCGATCCCCGTGCGGGCCGACGGACGGGGGTGACCGGTACGGGCGACCGGCCCGGACTCCGGCGACAGCTTTCCGATACCCGAAGGATGTGAAGAAATGAACGACGAGAGCAGTGGACCGCTGGCGGGCCTGCGAGTGGTCGATATGACCACCTCGTACGCCGGGCCCACCGCGGCCATGTACCTCGCCGACCTGGGCGCCACGGTGATCAAGGTCGAGCGTCCCGGGTACGGCGACGATACGCGGGGGTGGGGGCCGCCCTTCGTCGACGGGGCATCTGCCTGGTTCGCCTCGGCCAACCGGAACAAGAAGTCGATCGTGCTGGACCTGCGCTCCGGCACCGGGCGGGAGGTGTTGCTGCGGTTGCTCGATACCGCCGATGTGTTCTTACAGAATATGAATCCTGCCAAACTGGCCGGTATGGGAATCGACGGTGACTCACTTCACGCGCGCAACCCCCGGCTGATCTATTGCGCGATGTCGGGCTTCGGATTGGACGGTCCCGACAGCGGCCTTCCCGGCTACGACCTGGTTGCCCAGGCGCGTTCGGGACTGATGTCGGTCACCGGTGAGGCCGGGCGCAGTCCACAGCGCGTCTCCACGGCGCTGTCGGACGTGGTCACCGGGATGTGCGCCGCGGTCGCGATCAACGCGGCGCTGGTGCGGCAGGCACGCACGGGTGAGGGCGAGCTCATCGATGTCTCGCTGCTCGATACCGATCTCGCGCTCATGGCGCCCCGGATCGCGGCCTACCATGCCGGCGAGCCGGAGCCCGTGCCCAGCGGGGGGACCGATTCGGTACTCGCGGTCTATCAGCCCTTCGCGGCCGCCGACCGGAGTCTGGTGGTGGCGATCGGCAACGACGCGATGTGGCAGCGCTTCTGCGCCGTGGTGGACCTGCCCGACCTCGCCGCCGACCCGGATCTCGCCGACAATGCCGGACGCCGAGCCCACCGGCCGCGGATCACCCGGGCCGTCGCCGAGCGGATCGCCACCCGGACCGCCGCGGAATGGCTGCGGATCTTCGGGGAGATCGATGTCCCCGCCGCACCGGTGCAGTCGCTGTCGGAGGTGGTCCGGGATCCGCAGGTGCGGGCACGCGGTGCGCTGCTGCCGGTACCCGGTTCGGACGGCGCACTGGTGAGCGTGCACAGTCCGTTCCGGCTCGCCTCCGTCGAACCCCGTAACGAGCGGTTCCCGGACCTCGGCGAGCACACCCGCGACATCCTGCTCGACCTCGGCTATGCCCACGACGATGTGGAGGCGCTGCTGGAGACCGGCGCGGTCGGTGCGGCCCGTGCCGAACGGGCGGAGGTCGGGTCGTGACGGTGCTGTCGCGCGAAACGTCCGGTGCTGTCACGACACTCACCATCAACCGGCCGGAGGCGTTCAATGCCCTCGACGCCGCGGTGCTCTCCGCGCTCGTCACGGCGGCGGCCGAGGCGGCCGCGGACCCGGCGGTGCGGGCGGTCGTGCTCACCGGTGCGGGGGCGAAGGCGTTCAGCGCCGGTGCGGACCTGAAAGAGCTTGCGGGTATGGGACCCGACCGGGCCCGGGAGATGATGTCCGCCGGGCAGCGGGCGTTCCGGACGCTGGAGCAACTGCCGGTCCCGGTGATCGCCGCGGTCAACGGTCTGGCCCTGGGCGGCGGGTTCGAACTGGCGCTCGCCGCGACGTTCCCGGTGCTGTCCACCCGGGCGGCGCTCGGGCTGCCGGAGTCCGGGCTCGGACTGGTCCCCGGTTACGGTGGGACGCAGCGTCTTCCCCGCGCAATCGGGGCACGCGCGGCCGCGCATCTGATGCTCACCGGCACCCGGCTCGACGCCGACCGTGCCTACGATCTGGGGCTGACCCCGGTTCCGCCGGTGCCTCCGGCGGAGCTGCTGCCTACTGCCCTGGGAATCGCCGAGAAGATCGCGGCGCAGGGCCCGTACGCGGTGCGTTCGATCCTGCACGCCCTGGACATCGGCCGCGACGCACCGCTCGAGACCGGCCTCGCGGTCGAAACGGGGCTGGCGGCGCTGGCCGTGGCGGGAGCGGAATCCACCGAGGGCATCGGTGCGTTCCTGGAGCGCCGGCCCGCCCGCTTCGCCGACCCGGAGGCCGGCTCATGAGCATCGGGCCGCTGGCGATGGACACCGATCCCGAGGTGTACCTGGCACTGCACGAGCTGCTGGACGAACCGGCCGCCGATGCGGCACTGACCGAGCGGGAACGTGAGGTCCGCGCGAGAACCCGTGAGGTGGTAGCGCACGAGGTCGCGCCGCGGGCGGCCGAACTGGACGCGACGCACACCTTCGCGCACGAGAGTGTGCAGGCGCTGGCCCGGGCCGGGCTCTGCGGGCTGGTGTTTCCCGAGGATCTCGGCGGTAGCGGTGACAGCAATGTCGCCTATGCCGCGGCGATGGAGGAGATCACGGCCGGTTGCGCCGCGACGAGTCTCGTTTTCATGACCCAGATGCACGCGGCGTACCCGATCCTGATCGCGGGTAGCGCGGAACTGCGGCAGCGCTACATTCCGGGCCTGCTGGACGGGTCGCGCTACGGCTCGCTCGGGATCACCGAACCGGGCGCGGGTTCGGATGTCTCGAGCCTGACCACCACCGCCGTCCCCACTGCCGAGGGTTGGACGATGACCGGGCAGAAGACGTTCATCACCACCGGCGACCGCGCCGATGTGATCATCTGCTTCGCCACCGTCGACCGGACCCGCGGCCGCGACGGGATCACCGCCTTCGTGGTCGAAGGCGGGTGGGACGGAGTGGGCCGCGGACAGCCCTTCCACAAGATGGGCATGCACGGTTCGAGTACCGCCGAACTCTTCTTCGACCGGGTCGCGGTGCCGCGCGCGAATCTCCTCGGCGACGAGGGGCGGGGCTGGTCGGTGGTGATGAATTCCGTAGTCAAATCCCGCATCAGCGCCGCCGCCCAGGGCGTGGGCCTGGCCCGCGCCGCGTACGCGCGCACTCTCGCGGTCCTGACCGCGCTGTACGGCCACCGGCTCGCCGACGAGCACACCTTCGCCCTGGCCGACCTGCGCGGCCGGATCCTGCAGGGCCGGTTGCTGTTGCACGCCGTGGCCCGCCAGGTCGATACCGACCCGCAGGTCACGCCCGGACAGATCGGGGTCGTGAAACAGGTCTGCACCGATCTCGGCTTCCAGGCGTCGGTGGAGGCGGCCCGGATCCTCGGCCCGTACGGCGATCTCGCCGAGCTGGGTGTCGAGCGCTGCCTGCGCGACGCCAAGGTCACCCAGATCTACGACGGCACCAACGAAATCCAGCGGCTGCTCATCGGCCGTGAGACGACCCGCACGATGAAGGAGCTCCGATGATGCGATACCTGCGCCTTCGCTCCGGCCTCCGCGGACCGCACGACACCACTCCGAAGGAGCTTTGAATGAACTCGCTGGACGGAAAGGTCGCGATCGTCACCGGCGCCGGCCGCGGCCTGGGCCGGTCCATGGCCTACGCGCTCGCGGAGGCGGGCGCCGCAGTCACGGTCGCCTCCCGGACGGCGGCCGAGCTGGACTCATTCGTCGCCGAGATCCGCGGCGGCGAGGGCCGGGCGCTGGCCTGCTCGACCGATATCACCGATGAGCAGTCGGTCCGGCGGATGGTGCAGGCCACCGTCGACACCTTCGGCCGGGTGGACATCCTGGTGAACAACTCCGGGATCGTCGCCTCCACTCCGCTGGTGGACCAGCCGGCGGACGAATGGGATCGGGTGATCGCGACGAACCTGCGCGGCACCTACCTGGCCACGCGTGCGGTCGGTCCGCATCTCATCGCGCAGGGCGGGGGCAAGGTCGTCAATATCGCGTCCAACTTCGCGTTGCAGGGCGTGGCGAACCACGCTGCGTATTCGGCGTCGAAAGCGGGCGTCATCGCCTTCACCCGGTCGATGGCCGTCGAATGGGCCCGGCACGGTATCCAGGTCAACGCCATCGCGCCCGGTTATTTCGCCACCCCGTTGAACGCCGAGCTCCGTGACGACGCCGAGGCCACGGCCCGGGTCGTACGGGCCATTCCGGCGCGCCGGATGGGCGAACCCGACGAGATCCGGCCCTGGCTGCTGCTGCTCGCCGGCGGCGAGTCGAATTTCATGACCGGTGAGGTCATCGTCCTCGACGGCGGCCAGAGCGTCCGCTGAGATTCAGGAGAACCAAGTGAGCAACGAGAGCAGAACCGTCGCCGTACTCGGCGCCGGGACGATGGGTTCGGGAATCGCGACCGTGCTGGCCCGCGCGGGCTACCGGACCGTACTGTTCGATATCGACGATGCGAATCTGCGGCGCGGGATCGATACCGTGCACAGCTTTTTCGACAAAAGTGTGCGGCTGGGCAAACTGGACGCCGAGGCCGGCCGGTCCGCCAAGGCCGCGTTGACCGGAACCACCGAGCTCGCCGAGCTCGCCCCCTGCGAGGTCGTGGTCGAAGCCGTGTTCGAGGACCTGGCGGTGAAGAAGGATCTCTTCGCCCGGCTCGACGAGATCGTCTCGGAATCGGCACTGTTGCACACCAATACCTCGACGCTGTCGGTCACCGGTATCGCCTCGGGTTCGCGCCGTCCGGAGCGAGTTGTAGGCACCCACTACTGCAATCCGGCACCGCTGATGAAACTGGTCGAGGTGGCCGAC
Organism: Nocardia sp. NPDC003963; assembly: GCF_053605105.1. Taxonomy (NCBI): domain Bacteria; kingdom Bacillati; phylum Actinomycetota; class Actinomycetes; order Mycobacteriales; family Nocardiaceae; genus Nocardia; species Nocardia sp. NPDC003963. The sequence goes on from NZ_JBSGIP010000001.1 coordinate 368,143, forward strand.
GGCCGGCACACCGCCGACTGGGCCCACAAGGCCACCGTCGAATTCCTGGGCTCGCTGGGCAAGACCAGTGTGGTCACCAAGGACCGGCCGGGATTCATCGTCAACCGCTTCCTGATCCCGTGGGAGAACTCCTGTATCCGCGCCCTGGAGGCGGGTGTGGCCACCAAGGAGTCGATCGATGCCGCCGTGCTCGGTTCGCTCGGCCATCCGATGGGGCCGTTCCGGCTGCTCGACATCGTCGGCATGGATATCCACCAGCAGGTGGCGACCCGGCTCTACGAGCAACTGCGCGATCCGAAGTTCTTCCCGCCGCCGATGGTCGAACGCATGGTCGCCGCGGGTGATCTCGGGCGTAAGACCGGCCGCGGTTTCTACACCTACGACGACACCCGGCTGTTCGGGTCCTGAGGAGAGAACATGAGTGAATCCACTCCCGACTTCGCGACGATCGGTGTCCTCGGCCTCGGCACCATGGGCGCGGGCATCGCCCAGGTGCTCGCCGCATCGGGCCGCAAGGTCGTCGCCGTCGAAACCGATACCGCCCGTCTCGAGGCGGGCCTGGCGACGGTGGCCGCGTTCCTCGACGGCGGAATCGCCCGGGGCAAGGTCACCGAAGCGGACAAGCGCGCCGTGCTGGACCGGATCTCCGGTACCACCTCGGTCACGGAACTGCGCGGGGTCGACGCCGTCCTCGAATGCGTGACCGAGAACGCCGAGGTGAAGACGGCGCTGCTCACCGAGGTCGCCGCGGTGGTCGGGGACCGGATCCCGCTGCTCACCGGTACCTCCGCGCTGTCGGTCACCGAACTCGCGGCCGGGCTGCCCGCACCGGGCCGCGTGGCCGGACTGCACTTCTTCGACCCGGCGCCGGTCATGCGCACGGTGGAGATCGTGCGGGCGCTGCAGAGCGAGGAGGAGCTGATCGATCGGCTGGTGTCCCTCGTCGACACGCTCGACGACAAGGTCGCGGTCGTGGTCGATGACCGGCCGGGTTTCCTGATCAACGCACTGCTGCTGCCCTATCTCAACGATGTCGTGGCCGAGTACGACGAGGGCCTGGCAACCGCCGAGGACATCGATACCGCACTGGAACTGGGCCTGGGCTACAAGACCGGGCCACTGAAACTGCTCGACACGATCGGTCTGGATGTGCACCTGCACGCCACCGAGGCCGCCCACGCGGCCACCGGCGACCCGCGTTACGCACCGCCGCCGCTGCTGCGCCGGATGGTGGCCGCCGGACGGCTGGGCACAAAGACCGGCCACGGATTCCGCACCGCACCGTCTCGTGAGGAGAACAACTGAGATGAGCTACGACGATATCCGCACCAGCATCGACGGGCCGGTTCTCACCATCACCCTCGACCGGCCCGACGCGGGCAACAAGTTCCGGCACCAGACGTGCCTCGAACTATTCGACGCGCTGCAGAAGTTCCGGCTGGACCCGCGGCTGCGGGCGGCCGTACTGACCGGCGCCGGCGACAAGTTCTTCTGCATCGGCGGGGAACACGACCCGGTCACCTCGCTGGACCAGTCCCAGGTTCTGCCGATCATCGACGTGTACCAGGCGATCGACACCATTGCGAAGCCGATCGTGGCCGCGGTCAACGGGTTCGCGGTCGGCGGCGGCAATGTGCTGCACACCGTCTGCGATCTGAGCATCGCCGCGGAGACCGCGGTGTTCCGGCAGGTCGGCCCGATGGTCGGCAGCTTCGACGCCGGGTACGGCAGCTGGTATCTGGAGGACACCATCGGGCGTAAGCGCGCCAAGGAGATGTGGTACCTCAACCGCAAATACACCGCCGCCCAGGCGCTGGACATGGGCCTGGTCAACGAGGTGGTTCCGGCGGCGGAACTGGCGGCCCGCGCCGCCGAGGTGGCCGCGGAGATCACCACCCGCAGCCCGCTGGCCCTGGCCGGTATGAAGGGCGCGTTCTCGGCCCGCCACAACGGTGTCTCGGGACAGGCGCGGATGGCGCACGATCAGCAGCTCGCGCTGTACCTGCAGACGAAGGAGGCCCACGAGGTGAGTGCCTCCTTCGGTGAGCGGCGCCGCCCTGATACCGAGAGTTTCTGGTCGTGACCCCCTCCGATACCTGGCGGGGGCCCGTGCTCGACCGGGATCAGCGCGATCTGCGGGATATGCTCGGCGCTTTCGCCGCCGCGCACGACCCGGTGCTCACCGACGCACCGGAGCAGATCGCCGGACTGGTCACCGAACTCGCCGCGCTCGGCGTCTGGACACTGGGCACCGCCGAGGAGACCGGTGGCGGTGGCGCCGACCGGGCGACCACGGCGCTCGTCTTCGAACGACTCGGCCGGGCCTGGCCGGCGCTGGGCTGGGCCGCGGCGCAGGCCCATACCGCCGTCGATGTGCTCGGCGCCGACGAGCGATTCGCCGAACTCGTCGCCGGTCTGCATGCCGGTACGGCCGCCGTCGCGGTCGTCGACGCCTCGGCAGCGCAGGTACGCCTCACCCGGGAAGACGGCGCCCTGCGCGGGACCGTGGCCCGGGTGGACGCGGCGGCCGAGCGGCCGTATCTGCTGCTGCTCGGCGACGCGGGTCACGCGGTACTGCTGCCCCCGGCCGTGCTGACCCCGGAACCTTTGCGGCGCACCGGGTTCGGTGGCGCGCTGACCCGTGCCCTGGAGGTCGATGCCCGCCTCGGTGAGTACCACGACCTCGCCGGTGTGGACACCGCGGCGGCCCGGCGGCGGCTGCGCCTGGGCGCGGCCGCCGTGGCGGCGGGTATCGCGGGCGCGGCGGCCGACGCCGCCGCGGAATACGCCGCGGGCCGCGAGCAATTCGGCGCCGCGCTGACCGCGCTGCCCACCGTGCGCCAGGCCCTGCTGGACCAGGCCGCTCGGGCGGCGGTGGGTACCGCGGCCGCGTTCGGCGCCGAGGACGAGGTCGCGGTCCTGGCTGCGTTGCGCGAAGCCTGCGCGGGTGCGATCGATGCCGCCGCGAGCGCCCTGCAGGCACACGGGGGATACGGATACCTCACCGAATACGGCGCGGAGCGGCGGTTGCGCGACGCGATATCGCTGCGCGCCGCGACGGACCCGGGCGGGGCGGCCACCGCCGTCGCCCGGGTGCTGACCGGGCTCGCGCCCACTCCCACGGCAATCAGGAAGGACGCGTCGTGAGTGCATCCACCACGCTGACCGAGGTTCTCGACGGTCAGTACACCCCGGTCGACGACGCCACGGCCGCACAGTGGCGGGCGGCGGGCTGGTGGGAGAACCGGTCCGTCCGTTCGCTGCTCACCGAGGCGGCCGAACGGCATCCGGACCGGATCGCGCTGGTCGGGCGGCGCAGCGACGGCCGCCGCGAGACCCGGACCTACCGCGAGTTCGACCGCAATGCCCACCACGCCGCCGCGGTGTTCGCCGCGCTCGGTGTGGGCGTCGGCGATGCCGTCGTACTCATGCTGCCGAACTGGGTCGAGTACGCCGAAATGGTGTTCGGGATCAACGAGACCGGCGCGATCTACGCCGGTATCCCGGTCGCCTACGGCGAGAACCAGGCCGCCGCCGTCCTGCGCCGCAGCAAGGCGAAGGTGCTCGTCATCCCGCGGCGTTGGCGCAGTAACCAGCATCTCGAACTGTCCCGCAGGCTGCGCGCCGAGATCCCCACTCTCGAGCATGTGCTGGTCCTCGACGACGACGGCACCGGTCTGCGCGACGGTGAATCGCTGTGGTCGGCCCATGCGGAGGTGCCGGACCGGACATTCGCCGACCCCGAGCCGAGCCGGTTGTGCTACCTCGGTTTCACCTCCGGCACCACGGGAGAACCGAAGGGGGCCATGCACAGTCACGACACCCTGATCTACGCGGCGCGCCGGCAGGCCGAACACGTGGGGACCTCCCGGTGGGGCGATCCGATGGTCCAGCTGGTCGCCTCACCCGCCGGTCACCACACCGGCTTCGAATGGGGCATCGTCATGACCGTGCTGCTGTGCGGCACAGCGGTGCACGTGGACCGCTGGGATCCGGCCTGGGGTGCCGAGGTGATCAGAGATGAGGGGATCACCTCCTTCTTCGGGGCGCCCACTTTCCTACAGGACATGATGCGTACCGATCTCGCCGGCGACCCGGACTGCCCGCTGCGCTGCCTGATCATCGCGGGCTCGTCGGTCCCGCGGAACCTGCCCGCCCAGGCGGGTGCGGCGCTCGGGGCCTATATCGCCCCGGCCTGGGGGCTGACCGAATGCAGCATCATGAGTTCGTGCACGCCGCTGGAGCCCGACGCGATCCAGCGCACCGACGGGTCGATCTTCGCGGGCTCGGCGGTCCGGGTGGTCGACACCGACGGTGACGAGGTACCGGCGGGCACGATCGGCGATCTGCTGATGCGCGGTCCCGGAGTGGTGTTCGGCTATTTCGACCGGCCGGACGCGACGGAGGACGCCTATCTGCCGGGCCTGTGGTTCCGGACCGGCGACCGGGCCAGTGTGGACGAGCACGGCTGGTTGTCGCTGCACGGCCGCACCAAGGACATCATCATCCGGGGCGGCGAGAACATTCCGGTCACCGATGTGGAGTCGGCGATCTTCGACCATCCCGACATCCTGAACACCGCCGTGATCGGTATCCCCGACGAACGACTCGGTGAACGGGTCTGCGCGGTGGTGGTTCTCGAGGAGGGCGCGGCCGAGTTCACGGTGGAAACGCTCGCGCAATACCTGCTCGCGCAAGGGCTTTCGAAGCACTGTCTGCCGGAGCGCGTCGTGAGTCTCGCCGAACTGCCGATGACACCGAGCGGAAAGATCCAGAAGTTCAAACTACGGGAGATGATCGCATGACCGACACCGGACTCCCGCTCGCGGGCGTGCAGGTACTCGACCTGTCGACGCTGCTACCGGGTCCGCTGGCCACGCTGATGCTGGCCGACGCGGGCGCCGATGTCGTCAAACTCGAACGCCCCGGCCGCGGTGACGAAATGCGGACCTACGAACCGAAATTCGGCGAGGCCAGCGCCAATTACGCGGTTTTGAACCGGGGCAAACGCGCCTACGGGGTGGATTTCAAGGATCCGGCGCAGCGCGACCGGGTGCTCGAACTCGCCGCGGAGGCCGATGTGGTGGTGGAACAGTTCCGTCCGGGCGTGGCCGACCGGCTCGGTCTCGGCTACGACGCGATCGCGGCGATCAACCCGCGCGTGGTCTACTGCTCGATCACCGGTTACGGACCGTCCGGCCCACTCGCGCCGCGCGCCGGCCACGACCTGAACTATCTCGCGGAGTCGGGACTGCTGGGTGTGGTCACCGACTCGGCCGGACAACCGTCGCTGCCGGTCTCCGTGCTCGCCGATATCTCGGCCGGCACCTACCCGGCGGTGGTCAATATCCTGCTGGGGCTGCGGCAGGCCGAACGCACCGGTAAGGGGAGCCACCTCCAGGTGTCGATGGCCCACAACCTCCAGGTGCTGGCCTACGGCTATATCGCCGCCTATCAGGCCGGGGGCGCCTGGCCCCGGCCGGGTGCCGAACAGCTGACCGGCGGTAGCCCGCGGTACCACATCTATCCCACGGCCGACGGTCGCCATGTGGCCTGTGCCGCACTGGAACAGAAGTTCTGGGACCGGCTGGTCGAACTCGTCGGCCTGGACGAGAAGTTCCACGACGACGCGGGCCAGGAGCGGGCCGTCACTGCGGCGTTGGGCGAGGTCTTCGTCCGGCAACCTGCCGCGCACTGGCAGGCACTGCTCGGCGGCGAAGACGTGTGCACGGCCGTGGTCGCCACCTGGGACGAGGCGGTCGAAACCGGACTCGTCGATACCGATGCGCCCGAGCGGGTCTCGCGACCCGGCGCACCGGAGGAGTCCTTCGCCACTCTGGCGAGCCCGGTGGACCCGGCCCTGCGGCGGGCGGGCGGCATTCTGCCGTATCCCGCGCTGGCATCGCTGCCCGGCACCTCGCCCTGGACCTGATCCGGCCCGGGGCGCTGCCCCGATCGTCGGCCACCCTTCTCTACTTCGAACGGGAATTCGTCATGCGTGCTGCGCTGGTCAAGGAATTCGGCCCCTACTTCGGTCTGCTCCGGTGCGGGCAGCTGCGCGCGGGGGAGACCGTCCTGGTAACCGGCGCGGGCGGCGGGGTGGGCTCGGCCGCCGTGCAACTCGCCAAGGCATACGGTGCCCGGGTCGTCGCTGGCCCCCGACGATGCGAAGGCCGATCTCGCCCGGCGCCAGGGGGCCGATATCGTGCTGACCTCCACGCCCGAGACACTGCGCGACGATCTGCTCGCCGCCACCGGCGTGGCCGGGGCGGACGTCTTCCTGGAGACGCCACCGTGCTCGACCAGCGCGGATCGACCGTCCAGCGCGGTACCAGAACGCTGCTCGTGGCACGGAGGAACAATGACCGAGGATTGCCGACCTCGGTGCCGGCGACGACCGTGAACCGCCTGTGCGGCTCGTCCCTGGACGCGGCGATCATGGCCTCCCGCACTGTCGAAACCGGCGATGTGGACATCGTGCTGGCCGGTGAGGTCGAGTCGATGACCCGGGCACCGTGGGTGCTCCCCGAACCGGCCCGGGCTCATCCCGCGGGCGATATGACCGCGGTATCGACCACACTGGGCTGGCGCCTGGTCAATGCCCGGATGCCGGCCGAATGGACCGCGCCGCTCGGCGAATGCAACGAACAACTCGCCGACCGGTTCGGTATCTCCCGGGCCCGCCAGGACGAGTTCGCGGTGTGTCGCCGCCCTCTGCGTCGGCGTCGGTCAGGCGCTCGCCGTCGTGCTCGAGAACGTCGTATCAGCGAATATCGCATCGGAATCGGAGAAACAATGAATCTGCCAAGCACAGTGGGGGTCTACGGGGGCGGCCGGATGGGCGCGGGTATCGCGCACGCGTTCCTGCTGGCCGGCGCGGCGGTGACCGTCGTCGAGGCGGAGCCGGACGCGGTGACGGCGGCCCGCGGCCGGGTGGAGTCGAGTCTGGCGACGGCCGCGGCGCGCGGCGCGCTCACCGAGGCACCCGAAGCGGTGACCGCCCGGCTCGCGGTCACCACCGACGCCTCGGCCCTGGCCGTTACCGGTCTCGTGGTGGAAGCGGTCCCGGAGATCGCCGACCTGAAGGCGACCGTGCTGAGCCGGATCGAGAAGGAAGCTCCCGACGCCGTCGTCGCCACCAACACCAGCGCACTGTCGATCGACGGGCTGGCGGCGCAGCTGAACCGCCCGGCCACCTTCCTGGGTCTGCACTTCTTCAACCCGGTTCCCGCCAGCGGTCTGGTCGAGATCGTGGTGGGCAGCGGTACCGACGCCGCGGTGGTCACCGCCGCGCGTGGCTGGGTGGAGGCGCTCGGCAAGACCGCGATCACGGTCACCGATTCGCCGGGATTCGCCTCCTCGCGACTGGGTGTCGCGATCGCCCTGGAAGCCATGCGGATGCTCGAGGACGGTGTCGCTTCCGCGGCGGATATCGATGCGGCCATGACGCTGGGCTACAAACACCCGATGGGGCCGCTGCGCACGACCGATGTCGTCGGCCTCGACGTGCGCCTCGCCATCGCCGAACACCTCGCCCGTGCGGTCGGTGCGCGGTTCGAGCCACCGGCGATCCTGCGGGAGAAGGTCGCCGCGGGGCATCTCGGCCGGAAGACGGGCCAGGGCTTCTACACCTGGTGACCGTGGCAGTGGGACGGCACACCGGCGGACGGTGCCGCCCGGCTGGTCGCCGGACCCGTTGTCACCACTGGTTACGCACCGTGTCGGTGGGGCTCGGTAGCGTCTCGTGTCGTGGAAGCCGGTGAACACATCAAAGAGCTCGCGGACCGTATCGTGGCGCTGCGTGACGCCTACTATCAGGGCTCGCCGCTGGTCGCCGATGCCGAGTACGACTCGATCGAGGACGAACTACGCGGCCTGATCGAGGCCCACCCCGACCTCGCACCCGACCCGAATCCCCTGGAGCAGGTCGGTGCGCCCGCGGTACTGCACGCCCCGATCCGGCATTCGCGTCCGATGCTGTCGCTCGAGAAGGCGACCACTCCCGAGCAGGTCGCGGCGTTCTTCGAGCGGTTTCCCGGTCAGCCGGTGGTGGTGATGCCGAAGCTCGACGGTCTGTCCCTGGCCCTGGTCTTCGAGGACGGGCGGCTGGTGCGCGCGGTGACCCGCGGTGACGGCACCACCGGTGACGATGTGACCGTCCTGGTCCGCGCGCTGGTCGACGGTGTTCCCGAGCGGATCGAGCTCCCGGGGCGGGTGGAGGTACGCGGTGAGGCGGTGATGCTGCGCTCGACCTTCCTCGCCTACAACACCGCGCACCCGGAGAAACCGCTGATCAACCCGCGTAATGCGGCGGCGGGTACGCTGCGGGCGAAGGATCCGGCCACGGTATCGCAGCGGCGCCTGCAGTTCTTCGGCTTCGATCTCGACACCTCCGCCGGTGGCGCCGCGGCCGATCTGGCGGAGGGGCTGCGGGCACTGGGGATCGCGGGCGCCCGGATGGTGGTCTCCGCCGACGCCGAGCAGGCGCAGGCGGCGATCACCGCGATCGAGCAGGGCCGCAACGACCTCGATTACGATATCGACGGTGCGGTGCTCCGGCTGGCCGACCGCGCCGCCTACGCCGCGGCCGGGACCAGGTCCAACAGTCCGCGTGGGGCGCTGGCGTTCAAGTTCGCCGCCGAGGAGAAGACCACCCTGCTCGACGATGTGGTCTGGGACGTCGGCAAAACGGGCAAGATCGTTCCGGTGGCCTGGTTGGAACCGGTGTTCGTGGGCGGCACCACGGTGACCAAGGCGACGCTGGCCAATCAGCAGGTGATCCGCGCCCGCGATATCAAAATCGGCGATACCGTGCTGGTGCGGCGTGCGGGTGATGTGATCCCGTTCGTGGCAGGGGTGCTCGACGCCTCGAAGCGTACGGGCGAGGAGCGCGAGATCGTGCCGCCCAGCACCTGTCCCTCGTGCGACCAACCGGTGACCGAGCAGGGCAACAGCCGGGAGCTGTTCTGCACCAACGTCTCCTGCCCCGCCCAGACAGTGCGCAGGCTCATCCACTGGGCATCACGATCGGCGGCCGATATCGATGCCTTCGGGCAGGTGTGGATCGAACGACTGGCCGAGGCCGGCATTCTGGAACGCCCCTCGGACTTCTACACATTGACCACCGAACGCCTGCTCGAGTTCGACCGCATCGGTGCGGTCTCGGCCGGGCGCATGATCGAATCGATCGAGGCGGGCCGCCGGGTGGGGCTGCGCCGCGCGCTGATCGGCCTGGCGATTCCGATGGCCTCCGACGGTACCGCCGCCCGGCTGGCCCGCGCGGGATTCGGCTCCCTGGAGGAGGTCGCGGACGCGGCCGAAGAGCGACTCGTGGCGGTGGAGGATATCGGGCCGAAGGTGGCGGCCTCCCTGGTCGAGCATCTCACCCGGCTGCGACCGGAGATCGAGCGATTACGCGCCGCGGGTGTCGATCTGGACGTGCTCGACGAGGACCTCCCACCGGTCGTCGCGGCCGGTGCGCCGCTGGCCGGCAAAACCGTCGTGATCACCGGAGCCATCAGCGATCCGCGCTCCGGGGAGAAGGTGGCCCGTCCGACCTTCCAGCGCCTGTGTGAGAAAGCGGGGGCCACGGCAGCGAGCTCGGTCTCGGCGAATACCGATCTGCTCGTCACCGGTGCGGGTGTCGGCGACAGCAAGATCGCCAAGGCGGCGAAGCTCGGCGTCGAGGTCGTCGATCAGGGGGAGATCTGGAAGCTGCTGATCGAGGCCGAGGTCGTCTAGACAACGGTCCGTTGTCCACCCGGCGCGACCGCCGGGGAGCCGATGCCCGGCGGCGTTTTCAGCGGATCGGGATGCCGGACCGGGACGCCTGCGCACCGGTGCGAATTCCTTCGGTACGGGCGCGGGCCGGTTCCACCGCGGCCGCCGTCGATATCGGGCCCGCGGGTACACCGCGCCGGCGGCGAAACGCCTTGTCCGCCTCCACGACCGCCGGGACGATCAACGACCAGCCCAGGCAGGCCAGCCACTGTCCGCCGGTCAGCGAGGTGGTCATGAGCAGATCCTGGAGGAAGCCGAGCTCCACGGCGAACACCGTGACGACCACGGGGACGGACAGGATCCGCAGCGCGCGCAGGATCGGGGGAGCGAATCCGGACGCCGGATCGCGGCGCATGGCGAGACCACCGAGCACGGACCCGAGCGACAGCACCACGAACGCCGTGGTCATCGGCACGTTGCCCGCCGTGGTACTCCAGTCACCCGGGGCGGCGAGCATGGCCGCGAGGGTGACCGCGAATTGCAGCACACCGTAGCCCAGCCACTGCGCGAAGGCGGCACGGTGGGCAATGGGCGCTTTCGGATCACGGGGTGGTTTGCGCATGAGGTCGGGGGGCGGCGGATCGGACATGATCACCGCCACCGGGAACAGCGTGATGAAGAAGTGCTGGAACAGCACCATCAGCGGGGTCAGCGCGACGCCGTCGTTGATATCGAAGATACTGGCGACGAGGAAGAGCAGGACCAGGGAGAACAGTTTCGACATCTGGTAGCGGATATAGGTCACGATCTTGTCGTAGATATCGCGGCCCAACCGGATGGCAGTGACGAGGGTGCCGAAATTGTCGTCGGTGAGCACCATTTTGCCCGCCTGTTTGGTGACCTCGCTGCCGGAGCCCATGGCCACCCCGATATCGGCCTGTTTCAGCGCCGCCGCGTCGTTGACAGCGTCGCCGGTCATCGCGACCACCGCGCCGCCGCGCTGCATGGTGTCGACCAGGCGCAATTTGTCCTGCGGGGTGACCCGGCCGAAGACGTGCAATTCCGGCAGGGCGGTGGCGAGTTCGCCGTCGGACATCGCACGCAACTGCGGGCCGCCGACGGCGCCGGGCCCCAGCCCCAGTTCGGCGCCGATGGCAGCGGCGGTGATCGCGTGATCGCCGGTGATCATGCGAACCTCGATACCCGCCTGCTGGGCGATATGTACCGCCTCGCGCGCTTCGGGTCGTAAGGGATCGATGATGCCCACCATGCCGACAAAGGTCAGTTCGCCCACGAAGGACATGGGATCGGCGCGGATATCGTCGTCCCGGATATCGAGTTCCCGGGCGGCGAAGGCCAGCACCCGCAGGCCCCGCTCCGACATGGCCCGGTTCGCCGCGGCCAGATCGTCGGCCACCTCGGCGATCGGGACAGCGCGCCGGCCCGGCAGGAACGCGGTCGCGCACCGTTGCAGGACGATATCCGGCGCGCCTTTGACCAGTCCCACCAGGCGTTCGGCTCCGTCCACCCGGAGATGGTGATAGGTGGCCATGAACTTGTACGCCGAGTCGAACGGCACCGCGGCCACCCGCGGATATGTCCGGCGGGTCAGGGCGGCATCGACGCCGATCTTGGCCGCGAGCACCACCAGCGCGGCCTCGGTCGGGTCGCCCACCACCTCACCGGTATCGGATACGACAGCATCGCTGTCGAGGCACAGCCCGTAGGCGAGCAGGGTGAAGTCGGCCTCGGGGCTGCCCGCGGACCGGGTGATCGCACCGACCCTGGTGTAACCCTCACCTTCGACGGTGTACCACTCGCCGTGGAAATAGAGGGAGCGCACCGTCATCTGGTTCATCGTCAGGGTGCCGGTCTTATCGGAGTTGACGGCACTGGTAGCGCCCAGGGTCTCGACATCGGTGAGGTTCTTCACGATCGCCTTCGCCTCGGCCAGCCGTCGTGCCCCGTAGGCCAGCATGGCCTGGACGAAGGTGGGCAGACCGGTCGGGATCGCCGAGACGCCCATCGAGATACCCAGCAGCAGCAGCGTTTTCCAATCCTGTCCGCGGAGGACGCCGATGATCACGATGATCGCCACCGCGGTCCAGGCGATCGCCCCGAGCGCCTTGGTCAGCGAATCGAGTTCGCGTTGCAGCGGCGATTTCTTCGGCGCCACGGCCGAGAGCATGGCGGCAATCCGGCCCATTTCGGTGCGCATACCCGTCTCGGTCACCGCCATCGTCGCGGTACCGCGGGTCACCGAAGTGTTCTGGTAGACCATATCGGCGCGATCGCCGAGCGGCGCGTCCGGATCTGTGAGTGGCGCCGGATCTTTGGGTACCGGCGCGCTCTCACCGGTGAGTGCGGCCTCCTGGGTTTCCAGGGTCGCCGAGTCGAGTAGCCGGCCGTCGGCCGGGACGATATCGCCCGCTTCGAGCCGGACGATATCGCCGGGAACCAGTGTGGTGGCATCGACCTGCGTGAGGGCACCCGCCCGTAGCACCCGGGCCCGCGGTGACTGCATACGCGCCAGCGCATCCACACTCGCGCGGGCCTCGACCTCCTGCCTGGTGCCCAGTACGACATTGAGCACGACCAGGCCACCGACGACGATCGCGGTGGAGATCTCGCCGATCACCACGCTGACCGCGGCGACCGCGACGAGCATGAGATTCATCGGATCCTCGACCTGCCGGATCGCGATCGCGATCGTCGACGGCGCGGGTTCGGCCGCGATCTCGTTGGTGCCGAAGCTACGACGGCGCTCCTCGACCTCCGCCGGCGACAGGCCCGACTCGCTGTCGGAATCCAGCGCCGTCACCACCGCTGCGGCATCCCGGACATGCCAGTCCCGCAGTGGCGAGGTGTCGGGCGAGCCGGTCGGACCCTCGGGCGTGGCGTGGATGGGGGCCATGACCGCTCGTCCTTTCGGCGCGGGCTCAGTACGGGGTCGGAATCCAGTGCAGCGGTTGCGTGGGCGTGCGATAGCCGCCCGGCTTCTGGCGGGCGGGTAACTCGATATCGTGATGTTCGAGCGGTGCGTAGGGGATCCGGTCCAGCAGATGAGCGATGATGTTGAGCCGGCCGCGCTTCTTGTCGTCGGTGGCCGCCACGAACCACGGCGCCCACCCGGTATCGGTGTAGTGGAACATCTCGTCCCGGGCGCGCGAGTAGTCGTACCAGCGGCTGTAGGACTTCAGATCCAGATCCGAGAGTTTCCAGATCTTGCGCGGATCGTCGATCCGGCTCTGCAGGCGCAGCGTCTGTTCTTCCTCCCCGACCTCCAGCCAGTATTTGAGCATGATCACCCCGGAATCCACGATCGCGCGTTCCACGACCGGGATCAGCTGCAGGAATTGCTGAGCCTGCTCCTCGGTGCAGAACCCCATCACCCGTTCGACTCCGGCCCGGTTGTACCAGCTGCGGTCGAAAACGACGACCTCACCGGCCGCGGGCAGATGCGGAAGATAGCGCTGCACATACATCTGCGACTGTTCGCGCCCGGTGGGCGCGGGTAGCGCGACCACCCGGAACACCCGGGGACTGACCCGCTCGGTGATCGTATCGATCACCCCACCTTTGCCCGCGGTATCCCGGCCCTCGAACAGGATGCAGATCCGGGCCCCGGTGGCCTTCACCCATTCCTGTACCGCGACGAGTTCGGCCTGCAGCGGGCGCAGCAGGCGGCGGTATTCCTTGTTCGTCATCCGGGTGGCGGGTGGATTTCCGGTGGGATCGACGAGTTCCCCGGAACCCGGGGGGCCGGCTCGGCGGGCCCCGCCGGATCCGCCGTCCGCGTGCTGATGCGATTTCTTGCCCACAGTGGGTTCCTCCGGGCCTGTTCGCTGTCACGGTGCCGCCCGGCGGCGGCTCGGATCACGGAGCGCGGCTGCTCCGGCCGCCGCCGCGGTCGGCTACATCTGCTCCGGTCGCCAGGTGGATACCGCCCAGATGACCACCAGATCGATGGCGATCACCGTGATCGACCACCACGGGTAATAGGGGATCCACAGGAAATTCGCGATGATCGACAGGCCGGCCAGGAGCACCGCCGTGACCCGCGCCCAGAGCGCACCGGTCATCAGGGCGATCGCCGCGACGGCCAGCAGGATGCCGAGGACGATATGGATCCAGCCCCAGGTGGTGGTGTCGAAACGCAGCATGTAGTCCGGGCCGGTCACGAACAACTCGTCGGACGCGACCGCCGAGATACCCGCCAGAATCGACAGCACTCCCACCGCGAGCAGCAACACCGCGGCCGCGATGGAGGTCACCGCGGCCACGCCTCGTTTCACCGGAGAAGGTCCGGGTCCGGTTCTGTATGTCGCCATATCCCACCTTCCGAAAAGTGATCGGAACCTACCCAAGCCCGACCGGCCGGTCCGCGCCTCACCCGTTACGGATGAATCGAGTGCGCCGACCCCGAGTCTGTGTGCGGGGGAGGTGTCCGCGCCCGGATCGCTCTCCCGAGTTCGCCCGAATCGCCGGGTTTCCTCCCGAACAGCCGATATGTAAACGCCTGCCGGGCAACACTGTCGAGTGTGCGCCGCCCGAGCGCCGGATTCCGGCCGCCGCGGCGCGGCGGGTAGCCCGAGCGCCGGAGAATCCGATGTCTCGGCCCAGGGAGAGGAGCGATCCATGCCGATCGACAGCACGGACGCACGCAAGATCGATCGTGGTGAGGAGCTCGGCGGCTGTCCGGTCGTCCGGCGCGCCGACGGCACCTGGCTGGTCCGGGGCTACGCCGCGGCGCGGGCCGCTCTGCGCAGCACCGACACCGTCCAGGCCGGGCTCGGGGTGGAGACGCTGGACAATCTGCCCGCCCGGATCCGGCGGCCGGTGCTGTACCGCGACGGGCCGGAACATCGTGAGCACCGGCGCCGGACCGCCAGATTCTTCACCCCGCGCCGGGTCGACGAGGCCTACCGGGGACTGATGGACCGGGTCGCCGAGGAGCAGTTGACCGGCCTGCGCACCGACGGCCGGGTGCACCTGTCGGAGTCGAGTTTCGGTCTGGCCATCGGTGTGGCATGCGCGGTGATCGGGCTGACCGAGAGCCGTTCCGGTCTCGCCCGGCGGCTGGAGCGGTTCTTTCCGGAAGAGTTCGGGTCGCCCGGTTTCACCAGTATCGACGGCCTCTACTGGGTGTGGCGGCAGGCCACGAATTGGTCGGCGATCTACTTCCGCGATGTACGCCCGGCAGTACGTGCCCGGCGTGCCCGGCGCCGCGACGACCTGATCTCGCATCTGCTCGACGAGGGCTGCTCATCGATCGAAATCCTCGGCGAATGCATCACTTTCGCCGCCGCGGGCATGGTCACCACCCGTGAATTCGTCAATGTCGCGGCCTGGCATCTGTTCACCGACGACGCGCTCCGGGATCGCTACCTCGCCGCAGCGGAGCCGGAGCGGACGGCCGTTCTGCACGAACTGCTGCGGTTGGAGCCCGTGGTGGCGCATCTCGCGCGGCGTACGACAGCGCCCGTCGAACTGCCGACGGGGGAGGGCGCGAGCGTCACCGTACCGGCCGGCGAGCTCATCGATATCCAGGTCACGGCCACCAATACCGATGAATACGCAGTAGGTGCGGATCCGCTCGCCGTCTGCCCGGCCCGACCGCTCACCGACGCCACCGCACCGGTGCTGTCCTTCGGCGACGGCGCGCACAAATGCCCAGGTGCCTCCATCGCCGTCCTGGAGACCGATATCTTCCTCACCAAACTGTTCGCGTTCCCGGGCATCCGGATGCGCACGCCGCCGCGCGTCTCCTTCAACGACGCCATCGGTGGATACACCCTGCGGGACATGGTCGTCGAGATTCCGTAGCAACCGGTTTCGCGGGCGGCGGGTCCGGGATCAGCCCGCGGTCTCCGTCATGGCGAGGAGCTCCGCGCGTGCCGATACGAGTTGGTCGGCGGTGAGATACGGGCTGTTCACAGCCGTGGCCAGCCCCTCGGCCGCGAAACGGATGACCAGCGTGGTCTCGGTCGCGAGACCGTCGGCGGCGAACGCCTCGTCCAGCCGGGCCGCGTCCCGGGCGAAGAGCTCTTCGAGCTCCGGGGTCGTACCGAGGGTGACGATCAGGTTCGTCGGGCTGAACGCGCGCAGCACCGATTCGTCGCCGCTGGTCAGGGCCCGCACGTAACCGCGGGCGAACTTTCCCGGCCGGTTCTCGGACAGGTCGATCTGTTCGTGCACCGCGGCCCACACTCGCGCGATCAGATGTTCGGTGACCCCGGTGAGCAGCGCGTCCCGGTTCGGGAAGTGGTGCATGAGGCCGCCTTTGGTCACTCCGGCGGCCGCGGCGATATCGCTGAGGCTCACGCGGCTGCCGCGTTCGGCGAACATCCGCTCCGCGGCCTCCAACACGGCGAGCCGGGTCCGTTCCTTGTCACGGGTGGGGCTGTCGGACCGTTTCATGGTGCTCCTTGTCCGCGGTCGGCCGGTGGGACGGGATGACACGCCAGGCCAGCACGCCCGCGACCACGAGCAGGACCGCCGCGAGATACGAGGTGGACTGCAGGGCGGTGGTGAAGGCATGCGCCGCACGGGTGAAGATATCGGAATCGCCGGCCACGCTCGCCGCGCCCGCCAGCGAGTCCTCGACCGCGCCGGCGAGCGCCGGATCGGTGCCGGGATCGAGAGCCAGGTTCCCGCGATACTGCGCCAGCTGGACCGAACCCAGTACCGCGATTCCGAGTGCGCCGCCCATTTCATAGGCGGTCTCGGCGATGGACGAGGCCGCTCCCGCGCGCTCCTTCGGGACCGCGGTGACCACCGCGTCGGTCGACAATGTCATAGCCACGCCGACTCCCAGTCCCAGCACGATCAGCGCGAGCGCGAGTCCCCAGTAGCCGGGCGCGGTGGCGGTCCAGCCGACCCCGGCCAGACCCACGGCGGCCACGATCAGGGCGAGCCCGATCGCCCGGCCCGCTCCCAGCCGGGCCACGAGCACACCGACCACGGCGATGACGGCCATAGCGGCCAGTGTCGTCGGCAGTTCGGCCGCCCCGGCTTTCAGCGGCCCGTACCCGCGCACGAGTTGCAGATACTGGGAGAAGAAGAACAGCAGTCCCAGGAACGCGAAGATCGACAGCGCGGTCGAGGCGACCGCACCGCTGAACGCGGGCATCCGGAACAGTGAGAGGTCCACCAGCGGGAGCGGGAGCCGCGATTGCCTGCGCAGGAACAACCAGCCGGCCGCCGCGCCGATCAGCGCCGTCGTCGGCACCGTCCAGTCGAACCCTGTTCCGGCCCAGTGCTTCACCGCGTAGACCAGTGGCACGACGGCGAGGATCGACAGCAGTGCGGACAGCCAGTCCACGGGATGGGTGCTGTCGCCCCGGGATTCCGGTAACAGCACGGCGCCCGCCACCAGTACGACCGCCATGACCGGCACATTGATGAGGAATACCGAACCCCACCAGAAATGTTCCAGCAGCACACCGCCGACCAGCGGTCCGGCTGCGGCGCCCGCGGTGGCGCCGGCCGACCAGACGGCGATGGCCGTGGTGCGCTGCCGGGGATCGGCGAACATCGCCCGGACGATCGACAGTGTCGACGGCATCAGCGTCGCGCCGGCCACACCGAGCAACGCCCGCGCCGCGATGAGCGTTTCGGGATTCGGTGCCAGCGCCGCGAGAACCGAGGCGGCGCCGAACGCCGCGGCACCGATCAGCAGCAGCCGTTTACGCCCGATCCGGTCGGCGAGATTGCCCATGGTGATGAGCAGGCCGGCCAGTACGAATCCGTAGATATCGCCGATCCACAGCAATTGGGCCGCGCTCGGCCGGATATCGGCGGTGAGCGACGGTACGGCCAGGTACAGCACGGTCCCGTCGATGGCGAGCAGTAATACGACGCTGACCAGCGCGGCCAGCGCCGCCCATTCCCGGCGCCCCGCGCGGCTCGTCGTACTCTCCACGGCTTCGGTCATCCCGCCACCTTAACAGTCCATATGGAATGTTGGAGAAACCGAATGGACTGCGATACGGCGCAGCGTCAGGAGTTCGCGTCTCCGGGCCCATGCGGAAACGGTCGATCCCCGGTGACTGTGCCTCCGGGGTCGCCGCTGGACGGGGCCACTTACGGTTCGTGGCGGAAAAGGGGCGCGGCGACGAGGGATATCTGGGCGACCGCGCGGTCGATGCTCCCGGCCGGCTGGAACAGATGGCTCAGTGCGAGGCGGACCACCGCTTCGACCCGAATGTCGATCTCCGCCTCGTTGAACGAGTCGAGGCCGTACCGGGCGCGCAGAATGGCGGTGAACGCGGCCGTGGCGCGGCCCAGAACCGGTTCGGGTTCGGTCATCAAGGTGGGCAGCAGGGTGGTGTCGGCGCCGGAGCGGCCCGCCAGTACGGCTTTGAGCAGGGTGTTGTCGGCCGCGGTGCGCAGGGTGTACTCGGCGGCGGCGGTGATACCGGCGAGCAGGTCGCCGGGCTCGGCGGTAACGGTTTCGGTGACGCCGACGAGAAAGGTCTCCAGTTCGCTCGCGATGACGGCCTCGGCCAAATCCTGTTTGGTCCCGATCTCCTTGTAGAGCACGGGACGGCTCACCCCGACTTCCTTGGCCACCCGTGACATGTTGACCGCACCCCAGCCCTCGGTGCAGACCAGCCGGCGTGCGGTATCGATCACGCGCTCGCGGAGGAGCAGGCGCATCTCGTTCTGGAAGTTCGGCGCATCAGCCACGGGAACCACAATACAGTACGGATGTATGTGCTCTGTTGTTGACAACTGATAAGAAAATGTCTGTAATGAATACAGATATAGAAAAAGTGTAAACGGCCGTGGTCGGGGTGGATGCCCGGATACCGGCCGATGCGACCGCCCGCGGTGGCCGTCGTACCGGAAAGACGAGGAGGGCGCGATGACGACGTCCGAAATGGGTTCACGTGACGAGGTGGCGCCGCAGTGGCGCGACCGTAAGCGATACCTGTGGTTGTTCGGACTGGTGGCGCCGACCTCGCTCGGCCTGGCCGCGGCGCTGGTATGGAGCTGCCACCTGGTCGGCTGGCACCGGGTGGCGCCGGTCTGGTGGTGGATCGGGCCGTTGCTCGTCTACGTGCTGCTGCCGATCCTGGACCGATTCTTCGGCCCGGACGGGCAGAATCCGCCCGAGGAGGTGATGGGGGCGCTGGAACGCGACCGGTACTACCGCTACTGCGTCTACGCTTTCATCCCGTGCCAGCTGATCAGTCTGGTATTCGCCGCCTATCTGTGGACCGCGACCGATCTGTCCTGGCTGGGGATCTCGGGCGGGCTCGGAATCTGGTCGAAGATCGGCGTCGCGCTGAGCGTCGGTGTCATGGGTGGCGTCGGTATCAACACCGCCCATGAACTCGGCCACAAGAAGGACGATCTGGAGCGGTGGCTGTCGAAGGTCACCCTGGCCCAGACCGGCTACGGGCATTTCTACATCGAGCACAACCGCGGCCACCATGTGCGGGTCGCCACGCCGGAGGATCCGGCCAGCGCCCGGTTCGCGGAATCCTTCTGGAGTTTCCTGCCGCGCAGCGTCTTCGGCAGCCTCCGTTCGGCCTGGGCGCTGGAACGAACCCGGCTGGGGCGGATGGACTCGGGGCCGTGGACACTGCGCAACGATGTGCTCAACGCCTGGGCGATGACGGTGCTGTTGTGGAGCGCGCTGGCAGTCGTCTTCGGTGCGGGGGTACTGCCGTTCCTGCTGATCCAGGCGGTGTACGGATTCTCGCTGCTGGAAACGGTGAACTATCTGGAGCACTACGGCCTGCTGCGCCGGCGTACCGAATCGGGGCGGTACGAACGCTGCACTCCGGAACACAGCTGGAATTCCGATCATATCGTCACCAATATCTTCCTGTACCACCTGCAGCGGCACAGCGATCACCACGCCAACCCGACCCGGCGGTACCAGACATTGCGCAGTATGGACGGTGCGCCCGAACTGCCCGGCGGGTACGCGAGCATGATCAGCCTGGCCTACTTTCCGCCCCTGTGGCGCCGGGTGATGGACCACCGTGTGCTGGCCCACTACCGCGGTGATATCACGCGGGTGAACATCCAACCCGGCAAGCGCGCGCGGGTGCTGGCCCGATACGGGGTCGCGAGCTGATGGCTGTCTATCTCTGCCCGGTCTGCGACTACCGCTACGACGAGACCACCGGGGCCCCGCGGGAGGGTTTCCCCGCCGGTACCGCGTGGTCGGCGATTCCCGACGACTGGTGCTGTCCGGACTGCGGGGTCCGCGAAAAACTCGACTTCGAACCGGTCACGGCGACGAAAGGACACTGAGATGACCACCGATTACAAGCTTTTCCAGTGCGCGCAATGCGGTTTCGAATACGACGAAGCGCTGGGCTGGCCCGAGGACGGTATCGCGCCCGGTACCCGATGGGACGATATTCCCGACGATTGGTCGTGCCCGGACTGCGGTGCGGCGAAAGCGGATTTCTACATGGTCGAGATCAGCCGCAACTGAGCGCCCAGCGTGGAACGCGCCGGGCGGGCGGTCGGCTGTCCGGCGATCCCGCCACATCCCCGGGACGGTCGATCGGATCCGCTCGTGAACCGCGTCGAGTCCGGGGACCCACCGGCTCCGACCCGGCCGTATATCCGGAAGCTGTTGGCCCGCATCCGATCTGTATGTGTGGCCGGCGTAGTGGGCTGTGGGCTGTGGTGAACCCCGCTACCGGTGCCGGGCTATGCTGCCGTGGCCGTTGGTGGACCGGTTCTGCGGAACGAGCGACAGCTGTCGCGGGTGGCCACGGGCGGCTACGTCATGCGATCAACCGAGAGGATGTGGCCGGTAGCGTGAGTAGCTATCTGGTTGTCCAGCTGTACTGCACACCCGCACAAGCCGAATCCGTCCGCGCGGCGGCGGTCGGCGAACTGGCGAAATCTCCCGAGTTCGCCGAGGCGAGAACAGAACTGGCGCCGAAGGCCGAAGGCGATCACCGGATGCGCCTGGCCTGGGCCGAGGAGCACCCCGGGCAGTCCCCCGGCGATCGCGCCTATTTCTCCCTCGAGGTGACCTCCCCGGTCGATGTACCGGAGTCCGTGCTGCGGAAAGTGGAGGACGAGATCATCGAGTGGATCGATACGACCTACAACGACGAGGCGAACGATATCGCCGAGGTCCAGTGGGCGAGCTTCGCGGAGATCAGGCAGGACGCCTGACGGCTCCGCCGGGGTCACCACGTACAGGTGGCGGCTTTCCCCGGTAACTCGGCCCGGGTCCACACCACGGGCCGTCGGCAACCGGGAGCCGTCCGCCGCGCAGCGGGCGTCCGGGCCGATACCGGACCGTCCGCTCCCGGCGCTGCGGCGACATCCCGTGCGGGCCGGCCCGCACGGGAGAAACAGGTATGCCATCGGGTCATTCCACCGGTGTTTTCCGCGTATGTTCCCGGCAAGCTGACTGGGACGTCCGCACACCCCGGACGGCTTCGAGGTTCCGATGTGTCGGCCGCGTCCGCGATTCCGGTGGGAACGGCCGACGGCCGCGGGCACCGGTTCGCGGATCGCGATCGTGTCGTGGCCGGTCGTACGGGTGCGCTCGTACCCGTACGACCACTTCGTGGCCCCTCAACCGAGAAGGATGGCGATGAACGACCGAGAGATCACCGTGGACCCGGCCGGATTCGATGCGGCGATGGAAGCACTCGTCATGGACGATCCGTATCCCAACAGTTCGTTCGGCGACAGCCCGTCGCACTGGCTGCGCCGGGCCCTGTACGCCTACGAATGGGCGAAACGCCTCTGCCCGGATACGGGCGGTGAATTTCTTCCGCACGGGGCACTGGGGCCCGGAAGAGCCCGGGAGGCGGTCCTGCGACACGAAGCGGAGTTGTACGCGCGATAGGGATGCGTCCGATCGCGCGACACCGGGTCGGTCGGCTCGCACCGGATCGGTGCCGAGGCCGGTGGCCCGGACCCGGATGCGCGCGGTCCCCACGCGGGCAGGGCACGATGGGCCGCGGGGCCGGAAATCCCACTGTTCGACCAGGTCGGCCGACACAATATGGCGATGCGATCCTATGCCCGTGTAGTGCTGGCGGCTGTCGCCGGAATGCTCGTCGTATTCGCTCCCACCGCCGCGGCTGCCCCGCTCCCGGGCAGCTCGGCTGCTCAACTCCCCTTTCCGCTGGCTCTCCAGCCGGACGGAGTGCGGGCGCCGGCGGCGGCGCTGGCGGAGGCCAACACCGGGATGATCGTGTGGTCCCGGCAGCCGGATACCCGCCTCCCGATCGCGAGTATCACCAAGGTCATGACGGCGCTGGTCGTACTCGAATCGGGCGATATCGACCGCCCGGTCACGGTGCCGCGGGCGGCCGTCGACTATGCCGCGGCCTACGGGGGGAGCACCGCCGGCCTGGTTCCCGGCGAAGTGCTCACGGCGCGCCAGTTGCTGTACGCGATGATGCTTCCCTCGGGCTGCGATGCGGCCTACGCGCTCGCCGAATCCTACGGCCCCGGCCAAGACGGATTCCTCGCGAAGATGAACGCCACCGCGCAACGGCTCGGCATGCCGAACACTCATTTCAGCGACCCCAGCGGACTTCCCGCCCCCGACGATTTCTCCACTTACTCCACACCCGCGGAACTGGTGCGGCTCGGCCGGCACGCCATGAACCACCCGGTCTTCCGGGAGATCGCCGGATCGCGGACCTATCACCAGCCGGCCGGTCCGGCGAACCGGGACCACCTCTGGGAGACCACGAACGGACTGCTCCGCGAGTACGCGGGCACCACCGGAATCAAGACCGGCTCCACGGACGCTGCCGGGACCTGCCTGCTGTTCGAAGCCTCCCGGGGCGGTCAGCGGCTGATCGGCGTGGTCCTCAACAGCTCACCCGACGATCTGGCCGCCGCGACGGCCGATGCCGGACGCATCATGGACTGGGGATTCCTCCCGATTCTCGGTTCACTGTCGGCCGGCTGACCGGGCGACAGACCGTCCCGGAGGGCGCCGGGGCCTCGGTCCGGCACGGCGCATCCGGGTTCTCGCGTCGGCCACCGGTGTCGCCGGCCGGCCTCGGCGGCGCTGCTGTCGGCCACCGGTAGACAGATGACTGACCACGGACAGGTCGGGACGGTCGGCCGGGGCGAGGCGACGGTGCTCGTAGCGCAGGGCGCCGCGGGCGGGAGGACGGACGGCGCGGACCGGGGAGGGAAGGAACCACCCCTGTTCGGGGGTAGACCGGAATGGTGATGTGGATCACTATGCCGTTATGACTACGGAGCAACCCGCCTACGCCTCGGGTGCGTGGAGTACCCCGCTGCTCGGCGATACCATCGGCGAGAACCTCGACCGCACCGTCGCCGCGTTTCCCGGCAACGACGCACTGGTCGATGTGTCGAGCGGCCGGCGCTGGAGCTATCGGGCCCTGGCCACCGAGATCGATGCCCTCGCCGCGGGGCTGCTCGCGGCCGGTTTCGGCCGTGGCGACCGGATCGGGATCTGGGCGCCGAATTGTCCCGAATGGGTGTTCGTCCAGTACGCGACGGCGAAGATCGGGGCGATCCTGGTCAATATCAATCCCGCCTACCGCGCGCACGAGCTGGAGTACGTACTGCGACAGGCCGGTATCCGGATGATCGTCGCCGCCCGATCGTTCAAGACCTCCGATTACGCCGGCCTGCTGGAATCGGTCCGTACGCAGTGTCCGGCCCTGGAGCGTGTCGTTCTCCTCGACAGCGCGGAGTGGCACGCCCTGCTCGCCGCCGGGCGCGCGGCCGACCCCGCCGGCCTCGCCGCGGCGCGGGCCGGACTGTCCGCGGACGATCCGATAAATATCCAGTACACCTCCGGCACCACCGGGTTTCCGAAAGGTGCGACGCTGAGCCATCACAATATTCTCAACAACGGGTTCTTCGTCGGCGAGATCTGCGGATACACCGATCGGGACCGGGTCTGTATCCCAGTCCCCTTCTATCACTGCTTCGGCATGGTGATGGGCAACCTGGCGTGTACGAGTCACGGTGCGGCGATGGTGATCCCGAGCCCCGCATTCGACCCCGTGGCCACCCTCGCCGCGGTGGAAGCCGAGCGGTGCACCTCCCTGTACGGCGTGCCCACGATGTTCATCGCCGAGCTCGCCGAACCCGGATTCGGCGATTATCGGCTGTCCACCCTGCGGACCGGGATCATGGCCGGATCGCCCTGCCCGGTCGAGGTGATGAAACAGGTCATCGAACGAATGGGTATGAGCGGGGTGACGATCTGCTACGGCATGACCGAGACGTCTCCCGTTTCGATACAGACCAGGGCCGACGACAGCATCGTCGCGCGCACCGCGACGGTCGGGCGAGTCGGCCCACATCTGGAGATCAAGATCGTCGACCCGGATACCGGCCGTACCCTGCCGCGTGGGGTGCCCGGTGAGGTGTGCACCCGCGGGTACTCGGTCATGCTCGGTTACTGGGAGGATCCGGCGCGCACCGCGGAGGTCGTGGACGCGGCCCGCTGGATGCACACCGGTGATCTCGGCGTCATGGACGCGGAAGGTTATGTCGCGGTCACCGGGCGGATCAAGGATATGGTGATCCGCGGCGGCGAGAACATCTATCCCAGGGAGATCGAGGAATTCCTCTACACCCACCCCGATATTCTCGATGCCCAGGTCATCGGAGTACCCGACGAGCGGTACGGCGAGGAATTGATGGCGTGGGTCCGGATGCGCGAGGGCGCTCCACATCTCGACGCCGCTGCGGTGCGCGAGTTCTGTACCGGAAAGCTGGCGCACTACAAGATTCCACGGTATGTGCACGTGGTCGAGGAGTTCCCGATGACCGTCACCGGGAAAGTGCGCAAGGTGGAGATGCGGGAACAGGCCGCGGATCTCATCGACAGCGGTCGCTGCGGCTGAGGGCAATTCGTGGCGGCCGCTCGGCCCCCTGTTCCCGCGGCGAATACGCGATGGATATCGCAGCACACGTCACTGCGCGGGACGCCGCACCTATAGTGGTCCGGGTGTCCGTAGTCCACTCCGCGCTGTACCGGATCCCCGAGCCGTATCGTTCGCGGCTCATCCAGCACCGCGAACTGCTCAAATTCGCAGTCGTCGGCGCGATCACGTGGTTCATCGATACCGGAATCGTGTACGCGCTGAAATTCACGGTGCTGAGCGATAAACCGCTGACCGCCCGCGCGATCGGCGTGCTGTTCGCGACGATCGTGTCCTATATCCTCAGCCGTGAGTGGTCGTTCCGCACCCGGGGCGGGCGTCAGCGCCGGCACGAGGCCGCTCTCTTCTTCGGTATCAGCGCACTCGGGATCGGTGTCACCCTCGTGCCCCAGGCGATTTCCCTGTATCTGCTGGGTATCCGGGTACCGGATGTCGCCCCGGCGACCCAGGCGGCGGCGAACTTCGTCAGCGGGCAGATCATCGGCGTGCTGCTGGCGATGGGCTTCCGGTTCTGGGCCTATCGGCGCTTCGTGTTCCCCAGCGAACTCGCGGAACCGGTTCCGGTGCACCGCCGAGTGGAGAACACACTGTCCTGAGCGGGATCCGAGGTAGCGATCACGGATAGCCTCGGCGATACCTTCCTCTGAACAGCGAAGATTCATTCGTGGGCGGGTGGTGCGGATTCTCCGGTACCGTTCAGCGGGCGTACTCCCCGGCCGCGGGGTTCGTGTCCGGTATCCCCAGTACATGCGCATCGACGACACCGAGCAGTTGTTCCTCGGTGCGGGTCCGAATCCACGTCGTCGCGATGTCGTATCCGGTGTCGAACAGTTCGTCGGACGTCCGGGTGGGTGATTCCAGCGCCGCGCCGTAACGCTGGCCCGCGAAGATGGTCTTCTCGCGCAGGGTGTGGTCCTGGTAGGGGCGCGGGCGATGCGCGATCGCGGGCAGTGACGGGTGCAGCAGCGGGAACATCAGCCCGCCCCGGCTGTCGTATGGTTGCGGCCCGTACAGGTCCAGGATCAGGGCGGGGTGGGGCGAGAAGAGTTCGTGCGGGACCCGGAATTGGCAGCCGCCGTCGAATACGTGGTCGAGCCCGGCGGCCGCGGGCAGGGCGCCTGGTATCCGGGTGGCGGCGACGATCGCGTCCGCGACGGGTAGATCGTCCAGGCCCAGTTTCGGCAGATCACGCGGTAGCAGCAGGGTGCCGTGGCCGGCCGCGTAGACGGGGATGAGCAGCGACGATGCCGCCGCCCGGTCGTGCTCTGCCGACGACTCGAGGGCGAAGTCGGCGAAGGTGCGGTCACCGGCGAACGCATGGGCGAGTTCACGAATTCGCGCCTGTGGGTAGAGGGTGCGCCGGGTGATGAGGCCGTGGAAGCTTCTGGTGCCCAGGACTTCGTGCTCGGGGTGGGCGATGGCGATCCGCCGTGCCCGATCGCGTGTCATGCCCATCGCCAGCGCGGTGGCGGCGAGCGCGCCACCGCTGACCCCCACGACGACCGGTTGCAGGGCCGGAGCCGGTCGGGAGGTGTACTCGGCGCGCCGAGCGGTCAAGGCGTCCACCGCCCCGATGGCCATACCCACCATCAGCGCGAGGCTGCGACCGGCCACCCCCGCGAGGATCCGGACGACCGGGCGTTCCGCTGTCGACAACTGTTCCGTCACGCTCGTTCCCGCCCGGCGGGGGGTGTCGCGGCCGAATGCCGGAGTCCGCTGCGGAGACCGGGCGCTACCGTGCATCGCCCGGCGCCGATGCTGCCGTCGGCGGCGAATTCCCCGGATCGTGGTATCGCCACCGATCCCGAGATCGTGGCGAATTCTGATTCCACACCCATCTCCTCGACCAGAAAAACAGTTGAATATTCCGCCGACTCCGTCTTCTGAACATGCGGACGCCGGCCATCCGACGACCCGGACGGGCCGATTAATTACCGGTGTTCCCCTCGCTCGTGGACGGTCGGGAATTACCGTTCCCGATGACGGACGGTCGTCGGGATCACGATGACGCCGACGCCCGTATCAGCACTGTAATCACCACTTCGGCCAGTACATTCGCCGTTCGTGGGAAGTCGTCCCCGTGCTCGGCGCACAGTGCGTCATATCGCGGAAACAGTGGACACGAGAACGTCACCAAGGCGTCATCGAATATCGGAACACCCTGTTTTCGCACTTCTGGTTTCGAATTCTCGGAGGCGGTGCGATATGGAGAGATCGACTGGAGAACCCTACCGACACACGCTGCTGTGAACAATCGGAGGACGTGCATTTTGTGAAAGTTTGTTCGCATTGCACATTCTCCGGGGCGTCATTGTTCCTGTCGCACAACGCTCTCGGTGGATGACAGGAACCCGCCGGGGCCGCGATCCCGTGGTGCCGGACCCCGGCGGTCATATCGCCGGCTGCTGTTCAGGAGGGCGGCCGGAGCACACTCCGTCCGAGGAAGCGGCAGATACGAAGAGCCAGTGCGATATCGAGCTTCTCGTGTCCCGTCCCGTTACCTCGGGTGGCTTCGACCGCCTTGGTGATGCGGTATTTGACGGTGTTGCGATGCAGCGTCATCTGTTGCGCGGTCTGCACATGGCTCTCGCCGGTCTCGTAGAACGTGCCCAGCGTATCGCGGAGCGTTGCCGCCTGATCGGTATCGTCGGCGAGCGGTCCGAGTACCTCGCGCACCCATTGCCGGGTCGAGTCCAGATCCTTGGCCAGTAGTGACACCACCGCCACCCCGGGGTCGCCGAATCCGATCGCCGGTTGGGCGAACGACGGTGTCCCCGGCAACGTGGCGACGAAGTACGCGGCGGTGGCCTGCTGATGCGACCGGCGGAAGCCGCCGAGTCCCGGGCCGGGTAGCCCGACGGCCAGCCGTACCCCTGCGGGCAGGCCCGCCGCGGTCCGTAACTCGGCCGCGTCGATCGCCGACCCCCTGCCGAACGGGAACCACACCCACATCGTGCGCCGGTCGATGGCGGTCGCCAGCGGCGGGCCGTCGGCCTGCAGGGTGTGCGCGATCGCGCGGGTGCCGGAATCCAGCAGGGCCAGCGTGCCGACCTCGTCGCTACCGGTGGACCACAGGATCACCGCCAGATGTGTCCGGTCGAGCCGGTATCCCGTCTCGGTCTCGAATCCCGCCGGATCGCGTGTTCGCGCGGAAAGCAGTGTGTGCACTGTGGACGAGTGAACGTTGCCGCGGGCATTCATCCACCGCATACGTTCGGTCTCATAGGTTTTGCAGACGTACTCGATGATCCAATCGGTGTAGGCGTAGACGTGCTCGGTGAGCCGTTGCAGTACGGCCAGTCCCGACTCCGTCGGCAGGTTCCGTCGCGCGACCTCGTCGTAGCAGATGCGCATCATGGTGTTCTGTCCCATGTGATAGGCGCGTACGAGGTAGTTGGACGGAATCTCGCGCTGCGCCATCCGCCGCGCGTACTCCACCGCGGCCATCGGCGGTTGTAGGTGAGCGACCGGGATATCGTTCGCGAACACCTCGATCATGGTGGTGATATTGGCGTGGATGCTGGCGGTGCGCAGGTCCGAGAGTTGCGGTTCGTCACGGGTGTAATCGATCTCGTGGAGTATGCGCCGGGTCATGCCCGCGGCTATCTCCGATTCTCGCGCGCGTAATCCCGCGCCGATCTCCACCACGAGGGCGGAGACCCGGTTCGGCGTCGCCTCCGGCAACCGATTCGGGGGGTGCTGCGGGGGGCGGGCGGAAGCGGTCATCGCGCCGGGCCCGCTACCGCACGGGAGAACGTAGGTGCCGCCGATCTCGGCACGAGGGGCACCCCGCGTCGCCGGGACGGACCGGGCACCGATCTCTGAGCCCTTTTCTTGCGCCGGCGGTGCCGGCTGTTCGGTTCGGTGCCGCTGCGGCAGGATACGACAGATTCAACTGTTGCGGACAAACCCTCTTCAGCTTCCGTAGTCGGTGCGTAAAGAGGTTAGCCACCCGATTGAAGCCGGGGAATAGGTCAAAGCGCCATAATCGGGCGGTCTCCTTGTGCAATGTGCACAATATCGAACCGGTGCGGCCGTGTGGGATGGGATGGCCGATGCCGTGGACCCGGGAGGTACCCGCAGGCGACATCACACATCCGGGAATTCGGGGGGTCCGCGGGTAGCGCGCGAGCATGCCGGATCGACTTTGTGCAGAATGCACTACCGGTGGTTCGCATTCTGGCCCGGCGGTACATTTCTCCGCCGGCCACTTCCCTGTGGCGGCGCGGTACGCCGCCGCTCGTGAAAGTATGCGAGGTGTTCTCCGTCCGGAGGATGGGGCGCAGCCGTATTCGCAACGCCCGAGGTGGCGCGAGATCGATACCGGGAGATGAACGGATGGACCACAGTGGTGCGCGGGGGACTCCCGGCGCGATCCACAGTTCGTTCGCGTCCGGTCCGCGCATCGCCCCGGGAGGCCGCGCCGAGGTGACGCGACCCGGGAAAGCCGCGGGCGCGCCCACTGTGCACCGGTATCGATCGACGGTGCGAACAGTGTCGCGGCGGTGACACCTCCGGCGAATCGGTTCGTTCACCTCAGCGGCCGGATACTCGCCGCGGCGCGGCAGGCGAGTGCGGATCTGTCGAAGCGTGCCCACGCGGTGGTCGTGACGACCGATCGTGGGATTCGCGAATTGAGAAAGGCCGACCCACACCGGATACCGCATACCGGACCTGCGGGTCCGATCCGGCGGCACGGAGATCCGGATGGACGGATCGGTTCCCGCTCGGCCGGGGGCACCTTCGCCGGCAGCATGCGCTCGCGAACCGCGCTGTCGCGTGATCGAACCCTGGCGATGCTGGCCGACGACATCTACTACGCCGGCCGCCCCAGCTACCGGCTCGATGGATTCGTCCGTCTCGACCGGGCCGAACTGGAGAAGGCCGGAATCCCGGCCGACGCCCTGAACGATCGCCGGAGCGGACTGACCAGCGCCGTGTATCGGGACGAGGCGGGGCGGCATGTGCTGGCGTTCGCGGGAAGCAATCGCACCAGCGTGCGTAGCTGGCGTACCAATCTGGCTCAGGGTGTGGGACTACCGGCACGCCAATATGTGCTGGCCGGGCGCCTCGGCAAACTCGCTCGCGGCGCGTTCGGCGACGGTCTGGTGATCACCGGGCATTCGCTCGGGGGCGGGCTGGCGGCCACCGCGGCTCTCAAATCCGGCTCTCCGGCGGTGACTTTCAACGCGGCGGGATTATCGGATCGGACGATCGCCGGGCTGGGTATCGAGCCCGCGGCGGCCCGGGCATACGCCGAGGACGGGAATATACGCAACTACGTGGTCGCCGGTGACCCGCTGACCGCGCTGCAGGATGTGCACCGTGTGCAGCGGTCGGTGGTCGGTGGACTGGCCGGCGGCGTCGTCGGGTCGTCGATCGGTGGTGCGCTCGGTAGCGCGATCGCCGAAACCGCCGGTCGGGTGGCGGGCCGGGAAACCGGGCGCCTCGTGGGCGGTTACGTCGGCGCGGCGATGGGCGGTGCCACCGCCGCGGCGGGCACCGCGGGTGGGCTCGCACTGATGCGGCCGGCCCTCGGTACGCGCATCGACCTGCCGGACCCGCTGTCGCCACAGGAGCATCGGGGCGCGCCGGTCACCCGCGCTATCGTGCTGCACGAGATGGGCGGGGTGCAGCGGGCACTCGACGAGACACGACCGTGGTCGAATTCGCCCGGGACTTGACAGCATCCGACACAGAAGGGACCAACCCCGCCATGGCAACACCGTTCGACGGAACGGCCGGTCGGGACGCCGCCGCGGCGATAGCGGCCGGCGAGGACGCGCGCCTGGCCCGGCTGCTCGCGAGCGGCACCGCGCCGAACGCGGCCGGTGCCGAGGGGGTGACGCTGCTGCACTGGGCGGTGTCGAATCGAGCAGCCGGCGCGTGCGCGATTCTGCTCGAGGCGGGCGCCGACCCGCTACGGCCCGATGACGGGGGTGACACTCCATTGCACTATGCGGCGGTATCCGATGACTCCGCGTGCCTGACAGCGATATCGGCCGGGCCGGTGGACCCCGATGTGATCAATCCGCAGACCGGCCGTACGCCGTTGCTCGATGCGGTACTCAACCAGCGGGGTGCGAATACGCGAGCGCTGCTGGCCGGTGCCGCGAACCCGGATATCGCCGATCACACCGGTGAGACGCCCCTGCACATCGCGGCGGAACTGGACGAATACGGCATCGTCCTCGACCTGCTACGCGCCGGTGCCGACCCCTCGGCCGTGAACGCACAGGGAGCCACCTTCCAGCGCTACCTGTTCATGATGCCCGCCGCATTGCGGCCGGTCGCGGTGCGGCAGGTTCTCGACGAGATCGTCGGCTGGCTCGGCGAGCACGGCGTACCCCTGGAGACCGAGTGAGCGGAGTCGGCGATCGTCGGCAACACACGGTCGTACCGGCAGGGGCGGACTTCGCCGCCGGCGCGGACGAGGTCTTGCCGCGGGGCGCGGTGATGCCGGATGGTGGTGCCCCCGCCTGCCTGTTCGATATGTCGCGCTCGGTACCTGGGCGAGCGGATATCGGTGATGTGTACATCCCAGGAAGCGATGTGGCGGGCTTTGTGTCCCGGCCCGGAGAGTTGGTGGAGTGATGAGCGGTATCGGTAAGTGGAGTCTCGGGATCGGGGCCGGACTCGTGGTCGTGGCGGTGCTGTGCCGGATGCTGGGCGCGATACCGGCCACGGTGATCATCGGTCTGCTGAGTGTGATCGCACTCGGCATCGCCGGGTACGACGCGCTGTACGAGTGGCTGGGCCGGATGCAACTGCGCCGGCGCGGAGCCCGTGCCCGCCGGGACCGGGAAGGCGGCCGGTAGGCAGGCCCGGCTTCGCCCGGACGGGCTGCGCATCGGGCCCTCGCCCGCTGGGCCGGTCACCACAACGACGAGATCGAATCCGCCCGCCGCGCCTTCGACAGCCGCGGAGCCGGAGTCGGCGCCGGCCGGCGGACCGGTCGGCATCCGGCCTCCGCGCCCATGAGCACCTGGAGCGTCGGGTGGGCCTCGCTCAGCGGGGTGGCACGCTGTTCTCCAAGGGCGCGCCCGTCGGGTCCGCCCGCCAGGCCCGGGTCAGTGTCAACGAGAGCTGCTTTTTCAGCCGGCCCATTCGCGGATCGTCGAACGCGCGCGAGTCCAATGCCTCGACCGTCATCTGCAGGAACTTCCGGCGGGTGACCCCGAAAGTGAGGAACACTTCCTCGGCGGTGGCGCCACCGAAGGGGGCCCAGCGGATCGCGAAGACGAGCAGTGGCTTCGTTCCCGGGGCCAGCGACCTCGCGGTCTCCAGGACCGCGCACTGTTGTAAGGCGGTACGGACCCACGAAGTCGCCGGGGGCGTGTCCGCCTCCGGCTGTTCAGATGCGCGCACGGTCGCCTTCCGGCCGGTCGCCGATACCGCTGCCGGGGGCGCCGGTATCGGTGACCGCGAAAACCGGAAATCTGTCGTCCCGGGGCCGCGGTACGTAGTGCACGCGGACCGGGCCGTCCGGGAGCAACGGGATCGTGCCCTCGATCGAGGTGTAGACCCACGGACCTTCGTCCAGTTCGACGACGGCGACCGTCAACGGCATCGTCTCGCCGCGCCCCCCGATCACGGATCGATCCACCACCCGCCAGGAGAGGACCGAGCCGGCGCCGCTGGACGGCACCTCCTCCAGGCTGTCGGACGCACAGGACGAGCAGTCGATGGTCAGCGGTGAGAACAGTTTGCCGCACCGTGCGCACCGGTGGATCATCAATATGTCGTCGGGAGGCCGGGTGCGCGCCTCACCGCTGTTGCCGGTGGTGTCGGGATCGAATGGGTACATGGAGACCTTCGCGTACTCGTGCCGTCGGGTTTCTCCAGCGTGCTCGGCCCCGGGCTCCCGGACCACGGTCGAACGACCCGGTGCATACCTGTTTCGGGCGGGGTGGCCTCGGCTCGGCCCCCCTCAGACCCCGAGCAATGCGCCCTCCGGGGCGTCCACTCGCCGCGCGCGGCGCTCCAGCAGATCCGATATCACCGCCAGGCCGATGGCCGCGACCACCAGCGCCACACCCACCCAGTTCGGCGCGGTGTACCCCAGGCCCGCCGCGATCACCAGGCCGCCGAGCCAGGCCGCGATGGCGTTGCCGAGGTTGAAGGCGCCGATATTGACGGCCGAGGCCAGCGTGGGCGCACCGGCGGCGTGATCGAGAACGCGCTTCTGCAGCGGCGGTACGGTCGCGAAGCCGAGCGCGCCGATCAGCACCACCGTGATCGCGGCGGCGATCTTGTTGTGGGCGGTGATCGTGAAGAGCGCGAGCGCGACGGCGAGCCCACCGAGCGAGACGTAGAGCATCGGCATCAGATGCCGGTCGGCGAACCTGCCGCCGAGCAGATTGCCTATGAAGAAGCCCAGGCCGAACAGCACCAGCAGCCAGGTGACCGAGGACTCGGCATAGCCGGTGACCTCGGTCATCATCGGCGCCAGGTAGGTGATGGCGGCGAAGACCCCACCGAAACCGAGGATCGTCATGGCCATGGCCAGCAGGACCTGCGGGTTGCGGAAGACGGCGAGTTCGGTGCGCAGCCGGGCATGGCGTGGTGCGGGCTGCCCGGGCACCAGCGCGGCGATACCGATCAGGCCGATGAGGCCGATCAGCGAGACGAACAGGAAGGTGAGCCGCCAGCCGAATTGCTGGCCGAGGAGGGTGCCCAGCGGTACGCCGAGCATGGTCGCGACGGTCAGTCCGGTGAACATGGTCGCGATGGCGCCGGCCCGGCGCTCCGGGGCGACGAGCGTACCGGCGACCACCGCGCCGATACCGAAGAAGGCCCCGTGGGCGAGCGAGGCGATGATCCGCCCGGTCACCATGACCGGGAAGGTCGGTGCGACCGCGGAGAGCAGATTGCCCACGACCAGTAGCAACAGCATGGCGAGCAGCATGTGTTTGCGCGCGATCCGGGTGCCGAGGCCGGTCATCAGCGGCGCACCGGCGACCACACCCAAGGCGTAGCCGGTGACCAGGAACCCGGCGGTGGGAATCGATACGCCGTAGCTGCCGGCGATATCGGGGAGCAGGCCCACGACGACGAATTCGGTGGTGCCTATCCCGAAAGCCCCGAGCGTGAGGGCGAGTAGGGCGAGCGGCATGAGCTGTGCCTCCGCGAGAGATTGCGCATGATTATTACCAGCGCACACAATAAGTGCATGCGCGGTTAGTTGCAAACGCGGGCTATTGTGGAGGTCGTCTATCCTGGGGATGCGTCCCCGACAGAAGGAAGACCATGACCGCGGATCCCGCGCTGACCGGTTTGGCCGACGGCTGGTATGCCCTGTCCCTACTGCACGCCCGGATCGAGGCGCATATCGAACGTGCCCTGCAAACCGGTCACCAGCTGAGCGTGCGGGAATATTCGCTACTAGTGGTGCTCAGTCGTCAGCACGACGGGCCGGGCGGGCATCTGCGGATGAACCAGGTCGCCGATGCGGTCGTGCTGAGTCAGAGCGCCACCACTCGCCTCGTCACCCGGCTGGAAGATCGCGGTCTGCTGGAGCGGTACCTGTGCCCGGACGACCGCCGGGGGATCTACACCGATGTCACGCCCGCGGGCATGCACCTGCTGTCCGAGGCCCGGCCCACCCACGACACGGCATTGTCCGGTGCGCTGGGGCAGGCGGCCGCCGATCCGGAACTCGCCCCGCTGGTCGCGGCGGTCGAGGCGTTGAACACTTCGTTCGCCCGCGGGGCGGGGAGCCGGGCATACCGCCTGGTGTGAGCGCGCTCCGTCCGGCTGTCCGGCGGCCCCGCGGAAGCGGCGTCCGGCCTGGATATTCGATGCGGTCTGCCGGTCCGCGGGTGTTGCCGGCGCGCAGGTGCGGTGCGGGTGCGCCGATAGGCGAGGCGCCGGCGGCGGATGCCGGGGCATCGGGCGTCCAGGGTTGCGGGCCGGACCGCGTGCACTCGGCGTGATCGTCGATCCGGCCCGAGGTGGGGTAGCGGACCACGGCCCGCTACCCCGGATCTCATCCCGCGGTCAGGACCCGGTCCTGGTCACTGTCCTTTTCGGGGCGGTCCAGGCGGTCGGTGAGTGCCTCGCCTTCGATATCGAAGGTCGGTACCAGCGGCGCGAGCCAGGTGGGCATCCACCAGATCCGCTCGCCCACGATCAGCATGAACGCGGGGACGATGAGCATGCGCACCAGGAAGGCGTCGGCCAGCACACCGACCGCGAGGGCGAAGCCGATGGTTTTCAGGATGACATCGTCGGTGAGCGCGAAGCCGGCGAAGACACCGATCATGATGATCGCGGCGGCGACCACCACGCGGGCACTGTGGGCGAACCCGTCGAGCACGGCACGTCGGGCGGAGGCGCCGTGTACGTAGGCTTCGCGCATCCGGCTGACGAGGAAGACCTCATAGTCCATCGCCAGACCGAACAGGATGCCGGTCAGCAGGATCGGCAGGATGAACAGCACCGGGCTGGTCGAATCCACCCCGACGAGCTGGTTCAGCCAGCCCCATTGGAAGACCGCCACCGTGGCGCCGAGTGAGACCCCGACCGAGAGCAGGAATCCGAGCGCCGCTTTGATCGGCACCCACACCGAACGGAACACCGCGATCAGCAGGAAGATCGCCAGGCCCACCACTACCGCGAGATAGATCGGGAACACCTCGGACAGTTTGTCGGCGATATCGACACCGACCGCGGTCTGGCCGGTGACCAGAGCACGGGCGCCGGTCTCGGCGGGCAGATCGGCGACCGTGGCGCGGATCTCGGCGACGAGATCCTTGGTGGCCTGATCCGAAGGGCCGGAACCGGGGATCACCGTGACGGTGGCGAACCGGACCATCTCGAGCTGCTGCGCGAAGGCCTGCTGGGCCTGCGGGGCCGGGCTGGTGACCGCCGGGACGACAGCGGCGATATCCGAACCGGCCCGCCCGGCCAGTGCCTGCAGCTGCTCGGTGGCCGTGCGGACCGCTCCGGCGGGATCGGGTGCGTTCGCGGTATCGACGACCACGACCAGTGGGCCGTTCGCGCCGGGTCCGAAGTTGTCGGTGATCAGGTCGTAGGCGGTGCGGGCGTCGCTACCGGCGGGTTTGCTGGAATCGTCGGGCAGGGCGAGTTGCATGGACGCCATCGGGATCGCGGCCACAGCGGCGAGGGCGATACCGCCCGCCAGCGCACCCCATTTGCGCCGGGAAATGACCTCCACCCAGCGACGTCCGTGGGTGCGGAACTCCGCGTCGCCGGTCGCGCGGGTCATATAGCGCGGGCGTCCCCTCATGACCTTGTCGCCGGCGAAGCCGAGGATGGCCGGGAGCAGGGTGAGCGAGATGAGTACCGCGACAGCCACGGTGAACGCGCCGCCGAGACCCATCTGGGTGAGGAAGCCGATATTGCACACCGCCAGGCCGACCAGGGCGATGATCACGGTCAAACCAGCGAAGACCACCGCGGATCCGGCGGTGCCGACCGCGCGTCCGGCCGCCTCTTCGAGCGAGCGGCCCGCGCGGACCTCGCTCTGGTACCGGGACATGATGAACAGCGCGTAGTCGATACCGACCGCCAGTCCGAGCATGGTTCCCAGTGCCGGGGTCACCGAGCTGAGTTCGACGAACCCGGTGAGTGTGGTGATGGCCAGCATGCCGATTCCGACGCCGATGAGCGCGGTCAGCAACGGCATCCCGGCGGCCACCAGCGAGCCGAAGGTGATCGCCAGGACCACCAGCGCGACGGCGATACCGACCACCTCGGCGAGGGGCATCTCCACCTCGCTCATCGCATCGCCGCCGATGGCGACGTTCAGTCCGGCCTCCTCGGCGGTGTGCGCGGCGTTCTCGAGTGCGGAGCGGTCGGATTCGGCGAGTTCGGTCGCTGTTTTCGTGTAGCTCACGGAGGTGTAGCCGACCCGGCCGTCCTCGGAGACGGTGCCGCCGGTGAAGGGGTCGCTCGCCGACTGCACGTTCTCGGTCGTGAGTTCGCGCAGCGCCGCGGCGACCGCCGCGTTGTAGGAGGGTTCGGTGAGTGACCGGCCGGCGGGCGCCTCGAACACCATCCGTGCTGTCGCGCCGTCGGGGGCGGCCTGCGGGCTGCGTTCCTCGATCAGATCGAACGCCTGCGTGGATTCGATACCGGACAGCTCGAACTTGTCACTCGTCTTCCCGGACAACGTGGCCGCCCCCACCGCCAGCACGGCCAGCAGCGCCACCCAGATCGCCGCCACCACCCTGCGGTGGGTGAACGACCATCGGCCGAGCCGGAACAACTGCCACGCCATGCGAGTACCCTCCGAGCGACTAGTGGACCCTGCGGTCCGGTTATGCTTCAGGGTAGGAGCAAGCGGACTGGAGGGTCCACTTCAGGAAGGCAGATGTGGAGCAACTCACCCGGGACCCGAAATGAGACATGTGTCGCAGACCGTGCGGTTCTGCACCGGAACGGCGAATACGGCACCATGACCGGCATGGCGGCAGCGAAGCCGGATACGACGCGTACCGACTCCGAGGACTGGGCGGGGCGGCGGGCCGACGCACGGGAGAACCACGAAAGAGTGTTGGCCGCGGCGATCGAGGTGTTCACCGAACACGGTATCGGCGCTACGATCCCGCAGGTCGCGGCCCGCGCCGGTGTCGGCAAGGCCACGGTCTACCGCAGCTACCCGACCAAATCGGACCTGGTCAAAGCGCTGGCGCGGATGCATATCGATTGGTTCCATCAGCTCGCCGCCACTGCTGTCGAAGATGCGCGGGCCGATGCCTATCACGCGCTCGAGGCGCTGCTGGAACAGGTCGCCAGCCGCCTGGCCGAGGACCGGCTGATGATCGAAGTCCTCAGTGGCGTAGAAGGACTCGGCGACGAACACCTCGAGCGGCAACTGGAGCGGATTCTCGCCCTGGGTCGGGCACAGGGCAGTTTGCGCCCGGATGCCGGTGGAATGGATGTCCAGGTCCTGGTTTCCGGCGCGGCGCGCGCGCTGATCGAGCTCGATATCCGGGATCCCGCCGTCTGGCGCCGCTATGCCCGGCTCATCTCGGCCGCGTTGCGGGCCGAACCCGCCGCGGGCGAACCCGGGCCGTGACCCGCACCGGACCGGCGGTTACCCGCCGGGTCCGGTGTCGTGCCGAACACGTGGTCACAGCCGGACGGCCCCGATCCCCTCGGCTCCGCCGGGCTGTCCGGGGGAAGAGGGGGGCGCGCGGGCCGGTCGATCGTCAGGGGTCGGGGGATTGCAGCAACTGCAGTGTCCTCTTGGCCGCGACGCTGAACCGGCCCATGTTGACCGATGGCCGGCTGGTCACGATGAGCAGCAAGGTGGTGCTGATCGGGAAGACACCCACGCAGCCGTGTTCCGCCTCGAATATGGAACCCTGCAACCGGCCGTGGGATACCAGGTGTGTGAAATGGTCACCGATTCCCGCGCCCGCGGCGGCCATCGCCGAGGCGCGGACGGCGATGGTATCGGCGCTGTCGTGACCGCTCGATTCCTTGTTCGCGGCAATGAGCAGCCCGTCGCGACTGGTCATGATGGCATGTTCGACCCCGTCGATTTCGTCGCAGGCGCGTTGCAGCAGATCACCCACCACGGCAGGATCGCTGAGCAGCACCTCCTGGCGTCCGGTGCCGCCGCTCATAGTCTGATCGCTTGTTCGACGCGACGGAGCTGATGGCGGGCGAGGGCGAGGTTGGCGCGCGATCGGTCCAGCGCCAGGTAGAGGAAGAGTTGCTCGTCGGCATTGCGCGCCAGCGGCATGATGATGTGGTACTGGGCTTCGAGGGAGACGAGGATGTCCTGGACGGAGTCGTTCAATTGCAGAGCCTCGATCGCGCGCAGCTTCGCGCGCAGGACTTCGGTGTTCACCGCACCGGCGACCTCGAGGTCGAAAACCGAACTGCCGCCCTGCTTCGCCAGCAACATTCCGCTTCCCGCGTCGACGAGCGCTATCCCGATAGCCCCGTCCACGCTCATTCCCTCGCGTAGTGCGTCGTCCAGATTCATGTGGAAACTCCTGTACCAGCGGAGCGATCTCGAGTGGGACTCCGTGGCCTTGTTGTCGAGGTCGTCCTCCGCGCACAGCGCTGATCGATGAATATCAGGTCGCAGAACAGCGGGAGTGGCGAAAGACGTCCGGTACCAATTGATTTCGTGCCTTCGAGTGGCAATGCCCCGACCTCTTCGGCAGCAAAAGCGTAGCAACGAAACCGGACGCAATCCAGACCGACTTCGCCGGATTCTCCGGCCGTGCCGATCCGAGACGACCTGCGGCAGTTGTTCACCGATATGCGCCGGTTCCGGCGGCCCGGTCAGTGGTCGCGGATATATCCCGGCTGTTCGCATCCGCAGGATTCGCCGATGCCGAGGGTCACCGCCATCGGCACCGGTCGACCGGCCGCGGTATCGCCGTTCGACGGATCGAGCAGCCGGGCGAGCGCAGTGCGCGTAATGGTATCGATCGGTTGCTGTACGGAGGTGAGCGTGATCTGGCCGAAGGCGTTGGTGGTATCGGCGTCGAATCCGACGACCCGCACGTCTTCCGGTATGCGCAGGCCCGCGTCGGTGACCGCGCGCATCGCGGCGGCGGCTTGACCGCTGGTCCCGATCACCATCCCGTGTGGCGGCTCCGGGGATCGCCGCAGATAGGCGCCGACGGCGGCGTACGCTCCGCCGGCTGTCAGATCGGTGTGGACGGCTTCGCCGCGGTCGCCCACAGCGGCGGCGAAGCCCCGGTATCGCTGCGCGACCGTTTCGCGGTCGCCGTGGCGTACGTCGTGCGCGGTGAAACCGCCGACGAAGACGAACTTCTCGCAGCCGTGCGATTCGACGAGATGGCCGGCGGCGAGGCGACCGGCGCCGATATGGTCGCCGCCGACGATCGGCGCCTCGATATGGCCGCGCGTATTGTGCACCCACACCACCGGGATACGGGCCCGGGCGCAGATCTTGCCGGTCTCCGGGGCATCGACCGCGCCGACGACGATGAGGCCGTCGATTCCGACATCGGTGAACGCCTCGGCGAATTCGAGTTCGCGCTCCGGGTCGAAACCGGTATTGCCCATCATCGTGAGATGGTCGCGTGCTCGTGCTTCGATTTCGATCCGGCCGGCGAACGCGCCGTAGAGCGGCATCGTCATATCCGGCACCAGTAGTCCGATCTGCCGCCATCGCCGCGGCCGGCGCAGTGCCCGGGCATGGCGATCGGGCCGGTAGCCGAGTTCGTCGGCGGCGGCGAGAACACGGGCCCGGAGCCGGTCCGATACCGGGCGGGGACCGTCGTTCATCACATAGCTGACCACGGCTGTGGAGGTACCGGCGCGCGCGGCGACATCGGTCAGGGTAGGGCGTTCGGCGCTCACGATCGGTCCAGTCTCGTCGCCGTGCACACATGTGCCGGAGGATTTGGCTCGCTCCGATTCTTACACTGTGCGCATGTTGCGAGCACCCCTACGCTAAACGATTAGAACAGTCACGAGCAGGACACTCGGACGTAATGAGCGATAGGTGAACTGGACGATATGGCATACATACGACCGACGGGCGTGACCTACTGCGACCCCGAGAACGCCCGCGACGGCTACGTACTCTTCACCGGTGCCGATTCGGTCACCCGGCTCATCGATCTCACCGGCACGGCCGTGCGCGAATGGCCGTTCGCCGGTGTTCCGCCACGTCTGCTCGACCCGGCGCTCAACGGGGGACGAGTCGGCGATATCGGGGTTCAGCTCGCCGACAGCGGTGACGCCCGGGGCGGGATCTACGCCAACGGGACGGTCGGCCAGCTCAGCTGGGCCGGTGACCGCCTCTGGGAGTGGGGAACACAGGCACCCGGCGGTGCGGCACGCCAGAACCACGACTGGGAACTGCTGCCGAACGGACACCGGCTGCTGCTCGTCACGATGCCGCGAGTGGTGCCCGATCTCGGCGATTCGACAGTCGGCGACCAGGGCCTGGTGGAAGTGGACGACCAGGGCGAGATCGTCTGGCAGTGGCTCGCCGGTGACCATCTGCGCGAACTCGGGTTCTCCGAACAGGGCTGGAACGCGCTGCGGGACACGGCGGCCCGCGACCCCGAGGATCCGTGGGGCTACCTCGAGATGAACAGCGCGAAATCGCTCGGCCCGAACCGCTGGCACGCCGCGGATCCGGGCACCGTATTCCAACCGGACAACATCCTGGTCAGCTTCCGGAAAGCCAATATCGTCGCCCTGATCGAGAAGACATCCGGGTCGGTGATCTGGAAACTCGGTCCGTACTTCGGTGAACGCTCCGGTGCCCAGCATCAACGGATCAATGTCCACAAGGTGCCGCGGGCCCTGGATCAGATCTCCGGCCAGCACAATCCGCATATGATCGCCGAAGGCCTGCCGGGCGCCGGCAATATCCTGATCTTCGACAATCAGGGCGGCGCGGGATATCCGCCTGCCGCGCTGGGTATCTACGCGGGTTCGCGGGTGCTCGAGGTCGATCCACAGACCGAGCAGATCGTCTGGCAGTACACCGCCGAGGATTCCGGCCTGCCGTCCTGGACGTTCTTCAGCTCCTTCGTCAGCAACGCCCAGCGGCTGCCGGGTGGTAACACCCTGGTCACCGAGGGTATGCAGGGCCGGCTTTTCCAGGTGACCACCGACGGTGACGTGGTGTGGGAATACCACAGTCCGTACGAGGGGTTCGGTGTCGCGGGGGAGCCCGAGGTGCGGGCGCCGCGGGTGCCCGGGGTCGACCGGCTCACCCGCACCCCGCTGGTCTACCGCGCGCAGTGGGTGCCCTTCGACTGGGTGCCGGCCGGTACCGCGCACACTCCGGCACGCGCTGTCGGTGTCCCCGGCGGCACAGGCGCGCCGAGATGACCACCGGTCTGCGCCAGGCGGCCGCGGGAAAAGTCGCGGGGCCCGCACCGAGGGAGGGCACCCGGCCGGCCGGGCGCACGCTCGGCGTTCCCGCCGCCGTCACTCACCTCGGATCGCTCGGGTGGGCCGTCGCCGGTCTCGGAACGGCCGCGATCGTATGGAGTCTGGTCGTGGCGGGCGGTCTGTTCCCGCGCGAACTGTTTCCGAGCATCCCCGAGATCCTGCGCGCCGCGAGCACACTCTGGACCGACGGTCTGCTGGCCCCGGATATCGCCGCGAGTCTGCGGCGCGCCGCGGCCGGATTCGTTCTCGGCTCGGCCGCCGGAATCGTGGCCGCCGTGCTCACCGCGACCACCACGGTGGGCCGCGGCCTGCTGCAACCGGTACTGCGGCTGCTGTCACCCATTCCGACCATCGGCCTGGTGCCCCTGGCGATCCTCTGGTTCGGCCTGGGCGAGAGCAGTAAGACTCTGGTCATAGCGCTCGGTGTTTTCGTCCCCGTCTGGATCAACAGTCACGCGGGACTGGCGAGTACACCCGCCGACTATCTGCGGGCCGCGCGCTGTCTCGGTGCCGGCCGGGGCCAGATCCTGACCAGGATCGTGCTCCCCGAAGCGACCCCCGATATCGTCTCCGGACTCCGGGTGGGGGCGGCCATGGCGTTCGTACTCATCGTGGTCGCCGAGATGACCGGCACGACAGCGGGTATCGGCTACCGCATCTACCAGGCGCAATTGTTCTCCCAGGCGGATCGGCTCATCGCCTGCCTCATCATCCTGGGAATCATCGGGGCCCTGTCCGATCTCGTGATCGCCGCCCTCACGGCACCGGTGACCCGCTGGGCGGCCGAGGAGCACTGATATGACGATCGAAACCCACGACCTGGTGGTGCACTTCCCCGGCCGGCCGGCGCCCACGCTGGACCGGATAGACCTGACCATCCCGGACGGCTCCTTCTCCGTTCTCGTCGGTGCCTCGGGCAGTGGGAAGTCCACCCTGCTGCACTGCCTCGCCGGTTTGATCGCCCCCACCTCGGGGACGGTCACCGACCGCGGCGAGATCGTCGACTCGCCGGATCCGCACCGCGGGATGGCCTTCCAGCGCGACGTTCTGTTCCCCTGGATGAGCGTCGCCGACAATATCGAATTCGCGCTGCGGGCGAGCGCGGTGCCGGTCCGCCGGCGCCGGACCCGCATTCCCGAACTGCTCGAGCTCGTCGAACTCGCACCGGAGGTGGGCCGCCTCCGGCCGAGTGAGCTGTCCGGGGGAATGCGGCAGCGGGTCAGTATCGCGCGGATGCTCGCGGGCGAGCCCACCGTCATGTTGATGGACGAGCCGTTCGCCGCACTCGACGCGCTGACCCGGCTGAAGATGCAGGACCTCCTCATCGACCTGTGGACCCGGCTGCACCGCACCGTCGTCTTCGTCACCCACGATATCGACGAGGCGATCCGGCTGGCCGATACCGTCAGTGTCCTGCGCGACGGCCGGATCGCCGAAGCGATCACCAATCCGCTCACCCGGCCGCGACCGGCGGACACCCTCGCCGATCAGCCGGGATACAGCGAAATTCGGCGATCACTGCACCACGAACTGGGTATCGACCCGGTCACGTCGTCGAATCAGCACTGAAGTCGAATCACCACCGAAGCAGAAAGCCACACCATCGTGAAGAACCGTCTCGGGCGCCTGCTGGCCGCCTCCCTCACGGCCGTCGCGCTGTCGCTGTCCGTCGTCGCGTGCGGCGACTCCGGCGCCGACGCCGATACGCTCACCGTCGGATTCGTCGTCGACCCCTCCTGGGCCCAGATCCCGGTCGCCGCGGACAGCGGGTACTTCGACAAGCACGGCGTGCGGGTCCAGGTCGTGAATTTCCCCTCCGGTATCGAGGCATTGCAGGCGGTCGCCGCGGGACAGGTCGATATCGCCACGGCCGCCGATGTGCCGACTTCGTCGGTACTGACCCGATCCCCGTCCCTGCGGGTGGTCGGTGACGGCGCGCGCTGGGAGGGGTCGCGGATCGTCGCCCGGCGCAGTGCGGGTATCGACGGTATCGAGGATCTGGCCGGTAAATCGATCGGCACCCCGCTGGGCACCAGCGCCGCCTACTTCGTGGCGGATGCGCTGGCGCAGCGGGCGATATCGGCGAACCTGGTGCAGGTCTCCCCGTCGGCGACGGTCACCGCCGCCACCGCGCGCAATGTGGATGCCGTCTCGATCTTCCAGCCCTATCAGGCACAGGTGATCGAAGCGCTGGGCGCCGATGCTGTCGAACTGCCCGGTGGCGACTACAGCCAGCACAGTCTCTATCTGGCGACCCGGACCGCGATCGAGGCGAAGGCCCCTGCTCTCACGGCTTTCTTCGCCGCGCTCGCCGAGGCGGGTACCGATCTGGAAAATCTGTCCGAGGCCGCAGTGGGCGCGGTGGCCACGGCGACCCAGCTGGATCCGGAACTGCTCCGCGGCGTACTGCCCCAGTTCGATTTCGCGCTGCGGCCGACGTCCGATCTCGCTCCGAAACTCACCGAACTCGGTAACTGGGGCAAGACCCAGGGCTCGATCGACGCCGGGACACAGCTTCCCGACTACGCGACCGTGTCGGACGACCGGTTCCTGCCCGGAGCCGGATAGGGCGCGGGGCGAGGCCGGGTCCGCCGTCGGTGCGCAGCGCTACCGACGGCAGGCCCGGCGAGGGGATTCCGCCGGAATCAGAGCACCGCTTTGAAAGCCAGTGTCGCCCCGGCGGCCACGACGGCCAGGGCCACCGAGACCGCGCCCCAGGTGGGACCGGTGCGTGCCCACGGGCGGCCCGAATCCACCGAGAACCGGCCGGGGCCGGTGAAGGCGATCGCCGATGCGGCCACCGCGAAGAGCAGACCCAGTTCGTAGCCACCGAGCAGGCCTTTGCCGAA
Organism: Nocardia sp. NPDC003963; assembly: GCF_053605105.1. NCBI lineage: Bacteria > Bacillati > Actinomycetota > Actinomycetes > Mycobacteriales > Nocardiaceae > Nocardia > Nocardia sp. NPDC003963. Next base: position 412,472 of record NZ_JBSGIP010000001.1, read on the forward strand.
TCCGGTGTGCACGATGACGATCGCGGTGCCCAGGACTACGGCCGCACCCAACGGGGTGAACGCGCCGAAGGCGAGCAGCAGTCCACCCACGAGTTCGCTGAGCCCGGCCACGGTGCCGAACAGGCTGCCGGGTTCGAAGCCCATCTTCTCGAATCCGGCATTGTTGGCCTGGAGACCTTGACCGCCGAACCAGCCGAACAGCTTCTGGGTGCCGTGGGCGGCGAACAGCAGCCCGAATGCCAGCCGCAGGATCAGCAGGCCGATATCCGGCGCGGCGGCCCGATCCCGGATCGCGGCGAGATCGGTGTGGTCGAGTGCGGTGTCGGCGGTCATGGGATCCCCTCGATATCTGTAGACGGTCTACCGCGGCGCACGGCGGACCGAGATCTTCGAAGCGAAGGTTACCCTATCCTTACTTATATGAAGGGTGTTGTCTCGCTGTGTGCGACGATTTCTCCTGCTGGGCGATACCGGTGCGTTCGTGACTCGCCGCCCTCATCGGCTGCCGGTGAGCATCGGGACCAGCCTGGCGAGCCCGTCGGCGCCGTGGCCCGCGGCCAGTGCTCGGCGCATGACATCACCCGAAGCGTCGAGGATGCCGGTATCGATTCCGTGCTGCGCGATCAGCTCGCGGAGTGTGGTGAATGCTCCATGGGCCGAAGCGATGGAAGTGTCGTCGGCGGGGTACCGGCCGGCTTCGACCTGTGCGGCGGTATGTGCCGTCATCTCCGGCAGGAGTGCGACCACGGCGGGTACGAACGGGACGAGTTCGCTGCCCGCGATGCCTTCGGCCCCGGCGAGTGCGAGACCGAGGGATACACCGAAGAGCGACATCCAGAACACCGATACCAGCGCCGCGTCGAATGCCGCGGCCCGGCCGGGATCCGTGCCCAGGTGGGTGCTCTGTGTGGTGAGTGCTCGCAGGGCCGGTTCCGCTGTGCGATAGCCGGTTCGGGAGCCGGAGTACAGCAGGAGTGCCTCAGGCGTGCCGATGCCCTGGGGGACGGCCATAACGGCGCCGTCCACGTACTCGGCGCCGTGGCCGGCGGCCCACGCGGCACGCAGTCTCGACTGCTCCGGGGTCGAGGAGGTGAGGTTCACCAGCACCCGTCCGTGCAGCGCCGGGCCCGCGGCATCCAGTACCGCCGCCACCGCGGCGTCGTCGAGTAGGGAGACGACGACCAGCGGTGCGGCCGCGACGGCTTCCGTCACCGATGTGACGTATTCCGCGCCGAATTCGCCCAGCGCCTCGGCCTTTGCCGGGGTGCGGTTCCACACGGTCGTCGGATGTCCCGCCGCCAGGAATGTTTTCGCGATCGCCGAACCCATGAGTCCCAGCCCGAGGACCGTGACGGGCGTGGGTGATTCATCGGACACGTGGTACCTCCTGATTGTTTGAAGATTGTCCAACAATGATTGTTGTATGATCATCAAACTGTCAAGGGCTGACCAGGAGGTCCGATCGTGCCCGCCGAGTTGCCGCATCCGGATACCGCCGATCTCGAGCTGGCCGCGGTCATGCACGCGTTGTCCGATCCGATCCGCCTGCAACTGGTGGCCTGCCTGGCCTGCGACGAGGGGGAGAACTGCGGTGACCTCAGCCAGAACATCGAGCTGCACAAGTCCACGCTCTCGCATCACTACCGCGTTCTGCGGGAGGCCGGTATCACCCGGACGACGGTCGCCGGCCGCACCAGGGTGATGAGCCTGCGTTACGCGGATCTGGAGGCCCGGTTCCCGGGGTTGCTGGATGTGGTTTTCCGCGCCCTCGCCGAGATCGTCGCCGACGACGACACGTGGCGCGGCTCGCCCGGTGACCGGGCGAAATTGCTTGCGGCGCTGAACCGTTCCGTGGACGCGCACTGATCGGGAGTGATCGAGGATTCGGCACCACCGGGCCCCGCAGGGAGAACCTCGGGAGGTATCGATATCGGCGTAGATCGCGACGTGGTCGAGGCCGTGTGCACCGTGCCCGTCAGCGTCTCGATATGCGGGAACAGAGTGCCGTGGGTGCCGCCCGGCACCTGGTGGTCTACTGCCGCGGGCCGTTCGGTTCCGGCGAGAAGGCGAGCAAGTAGGCGCGGACCGCGTCGACAGCCCCGTCGGCGTCGTCGAGGAAGATGCGCCGCTGTTCCGGGCCGGGCGCACCGCGGTAGTCGGTGACGACCGTGATCAGAGTGTGCGGTGGCTGCCGTTCGAGCCGGATCAGGCACAGGCCGTACGACGGTGGAGGCGACCTCATGGGCACAGCGTCGCGCACTTGGTGTCACCGGTGCGTTGCGGTACGGCCCGCTCGGGTGGGTGCGAGCGGGGTACGCCCGCCGATGGTGGTCGAATCGGTATCGCCGGACGCGGGCGCTGTGACGAACCGGTGACGGTGCCGAATTATTCTATTCGGCTATCGAGGACGGATAGTGAGCTGAGGCCATGGACACTCTGAATCGGCGGAGTGGCCCGGAAAGCGTCACTTCGTATCTGCATCTGTTCGGCGGACCGTATGTCACGGTCGGCGCCGAGCATCGCGACGTCGCCGAGGGCAGTAAACGATTACTGGCCCTGCTGGCATTGCGCCGCGGCCGGATCGAACGCTGTTGTGCGGCCGGCCTGCTCTGGCCAGGTGTCGGTGATCGGCGAGCGGGCGGAAACCTGCGCTCGGTGCTGTGGCGGTTGCGTACGGCGGGCTTGGACCTGGTGGCCGCCGATCAGGTATCGGTGCGGCTGCGCGCGGAGGTCGGGGTCGATGTGCACGATACGAACGCGTGGGCGCGCCGGTTGATCCAGGGTGCGGCCGGACCGGCGGATCTGGTGCTCGACCCGGGTATCGACGCGGCCCTCGATCTGCTGCCGGGATGGTACGACGATTGGGCGATCTTCGAACGAGAACGTTTGCGGCACCGAGTACTGCACGCGCTGGAGAACCTCAGCAGGCAGCTGTGCGCCCGGAACCGGTGCGCCGAGGGCGTCGAAGCGGCGCTGCTCGCGGTCGGGGCGGACCCGATCCGCGAAAGCGCCCAGCGGGCGCTGATCGAGGCGCATCTGTCCGAGGGCAATCTCGGCGAGGCCCGGCGCGCGTACGCCGTGTTCCATCGGCTGCTCCTGCGTGAACTCGGAGTGGCGCCGTCACCGCGGCTGGCCGGACTGCTCGGATGGCCGCAGGTTCCGGCCGGTGTGGACGGCCCGGATGCGCGGGCCGATTCGATCTGGGCCGGTGACCGGCTCGACGGTGCCGCGGCCGGACGGACGGCGGCGATGATGCCGCGACCCGCGGCACAGTGACGGCTGCGTGACGCCCGCGGCGCAGACTTCGGTAGCAGCGGACGTGCCCGACCGGCAGCCGGACCGGGAGTAGTCACGGGTGTCCGGAGGCACCCGCCGGTCGGCTGTCGTCGTGGGCGTCCGCGCACCTGAACCGCACCTTCGGAGTACCGCTGGGAGGACAGATGAAATACGTGGTTTCCTGGACGTATCGTTGGAACGGCTCCGCATCCGAGAACGAGGACAGTATTCGGCGGGCGTTGGAAGTGTTCGCGAGCTGGAAGCCGCTCGACGGCGTGACCTACCACCAGATGGTCGGCCGGCTCGACGGCAACGGCGGTTTCGCGGTGGTCGAAACCGATAATCCGATGGACCTGTTCGACGCGCCCAAGAAGTTCGGCTTCTTCGCCGACTACGAGATCTACCCCGTCGGCGAACTGGCCGAGGTCGTGCAGCAGATCCAGGAGGGGGTGACCTTCCTGGAATCGATCGGCTAGCGGCGGGAGGTCCGTCCGGTCGTGCTCCGATCCGTGTCCGGGTACCGCCCGGGCACGGATTCCGGTGCCGGCCGCATACCGGTATCCGATACGGCTGATTCGTATTTCGGGTTCCCGCCCGCCTTCTTCGGGTTCGGGGCACAGTCGGTCCGCGAGACCGCCGGACGGGACGACGCGGCGCGATACTCCACGGGCGAGTGTCCGGTGATGACCGGACCAGTCGAAAGGAACGCCCGTGTCGGTCACCCTTCCCGCTTTTCCCGCTGCGAACGAGAACCCGCTCGAAACGTGTGTCCGGTTGCGGGCGACCGCCCCGGTCGTCGAAGTCGAATTCCCCGGGGGAGTACCCGGTTACCTCGCACTGACCCATGCGGCCGTTCGTGAGATCCTGGCCGGCGACAACGCCGTCTTCGCCCGTGATCCCCGGCACTGGCCCGCCCTGCACAACGGCGATATCCCCGCGGACTGGCCGTTGCGCGCGGTGGTCCAGGGGGAGCATCTGTCGACCAAGGACGGCAGCGACCACCGGCGGCTGCGCGGACTGATCGGGAAGGCGTTCACGCCGGGCCGGGTGCTGGCGCTGGAGTCACGTATCCAGACGATCATCGACGAACTGCTCGACGAGGTGGTGGCCGCCGGCGACGGGGTCGATCTCGTGCCGACGTTCACCGAGGCGGTACCGATGGCCGTCATCTGCGAACTGTTCGGAATACCGGGTGCGGACCGGGGGCGTCTGCGCGAATGGACGGCAACCCTGCTGGCCCACACCAGCTCTCCGGAGCAGGCCTTCGCGGCACAGAACGGACTCCAGGCATATCTGTACGATCTGGTCGAGCGCAAGGGCCGCGCGCCGGCGGACGACCTCACCTCGGGTCTGGTGCAGGCGCGCGATATGGACGACAAGCTCACCACCGAGGAGTTGGTGGCGGTGCTGTGGATCATGCTCGTCGCCGGTCACGAAACCACTGTCCATATGCTGGGTTACGCGATACTCGCGCTGGCACGACATCCCGACCAGCTGCGCTCGGCGATAGCCGACGACCGGTGGGCCGATGTCGTCGAGGAGACCGTGCGATACCGCCATTCGGTGATGATGACCAGCTGGCGGTTCACCCTGGCGGATGTGAGCATTGCGGGTGTGGCGATTCCGAAGGGCAGCGCGGTGGGGGTGGTCTACCAGGCGTGCGGAATCGACCCGGCCGAATACGGCGAGACCGCCGACCGGTTCGATATCACCCGGGAGCGGCGGTCCGGGCAGCTGGGCTTCGGGCACGGCCCGCGCTACTGCATCGGGGCCGGGCTCGCGCGCCTCGAGGGCCGATTGGCGCTGGCGTCGCTGTACCGGCGGCTGCCCGACCTGCGCCTTGTCATCGACCCGGACGAGGTCCCTTATACGCCCTCGTTCTTCACGATCGGGCCGCTGTCCATTCCGATCTCACTCGGCGAGGTGCGATGACCGCAGCCGACCGGCCGGCCGGTACCGCCGGAGCCATCCGGAAGGACGGGCACTGTGGAGTTCTACAGCGTGACCGCGCGGAGTTCGGCATCGTGGACCACGATCGCCGACAGTCTGATGCCGATGGATCACGACTACCGCGAGTCCGAGCGGTGGAGCGCGACGATGTCGGTGCAGGAGAGCGCCGACTACCGGCTGCTGCGCTGGGATCAACGCGGAGCACGTATCTCGCGGCGGACCCGGCCGCATATCCGCCGGGTCGCGGGTGACGAATTCTACTGGGTCGTGGTCCCCGAACAGGGGACCTATTCGGTCCGGTACCGCGACGGCGGCGTCACCGACGCCGGCCCCGGCCGAGGTGCCGTCACGGTGCTGGACACGGTGTGCCATCTGCACATCCCGCGTTCTTCCGCCTATGCCTTCCAGGTTCCCCGCGATGAAATGGAGGGCCGGGCGGGATCTTTCGGTACGCGTACGGCGGAGCTGGATATGTCGTCGGGGCTCGGCCGGATCACCCGGACACTCATCCGCAGTACGCACGCCGAGCAGGCGGCGCTGCCGGGTCGCGAGTTCGACGCGGTGTGCCGGCAGATCGGTGAGCTGCTGTGCATGCTGTCGCTCGGCGAGGTGAGTCCCCCGCTGGGCCGGCACAGCGAGGTGACCGAACAGGTGCGCCGATATCTGCGCACCCATATCGGCCACCGGGATATCCGGCTACCGGCGGTGGCCGCCGAGCTGGGCTGGTCACCCCGGCAGGTGCGGACCATTCTGCACCGGAGTGGGACCACATTCCGCGATCTGCGGCGGGCGGAGGCGCTGCGGGCCGCCCGCTCGTTCCTCGAGGATCCCGCCTACGCGGCCGTACCGATCGCTGATCTGGCCGCTCGGTGTGGGTTGAACGCGTCGTGGTTCTCCACCGCGTTCAAAGAAGCCATGGGGGAGACGCCACGGGAATTCCGGCAGCGTCGGCGCAGTGAACTCGCGGCGCGGGCGGCCCGACGCGGTCCCGGATGATCGCCCGTCGACTCGGCCGCGGTGAGTTCGGTTGCGGCCGTGCGGGGTCGCTACAGCCGGCCCGGTGTGCAGGGGTATCGCCTCCGGGGACACCGTAGGGGTGACACGGACGCTCTCGTGGACCAAACTTGAAGGGTTTGGATCATGCGGGAGGAGAGTCGTCGTGGCTTCTCGATACACATCGGCGCTCGAGCGGAACATCGCGGATATGCGCGTACAACACGAGATCTGGGTCCGTACGGACGTGCCCTGGTCGTTGCGGGAACTGTTCAGTACACCCGACTGCGATATCGCAGACTACAGCAGGGAGTTCAGACCGAGCGAATTCGGCGTGCAGGTCTGCGTCGACGTGGAGGAATACTGTCGCGCCCAGGGCATCTGGCTGGAGCCGGGTGGCGCGCATTACAACAGCATGACGCCCTATCTGCATCCGGGCCCGGTCAGTGCGGAACGGCTGGCCACCATCGGCCTGTTCAACGCGATACTGTTCTGGCTCAACGACACTGTGGGCCGGGAGAAGTTCGGTCATCTCTCCGGAGACGAACAGCGCCGGGCGCGTGCTGAACTCGACCGGTTGTGCCGTCTGCTCGAATCGCGCGCGGCACCGGAGGATCCCTCTCCGATCGAAGCGGCGACGGTGGATTTCCTGTCGCAGCTACACGCGCAGGACGCGGATCCGCAGTGGCTCGACCGATTCCTGGAATCCACTGTCGAGCATCTGCGCACCGCGATCCGGGATCAGAACGCCCGGTCTCGCCGCGACCTCCTGACCCCCGCCGAGTACATCGATCTGCGCGCGCAGGTATCGGGTATGTATCCGGCTATCGCGCTGTGCGAATTCGGCCGGGACAGCTATCTGGACCGGGCGCATCCGGCCACCGGGGAGCTCATGGCGGAACTGGGTCGATTGCAGGTGCTCACCGCCGAGATAGGGGCATTGATGAACGATATGTTCTCCTTCGAGAAGGAGTGCATCGTGGACCGCTCCGATTTCAACCTGATACCGGTATGCCTGCTGAACAGCCCGGGAGCCACACTCGCCGACGCCGTGCGTATCGCCGCCGAACTGGTCCGTGACCGGCTCACCGAATTCCGCGGGCGACACGCCGCACTCGTCGCCCGCTGCGCCGAACCGGATATTCTGGACAGCGGCCCCACGGCGGCGATCCGGACCCATCTCGACGACCTCGAGGGCTGTGTCCAGGCCACCTGGGTGTGGCAACTGATGACGACCCGGTACAAAGGCGACGGTATTTTCGCGGAGAACAAGCCCCATCCGAGTGGAAAGAACCCCGTCCGATGAGGAAGGATGGTCATTCACCGGGGCGATGGTGCCCGGCAGGGGGTGGCGCAGAGCTGCGGCGGTGTCGGGGCAGCGGATGAACGAAGGGGCGTGATGGACGGGTCGAGGCACGAGGAACTGGTTCGCTCGTGGTCTCGGGCACTACGGGCGTCCGACGAACCCGCACCTGCCGACTCGAAAATCGACGAACTCCTGCACTGGCTGATCCACGATCTGGCCGCGGCGCTCACCGCCACGCCGTTCGATCCGACCGCGGGCGCCCGGGCCGGTGCCGCGCTGGCCACCGTGGAAACGCGCAACGACTATGTGCTGGAGGTTTCGGCGCCGATTCTGTGGAGTCTCGTGGGTCACGACGCCGATCGCGGCGTCGTGACCCGCATGTCGATACTTCTCACCAAGCTGGGTGAGGGATTCGGAGCACACCGGCAGCTCCGCTACGCCGCGCACAGCGAAGGGGAGGACCGGTCCACCCGGCAGTCCGACCAGCGTTACCGGGTGGTGTTCGAGAACGCGGCGGTGGCCATCGCGGTCGGCGACACCAACGGTGTCCTACTCGACGCCAACCAGAAACTCGCCGATATGATCGGCGTCCCGATCGACGAACTACGCGGTATCTCGGTCTACGAATTCGCCCATCCCGAGGATCGGGAGCGGATCCGCGAACTGGTCTACCAGAAGCTGGTGCCCAACCGCCAGGGAACGGTGAAACTGGAACAGCAGATCGGGCGCGTCGACGGCAGCTACGGGTGGGCCACCTTCTCCATCACCTTCGTTCAGGGCGGGGAGGGTCACCCGAACTATCTCCTGGCGGTGGGCGAGGATGTCACCGAACAGCACCGGATGCGCCAGGAACTGCATCGTCAGGCCCGGCACGACCCGCTCACGGGTCTACCCAACCGGCGCCTGCTGCTGGAACGACTCGATGCGGTGATGGCCGAGGCGAAGGGGCACGAGCAGATCGGGTTGTGCTTCGTGGATCTGGACCGGTTCAAACATATCAACGACCGTTACGGTCACGGCACCGGCGACCGGGTGCTCACCGCCGTCGCCGGCCGGTTGCACGCGAGTGTGCAGGACCTGGACTGCCTGGTGGCCCGGATCGGTGGCGACGAATTCGTCGCGTTGGTACCGCCGCCGGTCGACGCGTGGAAGATGGGCCGGGTCGCGGACAACCTACTGGGCGCACTGACCGATCCGGTGACGACCGACAACCATCGAGTACAGGTTTCCGCCAGTATCGGGGCCGTGCTGACCAGTGTGCAGAGCGGGCAGGCCGAAACCCTGATCGACGCCGCGGACACCGGCCTCTATCGCGCCAAGAACAACGGTAAATCGCAGTGGGTGCTGCATCTGCTCGCTGACGACGACGACCCGGATTCCGATCTGGAACAGCTCAACCGCTATATCCCCATCGAGGACTCCGCGGGTACTCCGCCGGATTCGTGACCCGGCCGCCCGGGGGTCGGGGCGCGGCGGCCGGCGATTTCCGGCACGTACCGGGCCCGAAGCGCGTATTCGGCTCCGAGCGGTCTCAGAGGTGGCTGCCCGCGGTACGCGCGGAATTCCCGGCGTACTCCGCGGCTCGGCGGTTCTCCAGCCATATGCTCACCGCCACCGATATCCAGGCGGCCGCGGTCGCCATTCCCGGTAAGACGAGCATGAGGATCAGGAACGACAGAAAAGAAGACACAGGCCCTCCCGGTACGTGCTGGGAAACTGTTGTGCCGGTGCGCCGCACCGAGTCACCGTCACAGCAGGACTTACCCATCCCGGAGCGCTGAAACCGGCAGCGGCGCGAACCGGCCGGAAAGTTTCGTGGCCGTCTGTCCGGCCGTCACCGATGCCGTGGGCGGGCACCGCGCGATCTCCGCTCGGCCCGGGATGCTTCGATGAAGTATGCGGACTCGCTTCCACGCGGAACTCCAAGAGCTGACCGGGATGCTCGAGCAGATGTGCCTGCGGGACGAGACCGCGATCGCCACCGCCACCCGGGCCCTGCTCGAGACCGATATCGAGCAGGCCGAACGCGCGATCGATCTGTGTGCCCATGTGGAGGCGATGGGGCAGCAGGCCGAGGACGCGGCGGTGCTGTTGCTGGCGCTGCAGGCTCCGGTCGCCTCCGAATTGCGCCGGGTCGTGACCGCATTGCAGCTGTCGGCCAATCTCGCCCGGATGGGTGGGTTGTGCGCGCATATCGCCGGGCTGGTGCGCCGTCGGCATCCCGACCCGGTCATGCCCGATCAACTGCGGGAAACGGTATCCCGGATGGGCGCGGCGGCGGTGACGATGGCCGGCTCGGCCGCGCAGATCCTGGCGAGCGGCGATCCCGAGGCCGCGGCGGCGCTCGAGGGCCGCGACGATGTGATGGACCAGCTGCACCGCGATCTGCTCAACCATATCCTCGGCCCCGAATACACCGGCGGCACCACCACCGCGGTCGACCTCGCACTACTGGGCCGCTACTACGAGCGCTTCGCCGACCACACCGTCGAGGTCGGTCGCCGCACGGTGTTCATGACCACCGGTACCACCGAATCCGAATGACTCGACGATGGTGGTTCGCGGCGAACCGGGGTTCGCCGGGCCGGCCCCGAATCAGATACCCGGGGCAACCGGCGCCTCCGTGCGGTCGCGGGCCGCGTACCGGGGTAGGAACCACGCGGGGACGATGATCACCGCGGTGAGTGCGAAGGCGACCCAGAAGGCGTAGCCGAATGATTCGGCCAGAAGCGGAGCGACGACCGGCACGGCTTCCGGTGGCATCGAGCCGATCTGGTCGGTGCCACCGCCCGCTGTCGTGATACCGCGGGAGGCCAGCTGATCGGCGAGCCGGTGCGTCAGCGCGGTCACCAGCAGGGCGCTACCGAACGAGGCCCCGACCTGCTGGATGGCCGACAGAGTCGGCGCCGCTCGCGATACCACCTCTCGGCCGAGCCCGGTGTAGGCGGCGGCTATCGTCGGCATCATCACGGCCCCCAGGCCCATACCGCGTACGAACAGAGCGCCGCTGAGCCAGATATAGGACGTGTCCACGCCCACCCGGGTGAACGGGAAGGTGCCGAGCAACGCGAGCACGATGCCGACGGGCACCACGTATCCGGCGCCGATCCGGTCGGTGAGCCGGCCGCCGATCACCATCGCCACGATCGCGCCGAGACCCTGCGGGGCCAGCAGCAGCCCGGCACCGAGCGCGCCTTGCCCGCGGACGGTCTGGTAGTACAGCGGGAGCAACAGCATGCCGCCGAACATCCCGATCGCGACGAGGAAGACCACCACCGTCCCGCCGGCGAACAGCCGGTCGGTGAGCAGCCGGACATCGATGATCGACGCGGCACCCTTGTCGAGGCTGTGCCAGGTGTACAGGGCGAGCCCGATCGTGCCGCCGAGGAGCCACCCCAGCACATCCCATTCCCCGAACCCGCCGTGCGCACCGGCCCGGGAAAGTCCGTAGAGCAGGCATACGAGGCTTCCGGAGAGCAGGACGAGCCCCCGGAGGTCGAGACGGCCGGACTCCCGGAGGGCGTCGCCGGCCGGGAGTTTCCACAGCGCGAGCGCGAGCGCGAGGATGCCGACCGGGACGTTGACGAGGAAGATCCAGTGCCAGCTCGTGTACTCGACCAGCAGGCCGCCGATCACCGGGCCGAACACCGGCCCCAGCAGCATGGGAACGCCGAGGATGCTCATCGCCCGCCCCAGTCGTTGTGGCCCGGCGGCCTTGGTGATGATCGCTTGCCCGGCGGGTAGCAGCATGCCGCCGCCGAGGCCCTGGATCACGCGGAACGCGATGAGGCTCTCGATCGACCAGGCCGCCGCGCAGAGCGCCGAGCCTGCCACGAACAGGCCCACCGCGGTCAGCCAGGTCGTCTTCGATCCGAACCGGTCCATGGCCCAGCCGGTGAGCGGGATGACGAGGGCCACTGCGAGCAGATAGCCGGTGACGACCCACTGCGTGGTGGACAGCGAGGCGTCGAGTTCCCGGCTCAGCGAGTCCAGGGCCACATTCACGATGGTGGTGTCGAGAACCACCATGATCATGCCCGACACCACGACCAGCCCGGTGACGATGACCTCGCGGTCGAGTCCGGCCGACCGCCGGGGGGTGGGATTCTCCATACCGGCCTCCTGTTGTGCACTCCGTGCGCGGAAGGTCCTGTAGTGCCTCGCCGTTGTGTTCCGGCCGATGGTTGCACTCTCGCGCATTTCGGCGCCGATTGCCGGACGACCCGCGGGCGGGAGCGGGGCTCGCGGGCACCCGATATCGCCGAGGGGCCCGGTCAGTGGGAGCGTCACCCGGCCGATCGAACTGTGTGGCAACCGTATTCCGGCGGTGGTGGTTGTCCGCGGGATCGGCACGGCGCATCGGCCACGATATGAACAGGGTGGCCACCTACCGCCACCGGATCCTCGGCAACGGCGCCGTCGTCGGACGGGGATCGACCGCGGATGTGCCCGCCGGCCCCCACGCCGTCGGAACGACGAATCCGCCGACCCGATCCGGCCGGCTACGTTGTGCGGGCGGAGTCGTCCCGGTCCGCGTCGTTCAGAGTGCCGAGGATACGATCCGCGATCGAGGCCAAGGCGTCCACCTGATCGTCGGTGAGTGCGTCGAAGACCAGTTCGCGGACGGTGTCGACATGTTTCGGCGCTGCCTGCTCGATCGCCGTGCGCCCCTGCTCGGTGAGCACGATATAGGCGCCGCGGGCGTCGTCCGGACAGTCTTCGCGCAGTACCAGGCCACGTCGTTGCATCCGGCCGAGGTGGTGGGAGAGCCGGCTCTTCTCCCACTGCAGGGCCTGTCCCAGCTCGCCCACGCGGATACGCGGTTCGGGCCGGTCGGTGAGCTGCACCAGTACATCGAAATCGGCGAGCGACAGGCCCGAATCGTGCTGCAGCTGCCGGTGCAGGTGGGCGACCAGCCGGGCGTGCATCGTCAGGTAACCCCGCCAGGCACGGCGCTCGCGCTCGTCGAGCCATCGTGTCTCGGTCATATGACCAGCGTAATGCAGTAGTTGACATATCACCAATTACGGCGCAGTCTTTGTATGACACATCAACTATCAGGACCCGGAGGCACAGGATGACGACCGCGACCAACGTGAACGAGCTGAGCGGCACCTACGTACTGGACCCGACTCACACCCGGGTCGGCTTCGTCACCAGGCACGCGATGGTGACCAAGGTGCGGGGGGCGTTCAACGAGTTCGCCGGTAGCGCGCACTTCGACGCCGCGAACCCCACCGCCGCATCGGGCGAGGTGACGATCCAGGTCGCCAGCATCGATACCCGCAATGCCGATCGCGACAACCATCTGCGCGGACTCGACTTCCTGGGACTGGACGAATACCCCGAGATCACCTTCCGGTCGACGGCCATCACGCCGACCGGTCCGGACGCCTTCGACGTCACCGGCGATCTCACCATCAAGGGCATCACCCGGTCCGTGACGATCCCGTTCACTTTCGAGGGCCAGGCCACCGATCCGTTCGGCAATGTCCGGGTCGGATTCGAAGGCTCGGCCACCATCAACCGCAAGGATTTCGGCATCACCTGGAACGCGGCACTGGAAACCGGTGGCGTACTGGTCGCCGACAAGGTCGTCCTGGAATTCGAGGTCTCCGCGATCAAACAGGACGCGGCGGCGCAGGGCTGACGCCTGCCCGATCCGGACGGTCCGCTGTGCAGGGGGAAAATCGTTCGGCCGTGCCCGGTCGCGGTGTGGTTCCGCCGGGTCCTAGGTGATCCGTTCGAAAACCGCTGCGAGTCCTTGCCCACCGCCGATGCACATGGTTTCCAGGCCGTAGCGGCCCTCGCGGCGGTCCAGTTCGCGTAGCAGGGTGGCGAGGATACGGCCCCCGGTGGCGCCCACCGGGTGGCCCAGGGAGATCCCGGAGCCGTTGGGGTTGAGGCGTTCGTCGTCGGGTTCGATCTTCCAGTTGCGCAGCACCGCGAGGGTCTGCGCGGCGAAGGCTTCGTTGAGTTCGATGACCGACATATCATCGAGCGTCAGATCCAGGCGCGCCAGTGCCTTCTCGGTCGCCGGGACCGGTCCGATGCCCATCGTGCGCGGCGGTACCCCGGCGACGGCCCAGGAGGCGAGGCGGGCGAGTGGCCGCAGACCCAGGGCACGGGCGCGTGCGGCGGTGGTGACGATACAGAGCGCGGCGCCGTCGTTCTGGCCGCTGGCGTTACCGGCGGTCACGGTGGCGTCCGGATCGATCGTGCCGCGGATCGGGCGCAGTGCCGCCAGGGCTTCGACGGTGGTGTCGGCCCGGGGGTGTTCGTCGGTGTCGACCAGGACCGGGTCCGATTTACGCTGCGGTACCGGGACACCGACGATCTCGTCGGTGAACCGGCCGGCCCGCTGGGCGGCGACGGCCCGCTGGTGCGATTGCACGGCCAGCGCGTCCTGATCCGCCCGGCTGATGGCGTATTCGGCACGGAGGTTCTCCGCGGTTTCGATCATGCCGCCGGGGACCGGGAAGTTGCTACCACCCGCGCTGACCCGGGCCCGGGCCAGCCGGTCGTTGAGCGCGATACCGTCGCCTCTGACACCCCAGCGCATATCGGTGGCGTAGAACTCCGCCCGGCTCATGGATTCCGTACCGCCGGCCAGCACCAGCTCGCTGCCGCCGGTGGCGACCTGCATACAGGCCTGCAGGACGGCCTGCAGACCGGAGCCGCAGCGCCGGTCGACCTGGAGGCCGGGAACCTCGACCCCCAGTCCGGCGTCGAGTGCCGCGACCCGGCCGATGGCCGGGGCCTCGCCGTTGGGGGAGGCCTGGCCGAGAACGACATCGTCGATATGGTCCGCGGAAAGACCCGTCCGGCCGAGGAGTTCGGTGATGAGGGTCGCGGCCAGAGCCTCCGGCGCGATATCTCGGAACACCCCGCCGAACCGGCCCACCGGGGTGCGCAGAGGTTCGCAGATGACGGCGTCGATCATGGGATTCCTTCGTCGTGCTCAGGCGCGGTTCTGGACCTGCGCGAGATCGGTACTGATGGCCGCGGCCGTGGACAGCAGCGGGGGCAGCAGGTCTGCCCGGACGCTTTCGGCGGTGTAGCGGGCGGCGTGGGTGGAGATGTTCACCGCGGCACACACCGAGCCGGTGTGGTCACGAATCGGGGCGGCCATCGAACGCAGCCCCTGTTCGAGTTCCTGGTCGACCAGGCAGTACCCGGCTTCCCGGGTGCGCTGCACCTCTTCGCGCAACCGGTCGGTGGTGAGAACGGTGCGGTCGGTGAGCGGGGTGAGGGTGACTTTCGCGAGATATTCCTCGAACGCGGCCGCGGGGAGCCCGGCCAGGAGGACCCGGCCCATCGAGGTACCGAAAGCCGGGAAGCGGGTGCCGATGGTGATCGAGACGGTCATGATGCGGCTCACCGGTACTCGGGCCACATAGACGATATCCGGGCCGTCGAGAATGGACACCGAGGTCGATTCGTGGACCTGGGCGGCCAGGCTCTCCAGATGCGGTCCGGCGACCTCGGGCAGGCTCAGGCTGGACAGATAGCTGTAGCCGAGTTCCAGCACCCGGGGGGTGAGCCAGAACTGCGACCCGTCGGTGCGTACGTAACCCAGTTCCACCAGGGTCAGCAGGAAGCGGCGCGCGGTCGCGCGGGTGAGGTCGGTGGCCTTGGCGACCTCGCTGAGAGTGCGCCGGGGGTGGTCGGCGTCGAAGGCGCGGATCACGGCCAGGCCGCGGCCCAGCGATTGCACGTAATCCGGTGAGGGTTCGGTCATGGTCGGTGTGTTTCCTCGTCGGCGGGTCCGGCCGCGGTGTCGTCGGCCGGGCGGGACCCGGCACCGTCGGCGAGTGCCGCCTTACCGAGTCCGAAGGCGAGGTTACTGTTCGGCACACCCGCGTAGACCGCGGTGTGCAGGAACACCTCGGCGAGCTCGGCCGGATCGATACCGGCTCGCAGTGCCGCCCGGATATGCATATCGAGTTCGTGGGTGTTGCCCACGGCGGTGAGTACCGCGAGGGTGAGCAGCCGCCGGGTGTGCTGATCGAGGCCGGGCCGGCTCCAGATATCGCCCCAGGCTGTGCGGGTGATGAAATCCTGGAAGGGTTCGGTGAATTCGGTGGTACCCGCCACGGCACGGTCCACATGCGCGTCGCCGAGTACCTCCCGGCGCACCCGCATTCCCTGTTCGAACGCCGCGGTGCGTTCCGGCCGGCCGGCGATATGCGCGGCGATCAGTGCCGAGACCTGCCCGGCCTGTTCGATATTGGCCAGATGGGCGGCGGGGTCGAGAATATGCAGAACGGAGTTCGCGATCCCGTCGGCGAGCAGTCGCATATCGGCGGGCGTGGTGGCCGGGTCCTGGGCACCGGCGATCACCAGGGTGGGCGCGGTGATGCGGGCCAGATCGGGCCGTCCGTCCCAGTGCGCGAGGGCCGCGCAGCAGGCGGCGTAACCCGCATCCGGGGTAGCGGTCACCATGGCCCGCCCGCGGGCGACGAGTTCGGGGTCGCGGGCGGCGAGTTCGGTGGTGAACCAGCGGTCCACCACCGCATCCGCGAGCGAACCGGTGCCCCCGGCCCGGACCGCGGCGGCACGATCGAGCCAGGCCTGGGGTGTCCCGAATTTCGCGGCGGTGCAGAGCAGGGTGAGGGTGCGGACCCGGGTGGGGTGGTAGGCGGCGATCCGCTGGGCGACCGCACCGCCCAGGGACAGGCCGACCAGATGCACCGCGTCGCGGCCCAGCCGGTCCAGCAGCGCCAGCACATCACCGGCCAGACCGGCGACGGTGTAATCACCGTCGGTGGTGGGAGATCCACCGTGCCCGCGCAGGTCGACGGCGATCACCTCGTGGCCGGCGGCCAGTGCGGCGATCTGCGGATCCCACATCGACCGGTCCGAACCGAGCGAGCCCAGCAGCACGACGGTGGGCGCGTCTGCGGTGCGGCCGCAGGCCAGATAGGAGAGTTCTACACTCGTGGCCGGGTCCGCAGCGGTCGACGCCATGATCACTTGCTCCGTTCGATTCGTTCTCGGTCGTATCGCCGGGTCACTGTGCCCCGCCGACGTCGTGGGAGGCTGCCCTGTCGAGGCCGTTCCCGCGTTCATCGAGCACTCGGGTGACGAAATCGGCCGCGTGACCCAGATACCCGGCGGGATCCAGTAGGTCCCGGACCCGTTCCGCGCCCAGGTACTCGATGATCGCGGGGTCGCTGTCCAGGGCCGGTGGATCGGCGGTGGCCGCGGCGGTGACGATATCCCGCGCCCGGTCGGTATGTTCGGACAGTGCCGCGGTCACCCGTTCGGCCAGCAGCGCACCGCCGGTGGCCGCGAGATTGCGCGCCATCGCGTCGGGATGGACCCGCAGCCCGGTCAGGCTCTGGGCCAACCGGTGGGCGGCACCCCCGGTGAGGCGCAGCAACTCGGTGACGGTTTCCCATTCCGCGTGCCAGGCTCCGGCGGCGCGTTGCATTTCGTGGTCCATCGCGCCGAGCACGGTGGCGACCAGCCCGGGTACCCGCCGGGCCGCTGCGCGCGCGGTGATCGCGCCCACCGAATTCTGTTTATGGGGCATAGCGGACGAGCCACCGGGGGAATCCTCACCGACCTCACCGATCTCGGTCGCGGACAGCAGCACGATATCCGTGGCGATCTTGCTCACCGCGCCGGCCGCCACGCCCAGGGCGGTGGCGAGTTCGGCCAGCGGCGTCCGGTCGGTGTGCCAGGGCACGCGTTGCGACGCCAGCCCGAGTTCTGCCGCGAGCGCGTCGGCGACCGCGGGGCCGTGTGGGTACAGTGCCGCGAGAGTACCCGCGGCACCACCGAGCTGGACCGGGAGATCGGCGAGGGCGGCGGTCACCGAACCAGCGGCCCGGTCCAGTGCGGCGCACCAGCCGGCTGCCAGCGCGCCGAAGGTGGTGGGTAACGCCTGCTGGCCGAGGGTCCGGGCGGCCATCGGGGTGTCGCGATGATCCCGGGCCAGCGTCGCGGCGGAATCCGCCGCGACGCGCAGCTCGTCGACCACCAGGGTTCCGGTCCGCTGGGCCAGCAATGACAGGGCGTTGTCGAGGATGTCCTGGCTGGTTGCGCCCTTGTGGACGGCCGCCGCCGGGACACCCGTCTCCGCGCATACCCGGCGCAGTGCGCTCACCAGCGGGATCACCGGGTTACCGCCCGCGGCCGCGGCTCGGCCGAGTTGTCCGGGGTCCATTTGCCCGGCCAGCTCCCGGCCGGCCGCGTCGACGGCGTCGGCGTACCCCTCATCGAGTACGCCGACCGCCGCCTGGGCGCGGGCCAGTGCGCGCTCCACCTCGATCAGTGCGGTGATCCACGCGTGGTCGGACAGGGCGGCGCCGAGCTCGGTCGCTCCGAAGATCGGATCGAACAGCTCTCCACGCGGCACTCGGGTCTCCTAGAAGTAGAAGAACGGCGTCTCGGCGCCGTCCGGATCGGCATCCTGTACGACGATGTCGAGGTGGTAACCCCCGGCGGTGGTGGTGGCGATCAACCTGTGCCGCCGGGCTTCCGGGAGTGCGGCCAGTACCGGGTCGGCGGCGTTGGCGGTGGGTTCGTCGGGGAAATAGAGCCGGGTGACGAGCCGGTTGAGCATGCCGCGCGCGAAGAGGGATACGTTCAGGTGCGGCGCCTCGGCATCGTCGTCGCCGGCGGCGATCACGCCGGGTTTGACCGTGGTGAACCGGACCGTTCCGGTGGCGTCGGCGGGGCAGCGGCCGAAACCGCGGAAGGCGGGGTCGGTCTGCGGGCGGGGGTCGTCCGGGTGTTCGAATACACCGTCGCGATTGGCCTGCCAGATCTCCACGAGTGCGTCCGCGACGGGGTTCCCGGCCCCATCGCGCACTGTCACTGTGACGGTTATTGCGCCGTCCGTGTCCAGGGCGACCACCTCGGGACCGTCCGGCCAAGGCAGTCCGATATGGAGGAACGGGCCGACGGTCTGCGACGGGGTCGGGCCGTGCGTCACGGTGGTGAAATCGCCGGGGGTCGCCGGATAGCGGGGCGCGAATTCGGTATCAGTCATCGTGGTCGTCGTCCTCCTCGAACGGGGTCGCGTCGTGGCCGCGCAGCACGATGTCGAACCGGTAGCCCAGCGCCCAGTTGTCGGTCGTGGCCGCGTAGTCGAACACGCTCACCATGCGCTGCCGGGCACCGTCGGGAACCGAGTTGTAGATCGGGTCCTGGAAGAACATCGGGTCGTCCGGAAAATACATCTGCGTCACCAGGCGTTGGGTGAAGGCGCGCCCGAACAGGGAGAAATGGATATGGGCCGGTCGCCAGGCGTTGTGGTGGTTGCGCCACGGATAGATGCCTGGTTTGACCGTGGTGAACGAGTAGTGCCCGGTGCTGTCGGTGAGTACGCGGCCGACGCCGTCGAAATGCGGGTCCAGCGGGGCCGGCCACTGATCGCCCTGATGTCGGTAACGGCCGGCGGCGTTGGCCTGCCATACCTCGACCAGGGTGTTCGGTACCGGTGCGCGGTCGCTGTCGAGGACCTGTCCGTGGACGACGATGCGCTGCCCGATCGCCTCGCCGCCGCGAGCCAGGGTCAGGTCCGCATCCGCCGCGGTGATCCGGCCTTCGCCGAGTACCGGCCCGGTGAGTTCGCCGAGTCGCTGGGGGAGCAGCACGAGCGGCTGCTTCGGATGACGGAGGGCGGTGGTGCGGTAATCGGCGAAGTCGAGAGGTGCTTCCTCGTCCTTGTCGATACCGCGGTACCGCGGTGGCAGTTGACGCATGCGCGACCTCGCGTTCGGGATGTGGACATTGCTACGGGATGCGAACAGCATAGGACCCGGCGGCGGCCGGATCAATCGCTGATTGCAGGTTCACTATACGCACATAAGTTCACATTCCGCACAATTTTGGTTACGGTGGAGCGCGTGATGGACAAAGTCATTGCCACAGCCGCCGAAGCGGTCGCCGATATCCCGGCCGGCGCTTCTCTCGCCGTCGGCGGATTCGGGCTGGTCGGCATCCCGGAAGTATTGATCGACGCGCTGCTCGAACAGGGAGCCGCGGAACTGGAGGTCGTGAGCAACAACTGCGGCACCAACGGTTTCGGTCTCGGCGTTCTGCTCGCGGCCCACCGGATTCGCCGCACCATCAGCTCCTATGTCGGCGCCAACGAGGAATTCGCCCGTCAGTACCTGTCGGGCGAGCTCGAGGTGGAACTGACCCCGCAGGGCACCCTCGCCGAGCGGATGCGGGCCGGGGGCGCGGGCATCCCGGCGTTCTTCACCCCGGCCGGTGTCGGTACCCAGGTAGCCGAGGGCGGGCTCCCGCTGCGCTACGACGGCACCGGCGGAATCGCCGTCGCCAGTCCACCGAAGGAGACCCGGGTGTTCGACGGTGTCACCTACGTACTGGAGCGCGGCATCGTCACCGACTACGCCCTGGTCCACGCATGGAAGGGCGATCGGCACGGCAACCTCGTCTATCGCGCGAGCGCCCGTAATTTCAACCCGCCCGCCGCCGCGGCGGGGCGGATCACCATCGCCCAGGTCGAGCACTTGGTGGAACCGGGGGAACTGGACCCCGACCAGGTGCACACTCCCGGCATTCAGGTCCAGCGGGTCGTTCCCGTCGGCGAGGTCGAAGTAGGAATCGAGAACAGGACGGTGCGCGCATGACGCTGACCCGCGAACAGATGGCGGCCCGGGTCGCCGCCGAACTCGAGGACGGCCAGTACGTCAACCTCGGTATCGGGATGCCGACCCTGGTCCCCAACTATCTATCGGACGACATCACCGTTGTCCTGCATTCGGAGAACGGGGTCCTCGGAGTCGGTCCGTACCCCACCGAGGACGAACTGGACCCCGAGCTGATCAACGCCGGCAAAGAGACCATCACCGTGCTCCCCGGCGCCTCGTTCTTCGATTCCGCGCAGTCGTTCGGCATGATCCGCGGCGGTCAGGTCGATATCGCGGTGCTGGGCGCCATGCAGGTCAGCGCTCGTGGCGATCTGGCGAACTGGATGATCCCCGGCAAGATGGTCAAGGGGATGGGCGGTGCGATGGATCTGGTGCACGGCGCCCGCCGGGTGATCGTGATGATGGACCACGTCTCCCGATCCGGGGAATCCAAGATCGTCGAACAGTGCACGCTGCCACTGACCGGGCTGGGATGTGTGGACCGGATCATCACCGATATGGCCGTGCTGGACGTGACCGAGCACGGACTCGTCCTGCTGGAAACCGCCCCGGGGGTGACCGTCGCCGAAGTCCGGGCGGCCACCGCGGCGGTTGTCGAGGTCGCCGCCGAACTCGTCGAACGGGTCGGCTGAGCGCGGCAGTGCCGTGAACCCGGCCCGCTCACAGGGCCGGGAGCTTGTCCATGGCTGTTCTGATCACTTCCAGGAAAAAGCGCTGCGCGGCGCTGTGCCCCGGGGCGTGCCGGGTGTACGCGGCGACCTCGACCGGTTCGATGGGCCAGGGCAGCCGGAAGATCCGCACCGAATGGGTCCGGGCCAGTGTGCGGGCGACCCGCTCCGGGACGATCGCGACGAGCTCGCTGTCCTGCACCACGTACGGAAGCGTCGCGAATCGGGTCACCCGGACCGCGATACGGCTTTCCAGCCGGTGTTCGACCAGTGCCCGGCGCGGGCCGAGATGGCCGCTGCCGCCGTCCACCACGACATGCCGCTCCCGCTCGAGATCAGCGTGTGCCGGTGTGCCGGTGCGCAATCGGGGATGGTCGGCCGCGACCATACCCGCGTAACCCTCGGTGAACAGTGGCGTCCGGCGCAGCCGGGGCGAATCGAGAACAGGGCTGGCCACGATCGCGTCCATTTCGCCGCGCGCCAGCTGATCGGTCGCTGTCTCCAGATCGAATGCCTGTACCCGCAGTCCGGCCCGCGGCGCCTGCGCGCTCAATTCGGCCAGTACCAGGGGTAGCACCGTCACCTCGCCCAGGTCCGAGAGACCGAGAGTGAAGCGGGTGGGCCGGTTCGCGTCGAATTCCGTGGTGGCGCCGAGAGCATCGGTCACCTCTGCGAGGGCGGCGCGCAGCGGCGGGTACAGCCGCTCGGATTCCGAGGTCGGAATCAGTCCGCCGGGCCCGCGGACGAACAGTTCGTCGTCGAGCCGCCTACGCAATTTCCCCAGCCCGTAGCTGACGGTCGGCTGGGTGACCCCGAGCAGATCGGCGGCCGCCGTCACGCTGCGCGTCTCGTAGAGCAGGACGAATGTCCGTACGAGGTTCAGGTCCACCTCGGCCGCCATAGATCTCCTCTATTCAAGTTCGGAAAAACATCTATTGGATTTCTGATGAACGCCAGCCTAGCGTGAGTGCCGTCACAGCCCGGGCCGCGTTGTCCGACCCGAAGATCAGAAGAGAACCCCATCATGAACAAACTGCTGTCGTGGCCGGCCGCGCTGTGCTGGCTCACCGTGCTCCTCGACGGGTTCGACCTCGTCGTCCTCGGCGCGGTCATTCCGACACTGATCGACGAGAACCACGCCGGGTTCACCGCCTCGGGCGCGACGTTCGCCGCGACCATTTCCCTGGTAGGCGTGGCCATCGGCGCCGCCGGCGTCGGCCCGCTCGCCGACCGCTACGGCCGCCGCTCGGTACTGCTGGCTTCGATCACCCTGTTCTCGGTGTTCACCATCGCGGTGCCCTGGGCCGGATCGGTGGCCGTATTCGCCGCGTTCCGGTTGCTCGCCGGGCTCGGGCTCGGCGCCTGTATGCCGACCGCGCTCACCTTCATGGCCGAGCATATGCCCGCTTCGCGCCGTGCCTTCGCCAGCACTTTCACCATGACCGGCTATCACGCCGGCGCCGTCCTGGCCTCGCTCTTCGCCCTCTGGCTCGTCCCGAACTGGGAGATCCTGTTCTATGCCGGTGGTATCGCCGGATTCGCACTGCTGCCGCTCATGTGGTGGAAGCTGCCGGAATCCGATGTCTACCTGGCGGCTCAGGGCCGCACCGAACGGGTCGGCCCCACGGTGGTGCTGCAGCCCAGGTATCTGCGCACCACCCTCGGTGTATGGGTCGGTTCGTTCATGGGGCTGCTGCTGGTCTACGGACTCAACACCTGGCTGCCGAAACTGATGCGCGACGCCGGATACAACATGTCCACCTCGCTGACCCTGCTGCTGGTGCTGAATATCGGCGCCATCATCGGCCTGGTCGTCGCGGGCACCCTCGCCGACCGGCGCGGCACCAAACCGACCATCCTGGTCTGGTTCGCGGCGGCCGCCGTGCTGCTGGCCCTGCTCAGCATCAAGGTGCCCTCTACCGTTCTGCTCAATGCGCTGGTACTGGTCACCGGTATCTTCGTCTTCTCGGCCCAGGTGCTCGTCTATGCCTACATAACCCAGGCCTATCCGGCGGAGGTCCGTGCCACCGCCCTCGGTCTCGCCTCGGCGGTCGGGCGACTCGGCGCCATCTTCGGGCCGAGTATCACCGGGGCCCTGATCGTTTCCGGTTCCGCGCACCCCTGGGGTTTCTACTTCTTCGCAGTGGTCGCCGCGATCGGTCTGCTCGCCCTGGCGACGGTTCCGCGCCTGACCACCCGGCGTTCCGAAACCACCCGCCCGGTCTCCGGCACCGGGTCCGACGATACGAAGGAGTACGCACTGTGACGACGACCCGCACTCAGGTGGCCATTGTCGGGGCCGGCCCGGCCGGGCT
This sequence comes from Nocardia sp. NPDC003963, assembly GCF_053605105.1. NCBI lineage: Bacteria > Bacillati > Actinomycetota > Actinomycetes > Mycobacteriales > Nocardiaceae > Nocardia > Nocardia sp. NPDC003963. Next base: position 435,612 of record NZ_JBSGIP010000001.1, read on the forward strand.
GCTGCTGTCCCATCTGCTGCACCGATCCGGTATCGACTCCGTGGTCGTCGATATCCGTGAGCGGCACGCTATCGCCACCACGATCCGCGCCGGCATCCTCGAAGCGGGATCGGTACGCACCCTCGTCGACACCGGCGTCTCCGATCGGGTGATCACCGACGGTGACCGGCACGACGGCGTGGTGTTCCGGTTCGGCGGCGAGAACCACCGCATCGACTTCCAGGAGCTGGTCGGCGAATCCGTCTGGCTGTACCCGCAGAACGATGTCTTCGCCGATCTCGCCGCCCGCCGGGAGATCGACGGCGGCGATATCCGCTACGGAGTGTCCGATACCTCGGTGGATACCTCGGGTGCCCGCCCGGTGGTGTCGTTCGTCGATGCCGGCGGGCATCCGGCCCGGATCGAAGCGGACCTCGTGGTCGGTTCCGACGGCTCCCGGTCCATCTGCCGCAAAGCCTTCCCGCCCGGGACCCGCGGTGAATGGTTCCGCGAATACCCGTTCGCCTGGTTCGGCTTCCTCGCCGCGGCGCCGCCCTCCCATCCGGAACTGATCTACGCGCAATCCGAGCACGGCTTCGCGCTGGTCAGTCAGCGCACGCCCACTGTGCAGCGGATGTACTTCCAGTGCTCACCCGGCGAACGGCCCGAGGAATGGGACGACGACCGGATCTGGGCGGAGATGCGTCGCCGGGTGAACGGGAACGGGTTCGAGATCCAGGAGGGTCCGATCAGCGCGAAGATGGTGCTACCGTTCCGGTCGTTCGTCACCGCTCCGATGCGCTACGGCCGGTTGCTGCTGGCCGGGGATGCCGCGCATACCGTGCCGCCGACCGGGGCGAAGGGACTCAACCTGGCGCTCGCCGATGTCCGGGTCCTGCACGAGTCGATCATCGATTTCCTGGCCGGTGCCGGGGACGCGGCTCTCGACCGCTATACCGAACGGGCACTCGACCGGGTGTGGAAAGCCCAGCATTTCTCCTACTGGATGACCACCATGCTCCATTCGGTGGAGGGGGCGTCACCCTTCGATATCGAGCGGCAGCGCGGCGAACTGGCGCTGGTCACCGGTTCCCGGCACGGGGCCGCCTACCTGGCGGAGGCATACACCGGCTGGCAGCAGGCGGCATGACCCGGTGACGGATTCGCCCGCGATCGGCCCGCGCCGGGGCGGGCGGCGGGATACTCGTCCTCGCGGCCGCTTTCCCACGCACGACACCGCCACCCAGGAGCTCGCTATGACGACCACCGCAGATTCCACCACCGCCTGGTACGGCGCCCTGTTCGACGGCACGTTCCGCCCCGTCTCCCGCACCCTGCCCGTGGTATCGCCCGCGAGCGGCGCGGTACTGGACACCGTCGGGGCGGCGGGACCCGCCGAACTGGAGGCGGCGGTGCGCTCGGCGACCGCCGCGCAACGAGAATGGGCGGCACTCACCTACGACGAACGAGTGGCGGTCCTGCTGCGGGCGGCGCAGTTGCTGGGGGAGAACCCGGACCGGCTCGGCTCCTGGCTGGTCGCCGAAGCCGGCTCGGGCCGGGGCAAGGCTGCCTTCGAGGTCGGGTTGGTGCGCAGCGAACTACAGGAGTCGGCGGCCCTGGCTTCACATCCGTACGGCGAGATGTTGCGTTCCGGGAAACCGCGCCTGTCGGTGGCACGCCGGGTTCCGGTGGGAGTCGTGGGCGTGATCTCGCCGTTCAACTTTCCCGGCATCCTGTCGATGCGCTCGATCGCGCCGGCGCTGGCCCTCGGCAACGCCGTGATCCTGAAACCCGACCCGCGCACCCCGATCTCTGGTGGATTGGCCCTGGCCGAACTTCTGCGGGACGCGGGACTGCCGGCCGGTGTACTGCATGTCCTGCCCGGCGGCGGAGAACTGGGCGCGGCCCTGGTGGAGCATCCGGGGATTCCGTGCCTCTCGTTCACCGGCTCCACCGCCGCCGGGCGCCGGATCGCCGCCACGGCCGGGCCGCTGCTCAAGAAACTGCATCTGGAGCTGGGCGGCAACAACGCACTGCTGGTATTGCCCGACGCGGATGTCCAGGCGGCCGCGTCGGCGGGTGCCTGGGGGTCGTTCCTGCATCAGGGCCAGATCTGTATGACCACCGGCCGGCATCTGGTGCACCGGTCGATCGCCGAGGAGTACGTGACCGCACTGGTGGACAAGGCGCGGCATATTCCGGTCGGTGATCCCGCGGACCCGGACAACGCGCTGGGCCCGATCATCGATGCCGGCCAGCGCGATCGCGTCCACGAACTCGTCACCGCCGCCGTGGCCGCGGGCGCGACGGTGGCCGCGGGCGGGCAGTTCACCGATCTCTACTATCGGCCGACGGTGCTCACCGGCCTCACCGCGGACAATCCCGCCTGGACGCAGGAGATCTTCGGCCCGGTCGCCCCGGTCCTGGTCTACGACACGGTGGAGGAGGCCGTCGATCTCGTCAACGCCTCGGAATACGGTCTCTCCGTGGGCATCCTCACCGGAGACGCGTTCAAGGCCTACGAACTCGCCGATCGGATCGTCTCGGGCGCCGTGCACATCAACGATCAAACCGTGGACGACGAAGCATCGATCCCGTTCGGCGGAGTGAAGGCATCCGGCGTGGGCGGGCGCTTCGGCGGGCCCACCGCGAACCTCGACACGTTCACCGAAACCCAGTGGATCACGGTGCAATCGGAAATCCAGCGCTACCCGTTCTGACGAGCGGGCCGTGCCCGTCCGGCCCGGATCACCGGTCCGGGCCGGACGAGCCGGCGGGATATTCACCGAGCGGGACGAGATCGCGGGACCAGGCCGAGATGACCGGATCGACGACGCGCCATGCTGCTTCGGACTCGTCCGCGCGGATCGACAGCGCCGGATTCCCGTTCAGCACGTCCAGGACGAGCCGGCCGTAGGCCGGTAGATCGGGCGGTGGGATCTGCGCGGACATCGTGAGCGGCACCAGCGTTTCCCGGCTACCGCCGATGGCGTTCAGCGCGAGGGTGAGTGTTTCGGGATCGAGTCCGAAACGCAGCACGTTGGGTCGCGCCGTCCCGTCCGGGGCTGTTCCGCCGGGGCCGAACGGCAGATGCGGTACCGGCCGGAAGTGGACCGCGACCTCTTTGCGATCGGTCCCGAGGGCCTTACCGCTGCGGAGTACGAACTCCGTCCCCGACCATCGCCAATTATCCAGTCGCAGTTCGATTTCGGCGAAGGTCTCGGTGTGTCGTCGCGGGTCCACCCCGTCCTCGTCGGTGTAGGAGGGTACGCGCCGATCCCCGATCGAGCCCGCCGCGTAGCGAGCACGACGGGTGCGGCGCGGAATCTCCGTATCGGTCAGCGGCCGCAGCGACCGCAGTACATCGACCTTACGGTCGCGCAGGTCACGCTCGGAAAGCGTGATGGGCGGTTCCATGGCGATCAGGCAGAGCAACTGCAGCAGATGGTTCTGCACCATATCCTCGAGCGCGCCCACCTGGTCGTAGTACCCGGCGCGGCCCTCCAGCGTGAGGGTTTCCTCCCAGATTATTTCGATCTTCGCGATATGCGCGCTGTTCCAGATCGGTTCGAGCACCCGGTTGGACAGCCGGCTTCCGAGCAGGTTCTGCACGGTGGTCATGGCTAGGAAATGATCCACCCGGAAGACGGCCTCCTCGGGGACCAGGTCGGCCAGCAGGCGATTGAGTTCCACCGCGCTCGCCAGATCCTCACCGAACGGTTTCTCGAGGACGATCTTGCTGCCCGGGGGTAGGCCGACCTGATCGAGAGTCCGCACCGCCGTGGGAAACAGCGCCGGGGGAAGGGCCAGATAGACCGCGACGGGGCCGTCTCCGGAGACGGCAGCCGCCACGGTTTCCGGATCGGCGATATCGGCGCGCCGGAACTGTGCCGAGGCCGTGATCGCTTTCCGGGCGCCGACCGGGATATCGCCCGCGTGGCGATCGAGCCGGGCCTCGACCCAGCCCCGGAATTCCCTATCGCTGCGGTCCTTGCGATCCGCGCAGACGAGGCGGAAATCGTCACCGAGGCGACCGGCGGCCCGCAGCGCGGCGAGCCCGGGCAGCAGATAGCGTCCGGACAGATCACCGGTTCCACCGAAGATCACCAGCCGGGTGATCACGCGGTCGTTCCCGCCGTCGTGGACGCGCGCGCCACACCGCTACGGGCCGAGGCGCCGATCGAGTCGCGCGCTGCCGGATGGCAACACTTGTCTGCTCGGTGGCTGAGTTGGAACAGCGGATGGATATCGAGCATGCCGCCTCGCTTCCACAGATCGATACCGCCGACGATGGACACGGTGAGCGCTCTGCCACTGCTCGGCACGGTGGCGATTCCTCCGACACTATCGTCGCGATCGGGTTCCGGAATCGGTCGCCGGGGAAACCCGCCGATCCGATTTCCGCTGGTGCGGGTCCGGCCGGTCGGTAGGCATACGGACCCGGGTCGATCGCCGCCGCGAGACCACACCGGCGCGGGTCCGGGGGCCCGACCGGCAATATCGGGCGCCGTGGGTCGTCGGGGAATTCCAGGAGACCCGGTCCCGCCGCGCCGCGATATGACACCGCCACCTGCGAGTAGGCTTGGCGGCACTGTGCTCCGCTGACCGAAGGAGTGCGTAACGATGGAATGGTTACTGATCGCCGCGGTGGTCGTGCTGATGGTGGCCGCGCTGGTGTGGCGATCCCGGGATCGTAAGGAACGGGCCGCGCTCGAACTGGCCGACGCATTGGCCGAGGCCCGGCGTATCAACGAGCGCCTCGGTGGCCAGGTGTACAACCTGCCCGGCCGGAACACCGCCGCCCAGCAGGCGCTCGCCGATGCCGCGGAGCGGCATACCGCGGCCGGTTCCCAGATCGATCAGGCCGCGTCCCCGGCCCAGGCCCGGCTGGCGAAAGAGACCGCGATCGAGGGGCTGTACTACATTCGCGCCGCGCGTGCCGCCATGGATATGGATCCGGGCCCCGCCGTCCCCGAACTCGAGGGCCGGGCAGCCGCGGGCGAAGTCAGTGAAGAACGTGTGATCGATTTCGAGGATCGCCGGATCGCCGCGTCCCCGCGCCCGTCCTCCGAAACCCCGAACTACTACCCGGGCGGACGTGTCGCCGGCCGGCCCGTACCGGCGGGCTGGTACTCCGAACCCTGGTGGCGACCCGCCATGATCGCAGGTACCTGGGGGTTGGGTTCGGCGCTGTTGTTCACCTCGTTGTTCTCCGGAATGTCCGGAGTCGGCTACGGCGCGGAAGGCTTCGAGAGCGGGTACGGCGAAGGATATGCCGACGGGATCGGCGCCGGAGATCAGGGATACGGCGAGCCCACCGGCGACGCCGGGGACGGTCCGGGCGGCGACGGGGGCGGTGACTGGGGTGGGTTCGACAGCGGCGGTTTCGACGGCGGTGGCTTCGACTTCTGACGCACCGGCCGTGCGGTCGCGGTGCCGCGGCGGCGGAATCTGCGAACCGCGCGCCAGGCGATGAACAGCAGCGCGCCCAGCGCGATCGGAATGAGCAGCGGTAGGACCATCGCCAGCGCGACCAGGACGAACGCCAGCACATCCTCGACGACCGATACGACCGGGTTGGCGATACCGCCGGTCGTGGCGGTACTGGCCGCGCGAACTCCGGTCTGGGCCGCGCTGAAGGTCAATGCGGTGGGGCCGCCGACGATGATTCCCGCGATTGCCGCCGTGGCCGGATCGGCCGCCTCGAATACGGATCCGGCCGCGATCGCCCCGGCTATCGGACCGGTGATATTGCCGATGACCGACAGGGCGTTGTCGATGAACGGAACCAGATCGCCGAGAATCTCCACGGCGGCCGCGATCGACAGCGCGATCAGCGCCCCGGTCGAACCGATCCACGCGTAGGACTCGTTGAGGTCCAGGCCCAGCACCCCGAAATGTACAGCGGCGCTGAGCAACAGCAGTGGTAGGAATGCCCGGAACCCGCACGCGGCCGCCAGTCCCAGCCCCAGAAAGGCGGGCAGTACCCAGCTACTCATGGTGCGAGTGTAAGTGCCCACTCCGGCGCCCGGAGTATCACCGCGACCTGCGTGAGACGTTCGAACATCGCGAGGTCGAGGACGCAGTCCGCCTCGTCGTATCGCACGGCGCGATTGTCGGCGTCGTAGGAGATATCGGTCACGCCCGCCGTCCGCATCTCGGCGAAAACCTGCAGTGCGAAATCTCGTCGTTGCCGATCATCGTGGGTATCGGTCCTCGGTGGGAGCAACCTCACAGTTCGTCCGGCAGTCGAGCCGGCTGGGCGAGGCGCGGGCAGTACTCCGGAACAACCGCCGGCGGTGGTGGCCGATATCCCCGTTGCGGGAGCCTCGGCTGCCCGCAGGTGGTCTCGAGCAGGGGGAACACGCCGGAAGATCTGCGCGGCGGGACCGGTGAGGTCGCGTACGGTTGCCGTAACGGGCCCGCTCAGGCCCCCGACCCTAAGGACAGCCATGTCCGATAAATCTCCCCGCAGCACCTCCTCGAAGAAGTCCGGTAAATCGCTGAAGGAAAAGCGAGCGGAAAAGAAGGCCAAAGTGGGCGGAAAATACGAGGTCGAGCCCGCTACCGACCCCAAGCGTCGCTGAGGGGCCGGGCGGCTGCGGCGTCGCGGCCGGAAACCGTTGCGCTGTAGCGGCACTCGTGGCCCGGTCGGTCCGGGCCGGGCGTCCGGCCCCGGATCGGTCACCTCGGTCGCGCACATCGGTGAGCGCACCCGTTGCGGATGAATTTCCGCAGGTGTGGCATAGTGGTCTATCGAGAACGGGCTAATCGAAGTGATCTGCCCGGCTCACCTACAGAAATGAAGTATTAACGCATGGCGCAAGGCAGTGTGAAGTGGTTCAACGGCGAGAAGGGCTTCGGCTTCATCGCACAAGACGGAGGCGGCCCTGACGTCTTCGTCCATTACTCCGCCATCAGCGGTTCGGGCTTCAAGTCCCTCGAAGAGGGCCAGCGTGTGGAGTTCGAAATCGGGCAGGGCCAGAAGGGCCCCCAGGCTCAGGACGTTCGCACGATCTGATCCGCATGAGCTTCGGGCTCCGCACCCTCGAGGTGCGGAGCCTTTCTCGTGTAACGGCCCGTTGTCAGCGCCGTTGCGCGAGCCGCGCGTAGAGATGGCGGTCGGTACGCGGACCGCCCGGCGTATCGGCGCCGTACCGGGCGATTTCCGCGTCCAGATCGAGTGGACGAGTGGGTGGGACCCCCGGGCCGAGTTCATCCGGTACGAGGTGATCGGGAACGAGCCAGGTGACTTCGAACTCGATACCGTCCGGATCCCGGCCGTACAGGGCCTTGGTCGCCGCATGGTTCGCGGCGCCGGTCAGCGCGTCGGCCTCCAGTAGTCGCGTGCGGGTTTCGGCCAGTACCGTCAGCGTCTCCACCTCCCAGGCCAGATGGTAGAGGCCGACCGAACCGTCGGCCGCCCGTTCTCCTCGCGCTCGGAAGAGTCCCAGATCGTGGTCATTCGCGGAGGAAGCGCCACGCAGGAAGGCGCCGCCCGGGAAGTCCGCGGGGATCCGCTCGAACCCCAGTACCCGGGTATAGAAGGCGACACTCACCTCCACGTCGGAGACGAACAGCACGGCGTGGTTGAGACTGCGGACGGACATCGGTACTCCCACTGATCGAGCCCGGTATCGGGTGACTCCGACCATACGTATCCGGCCGGACCTGCGGGCGCGACTGCCCGTCCACCGGGATCGGGCGAGCCCCGCAGGCCGAGTGGCCGAGGGGAGTCGCCCCGTGCCCCGGCCGATCCGCGTATGGGCGTGAGTCGGCGCGGTTTGCGGGTATCCGTCGTACAGGAACGCGAGGAGCACGCTCGGGTGTCGTCGCTTCCGATGGAACATCAGGAGGTTCTCATGCTCGCCATCGCCGCCGCCGTCGCGTTCGGTCTCGCGCTCATTCTCGATCTGGCGGATGCCACACTCGGTGACGAGATCAACGGCGGCACACTGATCATCGTCGGCCTGTTGCTGATCGCCCTGCATCTCGCGGGATTCGGTACCGGCACCCGCGCGGGTTCGGCGGGACGGTCCTGGAACTGGCGACGCGTTCGCCGCTGAGCCCGCGGGCTCCGCGTCGAGCGATTCTTCCCGCTTCGGTAGGCGACTCGCTAGCGTCGCGGTATGACCGTCACGTGGGAAGAGCTGGGATGGGAGCGGCTTGCCGAGGGGGTGGGGCGGTGTCGATTGCCGAGATGGGACTGCACCGTCGGATTGATCGTCGGCGACGGATCCGCGTTCGTGATCGATACGGGGTCGAGTCTCGGTGAGGGTGCCCGGGTGCGGGAGCAGGCGCAGGCGCTGGCCGGGCGGACTGTCACCGGTGTCCTGCTGACCCATCATCATTTCGACCATGTCTTCGGTGCGGCGGCGTTCGCGCCGGCACCGGTATTCGCGGCCGACGGTGCGCAGGCGATCTATCGGGACGGAGCCGGTGAGCTGTGGGCCGACGCGGTGGACAACGGGCTGGATCCGGCTACGGCGCGGGCGGCCGCGGCCGCGCTGGTGCGACCCCGGGAGTACGTTCGGGACGTGATCAAGCTGGAGCGCGATACCGGTCGAGAGATTCGGCTGGTCGCCGCCGGACCGGGACATACCGCGCACGATCTGGTGGTCGTCGTACCCGGCGATCCCACTGTGGTGTTCTGCGGCGACCTCGTCGAGGAATCGGGGGAGCCGCAGGCCGGCTCCGACGCCGCACCGGCGGATTGGCCCGCTGCGCTCGACCGGCTGGTGGATCTGGGCGGCGCGGATGCGTTGTATGTGCCCGGCCACGGGGCGGTGGTGGACGCGCGTTTCGTGCGGCGGCAGCGGGATGAGTTGGCGGTCCGGTTCGGTGTGTCCGGGTGATTCGGACCGTGCGGATACTTTCGGAGAGCATGCGAAAGAATCTGTCGGACAACTCGAGTCAGTGCAGTTTCCGGCGGTGGTTCCGGACGATCGCCCGTTCGGCGAACGGGCGGGGGGTCGCCGGGGGAGTGCGCTGACTCCGTCCGATATGGTTCGAACCCTCGACGCGGACGATCCCGAGCCCCGGTTTACGGCCGAGACCGCCGAGGATGAGCTGTTCTTCGGCCGCCGTGGCCCGAGTGGGCGGGCCTTGCGGCCACCACTGGTCCAGTGCGGTCAGCCCGGGATCCACCAGGTCCAGCGAGCCGAAGAGGTCGCGAATGTGTTCCCGGCTCCGGTACCGGCCCGGCCCGAATTCCTCTTCCGTATAAGCTCGTTCGATCCGCCGGGCCAGGTCGTGGAGTTCCGGACGGCCGGGGCCGGGATCGTGATAGTGAGTGATCGCCACATACGATCCGGCGGGAAGTCGATCGATGAGGCGGGATACGACCCCCGCCGCGTCGTCGTCGCCGAGATGGTGCAGAACCGCGCCCAGCAGCACCGCGATCGGCTGCCGTAGGTCCAGGTACCGGCCCGCGTCGTCCAGGGTCGCCGCGGTATCGGTGAGATCGCCGGGGAGGTAATGGGTGTTCTCGTTCCGCTCCAGCATCGCGCGGCCGTGCGCCACACAGAGCGGGTCGTTGTCCACGTACACGAACTTCACTTCGCGGCGCCCGCACTCCTGCGCGACGATATGGAGGGGGTCGCGGGTGGGCAGTCCGGCGCCGAGATCCAGGAACTGCGGTACCCCGGCGCACTCGGCCAGCGACCGTACGACGCGGGCCAGCCAGCTCCGGTTCATCAGGTGGACATCGCCCTGCCGCGGTGCGATTCGCCGAATCCGGTCGAACGCCGACCGGTCCACCGCGTAGTTGTCCTTACCGCCCAGGCTGTAGTCGTAGGCGCGGGGAATGCTGGGCCGATCGGTATCCGCGCCGACGGGCCGGGCAGCCTGCAGGGGGACGGTATCGATCGTCATCGCGCCTCCGTCACATACCGGCCGGTCACCTTTCGACGGCCCGGTTCCGAATGTAACACGGCAACATAATCTATGGTGATGTTGCGCTGCGGTTGCCCGGGGCCTCGCGCTACCGGTACGGTTCGGAACCCTTGGGGCTCAACCGAGTTCGGTGTGCCGGTCGGGTCGATACTCGAGATGTTCGCGGTCCCAGTTCGCGGCGTCGGCGGCGGCTTCGTAGGTGCTCTGCAGGAACTCGAGCACGGTGCCCTCGGGATCGTCGGAGGTGCGCACTGTTTCGTAGGGCAACAGGAATTCGTGGATGGCGGAGTCGTAGTACGCCGACGGCGGCCGCACCGGTGCGCCGGTGTACCCGGCGGGTTCCGGGTAGGCGTAGGCATAGAAACTGCCCTCGGCCGAACCGCCGGGCCAGAAACCGGCACTGGCCAGTTCGTGGGAATAGCCTTCGACCATGACCCGGTCGGCGCAGTTGGGGGCGCCACCCGGATGCGGTGGGGCGGTGCGCCCGGAAAACCTGGTGCAGGCCAGATCCATAGCGCCCCAGAAGAAGTGCACCGGACTGGATTTACCGGCGAAGAGCGCGCGGAACCGGTTCAGGACACGATCGGCGGCCACGAGTTGGCGCCAGAAGAGGTGGGCGGCATCACGGTCGTAGGCGGCGTGCTCGATATCGTCGGCGAACGGAATCGCGCGTTCGACCTCGACCGGTCGGGCCAGGATATCGGTCTCGATATCGAGCACGTCCAGTGCGGCCATGACTTCGGCGTAGAACGCGGCCACGGTCTTGGGCTCCAGATTGATCACTCGCCGCCCGCCGCTTCCGGATCGCAGGTGCAACTGATGGTCGATGAAATCGAATTCGATATCGAACAGGCCACCGTCGTAGGGGATCGCCGAGGTGGTCAAACCGCGGGCCGACAGATACAGGGGCACCTGCCACCAGTGGTTGACCATCGGCGCCCGGGCGAGTCTGATCTTGCCGATGATCTGCGTCCACATATGCAGCGTTTCGCGGGTGTCGGCCCAGTCGTCCACGCGCAGGGACGGCCAGTGTTCGCTCGGCGGAATTGCGCCCACTGTCTCCTCCGTGGTTCGGGTTGCCGTCGTCGTGGACGGTGCGGAACGGGTCGATCATCGGCACTGCGGAGCACCTCACACTAGTGGCGCGGCCGCTCGCGCACCCGATCGGTGACCGAACCGTTGTGTGCCCACCGCCCGGATCCGATCCCTGCGGCACCCGCTCCGCCCGGCCGCGCCCATTAGGGTCGAAGCCATGCCCACTCCGGACTTCATCCGTCATATCCGGGCCACCGTCGGTCACCAACTCCTCTGGCTCCCCGGGGTCAGCGCCGTCGTCTTCGACGAAGCGGGCCGGATTCTGCTGCACCGCCGGGTGGACGATCACCGGTGGGCACTGCTCTCGGGTATCCCCGAGCCGGGCGAACAGCCCGCCGCCGCCGTCGTCCGGGAGGTGTTCGAGGAGACCGGCGTCGAATGTGTGGTCGAAGGGCTGGTCGCGGTGCAGTCGGAGCCGGCGATGGCCTACGCCAACGGCGATATCTGTCAGTTCATGAACCTCTGCTTCCGGGCTCGTGCCGTGGGCGGTACGGCCAGGGTGAACGACGACGAGTCCCTGGAAGTCGGCTGGTTCGCGCCGGACGCGCTGCCCGCCGACCTGGACGGGGACCAGCGGGTCCGGGTCGAGCGCGCGCTGGCCGGGGGGCCCACCTGGTTCGAGCAGGTGAGCCGGGGCTGAGGCAGGGCACCCGGCCGGCATCGTCGTCGGTCCCGGCATACTCGCGAAGTGGTGAACGACGATACATACGGCACCGCGGCGGACTGTGCCGCCGTACTGGACGACCCGGTGGGCGAATCGCTGCGCGGGCCACACGCGCAGCTGGCCCGCCGGTCGGGCCGGGCGGCCGCCTACCTGCCGGAAATCGCGACCTTCGCCGCGGTGGGCGCCGACCCCGGCCGCCCCGAATGGGATGCACTGGCCCGGCTGCTCGGGCGCGGCGAACTCGCCGATATGTTCAGCTGCGCGGCCCCGCCACCGCCGGACTGGGCGCCGGTTTTCGCCGTCGACGGCCGCCAGATGATCTGGACCGGTAGCGCCCTCCCCGGTCCGCCGGACGGCGCGACCGAACTCGACGTGGTCGAACTGGGCGCGAGCAGCGTGCCGGAGATGCTCGAACTGGTCGCGCGGACCCGGCCCGGGCCGTTCTGGTCCCGTACCCATGAACTCGGTACGTATCTGGGTATCCGGGGAGACGACGGCAGCCTGGTGGCGATGGCCGGAGAACGACTCCGCCCGCCGGGATGGACCGAGATCAGCGCTGTCTGCACCGCCGTCGAGGCGCGTGGGCGCGGCTACGCCGCCGGCCTGGTCCGGTCGCTGGTCGCGCGGATCGTCGCGCGCGGCGAACGCCCCTTCCTACATGTGGCGGAGCCGAACGGCGCCGCGATCGCGCTCTACGAACAGCTCGGCTTCGAAACCCGGAAATACGTGACCTTCAGCGGATTTCGTACCCCCTGACCCCGCGGTGCGCGGCCGGGTGACCGGTGCGCACCGGCCACGGGGGTTCGTCCGGCGCCGCCGCCGGGCCGGGTGTCGCGTCCGTGGGGTGCCTGCGGATCGGGGTGCCATCGCTTAGCCTGTGCTGGTCGATCCAGGACGAACGAGGAGCAGCCCGGGCAGTAGTGGTCGTGAACCCGAGGAGGTCTTGTCTATGGCTGTGCTGTCCCCGCGGGAACGTCCCAAGCGCTGGTCGCTCGACGATATCGTGGTCACGGATCCGCCGATCATCCGTCGAGCGATCGGCGCGGCGAGTATCGGCAACATCACCGAGTGGTACGACTTCGGCGTCTATGCCTATTTCGAGCCGACCATCAAAGAAGTGTTCTTCACCGACCTGGGTGACACCGCGGGCACGATCGCCACATTCGGCCTGTTCGCGGTGGCCTTTCTGGTCCGTCCGTTCGGCGGTATGTTCTTCGGCCCGCTGGCCGACCGCATCGGCCGGAACAAGGTACTGGCCACCACGATGATGCTGATGGCCGTCGGCACCTTCGCTGTCGGCTGTATCCCGGACCAGAACTCGATCGGGATCTGGGCGCCGATGCTGCTGCTGTGCGCACGGTTGGTACAGGGTTTCTCCACCGGCGGCGAGTACGGCAACGCCATGACCTTCATCGCCGAATACGCACCGGACCGGCGGCGCGGTTTTCTCGGCAGCTGGCTGGAATTCGGCACTTTCACCGGGTATCTGCTCGGCGCGCTGGTCGTCACCTCCGCCGATGCGGTGCTGACCGACGAACAACTGCTGGCCTGGGGCTGGCGGTTGCCGTTCTTCGTCGCACTGCCGCTCGGCATCGTCGGCGTCTACCTGCGGGTGCGCCTGGCCGATACGCCCGCCTTCGCCGCCCTGCAGCAGGAGTCCGAGCAGCGGGAGAAGGCGAACAAGACCGGTGACGAGGCCAAGATCCTCGCCAGGTTGTGGCCCTACGTCCTGGTCTGTATGGGTCTGGTCGTCGTCTGGAACGTCACCAACTACATGCTGACCTCGTATATGCCGACCTACATCACCGCTACGGTGCCGGAGGCGCGCGGCGGTGGGGTATCCGGCTCGACGTCGCAGTGGCTGCAGATCGCGGTGATGGCGATCGCGCTGCTGACCATTCCGGTGATCGGCCTGCTCTCCGACCGGGTCGGGCGTAAACCGATCATCTGGACCGGTGTCGTATCGCTGATCGTGCTGGCCTTCCCCATGGTGCTGCTGGTCCGTGTCGACAACGGGTTCGCGGTCTTCCTCGGCCTGCTGCTCATGGGACTGACGCTGATCTGTTTCAGCGCGACGATGCCGTCCACCCTGCCCTCGCTGTTCCCGACGAAGGTCCGTGGCGCCGGGCTGTCGGTATCGTTCAATGTCGCGGTATCGCTGTTCGCCGGTACCACCTCGGTGGTGGTCGGCGCGCTGGTGGGAGCGACCGGCGATCTGAACTGGCCCGCCTACTACCTGATCATCGCGGGTGTGGTGGGTGCGGTATCGGTCTATTTCCTGCAGGAGCCCAACGGCCGGCATATGTGGGGCTCGGCGCCGGCCGCGCGGTCCGAGGAGGAAGCCGCGGACTTCGTCGCGGCCCAGGGGGCCGGTCCGCTGCCGTAGCCGCGCTCCGATGACCGGATCGTGCTTCCGGACGGTTAGCGGCTGCCGTGGGGTCGGCGTGGCCGGCGTGCCCGGAGCACAGGCAGCGGCGGCCGCGGTCGCATGGCGTTTCTCGGCATATTTCTCGTCCTGTCCGGAGTAGAGGACACATTCTGGCCGCTTCCGGTGCGACTGTTGTCCGTCTCAGGCCTCGACTCGATCCAGGAGCAACCGTGACCTCCACAACCACCGCCCACCCGAAATGCCGCTTCGATACCGCCGGTGACGGAGCATCCCGGTGACGGTGCTGTCGACCCGGGCGCTCAACAGGGCGACGCTGGCCCGGCAGTTGCTCCTCGAGCGAACCGATCTCCCGGTGCTCGATACCGTCGCGCACCTGTGCGGACTCCAGGCGCAGGAACCACAGGAACCGTTCGTCGGGCTCTGGTCGCGTATCCGTGCCTTCGACCCGGCGATTCTCGACGATCTGCTGACCACTCGGCGCGTGGTGCGGACCCATCTCATGCGCCGCACGGTCCACCTCGTCACCGCGGACGACGCCCTGGCGTGGCGCGCCCGCCACGGCGAAATGCTGCGCCAACGGGTACTCGGGGTCTACCGCCGCGAACTGGACGGAGTGGATCTCGACGAACTCGCGACGGCGGGGTGGGACCTCATGGCGGCGGGACGACCGCATACGATGCCCGAACTCGGCCGGGCGCTCGCCGCCCGCTGGCCGGCCGCCGGATCGCGGGCCCTGGGCGAGACGGTCATCGCCGCGCTCGTCCCGGCCGTGCAACTGCCGCCCCGCGGACTGTGGCGCCGGAAGTCGGGAGCGCGGACCGTGCCACTCACCTGGTGGCTGGGCCGTGCGATCGACCCGCCTGCCCCGGAGGGCGCCGATCCGGTCGGCGAAGCGCTGGTGCTGCGATATCTCGCCGCGTTCGGGCCGGCGGCGGTGGCCGATCTGCGCGCCTGGTGCGGTCTCGCCGGGCTACCCCGCGCGGTGGCTGCGGCGAGAGGGAAGTTGATCGCGTTCCGCGACGAGCAGGGCCGCGAACTGCTCGACCTCCCGGACGCGCCGCGGCCCGACCCCGATACCCCCGCTCCGGTGCGGTTCCTGCCCGCCTTCGACAATGCGATCCTCGGCTATCACGATCGCAGCCGGATCATCGATCACGCTCACCGCGGTCTGTCGGTCGCCGGTGCGCGCGTCGTCCTCGTCGACGGGCGGGTCGCTGCCACCTGGACTTGCGATACCGCCGCGCTGACGGTCACCCCGCTACGCCGATTCACCCGTGCCGAGCGCGCCGCCGTCGCCGGCCACGCGGCGGAGGTGGCCGCGTTTGTCGGCGAACACAGCAGTTGCCCGGTGCGAGTGGTCGCGGCTGCCGGCTGAAGGCCGACGGAGTCGGTTCGCGCCCGCCACGTCCGGTGACCGGCGGCGATATCAGAACGTCACGGTGGCGTACCCGGCGACACCACGGCCCGGACGTCGCGGTGCCCGGCGCGCACCGCGACTCCGGCCGAGGAGGTATCTAGTGGGACGAGGTCCGCCGAAGCCTGGTGTTGACGAACTCGCCCAGCCCCCAGCGGCCCAGTTCGCGGCCGTAGCCGGATCGGTTGACGCCGCCGAACGGGAGGCCGGGCAGGGTGGTCCCGTGCTCGTTGACATAGGCCATACCGACATCGAGCCGATCGGCGATCTCCGCGGCTCGGAGGGTATCGGCGCTCCACACCGACCCGCTCAGGCCGAAGTCCACATCGTTGGCGAGCCGGACCGCCTCCTCGGGCGAGGAGACCTTGTACACCATCGCGGCCGGGCCGAAGATCTCCTCGGAGTAGGCGTCCATCTCCGGCGTGATCCCGGTGAGCACGGCGGGCCGCAGGAACGCGCCGTCTCCGTCCAGGGGCGAACCGCCGGTGTGCAGGGTCGCCCCCTGTCGCACGGCGGTTCTGATCTGTTCGGCGACGGTATCGCGCGCCGAAACCGACGACAGCGGTCCCACCTCGGTCCCGGGATCGGCCGGATCCCCGACCACGGCGCGGTCGAACTCGCCCACCAGCCCGCGGACGAAGTCGTCGTAGAGGTCCTTGAGGACGATGAAGCGTTTCGGCGAATTGCATGCCTGGCCCGCGTTGGACAGGCGCGCTCGCGCCGCGATCCGGACCGTTTCCGCCATATCGTCGGTATCGAGCAGGATGAACGGGTCGGAACCCCCCAATTCGAGGACCGACTTCTTCAGGTTCTTCGCCGCCTCCTCCGCGACGGCGGCGCCCGCTCGTTCGCTACCGGTCAACGACACCCCGCGAATCTCGGGACGCGCGAGGAGTTCGGCGATCTGCGCGGAACTCGCGTAGATATTGATATAGACGTTCCCGGGGACCGAGGCTTCGTGGAACATATCGGCCATGAGCTGCGAAGAGGCGGCGCAGATGGAGGCGTGCTTGAGGATTATCGTATTGCCCAGCAACAGGTTCGGCGCGGCGAAACGGGCGACCTGATAGTAGGGGTAATTCCACGGCATCACGCCGATGAGCGGCCCGATGGGTAATTTCTGGACCACCGATTCGTCGGCGCCCTGGGGATCCAGGCGCTCGGTCTTCAGCAGTTCGGGCCCGCGTTCGGCGTACCACCGATAGATATCCGCGGCGAGCTGCACCTCCCCGGCTGCTTCTTTCGCTGGTTTGCCCATTTCCCGCGTGATGGCGGCGGCCAGTTCCGCCGCCCGTTCCTCGTACAGATCCGCGGTACGTGCCAGCGCACCGGCGCGCTCCGCCACCGAGGTGTGCCGCCATGCCTCGAATCCTTCGGCGGCGCGCTCGGTGAGGCCGGAAATCTGGTCGTCGGCCAGTCCCGGGAATTCGTGTTCTGTAGTACCTGTGGTCGGGTTCGTCGTCACATAAGTACTCATGACACGATGCTACGGACCGGCCGGAGGTATGTTTTCGTCACTGGTCTCCGCATCTCCGCCGGGTGGCTGCCGTAGTCTTCGCCGGACCTGTTCTCGGGCGGTTTCGGCTGGGTACGCGCATAATTGATGCTTCAAATCCCGTGTGTCGGTTCGCGGCGCGGAACGATCTGTTTTCCGCGGCGGGTGCGGAATGTAGGAATCGTCATGATTTCGTCCGTTGATCTCCCGGCTGCCGTTCATCGGTGCAGATCAGGAGGCCGGCGCGACCGTCCGGGTGCCGATATGTAAGTTTTCGTTCATCGATCGTGTAGCGGAACTGTGTTGGTTTCGGCCTTCCGGCCGGGCACGCTGTTGTCCGTGACCGGAATTCTCCCCATCGGCGCGGACGTGCGGCCGCGCGAGTGTTGTCGATCCCGCTGACCTCGCCGCGCCTGAACCGCCGATCTTCCTCCGGTTCAGGGAAATACGTCCGGCACCTGATCGATGGCTTGTCGGTGTCCTGTTCACCGACCGCCGCTCTCCACGAAAGGCCGATGGGTTCCCCATGTCATACGAGCTCGCCCGGCGCCGATTCCTGGGCCTCGGAGCCGCGCTGGCCGGCACTGGAATACTGGCGGCGTGTGGTGATTACACCGCATCGTCCACGCGTACGAATTCTCCGCACAGTGCGATTCCGGTGCCCGGTGGCGAGATCACCTATCTCAACGAGAAACTGATCGACGGATATCAACAGCAGAGCACCGGATCGTGGCATGTGGCGCAGGTCTGGAACCAGATAGTCGAGCGGCTGTTCTATTACGACGCGGACGGAAACTTCCTGCCGCATCTGGCCACTGGATACACTCAGAACGACGCGCGTACCGAATTCGGCTTGACGATTCGGCAGGGGGTTACCTTCTCCAACGGCGAGAAACTGGACGCCGCGGCGGTGGCCGCCAACCTGAATCTGCTCGGTAGAGGTGATAAATCGCGGGGTATCCCGCGCGCCGCCTACTTCCCCACGAGTTACGGCGAAGCGGTGGCAGCCGGTGACTACGAGGTCATCGTCCGGCTCACCGGGCCGTTCGGTGATTTCATCCAGAAACTGGGCGCCCTGGACGACCGTCGGTATTCTGGCCCCGGAGACCGTCGCGGCCGATCTCGACGCGCAGTCCGATCCGAGCCGAATCCACGGTACGGGGCCCTTCGTGGTCGAATCCTGGCAGCCGAGTAGAGAAGTGGTACTGCGGCGGCGCGAGGATTACGCCTGGCCCCGCGGGGACGCGTCGCACGACGGACCCGCCTACCTCGAACGGGTGCGGGTCGCGCAGGTCGCCGAACCGTCGCTGCGCACCGGTTCGCTGCGGGCCGGTCAGGTCGACATCATCCACTACGTACAACCCACCGAGGAACCGTTCGTCACCGATGGGTTCGAGCTGATCGCCCCGGCCTTCTTCGGCAGCGTCTGGGGTCTGCAACTGCGTCTGACGGCACCGTTTCTGGACGATATCCGCGTGCGCCGGGCACTCACGCACGGGATCGACCGGCAGGAGATCCTGCGGACCAATTTCCCCGGCGGTGCCTGGACCGAAGCCAAGTCCACGTTCAACGAGGTCGTACCCGGGACCCTGGATCTCCGCGAAAAGTTCGCCTACGACCCGGAACTGGCCGCCCGCCTACTCGACGAGTCCGGTTGGACCGGCCGGGACGACGACGGATATCGCACCCGGGACGGGAAGCAGCTGAGCTTTCTGATCTACCCCTCGGTCTTCATCACGACCTCCGAAGCGGATCTGCAACTGATCGCCCAGCAGTGGCGCCGGATCGGGGTGCGCCTGCGGATCGAGGGCACCGATTTCTCGAACTACAACGCGGTGACGGCGCAGCCGGATGTGCCGCTGTACGAGAACCATTGGCTGGCGGGTAGCCAGACCGAGATGTGGCGGTGGTGGCACAGTTCGCAGGCGAACCAGTTCAAGGCACCCGGCGCGGAACTCGACGCGCTCCTGGACGCACTGGTGCAGGCGAGATCCACGGACGCCCGGATCGCCGCGTCGGAAGCGGTGCAGGAATACGTGATCGACCACGCCTACTACATCCCGGTGCACGAATTCCGGCAGACGTGGGGAGCGGCCCAGCGGCTGCGCGGCCTCGGTGTCGACGGGCTGGGCCTGATCAGCTTCTACGACGCGTGGCTCGCCACATGATCTGTCCGTCGCACCGGTCGGATCCCGCCCCGAGAGCGAAGCAGTGAGGAACGAAGTAGTTGTCGCACTACACAAAGTACGTGTTGTCCCGGATCGGCCAGGCCGGCGTGACGATCGGCCTCGTCTACGTTCTCGTCTTCGTCATCGTGACGCTGCTGCCGGGCGACCCGGTGTCCGGCCGGCTGAGCAATCCGGAATACGGATACACCGAGGACGAGATCAGGGAGATGCTCGTCTACTTCGAGCTGGATCGGCCGGCGTGGGAACAGCTCTGGGTGGCGCTCGAACGTCTGGCACACGGCGATCTGGGGTTGTCCTATGCCTCGAACCTGCCGGTATCGACGCTGCTGTGGTCGGGGATTCCGTCCACCCTCCGACTCGCGGGGACGGCCTTCGTCTTCGCGGTCGTGCTCGCCTTCGTGATCGCGGTCGGCGCGTTCTTCCTGCCGGACAGGTTCGGCGGGGGCCTGCTGCGCGCCTTCCCTTCGCTGTTCCTGTCGGTGCCCAGTTTCTTCATCGGGCTGGTCGTCGTGAATGTGTTCTCCTTCCAACTGGGACTGTTCGTGCTCAGTGATTTCCGGAGCGCGGACGCGCTGATCTATCCCGCGATCACCCTTGCCGTTCCGGCATCGGCTCCGATAGCCCAGGTGCTCGTCACCGCGCTCGACAGCGCCCGGTCGGAGCAGTACGCGACGGTGGCGATCTCGAAGGGAATCGGCCGGTTCGAATTGTTCGCGAAACATCTACTGCCCAATGCCGCGGTGCCGACATCGACGATCGCGGCGATCATCGTCGGCGATCTGCTCGGCGGTTCGATCATCACGGAGGCGATCTTCGGGCGCGCCGGTGTCGGCACCATCGTCGAGAAGGCAGTCGGCGAGCAGGATGTTCCGGTCCTGCAGGCGGTGGTGCTCCTCGCCGCCGCTCTCTTCCTGGTGGTGAATCTGATGGTGGACCTGTGTTACCCCGTGCTGGATCCGCGGCTGCGTCCGGCGGCGGTGGCGAAATGACGACGGCAGCCGGCGCACGGCGCGACGAAAGGACGGAGGATACGGTGGCGATCGCCGCGGCCCCGCCGGCGCGGATGCGGCCGGTGGTATCGGATCTCCGCACCATCTCGACCTGTGCCGCAGTGATCGTCGTCGTGGTGATCACGGCGTGGGCGATCGCCCCGGACCTGTTCACCGATCAGGATCCCTACTCGGGGGTCACCGCCGACAATTTCCGGGCACCGTCGTGGGAGCATCCGTTCGGCACCGATCAGCTGGGCCGCGATATTCTGGCCCGCGTCGTCCACGGGACCCGGCCGGCCGTACTGACGGCCCTGCTGGCCGTGGTCATCGGGCTGTTCGGGGGCAGTGCCGTCGGACTTCTCGCGGGGTTCTCCGGTCGTCTCGTCGACGCGGTGCTGGGCCGGGTGATCGATGCGTTGCTGGCGATTCCCGGGTTCCTGCTCGCCGTCATCGTGGTGGTGTCACTGGGTTTCGCGAGTGTCAACGCGGCCATCGCGGTCGGTATCTCCTCGGTGGCGGTCTTCGCCCGGCTGATCAGATCGGAGACGCTGTGGGTGAAGAATCGGGCGTTCATCGAATCCGCCCACCTCATCGGCAGGGGGAAGCTCACCGTGCTGTTCCAGCACGTCCTGCCGAACGTGTACCGATCGGTGCTGGCACTGGCGGTACTGCAGTTCGGCCTGGCCGTCATCAATGTGTCCGCGCTGGCGTTCCTCGGTTACGGGAACCCGCCACCCAGCCCGGACTGGGGGTTGCTCGTGGCCGAGGGCAAGGACTTCTTCTACCGCTATCCGTGGTTCGTCTACGCCCCGGGGAGCGTCATGGTGGCGTCCGTGCTGGCTCTGGGGCAGCTCGGCAGGCGGATCGGCAGGGACAGGTGATATGACAGCGACAGCAGATCTGCGGACCGATTCCGCGCGGGCGGCGGGTCCGGCACCACTGCTCACCGTTCGTGATCTCTCGGTGTCCTACAGCGGGAAGCGCGGGACGCCCACGGTCGCGGGGATATCGTTCGAGGTGCCTCCCGCGACCACCGTGGCGATCGTCGGCGAATCCGGGTCCGGGAAATCGACCGTGGTCGATGCGCTGCTCCGGCTGCTGGACCACCGGGTCGCGGTCGGCGGCACCGCCGAGTTCCGGGGTCGCGATGTACTCCGGCTGCCCGAACGCGAATTCCGGCCGCTGCGCGGCCGCGGTATCGGTTTCGTACCGCAGGACCCGACCTCGTCGCTGAATCCGGTGCGGCGGATCGACCGCCAGATCTTCGAAGCGTTCCGGTCCTCCGGGCTGCCCGAATACGCCCACCCCCGGCGCTTCTACGACCAGGCGGTCGACCTGCTGGACTCGGTGGGTATCGCACAGCCCGAACGCGCGCTGCACTCGTATCCGCATCAGCTCTCCGGCGGGCAACTCCAACGTGTGCTGATCGGGATCGCGATCGCCCAGCGCCCGGCACTGATAGTCGCGGACGAACCGACCTCCGCGCTGGATGTGACCATCCAGCAGAAGATCCTGGATCTCCTCGACCGGCTGAAGGACCGCTACGGGCTGTCGGTACTGCTGATAACCCACGATCTCTCGCTCGCCGCCGAGCGCGCGGATCGGGTCGTCGTGCTGAATTCGGGCCGGGTCGCGGAGACGGGCACCTCGTCGGAGGTACTCCGAACTCCGAAGTCGGCGTACGCGCGCACGCTGATCGACGATATCCCGAGTATCGATCCCGATCGCTTCGCCGTCGCGAAAGCCGCTCGGGCGCAGCCGGACGGTGCGGCGGCGGCTCTGGCGGTGATCGATGTCCACAAGGTGTTCCGGGTCGGTGCGCACCGGACGGAGGCGCTGAAGGGTGTGTCCTTCGAGATCCCGCCCGGCCGGACACATGCCCTGGTGGGCGAGTCCGGGTCCGGGAAATCCACACTCGCCCGGATCGCGCTGAGACTGCTCGAGCCGGATTCGGGGCGGGTACTGGTGGACGGCCGGGACCTCGCCCGCCTGGGCCGTCGTGAGCTGCGCGATGCGCGCCGGAACCTACAGCTCGTGTACCAGAATCCTTTTCATTCGCTCCACCCCACGTACCCGGTCGGCCGGCTCGTCGCCGAGCCCCTCGTACGCTACCGCCTCGGTTCGCGAACGCAGCGGCGGGAGCGGGTGATCGAGGTGCTGGATCTCGTGGGTCTCGACGAGTCGTTCCTGACCCGCGGAATTCGCCGGCTCTCCGGTGGACAACGGCAGCGTGTCGCCATCGCGCGGGCGCTGGGACCGAGCCCGGAAGTGCTCGTACTCGACGAACCGACCTCGGCCCTCGATGTGACCGTTCAGGCGCAGATCCTGCGGGTTCTGGTCGATCTGCAGGCCCGATTGGGAGTGGGTTACCTGTTCATCTCCCACGACCTGAGCGTGGTCCGGCAGCTCGCGGATACGGTGACCGTGCTGCGCCGCGGCGAGGTTCAGGAATACGGTGACACCGCGGACGTTTTCGCGAACCCGGCGGGGGAGTACACCGCGAGCCTGGTCGACTCGATCCCGAAGGCCGCCGTATGAGCCGGTATCCACTGCACGGCCCACCCGCTTCGCCGAGCACGCCGTACCGCCGCGGGAGCAGCTCGGCGCCCATCGGTGCGAATACACCGCTACCACCCTTCGTCCCGGCTTCCGGTCCGAAGTGGCAATCGCTCACCCGCCGACACGATTCGAGGAGTCGACAATGACCGACACACGCCGCCTGGGCACCGACGGACCCCGGGTCTCACCGCTCGGTATCGGATTCATGAGCTTCCGGACCGGAGCGGGACCGCAGGACGAGCGTGCCGCGCACGAGGTCGTCGACGCGGCCCTGGAATCCGGGATCTCGTTCTTCGATACAGCCGACGTCTACGGCCCCGGACACAGCGAGCGCCTTCTCGGCCGGGCGCTGCGAGGTCGCCGTGATCGGGCGGTGATCGCGACCAAATTCGGAAATCCACTGGACCGCGCCACCAATCCGAATCCCCGGATCGACGGCCGGCCGGAATATGTCCGTTCCGCCATCGAGGCCTCGCTGCGGCGGCTGGATGTCGACCACGTCGATCTCTACTACCTGCACCGCGTGGATCCCACAGTGCCCATCGAGGATACGGTCGGCGCGCTGAAAGAACTCGTCGAGGCGGGCAAGGTGCGTTGTATCGGCTTGTCCGAGCCCGGTCCGAATACGATCCGCCGGGCCCACGCCGTCCACCCGATCGCGGCGATCCAGAGTGAATGGTCGCTGTTCAGCCGCGATATCGAGAGTTCGACCGTGCCGGTGGCGCGGGAACTGGGTATCGCGCTGGTCCCGTACTCACCCCTCGGACGGGCCTGGCTGACCGGTACCGTGCGCTCACGCGACGATGTGAAAGAGCAGCTCGCGGCCCATCCGCGATTCGCCGAGGAGAACTTCGAGACCAATCGCGCGCTGGCCGCGGAGGTCGCGGCGGTGGCCGGTGAACTGGATATCCGCCCGTCCCAGGTGGCGCTCGCCTGGGTACTCGGGCGGGGTACCGATGTCGTGCCGATTCCGGGGACCCGCCATCCCGAATACGTCCGGGAGAACGCCGGTGCCGTCACGGTGGAACTGTCGGCGGACCAGGCGAGCCGGCTCGAGAAGCTGGCCGACCGGGTCGCCGGGCACCGTTCCCTGCAGCCGCAGAACCTCGGCACGGAGGCACCGGCACCGGGCGCCTGACGCTCATCGGTGTTCAGGCCAGCGCCGCCTGCATGGCCACCCCGTCCACATAGGAGTGCTTCTCGGTGACCGCGCCGTCCGCGACCAGCACATAGTCGGCCAGGTCGACGCATACGGGCCGGCCGGTCGCCGAGGTCCCGGTCAGCTGCCACTGCACCACCCAGAAGTCCGCCCCGATACGTAACGAGATCAGGTGAAAGGTCAGATCGGGGACCAGCGCGAAGGTACCCGCCGCGGCCTCCCGGATAGCGGCCCGGCCGCGGGCGGGTTCCTGTCCCGAATGCAGGTGGAATATCGAATCGGGAGAGTGCAGTTCGACGATCCGGTCGGGATCGCGATCGACCCAGCAGGCGTGGTAGCGCTCGAACAGTCGGCGAGTGGTCGTGGTCACGGGGTACCTCCGGGGTGGTGTCGGGACGGTCCGGGATCGCGCGGCGTACCGAGGCGCCGGGGGCCGGGCCGGTCAGCCCGGCTCGTTCGTGCGCTCGTTCCGCGTCGGGAAACCCAGTATCGGGGAGCGCCGTCCGTCGTGGCGATGGGCGCGGGCAGCCACTTCCGGCGGCTCGTTGTGCCGGTGCACAATCGCCGCTAGATTGGCGACGGTGAGCCGGCCCACGCCCGACGCTCGTTCCTACCTGCTGGGCGACCTGCGGGCCGATTCGGGCGCGATCTGCGCGGCGGTGACCGCCCGGATCCGGCACGACGACACCGATTACGGCAGTACCGCCCTCGCCCCCGGCGAATTGGCCGGCCTGGTCGACGACAGCTGCGCGGCCTGGTTGGATGCTCTCGCCGAGGCTCCGTACTCACTGGAACCGGCGCGGCGGGCGGGACGCCTCAAAGCCGAGCGCGGTATCCCCTTGGAAAGTCTGTTGCACGCGTTTCGCGTCGCCGGACTGGCGTTCTGGGAGATCATCGTCGAACGTGCCGGCCCGGCCGATCGCGGCGCGCTGCCCCGGCTGTCCACGCTGGTCTGGGCCACCGTCGACGAATACTCCGTCGCGGCCGCGGAGGCCTATCGGCGGGTGGTGGCCGCCGGGACCGGCCGCCCCGATCAAGGGCTGCTGCGTGCGCTTCTCGACCCCGGATTCCCCGCCGTACGACGGGCGGAACTGGGCGCCGGGCTGCGGCTGCCCGGCCGGGCCACCCTGGTGGTCCTGGTCGGCGATATCCGGTTCACCGCGGCCGGGGTGACCACCGTCCACACCCTGCTCGCCGACGACCGGGTCACGCTGGCCGCCACACTCTGGCCGGATACCTTCGAGGACGCGCTGCGGACCGCTCGGGCCAGAGCCGGTGCCAGCCGGCCGTTCACCGATCTCGCCGCCGCTCCCGCCGCGCTCGACCAGGCGCGTCTCGCCTTCCGATGTCTGGGCCCGGCCGATACCGGGGTGCATATCTTCGCCTCGTCGCCGCCGCGGGCGTTGATCGCCGTGAACCCGGCATTGGCCGCGGATATCTTCTCGGAAACACTGGCCGCGTTCGATCGGCTGCCGCCCGGCGAGGCCGAGCGTCTCGTGGAGACCGCCACGGCCTGGTACGAACTCGGCGGTTCCACCTCGGCGGTGGGTGAGCGTCTGCACCTGCACCGGAACACTGTCCTGCACCGGCTCAAACGGATAGAACGACTCACCGGCACGACGTTCGCGGCACCGGCCGACGCGGCCCTGCTGTATCTCGCCCTGCAGGCACGATCGCTGCGGTCGGCACTACCGGACGAGCAGAGCTGAGCGTTGACCGCGAGCCGGGCGAATCCGAGGGTCGCTGTGGCGCGGGAGGACACGACCACCGCCCGCCGGTCGTAGCCGGTCGAGGGGCGGCGGCCGGTCGCGGGTATCGGGCGCCGGACGGGCCGAATCGATGCGGTGCGGGTCAGGACAGGCCGGACCGGAGGGCGCCGGGCCCGCTCGGTCGCAGCAGGGCCCAGGAGAGCAGGGCCGCTGCCGCGCAGCCGCCCAGAACCGCGCCGACGAAGATCGTCCAGCCGAATCGCTCGTATGGGATGCCGAACAGCCAGCCGAGGACTGCCGAGCCCGCGTAGTAGAAGAACGAGTACAGCGCCGAGGCCATGGCGGCGCGCCGCGGTCCGGCGATCTGCCCGATCCAGCCCGACGCCACCGCGTGGGCCCCGAAAAAAGCAGTGGTGAAGAGCAGGAGCCCGGATGCCAGCGCGACGAGATCGGGCAGCAGTGTCATTCCGGCGCCCGCGAGCATGAGCGCGATCGCGACGGCGAGCGTGGTGCCTCGCCCGAAACGTCCGGCAGCCGACCCGGCCACCCGGGCGCCGACGGTTCCGCCGAGATAGGCGAAGTAGAACAGGCCCACCCCGGCAGCGGACAGACCGTACGGCGGATCCGCGAGATGGAACGCCAGGTAGTTGTACAGTGCGACGAGGCTGCCCATCAGCACGAAGATCAGCGCATAGAGCCCCACCGCGGCCCGGCGCTTCAGGCAGTCGGCGAGATCTGTGGCGATGGTGGTCGCCACCGCGCGGTCGGTGGCCGGCGCGGGTCCCGCGGCCGGCACCGACCGGGCGCGGGACTTCCAGCCCGCGACGCCGAAGAGGCCCGCGAACAGCAGCGAGATGAGCGCCACGCCCAGCAGCGCACCCCGCCAGTCGGTGACCTCTGCCAGCCCGGCCCCCGCGACACGGCCGGCCAGGCCGCCGATGGTGGTGCCGGATACATATATTCCCGCGACGACCGGGACATCCCGCGGGCCGACCCGTTCGACGATGTAGGCCACCGCCAGCGCCGCCATCCCCGCGGCACCGATCCCCTGGAGGACGCGGACCGAGAGCAGGACGCGGAAATCGGGGGCGACGGCGACAGCGAAGCTCATGACCGTGGTGATGGTCAACGAGGCGCAGATGATCGGAAAAGTGCCGAAACGTTTGGCCAGTACTGCCCAGCCCAGTACCGAAACCGCGAGACCGAGAGTGGCCGCGGAGATGGTCAGGGAAGCCTGTGCGGCGGAGAGGTTCCAGCCGGGTTCGGCCTCGATGAGCGGGAGCACACTCTGCGGCGCGTACAACTGGGCGAACGTCACCACACCGGCCGCGAAGAGGGCCAGGAGCAGCAGCCGGTAGCGCGCCTCGCCGCGGTGGAGCAGTGCGCCGCCGCCGGCGTCGCCCTCCGTCGGCGCGAGTGTGCGGGTCGGTGTGCTCACGGCGGTCACCGTAGACCCGCACACAATCGCTGCACAATTGCATGGATGAAAGGTGAGCTATTCTCTTCCGCATGGAATCGGGCGGTGCGCGGGACCTCGACGAGCTACTCGACCACGGGGTGCGGTCCCTGATGCCCGAGCTCGCGGTCTTCGTCGGACTCGCGGATCGGTCGACGCTGACCGGAGCGGCGGACCGGATACGGATCGGCCAGCCGACCGCCAGCCGTATGCTCGCCCGGCTCCAGCGCGAACTGGGCCTGGATCTGGTCCAGCGCGAGGGCCGGAATATCGTCCTCACACCCGTCGGTCTCCGGCTCCTGCCCTTCGCCCGGCGCAGTCTGGAAGAGCTACAGCACGGAATCCTGGAGGCCCGGGAGGAGAGCGGGCGATCACGGGGCACGGTCACGCTCTCGTTCCTGCACACCCTCGGCGCCCGATTCGTACCCGAACTCATCGCGGAATTCCGGGCCGGCCACCCCGGCGTGGATTTCGTGCTCATGCAGGACAACCGGGCGAACTGCCTGCGATCGCTCGGCCGGCGCGAAGTCGATCTGGCGTTCGTCTCGCCCGCGCCGTCGGAATCGATGTACATCTCCAAAACCATCGAGGCGCAGGAACTGTTGCTCACGGTGCCCGCCGGGCACTGGGCCGCGAACCGGCAATCGGTGGACCTGTCCGAGGTCCAGCACGAGGATTTCGTCGTTTTCACGCCCGGGGTGGGTCTGCGCTCACTGAGCGATACCCTCTGCCGGCATGCCGGGTTCACGCCCCGGGCCCGATTCCAGGTCCAGGACACCACAACCGCGCGGGGAGTCGTCGCCGCCGGTCTCGGCGTCGCGATCCTCCCGCATTCCGACCAGAAGGTCGCGGTGGGCAGCGGATGCCGCGAGATCCCGATATCGGGCGCCCTCGCGCAGCGGCAGCTTGTGCTGACCTGGTTGACCGAACCGCGGATCACCAAGGCATCCGCGGCGTTCCGGCGATTCGTGCTGAACAGATTCGCCGTGGGCGGAGACCGGGAGCGCGAACAGGTGGGCGAATAGTCACCGGTGGTCGCGCGCTGGGCGCCGCCCTTCGGACCGTGGAACGGAAGCGTTCGGCGGTGGGCGTTCGTCCCCGGACCACCCGACCGTCCCGGTCGGTCGCTGCCACCGTTGTGCTCGGCGCTCCACTTTCCGGTACGGACCGGGCCACCGAATGACCCGGTCCGTACCGGTCTGCTGCCGCACAGGCCCGGGTGCGGATTCGATACCGCCGTCCCCGGAGTCGTCCGGGATCACCGGCTCGGCGGTGCGTTTCGCTGTCCGGGATCAGGTGCCGCTCGGTGTCCTCCCTTCCGTGGACCGCAACGCCCGGCCCATGACCGTCGATCCGTGTTCGACGAAGCCGGTGATCGGGTCGGCGAGCGAATCGGGCAGCACATCGGTATGCCAGACGAACAATGTCCGCCCCCCTCCGGCCGGTAGTGCCTGCATGGAGGCGTGGTGATGTGAGGGGTGCAGGCTCCCGCCGACGACGGTGTAGGCGATTCGCCTGCGCACCGGATCCAGATCGACGAGACGTTCGCAGACGATCGTGCCGTCGGCGAAGGTGACGGTGCGGGTGTCGGCGTCGACCCGGGTACCGGTGACGAAACCCGGTGCCAGGCGTTCGTGGACAGCGCCGAAATCGCTCAGCACATCCCAGACCTCCTCGGGAGTGGGCTCGACGACGAATTCCTTGTGGATGGATGCCATGAGTTCCGCCCCGTCACGCCGCGGCGATACAGAACAGGTGGCCTTCGGGATCGGCGAGTACCGTCCACCGGCCCGCGCCCGGCTGGTATGCGGGTTCGGTCGCGCCCAGCGCGAGCAGTTGTTCGGTCGCACGTGCGGGATCGGCGACCGTGAAGTCGAGGTGGGCGTGCTTACCGGTATCCGGCCAGCCGGGACCCCGGTAACCCTCGACCCGCTGGAACGCGAGCTGGATCGGGCCTTCGCCCAGGTAGGCCGAATCATCGTCGACGTGGGTTATTTTCCAGCCCGTGACATTGCGGTAGAACTCCGCCATCGCCCGCGGTGACGCGCAGTCGACGGTGATCGCGGTGAGGTCCGCGTGAACGGTCATGAGGGTCTCTTTCTGCTGTGGTGACTTGCCGTCCCAGCATCCGTTCCGGGCCACCCGCGGGTCTTGAAGATTCTTGCGGGCGGATTTCCGTCATACCCCCGGCGTACGGTCCGCGAGTGCTGTCCGCCTCGACTCTCGCCGTCCGACCGGAATTCTCGGTGGTCACGGTGTCCTGCCGATCCGACCACACCCGGTGGTCGGAACCGGAGGCCCGCGACGATCACCGTCTCGTACTCGTCCGCCGCGGCCGGTTCCGGCGGCGGGCCGATGCCGACTGCGCCGACCTGGATCCGACTGTCGGGTATCTGGGCGCACCGGGCGAGGAGGAACGGTTCGCGCATCCGGCCGGCGGCGATATCTGCACCGCGGTCACCGTCGCGCCCGAGTTCTGGGAAGGGTGCGCGAACTCGGGAACGGTGTACATCGACGCACGTATCGAGCTGGCGCACCGCCGGTTGCTGGCCGCCGCCGACGGCGGCGATATCGACTACGCGCTCACCGAGGAACTGCTCCGACTGGTCGCGCTCGCGACCGGACAGCCGAATCCGCGGCCGCGGCCGGCCGACGGGATGCTGATCGCCGCGGCCCGGGCGGCGATCATCGGCGGTGCGCCCGAGGCGGCGGGGCTGCGCTCGCTGGCCGGCCTGCTGGGGGTGTCGCCGTACCGGCTGAGCCGGCTGTTCTCCCGCCACATGGGGTTGTCGCTGACCCGCTACCGGAACCGGGTGCGGGTCGGCCGGGTCGTCGACAGTCTCGCCGCCGGTGAAACCGGCCTCGCCGATCTCGCCGCCCGGCTCGGTTTCGCCGATCAAGCACATCTGACCCGCACGGTCCGTGCGCATCTCGGCCACACCCCGGTCGCGCTGCGCCGCGTGTTCGACCGGACACCCCCGGATCCGAGCCGTGGCGGCGGCCGGGACGAGCTCGGCCTACCCTGATCAGGGGATCCGTATGATCGCCCGGCCCGCGTTGTGTTCTCCTCGACCGCCGACCAGCAGAGGACGTGATGCATGACGAACAAGTTGATCCAGGTCGCTCTCGGGATCGATGTCGATTCCTGTGCCGGATGGCTCGGGTCCTACGGTGGCCAGGATTCGCCCAACGATATGCAACGGGGGGTTTTCGCCGGTGAGGTCGGCGTGCCGCGGTTGCTACGACTACTCGCACGGCGCGATATCCGGTGTTCCTGGTTCTGGCCGGGGCATTCCCTGGAGACCTTTCCGGCGCAGGCCCGGATGTGCGTCGAGGCGGGACACGAGATCGGCGCGCACGGATACAGTCACGAGAATCCGCGCTCGCTGACTCCCCAGCAGGAACGCGATGTCATGGCCCGGTGCGTGGAACTCATCGAGGGGCTCTGCGGCCGTCCACCGCGCGGTTATGTCGCGCCGTGGTGGGAGATGAGCGAGCACACCGCGTCGATCCTCGCCGAGTACGGCTTCTCCTACGACCACTCCCAGAACTACAACGATTTCGTCCCCTTCTACGCCCGGATCGGCGACAGCTGGACGCCCCTCGATACCTCCGGGCCGGCCGCACGGTGGATGAAACCGCTCGAGCACGGACACGAAATCGACCTGGTCGAGTTCTGCGGTAACTGGTACGTCGACGATCTGCCGCCCATGATGTTCATCAAGGCGCATCCCAACTCGCACGGATTCGTCAATCCGCGCGATATCGAGCAGATGTGGAACGACCAGTTCGACTGGGTGTACCGGGAATTGGACTACGCTGTCGTCCCGCTGACCCTGCACCCGGACGTGTCCGGACGACCGCAGGTACTGCTCGCGCTCGAACGCCTGCTGGATCGCTGGACGGCGTTCGACGGGGTCGAATTCGTCACGATGGCCGCGGCGGCCGACGAATTCCGGGCACGTTATCCGTTCGCCCGGCCGCAGCGGCCGGAATGTATCGGCCGCTGAACCGGCGCACCGGATCCGCCGCCCTGTGTTCCGCGCGGCGGCTTCAGTTCCTGCCCAGGCGGCGCGCCAGCGCGACGAGCAGGATCACCTCCAGCGCGATGGTCATCGATCCGGTGCACACCGCTGTGGACGAGGCGGGCATCATGAAGGCGGTGTGACCGGTCAGAATCCCGCCGACTGTCCACAGGCGGTGCCGGTCGCTCCAGTCCGGTGCGCCGCGCCACCGCAGGATCAGCCACCCGTACCCGGCGCCCACGACACCGGCCAGGACGAACGGCAGGACCAGTGGGACGCTCCGGCCGAAGACCGGGTCGGGTCCGAGACCTGGTGGTAGCAGCAGTGCCAGGAACACGAGCGTCGCCACCGCCGCCGTGGCCCCGGTGACCGCATGCCCCGGCGCGGACGGTGCCGCGGCCGGTGCGGGAACGCGCCGGCCCGGGAGGACACGCAGTGCCGTCCACGCGAGCGCCGCGATACCGAGGACGAATCCGGCGGTCCAGCCCCACGGGGCCCGATAGCCGGGGTCCTCGGTGGCCGAGATGACCAGGCGCAGTCCGAATACACCCACCACCGCCAGGACACCGGCGCCGGTGAGCCCCGGGGTCCGCAGATACGGTCGCCGCCGATGGGCCGGGAAGAGCAGATCGGTGAGCATGATCGGGATCAGCACGCTGAACACCACGTGTACACCGATCTGGGATTCCCAGTAGGTCCAGTTCACGCCGAGCGCGCGCCACCCCCACTCGGCGGCACCGTAGAGGCGCGGACTCGTCAGGGCCTGTAGGCCCAGCCCGTCCTCGGCCAGCTGATAGGCGAGCCCGAGCAGTACCAGACTCGGCCAACCGGCGCCGGCCCGGACGGCGGCCTCGCGGACCACCAGTACGCCGGCGCCGTACATCACCATCAGCAACGGCAGCAGCAGCCAGGTGAACGGGACGGCGACGGCGGTGAAGGTCAGCTCCGCGCACAGGGTCGTGAGCAGGACGAGTGTCCACGCCGCGCGCCACCGCCCGCGTTCCGGTGGATCGGCAGGGCTCAGCACGGCGGCCGCCGCGGGCGCGGACGATTCGCGGGAGCCGAAGCGGTTCGTCATCGGTCGCGGGCGTCGAGCAGACCCTGGATATCGATCCGGGTCATGGCGTGGATCGCGTCGAGAATCCGTGCGGCCGCGTCCGGATCGGCGTCGGCCAGGAGTTCGGCCATGGCTTTCGGGACGACCTGCCAGGTGACACCGAAGCGGTCGGTCAGCGAACCCCCCGGGCCTTCCTTGCCGCCCTCGGTGAGGGCCGCCCACGCGGTATCGACCTCCTGCTGGGTATCGCATTCGAGGAACAGCGAGATCGCGCCGCTGAATGTGAACAGGGGGCCGCCGTTGTGGGCGATGTAGCGTTGTCCGGCCAGTTCGAACTCGACGGTGACGACCCGGCCGTCCGCGTCCCGCCGCCGGTCGCGGATCGACGATCCGGCGACGATCCGGGTGTAGTACTCGGCGGCTTCCTCGGCGCGGTCGTCGAACCACAGGAAAGTGCTCGTTCGCATGGTGTTTCTCCTTCGTATCGAGGTGGGGGTCAGTGCGGTGCGGGGGTGGGGTAGTCGTCGAGTACGACGGTGTCGGCCACCTTCTCCATCCCGCGGCCGACGAGGCGTCTCGGCAAGTAGCGCATGGTCCGCACCACCTGATTGCGCATCCAGATCTGGTAGTACGAGTCCGGCATGAGTCCGCCGTCGCCGGCACTGCGGGCGAATTCCTGGGCGCGGTCGACGAATCGGCGCATCTTCTCTTCGTAGCGGGGGTAGGCGAACGCGGGATCGCCGTCCGCGGTGGCGAGTTCGCCGGCCAGGATGTAGGCACCGACCAGCGCGAGACTGGTGCCGATACCGGACATCGGCGAGGCGCAGAAGCCGGAGTCCCCGAGCAGGACTGTCCGGTTTCGCGACCAGGTATCCACCGCGACCTGGACCACTCTGTCGAAGTAGAAATCGGGGGTATCCCAGATGCCGGCGAGCATCCGGGGCACTTCCCAGCCGTCGTTCCGGAAGGCGCGGATCACGATCCGCTTCTGCGCGTCGATATCGCCACGGTCGTAGTCCAGGGGCGCCGAACGCAGGAAGAACCCGGCCAGCGCGGTGCCGGGCTCGGTCTTCGGGTAGATGGCGGCGGTCCGGCCCGGCCGGTCCCCGCCCGCGGGGACGGTGTACATCAGCCGCCAGCCGTCGTGGTTCATCTCGGTGGGGGCGGTGAACAGCGAGATGTAGCAACCGAGGTCGCGGACGAAATGTTCGTCCGGCCCGAACACCAGTCGGCGGATATCGGAGCGGACCCCGTCCGCGCCGACGAGTAGATCGAACCGTTCGGGTCCACCGTGTTCGAACCGGACATGGACGCCGTCGCGGTCCTGTTCGACGGCGGTGATCGTCTCACCGAACCGGTAGTCGGCATCGGTATGGGTGGCGTCGTAGATGATGCGGGCGAGATCGGCACGCAGGAGCGACATCTCGGCGACGGCCCCACCCGAATGGCCGAACACATCGGTGCCCAGCGACGCGACCCGCGCGCCGGTGGCGTCGACGAAGGCCATGCCCCGGGCCCCGGTGTTCGCCGCCCGGATCGGCTCGACGATGCCCATCCGGGCGACCACGTCCCGGGCGGTGCCGCGGATATCGACCGGATGGCCGCCGCTGCGGGGCGCCGGGGCACGTTCCACCACGGTGGGACGGAAGCCGTATCTGTGTAGCCAGAACGCCAGGGCCGGGCCGGCGATCCCGGCACCGGAGATCAGGATGTTCCGGTTCTTCATCGCTTCTCCTGCTGTCTGGTCGAGGTCGCCGCCCGGTCCGGCCGGGTGCCGGAATCGGAGACGGTGGCGGCGGATGCGCATTTGAACGTTGTACGCATACAGCGTCCAACACGGCCCAGAGTAGGCAGGAGTTGTTGTCAATAGCCAGTTATGGCTCGAAATAGTGCACTAGTCCGATGGGGGTAGTGAACTAGTACACTTGGCGGCGGGTATCAACCGTATCGGACCACGGGAGAGGTCATGTCGTCGCTGCCGCACCATCCGGACCCGCCGTATCAGGCGATCACCGCGCAGATTCGTACCCGGATCCGGAACGGTGAGCTACGGCCCGGGGACCGGGTGCCCTCGATCAGGCAGATCGCCCAGCGGTGGGGGGTGGCGGTCGCCACCGCCACCAAGGTCACCGCGGCGCTGCGCGCGGAAGGTCTGGTCGAAGCGAAAGTCGGTTCGGGCACTGTGGTCAGTGCGCGCGGCGGCCACGCCGGACCGTCCGATCCGCCGCCGGGGAATCCGGGTGTCGCGCGGCCGCCCCGCGGGCCGGGACATCCCGCCGAACGGGGCTCGTACCGTGAGCGCCTGTTGCGCACGGCCATCGCGATCGCCGATTCGGAGGGGCTCGACGCGGTATCGATGCGACGTCTCGCGGCCGAGCTCGGGGCCGGCCCGATGTCGCTGTACCGGCATGTGGCGAACAAGGACGAACTGCTGCTTCAGATGGCCGACGCGGTCTTCGGGGAGATCGGTTCGCTCCCAACGGGTTCGCGCGGATGGCGCGCCGATCTCGCGGAGATCTCCCGGCTGCAGTGGCGGCTGTGCCGGCGCCATCTGTGGTTGCCCAGGGTCGTCTCGTTCACCCGGCCCCTGCTCGCGCCCAATATGGTGGCGCAGACGGAATGGACACTCCGGGCACTGGACGGACTCGGGTTGCCCGCGGAGATCCGGATGCGCGAAGCCCTCACCTTGCATTCGCTCGTGATCACCGCGGCGCTGTCCGCGGCGGAGGAAGCCGAGGCGGTCCAGAACACCGGTGTCACTCACGACGGATGGCGGTCCGCGGCGCGCGCCCGCGCGGGCGAACTCCTCGGTACCGGTCGTTTTCCCCTGCTCGCGGCGATGCCCGAGGAGACGGTGGCCGACCTCGACGGCCTGTTCGAGTACGGATTGGCCCGCCACCTCGACGGATTCGCCGTGCTGCTCGCGGACCGGGCCAGGCCGGGTGCAGGCTTCGGGCCCGGCCGGTGATCCGGATCCGGCCCGGCGCCACGGCCGTGCGAACCGGGCGCTGGACTGTCCCGCGCGGAGGACGGCGCCTCCCTCGATCGCTCCGTTCGGCGGGCGGAGTCAGAGACTCCAGTGGTAGCGGCTGGTGGGCACCAGGTCCAAACCGGTGTCCGCGCCGAATCGGGCGACACTCGCCATCAATTCGGTGATTCGCCGGTCGAGTTCCCGGTCGTCGCCGCGGCTGCCGTAGAACTCGTGCGGGTCGGTCATCGCCGCCATCGGGAAATGTTCCTCGACGATGGCCGATACTTCCGGCGTCGCCGGGGTCAGTACTTCCTCGACGGTGTTCTGGATATAGGCCACGGTGTTCTGCGTCCGGATGGCGACGGGGGTGTGGTGGATCTGCCAGTACCGCTGGTACTCCTCCGGGGTCATCGATGCGGGCCGGCGCAGGAGTGCCACGTTGGCCAGGGCGTCGCAGCGCACGCCGTCGGGTATCGGGACCGGGTCCAACCGCACCTTCTCGCGCACCCGGAACGCGTGTGGTGTGGCTTCCGCCGCGGCGTCGGCCACCGTGCGTATCGCGGCGGCGGGATCGTCGCCGGTCCATACCGAGACGAGCGCGGTGATCGGTGCGCCGGGGCCGAACCGCATCGCCGCGGGCGCTACGTCGGCGTCGTCGAGGTTCAGCTGAACCGCGGTCGCTCCGCCGGCGGCCAGTGCGCTCCGGAACTCGGGTGTGGACAGCCGTGCACCCGGGTCGGTGACGTGCAGTGCGAGGATCACCTTCGGCATGGCGGAAAACTAGCACGTGTTCCAATTCTTGATCCACCGATCGAGTGCGGCGGCTAGTCTGAGCGCCCACCCCGCCAGATACGCGGAACCGATCCGCAGAGAGGCCGGCGCATGAGGTTCACCTACGCAGAGGCCATGACCGACCCGTCCTATTACGTACCGCTGGCGCAGGCCGCCGAGGCCGCCGGGTACACCTCGATGGCGCTGGCCGACAGCGTCGCCTACCCGCGCGACTCCGATGCCACCTATCCCTACACCCCGGACGGCAGCCGGGAATTCCTGGAGGACAAACCCTTCATCGAAACCTTCGTTCTCGCGGCCGCCCTGGCCGCGGCGACCACCACGCTGCGGTTCACTCCGTTCGTGTTGAAACTGCCGATCCGGCCGCCGGTGCTGACGGCGAAGCAGGCGGCGTCGGTGGCGGCGCTCAGTGGTAATCGGCTCGGCCTGGGCGTCGGGATCAGTCCGTGGCCGGACGATTTCGAGATCTTCGACGTACCCTTCGACAAGCGCGGTAAGCGGATGGACGAATGTCTCGATATCGTCCGCGGTCTCACCGCCGGTGGATACTTCGAATTCCACGGCGAGTTCTACGATCTGCCGCCGATCAAGATCTCGCCGGTGCCCACCGAACCCATTCCGCTCCTGATCGGCGGGCACAGCCGGCCCGCACTGCGCCGGGCCGCCCGCCGCGGCGACGGCTGGATGCACGCCGGCGGCGATCCGGCGGAACTGGACCGGCTGCTCGCCGAACTGGATGCGCTGCGGGCGGAATACGGTACCCGCGCCGATTTCGAGGTGCATGTGATCTCGCTCGACGGTTTCACCGTGGACGGCATCAAGCGGTTGGAGGACAAGGGCGTCACCGATGTCATCGTCGGCTTCCGCAACCCCTACACGCGGGAGCACGACACCGAAAGCCTCGACACCAAGATCGCGAATCTCTCCCGCTTCGCCGAGCACGTCATCGCCCGCACGCAGTGAGGACCCTCGGATTCCGGCCGTAGCCGCGGCCGGTCCGATCGGGCCGGGCGGCTCCGTGACGAGCGGTTACGGAGCCGCCGGTTCGTCGTCTCCCGGGGCGCGGCCGCCCGCGGTGCCGGTATCGCCGCTTCGCCCGGCGATACCGTGCAGCAGCAACTCCTCGAGCGATTCGGCGAAACCGTCCAGGTCGTCGATATCGCGGATACACATAGCGAAAAGGGCCGCACCGGCGATGGTGTCCAGCAGCGTATTGGAATCGAGCGCGGAGCCCGCGGCGGTGCGCCCCGCGGCCAGGTAGTCCGAGAGTTCCCTGCGGGTCGGTGAGTCGAGCCGTGCCGAGAGTTTCTGGTAGAGACTCGAATCCGCGCGCATATCCGCCATCAGTCCGGGCATGGCCGCCCGCGCCTCCGCCGAACCGAACAGCTGGATCGTCCCGCGGATCACGGTGCGCACCTCGCTGACCAGGTCGGGCGCGACCTCGTCGGTGCCCACATCGGGGAATACGGCCTTGGCGATCAGATGGGCCTTGGACGGCCAGCGCCGGTAGATCGCCGGTCGGCTGACCCCCGCCCGGGTGGCGATCGCGTCGATGGAGGTCGCGGCGTACCCCCGTTCGACCAGGAGGTCGCGGGCGGCTTCGAGCACCGCCCGGTCCACCGCGGGGTCGCGGTGCGGGCCCAGGCGATGGCGTGCGGTCACCGAAATCCGTCCTTGTCCGGATGAGCAGGAGTCGTTACAGTCTGTCACAACAAAGCCGTTACACCGTGTAACCGCTGGTGCCCGGAGGAGGAGATGTGCCCGCTGACCCCGCAGTCGCCACATCCGATCGGACCTATCGGCCCGTACCCCTGCTGCAGGACAAAGTCGTCGTGATCTCCGGAGTCGGGCCCGGCCTGGGTACCGCACTGGCGGTGGAGGCCGCCGCGATGGGCGCCCGGCTCGTCCTGGTGAGCCGAACCGAACGCAAACTCGACCGGCTGGCCGAGCGGATCCGCGGCGACGGCCGGACAGTGCTCCCGGTACCGGCCGATATCACCGACGAAGACCAGCGTGCCGGTCTGGCCGAACGGGTGGTGGCCGAATTCGGCCGGGTCGACTGCCTGATCAACAATGCCTTCGCCATTCCGCCCATGGATCCGATCACCGGGATCGATCTGGCCGCCTTGCGTACCGCCAACGAGACGAATGTCTTCGCGCCGCTTCGCCTGTCGGCGTTGTTCGCCGACGCGCTCGCGGCGTCGCGGGGTTCGATCATCATGCTCAATTCGTGCGTGTCCTACAGCTCGCAACCCGAATACTCCGGCTACAAACTGTCGAAAGGCGCACTGGCGCATCTGGCGTCGTCGCTGGCCACGGAACTGGGGCCGCGCGGTATCCGGGTCAACAGTGTCGCGCCGTCGTATGTGTACGAGGACATCAACAAGGCGTATTTCGATTGGCTGGCCGCCGAGGCCGGTGTCACCCACGACGATATCTACCGGGAGAAAGCCGCGCCCACCGATCTGCGGCGACTCGCCGGACCGGAAGAGGTCGCCCGCGCGACGCTCTTCCTCGCCAGTGATCTGGCCACCGCTGTCACCGGGCAGATGTTGACCGTGGACTGCGGCGAATTCCACCGTTGACCGGGCAAGGAGCAACCGTGACGGAAACAAGGAAACGAATCGTACTGTGGGGTACCGGCACCGTCGGTTCGATGGTCCTGGCCGAGATCCTGCGCCATCCGCGGTTCGAACTGGCCGGAGTCGGCGTGCGCAACCCGGAGAAGGTCGGTCTCGACGCCGGTGATCTCTGCGGCGCACCGAAAACCGGGATCGTGGCGACCGATTCGGTCGCAGAGCTGATCGCCCTGCGCCCGGACGCCGTGGTGCACTACGGGCCCACCGCCCAGTTCGCCGACGAGAACATCCGGGTCATCGGGGAATTCCTGCGCGCCGGGATCGATGTGTGCTCCACCGCCATGACGCCCTGGGTGTGGCCGGCGATGGACAAGATCCCCAGCGTCTGGCGCGACCCGATCTCCGAAGCCTGCGCCACCGGCGGGGCGTCCTGTTTCACCACGGGTATCGACCCGGGTTTCGCCAACGACCTGTTCCCGATGACCCTGATGGGCCTGTGCGGCGAAGTGCGCTCGGTACGCGCCTCGGAACTGCTGGACTACACCGATTACGAGGGCGACTACGAGCTGGAGATGGGGATCGGGAAACCACCGGAGTACACGGCCCTGCTCGAACACCCCGATCTGCTGATCATGGCGTGGGGGCCGACGGTGCCCATGATCGCCGAAGCCGCCGGTATCGGCCTGGATCGCATCACCACCACCTGGGACAAATGGGTGACACCGGTGGATCGCCCGTCGGCGAAGGGCACGGTCCGGGCGGGGACTGTCGCGGCGATCCGGTTCACCATCAACGGTATCCACCGCGACCGGGAGGTGATCACGCTCGAACATGTCAACCGGATCGGCCTCGACGCCGCACCGGATTGGCCCGCGGGCACCCGCGACGATGTCTACCGCGTGGATATCCTCGGTACTCCGTCGATTTCGCAGGAGACCTCGTTCCGGTTCACCGACGGTTCGGGCCGGACGCCGGCGATCGCCGGATGCCTGGCGACCGGGATGCGCGCGCTCAATGCCGTCCCGGCCGTCAACGAGTTGCCACCCGGCTGGGTGACCGCGCTCGATCTACCACTGATCGCCGGAACGGGAACGATTCGCTGACCGGCCGCGCCGGGAACCGGCCCTCCGGGCTCGGTGCGGGACGGGTCTCGACAGGTGATCGGTGCGGTCGGCGCGGCATTACGACGAAATCGTAGGAATCGTCAGGAGTCCATCGAACGACACTTCCGCGCGCGCAATAACGCAAATCACACGAAGTCCGGACGGAATTGTTTTCCCGGGATCTAGCGGGGTGTCTGTTCGTCTCATTTGCTTACTGTTAACCATGATCGTCCAGGGGTGGAGTTTTTTCACGGTTCGCGTTACAGGCGTGTAATAAAAAGGGGCGAATCTACTGGCGGGTTCTATAGGAGCCTGCGCACCAGAGGTTGGTGGCGCACCTGCTGGAGAAAGTCTCACGGTTATGAAGTTCAGGAAGTTCGCCGCAGTATCAGCCCTGGTGGCAGCGGCAATGGGAGTCGGTGCCGGTACCTCCTACGCGCAGCCCGCGGCGGTCGAGAACCCCGATATCCACTACACCGCCGATGTGGTGGACAAGTCCGTGATCGTCCGGACCGATTCCGGATCCCTGACAACAGAGAACAATCAACTGCAGGTTCGCGACAGCTTCGGGAATATCGTTGCCGGGATGCCGTTGAGTTATCTTCGCGACGGTCTGGAATATCCGATCGCGGCCGCGGCGAACGGGGCCAACGAGATCGCTCTGACGCCGAGCGCCGACCCGGCGGCGGCACATCCGGCACCCATGCTGCACGATATCGCCTCGCAGGAGGATATGGACAACGCGATGTCGAACGCCGCCACCGAATTCGGTTTGGCGACCGGCGTCGGCACACTGGTCGGCACCGTGATCGGGCTGGCCGGCGGATGTGTACTGGGTGCGATCGCGGGAACGCCGTTCCTGGTGATTCCGGGTTGGGTCGGTGGTTGCCTGAGCGGGGCCGCTGTCGGTGCTCCGCTGGGTGCCGCGGCCGGTCTGATCGCCGTCGGTGGTGTCGCCGGTATCGCGGTCGCCGTCGAGTACTTCAATCGGATCAACGCGCCCGCCCCGGCCTGAGTCACCACCGCGCCGATACCTGCCACCGGACCGGATCGCCTGCGCGCGATCCGGTCCGGTGGTATCGCTGTACGGAGGAATACGATCTCGATGGGTACGAACCGCGCTGCGCGCTGTGCGTTACGCGCTTGCCGGAAGGTTCACGGTAAGAGTGTCGCGACCTCCGCGGTGAAGAATCGCGGGCCCGTCTCCGGGCAGTATACCGTCACCGCGGGGACCTGTGCGGTGGCGTCGATCGGCGGGCCGGCCGCGAACGAATACGACAGTGTCCCGCCGAGGGTGCTCCGGTAGGCGGTCCGTTCGCCGAGCGGTACCGGTTCGTCTCCGGCGAACGGATCGCCGGGGAGGTACGAGTACAGCAGGGCGAAGTGGTCTCCGCGATAGACCAGCGAACACGTATCCAGGCTCTGGTCACGGGGATCGGCGACGGTATCGAGCCGCGAGCGGACCGTGCAGGGATCACGGCCGGTCAGCGCGGTGGTGTCGGCCGGGCCGGTCGGCGGCAGGGGAGGGGCCGGTGACGCGCCGGACGGGTCGTCACGAGGGCTGTGCGCCGTTCGGTGGAGCGGTGAACGCCCGGCGGGCGTGGACGATGAATTCGCGGAGTGCCGGATTGTATGTGTGCTGCCAGACCAGGGCGAGCAGCGCGGGAATCTCGATATCGACGATGGGACAGGCGCTGAGCCGGTCGCTGTAGTGCGCCGCCATCGAATCGCTGAGGACAGCGACGGCGAGGCCCCGAGCGGCCAGGTCGGCGATGGTATCGGCCACCCCGGCCTGTAGTGCGATCACCGGCCGGAGATGCTGTGCGGCACAGGCCTGGTCGAGGACCGCGCGCAGTCCGGTGCCGGGCGGCATGCAGACGAGGGGGTAGGCGCACAGATCGTGCAGGGTCACCCGCGGCAGCGTGGTCAGAGGATGTCCGGCGGGGACCGCCGCGACGATTCGTTCGCTGGCGACGGTCAGCGCGGGTAACCCCTCCGGTGTGCCGGCGGCCGTACCGATGAGCGCGAGATCCAGGGTGCCGGTGCGTACCGCGTCGGCGAGCCGGTCGGAATTGTCCTCCGACAGCGAGATCTCGACACCGGGATGGGCCCGGTGGAAGGTGGACAGGGCATCGAACAGCGGGGTGATGGTGCAGCCCATGACCATTCCGAGGGTGAGTGTGCCCTGGATCAGATCGGTGACCTCGCCGACCGCTCGGCCCACCGCCGCCGCGGCGGCGAGCGCGGCGCGCGCGTGTTCGTAGGCGGCCTTACCCGCCACGGTGAGCGTGGCGGTGCGGGTCGTCCGGTCGAACAGTTCGGCGCCGAGCTCCCGCTCCAGCGCCCGGATCTGGGCACTGACGCCGGATTGGCTGATGTGCACCCGGGCGGCCGCGCGGGTGAAATTCTGTTCCTCGGCGACCGCGACGAAGTATTCGAGCTGCCTCAGTTCCACAACTTCTGATCATAGTTTATAGAAGTGCTATCTGTTGGACTTCTGAATATCGGCTCGGCAGGCTGAGGAGGTACCCGAACAGAACGATCAGGAGGAAAGCTGTGGCGGAATACGAAAAGGCCCTGCGTCCCGAAGACATCACCCGCTTGTTCGTCGAACGATCCAACGCCGGTGACGCGGCCGGTGTCGCCGCGTTGTACGAAGAAGACGCGGTACTGGCCTACCCGCCCGGCAGCCGGACGGTGGGCCGGGAAGCGATTCGCGAACTCTGGGAGAAAGTGCTGGCCGGGCGTCCGCGCTTCGAACCGGAATCACCGCTGCCGACACTGATCAACGGGGATATCGCGCTCACCTCGACCCCGCCGAAGGATGGCACCGGAGCCCGGGCGCAGGTCGTGCGCCGCCAGCCGGACGGAAGCTGGCTGCGCATCCTCGACCAGCCCGAGTTCGTCCCTCCCGCCGGGTGATCCGGGTCCGGGTGGCCCGTGGGCTACCGGCGGCGGGTGGAGCGCGCCCTCATCGCGCGCTCCACCCGCCGTCCATCGTGTAGGCCGCGCCGGTGACCATCGCGGCCTGCGGGGACGCGAGCCAGCTCACCAGGGAGGCGACCTCGTCCGGTTCGACGAGACGTTTGACGGCGCTCTCGGTGAGCAGGATCCGTTCCAGCACCTCCTGCTCCGGCACCCCGTGCGCCGCCGCCTGATCCGCGATCTGCTCGTCCACCAACGGCGTGCGTACATAGCCCGGATTGACGCAGTTGCTCGTCACACCGTGGGGGCCGCCCTCCAGTGCGGTCACCTTGGACAAACCCTCGAGCCCGTGTTTGGCGGTCACGTAGGCCACCTTGAACGCGGAGGCCCGCAGGCCGTGCACCGAGGAGATATTGACTATCCGTCCCCAGCTCTGCCGGTACATATGCGGTAGCGCGGCGCGCACCAGCAGGAACGGTGCCTCCACCATCAGGGTCTGTAGGTCGCGGAACCGGTGCGGTACGAACTGCTCGATCGGGGCGATGTGCTGAACCCCGGCGTTGTTCACCAGGATATCGGTCTCCAGGACCAGATCTTCCAGTGCCGCGACGTCGAGCAGATCCACTGTCCACGGTGTGCCACCGATCTCCCGGGCCACGGTCGCGGCGCCGGCGTCGTCGATATCGGCCACTGTGACCGCGGCCCCGTGCGCCGCGAGCGCGCGGGCGCACGCCGCGCCGATACCGCTCGCGCCGCCGGTGACCAGGGCGCTGCGCCCCGTCAGATCGCTCATCGTGCCGGGGCTTCGTCGGGACGCTTGCTCAGGATCTCGGCATCGGCGCGGTCGACGGCCTCCAGGGCCAGTCCTTTCGTCTCGCGGGCGACCAGCACCGCGATCGCGCTGACCGCCGCCGCGCCGGCCAGGTACCAGGCGATCGGTACCGCGGAACCGTAGATGTCGAGCAGCCGGACGGCGATGATCGGTGCGAGCGATCCGGCCACGATCGA
Source organism: Nocardia sp. NPDC003963 (assembly GCF_053605105.1). Taxonomy (NCBI): domain Bacteria; kingdom Bacillati; phylum Actinomycetota; class Actinomycetes; order Mycobacteriales; family Nocardiaceae; genus Nocardia; species Nocardia sp. NPDC003963. The sequence continues at coordinate 479,066 of NZ_JBSGIP010000001.1, forward strand.
GGTCACCTGGTAGCCCAGGGACACCCCGGAGTAGCGCATCCGGGTCGGGAACATCTCGGCCATGATCGCGGGCTGCCCGGCGTACATGAACGCGTGGAAGACCAGGCCGATGACGATGGCGGACAGAATGATCGCATTGTTGCCGCTGTCCATCATGGGGAAGGCGAAGAAACCCCAGGTGCCCGCCGTGAGCGCGCCCACCAGATACACCGGCCGCCGGCCGAAGCGATCGGAGAGGTGGCCCACCATCGGGATCACCAGGAAATGCACCGCGTGCGCGGCGAGCAGCCACCACAGGATCTCGGTGGTGTCGGCGTGCACCTCCACCTTCAGATAGGTGATGGTGAATGTGACGACCAGGTAGTACATGATGTTCTCGCCGAAGCGCAGCCCCATCGCGGTGAGCACACCGCGCGGATAGCGCCGCAGCACCTCCACCACGCTCAGCGAGGTGGCCTTCATCTCCTCGGCTTCCTGCTGCGCCGCGACGAAGATGGGTGCGTCGGTGATCTTGGTGCGGATGTAGTAACCGACCAGTACGACCACCGCGGACAACCAGAACGCGACCCGCCAGCCCCAGCCGAGGAACGCCTCGTCGGACAGTGTCGAGGTGAGCACCAGTAGCACCACCGTGGCGAGCAGGTTGCCCGCGGGTACTCCGGCCTGTGGCCAGGACGCCCAGAAACCGCGGCTGCGATTCGGGCTGTGTTCGGCGACGAGCAGGACCGCGCCGCCCCATTCGCCGCCCACCGCGAAGCCCTGGATGAAGCGCAGGGTCACCAGCAGGGCCGGAGCCCAGTAGCCGATCTGCCCGAAAGTGGGCAGGCAGCCCATCAGGAAGGTCGCGGCGCCCACCAGTACGAGGCTCAGCTGCAGCAGCTTCTTGCGGCCGTACTTGTCGCCGAAGTGGCCGAAGACCACACCGCCCAGCGGGCGTGCCGCGAAACCGACCGCGTAGGTGACGAAGGCCGCGAGAATCGCATCGAGATCACTGGTGCCCTGGGCGAAGAACACTTTGCTGAACACCAGGGTGGCGGCGGTGCCGTAGAGGAAGAATTCGTACCACTCCACGACGGTGCCCGCCATCGACGCGGCCACCACACGCCGCAGGCCCGTGGCCGTCCCGCCGGGATCGGCGTCCTTCGGTCCGGCCGGTTCGGCTCCGGCGCTGTGCTCCCTCATCGCACTTCTCCTTCGTGCCCGGGACCACACTTCATATCCGATGTGACGGCCCCCACAATAAATGGCTGTCACGAGTATTGGTGCAGACGATAGGCGCCGCAATGACCACTTGTGCAGCATGGATGTGCAAAAATGCAGAAATGAGTTCGGCCCATCCGGGGCGCCCCAGCGCGGACGACCTTCTCGTACTGCTGGCCGTCGGGCGTTCCGGCCGATTCGTGACGGCGGCCGAGGAACTCGGCCTGAACCACACCACCATCTCCCGGCGGATCGCCGGGCTGGAACGTACTCTCGGCGGCCGGGTACTCACGCGGGTGACCGGGGGCTGGGAACTGACCGATCTCGGCAGGGAGGCGCTCGCCGTGGCCGAGGCGGTGGAATCGGCGGTGAAATCGCTCGCGGCGGACGCGCACGGGAATCGGCTGTTGGCGGGAGTGGTCCGGATCTCGGCGACCGACGGCTTCAGCGCCTATATCGCCGCGCCCGCGGCGGCGCGGGTACGGCGCGATCATCCGAATATCGCGGTCGAGATCGTGGCGGTGACCAGGCGGGCGTCGCAACAGCGCTCCGGTCTCGATCTCGAGATCGTGGTCGGCGAACCGCAGGTGCGCCGGGCCACTGCCACGCATCTGGCGGACTATCGCCTCGGCCTGTACGGATCGCGCGACTATCTGCGTGCGCACGATGCCCCCGCGACGGCCGAGGAGCTGGCCCGGCACCCGCTGGTGTACTTCATCGATTCCATGCTCCGGGTCGACGATCTGGACCTGGCGTCCGGATTCGTCCCCGGGATGCGCGAATCCGTGACGTCGACGAATGTCTTCGTGCATGTGGAGGCGACGCGCGCCTCGGCCGGGCTCGGTCTGCTGCCCTGTTTCATGGCCGACCGCCATCCCGATCTGGTTCGGGTCCTGGCCGATTCGGTGGGGGTGACGCTGGGCTACTGGCTGGTCGCGCGGGCCGAGACACTCCGCCGTCCGGAGGTCGCCGCGGTGGTCGCGGCGATCCGGTCGGTTCTGGACGAGCAGCGCGCCACCCTGCTCGGCCGCGGGTGAGCAGCGCGCCGGACGCTACTGTCCGGGCCGGTCGGGTGCGCGGGTGCCGGCAGCGCTCAGGAGGCGAGGCCGGAATCCCGGATGGCTTCGGCCAGCGGTTCCAGTACGGCCGGGTCGTGCGGCGGCGGCAGGTAGACGATCGCGAGTTCCAGGCCCTCGTCGCCCAGCGCCGCCGCCCAGTCGATCAGTTCGCCGTAGCCGAGCTCCGGGTCGAGCCGCCGCTGTGCCGAGAGCAGGATCTCCTTCGGATCGCGGCCGATATCGGCGCAATGGGCGGCCAGGACATCGCGTTTGCGGACGAACTCCTCGGTGGTTCCGTTGACGAAGTTCCAGTGCTGGGCGTAGCGGGCGGTGATACGCAGGGTGCGTTTCTCGCCGTTGCCGCCGATACAGATCGGGGGATGCGGGCGCTGGGGGCCCTTGGGCTCGTTGCGGGCGCCGGTCAGCTGATAGAACCTGCCGTCGAAATCGGTGGTCTCCCGGCTCAACAGGCCGATGAGGACCTGGCATGCCTCCTCGAACCGGTCGAGGCGTTCGGTGACCGTGCCCAGCGGGATACCGTACGCGCCGGATTCTTCCTCGTTCCAGCCCGCGCCGATACCGAGCTCGAGCCGGCCGCCGGAAATGATATCGAGACTGGCGGCCATATTGGCCAGTACCGCGGGATGCCGGTAGTGCACGCCGGTGACCATAGTGCCCAACCGCAGGCGTTCGGTGGCCTGCGCGAGTGCGGTCAAGGTGGTCCAGCCCTCCAGGCACGGACCGGCGGAATCGGAGAAGATCGGATAGAAGTGGTCGAAGGTCCATCCGGATTCGTAGATGTCGATATCGTCGGCGGCCCGCCAGACGGCCAGCATATCGGCCCAGGTGGTGTCCTGCGGTGAGGTCTTGAACGCGAATCGCATGAGACCAGGCTAGAAGTTGGAGTGCGCTCCAGGTCAAACCGGAAACCCGGCCTGTCGCGCATTCGTATGCGCGCTGCGGGACCAGAGATTCCACGGATCTCTCCCGTGGCCCGGCGGTTCGCGGACCGGGCCCGAGATACAGCGGCGGAACCGTTCGGGCGCAAGGGAACCCGCCGGCGTATAGGTTCGACGCGTCGTCGGTCTCGCGGAGAGGATCTGGCCTGTGACGTCAGCGGTGGTTTCGACGGTGGTGACGAGTCTGATGCCCCTGCTGGGCGCGGCTGTCGGCGCCTCGGCAACGATATTGGTGCAACGCAATTCGGCACGGCAGTCGAAGCACGAGTTCGTGGCCGAGAGCCGGCTGGCCCACCGCGAAGAATTGAAGTCCGCGGTCCTCGCCTATTTCGAGGCGGCGCAGCGACTGCAGACCGAATTCGATATCCGCGAGCGGGGAGGTACACCGCAGGATCCGCGGCGATCGATCGAAGGTGTGTGGCTGGCGGAGAAGCGCGTCGAGCTCCTCTGTTCCGAGGAGTTGCGCGGCCGGGTGCTGGCCCATGCGTCCGCGCTGCAGGATATCGTCCGTGATCCGGTGGCCCACCCCGATTGGTGGGCCTATTGCGAGCCGGCGCAACACGCACTGTTGTCGCAGGCGAAACTCGATCTCGCGCGGGATCGTGGCTGGTGAATCGGGTCGCGCGAGGAGTCCGGAGAGCCGCCGGCGGTGGCCGGTGCCGTGCCGCGGCGGCTCCGGCGATCACCCGGAATGTGGCGCCGGGGCCCGACGAGGCCGGGAAGCGGGCGGACCTCGCGGAACAGGCGATCGTGGCGCGGCACCTCCGGACCCTGTGGGGTCTTGCCGCGGATGCGGCTCGGGACCCTCACCTGCCCGGGCCGTCCACCCGGGCAATCGTTCGGCCGGAAGCCGGTTGCCGGCTCACGGCCGCCGGACGCTGAGCCGACGTCTCGTGCGTCGCCGGTTCGACGTGGGCTGCCCGATTCCGGATGGTCGGCGCGCTACTCCTCGGTGAGCTTTCCGCCGGACAGGTACCAGCGGCGGGTGGCCCTTATGGAATCCAGCATGCGGCGGTCGTGGGTCACCAGCAGGAGTGTGCCGGTGAAGGAGTCGACGGCCTGTTCGAGTTGTTCGATGGCGGGGAGGTCCAGGTGGTTGGTCGGTTCGTCGAGGACGAGCAGGTTCACGCCGCGGGCCTGCAAAAGGGCCAGCGCGGCGCGGGTGCGTTCCCCGGGGGACAGGGTGTCGCAGGCCCGGGTGACATGCGTGCCGCGCAGACCGAACTTGGCGAGCAGGGTGCGCACGTCGGCATCGGGCCAGTCCGGCATGGCCGCGCCGAAGGTGGCGGCGAGCGTCGCGTCACCACGGAACAGGCCGCGCGCCTGGTCCACTTCGCCGATCTGCACGCCCGAACCGAGCGTGGCGGTGCCGGTATCGGGGGTGAGCTTGCCGAGCAGCAGGGCGAGCAGCGTGGATTTACCGGAGCCGTTCGGGCCCGCCAGCACGATCCGGTCGGCCCAGTCGATCTGGGTGGTGACGGGGCCGAGAGTGAAATCGCCACGCGTGACAGTGGCATTCCCGGCGGTCGCGACGACGGACCCGCTGCGCGGAGCCGTCGCGATCGCCATGCGCAGTTCCCATTCCTTGCGCGGCTCCTCGACTACGTCGAGCCGTTCGATACGCCGCTGGGTCTGCCGGGCCTTGGCGGCCTGTTTCTCGGTGGACTCGGCGCGGGTCTTGCGGCCGGCCTTGTCGGAATCGTTCTTGCTCTTGCGGCGCGCGTTGCGGACACCGTGCTCGAGCCAGTTGCGTTGCATCTGCGCCCGGGCCTCCAGACCGGCCCGGGTATCGGCGTATTCTTCGTAGGCCTCGCGGGCGTGCCGGCGTGCGATTTCGCGCTCGGCCAGGTAGGAGTCGTAGCCTCCGTCGTAGAAGCCCACCTGCTGCTGGGCGAGATCGAGTTCCAGTACGCCGTTCACGGTGCGGGTCAGGAACTCCCGGTCATGGCTGATGATCATCAGCGGGGTCCGGACACCGGTGACGAAACGTTCCAGGCGTTCGAGCCCGTCGAGATCGAGATCGTTGGTGGGTTCGTCGAGCAGCAGAATATCGAAGCGTGAGAGCAGAACCGAGGCGAGACCTGCACGGGCAGCCTGTCCACCGGACAGTCCCGTCATCGGCGTATCCAGTCCGCCGGCCAGGTTTTCGGTGAGTCCGAGTTCGGCGGCGACCTCTTCGGCGCGCTGATCGAGGTCGGCGCCGCCCAGGGCGAGCCAGTGTTCGAGCGCGGGTGAGTAGTCGTCGGCACCGCCCTCGCCGAGGCGTTCGGCAGCCGTGTCCATGACCTGCTGAGCCGGTGCGACGCCGGTGCGGCGGGCGAGGTAGCCGAGCACGGTCTCACCCTCGATACGTTCGGGTTCCTGGGCCAGGTAGCCGACGGTCGCGTCGGGCGGGCTCAGCGTGATCGTGCCCTCGTCGGGGATGCCGCCGGCGAGCATACGCAACAGGGTCGATTTTCCCGCGCCGTTGACGCCCACCAGCCCGATCACATCGCCGGGGGCGAGGGTGAGATCGAGGTCGGCGAACAGGATGCGTTCGGCGTGTCCGGCCGATAGACCGCTGGCCTGCAATGTTGCGCTCACCGGGCGTATTCTGCCCGCCTCGGTGGCGGCGCCGTGATCTGCCCCGTCCGATTCCGGGCGTTGCCGTGGGCGGGGTTTCGGTCTACTCTCGAACCGTGAAGAATTGAATCGCGATTCAAAGCTTATGGAAAGGGGGCGGGCAGGTGGTGTACCGGCCGACCGAGAAAACGCGGGCTGCCCGGGCCCAGCGGCGGGCGGCGCTCCTGAAGGAGGCCACCGAACTGGTCGCCACGGGCGGATTCGCCGCCGCCACTGTCAAGGCGATCGCCGAGCGCAGCGGGCTCAGTGTGGGCACGGTGTACTCCTACTTCGACGGCAACACCGAATTGCTCGCCGCGGTCTTCCGCGCGGGCGCCGATCAGGAGCTGGCTGTCGTGGAAGCGGCGGTCGCCGGGGTGGACGGCGCACCCGCCCGGCTGCGCGCTCTGGTCGAGACGTTCGCGATGCGCGCGATCCGGGGCAGGCAGCTGGCCTGGTCGCTGCTGTTCGAACCCGTCGATCCCCGTATCGAAGCCGAGCGCCTGACCTATCGGGCCGCCTACCACCGGCTGACCACCGAGATCCTGCGGGAGGGTATCGAGGCGGGGGTCTTCCCCGATCAGCACCTCGGTGTCACCGCGGCGGCGCTGATCGGTGCCATCAGTGAATCGCTCACCGGCCGGCTCTCCCCGGACCACGCCGTGACCGCCGGCGAAGACGACGACCGCCGCATCGTGGAGTCGATCATGCGGTTCTGCTTCCGCGGTATCGACTACACCGGCGACGCGGCCCGGCGCGCACCGGACCCACCGCAATCGATCCGAGATATCGAAGGGACCCCCGCATGACAGCCATCGCCCCCGCGGGATCACGCACCCACGAGGTGTTCAACCAGGCGCCACCGCGCATCGGTGTGAACGAGTACACCTCGAACATCCCACTGGTCGAGGGGGTGTTCCGCCACGATGCCGCGTGGGCTGCCGGAACGCTGAACGAGGTCGGCGATCTGGTGGGTACCGAATCCTTCCAGCGCGACGCCGAGCTTGCGAACACCGTCACCCCGGTCTTCCACTCCCACGACAGGTACGGCAACCGGATCGACGAAGTCGAATTCCACCCGTCCTATCACCGGATCATCGGCGCCGCGGTGGCACACGGTGCCCACACCGCGGCGTGGGCGGATCCGCGACCCGGTGCCAATGTCGCGCGCGCCGCGACCTTCATGTTGTTCGCACAGGTGGAGGCGGGTCATGCCTGCCCGGTCTCGATGACCCATTCGGTCGTTCCGGCGCTGGAGTTCTCGCCCGAGCTGGCGCGGACCTGGTTGCCGCGGCTCTACAGTCGCGGCTACGACGGTCGGCTGCGGGCTCCCGGTGACAAACCCGGCGTGCTCTTCGGGATGGCGATGACCGAGAAACAGGGTGGTTCCGATGTCCGGGCGAACACCACCCGCGCGGTCGCGAATTCGGACGGCAGCTGGTCGCTCACCGGGCACAAATGGTTCTGCTCGGCCCCCATGTCCGACGGGTTCCTGATTCTCGCGCAGGCTCAGGACGCCCTGCTGGCCGGCGGCGACGCGGCCCTGTCCTGTTTCCTGGTGCCGCGGGTGCTCGAGGACGGCACCCGGAACGTCTTCCGGATCCAGCGTCTCAAGGACAAACTCGGTAACAAGTCGAACGCCTCCTCGGAGATCGAACTCGACGGCACCATCGGCTATCTCGTCGGTGAGCCCGGGCGCGGCGTACGCACCATCATCGAGATGGTCGCCCGCACCCGCCTCGACTGTGTCTACGGCTCGGCCGCCGGTATGCGGCAGTCCGTCGCCGAAGCGCTGTGGCATATCCGGCACCGCTCCGCCTTCGGGGCGACGCTGATCGACCAGCCCGCTATGACCGCCGTCGCCGCCGACCTCGCGCTCGAATCCGAAGCGGCCACGCTCACCGCGCTCCGGCTCGCGCGCGCCCACGACGCCGATGCCGACGCGAACGAGAAGGCGTTCCGCCGCCTCGCCACCGCGGTCTCGAAATATTGGATCTGCAAACGCGGCCCGCACCACGCCTACGAAGCGCTCGAATGTCTGGGCGGTAACGGCTACACCGAATCGTTCCCGCTGGCCCGGCGATACCGGGAGCAGCCGGTCATGGCGGTGTGGGAGGGTTCGGGCAATGTCATCGCACTCGACGTGCTGCGGGCGATGACCCGCGAACCCGAGTCGGTCCGGGCCTTCGATGCCGAACTCACCCGAGCCCGGGGTGCCTCCGCCCTGTTCGACCGTCATCACGACCGGATGCGCGGCGCGCTCACCGAACTATCGGCGCTCCCGGCGGACCGGGCGCAGTTGCGGGCCCGGTCGGTCGCGTCGTCGATGGCGCTGGGATTGCAGGCGTCGCTGCTGCTGCGCTACTCGCCGACAGCGGTCGCGGAGGCGTTTCTCGCCGCGCGGCTCGGGGAGGATCGTGATCTGCAGTACGGATCCCTGCCCGCCGGTACCGATTTCGCCACCATCCTCGAACGGCACTGAACGTGCTGCCATGACCCGGCCGACCGGTCGGCGAGTCTCTCCGCTCGCGGGGTCGAACTCCGGTACCACGCGGCGGCCTGTCGCGATCTCGGTGCCGGCGCGTGCGGCGGGTTCGCGCGCCGATGCGGTTCTGCCCGGCGGCGACGGTGCGGCACCCGGCGCCCACCTGCGTCTTTCTCGGTGGCCGACCGGCGAAATGAAGCGGCCACCGGCAGGTTTCCTCACCGACATCGCCTCCCTATCCAATGGAGTCGCAGGTAGTTCGACGATGTACCGAGGAGTGGGTCGTGCAGGTAACCGTCGTTGTGGGAAATCCGAAACCGCAATCGCGAACATTGGACGCGGCGCGGCTGCTGGCGGCCGCGACAACCGGTCGGGACGCTGATGAGATCGTCGATGTGATCACCCTGGGGCCCGGTCTGCTGGGCTGGGGTGACGAAGGCGTCGCCGCCGCCGTGGCGAAGACCCGGGCGGCCGATGTGGTGGTGTTCGCCAGTCCGACCTTCAAGGGCAGCGTGACCGGAGTGCTGAAACTCTTCCTGGACCAGTTCGCGACCGGTTCCGGCCTACAGGACGTGGTCGCGATACCACTTATGCTCGGTGCCGGTCCCGGGCATGCGATGGCGCCGATATTTCTCGAGCAGGTGCTGCGTGAACTGGGCGCGACGCTGCCCGCACCGGGGCTCTACCTACTGGATTCGGAGTACGCGACGAGTTCGGCTGTCGCGGACTACGCGGCACGGTGGGGCTCGGTGCTGACCGCGTCGGTGCCGGTCCGGGCGGGTACGCGATGACGGCCGCGGCGGTTCCGTTCGATCAGATGGCACTGCGCCGGGCCTTCGGGCGATTCCCCAGCGGTGTCGTGGGGTTGTGCGCGGTCGTCGACGGTGACTACGTCGGGATGGCGGCGAGCAGTTTCGTCACGGTGTCACTGGACCCGCCGTTGGTGGCCTGCTGCGTCCAGCGGACATCGACCACCTGGCCGAAGCTGCGGACCGCGGCGCGGCTCGGAATCAGCGTGCTGGGTGAGGACCATCAGGACGCGGCCCGCGCGCTGGCGGCGAAGGGCCGGGACCGGTTCGCGGGGCTGGCCACCCGGTCCAGCGAGGCGGGAGCCCTGTTCGTCGACGGCGCGAGTATGTGGATGGAGGCGGTGGTCACCGAGGAACTACCCGCCGGTGACCACGATATCGTGCTGATGGCGGTGCGCGATTTCGAGATCGCGGGGGAGATCGCGCCGATGGTGTTCCACGGCAGCAGGTTCCGCCGGTTGGTTCGGGAGAGCGAATGAGTGTGTTCGACGCGGCTGTCTGCGCGCTGCGCGCGGGCCGTCCGGTACTGGTGACAGATGCCGCCGATCGGGAGAACGAGGGCGATGTCGTGCTGGCGGCCGACCGGGCCGGCACGGAATGGATCGCGTGGACGGTGCGCAATACTTCGGGGCTGCTGTGCGCGCCGATGACGGCCCAGCGTGCCGACGTCCTCGAATTGCCGGCGATGGTGGTCCGCAACGAGGATCCGAAGTCGACCGCCTATACGGTGACCGTCGATGCCGCGCGGGGTGTTTCGACCGGGATCTCGGCCGCGGACCGGGCCCGTACGCTGCGGCTGCTGGCCGCGGCGGAGGCGGGCCCGGCCGATTTCACCCGCCCCGGGCATGTGCTGCCGCTGCGGGCCCGCCCGGGCGGGGTACTCGAACGACCCGGTCATACCGAGGCCGCGGTGGACCTGTGCACGCTCGCGGGTCTTCCGGCGGTGGGCGTGATCGCCGAACTCGTCGCCGACGACGGGTCGATGATGCGCTACCCGCAGGTGGCGGCGCTGGGCACCCGGATGGGCCTGCCGGTGCTGACGATCGCGGAGCTCGCCGAATATCGCCGCCGCCACGACCCGGACCGCTGGGAGGTATCCCCGCGGGTTCGTCGTGGCGCGGAAACCGTCCTGCCGACACCGTCGGGGGAGCTGCGGGCCATCGGCTACCGGGATACCGAGACCGGCGCCGAGCACATCGCACTTCTCTGCGGGGAGGTGTCCCGGGGTGCGCCCCTGGTGCGGGTGCACTCGGAATGCCTCACGGGCGAGGCCTTCCACTCCCGGCGCTGCGAATGCGGGCCACAGCTGGACGCGGCGCTGGACCGGATCCGTCGTGCGGGCGGGGTGCTGGTGTATCTGCGTGGCCACGAAGGGCGCGGTATCGGACTGCTGCAGAAACTCGCTGCCTACCGGTTACAGGACCGCGGACTGGATACGGTCGAGGCGAATATCGAACTCGGCGAGCCGGTCGACGGCCGCGAGTACGGTGCCGCCGCGGCCATCCTGCGGGACCTCGGGATCGATCGGGTGCGCGTGCTGACGAACAATCCGGACAAGGTCCGGGGACTGCAGACCGCGGGAATCGATATTGCCGAACGTATTCCCCTGGTGGCCGGTGTGGCGGTGTCGAATATGCGTTATCTCGATGCCAAACGGCAGCGGATGGGACACCTCCTCGACGGCACGGCGGCCGGAGAATTTGACCTGCGTCACTGTGCGGTATCCGGCGGCGGAACAGCCGAGAACTGAAAATGGCCTGGTAACGGGCTCATCGGTTACCGATTCCGGACAATTTCCACCTGCGTCACGCGGCGTAATTCTCATGTCACCCGATGTCGAAAGACTGCTCGGTGTCGACGCGACTCCGATAAGGCAGGCGCGGCCGGCGTATGGCAACCCAGGAGAGGGGACCGTCATGACCGTGTCGTCGCACGACGAACTCACCGAAGCGCTCGGGCGCGCTCGCTCCGGTAGCGGTAAGCGGGTCCGGGAACTGCTCCAGTCGTCCCCGCGGCGGGCGCATGTACTGCTCCGGGCCGGAATCCGGCGGCACCTGCTCACCGAGCACGACGCCTTCGCGGAACAGAACCTCGTCATGTCCCTGATGATGACCCGGAACTCGATCCGGTCCGCGTTGCAGATGCTGGGCAGTGAGGGGCTCATCCAGCGTCGTCAGAAGGTCGGCACCCGGGTCGTCGCCGCGATCTCCGAACTCCCGCTGCTCGAAATGCTCCCGGTCGGCACCTGGCGTTCCTCCGCCGGCGGGGTCGAACACCCCTCCCTGGGGGTCGAACTCGAACACGTCGAGCGGACCACCGTCCTGGCCGACGGTTACCTCCGCTCCCGCCTCGAACTCGACGATTTCCGGGTCGTCCTGCAGGAGGATCTCGTGTACCGGGGTGGTGAGGTGATCGGCATCATCGTCGGCTATCACCGGCCCGGAGCACCGGATCCGCGCGACGATCTCGAGACCCAGGTGTGCGAGCTGCGCGCGATGTCGGAGTCGCATATCGAGGCGACGGTCGAAGCGGTCAACTGTGACGAGCGGACGGCCAAGGTGCTCGGGGTCGAACCGGGTTCGGCGTTGCTGGTGCGCGAAACTCTCGTCCGCGACGCCACCGGCCGCCCCCGCATGCTGGCCTACGGGCACTATCGCGGCGATCGCGTCGCGCTCTGGGCCCGGGACGACAGCGTGCGCGCCATGCACCAGGTCGTGGACGAATCCCACGGAGACCCGGCCACGGGGTCTGTCGCGCTGAGCTAGGAGAGTCATGTATCTCGATATATCCTCGGACCGGGTCGATTTCACCTGGATGATCAAGAATGCCGTGGTGCCGCGCCCGATCGCCTGGGTCGGTACCGTTTCGTCCGCGGGCGTGGGAAATCTCGCACCGTACAGCTACTTCTCGTTGGTCACCATGGACCCGCCGATGCTGATGGTGTCGTTCACCGGCCGTAAGGACACGCTGGACAATATCCGGGAGACGGGCGAGTTCGTCGTCAATCTCGTCACCGAGGGGCTGGCCGGTGTCCAAACCGACTCCGCCGCGGTCGTCCCACCGGAGATCGACGAGGCCGAACTGCTCGGGTTGTCCACAGTGGCGGGAACAGCGGTCCGGGTGCCCCGCCTGGCGGGAGCCAGGGCGGCACTCGAGTGCCGGGCGGTCGAGGAGAAGGCCATGCCCGGCACCGTCTTGATATTCGCCGCGGTCGTCGCGATCCACGTGGACGACGCCGTGCTCGACGAGCGGGGTCGTATCGATATCGCCGCCTACCGGCCGGTGGGCCGGCTGGGTGGGGCTCTGTACACGACTGTCGCCGAGTCGTACCGCATTCCGGTCCCCGCCGCGGCCGATGTCCTGTCCGGGAAGCGGTCGGTCGAACTGGCCGGAAGCCGTGCCGATCGCGGCACCGGAGTACCGGTTTCCGACCTGCGCTGAACTCCGAATCGGAAACGTCGGCCGCGGCGTAGGCGAATACCGGCGGCCGGCACTGAAAAGGCCAGGTCAGAGCGGAAGAAACCGAATCGGTTTCGGCGAAATAGAAATATGACGGCTCGGACCAGATCGCGAAACAGCCGGCAGATGGAATCACTACGGGTCGTCTCACGACCCGGCACACCCGCCCATTGTTCGCGTGGGGTGCCGTATCACCCCGAGACATGTGAACAGGAGGGTCTCTGGTGCCCCGATATCTGGCTCGCCGGATCGTGCAGAGCCTCGTGACGATCTTCGGCGTCGTCACGGTCGCGTTCTTCTTGGTCAGGCTCTCCGGAAACCCCGCGGCGCTGCTGCTGGGGCCCGACGCCTCCGCCGACGACATCGACGAACTCTCGAAAACCTTGGGCTTCGACGATCCGCTGGTGGTGCAGTACGGCCGTTTCCTCGGCGACGCGCTCACCGGTGATCTGGGAATATCGCTGAAGCAGAACATTCCGAGTCTGGACCTCGTCGCGCAGCGGTTGCCGGCGACCCTGCAACTCGCGTCGACCGGTTTCGTCATCGGTATCGCGGCGGCGTTCGCGGTGGTGATGATCCTCCAGTACACCGACTCCGCGCGGTTGCGTTCGGCGGTGTTGTGGTTCGCCAGTGCGCGCCAGGCGATCCCGTCGTTCTGGCTCGGTGTCCTGCTGGTCATGGTGTTCGCGGTGACACTGCGGATGTTTCCGGCGCTGGGCAACAACAGCCCGCTGTCCATCGTGCTCCCGGCGATCACCATCGCCACCCTCGAATGCGCGCTCTACATCAGGCTGCTCGATACCGCGTTCATCGAACAGCAGAGCGCCGATTACGTGCGGACCGCGTACGCGAAAGGCCAACGGCGCGGCGTGGTTCTGCTGCGGCATATGCTCCCCAACGCGGTCCTGCCGGTCGTCACGGTGGCCGGTATCAACCTCGGCGTCCTGCTGGGTGGCTCCATCGTCGTGGAACTGGTGTTCAACTGGCCCGGTATCGGCCAGTTGCTGATCCAGTCCATCGCCGGGCGCGACTACACGGTGGTGCAGACCTCGATTCTGGTGATCGCACTCTTCTTCGTCGTGGTCAATCTGGCCGTCGATCTCCTGTACTCGGTCATCGACCCGCGAGTGAGGCTGAAATGACTTCTGTGGCACTCGGATCACCTCCCGCTACCCGGCGGCGCCGCCGGACCGATCCCAGCGTGGCGATCGCCGTCACCATGCTCGCGGTCGTCCTGCTCGTAGTCGTCGTCACCCCGTTGCTGCCCTCCTACGATCCGACCGGACAGGATCTGCAGAACCGGTTCCTGCCGATCGCGGCCGATCCGGCGCACCCACTCGGCACCGACGATCTCGGCCGTGACACGCTGTCGCGACTCGCGGTGGCGGGCCGGATGTGCCTGTTGGTCGCGGTACCCGCGGTACTCGTCAGCGTGGTGCTGGGTGTCTTCCTCGGGTTGTGCGCCGGTTACTTCGGCGGCCGGCTCGACAACATCATCTCGGCACTCTCCGATATCCAGCTGGCCATGCCGGTGATGCTGCTGCTGATCGCGATCGTCTCGGCGCTCGGTCCGTCGATCCCCGTGCTCGTCGTCGTGATCGGCCTCGCCAATTGGGTCGGCTACGCACGCGTCTCGCGGGCCACGGCGTGGTCGCTGCGCGAACGCGAGTTCATCTGGGCACCGAAAACCCACGGGGCCGGTACCGCCTGGATCCTGCGGCGGCACCTGCTACCCAATGCGCTGCCCACCGTTCTGATCATGATCCCGTTCGATATCGGCACCATCGTGCTCTACGAGGCGGCCATGTCGTATCTGGGGCTCGGGATCCAGGCCCCCACACCCAGCCTCGGCGGGATGATCCGGGACGGTCAGTCGTTCCTGCGCTCCGAGCCGATGCTCACCGTTGTTCCCGGCGTGATGCTGTTCATGCTCATCGCCGGCCTCCAATTCCTCAGCAAACGACTCACGAGCGCCGAGACGCCGGAAAAGAGCGACCGATGACCGCCCGACAACAAGTGATCAGTGTTCGTGATCTGGTGATCGAAGCCGGACCCGCCCATGCGCCGAACCGGTTGGTGGACGGTGTCTCGTTCGATATCCATCCCGGTGAAGCAGTCGCGCTCGTGGGCGAATCCGGATCCGGGAAGTCGATGACCGTACTGGCCGCCATGGGCCTGCTGCCCCGCGGAGTACGGGTCACCGGTGGCAGTGTGCGGCTCGGCGATCTGGACCTGCTGACCGCGGACGACAGAGCGCTACGGGCCGTGCGGGGCGCCGATCTGGCCATGGTCTTCCAGGATCCGATGATGTCGCTGAACCCGGTGATGCGTGTCCACACGCAGTTGGCCGAGATGATCGAACTGCATGCGGGGGGTCTCGGCAGAGCCGAGGTGCGGTCCCGGTGTATCGAATTGCTCGAATCGGTGCATATGCCCGATCCCGAACGTAAATTGCGCTCCTATCCGCACGAGCTCTCCGGCGGCCAGCGGCAGCGGGTGATGATCGCGATGGCGATGGCCCATGATCCGCGCATGCTCATCGCCGACGAACCGACCACCGCGCTCGATGTCACGGTGCAGGCGCAGGTGATGCGGGTTATGCAGGAGGTGCGTGAGCGGGTCGGTTCCTCGCTCGTCCTGGTCACCCACGACCTCGGCCTGGTGGCCGAGAACGCCGACCGGGTACTGGTCATGTACCGCGGCAAACTGGTGGAGCAGGGAAGTACGCTCGAGATCTTCCGGAATCCACGCGAGGAGTACACGCGCCGGCTCCTGTCCGCGGTGCTCTCGCTGGGTGACGGCCGCGTCGGTGGGCGCGCCGCCCCGGTATCCGAGGTGAAGAAGGGCCGGCCCGTCGTCGATATCGAAGACGTCCACGTGCACTATCCGATCCGCAATTCGTGGCGGTCGAAACCGGAACAGCTGCGGGCGGTGGACGGGGTGACCCTGCGGCTGGACAAAGGTGTCACCGTCGGCCTGGTGGGCGAATCCGGTTGTGGGAAGAGCACCTTGGTGAAGACGATCCTGGGTATCCAGAAGCCCACCTCGGGAGCGGTGTATGTGCACGGCCGCGATGTCACCCGGCTGTCCGATCGCGCTCGGCGACCGTTGCGGCGCGCGGTCCAGGCCGTGTTCCAGGACCCGTACTCCAGTCTCGACCCCCGGTTGACTGTGCACGAGATCGTCGCCGAACCGCTTCGGATCGGCAAATGCTATTCCCCGGCCCGCGTCGCGGAAGTTCTCGACCAGGTGGGTCTGACCACGACGATGGCGCGGCGGCGTCCCGCGGAGTTCTCGGGCGGCCAGCGGCAGCGGATCGGTATCGCCCGGGCCCTGGTGCTGCGCCCGGAGGCGCTCATCCTCGACGAGCCGACTTCGGCGCTCGACGTCTCCATCCAGGCCCAGGTTCTCGACCTCCTGCGCGATCTGCAACGCGAATTGGGGCTGGCGTACCTGTTCGTCTCCCATGATCTCGCCGTGGTGCGCAGTCTCGCCGACGAAGTGGCGGTGATGCGACAGGGCCGCTTCGTCGAATACGGGACCGCCGAACAGGTTTTCGGCGATCCGCAGCACGAGTACACGCGAATACTGTTGGATTCGGCGCCGGTACCCGATCCGTCTCGCCGGGCCGGTCGCCGCGACGACGAGGTGGCGGTGGCATGAACCGGTCTCCTGCGCCGCGCGCGGCCCACCGCCGCGCACCGGCCGTTCTCGCCGCGCTGCTGGCGGGCATCCTCGCCCTCGCCGGCTGCGCCACTCCCACCGGGGCGGAGACGGATTCGATTACCGTCGCCCAGCCGATGGATCTCAAATCACCCGATCCGGTGATCGACAACAGCCTGTACTCGACGAATATCTTCCGGTCGGTGTTCGATCAGCTGAACGAGGTCATGCCGGACGGGAGCCTGGCACCTCGTCTCGCCACCGGCTGGACGGCGTCCGCCGCCGGCGGGGTGTGGACCTTTTCGCTGCGCCGGGATGCCACGTTCCACGACGGCACACCCGTCACCGCCGCCGATGTCGTCTTCAGTTTCCGGGCCGTGATGGACAACCCGAAATCACTCAACCGGATCTACACGAACAACATCGCGAGTGTCGGGACCGGCCCGAACGGCGATGTGGTGTTCACCTTGAAGAAGGCGGATGCGGCGTTTCCGCGGATGGCCTACTACATCTCGGTCGTGCCGGAGCAGTACTACCGGCGGGTCGGATCGGCCGGATTCGCCGACCGGCCGATCGGTTCCGGGCCGTACCGGTTCGTGAGCTGGACACCCGGTGTATCGGTCGAGCTCACCTCCTACCCCGGGTACTGGGGCGGTGAACCGTCCATCGGCCGGGTCACCGTGCTGCCGGTGGCCGACCCGGAAGCACGTATCAACGGCCTGCTCGCCGGTGATATCGATCTGACCTCACTCGCACCCGCGCAGATCAGCGCGGTCCGGGGCGCGGCCGAACCGGTGCGGAAACAGGCGAACCAACTCGTGTACCTGTCGGGCAACGCGGCGGCCGGTGGGCCGCTGGCGGATCAGAAGCTGCGCAATGCGATCAGCATGGCGATCGACCGCCGGACGATCATCGATACCGTGCTCTACGGGTACGGTGCCGTGGCGAGTGGATCGGCCGTCGCGCCCGATGTCGAGGGCTACGACGGTTCGCTCGCGCCACTCGAGCACGATCTCGCGGCCGCCCGGCGGCTGGTGACCGAGAGCGGCTACCGCGGCACCGCGATACCGCTGGATTATCCGACCGCCGGCAATGTCCCGATGTCGAGTCAGCTGGCCCAGGCGGTGGCCGAGCAGCTCTCCCGGATCGGCATCGACGTCGAACTGCGCGGATCGGACGCGGCGAGTTTCGACCTGAAATGGACCACCCACCAGTTCCGCGGCCTGTATCTGTCGCAGTTCTCGCCGTCGATGATGGATGCCTCCACCACACTGAACTATCTGTTCGGCCCCACCGGGAACGCCCTGTTCTCCGACCCGGATATCGACGCGTTGATCGTACGGGCCGGGACCACGGTGGACCAGCGGCAGCGCCGGGCGGTGATATCGGAGATCTGGGCGCTGAACCAGCAGCGATCCTGGGTCATCAATCTCGACTACACCGTGTCGACCTACGGCAAGACCAGCGGGCTGCAGTGGCAGCCCCGCGCCGACGGTCATGTGGATTGGCGTACCGCGTCCTGGCAGTGACCGCACGTCTCGGTGCGACGGGTCCGTCACGGCGAATTGCCGTGACGGACCCGTCGTGTGAGCCGACCCGGGCGCCGCGGTCGGCGAATTGCGCTGTGGCATAACGATCGCCCCTGCTCACCGGCCTCTCCGTGAATACCTCGTACGCGAAAAGTAACCCTTACCGCTGCGGCCCTCGGCCGAAATCACCGCCACGTCGAATGGTGGAGCCGACCGACGTCCGGACGCCGTGCGCGATCCGGGTCAGTCCATCCACATCCGAAGGAGAATTCCGATGGCCGATCCGTTCCACCTCGCCTGGTTCACGCCCTTCAAGACTCCGGCGTGGAAGAGTCCCTGGGCCGCCGGCACCGCCACCGAATGGCTCAACGGCGACTACTACATCGATATGGCCCGTGCCCTGGAACGGGCCGGATTCGATTTCATGATGTTCGAGGACTCCACCCTCGTCTCCGATACCTACGGCGGCAGTCAGCGCAACGATCTCAAACACGGCCTGCATTCACCGAAGGGCGATCCGGTGCCGCTGCTGCCGATCCTGGCCCAGCATACGAAGCACATGGGTTTCATCGCGACCATGTCCACATCGTTCTATCCACCGTTCATCCTCGCGCGCACCATGGCGACCATGGACCATCTGACCCGCGGCCGCGTCGGCTGGAATGTCGTCACCTCCTCGGAGAACCTGGCGGCACAGAACTACGGGATCGAGAAGCTGCTCGAACACGACGAGCGCTATGTGATGGCCGAGGAGTTCATCACCGTCGTGAAGGGACTCTGGGATTCCTGGGAGCCGGGCGCCGTCATCGCCGACCGGGAGACCGGAGTTCTCGTCGATCACACCAAGGTCCACCCCATCCACCACAAGGGAAAGTACTTCGATGTGCGCGGGCCGCTGAACCTTCCGGCCGGACCACAGGGCCATCCGGTGATCTGTCAGGCGGGCGGATCACCGGCCGGGCGCGATTTCGCGTCGAAACACGCGAATGTGCTGTTGTGCCAGCCGTCGGGCCCGGCCGAGATGAAGGAGTACCGCGACGATATCCGGGCGCGTGCCGCCGCCCACGGGCGTGATCCCGACGAGATCAAGGTCATGTACATCATCCAGCCGGTCCTCGGCGAGACAGCGCAGGAAGCGAAGGAGCTCGCGGCCCGCCGCGACGAACTGACCCAGGACCAGATCGAAACCCAGCTGGGCATCATGTCGATCACCACCGAGGTCGACTTCGCGCAATTCGACCTGGATTCCCCACTGCCCGAGGATATCCACACCAACGGTCACGCGTCGAGCCTGAAATCACTCGTCAAAGCCGCCGCCGGCAGAACGCTGCGCGAAGCGCTGCTCGGGCGCACCAATCCGGCCGTACCGCTCGTCGGTACGCCCGATTCGGTCGCCGAGCAGCTGGAAGAGGTCGCCGACGCCGTCGGCGGTGACGGATTCCTGGTGCGCGGCGAACCCGTCCGCACCCATTCGCGGCGCTACGTCGACGAGATCGCCTCGGGTCTGGCGCCCGCGCTGCGCCGCCGCGGCCTGATCCGCAGCGCCTACGACAAGCAGACCTTCAAGGCGAACCTCTCGGCCTTCTGACCACCCCGTCTCGGACCGATCCGGTGGGGCCGGTCCAGCAAGGAGTTCTCCCCATGACCACACCGTTCCATCTCGGCTGGTTCCTCAACGGCACCAGTGTGCCGGCCTGGAACAGGCCGTTCAGCGGTTCGATCGGCACCCGGTGGCAGCAGGCCGAGATCTTCGTCGACCTGGCGCGGGCGATGGAGCGGGCCTGCTTCGACTATGTCCTGATCGAGGACAACACCTTCGTCGGCGATACCTACGGGGATTCGATGGAGGTCTACCTGAAGCACGCTTTCCAGGCTCCCCGGCAGGACCCGATGATCGTGGCGACGCTGCTGGCGCAGGCCACCGAGCGTCTCGGGATCATCGCCACCGCAGGTACTTTCGCCTACCACCCGTACATGCTGGCACGTCTCGGGGCCACGCTGGACCAGGTGTCGCGGGGCCGGATGGGCATCAACTTCGTCACCGGGACATCCGACCGCGCCCTGCAGAACTACGGGTACCCCGGTATGGACGAGCACGACCGGCGCTACGACATGGCCGAGGATTTCGTGACCGCGGCCGAGGTGCTGTGGGACACCTGGGACGGTGACGCGGTGGTCGCCGATCACCGGAGCGGGTACTGGGCCGACCATACGAAGGTTCGTCGTGCCGACCACTCCGGACCGTATTTCTCGACCCGTGGACCGCTCAACACCGGCCCGATTCCGCAGGGCCGGCCGGTGATCGCCCAGGCGGGCGGTTCCCCGCGGGGAATCGCCTTCGCCGCGAAGCACGCCGATACGATCGTCGCCATCGCGCCGACCGCGGCCAAGATGCGCGACTATCGCGACAGTGTCCAGGGCGCGGCGATCGACGTGGGACGTAAACCGGACGAGATCAAGGTGCTGTTCGGAATCGGCCCGATCGTGGCCGCCACCGAGCGTGAAGCGCGGGAGCGGATCGAGCAGCGCCGAGCGGAGATGGCCTCGAATATCGAGGTGGAGCTGGCCAAGATGTCGAAATCCACCGATATCGACTTCGCCGAGATTCCACTCGACGAGCCACTCGGGGAGCTGGCGTTGAAAACCAACGGCACTCAGCAGTTCGCCGAGTTCGCTCGCCGTAACGCGGACCGGACGCTGCGCGAAGCGGTGCTCGGTCGCGGTATCGGCAACGGGGCCATGGTGGCCGGTACTCCGGAATCGGTCGCCGACCAGCTGGCGGAAATCATGGATATTGTCGGTGGCGACGGTTTTCTGATCTGCTCCGACGGTATCACCCGTCGTTTCGTCGCCGAGATCTGCGACGGTCTGGTACCGGAGTTGCAGCGGCGAGGGCTCACTCGCGATCGCTACTCGTTCGCGCAACTACGTGACAATCTGCTGGAGTTCTGATGCGCGGATACGTCGATACCGCATGGGGTCAGCTGCACTACCGCAAGGCCGGGCCGGATAGCGGGGCGGCCCGCGCCGTGGTCGTTCTGCTGCACGAATCACCCAGATCGTCGGCAGTGTACGAACCGGTCCTGGCCGGGCTGGGGGCGCAGGTCGCGGTATACGCCTTCGACACACCGGGATTCGGTGCCAGTGACAGCGCACCCGAGGGCGCGGTGCTGGCCGACTACGCGCGGATCCTCGTCCAGGCCCTCGACGCGCTGGGGGTGGGAACGTTCGTGCCGGTGGGTATGAAGACCGGCAGTTCGCTGGCCACGGCGATCGCTACCGGTCTGCGTGGCACCGGCCGGGTCGATCGGATGGTCCTGTACGGGTTGTCGGATCCGGCGACGAGGAACAGCGAGTACTGGGCCCGGAATTGGGCTCCCGTGCTCGAGGTGACCGCGGACGGGGCGATCTTCGACGAGCTCTGGCGCAAGAACACCGGTATCTACGGCACCGGATGCCCCGCCCAGCTCGCCGGGTGTGTGGCCGATACCGTGCTCAATCCGGAGCGGTACAACTCGATATATCCGGCTGTCTTCCGGGGTCATCAGCAGACCTGGGACGATAATCTGACCCTGATCGCCGACGGCGTCGCGGTCACGGTACTGGAACCGACCGAAGCGCGGATGACTCCGGATACGCCGATCGAATTCGTCCACGTTCCCGGCACCCGGGTCGTGCGGATGCCGGTGAACGGGCAGTTCGCGATACGGGCTCCGCAGGCCTTCACCGAGGTGGTACTCGAGGCCGCACTCGCCGTGCGGACATGACCCGGGCTATACCCCCGGCAACCACCGGACTACCCGTGACGAGTTCACTGCGACCGGTGCCGACGCCGCTCTCCGGGCTCAGGTCGGCACAGTTCGCGTCCGGTCTGTCGGCGACCGTGGTCGCCACCTCGGTGCCCACCGTCGTCACCGACCTGCCCTCCGAGCCGGCGGCGCGTCGAATCGCGCGGCGTACGCCCACGGACTTCCGGTCGTCTTCCCGCCGGCCGCGGCGGTGGTGGCGATCGGGCTCCTCGTCGTGACGCGATTGCCTCACGTCGCCGTCGACGCGGCACCCGCCGAGCCGGGCGAATCGCTCGCAGCCGGACCGGAGCACCCGAGAACTGATCGAAAGGACCGATGAGATGCGCGGATATATCGATACCGACTGGGGTCAGGTGCACTATCGCCGGTCCGGCCCACCGCCCGCGGTGGCGAAGGCGGCGGTGCTGCTACACGAATCGCCACGGTCGTCGCTGGTGTACGAACCGATCATGGACGCGCTCGGTGCGCGGATACCGGTCTTCGCCTTGGATACTCCGGGATTCGGGCTCAGCGATTCCGCACCGGCGGATGCCACGATCGCCGACTACGGCCGGATCCTGGTCCAGGCGGTGGACGCACTGGGGATCGATGGTTTCGTGCCGGTCGGTATGAAGACGGGTGGTTTTCTCGCCACCGAAATCGCGCGTCGCCTCCAGGGCACCGGCCGGGTGCGGAGCGCGGTCCTCTACGCGCTCGAGCGGCCCGATGCCGAGACGTGTGAGTACTGGGCGGCGAACTGGGCGCCGGATCTGGAAGTAACCCCGGACGGTGCGATCTTCCGGCAGCTGTGGCAGAAGAACGTGGGTATCTACGGAACCGGCTCACCGCGGGAGTTGTCGCTGTGCGTGGCCGAGGCGGTGGCGAACATCGGCCGCTACAACTCGATCTATCCGGCCGTGTTCCGGCATATGCCGCAATCGTGGCTGGATACCCACGCGCTGGTGGACGCGGGCGTCGAGATCACTTTCCTCGAACCGCCGAGCGGCCGGATGACCCCCGATATCCCGGTGGTCTTCACTCGGATTCCCGGTACCCGGGTGATCGAGATGCCGGTCAGCGGGCAGTTTCCCGCTCGTGCGCCGCGACAGTTCGTCGACGCGGTATCCAGCGCAGTGCTGTCGAACGATCACGATGTCCGAACAGCCCGAGGCTGAACTCGGCGATCGGCCTTCCCCCGCCTCGGGTGTCGTCGTCCGGGAGATACGCCGGTGCTCGTCGGGGACGGGGTGCGGACAGGCGGAGGGGCCGGGAATACCCTTCCCGGCCCCTCCTGGTCAACGAGTGGGATTCGAACCCACTACCGTCGGATTAGGAGTCCGATGCTCTACCAGATGAGCTACCGTTTGCCCCACCTGTGATCGCCGATCCGCGAATACGAGTCATCATGAGTAACCCCGCGCGTTGCCTTTACGCTACAGCGGCACGGAGAGCCGCCACCGGGAATCGAACCCGGATCTCGGGGGTGCGTAGCAGCGTATCCGCACGTCGAGTGATCGATGGAGTTGTAGAGCTTGGAGCAAGAAGCTGAATCTATCGGCAGGTCCTGGCAGCACCTGCGCGGGTGAGTCTCAATGTCAGTTTCAGATTGCGCTCCATCCCCCCGCAGGGGGAGTTCGTGTCCCGGCTAACCGAACAGGTAGCCGAGAATGGCGTGACCGGGCTCGATATCGGTCACCGGGGTGGCATTCGCCGTCTCCCGGGCGATCCGGACCGCGTCGAGCAGTTTGCCGAGCCGGTCCGCGAGATCGCCGACTTCCTTCGCGGGCAGCGCGCCGGAGAACTTGGTGGTGGTCCAGCGGCCCACCACCACATCCTCGTGGTACACCTCCACCTGCGCCGGGTGCTTATCGGTGGCCGCGGCCAGTACGTGGTTGCGCGGTACCTTCTTGGTCCGCACGGTCTGCGACGGCTGGGTGGCATAGCAGTCGGTGACCTCGTCGAACGCCCACGATTCGGCCGGATCCAGGGTCGGGAGCTTGGCGACGAATTTCTTCAGCTCGCTCAGCTGCTTCTCCAGGAACAGCAAATAGGTGACCGGCAGATCGCGGGCGATGGTGACGCCGTCCACCGTGATATCGGCCTTCGCCGAGCAGTTCGCGGTGTCCTTGGTGGCGGTCACGTCGAAGAGCCGGGTCAGGGTGCGCTTCATATCGGCGATCACCTCGCCGGCCCGCACCTGGACCCGCTTGGACTCCGCCGGCAATTCCTCGCCCATATCGTCCAGCGGCCGGTAGGTGCGCGAAATTCCCGCCAGCAGATCGACCTTGCCCACGCGCTGGTACGCGGCGGTCACATCGGCGGTCGCCTGTGCTTTGGCGCCCTTCTCGATGGCGATGAGCTGATTCAGCTTGGTGGACACGGGTTTTCCCTCCTTCGGCCACCTCGTCGCGACCGGAGTCACCGTAACCGTACGGGCCCGGAGCGCGCCACCGAAATACCGGCGCCGCCGTCCGGGCCGGCTCCGGCCGCACAGGACACCCGCGGGTGCCGGTCATGTTCGTGGAAGATGGTCGCGGCGGTCGTAGTACAGGAGGCGATAGCCGTCCTCGTGCTGTGCCCACGCGGTGACCGAGGCGTTCCCGGCCAGGCCGGCCGCGGCGACGGCGAGTGTGCCGGCGTCGTCGAGATGTTCGAGCAGCCGGCGTAACAGCAGGATGACCGCGTCGTGGGCGACGACGAGGGTTCGCCGGTGCCGGGTATCGGCGGCGATCCGCTCGACCACTCCGGTCAGCCGGGCGGCGACATCGTGAAAGGATTCGCCGTCCGGTGGCCGGTAGCCGAGCGGATCGGCTCGTTCGGCCGCGTACTGCTCGGGATAACGCTGCTGTACCTCGTCGGCGGGGATATGCGACAGGGTGCCACGGAACCGGTCGTGCAGGGCCGGCACGGTCACCCGGCAGGGCGCCGGGACACCCGCGTCCCGTAGTTCCGCTTCCGCGAGCTGCCAGGTGGTGACAGCTCGCCGATACGGCGAGCACAGCACGATTTCGGGGCGGTGCTCGGGTGGCAGCGCGGCCAGCCATCGGCCGAGGGCGACCGCCTGCCGCGCGCCGAGCTCGGTGAGTTCGATGGCCATATCGTCGGCTTCGGCGGGGGTCGCGGGACGGATACCGGCATTGACGGTGCTCTGGCCGTGCCGGACGGCATAGAGCAGACGCGGGCCCGGGTCCTCGCGATGCGCGCAGGGATTCACCCGCTCGTCCATGGGCTCGGGGGCGCCGGGTGGGTGGGTACTCATATCCACAGGACGTATCGGGACTCGTCCGGGTTCCCGTACGGCGAAATCGATGCGGTGGCGGGGAGCAGGCACCCGGCCGTTCGCGGAATCGCGCGTGACCGGTGGAACAAACGGACACTGTTGCGTGTTGTCCCGAGTGACGCTACCGTAGGTGCCGTCTTCACCTTGTGGATGTAGGTGTCAGCTCCCTCCCACAAGAATCATCGTTCACCACGGCGGTTCCGGCCGCCCTGGATTCGTATCGTGCTCGTCCCGGATCGTTCCGGCCACTCGGCGCCCGTGGCGAGCGTCCGTAACCGTCGGCGGCCCCTCCCGGCCTGCCGGATCCGATTTCCTCCGAGGAGGACCCATGCAGAACAACACTGTCCACATCCAGGACACCGCAACCACGATCGACCCGGCGCCGCCGGTCGCCGGAATTCTCGATATCGAAGGTAATCGTGCCGCGTTACGCGTCGACGGTTATCTGCCCGGGCCACGCGATGCCCGCGTACCGGCCCGGCTGGTGCGCCGGTACGGGTTGCGCCGGGGCGATATCCTCACCGGCACAGTAGAACCCGGCCGTGACGGTGGTGCACTCGGCACACTGACCGGCGTCGGCACCGTGAACGGTGTGCCCGCCGATACTTTCGGTCCGCGACCACATTTCGCCGATCTGGTCCCGCTCTATCCGCAGGACCGCTTGGTCCTGGAGACCGAACCGCACGAGCTGACCACCCGGGTCACCGATCTGGTGATGCCGATCGGCAAAGGCCAGCGTGCGCTGGTGGTCGCGCCGCCCAAAGCGGGCAAGACCTCGGTGCTGGGATCCATCGCCCACGGAATCGCCAAGAATCATCCCGAATGCGAGTTGATACTCGTCCTGGTCGGCGAACGCCCGGAAGAGGTCACCGATCTGTCCCGGGCGGTGCCCGCCGAGATCGCCGCGGCGACCTTCGACCAACCTGCACGCGAACATATCGCGCTCGCCGAACTGGCCATCGAACGTGCCAAACGGCTCGTCGAATCGGGACGCGACGTGGTCGTGCTCCTGGATTCGCTGACCCGGCTGGCCCGCGCCTACAATCTGGCCGCGGCCGGTTCCGGCCGCATCCTCTCCGGCGGCGTCGACGCCGCGGCACTCGCACCGCCGAAGAGATTCCTCGGCGCCGCCCGCAATATCGAGAACGGCGGCTCGCTCACCATCATCGCCACGGCACTGGTGGAAACCGGCTCGCTGGCCGACACCGTCATCTTCGAGGAGTACAAGGGCACCGGAAACGCCGAATTGAAACTCGACCGCCATCTCGCCGACCGCCGCCTGTTCCCGGCGATCGATATCGATCGGTCGAGCACCCGCAAAGAGGAGCTGCTGCTGTCCCCGGACGAACGCGCGGCCACCGGATCCCTGCGAAGTACTCTCGCGGGCCGCGATCCGCAGCAGGCGCTCGAACTGCTCTTGACCGGGCTCCGCCAGACGCGTACGAATACCGAATTCCTGACCCAGATCCGCACCGCGGGTCAGTAACAGGATATGGAGCGAGAAGCCGGTGCCCGCTCGGCAGCGCGCTCCGGAGGCCATCACCGGCGTGCCCGAGGCTGCGCCGGCGAACACACTGGGTATTCGTCGTGTCATGTTCGCCGTCGACGATATCGACGACGTCATCGTGCGACTGCGCGCGCTCGGTGGCGAACTCGTCGGCGAGCTGGTGCAGTACGAGGAGATCTATCGGCTCTGTTACGTCCGCGGCCCCGAGGGCATCATCGTCGGACTGGCCGAACAGCTCGGCTGAAGTAGGCGCATGGGGGCAACTCGATGGATCCGAGCCACGAGATATGTTCGCGACGAGCCGGTTTCAGGTCCGGTCGGCGACCGTGTAGAGCTGATAGCTACCGCTGAAGCCCTTCAGTTCGGCTTCGCGGGTGGCGGTGACGGAGATATCGGGCCGGCCGGCCACGGCGTCACGCACCTCCTCGCTGACCAGGATCTCCCCACCGTGTGCCTGGCCGGCCACCCGCGCGGCCATGGCGACATTGCGTCCGAACAGGTCGTCACCGCGGCGGACCGAGCTGCCCATATGGATGCCGATACGGACGCGGACCCGGGCGACCGGCGCCGCGACGGTGCCGATGGCGCCCTGCACCCGCAGACCGCAGCGGACCGCCTCTTCGGCGTCCCCGAACGCGATCATGAAACCGTCACCCTGGCTCTTGACGATATGCCCACCGTGCCCGGCGACGAGTTTGCGGATCAGCCGGTCGTGGCGGCCGAGCAGCGCGACCCAGGCGCGATCGCCCAGGCGTTCGTTGAGCGCGGTGGACCCCTCGATATCGGAGAAGGCGATCACCACATCGCCTCCGGCGGTGAGTCTCGCCAGATCGGGTCTTTCGACCTGGGCCCATCCGGCCAGATCCTCGATGGAGCTGAGTACCGCCGCGCGCAACCCTTTCCGGCGCACGAGGCTCGCGGTCTGCCAGACGGTTTTCACGGCCTCGCGGCCGCTGTTCATCAACAACTGCCGGGTATCCGGCCGGCGTTGCAGTTCGACGAGTTCGCGACGGCTGCGCACCAGCAACCGCCACAGCACGAGCAGGCCGACGGCCTCGAGCGCGGCGATCGCCGCGAGTACATAGGCGATCATCACCGGTCCTGTCCGGCCGGGGTGCTGTCGTCGCCGGGGGCCGGGTCCGTGCCGGCGGCCCGGCTCAGCTGCTGGGAGACTTCGGGCAGGTCGGCGTGGATGCGGCGGTCCATGGCCCGGGCGAGGAGTTCGTCGGCGACCAGGCGCACCGCCGGGCGCAGCTCGGCGAGCGTACCGGCGAGGTCGTGCAATCGCTCGGGAGAGGGGTTCTCCAGGACCTGGTTGACCAGGTTGACCCGGAATTCCCGGACGAACGCGAAGGCCATCCGGTCGAAGGCCGCCTCCAGCTCCCAGCTCAGCGCCAGTATCGAACGCAGCGGGATACCTACGTCGACGAACGCGGTGGCAGCCTCGAGCAACCGGCCGCTGGAGTAGACGAAGCGGTCGTCCTCGAGGCGCAGATAGCCCAGTGCGATCGCCTCCGAAATGGCTTCCGGGCTCGCCTGTTCGCCGAAGCGGGTCAGCATCTCCTCGATATCGATGGTGACTTCTCCGTCGCCCCACGCCACCGAGGCCGCGGTTTCGAATCCCAGTAGTTCCGAGACCCCGCCGCCGTGTTCGGCGCTGGTGAGCAGGTCGGCGATACCTTCGAGGCTGTGGCCGCGGGCGAGCAGGTCGGCGATGAGTTTCAGTCGTTCCAGATGGGCGCGGTTGTAGATGGCGTGGCGGCCCTGCCGCCGCGGGGCCTCGAGTAGGCCGCGCTCCTGGTAGTAGCGCACTGTGCGCACCGCGACGCCGGCGGCCTCGGCCAGCTCGGCGACCCGGTACTCCTGCGTTCGTCGGGTCATCGTCGTCCTCCGCTCACCGCCGGTCCGCGAGCCGGATCTCGGCAAACTTAACCACACTGTCTCAGTAGATGCTGATTCGAACACGGATCCAGAGCGAATCCTCGGCGGCGGATGCGAGGTCGAGGCCGCTGCGTTGTGGTGCAACTCACCATCGGTTACAGTTTTTACTGATATGGACGGTACGTCCAGCCGGATGTGGTGGGACCCGTGCATATGGCAGCAAGGAGGTCGAGGTCAGTGCTGACGAGCAGCTCTCATGCCATTCCGGAACTGGAGATCGCCGGGATGCCCGCGGTATCGCATCTACACCGCACACACCGACTGTCCCAGCAGTTACTGGACCATCTGGCCGGTGCCGAGGGTGTCGAACCCGGGTCGGCGATGCCGTGTGGTGTGCTGCGCCGGGAAGCGGCCGAAGTGGTGGCCGGATGCCTGGAGTTGGTGGCCGCGGCGTTGCAGGGTCGTGCGCTGGACGAGGTGCCGGAGCCGCTGTACCGCCGGATCGAGGACTGGGCCGCGGAGGGCGTGGCACTGGAGGCCGTCCAGCACGCCACCCATCTCGGGTTCCGGTTCGTACTGGATCTGCTGGCCGGGCGTGCCCGTGGTGCCGACGGTCCGATGATGGTGGTCGCGGGTCAGCGCCTGGCCGAGGTCCTCGATCACGTCATCACCGGCTTCACCCGCGCCTATCTGCGCGAGTTCCGCGCCCACACCGCGGCGCGCCACGCCGGTGCCGAAGCGCTGGCCGCCGCGCTCATCTCGGGGACCGGAACCGCGGAGACTGTGCGCGAGAACGGTTTCCGCAACGTGGACTCCTATTCGGTGCTGGCCTTGGCGCTTTCCGGGCCGGTGCACGCGGGCGCGGATACCGGGGGCGACGGCTCGGACGCCCGGCGCCGGTTGCGCCGGTTGCGTGCCGAACTCGGTCTCGGCGCCGATATGCCTCCGGCTCGGCTGAGTGAAGCCGGAGGTACCGTTCTCGTTCCCCGCCACCGGGACGACGAGTCCACGGTCGTCCGGTTGTTCGAGCGGCTGCGGGTCGCGGCCGCCGGCCCGCTACTGGCCACCGTCGTGCATGCTCACCGCGACGAGGTCCCCGACGCGAGCCGGCGCGCGCACGAATTGCTCGACCTCGCCCAGCGTCTGCACCGGCCCCCTCGCCTGTACCGGTTGGCCGACCTTGCAGTGGAGTACCAGATAACGCGGCCCGGTCCGGCCCGGCAGCGGCTGGCGACAGCGCTGGATCCACTGCTGTCCCAACCCGAACTGCTGCATACGCTCGCCACGCATCTGGCCAACGATCGCAACCGTCAGCTGACCGCCCGCGTGTTGTACATCCATGCCAACACCCTCGACTACCGGTTGCGCCGCATCGCCCAGCACACCGGCCTCGATCCCGCGCATGCCGATGATCTGTGGCATCTGCAAGCAGCCCTCGTCGCCAACGCCTACGAGACCGGTCCGGTCGACGGTGCGACTCCCGTTCCGGCGGACCGGGAAAGCGCGCCGCACTCCGGCCCGGCCGGTATCGTCCGGCGCGCACCCGGGTTGTTCGCCGAGACCGCCGGGGCGGTGGCCGGATAGCCCGGGCCACCTGCTGTGCCGTGGTCGCGGTAGCGGGCACGGCTGCCCGCCGCACGCCTCAACCGGTTCCGGCGATGCGCCCGAGGACGATCGCGGCCAGTTCGGCCGGGCGCCGGGGGAGTACCCGCGCTGCACGGGAGCGAGGGGGCGGTAACCGGATTCGTGCAGGAACGGCGTGAGGCGCGACCACTGCGCGGCCGTCTGGGGAAACCCGTGCAGCAAGACAATCGGTATGCCGTCGATCGGGCCCTCGTCGATCACCTCGAAGGTGAGGCCGTCGTTGACGAACGAAGTCAGCCGTTGTTCCGGGGCCGCCCGGGCGGGGTGTCGGCCTGCATGGTGAAACGCTACGGCAGATACCCCGGACCGCCCTCTGGCGGCCGCACCTCTGTTGCCCGGTGTTCCGGCCGGTAGCGGTTCGCGCTGCCGGGACGCGGAGCAAGAGCCGAGGAAGAAGGGCGGTTCGATCACCCGCCGCCGCAGTCGCAACCGGTACGGCCCAGGTCGGCGCCGGTGGTCGCCGGAGCGGGGACGCCTGCGTGTCACGTCGGAGGCCGTGCGATGATGCCAACGGGATGGAGGAACGGGAGGGGCCGTAGATGGTCGTGCCGGGAGCGTTCGCGCGTGCTGGTATCCGCTTGTCCGCTATCGCGGAAACCATCGCGAAAGGCTGGAGCCGGCATTCGCCGAACCACGAGGGCAAGCTCACGATGGCGGCCGGGCAATTCGGCAGTGCCGAAGCCCTCGGGACAGCTGCCCTGCGGGACAGGACACCGAGCGTGCCGATGGAGGGGGCTCGGTCGGCGCATTCCGTAGGCAGCGGTCGGCGGTCGGCGGACGACCGTGTTTCCGCCGACCGCGGTCTCGCGCACGCGGCGTCGACCGGCCGTTCCGAAACGAACCGCACTGCTGAGCAGGTCACCGCCTGTAATGATCCGGTCGATGTCGCTACCGGTGAATTCATCCTCCCGGAGACCGATGTACAGCTGCCCGGGGTGCTTCCGCTGATACTGCGGCGGCGGCATCGATCGGGATACCGGTTCGGTCGATGGTTCGGACCTTCCTGGTCCGCGACACTCGATATGCGTGTTGTCGTCGAAACCGCGAACGTGACGTTCGTCGGTGACGACGGCTTGTTGCTGGTGTATCCCCATCCGGAGCCGGGCGGGCGTGCGTTCTCGCTCAACGGAGGCCCGGCCTGGCCGTTGGCGCCGGTCGCCTCCGGTGGCTATCGCGTGACCGATCCCGACCGGGAGATGTCCTGGGATTTCACCACCCCGGAACCGGGCACGGTGGACCGCCTACGGGGTGGGTACTTGCTGTCCCGGATCACCGACCGTCACGAGAACACGATCGATTTCCGCTACGACGAGGACGGCGTCCCGGTTGCCGTCGAGCACTGCGGTGGCTACCGGGTCCGAATCGACTGCGCATCCGGTCGTGTGGCGGCGATGCACCTCCTGTCGGCGGACGATGCGGGTGAAACCGTCCACACGGTGCGCGAATTCGGCTATCGAGAGGGTGACCTGAGGTCGGTGCGCACCGGGGTCGGCGCGGTGACGCGGTACACCTACGACACAGAGCACCGGATGGAGTCGTGGACCGATTCCAACGACAACCGGATGCGCAACAGCTATGACGACCGCGGCCGCGTGGTGGCTCAGCACGGCAGTGCGGGTGTACTCGATGCCCGCTTCGAGTACACCGTGGATCCGGTGAGCGGCAGCCGTCGTACTCGTCATTTCGATTCGACGGGCGCTGCGACGGAATACGCGCTCGATCGCGAGTTCCGGTTGTGCGAGCTCATCGATCCGCTCGGCGCCCGAACCCGCACCGAGTACGCGGAAGACCGGCGCCCGGTGCGAGTGATCGCCGCGGACGGAACAGCCACGGAGTATCGGTACAGCACCGAGGGAGATCCGGTCGAAGTGATCCGGCCCGACGGCCTGTCCGTCCGGATCGCCTACGACACACGCCGGCGACCGGTCACACTGGCCGATGCGGACGGTGGGTGCCACACCCGGGAGTGGGACAGCAGTGGAGTTCTCGTAGCTGTGGTCGCGCCGGGGGGAGTGCGGACCGGGTACACCCATCACGAGTCCGGTGCGGTCGCCACCATTACCGAGTCCACCGGTGCCGTCACAGGTTTCGAGGTCGATCCGGCGGGGCTTCCGGTCCGCATCACCGATGCCCACGGCGCGGTAACGACGATCGTCCGCGACTACTGTGGTCGTCCGGTGACCGTGACCGATGCCGTCGGAGGCACGACCTCCTACGTCTGGTCCGCGGACGACCGGCTGATCGAGCGCACCGACGCCGACGGACACCGCGAGACCTGGACCTACGACGGTGAGGGCAATCTCGTCGCGCACACCGATCGCAGGGGCGGTCGGACCCGGTACAGCTATGGTGCGTTCGACCTGTTGAAGGTGCGTATCGATCCCGACGGGGCCACGACCCGTTACCTCTGGGATACGCAGTGCCGACTCGTCGGCGTCACGAATCCGTCAGGCGATACCTGGCGCTACGAATACGACGCGGCGGGCAGGCGTACCACCGAAACCGATTACGCGGGTGCACCCGTCCGCTACACATACGATTCGCGCGGCCGGGTCGCCACGGTGACACCGGCCACCGGTATCGCCCGCATCCATTCCTACGACGTTCTCGGGCGTCTGACTTCGGTGATGGCCGAAAGCGGTGACTGGCTGCGCTATACCTACGAT
Organism: Nocardia sp. NPDC003963; assembly: GCF_053605105.1. Lineage (NCBI taxonomy): Bacteria > Bacillati > Actinomycetota > Actinomycetes > Mycobacteriales > Nocardiaceae > Nocardia > Nocardia sp. NPDC003963. The sequence continues at coordinate 511,595 of NZ_JBSGIP010000001.1, forward strand.
GTATCGGGCCGACTGGCGACGGCGATCTCCGGTGCCGGCGAAACAGTCACTCATACCGTCCGGTACACCCGGTCGGCGACCGGGCAGACGGCAACCGAGCAGGTCGACGACCGGTTGCCGAGCGTATCCGGATACGACCGGCACGGCCATCGGACCTCGTACACCACGCCGAGTCGGACCGTCACCAGCTGGCGGCACGATCCGGCCGGTCGTGTCACCGGGATGCGAGTCGGCGGTCGTCGTTTCGACTTCACTTATGACCGGCTCGGCCGGACCACCGGCTGGGGGACGGGCGATCTCACGATCGGCCTCGTCTACTCCGGCGTCGGCTACACACTCCGGCAGACCGTTGCCGGGGCCGACCCGGATGTGCCGATGCGCCGGGACGATTACCACTGGCGCCCCGACGGGTACCCCACCACGCAGACGACCGTCGACGGCGCCGCGGCGGTCCGTCGCGATTACGCCCTCGACGAGATCGGGCGGATCACCGGAATCGTCAGCGGTGGCCGAACTGTCGAGCAGTACAGCTACGACCGTCTCGGCAATATCCTCACTGCCGGACCCGGTGCGGGTGAGTTCCACTCGCCGCCGGGCGGAGCCGCCGGGCCGGGTACGCGTGTGGCGGACCGATCCGATGACGATTCCCACCGGGAGTACCGGCGCAACGTACTCGTACGCCGCGGTCGCACCCGGTTCCACTACGACGCGAGCGGCCGGCTCATCCGCAGTACCACCCGCGGCCGCTCGCGCCCGCCGCGGACGCGGCATTATCGGTACAACGCCTTCGACCAGCTCACCGAACTGCGTACCGCTACGGGAGAACGCTGGCGATATACCTACGACGCGCTCGGCCGCCGTACCGCCAAACAGCGTCTGGCCCGCGACGGGGCTGCGCTCGAACAGACGGACTACACCTGGGACGGTAACCGTCTGGTGGAACAGACCACTCGGCAGGCCACCACGCACTGGACCTACCGGCCCGGTACCCATATACCGCTCACCCAGAGCATCGACCGGGACGGCGTGGATCCGGAATTCGTCGCCATTGTGACCGATCTCGTCGGTGCGCCGGTCCAACTGCGCACCGAGACCGGTCACGTCGCCGCCACGGCCACAACCACATTGTGGGGGGAGACAACCTGGTCAGGGCGTGCGGATACGGTGTTGCGGTATCCCGGACAGCAGTACGACGCGGAGAGCGGTCTGCACTACAACCTGCACCGAACCTACGACCCCGCCGACGGGCGGTATCTCACCCAGGATCCGCTGGGGTTGGGGCCCGCCCCGAACCCCCGGGCGTATCCGCACAATCCCACGACGTGGTGCGATCCGCTGGGGCTTGTACCGTACGAATGCGAATCGGGCCGGACGCATCGAGATTTCGCCCACGGCACGTCGGCTGATCACGCCGAATACATCAGGCTGTACGGGCTCAATCAGCAGGTGGCTCGCACGGCTACCCGCGGTGGTCTGAGGAGCAGGCGAGGATCGTTTTTCACCCACGAAGTGGAGGGCAGCGGGTCACCCGGATTCCAGGCTGCCTACGAGTGGGGATTGCGGCATGCCCAGGATTCACCGTCCACGGTCCTGGTCGGAAGGTTGCCGGAGGCCACGTATCAGGACCTCGTCCGCCGGGATCTGGTCACAGTGCGTCCGGTGGGCAACGGTGTGCCGGACGAAACTATCTTCGCGCCCGGTGCGTTCGTCGATTTGAACAACCATATGGAATGGATTGCGAAAGTGACTCCTGGCCATGACACATGAATCGCCGGAATATTCCGGTGCGAACCTCCGGCCGACGGTGTGGGGGGAGGTCACCGAATCGACGGACGGGTACTGGGAAACCGTATGGCGTCTCGGTTTCACCGGACCGCAACCGCGCCGGTCGCTGCTGGTACAGGCGAACGACGAGTCCGGATTCCGGGCGACGCTCGAGACGGACGGCAGCGCCGACGGCGTATTGCGGGTGCGCACCCGTGCGGATGCCATGTCGGCGGTCTACTATCCACTGACCTTCACGAGTTTCGCAGTCGTCAACGATACGGTCGGAGAAATCCGGGAGATCCAGGGATTGCCCCGGGACTGGTACGCACCCTTCCGCGATCGGGGTCGCGAGTAGATCGACGCAACTGCACCGGGGCTCACCTTCCGTAGTTCTTCGGGACCGGTCGACGGTATCCGTGCCGTGCCCGGTCAGGACGTTGCGCGCTCGAGGTTTCCGATGATGCGTGCCAGCACATCCATCATCTGCGCGAACTCGTGATCGGCCACCCCGGTCGCGGAGAGTTCGCGGATCCGGGACACCGAGTCGGCGGCCGCGGTGTGGGCCGCCCGGCCCGAATCGGTCAGGGCGTACCGGCCTTCCACGTCCCGGGTGATCCATCCGTGTGCGGTGAGGTCGGCGACCGCATCGCGCATATTCTCGTCGTTCACTTCCCAGAACGGGCGCAGCGCGTCGATCAGGCGGGCGTCGTCGGCGGGTCCGGCGGCGAGTGTGTTGAGCGTCTGCCATTGCCGCCGGGTGAGCCCGGCGTCGGCGACCAGCCGGTCGAAGGTGAGCTCGATGAGCTGGTCGAGGCGTTTGACCTGGTAGCCGATGAGCCGGTTCGTGCCGCTGGGCGCGGGCTCGGGCGCGGTGGGTTCGGCGGCCGGGGTGCCGCAGGCCGCCAGCGGGATGAGCAGTGCGGTGGCGGCGCCGAGGAGCAGGGTGCGTGCCTTCATAGCGATGCGGATCCTCCAGTTGAATATTCATAGACAATTAGTTGTCATATGACATGTATATGTCCGTAATATCATGGCGGTGTGGATGATGTCGAGCGCGTCGAACGAGCTATGGTCGCGATCCGCCGTCGGCAGACCCGGCGGAGCCTCGCCCGCGAAGGGGGGCTCGCGGGGCAATCCTTCGACGTTCTGGATGTGGTCGAGGCGTCACCGGAGGCGACGGTATCGGCCGTGGCTGCCGCGCTGGCCGTGGATCAGCCGAGGGCCAGTAAATTGGTGGCGGCCACCGTCGCGGAAGGGCTCGTTCGCCGGGTCGCCGACCAAGCCGACGGGCGGCGGTCGGTGCTGGTTCTCACCGGGCGGGGGCGGGAGATTCTCGCCCGCGCCCACGAGCGGCGGCGGACCGCTTTCGACAACGCCATGACGGGCTGGACCGCGCGCGAGCGCGCCGAATTCGCCCGGCTGCTCGATCGTTTCGTCGGGGCGATGCCCTGACTTCCCGCTGTTGCTGGAACGGGGGAGCGGGGGGCTGTGCGTAGCCTTCTTTGTCCGCCGTTCGGACGCGCTGGATCGGGCTCGTGCCGCAGTTGCGCCTCGGGCGATACGGGCCCGGAGCTCCGTGAGTGAACCCGCACAGGGTCGGGGCCGTCTCGGATGAAGCCGAGCGCAGGTCCGGCCGAATGCCGTCACTGTGCCGGCCGATATCGAAGACGATCCAAAGCCTTGGCGTTACGTAGATATGCGCATTCGAACATTTAATTTCCGATCCGCCGCCCGGGAAACCGGACGCGGAGTCGCGTCCAAGGGCTTTCAGCAGAGGTGCCCGGAGACTGTGAGCAGCTGCGTGACGGTTTCCGCCATGCGGGCGCGGAAAACTTCGGGACCGAACGATTCCGCGTGCGCGCGGATCCGGGCCGGATCGAGATCGGTGGTGGAACGGTCGCGCAGGGCCGTGGCGAAGTCGTCGATCACCTGCTCGTCGGGCCCGACCGCGATATGGGCGCCGCTGAGACCTGGCACCACGGTATCCAACGCACCGCCCGCACCGACGGCCAGAACCGGGGCGCCACAGGCCATCGCCTCCACCGGTACGATCCCGAAATCCTCCACACCGGGCATGAGCAGGGCACGGCAGCGGCGGTACATATCCGCCAGCACGTCATCGGGTGCGGCACCCAGAAAGGTGGTCTCCGGACCCGCGAGGGTCTCGAGGCGGCGGCGATACCGCCCGTCGCCGACCACCACCAGGCGCAGGCCGGCTTGTTGAGCGGCGCGGATGGCCAGATCGGGGCGTTTGTACGGGACCAGGCGGCCGGCGAACAACAGGAAATCCTCGCGCGCCACAGCGGGATCAGTGGCGAACTGATCCAGGCGTACCGGTGGATTGACCACCGTCGCGGGCCGGCCCCACCAGTCCCGGACCCGGTCGGCCACCGCGCGGGAATTCGCTACCACCGCGGCGAGATGTGGTGCCGCGGCGGTTTCGGTGCGCCGGGCCAGGCCGCCGAGCACGGTGAGGGCGGCGCGCCCGGCGGGACCGCCGGCCTCCTGTGCGCGGAAGGCGGGGTCCCATGCCCAGCGGGCGGGGCTGTGTACGTAGGCGAGCACCGGAGCCTCGGTGGCGAACACCGCCTGTGTCGCGAAGGCGTGATGACTGACGACCACCGCGTCGAAACCGCCGCGCAGCGGGAGCCGGCGCAGGGCGCGCGGGACCAGTGGTAGTAGCGGAGCGTGCGAGCGCCGGCCCGTCGCGGCATGAACGCGGGAGAGCCAGGTACCGGAGACGGTGTCCCAGGGCGGATGCGCGATGGCCGGGGCGGCGGCCGGATCGACGATCGGTGCGAATACCTGTGCCTGTGGCCAGGTGCGGGCCAATTCGCCGACGACCGCCTCCGAGCCGCCGTATTCGGTGAATCGTTCGTGCACGATCGCCAGACGCGGTCGCCGGGCGGGGGTGGTCATCGCACAACCTCCTCGATGAGCCGGCGGGGCGCCGCGTGGGCGCGCAGTGCCGGGGCTACGGGTCGCCCCTCCAGCAGACCCGCGACACTGCCCTGTTCGAGGGCGCGCCGGTAGACACCGGCCGCGCCGCGGCAGGCCGCGACCGTGTGGTCGATATCGCGATCGGTATGGGCCGCCGAGGTGACGAACGATTGTCCGAGGACACCGCGGCGCAACAGTTCCTGGAGGAACAGGGTGCGGAACTCCTGAGACGGGTTGCCGTCCGGGTCCAGGGTGAGGAACAGCAGGCACGAAGACCGGCCGGCGATGCGGAGACAATCGTCGATACCGAGTTCGGCGGTGATCTCCTCGATTCCGGCCCGGAGCCGCCGCCCGGCGGCTTCCATCCGGCCCACCGGATCTGTGGTGGCATAGGCGTGCGCCACGGCCCGGAATGCCGCCAGGGCGCCGGTTTCCGGGCCGTGGGTCGTCGACAGCAGGAACACCCGGGCGTCGTCGGTCCGTAATCCGCCCAGTTCCAGGTATTCGCGGCGGCCGGCGAGGGCGGCGATCGGAAATCCGTTGCCCATCGCCTTGCCCCAGCACGACAGATCGGGCACCACGCCGTAGACCTGCTGCGCACCGCCGGACGCCCACCGGAATCCGGTGATCATCTCGTCGAACACCAGCAGGGTCCCGAACCGGTCGCACAGTGCGCGCACACCGGTCAGATAGCCGGGTGGTGGTTCGTGTAGTGCCGTCGCGGCCTCCATGACCACGCAGGCGATCTCCTGCCCGGCCAGTACCGCTTCCAGCGCGGGTAGGTCCCCGTACGGGAAGGACGTCGTCGGCTGCCGGGGTATACCGGCCGACATCGCGGTGGTCCCGATGAACCAGTCGTCCACGGAGAAGAAAGGTTGTGCGCAGACGGCCACGGTGATCCGGCCGGTCACCGCGCGGGCCAGCCGCACGGCGGCGGTGGTGGCGTCGGAGCCGTTCTTCGCGAACTTCACCATATCCGCGCCCGGCACCAGGTTCAGGAACTCCTCGGCGGCGGCCAGTTCCGCGACGGTCGGCCGGGAGAAGTTCACGCCGTCGGCGACAGCGGCGGTCACGGCCTCGACGACCGGCCGGTAGCCGTGCCCGAGGGTCACCGACCGCAGTCCCATCCCGTATTCGACGAATTCGTTACCGTCGCAATCGGTGACGCGGCAACCGTGCCCGCGTACCAGTACCGGCGCCATATGCTCGGGGTACTGGTCGGATCCGCGGGCATAGGTGTGCGCGCCGCCGGGCACCAGTTCGTGCAACCGCTGCTGGGCGCGGTCGCTGCGGCCGAATTCGGTGATCACACTCGCTCCTTCGCGGCTCAACAGCCGGACTCGGTGAAAGCCTTGAGGTATCCGGCGGTCTGCCGTACGTACATCCAGGCCTGGAACACCGGATCGGTACGGCTCGGGCTGGCGACCATGGTGAGTTCGCCGTCGAAACAGCGGCCGACGATATAGCGGGCCCGGGAGACGTGCGGGGTGAAGGTGACGACGATGATGTGCCGCCAGCCGTTGGCGTCGGCCAACCGGCGGATCTCGCGAGCCTCACCACGGGTGGTCCAGGGGCGGGGTTCGAAACACGTGACCCGGAACGGGTACGGGGTGTGGCAGTAGTGGTCCATCCGCGGATCGTCCAGGCCGGTGGACGCGGAGATCAGCAGCTCCGGTGCCCAATGCCGCCGGGTCAGTTCGAGTCCGACGTCGAACCGCTCGTACGGAGTGCCACCGAGCACCACCACAGCGTCGGCGGGGCGCAACGGATCGAGCTGGGGCCGGACGAATACCGGCCGGCCGGCCACGATCACGAGTGTGATCAGGACGAGCGCGGCGGCCGCGATTCGCCACGGACGGCGTTGGGCGCCGGGAGTATTCGCGCTCATATCACCGCACCGGGCGGTCGCGGCCCAGCGGCGCGGTGCGCAGCGCGCCGTCGGGGGAGACGATCAGCCGCCAGTAGCCGCCCTCCGGATCCCGCAGTACGACCCCGGCGTCGGCATGATCGGACAGCCATGCCCCGCTGGCCAGGACCGAAGCCAGTCCCGCCCCGTCGGGAGCGACCGCCCGGATGATCTCCTCCGCGCCGTCGGCCCGGGCGGTCACCGGACCGGAGAAACTGGGCCGGTGGGTCTGACCGCGACCGAGGACCTGCCAATTGCCGGGGAACACCCGAGCACCGATCTCGGCGCCGGCGCCGGAGACGAGATTGACAGCGATACCCTCCGGGCAGCCGGCCTCGTCGATCCGCAGTTCGGCAGGGCTGCCACCAGGGTCGGCGTCGAAGGCGATATTCGCCAGATACGGCTGGCGGCAGTAGATCAGGTCGATATCGCAGGACCGGGCCGCGACCTTGCAGTTCACCATTCCGAACTGGGACGGTCCGCCCCGTCCGGCGGCGCCAACCTGCACGGCGATATCCGCGCCCTCGAACCAGATATTGGTGAGCCACCAGTTGTTGGCGGCACCGTCGACGAACAGATGGCGATCCGTGGTCGCCGGATCGGTATCGGAGACGAATTCGGAATTGGTGATCGCCAGTCCGGCATTGTGGTCGTTACCGGTGCCGAGTACGCCGATGCGGTTACCCGAGAACTTCGACGAGGTGACGTAGTTCTGGATACACGAGGTCGCCAGCCCGATTCCGAAATTGTTGATATCGCAGTCGATGAACGAGGTGCCGCCGGTGTTCGCCTCCAGCACCACGCCTTTCTGCCCGGCGTAGCGCGGCCAGTTGTCGGAGAGGTGGTTACCGCGGATGAGGACGGTATCGAAACTGCAGCGGAAACATTGCGCGAGCCGTATCGCGGTGGCCTCGGGACCGGTCAGGTAGAAACCCATCCGGGCGAACCTGATCCGCTGTTTGCCCGCGTAGTCGATCAGTGTGGTGTCGCGATCGCAGAACACGGTGGTCACATCGGCTCCGTCACCGTAGACGACGGAGCCGTCGGGGAGATCGGGCCAGGCGGTGATCCGGTAGTCGCCGGCCGGCAGGTACACCACCGGCGGTAGGTCATCGGTACGGCAGGCGGCGGCCAGAGCCGCCGTATCGTCGGCCTTACCGTCACCGACGGCGCCGAAGGCACGGATATCGTGGACGGTCGGCGACGCGGTCCCGGTCGCCATGACGATGGGCGCGGGCGGTGGCCCCGACGCGGCCAACGGTACGGTGACGGCGCCGATACCGGCGGCGCCCAGCCCGGCGGCGAGCAGGTCACGGCGGTGGAGACGACGCCGGCCGGGTCCGGCCGGGTCCGCTGGAAGTCCTTCGCTCACGACCGCCGCCACCATGTCCGCCGGGGCGCGACCGCCACCACTCCGGATACGGTGGCCCCGGCCGCGGTCAACGCGGTGAGCGCCGCCCCGGCCCGGTCCCGGCGGGCGCCGCCCAGCCGCACCACGCCGACAGTGCCTGCCGCTTTCGGGGCCACCGCGGTGGCGTCGGCGGCCGCGATGTCGACGATCACGCGGTCGAAACGTTTCGCGACCTCACCGAGGAGCGCTTCGAATCGGTCGGCGGCCACGAGGTCCACGGTCTGTTCGTCGGCTGTGCCCAGCGCCAGGACGACCACCGACCGCTCGGGCCACAGCACGAAGGCTTCGTCGATATGGATATCGGCGCGGAGTACGGCCGCCAGACCGTCCGCCGCGCGCGCGCCGGTCTCGGTGGGGACGGTGGGCGCGGACGCGGGCAGATCGTCCAGCGGTACGGCCGGAGCGGTACGCAGATCCAGTTTGACCGTCGGCGGATCGAAGATCTCACCGCGCACGACCGCCGTGGTGCGACCGGACGCCGCAGTCACCAGTTCCCGGGCCGGATTCGCCTCGCGGACCGGCCATTCGCCGCTCGTCGTCGGCCGGAGTACGGATTCCGGGAGCAGCGTGGAGACACCCCGGCCGGTGCTGTTCGCATCGATCAGCAGGACCTGGGCTCCGGTGGCGCCGAGCGCTGCCGCCGCGCCGAGGACCAGGGCGGGTTCGGACTGTCCGTCGAGGGTGGTGATCACCATCCGGGGGGCCGCGGGCAGCCGGGATCGCAAGGCTCGCAGTTCGGCCTGAGTCCGCTCGGTGTCCAGCGCGACCGTGCCCAGTACCGGCTGTCCGAGCGCGGCGAGTTCGGCGCTGTCGCGTACTCGTTTGTTCAGCCGATCCAGCAGATACGCCACGGCGGCCCCGAGCAGCAGTCCGGCGACGGCACCGACCGCGTACAGCCGGGCGCCGCCCGTACCGCCCGCTTCGGCGGGTGCCTGTGCCGCGTCGACGACCGCGACCCGCGCGGCGGGTGCGGCGGTGACCTCGATGGTCTCCAGTTCGTCGACGAGGGCGCGGAACTGGGCGACCACCTGATCGGTGAGTACCCGGCTGGTCTCCGCGTCCTCATCGGTCACCGACACCCGGAGCAGCGATGTCGCGGGCGGAGTGTCGGCGGTGATAGCGGCGCGTAGTTCTTCGCGGTCCAGATTCAGTCCGAGCTGTCCGATGACCCGGTCGACCACATGGTCGCTGGAGATCAGCTCGAGATAGGAGCGCACTCGCTGCTGGGCGGCGAGACCGCCCTGATACGAGTCCGCGACCGAGGTACCGGTCGCCATCGATACATACAGTGTGCTGGTGGCTGTGTAGGTTGTCGGCGTCGATTCGACCTGGTACGCCGCCAGACCCACGCCCAGCGCCGCACCCGCCAGCAGCACCGCCCAGTAGCGGCGCAGCAGGCGCAGATAGTCGGGCAGTTCCATCATTGTCTTCCTTCACTTCCCACGCTCGCGCCGACCGGTTCCGCGGCGGGGCCGGTCGGTAGTTCTCGATCAGGTCCGCCGGGCGGCCCGTGTGTGCGCCGCCAGTGACCCACCGCCAGCCGGACCAGCCAGGCCAGGATCACGACCTGTAGATATTTGCCGAGTGTTTCGGCGCTGCCGAGCATTCCGCGCTCGAACACCACCGGAACCTCGATCAACGCGATACCGAAGAGCACCGGCACCAGATGGCGCGCGTACAGCGACCGCGCCCACCCGACCAGTACGACCGCGGTGAACGCGACGCCGACGACGACCCCCGGCAGGCCGCCGATCACATACCCCTCGCTGATATTGCCCTCCGCCAGCGATACCGATACCTGACTCATATCGACCGAGGCGCCGCGTACCTCGCTCGCCCAGGCGGTCCCGGCGTGCAGTTTCTCCTCGGCCAGCAGCTGCGCCGGCACCATGCTGCGGGCCAGATGCCCCAGGACTTCGGCGGGACTCAACCACGAACCCGGCCCTACGTAGTAGGCGTCGGTCGCGGCCTCGAGCAGATCGAACCGGCGCAGCAGGCTGAGGAACGGCTGTACCCCCTCGGGATAGGCGCCGTCGACGGCGGCCGCCTCGGCGCGCAGATACGGCGAGGTCTTGAGCGATTGCAACCAGTCGAATCCGGCGATACCGATCGCCGATACCGCGCCGATACCGAGCACTTTGGCCCGGGTCCAGCCGGTGAGCGCGAAGCGTACCGCGACCGCGAGCGCGGCCCCCAGGATCGGTGTCTTCGACTCGGTCGCGGTGGTCCACCACAGTTCGCCCGCCATCAGCACACCCAGTACGGCGATCGTCGCGGATTGCCGTGGCGGGCGGGCGAAGACGATCAACCCGACCGCGCCGAGGATGGCGGGCATGGTGAGCAGGCTCAGCACCGGTGAGGCGCTCTGGACATCGCCGGCCTGCCCGGCCGCGCCGGAGGCTACGCTGAGCAACCGGGCGCAGGTCCCCAGCACGTACAGCACCCACAGGGTGCCGATCAGATCCGGATCGCCGGCCAGCGGGGCCGGGCCGGGACGTGGCCGGCGGCGTATCCACAGGACGAAGCCCAGGACGATCAGCGCGTACACGGTGAGACCGAAGGCCACCGGGCGCAGCGCCGCTTCGATTCCCACGTCGTAACCGATATCGGCCAGCCGCGGGTCGGCGACATTGTCGCCGAAATGCGGATCGGGGCGCACGATCAGCAGCACCACCGGGCGGGCGACATAGGACATCGCCCAGTAGACCGCCTGGGCGATCAGCAGTACCCGCAGCACGCCGTGGGTGAGCAGGGCGGCGACCACCATCGTCGACAGTGCCGCGACGACGACCAGTAGCGGCTCGTTCGAAGTGAGCAGATCCGGGATCAGCATCGGCACCGTCCCGCGGGCCGCGAATCATTCCAGCGCACGCAGGATCTCCTTCGCCCGGTCGGTGTAGGTGTGCCCGCCCTCGACGATCCGCCGGTGACCGGCTTCGGCGGTTTTGGCCGCCTGATCCGGGTACGACGCACAGCGCTCCAGGATCTCGTCGAGCTCGTCGCGGCTGGAGAACAGGAACGCCTCGGTACCGTCGTCGAGCAGTTCGGCGTGTTCGTCGGTGCGTTCCCCGACGAACAACCCGCCCGAGGCCGGTACCTCGAAGGTGCGGCAGGTGTGGGTGTCACGGTTCTCGGAGTTGAGCAGCACCAGATTCGCCGTCACCGACGCCACCGCGATGGCGAAATCCTCGCCGTACACCGGGCCCGCGACCGCGGCCCGGGTAGTCTGCAACTGCCGGACCCGGCGCCATCCGGGGCCGCGGACCAGCAGTTGCGACCCGTAGGTGCGAGCCAGCGAAACGATCCCGGGCCGCCGGTCCGGCCGGCACGCGCCGATGAACCCGACCAGGAACTGCCGGGTGCCGCGCCGGGCCGCCGGATGATGCCAGGCCGGATCGTAGGCGCTGCGTACGAACAGTGTCCGGGAAACCCCTCGACCGGCGAGCTCGGGCAGATTGTGCCGTTTGGTGGTGACCACCATGTCCCATTCGGATTCGTGCGCCAGATAGTCCGCGGTCGTATTCGCTGGATTCGACACATCGTCGGGGCTGTAGTGCACATGCAGGGCGGCCGGGATCTCCAGCAGGCGGCACTGGTCCAGGAATACCGATTTGAAGCCGAACACGAGATCCGGATGCAGTTCGGCCGCGGCCCGTTCCAGCCTGGTGTGGACCCGGTCCACCGTCCACGGCGCCCGCCGCTCACCGGTTTTCGCGTACGACCACGAGGGTGACAGCCGTGGCGGCAGGGTCACCGGGGTGGAATCGACCACGATGACCTCGTGGCCGAGCCTGCGGAACCCTTCGGCGAGCGAACGGGCGTTGCTGCCGAGCCAGTCGTCGCCGACGAACAGAATCCTCATCGTGTTCCTCTCTGCGCGTCCGCGGGCAGCGGGCTGCCCGCGGCGCGTTCCCGCACGATCAGTGCGCGCATCCGCGCGAGATACCAGATCGCCACCGCGAATTCCGCGGCCACGATCCCGGCTGCCAGCGTCCACACCGAATGTGTGCGCAGGGTGAGCAACAGCGCGCAGCCGGCCACGACCGTGCCGGTGGCCGAGCCGATCAGCACACCGACCGTGTCCTGGCGTACCGGCAGGATCGCGGTGGTGACGAACGAGGTCACGGTGGTGGCCGGCAGGATCAGCGCTTCCAGGCGCAGCACCCCCGCGGCGCCGCCGAACTCGTCGCCGAAGACCAGTCCGATGACGAGCGGCGCCGCCACCCACAACCCGGCGCTCGCCACGCACGCTGCCGCCACACAGACCCCCAGTGCGCGCAGCGCGTCCGGCCAGAATCGTTCGTCGCCGCCGCGTTTGGCCATCCGGGGCAGTAGCGCGAAACCGATCGGGTCGAGCAGCGACTGCACCGCCCGCACCAAGCGGTCGGCCGCGGAGTACAGACCCAGCGACGCCGCATTGAGCACCGCGCCGTAGACGGCGGCCGCGCCCTGCCCGTAGCTGGTGACCAGCAGCCGCCCGGTCACCACCGGCAGCGCGGCGCGGACGAGTTTCCACGCGCCCCGCGGCCGGCCGGGCGCGCCGAACGCGCGCCAGGTGTCCCACCAGGTCAGCGCGAGGCTGATCACCGAGGAACCGAGCAGGCACAGCATCGCCATCGCGGCGGTCGGGTAGCGGGGCAGCAGGGTGAGCAGCAGGACGAGATAGCCGACCCGGGCGATCGACTGGTACAGCGTGGACGCGCCGAACCGGCCCTGGCCGATCAGCACCCAGTCTTCCGACATCGACCAGAAACCGCCGACGAACAATCCGAGCAGCACCATGCCGAGGTAGTCCGGTGCGCCCGCGGGCACCGCCGTCACCAGCGCCACCGCGAGCACACCGAGGATGCCGCCCCGGATGGCTAGGTAGGTCCCCCGGGTGTGGTTCACGATGTCCCGGTCGGTGCCCGACTCCTGTACGCGCGCGGCCAGATAGGAGGTGATCCCCAGGTCCACGATCAGCGAACCGAGGAAGTACGCCGACATACCGATGGCGAGCAGGCCCATCCCGGAAGCTCCGAGCAGGCGCGCGATCAGCGGTAGCGTCGCCACTGTGACCAGGTACTGGCCGTACTTGCCGAAACTGACGTAGGCGATATCGCGTAGTACCGTCGCCGATTCGCGTATCCGCGCCGATGTGGTCCGCGGCCCCTGTTCCGCCGCCGGGACGACCGTGATGACCGGGAGTTTCTCGGTCGGCCAGTCGGCGAAGGCCGGGATGATCTCGGTCGGCAGGTCGTACTCGGGGACGCGCAGACCGTCCATCGACACCGGATAGGGCCGGTGGACGATGCGGATCGGAACGGTGTGCGGGTCGACAGGGTTCATCGCGCGCGTACCGCCCGTCGTGCGGTGACCTGTTCGAGCACTCCGGTGACCGCTCGCGCGGTCGCCGCGATCCCGAAATCGGCACTGCGCTCGCGGGCGGCCGCACCCAGCCGGGTACGCAGCGCCGGATCCGTGACGAGCCGGTCCAGTGCCGCCGCGAGCGCGACCGGATCTCCCGGTGGGATGAGCAGGCCGTCGACTTCCGGCCGGACGATCTCGGTGGGTCCGCCCGCATCCGCAGCCACTACCGCGCAACCCGCGGCCATGGCTTCGACCACCACCTGGCCGAAGGGTTCGGCGAGCACCGAGCAGTGCACCGCGATATCCGCGCGGGCGAAGTAGGGCCCGGGATCGTCGACATGACCGGCGAATTCGACCGGCAGGCCCGTTTCGGCCGCGATCCGTTCCAGATCGGCCCGGTAGTCCTGTTCGCCGAAAAAAGAACCGCCCACCAGCTGCACGGACGCGGGCCGGTGCCGCAGCAGGGGCAACGCGCGCAGCAGGATCTCCTGCCCCTTCCACGGGGTGAGGCGACCGACCATGACGATCCGCACCGCCCCCGGGTCGCGCTGTGGCACCCGGGCCGGGGTCGCGATGGGCTCGACGCCCGGATAGGCGATCACCGCGACCCGGCCCCGGGTGTGGAGGGTGCGCAGGGTGGAACGGCTGTTGGCGACGATGCCGCGTGCCGTCACCCATCCCAGTACCCGCAGTGCGAAAGCCAGTACCCGGCCGAAGTATGCACCGCTGATCCGGTCGTGGACCTGCCAGACCAGTGGCACCCCGGCCCGGCGCGCGGCGACCGCGCCCATCAGCAGGGCCTTCGTACTCTGCGCGACCACCACATCGGCGCCGTCGGCGCGTACCAGCGTCCCGAGCCGGGCACCCAGCCGCACCAGGCCCGCCGCGCCGGTACACAAGCGCAGCGGTCCGGAACGGGAAACGGTGAGCGCCGTGCTGTCGAAGGCGTTACCGAGCACCGTCACCGGAATCCGGCGGGCGCGTAGCCGATCCACCAGCGGGCCGGGCGCGGTGAGCAGGACCGAGGGGTCCACCTTCCCCTCTGCGCGCAAGGCGGTCAGCAGTCGCAGGGTGGCGAGTTCGGCACCGGAGGGGGCGGCGGTATGGGAGAGGAAAACGGCGCGGATCATCCGGTCAACTCCCGGTACAGGGCGATATGGCGGTCGGCGGCTACCGCCCAGGAGAAGGTTTCGGCATGCGCTCGGCAGCGGTCCGGCCCGGGTACCGCGCCGTCGAGCGCGGCGGCCAGCCGGGCGGCCAGGGCGTCGGCGTCGTCCGGGGCGACGATCAACGAAGAATCCAGATCCCGGACCGAATCGGGCAGGCCGCCGCAGTCGGTCACGACCGGTGCGCGGCCCGCCGCCAGCGATTCCAGCGCGATCAGTCCGAAACCCTCGAGGGCCACGGACGGAACCACGGTGACCGCCGCCCGCCCGTACCAGGCGGTGAGTTCGCTATCGGAGATCCGGCCGGTGAAGGTGACGTCGGTACCGAGTCCGCGGGCCTGCTCGCGCAGCGCGGATTCGGCCGTCCCGGTGCCGACCAGCACCAGCCGGGCCGCCGGGTGGGCGGCGCGCACCGCGGGCCAGGCGCGCAGCAGCACATCGATACCCATTCGGTGTTCGAGCCGCCGTACGCACAGGACCACCGGCGCGGAGGGTTCGGGCAGAGGAGCGGGGTGGAACCGGTCCAGGTCGACACCCGGCGCGATCACCGCCACCGCATCGGGTCGCACGCGGTAGTCGTGCACGAGCAGATCCCGGAAATACCGGGAGAGCACGACGAATCTGTCGGCCGGGTGCGCCCGTAGGCGTTCCAGCGCGTACTTCGCGCCGGCCGCGAAGGCGCCGCCGCCCGCTGCCCGGCTCTCCGCCGCCCATGGCCCGTGGAAATGCACCACCAGGGCGCGGGTATCGCGCGCGGGTGGTCCGTACAGTGCGAAATGCCGGTCCAGGACGAGGGCCCGGTCCGGATCCGCGGCCTGCCGGTCCCGGAACGCGGCCCGCGCTCGATACCAGGTGGAACCCCCGGCCGGTCCCCACGACAGTCCACCCGGCGGTGCCTCGCCGAACGCGGCGCCCGATACATCGATGCCGGGGTGGCCGGTGAGCGCCTCGAAGAGGTCGGTGAAATAGCGGTTCAATCCACCCGGTGCGGTGCCGAACCATTCCGAGCCGGTCATGTGTACGCGCGGCGGCGCGACCGCCGCGGTCATCGGCGTGCTCCGATCCGGGTACCGGCGAATTGTCCCGCCCGCACCCGCAACCGCTCCAGCGCGGTCCGCGCCAGCCGCAGATCGCCGATGGCCACATCCAGCGGTGAGACCAGCAGCGGGCACTCCCGGGCCAGCCGGTGATGGAAACGCAGCGTCTCGCTCAACTTGCTCACTGTCGAGGTGCGCGCGCACAGGTTGAACGACGAAGCGCGCCAGGCCGCCGCCACCTGGGGCATACCGAAGAACAACCCGAACTGACCCACCCGCGCGAACAGATCGACATCCATCGGGAACACCAGATCTCCGCGCAACCCGCCGACCCGGTCGAAATGTTCGCGCCGGAACATCGCCGCCGCGGTCGGCCCGAAATCGGCCGGACCCCGCCGCACGATGGTGCGGGCCAGCGTCCGGGAAGTGTGGACCCCGGCGAGACCCGGGAGACCCAGCCCGGTCTCCACCAGCTCGCCCTGTTCGTCGATCACCTGGAAACGGCTGGAGCTGATGGCGAACGCCGGATCGGCCATCACCTCGAGCTGTTCCGGCAGCGAACCGGGCAGCAGGATATCGTCGGCGCACACCACTTTCACCAGCTCGCCGGTGGAGAGCGCGATCGCGCGGTTCCAGTTGGCTCCGATGGCCAGCGTGGTGGCGTTGCGTTCCACTCGTATCCGGGGGTCGTCGAAGGATCTGGCGATCGCACCGGTGGCATCGGTGCTCGCGTTGTCGAGCACCACCAGTTCGAAGTCGGCGTCCTGACTCAGAATCGAACGCAGTGTCTGTTCGAGCGTCCGCGCGGCCTCGAAGGCCGGGACACAGACCGACACGCTGACCACTGGTGATCCTTTCGATGAAATGGCGGGATACGCCGAGGGTCCCGGCGTATTCGAGGAAGAACTGTTATCGCTCCGCCGACGACCGGAGATATCCGATCGCCGGCACGTGGGGATTGGCGAAGTGGCCGGGGTGCGAAGGAGCAGTGGTCCGCACGCCCGGCAGATCGGCGAGCTCTACCGGATGGGCCGCTCCCGGATGTGGTGCGCGGGTTCGTCCACGAACCAGCGCCCGGCCAGCTCGGGAAAGCGACCGGAAACCTCGGCGTGCAGGTCCGGTACGGTCAGCAGCACCCGATCCGGCCGGGCGGCGAGCAGTTCCGCCGGGCTGATGATCGGGATATCCGTTCCGGGCATCCGTCGGCCCTGTTTGGCCGGTGCGGCGTCGGCGACACCCGCCAGCAGGTCGCGCCGCAACCGGGCGCGGCAGAACAATGCCACCGCCCGCGAGGCAGCCCCGTAGGCGTATACACGTTCGCCCCGCGCGGCCGCCGATTCCAGTGTCGCCCGCAGGTTCTCGATGTGCCGGTCCGCCGCCTGCTGTAGTCCGGCCGCGGCGTCCGGATGGTCCGTCCCGGCTTCTCGGTCCAGTACCCGCCGCACCGAATCATCGGATGCGCTCGAGCCGTGTACCGCCGCGAGCAGCACCGTGCCGCCGTACAGGTCGAAATCCCAGGCGTGTACCGCCGACATCCCGGCGGCCGAGAGCATCTCGCACAGCACTCGCGAGGAGTAGTACGCGAAATGTCCGTGCCGTAGCGCGTTCCACTGGCGCCGCGCCACGATCGTGTGTAGCGGGTGATATTGCAGGAGCAGCACACCGCCGGGTGCGATGGCCGCCACTCGTCCGGTGAGGGCCGCGGCCTGGTCCCGTTCGTGCATGAGGCCGAAGGAATCCAGCACCACATCGGCGGGCTGCGCGGTCGCCGCGAAACCCCGCCCGGACAGCAGATCCAGCCAGCTGCCGCCGTGCGGGCTGGCGAATTCGCGCACCGTACTTCCCCGCAGCAGCCCGGCGCCGGATACCCGCTGCACCGCGTCGGCGGCCTGTTCACGCAGCGCCTGTGGCTCCACTCCGCGTGGTTCGGCGGTGACCGTATCGTCGGACGCCAGCTGGGCCAGACCGCAGTCGCGGCACACCACCATCGCCAGTGGATGCGCGGCTTCGCCGGGTGCGGGACCTGTCCCGGCCGGGGGGAAATGGTCCGCGGGCGGCATCGCACCGAGATCCAGTACTGTCACCAGCCGGTCGCCACGGCAGGCCCGGCACCCCGGCGGATCGGCGGTGGGGGCGTCGAGCAATGCCGCTCGCCCGCCGCGTGCCGTCCCGGCCCCGCTCATGGCACCATCACCCGGTGCGAATCGAACAGGCGGAACTCGCCGATGTGCTGATCCTGGTGCCCGAACCGTTCCACGATGCCCGCGGCCTGTTCACCCGCACCTTCGACACCGAGATCTTCGACGCCCGCCTCGGTCCGGGCGCCGCCGCCGCGTTCGCGCAGGATTCGCAATCGCGCTCGGCGCGCGGTGTGATCCGCGGGATGCACGGGCGCGGTGGTCGCGGTGAGGCAAAACTGGTGCGCTGCGCGCACGGCGCGGTGCACGATATCCTCGTCGATATCCGGCCCGGGTCGCCCACTTTCGGGCGCAGCCAGGCGTTCCTGCTCGACGATATCGAATTCCGCCATCTCTATGTACCGGCGGGCTTCCTGCACGGTTTCCAGGCGCTCACCGAGATCGCCGATGTCTGCTACCGCATCGACCGCCCGCACGATCCGGCCGAGGATCTCGCCGTCGCCTACGACGATCCCGACCTCGCGTTGGCCTGGCCGCGGGAGGTCACGCTGGTCTCCGCGCGCGACCGGGCCGCGGGCAGCTGGCGGACACTGCTGGAAACACATCTCACACACCGGCCCTGACCCGCCGCAGTGTCGCGTCGACCGCACCCGATTCACCCAGCTGCCGCAGCCGTGCCAGGCGGACGAACCGTCCCGTGAAGTCCGCCGCGGTCAATCCACCGGCGGTGTACTCGGCGTACAGCTGTGCCGCCCCCGCGGCGACGGTCCAGCGTGCTTCGAAATCCAGTTCTCGCCGCGCCGCGCCGAAATCGACCCGGTAGGACCGCGGATCGGCGCCGGACTCCCCGGTGATCAGTACCTCGGAACCGGGTACCGCCTCCGCCACCGCCTGGGCGATCTCGGCGACCGTGCGGTTGTTGCTCTCGGTACCGATGTTGTAGGCGCGCGAGTGGATCGCGGTGACCGGGGCCTCCAGGCATACCGCGAACGCCTCGGCGATATCCGCCGCGTGTACCAGCGGCCGCCACGGGGTGCCGTCGGACAGTACCTTCACGACACCGTCGAGGACGGCGTGGCCGACCAGGTTGTTGAGCACGATATCGGCCCGCAGCCGCGGTGAGTATCCGAACGCGGTGGCGTTGCGCAGGAACACGGGAGCGAAATCGGCATCGGCCAGCTCCGCCAGATCGTCCTCTACGCGTACCTTGCTCTCGGCGTACGGGGTCAGCGGTCGCAGCGGTGCGTTCTCGTCGACGAGGTCGTCACCGGCCGCGCCGTAGACCGAGCAGGTGGAGGCGTACAGGAACCGGCTCGTTCCCGCTTCCTTGGCCAGGCGCGCCAGCCGCACCGAGGCGTGATGGTTGATATCGTGGGTGATCTCGGGGACCAGGGCTCCCAGCGGATCGTTGGACAGTGCCGCCAGATGCACCACCGCGTCGAATCCGCTGAGCTGCCCGATCGTCACATCCCGCAGGTCCACGGCCAATCTCGGTGGGTCCTGCGGTTCGGCACCCAGGACACAGTCGGCGAACAGACCCGAATCCAACCCGACCACCTCGTGGCCCCGGGCCCGCAGTACCGGCACCATGACGGTGCCGAGGTATCCCTGATGACCGGTGACGAGAACCCGCACCGCTACACACCTCCCAGTTCGAGGACGGCCTTGGTCAGTTCGAATCCCTCGGCGTATCCGGTATGGCATTGCACGCCGCGGATCCGTGCCAAGCCCAGGAACGCCGCATCGTCGAACCAGTCGCGATGGGACTGCGAGGGATAGCATTCGGCCAGCAGCCGGGCCTTCGCCGCGGCGTGCTCCGGTGTCACCGGATGCAGCACAACAGGCCGCGGGGTATCGGTCTCCCATTTGAGGATCTCGTAGCCGAGCACCAGATGATCACGGAACTCGGTGGTCGCGAGTTCGGCCAGCAGCCGGTGATCCTGATGGGCGTCGCCGCGCTGCGGGGCGAAGACGATATCGGGTTCGGTGCCGCGCCGGAATTCGGCGAGGGCGGTTTTCACTTGATCCCAGTGCGCGGGCGCACGTCCGTCCGGGATGTCCAGCACCGTCAGCGCCAGTTCGGCGCCCGCGCAGAACTGTTCGAGCGCGGCACGTTCTTCCCCTTCCCGGGCGGTGCCGCCGCCGGAGAGCACCAGTGCCCGGACCCGCAGTGCCGGCCGGTGCCGGGTCAGGGTGAGCAGGGTAGCGCCCATCCCGATGGCGATATCGTCGCAGTGCGCGCCGAGTAGCGCGACCTCGGTGAGCCGCGCGGGAGCGAGAGTGATCACGAAGCCGCTCGCTCCCAGACCATCCACGGGCGGTCGCCCCGGTGATATCCGGCGTCGAGCTCCGCACGTTCCTTGAACGTATCGGCGGGTTTCCAGAACCCGTCGTGCTGGTATCCGTACAGCCGGCCGCGCGCGGCCAGGGCCCCGCAGCTGTCCTCGACCAGATCGCCGCCTTCGGGCAGATGATCGAAGATCTCCTGGGTGAGTACGAAATAGCCGCCGTTCTCCCAGATCGGGAGCTTGCCGACCGCGGTGATCTGTTTGACCTCACCACTGGGCAGCACGTCCACGCAGTGGAAGGACGACTGCGGCGGCACGATCATCATCGACGCCGCGGCGCCCGAGGCGGTGAACCGGTCGATCATCCGGTCGAGCGGTGCGTCGGTGAGCACATCGGAATAGTTGGCCAGGAACATATCGTCGCCCCGGAGATGGGGGCGCACCCGGCGCAGCCTTTCGCCGATGGCCGATTCCAGACCGGTATCGACGAAGGTGATCGTCCAGTCGGCGATATCGGAGTGCAGTAGTTCGACCCGGCCGTCCCGGATGACGAAATCGTTGGACATCGTCTCCTGGTAGTTCAGGAAGAAGTTCTTGATGTGGTGGGCACCGTAGCCGAGGCAGAGAATGAATTCGGTATGCCCGAAATGCGCGTAGTAGCGCATCACATGCCAGATCAGCGGACGCGGGCCCACCATCTGCATCGGTTTGGGCGGACTGTCGCTCTCACCACTGCGCATCCGCATTCCGTAGCCACCGCAGAACAACACGACCTTCATCGCGCGGCGACCTCCACCGGATGCGGGGTGACCACCCGGACGGTCGGCAGCGGGAATACCAGCCGGCCACCCCAGTCACCGATATGACGGAGTTGTTCCGTGAGTTCGGATTCCAGATTCCACGGCAGTACGAGCACGAAATCCGGCCGGTCGATATCGATCCGCTCCGGCGGATGGATCGGAATCCGGGTGCCCGGGGTGTATCGGCCGTGCTTGTACGGGTTGCGATCCACCGTGTATTCGAGCAGGTCGGGGCGGATACCGCAGTAGTTCAGCAGCGTATTGCCCTTACCCGGTGCCCCGTAGCCGACCACCCGCCGCCGGGCGGCCTTCTGGTCGAGCAGGAAGCGCAGCAGATCCTGGCGCACCCGCCCGGCCTGTTCACGTAGCGATCGGTAGCCCGATACCGAATGCAGGCCGGCATCCGCTTCGCAGGCCAGCAGTTCCGCCACCCGGGGGGTCGGGGTGGCCACGGCCTCGGGGCGCGCCCAGATACGCAGCGATCCGCCGTGGGTCGTCAGGGTTTCCACATCCGCCACCGCCAGGCCGGCCGTGGCGAGCGCCCGCTGCGCGGAGGCGAGGGTGTAGTACTGGAAGTGCTCGTGGTAGATCGTGTCGAACTGGCCGTACTGCACGAGGTCGCGCGCGTAGTGCACCTCGATCGAGATCCACCCGTCGTCGGCGACCAGTGTCCGCAGGGCGCGGGTGAAACCGCGCAGGTCGGGGATATGGGCATATACATTGTTCGCGACCACCAGATCGGCGGCGCCGTGCTCGGCGCGGACCCGCCGGGCCGATTCCTCGGTCAGGAATTCGGTCAGTGTCGGCACTCCGGCCGCCCGCGCGGCGGCGCCGACGTTCGCCGAGGGTTCGATACCGAGGCAGGGGATTCCGGCCGCCACCACATGGCGCAGCAGGTATCCGTCGTTGCTCGCGACCTCCACCACGAACGAATCCGGACCCAGCCCCAGGCGGGTGCCGGCCGCCGCGGTGAACTCCCGTGCGTGCCGGACCCAGGTGTCGGAATACGAGGAGAAATAGGCGTATTCGGTGAACGTCTCCTCCGGTGTGATGAGCGCCGGGATCTGCAGCAGCAGACAATCCGCGCAGATCCGGAGATGGAGCGGATAGGTGGATTCCGGCAGGTTTAGCTGATCCTCGGAGAGGAAACTCTCGCAAGGAGGTGTCGATCCCAGATCGACGACACTGGTCAGCCGGGACGACTCACACAAACGACAATGCACTCGGGCTCCACTCGAACGGTCACGTACATCGGCGGCGCCCCGCAGCCCCGAGAAGTAGCTTCTCTGTGCCGATCGACCGAAAAAATAGCACCAATCCGGCGCATCTGCGACACGGTCCGCGAAGACTTCTGCGCGGAAGTGACCTACGGCATATGTTCAGCAAACCCCGTAACGATTGACCCTCGTATGACGATGGCGGCCAATCGAAAAGGGCGATTCCACCGTATTCGGCGAGGGTCGGGAAGTGCGTCCGGCTATCGCTCCCATTCCAGCACTTGTGCGCGGCGGCATTGGGGGCAATACTTCTGCAACAAGATCGGCCGGCCGTCGTATTTTCGAGGTCGGTCTTCCTGGAAAAAGCGTGTGATCTGCTGTCGCGGACGACAGTCGAGGGCACGGTCGTTCGAAGTTCAAGCGGGTAAGTTTCATGGTTCTGGATCTCCGTGCGGTCGGAGGCGCTGTCGATCTGCACCTGCCGAATCCCGGTGACCGGGACTCATGGCGGGCCGGATATGTCCGCCGGATCGCCCGCACCGATATCGCCGTGGTCACTGTGGCGGCGCTGTGCGCGCAACTGTTCAGCATCGCCGTCGAGTCCCCCCTCGGCTGGGAACTCGAATCGCGAACCACCGTGTTCACGCTCGGTATCGCCCTCGGATGGTCGATTCTGCTGGGCTGGAACGGATCCCGGTCCCCGCACACCGTCGGTACCGGCAGTACCGAATATCGCCGCCTGATCTCGGCGACCCTCCAGTTGTTCGGAACGGTCGCGATCGTCTCGCTGATCCTGCGCGTCGATATCGCGCACGACCACCTCGTGGTCGCGCTACCGCTGGGTCTGCTGGGTCTGCTGACGACCCGCGCGCTGTGGCGCGGGCACGCGGTACGGCACCGCGCGCTCGGGCGCTATCGCCGCTCCGTGCTGGTCGTCGGCAGCCCCGACGCGGTCCGGGCCATCGCGGCGGCTCTCTCCGAACAGGAGATGCACGGCTATCACGTCGTCGGAGCCTGCACACCCACCGGTGACGCGCTCGCCGAGCCCGCCGCCCTACGCGCCGGACCACGCGATATCCCGATCGTCGGCAACGACCGCTCCGTTCGCAGTGCAGTGCGGCGCACCGGCGCCGATACGGTCGTGGTGATGGCCACCGACCGGCTGGGCCCCCGCGATATCCGCCGCCTCGCCTGGGATCTGGACGCATTCGGCACCGAACTCATCGTCGCGCCCGGCATCATGGATATCTCCGGAACCCGGATGTCGAACCAGATACTGGCCGGAATCCCGATGCTGCATATCGAACGCCCGCAATACGACCGGGCGCTCTCGTCCGGTAAGGCCGTATTCGATCTCTGCTTCGCCGTCCTGGTCCTGATCGCCATCGCGCCGCTACTGCTCGGGCTGGCGGCCGCGGTGAAATTCACCAGCGCCGGACCCGTCTTCTATCTGTCCGAGCGCATCGGAATGGACGGAAAACCCTTCCGGATGATCAAGTTCCGCAGTATGTACATGCGGGCCGACCGGGAAGCCGCCTCGCTGATCAGTGCGAACGGTGGCCGAGCGCTGTTCTTCAAGTTGAAGGACGATCCGCGAGTGACTCCGGTGGGCCGATTCCTGCGCAGATACAGCCTCGACGAACTCCCGCAGTTCTTCAATGTGCTGTTCCGCGATATGAGCGTCGTCGGCCCGCGCCCGCAGGTGCGCCGTGAGGTCCACTCCTACGACGGTGTGATGCGCCGCCGGCTGCTGGTGCGTCCCGGGATCACCGGCCTGTGGCAGGTGAGTGGTCGCTCGGACCTTTCGCCGGAGGAATCGGTCGAACTCGATATCTCCTATGTGGAGAACTGGTCGATGCTGTTGGACCTGCGGATCATCGCCCGTACCCTACGGGCGGTCGCCGGCGGCGCCGGAGCCTACTGACCACGCCGCGGGTGCGGGCGATCGATCAGAGCAGAGCCAGCGCGAGACTCACGAAAGCCATGAAGAACACCCAGGCGATCAGTAGTGCGCGCGTGGACCCCGGACGTTCGAACCGGCGTGCCCGCAGTGCGCCGGCTCGAAGACCCTGCTGTGTCGTGGCGACGGTGCTCACGGTCCACCTCCTCGAAAGAGTTTGTGTACCTGTCGCTTACCGGCTTCCCGAATTTCGCCCGATCAATCCACCGGATCGATTCCGGCACCGTGATCGAAACCACGGGACAACCGAGTAGCCGCCGTTCTGTACCGAAGCCGACAGTCCGGAGGCCGGGACCGCCGAATCTGTGGCGGGTGCGGGGATCCGGACCCGAGGGAGGTCCGCATCAGCACGGCTACCGCATCTACCGAGGTCCAGATGCCGATTCGCCGATGTCCGTTCCGGAACGGCTCCGATCACGACCCCGCCGATTCGAGCGACAGCCCGAGCGCGGTGTACAGCCAGTTCTCGGTCGCCCCGGTGGTGTGCGGGGTGCCGAGGGCACGGGCGGTCAACGCCCAGTATCGAGTGACCGCGGGGTGGTCCACCGCGGCGGTGGCCAGCCGGCGGCGGAACGCCGCAGAGTCACGAGCTCCGCGGGCCGACGCGTGCGCGGCGACGAAAAGGTCGAGTTCCGGCCCGGGTTCCGGATCGTCACCACGGGTCATCCGCTGCGCGGCCTGTGTGTGGGCGGCCGCCAGGTCGACGACCAGTGCGCGCTCGTCGCGTACCGATCCTCGATCGCACAACCACAGTCTGCGTGATACCTCGTGCGCGACCTCGGGTGTCCGGGCCAGTTCGGCCAGTTCGGCGATCACGAGAATATGACCGGCCGTGGGCGTCGCCGGGACCGTGGGGATATCCATCGCCACGAAATCGTCGAACAATCCGGCCGGCATCGCCCCCAGGATCCGGCGCCAGAAGGTGACGAGTACATCCCGCGCCACGCCACGCTCGGCGACCCCGGCGAGTAGTGCCAGCACCGCCGGCCGCTCCTCGTCGGAGACGTTCTCCAGCGCGCGGAGCACCGCGTACCGCCACGACAGTGCGTCGAGCTCGGCCTCCACCGTCACGCGCTCGCGGGCGACAGCGTCTCGGGCGGTGCCCTCGTCGTCCAGTACCTCGGCGATGGCGGACAGTCCGAGGCCGACAGCCCGCAACCGCCGGATCTGGGTCAGCCGGGCGAGCGTGTCCGTCGTGAAGATCCGGTGGCCGCCGCTGGAGCGGTGCGTCACCAGAATGCCTTCGTCGCAGTAGAACCGGATAGTTCGCACGGGAAGGCCGGTGCGCCGCGACGCCTCGCCGATCCCCACTGCGCTGCGGAGATCTGTGATGTGGATCACTTCTGCTGGAACCTCCACCCGGGTGGAGCTCCTACGGTACCGGAAGCGATCCAGCACAGGAGGTACAGAAGTTGGGGACCGATATCGTGGCCGACGAACTCGTCTGGGCGGCCGTCGCCGCCGAACGCGCGAGCCTGGCCGATCTACTGGACGATCTGTCCGCGGAGCAATGGGACCGCGACTCGTGGTGCGCGGGCTGGCGCATCCGCGATGTCGTGGGCCATATCCTGCTCACTTCGACTGCCGGGGTCGGTCAGGTGTTGTGGGAACTGCTGCGGGCGCGCGGCAACCTCGACCGGATGAGTTTCACGACCGCCGTCCGATACGCCGGCCGCAGATCGCCCGAAACCCTGGTCGCCGAACTACGTGCCGTCGTCGAGTCGCGGCACGCCCCGGTCGGCACCACCGCTCTGGACCGTTTGATGGATCTGCTGGTGCACGGACAGGACATCGCGGTTCCGCTCGGCCTGCGGCGGGCGATGCCGGTGGACCCGGCGCGCTGGGCCGTCGAACGAGTCTGGCGGATGGGCCGGCCCTTCCAGGCCCAGCGGGCGCTGGCCGGCCACCGCCTGGTCGCGACCGATACGGAGTGGTCGGCCGGGTCCGGCCCGGTCCTGGCGGCGCCGATCGCGGAATTGCTGCTGGTGGTCACCGGACGGGTGTCGGTGGAGTCGGCGGGGCGCGCGGGATCGTCCTGATCGGCGGCGTGGGCGGGTATGCCGAATGCGGTCCACCGGGCCGGACGCGCGGCGTACGCTTCGCATCTGATCGACCCGAGATGTGGAGCCCGCCATGGCCAGTAGTTCGCACCCGATATCTCGAGGAATGACCGCCGGCGATCAGCTGGCGCGCCATGCCCGCACGATTCCCGATACCGCCGCCCTGCGCTTCGCGGGCACCGCGCGTAGCTACCGGGAACTGGACGAGCGGGTCTCCCGGCTGGCCGACGCCCTGCGAGCGCGCGGCGTCGGCCCGGGGGAGCGGGTCGCCGTTCTCGGCCCGAATTCGATGGAGGTCGTGGAGACCTTCCTGGCCACCAATCGTCTGGGCGCGATCGGGGTCCCGATCAATTTCCGGTCGGTGGCCGGGGAGATCGCCTACCTGCTGGCGGACTCCGGGGCGACGGCGGCGATCGTCGACACGGGTTTCGCGGCCGTGCTGGCCGAGGCGGGCCGCGAAATCCCCGCGCTGCGAACAGTTCTCGTGATCGGCGGCGGTGACGGGGAGTACGGTGAGGACTACGAGACGGCGCTGCGTGCCGCGGATCCGGCGTACGCGGCCACGCCCGTGGACGATCGCGAACCCGCCTACATCATGTACACCTCGGGCACCACCGGCCGGCCCAAAGGCGCGGTACTCACCCACGACAACCTGTTGCTGCACGCCTTCAGCGTGGCCGTGCACCAGGGTGTATCCGGCGACGACCGGGTCGCGTTGAACGGCGCGCCACTCTTCCACATCGCGGGTCTGTCGAGCTATCTGATGTGCCTGCTGCCCGGCGGAACGTTCGTGATCACCCCCTCCGGCGGTTTCGATCCGGTCGCCTCGGTCGAGTTGCTCGCCCGCGAGCGCGTATCCAGCTGTTTCTTCGTACCGGCCCAGTGGCAGGCGATCTGCGCGCTGCCGGATATCGCGGACTACGATCTGTCCGCGCTCCGGCAGATCTCCTGGGGCGCGGCACCGGCGTCGACGACCCTGTTGCGCACAATGATCGACACCTTCCCCCAGGCCGCGGTGTCCACCGCGTTCGGCCAGACCGAGTGCTGTCCGGTCACCTGCACGCTGCGCGGTGTGGACGCCCTCCGTAAAATCGGCTCGGTCGGCACCCCGATCCTGAATGTCGAGGTCAGGATTGTCGACGACGAGATGAACGATGTCACGCCGGGAACCGTCGGTGAAATCGTATACCGGGGACCGACGGTGATGCGGGAGTACTGGAACAAACCGGAGGCGACGGCGGAGGCCTTCGCGGGTGGCTGGTTCCATTCCGGGGATCTGGTCCGGCAGGACGAGGACGGGTATCTGTACGTCGTCGACCGCAAGAAGGACATGATCATCTCCGGTGGCGAGAACATCTACTGTGCCGAAGTGGAGAATGTGCTGGCCGGGCATCCCGGAGTCGCCGATATCGCGGTGATCGGGCAACCACATCCCACCTGGGGCGAGACACCGCTGGCTGTGATCGTGCCGGCCGATCCGGCCGATCCACCCACGGCCGCGGGGATCGAGGCATTCGCCCGGACGCGGCTGGCGGCGTACAAATGCCCCAGGTCGGCGGTGGTGGTTGCCGAACTGCCGCGTAATGCCAGCGGAAAAGTACTCAAAACCGAGCTCCGGGAGAAGTATTCGGCTCCCACCGCGGGGGTCTGACCGGTCGGATTCCGCTCGGCTCGTCTCGCTGGTGATCCGGGGCGTTCCCGGCTGTGGAAATGCCTTGCGGTGCCGACGGCGACCCGTTAGCGTCGGCGCCGATCCGTGCGCAGTCGATGAGGAGGTCGATGAATATGGTCCGCCCAGGCCTGTTTCCGCCTGCCCTCATCCGGTGCGCGCACGGCTGATCAGCGCGTCCGGATCCCTTTCATGATCTGGAGTTGTCGTGTCGATCTCGAATACCACCGACCCGTTCGATATCCGCACCCCGCGACTGGTGCTCCGCGTCTGGACACCGGATGATCTCGCCGCCGTGCGAGCCGGGACCCGGCAGCCGTGCTGGACCGGGGATTTCCCGGCCGACGGTGACCGGGAAATAGCCGAAGCTCTCGCCGAGCACCCCGAATGGCTGGATCGATTCGGCCATCGCCTCGTACTGGAACACGCCGATGGTTCGGTGGTCGGATCCATCGGCCTGTTCTGGCCGCCGAGTGCCGGTGTCGTCGAACTCGGCTACGGCATCGTGCCGTCGCGCCGCGGCCGTGGGTACGCAACCGAGGCGACCGCGGCGCTGGCCGGGTACGCGTTCACCGCGCCGGGAGTCCATACCGTCGCCGCGTCGGTGGACCCGGCGAATCCGGCCTCGGTCCGGGTGCTGGAGAAAGCGGGATTCGCCCGCGACCAGAGCACCGCCGAGCGAGCGGAATTCCGGATGATCCGGCCCGCGTGACGGCTACTGCCGCGGCGCGATCTCCGGACCGCGCCGCGGCGGTTGTTCATTCGAGCGTGGTCCGAAGGACCCGCCGGATCAGGTCGTCGATATCCGCGCCGGGGGCCGCCAGCGTAAGGGCACCGGTGGTGGACAGCACCGCGATACCGTGCACGCCGGCCGACAGCGCCGTCGCGGTGGTGAGTGGATCGGGATCCGCGGCGGTGGTGCGCACCCGCCCGACCAGCCGATCGAACAGCGGTGTGGACACCGAACGCAGACCGGCGCCGGATCCGTCGAGTAGATCGTGGCGGAAGATCAGGGTGAACATCGCCGGTCGAGCCCACGCGAATTCGATATAGGCCCTGGCCCATCCGGCGATATCGGTGCCGGCGGCCGCGGTCAGCGCCCCGGCCGGATCGCGCGACCCCACCTCGGCGACCGCGCCGAGCAACGATTTGTGCGTCGGGAACCAGCGGCGGGGGCGACGGATGGGCTGATGCGGGCCATCGCCGCGCGTACCGGTCGGCAAGATATCGACCGGTACGCGAATCGGCGCCGGCGCCGGAACCACGACCTCGCGGCCTGACTCCGTACGGCGGGCCGAAGCTGGTCGCCGGGTGACGCCGCGCGCGGGCGT
Source organism: Nocardia sp. NPDC003963 (assembly GCF_053605105.1). Lineage (NCBI taxonomy): Bacteria > Bacillati > Actinomycetota > Actinomycetes > Mycobacteriales > Nocardiaceae > Nocardia > Nocardia sp. NPDC003963. The sequence goes on from NZ_JBSGIP010000001.1 coordinate 540,634, forward strand.
GACGACCACCCGGCCGGGCCACCGGCCGTCGACGCGGAGCTGCGCACGCGTCGGCGATCCGCAACGATTGCGCGGGAGCGGACCTCAGCCCGCTTCGCCTCCACCGGAATGCGGAGCTGCGGGCGTGTCGGTGTCCAGGAGGTGGCGACGCATCAGTTTGCCGGTCGCGTTGCGCGGGAGTTCGTCGAGGAAGACGATATCGCGGGGTACCTTGTGGCGCGCCAGGTTCGCCTTCACATAGGCCCGGATATCGTCGTCGCCCAGGGTGATCCCCGCCGCCGGGACGACGAAAGCCCGCAACCGGGTGCCGAAATCGCGGTCGGGGACGCCCACCACCGCCGCTTCCGCGATATCGGGCCGTTCGACGAGCAGATTCTCCACCTCCAGCGGGAAGACGTTCTCGCCGCCGGAGACGATCATGTCGTCGTCGCGGCCGTCGATGAACAGCCGGCCCTCGGCATCGAAATGCCCCACGTCCCCGCTGGACAGCAGGCCGTCGACGATCTCCTTGTTCCGGCCGTCGGTGTAGCCGCCGAAGCTCAGCCCGCTGGATACGAAGATCGTGCCCACAGTTCCGGGTTCGGTGATCCGATTGCGTTGTTCGTCGTAGAGCGCCACCCGGCAGCCGACCGGTGGCCGGCCGACGGTGCCGGGGGCATCCCGCATATCCTGCGGTGTCGCCACCGCCGCCACGGCGACCTCGGTCGAGGCATAGAGGTTGTAGAGCACATCGCCGAAAGCCTCGGCCGTGCGCCGGCCGAGATCCGGGGAGACCGGGGAGCCGGCCGAGAAGACGACCCGCAGTGCCGATGTGTCGTACCGGGCGAGCACTTCGGGTCCGAGGTCGATGATGCGCTGCAACATCGTCGGTACGACGACCAGGCTCGCGGCGCGATGCGCGGCGATATCGGCCAGTGTGGCCCGGGGGTCGAACCTGCCCGGCCGGAACACGATCTTGTTGCCGAGTGCCCAGCCCAGGGTGAACTGGGAGAGTCCGGTCCCGTGGAAGATGGGCGCGGCCATCACCATCGTATCGTCGCGCGGGATGGGGATCCGATCCAGGAACTGCGCCGATTGCAGAGGCGAAACCTTGTCGCGCGGAGCTCCTTTGGGTGTGCCGGTGGTACCGCTGGTGAGGATCACGGTGCTGCCGGGCTGTGGGGGCGGCGCCAATTTCGTGGTGGAATGTGCCGCGATGAGCGCGTCGATCGTGGCGGCTACGCCGTCGTCGGAGGTGCCCCAGGTGAGGAATCGCGGGGTGGTCGCCGGGATCGCGTCGAGCAGACCGGTGAACTCCGCGTCGAGCAGGAGTGCGCCGACATTCTCGCGCCGGGCGACATCGGCGAGCTGCGGTCCGGCGAAACCGGTGTTCATCAGTACGACGCGAGCGCCCAGCTTGCCGGCGGCCAGCAGGGTCAGCACCATTCCGCGATGGTCGCGGCACAGTGCCGCCACTACGGATCCGGCACCGATCCCGTGCGCGGCGAGCCCGCGGGCCAACGCGTTCGACTGCTCGTCGAGCTGATCGAAGGTGAGCGCGCCGCGTTCGTCGATAATCGCGTCGGCCGCGCCGTCGCGGCGGGTCGCATGCCGGAGCACGGTGACGAAAGGTCCGTGGACCCGTGCGTCCCGGATCGTTCGGATCAGTTCGTCGGGACGTTTCGGATCCAGCATCCCGCGCCGGCGCAGGACGCCCACCGCCGCCAGCGGTTCGGTCACCGAACGCAGCATCGCGCGGGGTGCGGGCAGATTCGTCGGCATGGGGCACCTCCAGAAGAGCGAACAGCGCTACCTCGGCGTGCGCGATCGTGCGACGCCTCGGTGGCCGATGGTCCGGTCAGGGTAGCTCACGAGAAGAATATAGGTTCACTTATTGGATTATTTTCTCACGTGTATGGCGTTGGAGCTCTGACATTTATGATTCACATCAGGGAGTGTCCTGCGTGAGAGAATGGAGTAATATTTCTATCAGTCTTGCATGGAGGTTCCAATGTCACGCCCAGTGTCACCGGCATCGAGCGCCGCCCTGCCCGCGGCAGCCGAACGCCGCAAGTACCTGGCGGGTCCCGCCGCCCTGCTCGGCGGTCCGGCCAATGTGGTGATGCAGCTGAGTCAGGCGCCGGTCGGCCGCGGCGTCGTGGAGAGCACCGTGGCCAGTGGCCGCTTCGATCTGCACCCGCGTAAACGCGGCCGGACCACGCTGACCTATCTCGCGGTGGCGATGCTGGGTACCGACGAGGAGCGCGCCGCATACCGTGCGGCGACGAACACCTCGCACCGCCAGGTCCGCTCCCGGCCGGGCAGTGCGGTGAAGTACAACGCGTTCGATCCGGAACTGCAGCTGTGGGTCGCCGCCTGTATCTATCGCGGTGTCGTCGACTCGCTCGAATATCTCTACGGCCGGCTCGACGACGACTACGCCGAGGAGCTGTATCGCGAATCGAGCAGATTCGGGACCACCCTGCAGGTGCGGCCGGAGATGTGGCCGGCCGACCGGGCCGCGTTCGCCGAATACTGGGCGGACAAGTCGGCGCAGATCTCGATCGACGACGAAGTGAAACGGTATCTGCTGGACCAGGTAGTCGATCTCGGGCCCTACGGTCGCATCGAGCGGACGCTGTTCCGGCCGGTGAACCGGTTCTTCACCACCGGTTTCCTGCCCCAGCGGTACCGGGACGAACTGGGGCTGGCCTGGGGGCCGTGGCGACAGCGCGCGTTCGTTGCGATCATGCGCGCGATCGGCACGGTGATGCGGCTGGGCCCCGAACGATGGCGGCTCTACCCGCTCGACAAACACCTGGCCGATATGCGGCGGCGCCGCGCGATGGGTAAACCCCTGGTCTGATCGCCGGCGCGAGCACGAAACCGGTTCCGGGGTCCCGGAACCGAATCGGCCGGTGCGCCCGACGCCGGTGGGGGCACCCGGGTGATCGGAGGGAGAACCGGGAGTGGTCACGGCTTCAGCTTAAGACGCATGCGGGCGCGGGCAGGGGACCGCCGGACGCGTCGCTGTGCCGTGCCCCGCGGCCTGAGCATTCGAAGAAACGAGTGTCCCGACCATCCCGCCGGCACTCCGGTGATCCGGGCGCGGTAGTTCCGGAGTCAGGCGAACCAGCCGCCCACCGACGGTGCCGTGTTGTGCCAGATGTGCTTGGTCTCCTGGTACTCGGCCAGCCCGCTCGGCCCGAGTTCGCGGCCGATACCGGAACGCCCGAAACCACCCCATTCGGCGGCGGGGGTGTAGGGGCCGAAATCGTTCAGCCAGACCGTGCCGTGCCGGAGTGCGCGCACCACGCGTTCGCCGCGGGCGGGGTCGCCGGTGCGGACGCCGGCGGCCAGACCGTAGGAGGTGTCGTTGCCGAGTGCCACGGCCTCGGCTTCGGTGGCGAACCGCTCGACGGTGAGGACCGGGCCGAAGGTCTCCTCCCGGACGATCCGCATCTCACGGCGGCAACGGTCCAGGATGGTCGGCAGGTAATAGCTGCCGACCGCCGCCCGGGTGTCCGCCGGCCGCTTTCCGCCGGTGACCAGGACAGCGCCTTCGGAAATGCCCTGCGCCACATGGTCTTCCACCCGGGCTCGGTGCTCGGGTGAGACCAGCGGGCCGGTCTGCGATGCGGGGTCGGTGCCCGGGCCCACCCGGATCCGTTCGGCGCGCCGGGCGAGTTCGGCGACGAAATCGTCGGCGATCGATTCGTGCACGATGAGCCGGGTACCGGCCGAGCACACCTGCCCCGAGTGCAGGAACGCACCGGTCAGCACGGCATCGATCGCGCTGTCGGGCTCCGCGTCGGCGAAGACGATATGGGGATTCTTACCGCCCAGTTCCAGGGCCACCCGAGTGATGTGCGCGGCGGCCCGGCCGGCGATCGCCGCCCCGGTGGCGGCGCCCCCGGTGAACGAGATCAGATCGACCTCCGGAGTATCGGTGAGTGCCGTCCCCACGGTCGGCCCGGTGCCCGGGACCAGATTCACCACACCCGGTGGCACTCCCGCCTGTTCGAGCAGGCGGACCAGGGCGATCGTGCTCAGCGGGGTGACCTCGCTGGGTTTGGCCACCACCGTGCACCCGGCCGCGAGCGCGGGGGCGATCTTCCACGACATCTGCAGGAGCGGATAGTTCCACGGTGCGATGAGTACGCAGACCCCCACCGGTTCCCGCACCACCCGGCTGATCACCGCCGGATCGCCGGTATCGACGATCCGGTCGGCCGCGGTGCCGATCAGCTGCGCGTAGTACCGGAACACCGCGATGACATCGTCGATATCGATATGGCTCTCGCGCAGCGTCTTGCCGGTGTCCAGGGTCTCGATCCGGGCGAGCGTATCGCGATGTTCGCCGAGTAGTTCGGCGGTGCGCACCAGCAATGCGGCGCGGGCCGCGGCCGGGGTGCCCGGCCACGGCCCGGCGGAGAACGCGGTACGGGCCGCGGCGACCGCCCGCGCAGCGTCGTGCCGACCCGCTTCGCCGACGACGATGAGCACCGTACCGTCGGCCGGATCGCGGATCTCCCGGCTCCCGCCCGCGACCGGCTCGACCCATTTCCCGTCGATACAGAGGTGGGGCGCGCGGAGTAGCGGCTCCTCGGCGAGGATCATCCCGATATCTCCCTCTCGTCCGGGTCCACCGGGTTCGCCGGTGGGCTGCGCCCCCGCAGCCCGCATTCTATGGTCCGCCGGTGGGCTGCACCGTTGCGGCTGGTGCGGTGGGTATCACCGAGCACGGACCGAGGCCGCTCCGAGCGGGCGGAACGGCCGATTCGCCGAGCGGTTGCCGTTACGATCCCGGTGACCGAAACCCTGGGCAGACCGGCCGGACTGTGGTTCCATCCGACAGAGCGTCCGGTTCGAGCGAAAGGCCCGGTTATGTCCATCGACACCCTCGACACCGTCACCCCTGTGCAGGTGACCAAGCTCGGGACCCATATCGGTGCGCGGATCGACGGAGTCCGGCTGGGCGGAGACCTCGACCCGGCGACTGTCGCCGGTATCCGGGCCGCGCTCGCCGCGCACAAAGTGATCTTCTTCCGCGGTCAGCACCACCTCACCGAGGACGGGCAGTACGAGTTCGCCGAACTGCTCGGCAGCCCCACGACCCCGCATCCCACGGTCCGATCGGCGGGGGAGAAGAGCCTGGCCATCGATTCGCGCCTCGGCCGGTCCAACAGCTGGCACACCGATGTCACGTTCGTCGATCGGGTTCCGAAAGCGTCCATCCTGCGCGCGGTCGTACTGCCCAGCTACGGCGGCTCGACTACCTGGGCCTCGACGGTCGCCGCCTACAACGGGCTGCCCGAACCGCTCAAGCGGCTGGCCGAGAGCCTGCGGGCGCGACACACCAATCTCTACGACTACGCCGCCACCGCCGAGGACAACCCCGACGAAGGCGCTACCGCCTACCGGCGCGAATTCGAATCGACCTATTTCGAAACCGAGCACCCGGTGGTGGAGGTCCATCCGGACACCGGTGAACGGGCGCTACTGCTGGGCGGTTTCGTGAAACAGTTCGTAGGTCTGTCGAACAGTGAATCGCAGGCGCTGTACCGGCTGTTCCAGGACCGCATCACCCGGTTGGAGAACACCACTCGCTGGAACTGGGAGCTCGGCGATGTCGCGATCTGGGACAACCGCGCCACCCAGCATTACGCGATCGACGACTACGACGGCAGCGAGCACCGGCGACTGACCCGGATCACCCTGGCCGGTGGTGTCCCGGTCGGGGTGGACGGTGCGCGGAGCACCGTTGTCGCCGGTGACGCCGACGGCTACTCGGCGGTGGATCAGTCGACCCGCGCGGCGTAGTCTCCGCGTGCCCGCCCCCAGGTCGTCGCGGAATGCCTGCCTCCCAGCGGTTTCGAATTCCCCGGGTTGGTTCGCGACCCGAACGGGCGGCGGTGGCCGGGCGGTCCGCGGGATATCCGCCGCGTTTCCGGACCATGCCTGTTCCCGCCGCGGTGCGCCGCGCCGGTACCGATATCGAACTCGTCGTGAGCGAAACTGTGGACGGCCGCACGCGGTATCGCATTCCCGCCGGTGGTGGCGGGGAACGCGCGCCGACGTGGCAGCTGGGCATATCGATCGCCGCGCGCCGTCCGGATTCGACCGGCCGGTTTCGATTAGTCTTTGACAGCTCGCGCGCTCGATGATCGCGTGCGGGCGGACGCCGAACATTTCCGGCCGACGATGGGAATCCCGTGAATCTGTGGAGCTATATCCGAGGGCGGGGGGAACTGCTCACATTCCTCACCTATCAGCATGCTTCCCTGGCATTCCAGACGGTTCTGGTCGGCACCGTCGTGGCCGTGCTCATCGCCGTCGCGGTCTACCGGCTGCCGCTGCTGTCCGCGCTGTCGCTGACCTCCAGCCGGGTCGCGCTGACGATCCCCTCACTGGCGCTGCTGGCACTGCTGCTGGTGCCGTTCGGGCTCGGTGTGGTGCCTTCGTTCATCATGCTGGCGTTCTTCGCGGCCCTGCCGGTGATCGGCAACGCGATCGTCGGCCTGCGTTCGGTCCCGGCGTCGGTCGTCGAATCCGCCAGGGGGATCGGCTTTTCGCGCACGCGCATTCTGCTGACCGTGGAACTACCCATCGCCTGGCCGGTGATCCTCACCGGGATCAGAGTGTCCACCCAGATGATCGTCGGTGTCGCGGCCATCGTCGCCTACGTCCTCGGGCCCGGCCTCGGGTCGCTGATCTTCAACGGGCTGTCCCGGCTCGGCGGCGCGAACGCGCTCGAGATGGCGCTCACCGGAACCATTCTCATCGTCGTCATCGCATTGGCGTTCGACGCGCTACTCGTCCTGCTCGGACGCGTCACGATCGCAGAGGGATTGACGTGATGCGATACTGCGGCACCTCCGCCTTCGCTACGGTCTCCGCGGGCCGCATGAGTCCTGCTCGGGGGAGGTTTCGCGCGATACCTTTCGCCTTCGCGGGCCGCATGTATCCGTTTCGGGAGAGCTCGGTGAGTCGTGATGTGACGAGCTGTGGGCCGGGTGGATTCGTTTCCGCGGAGGCTCTGTGAGCGGCGATGTGATCAGCTGTGGGCCGGATGGGCCCGCTTCGAAGGAGGCACTATGGCCGAGGACGTGACCATCCGCGAAGCCGCGGCGCCGAACGGCGAGCGTACGATCACCGGGGCGTCGATCACGCTGGACTCCGTAGTCAAACGGTTCAGGGGTCAGCAGAGACCGGCGGTGGAGCGGCTGGATCTGGAGATCCCCGCCGGCGAAATCGTCGCGTTCGTGGGCCCGTCCGGCTGCGGTAAGACCACCACACTGAAGATGATCAACCGGCTGATCGAACCCACCGAGGGCCGGATCTTCATCGACGGCCGCGATGTGACCAGGGAGGATTCCGACAAACTGCGGCAGTCGATCGGATACGTGATCCAATCCGGCGGGCTCTTCCCGCACTGGTCGGTCGCCAAGAACGTCGGCGCCATCCCGCGGGTTCTCGGCTGGGACAAGAAACGGATCGCCGAGCGCACCGAATACCTGCTCGATCTGGTCGGTCTCGATCCCGCCGTCTTCGCCGACCGGCTTCCGAAGGATATGTCCGGCGGTCAGCAGCAGCGGGTCGGCGTGGCCCGCGCCCTCGCGGCGGATCCGCCGGTGCTGCTGATGGACGAGCCGTTCGGCGCGGTCGACCCCATCACCCGGGCCCGCCTCCAGGACAGCCTGATCGCCATCCAGCACGAACTCGGCAAAACCATCGTGATCGTCACCCACGATTTCGAAGAGGCCACCAAACTCGGCGACAAGGTGCTCATCCTCTCCGAGGGCGGGCATGTGGAGCAGTACGCGCGCCCGGAGGACATTCTCACCGATCCGGCCACGCCGTTCGTGGAGGAATTCGTCGGATCCGGTGCGAAGCTCGCGTATCTGACCGTGTCCCGGGTTCGTGATGTCACCTCCGACAAAGTGGTCACCGCTCGGATCGGTGAATCCGCTCCGGCCGTGATCGAACGCGCGAAGGCCGCCGGGCACAGCTGGGTGGTGGTCGTGGACAGCGCCGGGCGGCCGCGATCCTGGCCGACACTGACCGAACTCGCGACCAAACCGGAGGTCTCCGACTTCCTCGATCGGCGGCTGCCGGTCGTCGCTCGGTCCTCGACACTCAACGACGCGCTCGACGCCATGCTCGCGACCAGCCAGGGGGCCGCGCTGGTGACCGACGGACGCGGGGCGGTGGTGGGATCCCTCAGTATCGATTCGGTCACCGAGGTGATCCGCGACAAGCTCGCCGACGCCCGCTCCGACGAGGAGGACCCGTCCTATGTGACCTACGTCGACGGTACCGACCCGGCACCGACCCCGGTCGTCGCCGCCGATGACGAACCCGGATCGGCCGGGCAGCCGTGAACCGCCTGCGCCGCCTGCCCATCGACGTGTGGTTCGAACCGCTCATCATCGCCGTCATCGGCGTCGGATATCTGCTGTGGTACCGGTCCACGACCTTCACCGAAACCGAAAGTGCCTCGCTGGGCTGGGCGAATCTGCAGAACACCATCCTCGAGCACATCAGGCTGACCGTCGTCGCCACGGTGATCGTCGTCGTGATAGCCATACCGCTGGGTATCGCGCTGACCCGGCCCGCGCTGAAGCGATTCGAACCGATCGCGGTCAATATCGCCAATATCGGCCAGGCCGCGCCCGCGGTCGGTCTCCTGGTCCTGTTCACCTTCTGGCTGGGTACCGGATTCCGGACCGCGATCGTCGGTCTCGTCGTCTACGCGATCCTGCCGATCCTGCAGAACACGATCGTCGGGTTGCGCCAGGTCGATCAGCGCACCATCGAGGCCTCCCGTGGGATCGGATACTCGGGGACCCGCACCCTGTTCCAGGTGGAGCTGCCGCTGGCGGTGCCGGTGATCCTCAACGGTGTGCGGACCGCCCTGGTCATCCTGGTCGGCACCGCGACGCTGAGCACCTTCATCGGTGCGACCAGCCTCGGCACGCTGATCACCACCGGCGTCACCCTGTTCCTGCCCAAACTGCTCATCTCCGGCGCGATCCTGGTCGGGCTGCTGGCATTGACCATCGACTGGCTGGGCCGACTCGTCGAACTGGCCGCGACCCCGCGAGGTGTGTCATGAGAACGGCGCCGGTACGGCTGGCCACCACGGTTTCGGTTCTGCTGGCGGCGATCTCGCTGCTCGCCGGATGTGGGCTGGTGAGTTCCTCGGGCACCTTCCACGCCGCGCAGTTACCGGACGGGAAGCAGCCGCTGGACGGTGCGAAACTCGTGGTGACGTCGAAGAGTTTCACCGAAGGCGTCCTACTGGGCAAGATCACCGCGACCTATCTGGCCGCCGCCGGCGCAGATGTCACCGACCTCACCGGTGCGCCGGGCTCGGCATCCTCGCGGCAGGCCCAGCTCAACGGTGACGCCGATATCCTGTGGGAGTACACGGGCACCGGCTGGGTCAACTATCACAATCAGACCGAGACGATCGCCGATCCCCAGGAACTCTGGCAGCGTGTCCACGATATCGAGAAACGCGACTACGACCTGGAATGGCTGCCTCCGGCCAACTTCAACGACACCTACGCCTTCGGCGCCTCGACGCCGACCGCCGACCGCCTGGGTGTGCGGTCGCTCTCCGATGTGGCGGCTCTGCCCGTCACCGATCGGACCTTCTGCGTCGACGACGAATTCTTCAGCCGCTCGGACGGCTTCATCCCGATGCTGCAGAAGTACGGGATCCCCTACAACGATCCCGGCGGTGTCCCGGCCGCGAATGTGACGCGGATGGATGCCGGGGTCGTCTACACGGCCACGGCCAAGAGCGCCCCCTGCAATTTCGGCATGATCTACACCACCGACGGCCGGGTGAAGAATCTGAACCTGGTCGTGCTCGAGGACGACAAGAAATTCTTCCTGCCCTACAGCGGCACCGCGGTCGTGCGCGGCGAGATCATCGATCGCTATCCGGAGCTGGCGCCGCTGATCGCGACGATCTCCGAACGTCTGACCGACGATCTCATGCAGGAGCTCAACGGGCGCGTCGATATCGACGGTGCGGATCCCGCCGATGTCGCCTACGACTGGCTGAAGAGCGAGAATCTCGTCGACTGAGGCCGTAGCGGGGCGCCTTCACAGACGCCACCGGTGATCTCGAACCCTGCCCGGCCGGGATCCGCTACGCCGGCGAGTGACGGTGGGCCCCGGCCGCGAGCGTTGCCGTGCCGGGTGCTCCACCGATGGATGCCGGAACGGCCCGACGTCGCTCCCGCCGGGAACTGTTGCAGGTCTTGTATGTTGGCCACCATGGATCGCATCGCCGGTCGCGCCGGTCCGCGGACGTCGTCACCCCGGGGTACCGGTCGCGCGATCGCGATGCCACCTGCATATCCACCTCGCGTGAAGGAGATCCGATGATCACCATCCTGGGAAGCGGTATCGCCGGAACCGCGCTGGCCGGCGCCCTGTCGAGGTCCGGGGGGCCGGTCACCGTCTACGAGCAACGCAACGGCGGGGGAGGCGGGGCGTTCCTGATCCTCGACGGCCGCGGCCATCGCAGTCTCGTATCCCTGGGTGTGCCGGAGGCGGACCTGCACGCGGCCTCGTATCCACTGAGCGAACTGCGCTACACCCCCGACGACGGCGTGACCCGGCGACGTCCCAGCGAGGGGCATCGGTTCTGGCTGCGCAGTGATCTGATCGCGGTGCTGAAACGGTTCGCGCTCGACGCGGGCGCCGAGATCAGTTACGGCAGCCCGATCGCCGAGGTCGCGGTCGACCCCGCGACCGGGCACACCACCCTGCGCATCGGTAGTCGCACCGTGACCGCGGGCGACCTGGTCATCGGCGCCGACGGTATCGACTCGGTCGCGCGGGCGGGTACCGAACCCGGCCGGATCCCGGAATACGCCGGGGACATCGTGATCTACGGGATGACCACGACACCGGTGGAATGTCCCACCGACCCCTTCGTCCTGCATTTCCATGCCGAGTCGGCCGCCGGTGCCCGCCCGGCCACCACTTTCGGGCATATCTGGCGGCCCGGCGCCGCGGCGGCACTCTGGTTCCTGCGAATCGAGCGCGAGCCGCTGCCGGTCGCCGAAACCGGAATCGTCCCGGCCGGCCGGTGGGCGGCCACGGTGGCCGAGGCGGCGCCCGCTTCGATCCGCGCCACGACCGAACTGCTCGTGGCGGCCACCGAACAGGTCCACGTATCCAACGCACGCAATGTCGCGCTCGCGACGGCGGCGGCACCCGTCGCTCCGGTGATCCTGGTCGGCGACGCGGATCACGCCATCACACCGGCGGCGGGGGTGGGAGCGCGGGAAGGTATCGAGGATATCGAAGCGGTCCACCACGCGATCGTCTCGGGCGGATCCCCGGCCGAGGCCATGATCGCCCGCCGCCGGGCGATCACCGACGAACGTGAGCGGGTCGCCCGCCGGATGCGGGGGTGACCGGCGCCGTCGGATCACCGGGCCGAGAGGATTCTCATACCGGTGGTGGGCCCCTGCGCCGTTACGCTGGGCGGGTGGCCCACCGACGTGAGGGGATCCCATGGCCAAGGAATTCTCGCAGCTGGACGGCCCCCTGCGACAGTTCATCGAGGCGCAGGCGATGTTCTTCGTCGCCACGGCACCGTCCGACGGCGGGCGCGTGAACCTGTCGCCCAAGGGGTATCAGGACACGTTCGCAGTGCTGGACGAGCACACTGTCGCGTACCTCGATCTGTTCGGCAGCGGAGTGGAGACGATCTCTCATCTGCGCGACAACGGCCGGATCACGATCATGTTCTGCTCGTTCACCCGCAACTCGCGGATACTGAGACTGTTCGGTACGGGGCGGGTGGTACGTCCCGATGACTCCGAATTCGATTCCCTCCGTGAATGTTTCGGTACCGATCATCCCGGAGTTCGGGCGGCGGTGGTGATCGAGGTGGACCGGATCGCGGACTCGTGCGGATACGCCGTCCCCTACTACGAATTCGTCGGTGAACGACCGGTGCTGGACACGCACCATGCCCGGCAGCCCGATGAGAAGTTCGCGCGCCGGATCGCGGGGGACAACGGGCAGAGTATCGACGGTCTCCCGGCGCTGGACCCCGATCACCCACTGCCGAACCACATCACGCGTTGAATTGTTCGCCGTATGTTCCACCCGCACTCGGATCGAGGGCCGGTCGCCGCCCTGTCGTATCCCCGGATCGGCGTTTCTACGCCGGGTCGGCGCTCTTCGGCATACCCTGAGGCGATGCGTCCACGGCTCCGTCGGTTCTGTGTAGTCTCGCTCGCGGTTCTCGTTTCGACCGTGCTGTTCTGTTCGCATTCCGCCGCCGCCCCGCAACCCACCGCCGGGCTACCACGATTGGACGGCGGGTTCCTATGGGGTGTGGCATCGTCCGGCTTCCAGGCCGAAGGCCATGCGCCCGACAGCAACTGGACTCGGTATATCGCGGCGAATCCCGCCTACGACCGCCTCGGGAACTCGGTGGATTTCTACGACCGCTACGAATCCGATATCCGCCTCGCCGCGGATCTGGGCGTCGGCGTGTTCCGGATCGGGGTCGAATGGGCACGCCTGCAGCCGGCGCCGGGCGTCTGGGACGAGCAGGCCTTCCGCTTCTACGACTCGGTGATCGCGAGCATCGTCCGGGCCGGTATGCGACCGATGATCACCCTCGACCACTGGGTGTATCCCGGTTGGATCGCCGACCGGGGCGGCTGGCGCAGCCCGACCATCGTCGAGGATTGGCTGGCGAATATGCGTGCCGTCGTCGACCGATACGCCGTCCACGACCCGCTGTGGGTCACCGTGAACGAACCCGTCGCCTACATCGTCCACGAGACCGGCCGCGGCAACGCCGATGCCGGCCAGATGCTGGACCGGATCGCGCAGGCGCACAACAGTATCTACGATCATATCCACCGCGTCCGGCCGAACGCGCAGGTGACCAGCAATGTCGGCTACGTCGCCGGCGCGGAGGACCGGATCAACGGCGCGCTAGTGGACCGGATCGCCGCCCGCCTCGACTATGTCGGCATCGACTACTACTGGGCCTACGATCCGGCCCGGACGATCATCGAATACCTCGGTGGCGCGGTGGGATCGGCGGTCCCGCCCGGTCCGCCGATCTGGGATCTCCCGATCCGCCCGGAAGGAATCTACTTCGCCCTCCGGCACTATGCCGACCGCTTCCCGGGCAAGCCCCTCTACATCGTCGAAAACGGAATGGCCACCGACAACGGACATCCACGCGCCGACGGGTTCACCCGCAGTGCCCATCTGCAGGACACCGTCTACTGGATCCAGCGTGCCCGGGCCGACGGTATGAACGTGATGGGCTACAACTACTGGAGTCTCACCGACAACTACGAATGGGGCAGCTTCCGGCCTCGGTTCGGCCTCTACACCGTCGATACCACCACCGACCCGAGCCTCACCCGCCGCCCGACCGACGCCGTCGGCACGTACAGCAGGACCATCGCGGAAGGTGGCGTGCCCGGCGACTATCGACCCACCCGCGGCACGGCACTCTGCGTTCTCGTCGACCCCCCGGCCAGCTGCCTACGCCCCGTCGGCGCACCCTGACGGCACCGGGCCGCCCGCCATCCGAAGTCCGGATTCGGGTAAGTCGCCGAGTATCCGCTCGACGGTGGCGTTCCGGTCCCGGTGTGGTCGACGCGAATTTCGGTGACGAAGGGCAGCGGTTGCCAACCGTGGTACCAGGAGCGCATTTCCGGTTCGCCGAATTCGGCGGCGTGCGGCCGTTGGGTGTGCCGCATGAGGGTTTGTTCGAAGGTCGGGTCCCAGGCGCGCAGAAGAAGGCGCGCCGTGCTCGGGTGGGGAGTGTTCCGAACATGGATCCGTCGAGGTCGGCGTCGAGGATGCCTTTGCTCGGGTGGCAATGCCCTCGGCTAATCCGTAATCGATACACCGGTGCGCCGCACCTGGGCCAGCGCGGCGGCCGAGTCTCTACTGCGCGCCGCCGCCCCGGGTATGACGGGCACCGTCCGGAGCGGCGGCCGGTCCGCCGGCGCACGGTAGCCGGCGAGCGTCGCGGTCCCCCATACACGGGGGTCCGCCTGCGCACTGCCGAACGGCGACCAGGCCAGCCGGGTCTGCCCCGTCTTGTCATCGGTATCGGAGTTGTAGACCATGATGTTCATCGCGAATCCGGCCGGGTCCACGGCTGCCGGTAGCTCCCGGAACGGGATCCTCACCTCGACGCTGTAACCCCGATACGGTTCGGTGACCGCCGCGGCCACCCGGATCCCCGGTGCCGTCTCGGGCACCGGGCCTTGATGATTGTCGGCGTCCCGCCCGGCCGACGGGCCACAACCGCCGCTCGTATACGGCAGGATGCCGATCTTGAGAGTGGTCGAGGTGTCCTCGGAATCGCCGCGCGGATCGATCGCGATCTCGACCGAGTCGGTGCGCCAGTGCCGTTTGACGTCGTCGCAGGCCAGGGTGGCACCGGTCCGGTGGTCGGTCACCTCGATCAGCACATACAGTTCTTCGCCGTACCTGGACACCTTCGCCTGCGCGGTGCACCGGCTGTCGCCCTGCCAGACCGCGAGCGGCAGTACCGGCCCCGGGTACTCGCCGGGTCCTTCGGCACCGTCGAGCGTGGGCGCGACGGCGACAGCGGGGATCGTGGTCGTCGGGTTCGCCGGGTAATCCGGCTGGACTCGGTTGGCCAGCCACGGCAACCCGATTCGGTCGGCCCAGGTACCGAATTCGGCGTACAACGGCGCCAGTCCGCGCTGCCGGCGCACATCCGCTTCGGTGAACCGACCCCGTTCGGCCAGCACGGTGAACCAATCCGAGTCGAGCTGTTGTGGATCCGACGGCACCTGCGCGGGCATCGCGGCGAAACCCTGGGTCCGGTACATCCGGGCCGCGTCGCGCTCGACCTGCGCCCAGGTCGTGCCGTGTTCGCGTGAGTGGGTACCGGACCATACTCCGATGACCGGCAACCCGGTGGCGGGATCGGTGCGTCGGACTTCGGCCGGGTCGCGGCCGAGCAACGACCCGAAGCCGTGGTTCTGCGCGAGCAGAAGGTCCGGACACCACGGCATCAGTCCCTCGGCGGTGATCTGCTCCGGAAACGCCAGCGGATCGGCCGCCGACCGGAAGGCCTCGATTCCGAGACGCGCCGAAAGCTGGTGGCCGCCGTGCTGATCGAACGGCCGGGGATCCATGACCACGATCGTGTGCGGGGTGATCTGGCGGACCAGTCGCACCAAGCGCCCCAACGTATCCTGTTCGCCCCAGATACGCGCGGTCAAGGGTGCGGACAGCGTGTACCAGAAGTCCGGTTTGTCGAGGTAGTAGACATTCTCGATGCCGACCAGGCCGGTCGCCCGCCGCTCCTCGGCCTCCCGGATCAGTCCGAGCTCCGGGCCTTCCTCGCGTCCGTCCGCGTTGCCACCGCCCTCACCGCGGGTAATGGTGACGACGCTGGTGCTCCAGCCGAGGTTTTCCCGCCATTGCCCGAAAGTCGACAGATTGAACGACTCGTCGTCCGGATGTGCCCCGATGAACAGCACATCGGTGTGCGCCCGCCGCCGGGTCACCGCTGCCACGCGCCTGTTGCCGTCCCGGCCGACGCCGTCCGCGGAGCCGTCCGCGACCAGCCATGCCGCGCTCAGCGCCGAGGCGAGGACAACACGCCTGCGCAACCGGCCCTCGCCGCCACTCGCCGTCACCATCCCACTTCCCCAGTCGATACACCCTGCGCCACCGGTCGTTTCGCCGTCGAATCACAGCACACAGTCGGGCGTATTTCCAGCGGGGGTCATACGCACCCGCTGTCGATATCGGAGCGGGTGGAGATCGTCGATGCTCTTGTTCCCGGCGCGGCTGTCGGTTCGATTCGCGCATCTCTCGGGTCCCGGTCGGTCACCGGTGGCCGGTGAGCGGCCGCGTCCACGGCACGGGACGGGGCGCTGGTCGGTGATGTGGTCGAATTCGATCAGCGGGTAACCGGCCGCGCCGGATACATTTTCACCCCGGAGTGGTGGTTGTCGGTGTGCCCGGCCGGCCGCGTCTGTTCTCGGGTTCGGTACGGCGCCGGGGTGCGCCGCTCAGCGTGCGTTCCGCACCGCGGAAAGGTAGCGGGGTCGTTTCCAGTGCTGGTCGAGCTCCTCGGGTAGCTCCGGCAGCACCACGCCGTAAGCAGTCGCCAGATCGGCGGGCGCGGCAGCGTGCACCGACCATCCGTGACTCCGCAGCCACTCTTCCGGGTCGGCTCGCTCATCGGAATAGAACAATTCGGCCGGGTCGATATCGCCGAACGGATTCTTGTCGAAATACTTCGTTTCGAGCTTCGCGAAACCGCTGTTCGCCGCACTGTCCGGGGCGCTCTCCACCGCGATCCGGCTGCCGGACGGGCTCAACCGGCCGATATGGTCGAACAGTGCGTCCTGCGCCGCCCCGGGGAGGTACGGCAGGAGCCCTTCGGCCGACCATGCCGTAGCCGCGGCCGGGTCCGCACCGGCCGCCGACAGCGCGGCCGGCCAGTCGGAACGCAAGTCCACGGCCACTGTGCGGCGATCGGCACCCGGTACCGCACCGTGTTCGGCCAGCACACGATCCTTGAACTCGAGCACCTCGGGTCTGTCGATCTCGAAGACGGTGGTTCCCGCGGGCCACTCCAGCCGGTACGCCCGCGCATCCAGCCCGGCGGCCAGTATCACCACCTGGGCGATCCCGTCCCCGGTGGCCGCCCGGAAGAAGTCATCGAAGAATTTGGTCCGCAGCCCCATGAAGCCGGGTACGAGTGAAGCGCCGGCGAGCGTCGGCGGATCCGCCAATATATCCAGAAAGTGCGGTTCACCGGCAGCTCGGACGAACATTTCCGCGTACTCGTCGCGGATGAGCGGATCCGGTGCGGCAGTTTCCAGCGCCCGGAAGGTCGCCACTCCCAATGCGGTGAGCCCGACACCGGTCACGATATCCCATGCGTCGCCTTCGGTTCGCACAACAGAAACCTCCCGATCGAATCGGTGGATATGAAAAGAAACCGCTCGTGGAAATCGGGCACACATCTACCTGCCGCATCGCCGAAAGCACCGCGAGCGGAACCGTGAAATACACCGGCAATTCTACGTCGGGTTACCGGGCTCCCGCTGCGCCTGTCCGGACACATCCAGGCCGAATCGGTCCGAGCCAC
Source organism: Nocardia sp. NPDC003963 (assembly GCF_053605105.1). Classification (NCBI taxonomy): domain Bacteria; kingdom Bacillati; phylum Actinomycetota; class Actinomycetes; order Mycobacteriales; family Nocardiaceae; genus Nocardia; species Nocardia sp. NPDC003963. The sequence goes on from NZ_JBSGIP010000001.1 coordinate 557,774, forward strand.
AGCAGCCTTCTCCCGGGCCGGCCGTCGGCGGAGCTGAGCCGCCCATGGCCCGATTCGAGCCGCCGGCGGCGCGGGTAGATCGTCCATCGGGCGCGGTGCTACTGCGGTCGCGTGACATCAGGGTGCTACGTCCGCGCGAGGATCAGTTGATCCAGCCGGGGTGCTCATGCGCCCTGCCGTATCGACAGGTACCGCTGGATCGGGGCCGGCCTGCGATCGGAAACGGTGCGCGGGCCAGGGGCTCCACCAGTTGGCGTGGCCCATCATTTTCACCGAGGCGGGGACCAGGGGCACGCGCACGAGCGTGGCATCGATGCGGAACGGGATACGCTGGCTACGCCGCTGGGACGGTTCCGGCGGCCGAAGTATCTCCAGGGGGAATCACATGCCGATATCGTCCTGGGTGCCGCGGGGCGCGCGTGCCGAGTCCGGGCCGGAAGTCGTGCCGACGATCCGAATGCGTACAACGATCGCGACGATCGCCGGCGCGGCCCTACTGCTCAGCGGATGTCAGAGCGACGCCGGGACCGGGGCGTCACCGGTTACAGCGGCGGTCGACGCCTGCTCGGCGGCGCCGGCGGAAAGCGGCGAAGAACAGTTCGGCGACGGTGCGCTCGCCGAGGGCGCGCGTATGGCCGAGGCCATGGTCCTACCGACCGAGGTCGATCCGTCCTATATCCATCACAGCAGCTCGGGCGTATTGACCGGTGCGATGCTGATGGTGACGGCCGGACACAACAACGAAGTCGCCGACGCGGCCGAGGATCATGGGTTGCTCGCCGGGTTCGTCACCACCCGGTTCGCCGGTGACGCGCGATCACGCGACAGCCGCTGGTTCATCCACGCTCTCCTGCGGTTCCCGGACGGCGCGAGTGCCTGTGCCGCGGCGACGGAGCTCGCGGCGGCCGCGGAAGGATCACGGGGAATGTGGGACACCGCCGATCGGGAACCCGCCACCCTGCCCGGCGAGCCCGACAGCCACTTCAGCCTGCGTGACCAGAATGGGCGGTTCGAGGGCCTGGCGGTTACCGCCCACCGTGACTACGTCGTCTATACCGAGGTCCGGGCCCCCGACCGGGTAGAGGTCGAGCGCCTGACCGCCCGGACGCTGGAACTGCAACGGCCATTGCTCGACGGGTTCGTTCCGACCGCGGTGCCCGAGCTGGCGCGGCTTCCCTACGATCCGGACGGGGTATCGGCCCTATCGGTCGGGGCGAACGCGACCGGGCCCGGTGCCTACGGTCCGCGCGGCGCTGTTCTGTTCGCCGAAGACCAGGTCACAGCCTCACGGCTCTATTCCGAGGTGGGAGTCTCGGGGATGGCGAACAAAGGAACCACTGTCTACCGCACCGCCGACCCCGCGGGCGCTACGCGGCTTCGCGAGTTCCTCACGGATGCGATCGCCGCCGCCCACGACAAGACCCCAGCCGTGACGCCGGCCGATCTGTCCGATGTCTCGTGTCTTTCCGACAACAGGGACCACCCGAACGCCTGGACCTGCCTCGTATCGTCCGGTCGCTATGTGGCCGAGGCGTGGGGACGTAGCTCGGAGGAAACCCATCGACTCGCCCGCGACCAGTACGCGGTCCTCACTTCCGCCGGGTAGCGATATTCGTGACCGCGAGCAGCCTGGGCGAACAGCACGGAAGAACTCGTCCCGGCCACCGGCCGCTCCTGCGAGCAGACGGGTTCCGGCGCAGCACACGGGCTGCGGCAGATCCACCGGACGGAGCGATTCGGTCCAGCGGCATCATCCGGTAGCAGTCGGCGAAGTTCCCCGTGCGGTCTCGTCGAAGACGCGGATATGGTCGCGGTGCGCGCCGACCCCGTCGGCCTCCGGATGAGCACGGACTTCACTCGAAAACGATGACCTGACGTCCCACGACCTCGCCACGACCCAGGGCCTGCAGGTTCTCGTCGACATCTTCGAGATCGACCTCGGTGACATGGTGCTTCACCAGACCGGCCTCGGCGAGGGACAGCACAGCGGCGAGGTCCAGCTGGTTGCCCCGGATAGAGCCGAGATACGACTGCTCGGTCCCTGCGAACGGGAACTGACGGTGCCGGCCGCGCTGGCTCATGAGCCCCACCGAGGCCAGCGCCACCAAATCATTCTTGCGGCCAGGGAACCGTGTGCTGGACCGCGCCATGGTTTCCGTCGCGGGATCCGGAGTCGGATGATCGCGAATTCGGACGTCGGTCGGGTTGCTGCCTCTCGTTGTCCGGTAACGGATTTCGACACCACTCGGGCGGCGGTGTCGGTATCGGACAAGTCACGCGCAGTGGGCGGCTGTGCCGGTGTGCGGTCAGCGAAGGCTTCCTCGCCGGGCGGTAGGAGTCGGTGCCGGTCGGCTGAGGAGTCGGCTCGTTACAGTGTCATCGTGTTCGACAACAACTCACGCCTCGAGCGCAAGATCGATCGTCTCGAGCGCAAACTCGATCTGATCCTGCGGCACCTGCAGATCGAAGACCCGGATCCCATCGACTTCACCGAAATCGATGATCTGCTGCGACGGAACAAGAAGGTCCAGGCCGTCAGGCGTTTCCGGAAGCTCGACCCCGCCGCCGGTTTGCGGGAAGCCGTGGATGCGGTCGAAGCCCGCGAGAAAACCCTCTGAGGCCGCGAAAGGGGGCAATATCCAGGCGGCCCGATCCGGGTGTGGATGTCAGGACCGTGCCGGCCGGGTTTCGCGAATGGCCGAGAGCCTCCCGGCGGCGCTAATCGCGCCAGACGGGTGGGCGTTTCGCGAGGAAGGCCGCCATCCCTTCGCGGGCGCCGGGAAGTTGAGCGGCGGCGGCCATGACTTCGAGGGCGAGAGCGTAGGCATCTGCTTCGGGGCGGTCGAGTTGGCCGTAGAGAGTGCGTTTGCCGAGTGCCTTGCTGGCCCGGCTGCCGCGGGTGGCGCGGGCGAGTAACTCGGCCACGGCAGTGTCGAGCTCGGCGTCCGGCACCGCTCGGTTGATCAGGCCCCACTGTTCGGCGGTGCGGGCATCGATCGGGTCGCCGGTGAGGGCCAGTTCCATCAGGCGTTTACGGCCGACTGCGCGGGCCACGGGAACCGCGGGGGTGTGACAGAACCAGCCACCTTTGCCGCCGGGAAGCGCGAAACCGGCCGATTCGGCGGCGACGGCCAGATCGCATGAGGCCACCAACTGGCAGCCGGCGGCCGTGGCCAGACCGTGCACCCGGGCGATCACCACCTGGGGCACCGACTCGATGGCCGACATGAGTTCGGTGCACAGGGTGAGCAGTTCCCGCACGCCGAGCAGGTCGCGCGCGGCGACGTCGGCGAAATCATGTCCGGCGGAGAACACCGGGCCGTGCGCCCCGAGAACTATCCCGGTGGCGTCGGTCTCGCCGGCGGTCCGGAACGCGGCCAGCAGTTCGGCCAGACACTCGCCCGACAGAGCGTTGCGCCGCTCCGGCCGGTTCATGGTGATGCGCACTGTGTCGATATCCCGCGCGACCAGCAAATGCTGATACCTCGAGGCGGTCATATATCCACCGTAGATCTCTTCGGGCAACGACACCTCTGATCCGGAACACCCGCCCGGCTGAGAGCGTGTCCTACGTGGGTGTAATTCGCCGTCCGGCACGATCCGATCTGTGGTCGACGCGCTTGCTCGGAGACCGGTGTCGGATGCGTTGACGGACATTGTGAAACCGTTCCTATCCGAGTTCACGCGCAGGCGGCAGGGGTGAGGGGACCGGGCGAGTCCGGCCCGGCCGAGCTGATGGAGTGTCACCCGAACCGGCTGAGGCCAGATCACGGCGGGTCGCCGACTGGGTGGCTCTCGTACCTTTGCGGACGGTGTTCGAGCCATCCAGCCGGTAGCAGAGTCATCCGTATTCAGCCGGGTTCCAGGTACGGGTCGGCTTGTTGGTGAAGATGAACCGCAATGCCTTGATCATGATGTCACCTCCTTCCTGGGGCTCGGTCGGGCGCGGACAGGGCTTGTGGGGTACGCCGCAGGGTGAACGGCCGGGGGATCGCGGCATTGGTCACGATCGGGCGGGTATCACCGCCGCCGATGACGCGCAGCGAGGCGTTCTCGACGAGGGCGGTGGCTGTATCGGTGACCAGATCGTGCGCGACCGCGGCGCCGGCGCAGGTGAAGGGGCCGGAACTGAAGGGCACGAATGGGCCGTGTTCGCTCGGTCGAATCCAGCGGTCGGGTTGGAACGTCCCTGGTCTGGTCCAGCGTTTGTCGTCGTGATGAAGGAGGTAGGGGCTGACGGACAGCGGGTCTCCGGTCCGGAAGGCGATTCCCCCGAACTCGGCGGAACAGGGGACGGGACGGCTGACCATCCAGGAGACCGGCCGGTGCCGCAGAGCTTCACGTACCACCCGGTCGACGGGCCAAGGCCAAGGTGAGCCGGGAGAGCAGAGACTGCCCAGCAGCACCGCCCACGCGAGCGAGTAGCCCAGCGGTCCCACAATGGACCGGAACATCAACCCGTACAGCTGGGCCACCGTTGTATCCGCGAGGTCGTCGGGACAGGCGCCGATCACGGCATCGAGCAGATCCCGTGGTTGGGCTTCCGCAATGCGGCCGGTAGCGCTACGCCGATCCCGGATCTGCTCGTTCAGCGCGGTGGACAGCTCGGCGCGCAGTAGCTGCGCCCGCGCCCGCTCCGCCATCCGGGCCGGGCGCAGCGCGCCCACGCGTGCATTTCGCTCCAGTAACTTCCGCAGCTCGGGAGAACCATCGGGGTGTAGCAACACGTCCGCGGTGCACCGATACACCAGCTCGACCCCTGCTGCGGGCCAACGGGTGACCGAGGGCATTTCGGTCACCGCCGCCGCCAGTGACTCGCGATACTCGGGCGTATATCTCCGCAGAATCGCGCGCACCGCGCGGCCGAAATCGACCTGAGCGGACCGCGAAGGCAGCATAGAACCGAAGAACTCGGACTTCCCCGCATTGAAAGCGCGGTCACTCAATACTGTCAGCGCCAGATCCGTATCGCCGACACACCACCCGCCCCATGGCAGCCCGAACACCTCCACCGGGCTGGTCCGGCGCAGATTCTCGAGGAAACCCAACGGATCACGCCGGAACCGGCGCATCTCTGCAAAACCCATCGGACGGTCCTCTCATGGAGAGGGGGAGAGATTCATCAGATGTTCTCGAGCGGATTCATCCACCGGCTGTGCGTACAAACGCAGACCAAGCATAGTCTCGAGCAATTTCAGAAGCGAGGTCGTGGAAGTCGACCATGAAACGAGTGCCCTGACCCCGCCGAGGCCTGTCGACACTGGGACGGCAGGGACAGAGGTGCACGATCATCCGCGACCGCCGGCAGCCGGTCAACGAGGTCTAAACTCCGCAAACCCGATCCGCCTCGGCGCAGGTTTCCGTTGCCAGGCGCGCGTACATGAACATGTCCCGTCGGCGATCGCCGACCTTCTGCCACGATCTGAGGAGCCCTTCGCATTCGAAACCGGCTCTCTCCGCAGTGCGGATCGAAGCGCGGTTCCAAGGTTCCACATAGAGCTGGAGCCGTGGGATACGCAGCTCTTCCAGCGCCCAAGTGGCCATCGCCGCCAGCGCATGCGCGGCGACGCCATGGCCACGGGCCGAGCGGACCACCCAGTAACCGAGGGATGCCCGGCCTTCGTCGATATCCTTCAACCACAAGCCGATACTTCCCACCGGTGTGTTGTCCCGTCGCCGGACGATCACCATCGGATAACCGGTTCGATCGGTCGTCAGTTGCCACTGGCGTTCGACAAACCGCGTCGCGGCCGTGCGCGAGAAGTCCGCCGACACCGTGTTCAGCGGAATCAGGTCATCGGCAGAGGCTTCCCTGACGAGTTCGAGGTCTGCCGCAGACAACGACCACGGGCGAAACTCCAAGTCTGCGGTGGCTCTCGGACGCGGTATCTGCAGAGCATCGTCCATGGGCAGCCTCCCCACAATATGCACAGGATATCGGCCCCGTGACACCATTACCAGGCGCTACTTCGATCCGGGCGACTCATATCGGCTGTTGTATCGATGGGGTCGAGTCCGATGCATCCGGTGCGGATGCTGTGGTTCGGCTATCGGGGCCGACGCATCCGGCTCCAGCGGTCGTCGACAAAGCGCAGGCGCAGAACGCCGCGCCGCTTCGTGTGGGTTACTGTCCGACCGGTCCGGCCCTGTCCAGGTCGGCGGGGGTTTCGTGTCCAGTGTGTACCGACTCGCCCACCGTATTCGGATCAGTCCTGGCGCACTGTCGGCACACCGGCCGTTGTGTCAGCGCCACCACCGAGACGATGGCCGGGCCCGGGGCCTGTAACAAATCCGTGTACTCCACCGTTACGCCATCGCCCCGGTACAGAGCCGGGATCACCAGCACAGGAGGCGCCAGAGATGTCATACGCGAAACTCAAATACGACGGCAACTCGTACAGCCTGGACTCGCGAAAGGTCGCTGTATTCCTCGATGACCTTCGGGAAGCGGCGCTGTCCGATAAGCCCAAGCTCCTCGATGTACCGGTCGCGCCGGGGAAGGGCACCCTGTTCATCGCAGTGGGTCAGCACACCCCGGTTGCTGTGCTGCAGAGCGAATCAGCGGACAAGGACGAAGACGAGGACCGGCGCCGGGCCGTGACCGTCCTCTGATCGAGACGCAGCACGGCCCCTGTGCTGCGAGCACGGGGCCATGTCTCTCACGGTATTGCGCCGGGAGCGAGGAAGACTCGCGATCGGCACAGCCCGGCCTTCCCGCATCGTGTGTCCCTGAACGATGAGGGTATCGGTATCGGTCGCGTGCAACGCCGGGGCGCCCACCAGCCTTCGATCCCGAGCCGAGCAAACGTAATTCGGTTATGAGCTTCCCCTCCGAAAACCGTAGGTGGTGCCTCCCGCTCGTCCCGGCTCGACCCTCACGACCGGATGCGCAGCGGGCGGCGACGCCGGAGTCGGGCCGGTCAAAGGCTGCAGCGGGTATCGATCGGCGGGGTTTCGAGGTCGAGGAGATACGTGTCGACCACGTCGTCGACGCACTCGCTGCCGCCGAGTAGGTAGGCGCCGTGCTGTTTGCCGTCGACGCTGAGCAGACGTGCCCCGAGGGCTTTCGCCATCGCGATGCCGCCCTCGTGCGGTGTCACGGGATCACCGGTGGTCGATACGACGAGTGTCTCGGGGAGGCCTTCTACATCGGTGAGCCAGGGCTCGTCGCGCGTGGGCGGCGCGGGCCACGCCTCGCATTCGCTGTGGTAGTTCCCCGCGGTGAAGACGTCGAGGTCGAACATGGGCGCGACCTGCCCGATCTCGCGGGCGAGCGCGGTGTGTTGCGCGGGTGTCGGGCGGGGCGAGTCCATGCAGCGCACAGCGATATTCGTATCGAAGTCCAATCCGTAGGCGCCGTCCGCGGTGCGGGCGTAGACGGTGTCGCGCAGGGCGAGCATCTCGTCGGCGTTCCCTGCCGCGAGCGCAGTCAGGGCGGAGATGACTGCGGGCCACTTCGCCTCCGCGTACAGGCCGCCGCTGATGCCGAGGTAGACATCCCAGATGCTGACGGCCCGGCCGCCGGTGGCCGGCATCGGCGTGTCGATGAGCGGCCGCACGATCTCGTGCAGGCGATCGTTCGCGGCCGCGGGATCGACGCCGAGTACGCAGTCGGGCGATTCGGCGCAGAGCGCGGCGAGGTCGTCGAACCGGGCCTGCAGGCCTCTGAATGAGGAGAGGCGGAACTCGCTCGCCGTCAGATCGGGCGCGACGGCCCCGTCGAGTACTATCGCGCGGACCTTCTCGGGATAGGTCGCGGCGTACATGGCGCCGAGCTCGGAGCCGTAGCTGTAGCCGAGGTAGGTCAGCCGGTCGTCACCGAGGATTGCTCGCATGATGTCCATATCGCGCACAACGTTCGCCGACCCGGCGTTCACAAGGTCCGCGACACCGCCGGAGCCGTCGGTGCACCGCTCTGCGAGCTCGACTGCTTGCCCGGTGCTGGTGATGTCGTACACCGCGCCGAACCGCGGCACGTCGCCCGCGTCGTACTCCGCGTCGGTGTAGCAGTCGAGGGCCGGGGTCGACGACCCGATCCCGCGCGGATCGAAGCCGACGATGTCGAAGCGCTCGGCGACGGGACTCGCCTGCCACAGTGACACGGTCGACGCCACCAAGTCGGTACCGGAGCCGCCGGGGCCTCCCGGGTTGATCAGCAACGAGCTCTCGGCCTCGCCCGTGGCGGGGAGGCGAAGCAGCGCGATATGCGCCCGCCGGCCCTCCGGCTCGTCGTAGTCGAGCGGTACCTCGGCCGAGGCACATTCGAGCGCGGGGTTCGCGAACAGTTCGGCGTCCGCCGCGCTCGTCGCGGTGTCCGCGCACCCGCCCCAGTCGAGTTCCTGCCCGAGGTATGCGCCCAGGTCCGCATCCGCGCCGGAATCCGGTGGGGGAGCGGCGGGTGCGCAGCCGGCGAGTAGGAGCACGGCGGCCGCGGCGAGCCCGGTCGCGAGGCGCCGGGATCGATGACGTGATGCCGCCGGGAAACCTGGGCGCGCCAGTGCTCGGGCGTCCCCGGTGCGGGATCGAGACGTCGCCGGCTGCCGTCCGCGCCGATCAGGTGAATCCGCCGCATGCCGTATCTGCTCGCGGCGAGCTCGATGCTGTCCGGTCCGAGCGGGGTCGGGACGGGAAGGAACACCGCGACGAAGATTTTCTAGCATGCGCATGCCAAATAAAATAGCATGCGCATGCCAGAACGGCTAAGGTGAGATACATGCCCAAGAGAGTCGACCCGGATACCCGCCGGGAGCAGGTCGCCGACGCCGTGATCGACGAGATCGCCGCGCATGGGCTCCGCTCGGTGACCCTCGCCCGGATCTCCGCCCGCACCGGCTTGGCCATCGGGAGCATCCGGCACTACTTCGGCGACACCGTCCGCGAGGTCATGCGCTTCACGCTGGCCGTCCTCATGCAGCGCGCCATGCGCCGCGCCACCACGATGTCCGACGACCCGGCGACACGGATCGCGGATGTGATCACCTTCGCCGCACCGACCAGCGAGCAGGAACGCCGGGAGAACATCGCCTTGGTCGAATACCGTGTCATGGCGCGCACGGACCCGGAGTTCGCGGCCGATATCGCGGCGACGTCTCTCGCGGGTGCGGAAGTGATCCGCTCGCTGCTGCGCGATGCCCTGGCCGATCGTGCCATCGACGAGGAGGCGCTGCATCGCGAGGCGCTCCTGCTGTTCGCCCTGATCGAGGGCTTCTCGTTCAGTTCGGCGCTGTTCTCCGCCCCGTTGCACGAAACGGACGTCCGTGCCGTTGTCACGTCGACCGTACAACGTCTGCGCGCCGCCTATCCGCCTTCCGGACAAGCCCGTACAGCAGAGTCTTCGGGTGCGAGAACAGAGGGCCCGAACTGAACGGCTACAGGACTTTCACGGCGGCATCGATGGATCTCCACACCAGGTCTATCTCGGCTTCGGTGACGCCGCGCAGGGTCGGACTCTGTAACGCCAGGCCGTTGGCGAAGTTGATCGCATTGGAGCCGGTGAAGCCGAGTCCGATGATCCCGTTGCCTGCCAGTGCCTCGAGGGCCGGGCCGACGGCTTCGCCGAAAACCGCCTCGGTTCGGTCGACGATGACGTTTCTGTTGCGCGCGATCGTGCCGAGGACCGTGAAGTAGTCGTGCCGGTTCGCCGGCCGGGAGCCGATCGCGGCGACCACGTGTGGCATGTCCACGGTGAAGTGAGCGTTGTATCCGGCCATCGTGACCTGTCCGAGCGGCCGGTCGCAATCGTGGGCGAGCGCGAAGTGACGCGCCCATCGCGATTCGACGGGGCCGCCGCCGAACTCCCCGTGCAGGTTCCCGAGGAACCGGCTCATCACCCCGATGCTGAGCCGATGGGCGTAGTCGGGGTCGTCGAACTCCGACTCACGGCGCTGTAGTGGCAGCACCGCTACCTGTTCGAGGGCGTCGAGGCCGATCGCGAACGTCGCGCGCCGATCCTGCTTCCGGGCAAGTATTTCGGTGATCGTTTTCAGGCGGACGGCGGTGGCTTCCAGCCGTGGCAGGGACGGGCCGCTCGGCAGGGTGTCGAGGTCGGACAGGTCGACGATCTCGGATATCTCGGCGGCGTCGAGCGGTTCGCCGCAGGCGGTGGTCACCGAGGCCGCGGGGGCGCCGGTTGCCGGCTGTGCCTGCGCGGCTACGGCGACGACAGTCATGCACGAGAGAAGGATGCCGCGAACGAAAGTACTGCGCATGAACCGGATCGTAGATTTATTCGGTGATCGGTATGGTGCCACCACAAAACGCTGGGTGGATTCCAGCCGATCTCGCCGATCCGCTGTGCGTCCCGACACAACTGTCGGCAGGCGGGTCGTCGTGACAACCGATCGATCGGAAGCCGACGGCATGATCGTCGCCGCGGCCGTCCGGCGTGGCTGCGGCGATAGGCGGAAAAGCCTGCCGCCGAGTTGGTTACGCCGGACAGATGACAAGGGCGATAGCGCCGTATCGATCGGTATACCCGTATCCGGCGATCCGGGCGGCAGCCGCCGCACGCGGCGACAGCAGGGCCCCGGCCAGTTGTTCGCCCACCGGCCGGTGCTGGTCGCGCCGCGGGCCGATGGCGCCGGGGGAGGTGCGAGTTTTCGGTCCGCTCATCCGGAATTACCGATCTCGTGGTGACAGGGCGAACCGGACCGGTGTGCGGTGACGGGTCAGGAAGCCGGTTCGCCCGGGTGGGCGCCGATGCCGGGCTCGGCATGGTCGGCCGGCGGTGCGCCGGAGACAGTCGGCTCGGGCGGGGGCGCCGGCGCGGGACGTTTCGTCAGATCCACCGCCGCCGGCGCCGGGGGTGCCGGAAAGAGCCCGAAATTGCCCGAATCGATCGCCTCGGTGCTGCTGCTCCCGGTGGCCAGAAGGGTCCGGAGATCTTCGGGCACCAGCGGTTCGTCGCCGAGTAGATGCCGGGTGAGCAGTGTCTGCGGGTTCAGGGTGCGCAGGCGCCGGAGTTCGGCCAGCGGAGCGCGCAATTCGGCGAGTGGGGCACGGAGGTCGTCGAACTCGGCACCGAAATCCTGTTTCAGGTCCGCTGTCGCGCCGGTCGCGTAGTCACGTGCCCGGCGCAGTGCCCGGGCCGTCCACTGCGCGGCACCGGGCAGACGTTCCGGGCCGAGGATAACGAGCGCGGCGACGAGAAGTACCAGGATCTCGCCCCATCCGATGCTGCTGAACACCAGGGGAGCGTATCGCCGGCAAAACTCGGCAATTACGAAGTACCGGAAGTTTGTTCAGTGTCACAGCAGAGTGGCGGGTGCTGATCGTGCCTCAGCGTGAGGGTGGGAAAACGTGCTGCTCGGAACCGCTTTGGATAATCGAACAGTCACCTGATCGGGATAGGCTGGAGTTGCTCACAGAATCGTTGGCAGCGGTGGCCGGCGCACCGATTCGTGCCGTTGACTCGGAAGCGAGACTGCCGCAGTACACGCACGACGGAGGGTCGGAGATGCTCGGCGCCATTCGGCACGTAAGGAATCGACGGTGTCGCCGCCGTCGATCGGTTCGGAAATTTCGGGGGAACGGTGAATCCAGCGAAATGACAGGTCGGTTTATATATCATCACAAACTATCTCGACGTCGAGAATGCTCACGATACGATCTCGACGTCTTATCGGATAGCCGCGCGAAAGGTTGAGTGATTTATGCGTGCTATGGCAAAAGTGGGTGCGGCCGGAGTGGTATTCGGTGGCCTGGTATTCGGTGCGGTACCGGCGCAGGCGGCTCCGGGTATTGCACTCGAGCCCGCGGCACCCGTCGCGGAGCCGGCGGTGGTCGCCGATCCGCTGTCTTCGCTGAGTGCCACGGGGTCCGGCGCGGTCAGCGCCGGGTCGTCGGTGCTGTCCTGTATCGCGTCGACCATTTCGGCCGGTCCCTGGTGTCTGCCGGGCTAGAATTCGCGCGGCTGTCGGTTCGGGCGCAGTAATTCGGGCCGATATCAACCGCTTTCATCGCACGGCGGCGGCTCGGGAGTGATCCCGGACCGCCGCCGCTCTCGTTGTTGTGAACTTGCCACAGCGGTTCGGTCGCTCAGTGAGCAATTCTCCGATCGTGCCTCGGAAGCGCCTGTGATGCAATGCCGTACAGGTAATGTATCCGCCGGGCACCGGAACACGCGGCGGGTGCCTTTTCTCGCTCGGCGGTTTCGAAATAATGGAACAGGCACCGATCGGGCCGCCGAGCGAGATATCCGCGACCATTCCGAATGGTCCAGATCCCCGGATCGAGAGTTTGCCGAATATCCGATCTGATCGGACTCGGACCGTCACCGTCGGGTGGTGGACCGCATTCTTCTGTTCCCTGGTTTCCGTGTGTATCCGGGTAGCCGCTTGGTAAGCGGTGGCGAAATCCGGCGTCGTCGACTGTGACATCACATCAATAGCGAAACTCTCGTTGACGCTATGTATCGAATCTGGATACGTTGTTGCCCACCTGATCGGAAGCCTGTCGCCAAGAAGGACGTGATCCAATGGCCGAATCCGAAGTCTCCCGCCGTAGTTTCGTGAAAGGCGCTGCGGCCGGTTCGATCGCCGTCGCCGCCGCGACAGCGACAAGCAGCGGTTTGGTAGGCCTCACCAATGCTTACGCCGCCCCCGACAAGAAAAAAGTAGCTGTGCTGGGTGGCGGTATCGCCGGTCTGACCACCGCGCACGAATTGGTCGAGCGCGGGTTCGAAGTCACCGTGTACGAACGACGTGCCTGGGGTGGTAAAGCCCGCAGTATCGATACACCGCTGCCGGTGGCCGGCGGCCGCCGACCACTGCCGGGCGAGCACGGCTTCCGATTCTTCCCCGGCTACTACTCGGCCATTCCCGACACGATGAGCCGGATCCCCTTCGAGGGCAATGCGCGCGGTGTGCAGGACAACCTCACGGAGGCGCTCACCGCAACCGGCGCGCAGGGAGCCCCCGACATCACGATTCCGTTCGCGCTGGACTTCGACGCGATCGGGTTGGCGGCGAACCCGGAGAAGATCCTCCGGACACTGCTCGGTGGGATGATCTGGCTGCCGAAGCTGCCTATCCCCGATCTCGCCGTTCTGCTCCGGTCGCTGCTGGTCTACTTCACCAGTAGTGACGAGCGCCGGCTCGGCCAGTGGGAGCACACCTCCTTCAAGGATTTCGTCTTGATGGATGGCTCGAACCCCACCTACAGTCTGCTCATCTCCACTGTCACCCGTGCCCTGGTGGCGGCCAAGGAAGAGAAGGCCAGCGCCCGGACGATCTGCAACCAGGCCGAGGGATTCCTGGCCTCCATTCTCCATCGCACCGACGGTCGTTTCCCGGACCAGGTCCTGAACGGGCCGACCAACGAGCGGTGGTTCAACCCGTGGCTGGCCTATCTGGAAAGCCAGGGCGTCAAGTTCCAGATGGGGGCGGAGATCAAGTCCCTGGAAGTCGCCGACGGGCAGATCAAGTCGGTGAAGATCAACTCCGAATCCGGCGAAAGCAATGTCGAGGCCGACTGGTATGTGATGGCCTTCGCCCCGGAGCAGGTGTCGCAATACCTGAGTCCCGAGATCTTGGCGCTGGATCCCGAGCTCGAGCGGATCAAGAAGCTCGAGGTCGACTGGATGAACGGTATCCAGTTCTACCTGAAGACCGATCGGCCGATCGCGCGAGGCCATATCGGATGGATCGACTCGCCCTGGCGACTCACCGGTATCCAGCAGGGCCAGTTCTGGGTCGAGAAGTTCGCCGACACCTACGGTGACGGCAATGCCAAAGATTGCCTCTCACTGTGCATCTCGGACTGGGAGGTGCCCGGTCATGTAGTGCGCAAACCTGCCATGGAGTGCAGCCCGGAGGAAATCGCCAAGGAGGTCTGGTATCAGATCACGACCTCGCAACAGGGCGAGCCACTGGTCCCCGATCTGACGGACCGGGATCTGCACTCGTGGTTCCTCGATCCGGGGTACCGCTGGGATCCGGCCGCGGGCAAGGGCACCAACGAGGACTACTTGATGATCAACACCAAGAGCTCCTGGGAGAATCGTCCCACCGGCCCCACCGAGATCCCGAATTTCTTCCTGGCCGGCGACTACCTGAAGACCGAGGTCGACCTCGCGACGATGGAAGGTGCCTGCGAGGGCGGGCGGCACGCGGCGAACGCCATCCTGGACGCGGCCGGCTCGGACGCGGAGAAGGCGAAGCTGTTGCCGCACCCCACCCTCCGGGAGTTCAACGGCGCCCGTGCGCTCGACGCGAAACGGTATGCGGCCGGCCTGCCCAACATCCTGGATTTCCGCCGGTAATTCAGTTCAGGTCCGGCCGGCCCGGGTCCCCTCGCCGGGCCGGCCGGACCGTCCCCTTCGATAGTGACTGGAGGCAGCCATGGGTTCGATGAGTCCCGCACACTGGCTGATAGTCGTCCTGGTATTCGCGCTGTTCTTCGGCGCCAAGCGGCTCCCGGACGCCGCCCGCAGCCTCGGACGTTCGATGCGGATCTTCAAGTCCGAGGTACAGGTCATGCATGCCGAGCCGGACGCGGAGGCGGCCGATTCGGAGGGTGCGCCCGTGCGACGCCTGCCCGCTGCCGAGCAGTCCGCGCAGGTACCCGAGGCCGAACCGGTCCTGCGGGATTCGGCGCGAGCCTGACAGTTCCGGCGCTGCGCCGGGGCGGGGTGCCGCCGGAGCGATTCGGCGGCACCCACACTGTTCCTGCCGCATCGTCATTCCCAGTGCGATATCACCACCCGAGGCGAGGTCATGGGCATTCTCACCGAACTCCGTCGCGGTAGGCGGCGGTCCAATCCCGACGGTGCCATGCCGTTGGTCGAACATCTACGTGAACTGCGCATCCGGCTGCTGAAATCGCTGGCGGTGGTCGCGGCGACGACGCTGCTGGGGTTCTACTGGTACAGCCATTCGGTTTTCGGGTTGCCCGGTCTAGGCGATATGCTGCGCGAACCGTACTGCTCGCTGCCGCCCGAGGTCCGCGCGGCCATCACCGCGGACGGTACCTGCCGGCTGCTGGCCACCGCGCCGTTCGAGCAGTTCCTCCTGCGGCTGAAAGTGGGCCTCACCGCAGGTATCGTGCTGGCCGCACCGGCCTGGCTCTACCATCTGTGGTCCTTCGTCACGCCGGCCCTGCGCAGTAGCGAACGCCGGTATTCCGTGGGCTTCACCGCCGTGGGTAGCGTGCTGTTCGCGTGCGGTGCGGTGCTGGCCTATATGGTGGTGTCCCACGCCCTGGGCTTCCTGCTCGCGATCGGTGACAATGCACAGATCACGGCGCTCAGCGGCGCCGAATACTTTTCGTTCATGATCCAGCTGCTGGTGATCTTCGGGGTGAGTTTCGAGACCCCGCTGCTCATCGTCGGACTGAATCTGATCGGGGTGCTCGACTACGCCCGGCTCGCGGCGTGGCGGCGCGGAATCATCTTCGGGCTTTTCGTCTTCGCGGCCGTGGTCACCCCGCAGGACCCGCTCTCCATGCTGGCGCTGGCCCTTTCGCTCACGGTCTTGTTCGAGCTGGCTGTGCAGTTCACCCGATGCAACGACAAACGCCGCGCCCGGCGGGCCGAGCGGGCGCTACCCGACGAAATGGTTTCCGAAATACCCGATCCGGAACCGGTCTCCGGCGGCGACGCCTGACCGGGCACGAATAGGCCCCGCGCCCCGGCGCAGCAGCCCGGCCGGGGCGTCCATATCGTGTCATGGTCGTGTCCTGGACCCGCGCCGTTTCATCATCAGAATCAGGA
Source organism: Nocardia sp. NPDC003963 (assembly GCF_053605105.1). Lineage (NCBI taxonomy): Bacteria > Bacillati > Actinomycetota > Actinomycetes > Mycobacteriales > Nocardiaceae > Nocardia > Nocardia sp. NPDC003963. The sequence goes on from NZ_JBSGIP010000001.1 coordinate 573,483, forward strand.
AAACCGATATCGCCAGGCCGAACACCGGCAGGGCTGTTCCACCGAACAAATTCCAGCGCCAGTTGTAGTCGGTGGTGAACCCGACGGGCCCGTCGGCGTCATCATGCAGGTGTACGTCGTCGATCTCGGCCGGGACCGCGTCGCCGTGGCGGACTCGTGCATTATCGCGCAGCGGAATGCCTATCCGGGTGATCGTGCCGTCGTGACCGACGAAATCGCCGGTGAAGGTACATCCGTCCTTGCCACACCGGCGGTCGGTCGGAGTGAAGGTGCCGGACGGTCCATCGGCCAGAGCTGTCCGGGCGTCCAGGCCCATGTCGAGCAGGCCGACGCCGATGCCGACGGAAAAGAGAACAATCACACCGATAAGACCCCAGGTGAACAGCTTGCCGCGCCTTGTCAGCGGCTTTTCGGCTTTCCGCATGGTCACGGAGCCCACCCGATCCGCATCGACGACGGTGACTTCTGGCCCCGGCTACCCCTGGTGCCGGGCATCGGTCTGTGCGGGTCTCGAATCACCAGGTGAGAGTACGGGTAGGCCGACGCATACGAACTCTGAGCCCTGAATCTGCAGAATCTCATTCCCGGGAGACAATTCTTACGGAGCTTTTCGTCTATTCTGCACAACATTCGCTCGCCAACGACATCGACCGCCTCGCTGGCGGACCGGAGACGATGTGTCCGTGACGAGTAAATGTGGTCGAATTTCAGGCGATATGTGGAGTCGATAAATCGGGCCATGGGATTTCTATCGTCCCGGAGGTCGAGAATTGATTTGAAGACCTGTGTCGATCCAGCGGAACTCCGGCATCCGCGAACCACGTCAGCCCGGCATACCGGAGATCCATCCGGCGGCCGTCGATCCCGAACGAGATTCGGGTCAGGTCGGTGGGTTCAGTTGTGCGGCCCACACCCCGAAGAGTTCCCGGAGAACCGATCCGACCACGAGCGAGGGCCGCGCACTATCTACCCTGGCTCCAGGGCGTTACTCTCCGCCCATCGGCAGCCCGCGAATCCGGTCAGGCCGCCACACTGGGATGCTGCTCAACCGGCGGGACCGCGCGGGTGGCCCGACGGCGTTGCCGCCTGCGTGGATCGGCTGGATCCGCAGTCGGCGTGAGAGCCGTTCAGTGTATTCGCCCGCCGGACAACTGCTTACGTGGTTGGTGAATGCAGTCCTCGCGGACGTCAACTCGAGGTGTAGCGTGCGAGGGTGGAGGCGACGTCGAGAATCATGTCTTCCTGGCCGCCGATAACGCCGCGCCTACCGAGTTCCAGCAGAATGTCGCGGGCGGGGACGCCGAACTTTTTCGCCGCCCGCTTTGTCGGATGGAAGAAGGTCGAGTAGACACCGGCGTAGCCGAGTAGCAGTGCGGTCTCGTCGATGATCTGGGGTTCTTTCATGATCGGGGCCACAACATGTTCGGCGGTCTCGATCAACGGGAACATATCGACACCGGTCTCCCATCCAGCGCGTTCGAAAGCGGCGGCGAGGACTTCGGTCTGGGCGTTTCCGGCGCTCGCACCGAGACCGCGAAGCGATCCATCGATGAACGTGGCGCCGTGCTCAGCGGCGGCCAGGGCATTGGCGATGCCGACGCCGAGGTTGTTGTGCGCGTGAAAGCCGATATCCGCGGAGATCGCCTGCCGGAGGGCGGCGACACGCTCTGCCGCGTGCCGGGGGACCATCGCGCCTGCCGAGTCCACGACGTAGACGACGTCGGCGCCGTAGGAGTCGAGCGCTGCGGCCTGTTCCGCGAGTGGTCCGGGTTCGAGTTTGTGGCTCATCATCAAGAAGGTCATCACGGTCAGACCCTGGTCCTTGGCCCACTGGATGGGCTGCTGCGCGCAGTCGGCCTCGGTGCAGTGCACCGCGACGCGGACGGTCCCGATACCGGCGTCGACGGCTTCCTGCAGTTCGGCGAGCGTGGCGATTCCGGGGACGTACAGGGCCGCGATGGTGGCATTGTCGACTGCATCGACAGCGGCACGGATGTATTCGGGATCGGTCGCGGCCGCGAAACCGTACTGGATGGACGAGGCGCCCAATCCGATACCGTGCGCGACCTCTATCGTCGCTACCCCGGCCCGGTCGAGGCCGCGGGCGATATCGGCGACATTGCGTGGCGTGAATTGATGCGATACCGAGGACATCCCGTCACGCAGGGTGGTGTCGACGATCGTGACCTTTTGCTGTGCGCGGTTGTTCACTGTGCTGCTCCGTAGTCGATATTCTGCTGGGCGATGACATCGGCGACCCGAGCGGCGGCGGCGGTGATGATATCGAGGTTCCCGGCGTAGGTCGGCAGGAAATCGCCGGCGCCGACGACCTCGAGCATCACGGTCACCAGATCACCCTCGACGTCGATGAGTCGCAGCGAGTATCCGGGGACATAGCGCTGAACCTTCGCGACCATGCCGACGACCGCCTGCTCGATGGCCTCGGTATCGGGATTGCGGACCTCGGCGTAGACCGTGTCGCGCATATTCATCGGCGGCTCGGCCGGATTGATCACCGAGATCGCTTTGGCGCGATCGGCGCCGCCGACCCGTACTAGTGCCTTGCCGGTCTTTTCGCTGAACTCGCTGAGGTTCTGGCGGGTGCCGGGGCCGGCGCTGGGTGCGGCGATGGCGGCGACGATCTCCCCATAGGAGACGTCGGCGACCTGGTTGATCGCGTACAGGATCGGGATGGTCGCCTGACCCGCGCAACTGATCATGTTCACGTTCGGTGACGACAGATGCTCGTCGAGGTTCACCGCGGGAACGACCCAGGGGCCCACGGATGCGGGTGTCAGGTCGATGGTGGTGATACCGGCTTCGGCGTATCGGGGTGCCGCGGCGGCATGAACTTTCGCCGAGGTGGCTTCGAAGACGATATCGGGGAGCTCGGACCGGGACAGCAGCCAATCGATGCCCCCGGCCGAAGTCTCGATGCCCGCGCGGCGCGCCCGCGCCAACCCTTCACTGTCCGGGTCGATACCCACCATGGACCGGAGCTCGACGTGTTCGGATCTCCGCAACTTGTACATCAGGTCGGTTCCGATATTGCCGGAGCCGACGATCGCGGCGGTTCTGCGAATCATAGAGGTGCCTCTCACTGGAATCTGCCGGCATCGGCAGGACCGGGTGCGGCGGCAACGATGAGTCCGTGCGGTTCGCCCCTCGGCTGGTCACCGAGAGGAAACCATCGGAGGGCCGGGAAAGGGCGGACAATCGGAATAGCCGGACAGCAACCACGCAGAGAGCCGTCTGTGATCGGTTCAGCCGGACGCGGGCCGGTGGTGGTGTTGGCCGGTGTACTGGACCGATGATCGGGACACTTCGATGGCTGTGTCCCGGTCCGCCGGGCAGGATCCACGGGACCGATCCATGACCGCAGGGAGTAGTGCAGTGACCTTCACCGTCGATATAGGGGCAGCGCGCGTCCGGCAGCTCACCGAATTGGCGCGCTGGCTCTTCCCGGTCACAGAGCTGTTCCCGGGCGCCGACGAAGGTGCCGAGCGCACTGCCGCTTCCTTGCCGGCGCAGTTCGTGGACCCCGAGACCGGGGATCTGGTTCTCGCGATCCATACCTACGTGATCGATATCGGTGGTCGGACGCTCGTGGTCGACACCGGCAACGGCAACCACAAAGAGCGGCCGAATCTGGTGGCGCACCATATGTTCGACACCGATTGGGAGGAGCGGTTCGCGGCGACCGGGCATTCGCCGGCCGACGTGGACCTGGTGGTGAGTACCCATCTGCATCCGGATCACTGTGGCTGGAACACCCGGCTCGTCGACGGGGTGTGGGTTCCGACGTTCGGTCGGGCGACCTATGTGTTCGGCGCCGTCGAACTGGCCGAACTACAAGCTCTGGCGGCGAGCCCGTCGCCGGACCCTGCCGCGTCGGATCTCGTGCGGACCTATCACGACAGTGTCCGGCCGGTTCTGGAGCAGTCCGCGTGGATCACGGTCGACGACGGCCATATTCTGGCCGAGGACGGCAGTACGAGCATTGTGCTGCGGTCCGGCCCCGGCCATACCGCCGGGCATCAGATCGTCGAGATCCGTTCCCCTGATCGCAGCGCGGTCCTCTCCGGCGACGTCGTCCACCACCCGATCCAGTTCTGCTGCGCGCATCTGATCCAAGGGGGTGATGCGGATTCGCTCGCCGCCCGCCGGACCCGCGAAATCCTGCTCGAACGCTGCGCCCGGGAAGGTTCGCTACTGATGCCCGCCCACTTCCCGATGGACGCGCCGGTAACCGTTTCGTTCGACGCCGCCGGCCGGCCCTCGGCTCCCGCTCTGCTCGTCTGATCCGACAGCACGGTTCGCATCCATCCGCCGTACGCGATCGCGTACGGCGGATGAGCCGTGCTCGAGGGTGCGCACGGTTGCTTCCGTCCTGCCCGCCTGCCGAGATACGGGCCGGGATCCGCGTCAGGGGTCCGAAGTGCGGGAATTCGGGCCGTTCGGGTGGCGCGGTCCGGTGGCACCCGCCAAATTGTGTTCCGATCAACGGGACTTTATGGTTGGGAAATCGGCAGTGCGACGCGCATCGTTCCCGTGTCGCGCATCACAGTGGATGCGCTGAGAACAAGAGGTGGAACATGCGCCAGCAAACTACTCCGGCGGAAGTCCGGGACCCCGTGGGCGCTCGGACGATCCGTAAGGTGATGCTGCGGTTCATGCCGATCATCGGATCGGCGTACATAGTCCTGTATTTGGACCGGCTCAATATCGGCGTCGCCGGGCTGACGATGAACGAGGAACTCGGAATCTCCGCGTCGATGTTCGGCTTCGCGGCGGGTATCTACTTCTGGAGCTACACGGTCTGCGAGCCGCCGAGCAACTACATCCTCACCAAAGTGGGGGCGCGGCGGTGGATCACCCGGATCATGATCACCTGGGGAATCGTCACCATCGCGACGGGCTTCGTACAGGGGGCGACGACTCTGGTCGTGTGCCGGTTCCTGCTCGGCATCGCGGAGGCGGGATTCTCGCCCGGCATGCTGTACTTCGTCTCCCGCTGGTTCCCGAACCAGGACCGCGGCCGTTCGATGTCGTGGATCGTCGGATTCATCTGCCTGTCGGGTCTCGGGACGCCGATCACCACACACCTGCTGGAGATGGACGGATTCCTCGGCTTGTCCGGGTGGCGGTGGGTCTTCGTCCTCACCGGCGTTCCGGCGGTGATCATGGCCTTCGTCTGTTTCCGGGTGCTGCGCGACACCCCCGCCGAGGCGGAGTTCCTCACCGACGAGGAGCGCGGCTGGCTCACGAACAAGCTCGACGAGGAGGCCGCGGACACCGAGTCGGCCGCGGGCTCGCACAGTTTCTGGCAGGGCCTGGTGCATCCTCGGGTCCTGGTCCTGATCTCGGTGTTCATCTGCTTCACTTTCAGCCTGAACGGCTTCCAGATCTGGATGCCGCAGATCTACCGGCAGTTCGGTATGACCAATACCCAGATCGGGTGGGTCGCCGCTCTGCCGGCGCTCCTGGCGATCGGGCCGATGATCTGGTGGACCCGGCACAGTGATCGCCGCGGCGAACGGCCGGTGCATTTCGCGATCGCGGCCGGTGTCGCGGCACTCGGATTCGCGATCGCCGCCATGTTCTTCCAGACCCCGCTCGTCGCGATCATCGGCTTCTGCGTGGCCGGTATCGGCCTCTACAGCTCGATGGGCATCTTCATGACGATGCCGTCCAGTTTCCTCACCGGGGTGGCCCTCGCCGCCGGATTCGGCGTGATCAACGGTATGGGCAACCTCGGCGGTTACTTCGGTCCGCAGGTCACCGGCTGGATCAAGGACACGACCGGCAGTTTCACACCCGCGATCAGTGTCTACGCGCTGGTCCTCGTGCTTGCCGCGGTGATCGTCCTCGCCCTGGAGTTCGCGACGCGGAATTCACGTTCCACCGCGGACGGTACCGGCGTGAGCGCCGGGATCGAACGGGGCTGACGTCCGGCGAACCGGCCGGGAAAAGTCCCGATGATCGGTACGAGTTCGTTCTTCTCGGCGATGTCGGCCGACATCATCGACACGATTTCACACCGCCCCGGCGTTCGGCGGTGTTCGACACTCGAGGTGAGTATGAGTAGATACTTCGGCCCGCTCCGACAGCTGGGCTACGTGGTGAACGATATAGACGGTGCGATGAAGCACTGGGTAGAGGTGACCGGCGTGGGCCCGTTCTTCTACATCGACGATCAGCCGCTCACGGGTTTCCGGTTTCGTGGCCGGCACGCGTCGCCGCGATTCAGCGTCGCCCTCGCCCAGAGCGGGGACACCCAGATCGAACTGATCCAGCAGCGCAACGACGAACCGTCCGCATTCAAGGAGTTCACCGACCGCGGGTTCCAAGGGCTGCAGCACGTGGCCTACTGGACCACCGATTTCGACCGCCTCCGAGCCGCCGCGCGCGAACGTGGGGCGACCGAATTGCAGAGTGGTGTCTCCGGAAGCGGTTCCCCCGACGAACGATTCGTCTACTTCGAGGAGGGGCCCTTCCCGGGGACTGTCATCGAACTGTCCGAGGTGAATGGGCGCAAAGGCGAACTGTTCCGCGCCGTCGCGGCCGCCGCTGTCGGCTGGACCGGTGACGATCCGGTCCGCGATATGCGAACGGTGCTCGGCTCGTGACGGCGCAGGTGGCCGTCGTCACCGGCGGGGCCTCCGGGATCGGACGGGCTACGTGTGACCGGTTCGTAGCTCTCGGATGGAACGTGGTGGTGGCCGACCGCACCCCGTCCGGATCCCGGGACTCGCGGGACAGGGTGCTCGACGTGCAGACCGATGTCACAGATGAGGGTGACATCGCTCGGCTCGTCGAGGCCACCGTCGACCGGTTCGGAAGGGCCGACGCCGTGGTGACCAGCGCCGGCATCGCCCGCAATGCCCCTGTGCGGCAGACCACGCCCGACCACTTCCGGCACACACTCGAGGTCAACCTGGTCGCCACGTTCACCGTCGTACGTGCCTTCGCCGATCTGCTCGCCGCCGACGATGGTGGTTCGGTGGTGACGATCTCCTCGGTCTCCGGACTGCGCGGCAGCCAGGATCGCGCGGCGTACTCGGCGTCGAAGGGTGGCGTGATCGCGCTGACCGGCCAGCTCGCCTTCGAACTCGCCGAAGAAGGAATCCGGGTCAATTGTGTCGCCCCGGGATCCACCCTCACCCCGCTCGCTCGCACCGGGCAGGGCAAGGGCGCGAAAGAAAAGATCCTCGAGGCGATTCCGTTGCGCCGCTATGCCGAACCCGAAGAGATCGCCGAGGTCATCACATTCCTGGCCGGATCCAGAGCGGGGTTCGTCACGGGCCAGACGTGGACGGTCGACGGCGGCCAGTCGATCGGCGCCGGCTGGCGCGTGCCGAAAGGGGACAGCAATGCCCGGTAGGTCGAAGCCGATCGTCATCGGCGTGCACGTCAACGAGAACGCGATGCGCGACCCCAATCCGCATATCCCGTGGACACCCGACGAGATCGCCGCGACCGCGGCCGCGAGCCGGGCTGCGGGAGCGTCGCTGATGCACTTCCACGGCCGGACCCCGGACGGTGGAGTGGACCATTCGGCGCGGACCTACGCCGAGATCATCGAGAAGGTCCGTACCGAGGCCGACCTGCTGCTCGCACCCGCGCCCGCCAACGTCGCGGGGTGGTCGGTCTCCCAGCGGCTGTCCAACCTCGCGCCGAATCAGGGACGCCCGGAGACCAGATCCGACTTCCTGATCATCGAAATGGGTCTCGCGTCGATGGATCTGGTCGATCCGCGGTCGGGCGGCTTCGTCACCGACGACCGAGTGTTCCTCAACGACACCCGGACACAGGCCGAACTGCTCGATCGGGCCGGCGAACTCGGGATGACGCCGTACCTGGTGTCGTTCAATGTCAGCTGGACCCGGTCCATCATCGCGCACGCCCGATGCCGGCCCTTGCCGGCGCCCCTGGCGGTGGCGTTCGTCCTCGGCGGCGAAGAGTTCCCCGCGGCGCATCCGGCCACCGCGGCCGGTTTGCGGGCGCAGCTGGACCTCTTGCCGGGAGATCTCACGATCGAGTGGATCGTCTCCGCGTACCGCGGCAATGTGCTCGAAGCCGCCGAAGAGGCCATCCGCCGCGGCGGGCATGTCGCGATCGGCGCCGGCGACCACCATTACGGCGAACTCGGCTACCTGTCCACCCCCGAACTCGTCGCCCACGTGGCCGAGCTGGCGCGCCGGTACGGCCGGGAACCCGCCACCCCCGACCAGGCGCGTGAACTGCTGGGAGTACCCGCGTGAGGCCGGTCGATATCGCGGGCACCGCACCGCGACTCGTGTACCGGGCCGCCGCTGGTCGGGTCTGGGTCACCGACTCGATCGCCTTCGCCGGACCGCGCCACCGGGGCGATATCCTCGTCACCGGATCGCACGGCGGTACCAGCGCCGGCGAGTACGCCGCCTCCTTCGGTGTGGCGGTCGTGGTGTGCAACGACGCGGGTATCGGCAAGAACCGGGCCGGCGTCGCGGGACTGGCCGCGGTGGCCGGCCGGGCGATCGCGGGAGTAGCGGTCTCGCACGACAGTGCCCGGATCGGCGACGGTACCGACGTGTGGGAGCACGGCGTCGTCAGCTACGTCAACGACGTGGCGCGCCGGGACGGCATCCGCGTCGGGGCACCACTACGCGAACAGATCCTCGCTCTCATCGAAAGGAGCAAGTCCTGATGTTCCGCAGCATCATCGGCGCGGAGAACGGCCGGCAGATCGTCGTCATGGACAGCATGTCCCAGGCGGAGACCGATGACACCGGCCGGATCCTCGTCGCGGCGTCGAACGGCGGGCAGGAATCGGGCCGGCTGGCGATCGAGATCGGTCCCGCGCTCGCGGTGTTCAACGATGCCGGAATCGGCAAGGACGACGCCGGTATCGCCGGCGTCGTCGCGATGGGGGAGGCCGGGGTCCCCGGCGCGACCGTCGGCCACGAATCCGCCGAGATCAGCAACGGGATGGATATGTGGCACCACGGCGTCCTCTCCTATGTCAACGGTCCGGCCCGGGCGGCCGGACTGCGGGTGGGGGACACCGTTCACACCGGAGTCCGCGCGTTCGCGCAACGGTTCCCATCGGAACGTCACGACATGTCCGGGGGACGCCCATGACCGGTCGGCACTTCGTCAACGAGCCCGAGAACGTCACCCGTGAGGCGCTCGAAGGTCTGCAGTTGCTGTACCCGGAGATGCTCGTCTGCCACCGCGATCCGGCATATGTCGTGCGAGCGAGAGGATCTCGGCCGAAGGTGGCATTGGTGTCCGGCGGCGGCGCCGGCCACGAGCCGCTGCACGCCCAGTTCGTCGGCGCCGGCATGCTCGACGCGGCGGTGCCGGGGGCAGTGTTCTCCAGCCCTACCGCGCTGCAGGTGCGCGCGGCGATCGAGGCCGTCGAGACCGGTCACGGCACGCTGCTGATCGTGAAGAACTACACCGGCGACATGCTGAACTTCTCGATCGCGGCGGAGTTGCTCACCGGGTCCGTGACCACCGAGATCGTGGTCGTCGACGACGATCTGGCCACCGCCGGCGGCCCGGCGGGCGGTCCGGGCCGCCGGGGTACCGCGGGCGTGGTCGCGGTGGAGAAGATCTGCGGTGCCGCGGCCGAACGGGGCCGGTCGCTGGCCGATATCGCGGATCTGGGCCGCCGGGTGGTGGCAGCGTCGTCCACACTCGGCATCGCGCTCCGCGCGGGCACCCCACCGGGCCACACCCGGCCCTCGTTCGACCTGGCCACCGACGAAATCGAATTCGGGGTCGGTATTCACGGCGAGCGTGGCCGCGGCACCCGTCCGGTGGCGCCGGTGGGGGTATTGGTCGACGAACTCGTCGAACAACTGATCGGCGGCGGGCGGGTGGGCCCGGGCGACGATGTGATCGCGATCGTCAACGGGCTCGGCGCCACTCACGACCTGGAACTCGCCATCGCCACCAGAGAACTTGCCCGGGCGCTGGGCGAACGGGGAATCGGGTACGCCCGCCTGCTCGCCGGCTCGCTTGTCACCTCGTTCGATATGCACGGACTGTCGATCACCCTCGTGCGCGCGACAGACGAGTTCGTCGAGCTGTGGAACGACCCGGTCAGCACACCGGCACTCATATGGTGACCCCACCGGTGCGAGCGTTTCGGAGGAATGAATGACCACGCTGCAGCTCGATTCGACGCGTCACTGGATCGCGAGGTTCGCCGCCGACGTGGAAGCACAGGTCGACGCGCTGACCGAGCTGGACCGGCTGATCGGAGACGGCGACTTCGGCCTCAATCTGCGTTCGGCCGTCCGTGCCACGCTGGCTGGAATCGAGGCCGACCCACCGGCCCGGCCCGGTGCGGTGTTCACCCGGCTCTCGGACGCTTTTCTCGGAACCGGGGGGACGAGCGGTCCGCTTCTCGGTCTGTGGTTCGGCCGCATCGCCGATATCCGCGGCGAGGCGGTCTCCGCCGCGGACCTCGCCGCCGCGGTCGATACCGCCACCCGCGCGGTGCAACGGCTCGGCAAGGCGGAGGTGGGGCACAAGACGATGGTCGACGCGATGGCGCCGGCCGCGGCGGCACTGCTCGCCGCCGCCGAGACCTGTGACGACGTCACCGCGGCGCTGGTTGCCGCGCGCGACGCCGCCGTGGCGGGCGCCGAGTCGACCCGCGCGTTGCCGGCCCTGCGTGGCCGGGCGAGCTACGTCGGCGACCACGCCCGTGGTGTCGTCGATCCGGGTGCGCTGGCGATCGCGATGTTCTTCGCAGCCGCCGTACGGACGGGAGTGGACGCATGACCGCACTGCGCGACAAAGTGATCGTCACGGTAGCTCCCACCGGCGGGTTCCTCACCAAGGCCGACCACCCGTATGTACCCACTCAACCGGAGGAGATCGCCGCGGACGTCGCCCGGTGTCATTCGGCCGGGGCGTCGATGGCAGCACTGCACGCGCGCCGTCCCGACGACGAGGCGACCTGTGACGCGCGGATCTACCGGCGGATCAACGATCTCGTCCGGGAACGCTGCGACATCGTGGTCAACAACTCCACCGGTGGTGGCGTCAACGGGGACATGGTGCGGACACGTGACGACGGAACGAGGGTCGTGGACTGGTCCGCACGTCTCGACGGACTCGGTGGCGGAGCGGACACCTGCACCCTCGACGCGATCACCGCCTACGTCACGTCACCGTCCGGCGAAACCCTGATGGACACCCCACCCAGCCGGGCCGCCGAACTCGCCGCCGCCATGCGGGCCCGCGGAATCAAACCCGAATGGGAGGCATTCGGCCCCTCCCACCTGCTGCAGGAGATCAGTACCCTCACGGCCGGCGAACCGGGCCCACACCTGGTGAACATGGTCCTCGGCCTCGACCGCGTCTTCCAGAACGCACTCCCGTACACCCCGGCCATCCTGCAGCAGATGGTCGATGTCCTGCCCGCGAACTCGGTGTTCTCGGTGAGCATCAGCGGAAGCGAGCAGATGCGGGGTCTCACCCACGCCCTCCTGCTGGGCGGGCACGTCCGCGTCGGCATCGAGGACAACCCGTGTCTGGTGCCACGGAGACCGACCGAGAACGTGCGATTCGTCGAGCACATCGTCGGCATCGTCGAACGGCTGGGCCTGACCCCCGCGAGTCCGGAAGAGACCCGGCTGATCCTCGGACTGAAAGGACCCTCCGATGAACACTCCGATGAACACTGAGCGCCCGTTACGGTCCCTGGAGTGGTTCGCCGGCAACGATCTCAACGCCTTCGTCCACCGCTCCTGGATGAAGAATCAAGGCATTCCGGACCGCATGTTCGACGGCCGTCCGGTGATCGGCATCTGCAACACCTGGTCGGAACTGACGCCGTGCAACGCGCACTTCCGTGATCTGGCCGAACAGGTGCGACTCGGCGTGATCGAGGCCGGGGGCTTCCCGGTCGAGTTCCCCGTCACCTCGCTCGGCGAGACGATCATCCGGCCGACGACGATGCTCTACCGCAACCTGGTGAGCATGGACGTCGAGGAGTCCATCCGCGCCAACCCGATCGACGGCGTCGTCCTGCTCTGCGGCTGCGACAAGACCACACCGGCGCTGCTGATGGGAGCCGCGAGCTGCGATCTCCCGACGATCGTGGTGTCCGGCGGACCGATGCTCAGCGGTCGGCACGAGGGCCGCACCATCGGCTCGGGCACCTCGGTGTTCGCGATGAGCGAGGCGGTGCGCGCCGGAACGATGAGCGAATGCGCCTTCCGGGCCGCGGAATCGGCGACCTCCCGGTCGCCCGGTCACTGCAACACCATGGGCACCGCGTCGACAATGGCCTCGCTCACCGAGGCCCTGGGTCTCGCGCTGCCGGGCAATGCCGCGATCCCCGCGGTCGATTCGCGGCGGCGAGTCCACGCCCGCGACAGCGGCGTCCGGATCGTCGAGATGGTGGCCGAAGACCTCCGGATGTCCACCGTGGTGACCCGCGAATCGTTCGAGAATGCGATCCGTGTCAACGCTGCGATCGGCGGGTCCACCAATGCGGTGGTCCACCTGCTGGCTCTCGCCGGCCGCCTCGAACTGCCGCTGGAACTGGCGGATTTCGCCGAGCAGACGCGCGATATCCCACTTCTGGTCAACCTCATGCCCGCGGGCAGCTACCTGATGGAGGACTTCTACTACGCCGGCGGCCTGCCCGCGGTGCTCGCGGAACTCGGCGATCTACTGCACACCGACGCCCGCACGGTGACCGGCCGGACACTCGGTGAGAACGTGGAATCCGCGCCCATCTGGAACGACGACGTCATCCGCCGACGTGATAAACCGCTACAGGAAGATGCCGGAATAACCGTGCTGGCAGGCAATCTCGCACCGAACGGGGCGGTCGTCAAAACCTCGGCGGCGTCGCGGCACCTGCTGCGGCATATCGGCCGGGCCGTCGTGTTCCACGGCATGGACGATTTCCGGGCCCGGGTCGATGCGCCGGATCTCGCTATCGAACCCGATGATGTCATCGTGCTCACCGGGGTAGGGCCGGTCGGCGCCCCGGGTATGCCGGAGGTGGGCAATCTCCCCATACCTCGCCGCCTGCTCGAACGCGGCGTCACCGATATGGTGCGGATCTCCGACGCCAGGATGAGCGGAACCGCCTACGGAACAGTCGTTCTGCACGTCGCGCCCGAAGCGGCCGTCGGTGGACCGCTCGCGCTGGTCCGCGACGGAGACCGGATCGAACTCGATATCCCGGGTGCAACGCTGCGATTGCACGTCGACACCGAGGAACTGGCCCGGCGCCGGGCGGCGTTCGTACCCGCCGGCGAGGTCCCCGCCAGCGGCTACCGCCGGTTGTTCGTCGATCACGTCCTGCAAGCCGATCGCGGCGTCGACTTCGATTTCCTCGTCGGTAAACGCGGGACCGCCGTGCAGGGCGACAACCATTGACCGTCCACAACCACCGAACAGGAGCACAGAGCGTGAACCAACGCATCGTCGTCGTCACCGGGGCCGGTTCCGGATTGGGCCGCGCCATGGCTCGCGCACTACTCGAAGCCGGCCATCACGTCGTACTGACCGGACGCAGTGCTGCGCCTCTGGCGGAAACCGCGAACGGGCACGAACGAAGCGTGGTGGTCACGGCCGATGTGTCCCGCGCCGAATCCGTTCGGCATCTGTTCGCCCGAGCGGCCGCCGAGTTCGGCCGGATCGACGTGCTGATCAACAACGCCGGAACATTCGGGCCGACCGGGGCCGTCGACGAGATCGAGCCGGCGGACTGGGAACAGACCCTCGCCGCCAATCTCACGGGCACCTTCCTGTGCGCTCGGGAGGCGGTGCGGATGATGAAGACGCAGACACCCCGGGGTGGGCGGATCATCAACAACGGCTCACTGTCCGCCCACACACCACGACCGGCCGGCGCCGCCTACACGGCCACCAAACACGGGGTGACCGGCCTGACGAAGTCGATCGCGCTGGACGGCCGGGACCACGACATCTGCTGCACCCAGATCGATATCGGCAACGCGGCCACCGCCATGACCGCGGGGGTCGAGGTGTCGGCGCGGCAGGCCGACGGGAGCCGGCGCGCCGAGCCGACCTTCGACCCGAGGCACGTGGCGGACGCAGTGGTCCGGCTGGCCGAACTTCCGCTCGACGTGACCGTGCCGTTCATGACGATCATGGCCAACCGGATGCCGTTCGCCGGCCGAGGCTGACCGGGCGGTGCCGGCTCAATGACGCCGCAGCACCGGGCGAACAACGGACTGGGCGCGTGACAGATCCCGGGATATCGATACTGCGGTGGTCCGGACTGCGGCGTCGATACGGGTGAGGTTGATCCGGCCGGCCACCCCGGAGGACGACACCGCGCCGAGGACCACGTCGCCGGGGCCGAAGATGGGTGCGGCGACCCCGACGATGCCCCGGATCGCTTCCTGGCGGTCGAAGGCCACGCCACGCCGGCGGACCTGCTCGAGTTCGCGCTCCAGTTCGCCGAAATCGGTGATGGTGTGGTCGGTGCAGGGCTTCAGCGTCTCGGGTCGCAGCGTCACCGCACCGTCGGAGTACGCCAGGATCGCCTTGCCCGAACAACTCGCGTGCGCGGGCCACCGGCCGCCGATCTGCTGCGGCAGCCGCGGACCGTCGTCGTCGCGGAACACGTCGAGGTACACGACATCGAACCCATCGAGCACACAGAGCCCGACGTTGTGTTTCGTCGCCTCCCGCAATGCCGACAAGTGCCGCCGCGCCGCCTCGCGCAGACCGCGCTGGCGCGGAACCGACTCCCCGATCTCGAACAGCAGCAGGCCGAGCCGGTAGTCCTTGCCCTCGCGTTCGAGCAATCCGACGCGCACCAGATCGTCGAGCATCCGGTGCACCGTCGTCTTCGCCAGACCGGTGCGGCGTACCAGCGCCGCGGCACTGAGCACGCCGGAACTGTCCCGAAACGTCTTCAGGATCTCGGTGGTGCGGCCGATCGCGGAAACCTCGCCCTCGGCCCGATGAACGGGACTCATTCGGAAATTCTGGCGGACCTCGGACCTCGCTGTCGAGTCCCCCACGCCACCTGCCGGTATGTGCTCGACTCGATTGCCGCCGGGTCGTCCCCGGCGGCAGTCGAGGGATCGCCGCGTTCGGCCCGCTCCGATTCGGTGGAGCGTTCGACCGCCTTCGAGATCCGGTTTCCGGCGGCAATGACGGCCTTCGTGAACTCTGTTCGCGCCGGCCCGAAGCGACTCGCCGGCACGGTGATACTCACCGCCGCGATCACCACACCCATATCATCGCGGACCGGCGCCGCCGCGCAGTAGACCTCGGGAACCGCCTCGCCGGTGTCGAAGGCAATTCCGGCACGACGGATCGAAGCGAACTCTCTTGTCAGCACAGCCGGGTCGATGATCGTGGACGGGGTCAGGCGCGGCAACGGCTCGCCGGTGATGTTATGAGTGAGCTGTCCGGCCTCTCGATACGCCAGCAGCACCTTCCCCAACGCACTGCAATGCGGTTCCAGACGAGCGCCGACCCTGGCGCCCGAAACATTGACCACACGGTTACCGAGCACCTTGTCCACATAGAGAACCTTGCCCCGCTCCAGCACAGCCAAATGCGCGGTTTCGCCGTACTTGTGTGCGAGTTCCTGCAGAATCGGTGCGGCACATGAGCGAACATCCACAGTGGCCCGCAATGTTTCGCTCAGCTCGACGACTCGCCAGCCGAGCCGGTAGCGTCCGCGAAATCGGCGCTGCAACAGTCCCGTATCGACCAGCGCCGACAACAAGGCGTGAACGCTCGATCGCGGAGCATCGATGACTGCCGCTATCTCGGCAGGACCCCACTCCGGGCGTGACACCGTGAACAGGTCCAGGATCGGACCGATCTTCTGAACTGTCTGCAGCGACGCCACTCTACTTCCCTTCCCGGTCGCGACACGGTTGCGCGGCCCGGCTCCGGCCGAGTATGGGTGTCGTGACGCGGAACGGTCCATGCTTTCGTACCGATGATCGGCACAGATCCCCGCGGCTATCTACGCTCCACGGGTCTGCCGGGTTCCGGTCAGCGATATCCGCACACAGCACCTGGGGCGGCTCTGCTGTCGTCCGGGGCAAGCTCCGTAGCTGAGCTTTCGCTGGCCCCAGGTTTCGACGGCCGGCCGAATGCCAAACGGCAGCTCACTGGTTCGAGTCGAGTTGGGGCAGCAGAAACAGCTGGTCAAGCCAAACAACTCGGCTTGACCAGCCTCTTTCTCGGATGTGTAACCAGCGATACGCCAAAGTTGCCGGGCCAACTTTCGACCAGTGGTCAGCTCAACGCAAGCGAGACGCACGCGACGGCTGACCAGAACCGCGCCGAGCAGTACCGGCGCCGTCGCCGTACGTAGCGCCGCCGGTCGATGCCATGATGACTCGGCGTCATCGAGCGCTTGCGGTGGCGTGGACCTGCTCAGGATGCTCCCCGGCCGCGAACCCGCCGGTTCCGGCCGCGTGTGAACGGTGCTCCACCTGAAAACAACTGCCGATCAACAAGATCACCGGCTCCAGCGGCCGGCGTCATCACGAGTCGATGTACCCATCGAGAGCGAGTGCCCGCACCGCGTCGACTCGCGGGTGCGCAGAGCATCGCCATCACCGCAGAATTTCTCTGCCCGTATGTTGTCGGATCCGACCCTCCTCGTTCGACGTATAGACGAGGCAGGAAGACAAGACTTCGATGCCGAACGAAAGGAAGACCCGGATGCGGTTCTTGATGATGCTCCAACTCGATCCGACGAATGCTCCTGCGGTTCCGGAAGTAGAGTTGGCAGAAGCTGTAGGCGGAGTGATCGAGGAAATGGTGAAGGCAGGTGTGCTGCTCGATACCAACGGATTGCGCCCACCGGAGGAGGGCGTGCGCCTCGCGTGGTCCGACGGGAAAATGACGATTACCGATGGGCCTTACGGAGAGTCCAAGGAGATTGTCGGCGGATTCCTTCTCCTTCAGACGAAATCCAAGGGCGAAGCCGTCGAGTGGGGTTCACGGTTCTTGAAGGTTCACGGCGATACCTGGCGTATCGCAGCGGAGATACGTCAGATCGACGAGGAACTTCAATGACCGGATCGCACTACAAAGACGAACTGTCCCATGCGGGTGAAAGAGAACTTACCCAAAGAATTGATCCACTCCGGCCGAGTTGCCGGAAGGTCGATCTGTTCGAGGAAAATCAGTGTCATGACCGAAGGTACTGACCATGCCCGACGCGCTGTCGACGCGGTGTGGCGTATCGAGTCTCCCCGACTCATAGCCGGCCTTACGGCGATCGTTCAAGATATTGATCTCGCTGAAGAGATCGCCCAGGATGCGCTACTCGCGGCAATGGAGCAGTGGCCGAGTAATGGAGTTCCCGACAATCCCGGAGCTTGGTTGATGCGCATCGGAAAACGTCGCGCTGTCGACACGATCAGACGGAGAGTGGTATTCACCCGGAAGTTGCGCCTACTCGGTCATGAACTCACCATCCAGCAAAATAATCCGAGTGAGGAGCTGCCTGCTCGAGTAGATCCAGACAAAGCGATCGACGATGACCTGTTGCGAATGATCTTCACCTCATGTCACCCCGCACTCTCGCGTGCAGGAAGAATCGCTTTGACTCTGAAGTTCGTCGGCGGGCTGACCACCACGGAGATCGCTCGCGCTTTCCTCGTGAGTGAATCCACCGTCGGACAGAGGATCTTACGCGCGAAACGGACGATAACGGCACAACGCATTCCATTCGAGATACCGCACGCAGCCGACCTCGAGGACCGCCTCACCTCTGTCCTCGAGGTTATCTACCTGATTTTCAATGAAGGATACACAGCTACGAAAGGCGACGATTGGCTGCGACTCGATCTCTGCGAGGATTCTTTACGTTTATCGCGTATGTTGTCATATTTGATGCCTTTTCATCCAGAGGTACTCGGTCTTGCTGCACTTCTGGAACTGCAGTCGTCACGACTCGGTGCTCGTATCGACCCGACCAACATGGCGGTGCTCCTCCCCGATCAGCAACGCTCCCGTTGGGACAAGCTCCTGATACGCCGTGGGTATGCGGCATTAATCGGCTCGGAACAACTGCGCAAAGCCCAAAACATTCCACCCGGCCGGTATGCCCTGCAGGCAGCTATCGCCGCCTGCCACGCTTTGGCCAAAAACCCGGAAGAAACTAATTGGACTCGCATCGTCGAGTTATACGGCATCCTCGCGGAGGGATATCCATCTCCGATTGTGGAACTGAACCGCGCTGTTGCCGTCGGAATGTTGCACGGTCCGGCGGTCGCATTGAAAATGGTCGATGAGCTCGTAGAAGTCGATGCCCTCGACTCGTACCATTTGCTACACAGTATTCGCGGTGACCTCTTGGCCAAATTGGGCCGTGGCAAGGAAGCGAAAATAGAGTTCGAGCGTGCCGTGTCGAAGACTTCTAACGAGGCCGAACGTGCAACACTGCTGGCTCGTGCACGCTCGTGAGGCGTTCAGCAGCGAAGCATAGTTATCCCTGCGACTCGGCCGACACTGTGGAGCGCAACTGAAACGAAAGAAAGGAAATCGAAGTGCGAAAACTGATCTTTTTCGCTCACACCACAATCGACGGATTCATGGGAAGCGCGGATCGCAGCCTCGACTGGATCACGTGGGATGACGAGGTCGACAGAGACTTCATCCCGGACCTGACTGCCACGGCGGACACCATTCTGGCCGGCCGCACTACGTATCAAAGCTTCGCCGGAGCGTGGCCGCAGCGTGTGAACGACCCGGAACTGCCCTCTTACCTACGTGACTTCGCACGATGGATGACCGAGACCCCGATGGTTGTTTTCACCAACACTCTCGAACGCTTCGAAATGGCCAACGCGCGACGAGCCACACAGGATCTCGTGACGGAGATCACCGCCCGTAAGAGCATCACCGGTGGGGATCTGGTCATTTTCGGAGGTGCCGGTACGGTGCAGGCAGTCGTCGCTGCGGGCCTGGTGGACGAATATTGGATAAAACTTAGCCCGACGGCAATAGGGGCTGGTCTGCCGGTATTCGATCAGATATCCGAAAAGGTCGACCTCAAATTGACGAGCGGAAAAATCTACGATTCTGGTGTGGCCGGACTTCGGTACGCCACGAAATGAGGATCGACCGGCCACGAGCGCGGTAGCGCAGCCGACCATGAACAAACCGTGAGCTCGCACAGGCCGGTTGGCGCCGACCGCCGCGTGGAAGCCGGTTCGGCTCCGCCGATCACCACTGCTATGGAATAGGAATAAAAATTATGGAAATCAGCGTCAATGTCTTCATCAGCCTCGATGGTGTGATGCAGGGCCCGGGAGCGGTCCAGGAGGACCCGAGCGAGGGGTTCGAACGCGGCGGTTGGCTGGTACCCCACAGCACCGCCGGCCAGCTGGACCCGGTCGAGGGGTGGTTCCGCCGGGCCGAGGCATTACTGTTGGGGCGCACCACCTTCGAACTGATGCGCAGCTACTGGCCGCTGGTCACTGACGAGGACAACGCAGTGGCCACCGCGCTCAACACCGGAAAGAAGTATGTCGTCAGCAACACCCTCGCCGACGATGACACGAATTGGGGCGATACCACCGTGCTCCGTGGCGACTTCATAGAGCAGGTACGGCGGCTCAAAGAACGGCCGGGTGGCGAGCTCCAGGTGCACGGCAGCTGGCAACTGGTCCGAGGGCTGCACGACGCGGGCCTCGTCGACACCTATCGACTGCTCCAGTTCCCCGTGGTCATCGGAGATGGGAAGCGGCTCTTCGCCGACGGTGTGCCCGCGTCTTATCAGATCACCGAGTCTGAAATCCTGACCGGCGGCGCGGGAGCAATCTTGCTCACGCTGAGCCAGACCCAGTTCCGCACGATCAGCGCCGGCGAGTTCGCTGTGCAAGACGGCATGGAGGCAATCGTTTGAGCCCGGCCTCGCCGGGCTCGGCCGGCCGGTACAGACATGATCGGACGGGTAACCGCTGATGTTCGAGCTGCGACTGCGGACCTGACCCGGCTGCTGTAACCGGTATTGCATGACTGTTCGAATGAGATATGGGGGCGGCGGGGCGCTCCCATATCCTCGGTAAGCATTTTCGCGGCAGGCCGATGAGTTCTGGGTACCGCTCCCGTCCACCTGTCGATATTGTCCGACCCGAAAGGATCTACCCCATGGCAAAGGTCGTCTCTACGCTGTTCATCTCGGTCGACGGCGTGGCCGAAATCGATGCCGCGTGGCACTACCCGTACTTCGATGAGAATATGGGCCGCGCCGTCAGCGAGGACTACGATACCGCCGACGTACTGCTGATCGGTCGTGAGACCTACGACAGCTTCGCCGGGGCATGGCCCGACCGCGAGGCAGCGGGTGGGGACGACGCGCCGTTCGCAAAGCAACTCGGGGACACGCGCAAGGTTGTGGTCTCACGCCAGCCGCTGGAGTTCTCCTGGCGCAACTCCGAGCTGATCCAGGGCGATCTTCTCGATGCCGTGGTCTCGCTCAAAGCCGATACCAGCGTCGCAGGCATCCTCATCCCCGGTTCGATCTCTGTGGTGCAGCAGCTACTCGCCGCGGGGCTGGTCGATGAGTTGCGTCTGCTGGTGCACCCGGTGGCGGCACGTAAGGGCAGCAAGCTGTTCGACGACGGCAACGTGCCCTACTACTTGAAGACGACGGCGACGGAGGCGTTCCCCACGGGCGTGATTCGCGTTATCTACTCGCCGACCGAGGCACCCGGCACGGTCGGCTACAACGACGTCAAGGGCGAGGTCCCCGGCCGGGAATAGCCACTTGCCGGCTCGGTAATGTGCAGGTGTCCGGGGCCCCGGACAGATTCATCTCTCGGTGAGATATCTCCGGGGCCGATAACACCTTCTCGAGGCCCTCTCGATCAGGAAGGTGCCGTGAGTGACACACGCATCCGGACAGAACCAGCTCCCAGCCATCGCTCAGTGCGGGGGACCGGCCCCTCGCGCTGGGTCTGGCAGCTGCCATATTCCAGGTCGCGACCGGCGTCGCCGCCGAGGGGTGGCCATTACGGTCGCCGTTGCGGTCAGCTGCTACTTGGCCGGCGCCGCATTCGGCCGACTGTGGACCGTTCGGGCGGCGATTCTGGGCGGTTCGATGGTGGTGTTCTTCAGCGAGATAGCCGGAATCCGATGATAGATGGCTGTTTTCGCGGTGCCGCTGTTCGTGATCGGCATTCTCCGTAAGGCGCCGACGCCGGAGCTCTCCGCCGAGAGCCTGGCCATGGCCGGATTCGGTGGTGTAGCGCTGGTCGCCGTTCTGGTATCACCACGCATGGGCTGGCTCTGGCCGGTATCGCATTGACCACCCACGCACTGTGGGATTACCGCCATTGGCGCCGCAATGACGTGGTGCCGCACCATTACCGGCGCCGCCTGGCCGGGCATCATTACCCACACTGAAAGTGGCCTACCCGAAACCCGCGGACTATCAGCCGGATGGATCGAAACCTGACCCGAAACGTGCCGGCGGGAAAGGCCACAAGGAAGCCCTGCGATGCCTGAAACGCCAGCTCGCCGACTCGTCTACCGAGTCATGCTCCGAGATGCCGGTTCCTCTCTGCTGGCCGGGGTTTGACCAGCGAGGAGCCCTTGAATCCACAGTCCCCCGGCGCAGGACACTAGTAGGACCTTGCAGAAGCTGCGGTCTCGACTGACGGAGAGGTCGCTGGTCTCGAGAACAGTGAGCCCTGTATGACCGGACTCTGGCGCTCGGCCAAGGGGCAGTGAGAGTTGGTTATCGGGTGTTCTAGGCGGTCGAACGGTGCGGCCGCTACCCCATGAATGAGAGGCGTCTCTGCTTCGTCCAGAGGATCGCGACGGCGTCATCAATTCCGATTGTCGGTGTTACGTCCCCGATGGGTGCGTTCCGGGCGCCGGTCGTACTCGATTCGGACTTGATCGATCGTGTGACGGGGGATGTGATCGATGATGTGGTCACGTGAGGGGATGCCCAGTTTCTTGAGTATCGCGCTGATCTGAGCGTCGATCGTTCTTACGGATCGGCTGCGGCGGTCGGCGATGGCGCCGTTGGTCCAGTCGGCTGCAGCCAGGATGGCGACTTGCTGTTCGGCCAGGCTGAGTTCGTGCCAGTGTGAGCCGCGGGTCTGAGGAGGCCCGCAAGGGGTGGGTGAGGTATCGAGGGTGAGTGAGCCCAGGGCGAACCGTTGTACTTCGTCGTGTTCGGGGCGTAGACGGCTGCCGTGGGCCTCGATAACGGTATAGTCACTTCCCAGGATTCGGCGTGCGACCGCGACAGCCTCGGCAGTTTCGTCAGCGAAAGGCCCCATCGATTCCAGAGCAATGCCGAGTTTGGTCCGCAAGACCATACTTCCGCCGGCGAGATGAGCGATCTCGGTAGCGATTGTGACTTGCTCTTCTCCGGAGGCGAGAGATTGGGTGATCATACGCGCCAATGACCATATTCGGCACTGGACGGCCCACATCTGGCCGATCGGATCCCCGGTGGTGAGTTGAAATGCCAGAGTGTCCCGCGCGAGGGCCAGCGCTTGGGCGGGGTCTCCGTGTTTGGCGAGCGTGACGGCCATGGCGAACTCGGCCGAGGCTTTACCCCAAGGCGCTCCGTGCGCAGAGGTCTGGTCGACGTAGCGTCGCGCTATCCCGTGAGCTTGGTCCGATGTCCCCAGCAGGCTTGTCGCTAAGGCAGCGAACAGCTCGCTCAGGGCGGCGCCGCCCTGGTCGCCGAGGACATCGAACTTCTCGTGGGCGCGTGTCAAAACCGCGATGGCACGGACATCGCGGGTATAGAACAGCTCCATCCCCCAGGCGTATTCGACAACGGCGGGTAGGCCGATATCCATCTCGGCAGTGTCGCGCCATGCCGGTCCGGTGACTAGGTCCGGGAAGTAGGCGGCGACGCAATCGTCGAGCAGTCGATCGGCCTCCAGCGGGCTACCCTGTAGCCGAGCAAGCCGTACCATCAGAGCCTGGGCTCTGACCTGAAGGTCGGTGGGCTGGGCGACCTGGTCGCGAGTGACGTCCAGGCAGCGCTGGGTCCAGCGGCGCATTTCTCGAATCCAGCCTTTGACGAACGGCACGCGTAAAGAAACCAGCCCGACACAGATTTCCAAACCTACTGTGGCCCAAGCGGGTGTGGTGAGACTGGTTTCGATCGCGATCACAGCATTGGCCCAGTTGGCCCGAGCCCAGCTGACCACATCCTGTTTCGTGGGATTGAACCAGACTGCGGCTTGAACGATGTTGTCGCGGTAGTAGCGCATGTGTCGTTCAGTGAGGCGGGCCGGTTCATCGAGCTCAAGGGTACGCCGTCGGTGCAGGCGGTCTCGGGCGTAGACGCGCAAGCTCTCCACCAGGGAGTATCGCGCGTGGGTCGCATTCATGTGTATCAAGAGCAGGGAGTGGT
Source organism: Nocardia sp. NPDC003963 (assembly GCF_053605105.1). Taxonomy (NCBI): domain Bacteria; kingdom Bacillati; phylum Actinomycetota; class Actinomycetes; order Mycobacteriales; family Nocardiaceae; genus Nocardia; species Nocardia sp. NPDC003963. The sequence continues at coordinate 596,848 of NZ_JBSGIP010000001.1, forward strand.
CGGCCAGCTGTTCGAGCAAGTACTCGATTTCCGACCGGGACAGGGTCACTCGCGCAGGACTGTCATCGTTGGCGATGCTGTCGTCATCGGAGCAAATGGTCTGGATGGCGTCGAGATCGGCTCCTACCTCGAGCACGGTATCGGTAAGGCTGGTGTCATAGCCTGCAGCGAAAACGGAGAGGCGGTCGAAGAGTAGGCGCTCCTTGTCCGAGCACAGACGATAGGACCAGGTGATGACGTCGGTGACTCCTCGATGACGGGAATCGACTCCCGTACGTGGGCGTGACCAGCCCAGTCTGCTGTCGTCGAGTTGCCCGGTGAGTTCGCGAAGTATCGACGCCGGTGGTTGATACATCACTCGTGCAGCTGCCAGTTGAACATAGAGGGGGTAATGGTGTACGCGGCTGCAGATCTCGGCGACAGTGCAGTCTTGGTCGCTGTCGGCGATCGGGCGGCCGGTGAGTTCGGCTCGCTGCCTGAACAGGGTTACAGCGTGGCGGTGTGACAGGGGCGGTACCCGGACCAGGTATTCGTCGACCCAACCGATGGGTCGACGGCTGGTGGTCAGGATAGTCAAGTCCAGTAGAACCTCTAGCAAGTCGGCAACAAGATCGGCGACAGGGTTTCGCACGTGCTCGCAGTTGTCGAGGACGAGTATCGTTCGCGCGGTGCCAACAGTGTCCGGACGGCCTAAGGCGTCGACAAGAGCATCCCGGGCCGATCGGTTGGAGAAATCGGTGTCGATCACACAGTGGGCGACTTCTTCCTGGACCTCGTCTGTTCCACAGTCCTCGGCCAGTCGCTCCAGCCGCACCCAGTACACACGCTTCCGCCCTGAGTCGGCATTGCGACAGCGGTGTACAGCCTCGGCGGCAAGACGAGTTTTCCCGATCCCGCCCGGGCCGATCAAGGTGATCAACCTGGTCGAACGTGACAACAGCGCGTTGATGGTCTCCAGCTCACGCTCGCGGCCTATGAAATCGGATATCGATGCGGGCAGAATTGCTGCATCATGACTTCTGTCACCCACGCCATCCCAGCGTAGTGTCACCAGAGCCTCGATACCACATGCTCGGAGGCCCGTGCGGAACCGGTTGCAGAAGTGAGGGCAGGAGGTTGACGAGCAGATCGGACCGATCCCGCAATGTTAGGAAGAGCGGCGAGGTCAACCCGTAACCTCGTGCGCCGCGGACGCGCCGTTTCGCCACCAAGCGAGCCGCTCGCTGTCACCCGCGTTACCCGTTCCATGCGACCTCGAGCCGTTCCACACCCCGGCTGATCGGCGAGGCGGGGTAGCTCAACTGTTGGCCCTCGACGAGGGCAAGGCCGGGTAATCGGGCGGCAAGGAGCTCGAGGGCGATCCGGACCTCCTCTCGCGCAAGTGGGGCGCCGATGCAGAAATGAGTCCCTCTCCCGAATGCGAGGTGACCGGTGAGATTGTCTCGATGGGGATCGAACTCACCGGCGCGTGGAAACACTGATTCATCGTGGTTCGCGGCCGCGAATACCACCCAGATCGTCGATCCCGACGGAATGAGGACCCCACCGAGTTCGACATCGCTTGTCGTGGTGCGGAACAACCCGCGGACGGGAGATTCGAGTCGGAGAACCTCCTCGATCACGGAGGGGATGGCGTCCCGGTCCCGGCACACCGAGGACCAACGTGCCGGATCGCTGAGCAGTGTCAGCACAGCGTTCCCGATAAGGTCAGTCGTAGTGACGTTGCCGCCGATCAGGAGCTGAGCGGTAATGCTGATGATCTGCTCGGTGGTGAGCTCGTCACTCTCGCTCGCGAGAAGACTGCTGATGAGATCGTCCCCCGGTTCGATACGCCGCTCATCGATTCTCGCCTCGAGGTACTCCTTAAGCTCCGCCATACTTGTCGCGCACCGTAGGAACTCGTCGTCGGTAAGAGTCGGGTTCGCCATCAAAAAGGCATCATCGGACCAACGTTGGAAGTTTTCCTGCTCATCCGGCTCCACACCGATAATCTCGGCGATCACCCGGGCCGGTAGCGGAACGGCGAACTGGGATACGATATCGGCCGTCCCGTTCCCGGCGAATGCATCGATCAATGCGTCGGCGGTCGTCGTGATAGCGGTGAGGCGGCGCTTCACCTGAGCCGGGGTGAGCACACGGTTTGCGGCCCGGCGCAGTCGGGTGTGTTGCGGTGGATCGGTGTTGATCAACGCCGGATGCGCCTGAGGAAAGCCGCCGGTTAACCGGTCACGGAGCCGTGCGGGCACTGGCTTGAAGTTCAAGGCGTTGCGCGAGGTGAACGTTCCAGTATCCCGGGCAACCTGAAGTACCTCGTCATATCCGGTGACTGCCCAGAAGCCGGCGCTCGGGACATAGAAGACAGGCGCTTGCTGGTGGGACAGCCTCCATACGGGATAGGGGTCTGCCAGATGCTCGGGAGCGAAGGGTTGATAGTTGCGCAGGATCGGACAAAGGCTCGAAGGCGCGGATGGAGGGTTGCTCATGTGAATCACTCCGGCGGGTATTGGTACTGGGTGGTAGAGGATCTGGTTTACCCGGACGTCTCAGGGTCGTTGCAGAATCGATCGAGGGGTGTAAGTCGACCGGGTGCGACCGATTGTGCTCCGGGTCCGGTCGGGACTCCGCAGTCCCACTGCACGGTCTGCCATCGCGTCAGTCGACCGGCCACCACAGTCCGAGAGCCGGTTGAAAGCCTCCACGCCCGACCGGATTTCTCCACAGACACCATCGCCCCTCCTGCACTGACCCCTTCGAGTTGATCGACAGTGATCATTGCGCACCAAGAAAGGAACGTACATCTTGGCAAACGCGACACATGCCTAAGTAGTTACCTAAAGGGCTTATCCCGCCGTGTATGGCGACCGGTTCCGGATACTCCATGAATCCAAGTCGTCGGATAGCGTGAACTGCCTGGTCGATACTTCAACCGAAGGTAGCGACACTATCGCTGCTACTCGCCGGCCTCGGTCCCGCGCGTCCTCCGAGGAGCCTCGTTCCCCGTCAGCGAATAGGTATCGGATCGGCAGGTGCTGTTGCCTGTACCGAGTTTCTCCGGCCAAGGTTCTTCCGACGGTTGGGTACGGGCTCAGGGAAGGCGGAATCCATGAGAAGAACAGAGGTGATTGCCGACTCGGCAATAGTGCTGTACACGGTGGCAGTGTCGTTTCTTTTCGCCCTCACAGTAACTGAAACGATCCTGTTGTATCCGAACGCTTTTCGTGATGTGCCGGCATCGTTGGTGTTGACCGAGCAGTTCATGGCGACTGTCGGTGTCGGAGATGTCGTCCGCCCATTCGGTGGTGTGCTCGTCGTTCTCGGTGTAGTCGCGACCGTCGCGGCGTGGTGGACACGTCGTGCTCGAGGGTGGGTCCTGGCCTCGTTCGGGTCGCTCGTGCTCGGGCAAGGAATTTTCTCGATGCTGTACCAGTGGCCCCAGGTGACGGTGATGTTCGACGAACGCGAGCGCCATACCGCCGCTGAGCTGCAACGAGCCGCCACGGAGTTCCAGATCGGGCAAGTTATCCGGGTTGCATTCGCGGCGGCGACCACCGTATTGGCGATAATCGCCGCCCTGCGTTGCTATAGCAACCACATCCTCGTCGCCACCGAAGCCGGCGCTGCCGGAAAGTGACCCTCCTGCCCACAGCAGCGCCTGAACAGAGTTCCGGGTGCCAGGGATCTGCGTGCACCGGCGGTCGGACGACAACCAGGGAACCGCGCCTCATTGCCGATGAAGAGTGTTATGTCGAGTTGGTCTGAGACATGGAACGACGTGATTCGGCGGACCAGAGGCGTTGTTGACGGTCTCAACCACGTCCGCCGTAAACTGCCTTCGACAACAGCCGGGCACACACGAGCGGCGGCGGGGATTTTCGAACACGGTGACGGAACTCGGCAGGCGGCCATCCGAACGCACACCTGCGGCAACTCCAACGACCAGGACTCGACAGAACACGGTGCCCTCGGCGTTCACCTTGTTGAACCGACACGTTACGCTGCCCTGTACCCCTTGGAGGTAGGGCAGGTTGTCGAGGCCGTCATCAGAATGGATCCCATAACAGCCCAGAGAATTACCGATCTCGAGCGCGACGGATGGAAGTTCGGATACGGTGGCGACATTCCCTACGGCATAACCCGCGAGGACGTCCGTCAGATAGTATTCGGATACAAAGGCCGAGAAAGTGCCAGCAGCGCAGTCAAAACGTTGATACACGAGGTCCGCCACGCCCGCAGGGAAGGTTATAAACCCAAACACATATCACCCACAGGGTTGAACAGGAACGAATGGATTGACCGCAGTTTGCAAGAACGCTTCAGAGCGGAAGGCGATGCGGATATCGAATTACGAGACGCTCGCAATCGGTTAATCCGCGAAGGAGTTCCGGACATAGGCCTCCTGTATTGCGATGAACGAGCCGACCGAATCCATGATATGCATTCCCGAGTGGAGACCGAACCATTGCTCCATCTGTGCGAGACCGTGACACCCGGGGTTCGAGATGCGATCGGAGAAGCTGATTCCATAATACTTCGGGATGTCGCCCGTAATGCTCTAGGGGAAATATACGCACATGTAGTCCCCGGCAATGTATCCGGACAGAGTTATTATAGCGAGTACAGATCCCAACTTATGATGATATGGGACGACGTCGTCGAAAGCAGGAGGCCGCCACAAGGATAGGCTATCCCGCCGGCCGACCTGGAGAGACGGCATCGTGACCAAGTATATTCCGCAGGAGTTCTCTGACACCCTGGTCCGGTTTGCCCGCAACCGTGAAAAAGGGGCTGACGCTCGACGAGGTCGCCGCCGATTTCGGCGTCGATCTGAATACTGCGTTGTTTGCGTCCGCGGCAGTATGGTGGGAGGGATCGAGCAACGCAACGCGCAGATCGGGGGCCCGACCGGCATGGTATCGAACAGGCTGTCTCGCTCAGCCCGACGCTGATCCGGCAAGATCCGTGAAATCGTCACTGCATTGGATAATGCGCTGGCGAACTACCCAAATACCACTATTATGGCTGGCCGTGAAGGTCGACCACTATACGAGCCTCTCGTCGACAATCAGTTGGTGATCACCAGTCCGTCTACCGCCATAGCGGCGTTGAGTGGATGGTAAACGCCGTCTGCACCCTTCTCATTCGTTCGGGGCAGGCTCCCGAACGATGGGCAGATTGGGTTCCGGTGGTGCGACATATTCCTTCGGAATCTGCGCTTCCGACGGGCCGTGAGAATCGGCAAAATTTTCGTCCCAGTACTCCTCGAGCTCGGAACGGTAGTGATCGTATGGCTCGAGGCTGTACTCATCTGTTAGGCGGTCACGGGTTTCGTCATGAGTCATACTTCCGATGCTCATCTGGTTGTAGAGGAATATTGTCTCGTCGCTGATGTTACTGATGTCAGGTCCACGGTTGTTCAGGATCTCTTGCCGTACTTTGGCGGTGACCAAGCCGCTTTCTGCTTCGGCCATGTACCGCATACGCATGTTGCGATCGAGCCAAGCGACATATTCCTCGCCGGGAGTTGGTGGGTCGGTAATTGCTTCGAAACGGCCCGGGTATGCGTGACCCACCTCATGGGCCAGAACCGCAGTGGCCAACAATGGATCACTCTTCACATCATTGCTGATGATGATTTTCTTTACGTCCGCGAGGGTTAGACCAGCAGCCTCGATGTCGCCGTATCCGACGACCCACCCGTGGCGCTGCAAGTCTTTCAGTTGTTCCCGTAAAAAAGGGGACATCTCGACAAGGTGCATCACAGGCGCACCTACTTCGAATTCTATCGGCGGTCCCATCTCCGACGGCTCGTTGATGAGTACTGAGAGTCCGTAGACAGACGTCACGAAAGCACCCATTGTAATCATAGCATCTCCGAATTCCCTTTTTCTTGTAACCTTTTCCAGGTGAAGGCCACCGTTGCGGTCGCCGCTCAGAATATCTAAGTAATATTGCGACTTCAGTCCGCATCTCCCGTAGTTGCCGCTTATGTTCTGAGAGAAATTATTAAACGTCCAGCTGAGGCGATCGCGCGCCAGTCGAATGGAATTTTTTAAGACCTGATTCATTTACGTTGCTCCGCTTTTCTAATTCGGTGGACAAGCCGCTGAACACGCCGCGATCGGGTGCGAGCCGGGGAAATCGAGCATGAGCAGGGTTATTCCTGCAGGTGTGCAGGGTTGGAGGCAATGCTGGGCCGCGCCCACATGGGTGGTTTGGTGGCGTGAGCGGCGGCGGTAACCGAGGTCGACGGATCCGCTCACGGTCCAGTAACCGGGATTGCCAGCCGAACCCCGCGGGAGTGGCTCTGCGCGCCGGGGCAAAGCCGCGGGCCGTTGTGTGAGGCGAACATATTTGGTGACCTGGCGGAACGTGGGAACGGACACGCTGCTGTCGGTAGGTGGGCGCACAAATGATGTCGGCACATCCCGGAATGTGTTCGGGTGCAGCATGATCATCTCGGCGGCTCTGGGGGGCGAATGGAACGAGACAGCTGAGGTGTAGAAACCAATCGGCGAATCGGTAATCGTCACCTTCTTCACGGATTCCACCTTCCATAAGAGCCGCTCCCGATCATCTGCCGAACCATGCCCATCGAGGCTTGATACAGGCAAGGGCGCATACCGATTCGGGTGCCTACCCCAGCGCTCGCACCAAAGTTCATCGAACAACGCTCAGGAGCTACACCGAGGCGGAACGGTGATAGCGCCTCGCCCACGTAAACGAGCGCTGACCAGGCAAGTCAGGTTGCTCAGCAAACTCGAGGACGGAGTCTTCGGAGATGGTCGTGGGCCATGGGTGGAGGTCAATCAGTATCTACTTAGATACCAGTCGCTCAGTAGGTACAGGACAGCGAGGCCGCTTGTGGCGCACTGATTTCAATGAGCGAAGGAGAACTCCTTGGAACGTGCCTGGTGCGGGGTGGAAATCGGAAAGGAGCACCATCACGCGGTCGTGATCGACGCCGAGGGGAACCGGCTGCTGTCGCGACGAGTCGAACATGACGAGCGAGCACTGCTCGAGCTGATCGGCAAGGTCGCCGAGATCGCCGATGGCGTCACCGAGAGGTGTTCTACGACCGAAAGAGATCCGAAGGCAGACACCACAGCCAGGCCATACTCGCCCTCGCAGGACGCCGGGTCAACGTCGTGTGGGCACTGCTGCGCGACAACTGGACCTACACAGTCGCACCGCCCCAACAGGCAGCCGCGGCAGCCTGACCCGACAGGCTCGATACGCGTAAGCGGAGTCGACATGATCCAGCACCGGTCGCCTGAACGTGAACCGGCAGGTCGACGCCGTGGGCGAGTACACCCGCCCGATCCTGCACGGTGATCTCGACGAATGCGCGATTGCAGTCGCCGGTGGTCAGTTCGGTCCGGTCGGCGCGTATGCCCAGCAGGTCGGTGCCCGCGGAGCGGAGTGCCGTCCGAGCCACCTCCTTGCCGTCGGTGCGGGCCACGGCGATCAGTTCACCGGGCTCGTAGACGCCCTCGTCGGCGGCGCTGTAGACCTCCACGGTCACGGGAGAGCCGGCGGGCGCGTCCCAGCTCCACCCGTTGATCGTGTCCGACCATGCCCACATCGAGGGGGCGGCGGTCGCGCCGTGATGCTTAGGGCGCCGAACGGCGATGAACGGGGCTTCCCGTAGCCCGAAGACGATTCCCCGGTGGTAGGAAGCGGGGCGGCGATAACCCCGTGATGTCGATATCACCGCACCGCGCTCTCGCGGGCGCACTGGTCGTCGCATCCTCCAACCAGTACGAGGGCTGGGGCGACGCGGTTATCTTCGCGGCATGTACAGCTCCCGAATCGGCGAGGTCGCCTGCTGTCAGGTTCCACGATATTGACACCGACCAATGGGTTTGGATTCTTCGGCGCCAGAAGATTCCTGGGCCAGGAAAGCCTCAAAGACAAATTTACCAAGGGAAGCGTGCGTGACCGATTCCGCTCATAGAGGAGATCCGGCCACTCATCTTACGTCGGATCAACGCGACTCAGTTACGTGTGCGCGCGGGTCCGGCTCTGGAAAAGGCTACCGAGCACGACCGGCGCGGGCGATTTTGGGTGAACGACTGTTCGTCGGGCCGCGTGGCGGCCGTATCCAGACGGGCGGACTTCGGGACGCGACCCACTGGGATGAGGTGGTCACAAAACTCGGATACGAACAGCTCGGTCGCCACGACCTCCGGCACACCGGCCTGGCCCGTGTTGCCGACGCCGGTGTGCGGCTGCACCGCTCCAGCGGGTCGTCGGCCAAACCGACCCCCAAATCACCCGCTGGTGCCTGCATCCGGACAATCAGGCCATTCGCTCCGACGCGGTCAAGTGGTCCAGATATCTCCGCGGCGATACTGGCCCCAGATTTGCCCCGCCTTCCGGGCCTTCCGGTGAGAAGAAAACACCCTCCGACGCAGGTCAGAGAGTGTTTTCGTGTGTCGGGCTGACAGGATTTGAACCTGCGACCACTTGACCCCCAGTCAAGTGCGCTACCAAACTGCGCCACAGCCCGTTGCGCCTCGCGTTCCGGCGCTCGATGAGATTACCTCAGAGGTGCTCGGGAGCGGAAATCGGCTGGTCATGCGGGTGTTGTCGGGCGTCGGCGACAGTGCGTGAATCCCGTTCGGGCGTGGCGCTGGTTCCGGTCGGTGTGCCGCGCATACGGATTCGCGCGCGGTCCGCCGCGAGTGCCGGGATCGCCGCCAGCGTGATGGTCACCGCGGCGATGGTGAAGGCGGTGGTGAAGTCCGTGCCGATGACCGGGATGACGAGTAACGGGCCTGCCACTTGGCCTATGGCGTAGGTCGCGGTCAGCACAGCCGCTGCGCGGGTCTTCGGTAGCCGGTGTGCGAAGTCGGGAGTCAGGACCACTACGGCCATGAAACTGCCATGGTGGTTTCGCCGGTCACGAGCAGCGCTGCCCATACGGCGAACATCGGCCGGGTGTTCAGATGTGGTCGGTGGGACAATCCTGTCTCCGATGGCCCTGGCGGCTCGGGATCGTGAGCTGCGCTTATGCTGGCGAGTGCAGCTGGTTCGTCCCGCTCGACTCCGGTGTGAGCGGGATGTCGAACCCGCCGGGCGGCGCCACCGACGCCGATCGGCGGGTGCGAGGGAACCCGGTGGGAATCCGGGACTGTCCCGCAGCGGTGACCGGGAACGATCGCCGTCCTACGGCACCGGGCCGGAGGGTCCGGGAAGCGACGGCCGGTGATGCCGGCCCGGAGATGTTCCACCCCGGGTCGATCTCCAGAGGTCGATGCCCGCGAGTCCGAAAACCTGCCGGTTGCGCCGGGTACGCCGTACCCGGCGGCCGTCGCCTCGTGGACCGGGCGTTACGCCGGCAACCGACGTGTTCGTCTCCGCGGGTGCGTGTCGTCGCGCGTCCGAACGGGCGGCTGCCGGTCCTGCCACCGAGGGAGTTCGCATCATGCCGGAACCTGCCACGGCCCTCGGCGCGCCCGGGCTTCCGGGGCTCGATCGCGGCGGCGCGGATTCGGCAAGGAACAACTACGGTGCCCTGTCCGTGTGTTGTTGCCGAAACTGTGGAAGTTCGGTAACGAACGACGAAACAGATTGTCCTGCAACATGTGTGAATGTGACGTGGGTGTTTCGGTCCGAGGACGCGGTGATCGAGTCGTGGGACCCGTCGCCGCGAACGCCGCTGAATCGAGACCGGGTCGCCCCGTACCTTTGCGGAGTCGGGAGCGGGTCGGGGCGGTCGTATGGCATGTGCCGCCCGGCGCCCGGTCACCCGTAGTCCAGGAAGGAGTCGGCAGTGGAGAAGATGTATGCCGGGGGCCGGCTGCGTGTGCTGCGTGAGCAGCGGGGGCTGTCCCAATCCGGGCTCGCCAAGACCCTCGGGCTGTCGGTGAGCTATGTGAACCAGCTCGAGAACGATCAGCGGCCGTTGACGATCCCGGTTCTGCTGCGGCTCACGGCGACCTTCGATCTGGAGGTGGGTTTCTTCGCCCCGGAAACCGATGCCCGGCTGCTCGCGGACCTGCACGAGGTGTTCGCCGAGGAGCCCGAGTTCGCGTCGGTGAGCAGCAGTGAACTCGACGATCTGCTCTCGCGAGTGCCGACGGCGGCTCGATTGCTGATCAGTCAGCACCGGCGCTTGCGGGCGGCCAACGAGCAGCTCGACCAGCTCACTGCCGGGCTCGACGCGCCGGAGGCCGGCCGCCGCACCGCGATGCCCTACGAGGATGTTCGCGATTACTTCTACGACCGCCGCAACCATATCCCCGCTCTGGACACGGCCGCGGAGGATCTGTTCGCGCGCGGCGGGTTCACGCCGGGGGGATTGGATCTGCAGCTGGCTCGGCTGCTGCGGGACGAACACGACGTGGTGGTGCGGATCCGTTCGGAGGACCCCGGCCGTCCCGGGCCCAAGCGGATCTACGATCCGGACGCCCGGACGCTCACTCTCGCGCGCCGCCTCACTGCCGGTCAGCGAGCTTTCCAGCTGGCCACCCAGTTGGCGTTTCTCACCCAGTCCGCGGTGATCGAGGATCTGCTCGCCGAGACGGCGGCACTGCCCGCGGCCTCGCGCGGACTGTTGCGTATCGGTCTGGCGAACTATTTCGCCGGTGCGCTGATCCTGCCCTACGGGGCTTTCCTCGACGCGGCCGAGACGATGGGTTACGACATCGACCTGCTCTCCGCGCAATTCGAGGTCGGGTTCGAGACCGTATGTCATCGTCTGTCGACGTTGCAGCGGCGCGGGCAACGTGGGGTGCCGTTCTTCTTCGTGCGCACCGACCGCGCGGGCAATATTTCCAAGCGCCAGTCCGCCACCGCGTTCCACTTCTCCCGGGTCGGCGGCAGCTGCCCGCTGTGGGTCGTGCACGACGCCTTCGCCACCCCCGGCCGGATCCGGACCCAGATCGCCGAGATGCCCGACGGGCGCACCTATTTGTGGCTCGCGCGAACCACGGGGGAGAGCAACGCCGGATACCTGGCGCCTTCGCGCGATTTCGCCGTCGGTCTCGGTTGCGATCTCGCGTTCGCGGAGAAACTGGTCTACTCGCACGGGCTGCCCATTCACGACACGGTCGCCGCCGTGCCCATCGGGCCGGGCTGTCGCGTCTGTGAGCGCACCGCCTGCGCGCAGCGTGCGTTCCCGCAGATCGGCCGTCCCCTCGCGGTGGACGAGAATCGTCCGGCGAACACTCCGTACGCCCCGACCGGGCCCAGCTGAGCGGTACCGCTTGCGGCGAGTTCGTCGCACCGCGCGTCGGCCTTGTCGTCGACGGGGGTTGGGCCGGACGGTGCCGGTGCAGGTCGCGGTGGGAGGCCGGGTCGGTTCCGCGAACGTGCGCCGCGTGGCCCGGGTCGGTCGTCGCGGGGCTTCGGGCCTTGCACACCAAGTGTGAGGTGAGTCATAAAAATGGATCTTCTGTCACAGACAACAGGCGGCCGGGATCACGAGGGCAACACCTCGAGTGGACAGGAGATCCTCATGACCGGCCAGCGCGTACATGTTGTCGTCATCGGCGGTGGTTACGCCGGAACGTTGGCGGCCAACCGGCTCCAGCGCAATCCCGATATCGATATCACTCTCGTCAATCCGCGCCCCGAGTTCGTGCAGCGCCTGCGCCTGCACCAGTTCGCGGCCGGCACGGGTGACGCGACCGCCGACTACGCCGGTCTGCTCGGCGAGCGGGTTCGGTTGGTGGTCGACACCGTCACCCGTATCGATACCGAACAGCGGCAGATCCGGTTGGGCGCCGGTCCCGCCCTGGACTACGACTATGTCCTCTACGCGGTCGGCAGTACCGGCGCAGTCCCGGCCGCCGTGCCCGGGGCAGTGGAATTCGCCCACCCCATCGCCGAGTTGGAGCACGCCCGGCGGCTCCGCGCCGCCCTCGGCGAATGTCGTGCCGATGCCCCGGTCACCGTCGTCGGCGGTGGGCTCACCGGTATCGAGACCGCTGCCGAACTGGCCGAACAGGGCCGGACGGTGACGCTCGTCTGCGGCGGCCGCCTGGCACCCTCGTTTTCCGAACCCGCGCGGCGGTCCGTCGCGAGATGGCTCGTCCGCAACGGGGTCGAAGTGCTGGAGACCGCGGTGGTGGCGCAGGTCGGGCCGGATTCGGTGACTCTCACCGGCGGCGTGCAACGTCCCAGTGCGGTCACCATCTGGACGGCCGGCTTCGGGGTCCCGCCACTGGCCGCTGTCAGTGGCCTGCCGACCGATACGCTCGGACGGATGCTCACCGATGAGACGTTGACCAGCGTCGGCGACGAGCGCGTCGTCGCGGCCGGCGATGCGGTGGCCCCGTCGGATCTGCCGTTGCGGATGAGCTGCTTCACCGCCGGGCCCACCGGGGCGACGGCGGCGGATACGGTCCTCAGTCGCATCGCGGGCGAACAACCCGCGCTGCTCGATCTGGCGTATCTGGCCTCGAATGTCGGCCTGGGCCGCCGGGCCGCCCGATTCCAGGTGACCCGCAAGGACGACACTCCTGCCGCTGTCTACCTCGGTGGCCGGATCGGCGGGCGGATCGCCGGCGCGATCAAAGAAGCGGTCACCAGAGGCACACTCTGGGGTATTCGCCGCGAGGGCCGCAAACCCGGCTCCAGTGTCTGGCCCAAGGGCGGCGGCATCCGGCCGCGTACCCCGGAAACCGTGGCGGTCACGCAGCCGTGAGCGCTACCGACGAGCATGCCGAGCGGTTCACCCTGCTGCGTCCGCTGCTGTTCACGATCGCCTACGAAATCCTCGGATCGGCGGGTGAATCCGACGATGTCCTGCAGGACAGTTACCTGCGCTGGGCCCGAGTGGATCTCGCGACGGTCCGCGATACCAAATCGTATCTGGCGCAGCTGGTGACCCGTGAGGCGCTCAAATCGCTGCGGGCGGGGGTGCGTCGCCGCGAGACCTATATCGGTCCGTGGCTTCCCGAACCGCTGGTGCTCGACGAGCGCGATGCCTCCACCGATGTCGTACTGGCCGAATCGGTCTCCATGGCCATGCTCGTGGTGCTGGAATCGCTCACGCCCGATGAACGGGCGGTGTTCGTGCTGCGCGAGGTGTTCGGATTCGATTATCCGGAAATCGCCGCCGCGGTGGAGAAGTCGGTGGTGTCGGTGCGCCAGGTGGCGCACCGGGCCCGCGAACACGTACAGGCTCGGCGGAAGAAATTCGAACCCGTCGACGCCGCCGCGGTCACCGCGCAGTTCATGACCGCGGCGGCCACCGGTGATATGGCGGGCCTGCTCGCGATGCTGGCGCCGGACGCCACCTGGACCACCGACCACGGTGGTAAGGCGAGCGCGATACGTCCGCTGGTGATGACGGGTGCCGAACGGATCGCGACGACCCTCATCGGGGTGTTCCGGGCCACGCGGCGCCGGCCGGATATCCGGATCGAGGCGGTCACCTGCAACAGCGAACCCGCCATGGCGTTCTACATCGGCGATACCCTCGAGGCCGTCGTGGTGCTCGAGATCGAGCAGGGCCGGATCCGGAACGGGTACGGGATCCGCAACCCGGACAAGCTGGCGACTGCCACGACGCCGCGGGCCATCGGACGCTGACAGCATGTGTACGCCTGCCGGTCGGTCACCCGCTCCGGGACGCGATATCGGAGTCTCGATGCTTCGCGGCGGCGTTACCGCCCGCCGTCGATCGCGGTCCCGGGCCCACCGTCGCGGCCCGCTCGTGGCTCGGCCGAACACCTGCCCGCATCCGCGGTGACCATCATGTGCCGGGCCTTCGACAACGCCGCGTACCGGCGGCGCACGTCGACCGGCTCGGCCCCGGCGGCCGGGATCAGCGGCCCGGTCACATGTACATGTGCCGGAACGCCTGCTAGTCGTGGAGTATGACCACTCCGGGTGATTTCGAATTCGAATCTGTCTATCGCGGTGACGGCCCGTTCGGGCCGGATACGACGCCGCCGTGGAGTATCGGGGAACCCCAGCCGGAACTCGCCGCCCTGATCGAGCAGGGCAGGTTCCAGGGGGAGGTGCTCGACGCCGGATGTGGTGAGGGCGCGATCTCGCTGTATCTGGCCGAGCGTGGTTTCACCACGGTGGGACTGGATCTCGCACCGACCGCGATCGAATCGGCCCGGGCCGAGGCACAGCGGCGCGGTCTGCGAAACGCGACCTTCGAGGTCGCCGATATCACCGACTTCACCGGCTACGACGGCCGGTTCGGTACCGTGGTCGACAGCACGCTGTTCCATTCGATTCCGGTGGCCTCGCGCGCGGGGTATCTGGCCTCGATCGCGCGGGCCGCGGCACCGGGCGCGGTGTATTTCGCGCTGGTATTCGACCGCGCCGGCTTTGCCGAGCTGCCCGAACAGGGACCCGCCCCGGTCACCGCGGACGAACTGCGCGACGCGGTCTCGCGATATTGGGTTGTCGACGATATCGTCCCGGCGCGGATCCACGCCGAACTGCCGGACAACCTCGATTCGCCGACCGGCGCCCCGCTGGTGCGCTTCGAGGATCTGCGCGACGAGCCGAACGGACGCAAATCGGTTCCGGCCTGGCTGCTGTCGGCACATCTGGGTTGATCGGCGGGTCCGGTGGTGCCGAGTAAGACACCACCGAACCGGGCCGCACACCGAGTGTGATCGTTCGCCGGAGGCCCGGGCCGTCAGAGACCGCGCGGGCCCTCCGAGCGCAGGTCATCGACCTTGCTCATTGCCGCTCGTAGCTCCTCGAGCCAGGCTTCCGAGTGCTGACCCGCCAGTTTCACCGTCCACGCGAGCGCATCGGCCCGGGAACGCGCGACCCCGGCGTCGACGAGAGTGTCGAGTACCTTGCGCTCCGGCTGGCGTAGCCGGGTCATCACCGGTACCGCCAGATGAGTGAACAGCACCTTCTCGCCGTCGACCGACACCCCCCAGGCGACACTACGACCGTAGCGTTGCTGGGCTTCGTCGGCGATCTGCATCCGGGCGGCGCGGGTGGTTTCCCGGAAACGCGCCACCGCGCCCTGTTTCGTCGCCTCTGGAATCCCGGTTGCCTTCTGTTCCCCGCTCTCCGCGGATTCGCCGGTGGGCTTCTCCTCGGCGGAGTCCGCGCGGGGGAAGGGTAGTTCGCCGACCACCACGATCTCGTCCCGGTCTATCTCGATGGCGGGACTACCGGTGAACCAGTCGCCGGGCAGGCGTCCGGCGAACCAGTCCGTCGCATCCGCCGCGTCCGGGAGGTCGGCCTGCTGCCAGCCGCCGGGCCGGCCGAATCCGCGTCCTCGATGTCCATGTCTCATGGTGCACCTTCTCAGCTCCGATAATTACTTGATTACAAGATTACGCCGTATCAGGTGTCAGTGGTTCCGCTCAGAGCGAACCGCACGCCGGTGAGCTGCTCGGAGGCCGCCCAGAGACTCTCCTGCCGAGAGCGGTCGTGCGAGTCGGCGCTGGAGCTCACCCGGTCCGGGTAGCCGCGGATCTCGAAGAGTCCGGTGGGTCCGTAGTAGTCGGCGCCCGCGGCGTGCGGGTCGGTGGCGGCGCGCAATGTGGGCAACGCGCCCATGGCGGGCGTGCGGCCGAAGAGGCGGGCGACGGCCAGGTTCGGTAGCCGGAATACCGCCGGGGAGTAGCGGAACACCTCCGTGCTCGCGCCGCCGGGGTGCGCGGCCAGCGCGATGGCGGGGGTATCGGTGAGGCGTCGATCCAATTCGTGGGTGAACAGCAGATTCGCCAATTTCGATTTGCCGTAGGCGTTTCCGCCGGCCGCCGCCGGGTCGGTGGGATCGATCCGGCCGAACCGGTGGCCGATACTGCTCACGGTCACCACGCGGGCGGCCGGTGCGGCGACGAGGCGGTCCAGCAACAGGCCGGTCAATGCGAAATGGCCGAGGTGATTGATGCCGAACTGGACCTCGAATCCGTCTTCGGTCGTGCCGGACAGGCCGGTGACGCCCGCGTTGTTGACGAGTAGATCGATACGGGCGTAGCGGTCGCGAATCGTTTCCGCCGCGGTGCGGACGGAATCGAGTGAGGCGAGGTCGAGGGTCACGGTATCGGTCCCGGCTCGGGGTGCGCTGCGGTCGATCCGGGCTCGGGCTTCGGCCGCGTTGTCCGGATTGCGGCATGCCAGCACGACGGTGGCACCGTGTTCGGCCAGTGCGCGGGCGGTTTCGAACCCGAGTCCGGTGTTCGCGCCGGTGACTACGGCGATCCGGCCGTTCAGATCCGGGATATCGGCTTCGGTCCACATGAGCGGGGCTCCCTCCTAAGATGAACGAGGCGTTCATATTAAAGTGAACCAGCCGTTCATGTTGTCTGCAAGGTGACGGAGGTGTGGTGGGATGGCCGGCAAGGTCAGGCGCGCGGATGCGCTCCGCAACCGGGAGGCGATCGTCGCGGCCGCACGGGTGCTGGTGGTCGAGCGTGGGCCCGGGATCGGAATGGACGAGATCGCCGCCGCCGCCGGTATCGCGGTGGGCACGCTCTACCGCCATTTTCCGGCCAAGAAGGATCTGATCGAGGGCGCGGTGGCCGATCTCGCGGAAACGATCGCCGGATCGCTGGACGCGGCGCTGGCCCGGGTCGAGGCCGGTACCAGCGCGGCCGTCGACGAATTGCTGGCGCTGTTGCGGAGTGTGGTGCTGGATATGCGGCAGGAGCGGCTGTTCCGGTTCGCGGTCGCCGCCTTGGCCGAAGATGCCCTGCGGGAGATCCGGGAACGCGGCCGCCTCGCGGTGGATCGGCTGGTCGCGGTGGCGCATCGGGACGGTTCGCTCTATCCCGATATCACGACCGGCGACGTGATCCTGCTGATGGCGACCGCGCCCGCGGATACGACCTCGGAACTCGAACAACTCCGGTGGCTGACGCTGGCCCGTCGCGCGCTGACGCCGGACCCTGCGCCGCGGCCGGGCTGACCTCGCCTTCGCTGCCGGTTCGGGGTCATACTGCTCGAACGAGCCGGTTGGCCAGCGTCGACATCGTGTACGTGCCGATGCCGAGGACTACCTCCAGCGCATTGCGTTCGGTGTATCCGTGCGCCAGGAGTGCGGCGACGGATTCTTCGGCTACGCCGCCCGCGGTCGCGATGAGGTCGAGGGTGAAGGTCCGGATCGCTTCGAGGCGTTCGTCGGGGATCGTCTTCTCCGCGCGGAGGGCCGCGACGATATCGGATGCCACGCCGAGTTTGCGGAGCTTTCCGGTGTGCATCGCGATGCAGATATGGCAGCGGTTGCGTACGGCGACGGTCATGATGACGGTCTCCCGTGCCGCCGGATCCAGCGTGCAGCGTTCGAAACCGGCGCTCATGGCGAGGAATCCATTGAGTAGCTCCGGTGATTCCGCGAGGCGGCCCACGGCGTCGGGTACGGCTCCGGTATCACGCTGTACCGCCCGCATGGCTCGGAGTGAGGCGTGCGGGGCGGTCTCCAGGGTGTGTGCGGCGAACATTGCTCTCCTAATATGGACAACATGGTTGACGATTCGGAGAATATGGTAAACCAGGTTGACCGTCTTGTCGAGGGTGGTGCGGGACGAGGAGTCGACGGGGGGCCCCGCGCCGGCTACGAGCTCCCGCTCTTGCTGTTCGCCGGATTCCGGACGCTGATCGACGCATTGCATACCGAACTCGCGCGGCAGGGGCATCCGGATGTGCGCCCCGCGTACGGCTTCGCCATGCAGGCCGTCGGTCCGGACGGGGCCGCGGCCAGCGATATCGGCCGTCGGCTCGGGATCTCCAAACAAGCCGCCGGTAAGACGGTGGATCGGCTGGTCGCGCTCGGCTACGCCGAACGAGGAGGTGATCCGGCCGACACCCGCCGCCGGATCGTCCGGCTCACCCCACGGGGGTTCGACGCGCTGGCCCGGTCGGCCGAGATCTTCCAGCAGCTGCGGGCGGTCTGGGCGGCGGAACTCGGCGAGGACCGCATCCGCGCGATGGAGGACGACCTGCGGCAGGTGGCGGCGCCGGTGGGATTCCGGCTCGATGCCGCCGGATGGCTGGGCCGGATGACCTGAGCCGTCGTATCGTTCGCCGGATCCTGCGGGCGGTACCCACCGGCTGTGCCGCCGGGGTAGCCTCGCGGGGATGCCGATAGCAGAACAGCTGACCCGGTCCGGCACCCTTCTGTGCGATCTGCCCACCGATTCGGCCGATGCGCTCGGTCTCGGATCGAGCGATCTGTGTATCCCGTATCGCCGCGTACAGGAAGGAGATTGGGGCTATCTGTGGGGTGACTCCTGGCGTGGACCGGACCAGAGTGGTGACTACCTCGGCTCGCCGGTGATCCTGACCCAGGACGAGTTCGACGCCTCCGGCGCCCGTCCGGTGACCTTCACCGGCACCGCCACCGGCGATCGGGCACGCCAGGTATTCGACTACCGGCACCACGCCGACAACGGCGCGGGTGTCACCGAGATCTCGCGTATTCCCAACGACGCCGTCGAGATCAGCGGTCGCACCTTTGTGCAGTACACCGCGGTGCACAACCGGGTCGGACCGGACGCCGATCTCGACGGTTCGGCCTTCTCCGGTATCGCCTGGTCCGACGACCACGGCGCCACCTGGCGCGATTTCGACCACCACTGGGCCGGACAGGCCCTCGGTGTCGACGGAAATCCCTACGGTATGTGGACATTCGCCGGTATCGACCCGGACGGTTATCTCTACGTCTTCGCCAAACGTTGGAACGGCAGCCACCGCTATCGCCGCGACCACGGTTTCGTCCAGCTCTTCCGCTACGATCCCGCCGATTTCTACCACGGAAATTTCGCCGCCCAGCAGAACTGGGCCCATATCGACGGCCGATGGGGCTGGTATCCCACCCATCGGCATCCGCCGACGCCGATCTTCGGCCCGGGGAACGCACTCGGCGAGCTCTCCGTCGCGCGTATCGGATCGACCTATGTCATGTCGTATTTCGACTGCGTGGATCTGAGTATCAAGACTCGTACGGCCGACCGGCCGGATGCCGTATGGTCCGCGGAGCGGATCCAGGTGGTGCACGACGATACGGAACCGGCTGCGCATCGGGACAAACCGCGCCTGCCCAACCTCTACGGGGGTTATATCCATCCGGGTTCGGCTTCGCTGTCGAACCTGACCCTGATGATCAGCCGTTGGGACGGTACCGAGGGGTCCCACCCGTATACCGCTACGCAGTGGACGGGCCTCTCCGCCTGAACCGTCGGCCGGCGCCGGGACCCCGTGTCCGCCGGAGGGCCCACGGGCCCGCGACAGCCGCCGGCGCCGAAGCCGGAGGTGGCCAAAGCTATAGGGCTGCTACAGGTTCGGCGAGTTGATCGGGCCTCGGCCGGGGGCCGGAGGGCGCCACCGAGTCGGGTACATCCCCCGGCCCGGTGGGACCACCCCGCCGACCCGGTCCGACGGCGATGTCGTCGAGGGGATGGAGGGGCGGTACCGCTTTCCGGCGGCGTGCTTTCGAACAGGTCAGCCGCGTAGGGCGGAGGCGAAGATGGCGGGGAGGCGGGACCACCGTGGATCGGCGGCGAAATCGGTGAGCAGGCGACCGGTCCGCGCGGCGGTCCGGTTGCCGACGAACCACGGCGGCTTGGGGGTCAGCGCCCATTCCCGGTGCAGCACCGACCGCGGGGCGGGACGGAACGGCCCGCGTACGACCGTGCGTTCGATCCGGTCCATCAGCCAGGCATTGTGCACGACGCCGATACCGCTCTGCACATCGTCGACCGTATGCCCCGGGTACGCGCCCCAGCTCGCGGTCGGAGTCAGATAGCCGACCGCCGTCCACGCGTTCACGGCGACGGTGCCGTAGCGCAGTGTTTCGATCATCGAGTCGAACTCCGCGCCGAGGGAGCCGAGAGTGTCCGGATGCGCGACGATGTTCACACCGAGGGTTCCGGTGAACTTCTCGTTGGCCGTATCGGCGGCGGTGCGCGCGAAGGTGGCGCCGGTACCGGGCAGTTCCACAACGCCGAGTACCGGCGCGAAGTACTCCGTGCGGAGCAGAGCTTCGTCGGTGTCCGCATCCAATCCGGTGACCAGGAGCCGTTCACCCTTGCTGCCCAGCTGCCGGGCGCCGGGATAGCCGGTACGGGCTCCGGCCACGCGGTCGTCGCTGCCCGGATAGTAGGCGTGGCGAGTAGGTGCGCGGTCGACGGCCGCGGTGAGCGCGGCGAGGAACGCGTCCTTCTGCGGCCAGTCCGCGGAGACGATCACCGCCTGTGTCGCCACGCAGTTGTAGCCGCCGTTGTGCAGCCGCTGGGTCGCGATGTGCTCGGCCTGGAATTCGAGGTCGGCGGCGCTCCAGTCGCCGGGCAGCACGATCGTCGGGGACACCCCACCGAGTTCGCTGCTGATCGGTTTGTCCAGGAGCGGAGTTCCGGCGGCTTTCCGGCGCGCCGCGTCCGGGCCGGTACCCCACACAATGGCGTCGTGGGTGACGGCGCTGCCGGTCATATGGACATGGGCGACTCGTTCGTCGGTCACCAGCCGCCCGCCGACCTCCGCGCCACCGGTGAGCACCCGCACCACACCGAGCTCGATGAGCGGCGCGAAGATCTTCTCGAACACCGGGAGCAGCGGATCGGTCACCGGGTTGAGTTTCAGCGCGACCACCCGGTTGTGGGCGATGAGCTCGTAGATGGTGTCCAGTGGTGCGATGGAGGTGATGTTGCCTGCGCCGAGCACGGCGCCGATTCCGTGGGTGCGGGCCGGGTCGAGCTGGGCCAGACCGGCCGCGGCCTGCGCGGCGGCCGAGCCGACCCCCGGCTGCAACCAGACCTCGGCGCGGAACCCGCTGAGCAACAGTTCGTCGTACAGGCCGGTGGGCAGCGCCTGCACTGTGACGCGATTACCCGCTGTACCGAACTTCGCGTTCGCGAGGGGGCTGACGCCCCGCTCCAGCGATTCGAGCGTTGTCGCCACCGCGGTGAGGCTGGTGGCGAAGACATACGGCCCGGACAGCCATTCCTCACCGACCAGCGGAGACTCCGGATCGAGACCTTTGATCCGCACGGCCGCCTCGACCCACTCCCGGGCATGCTGTCCGGTCAGCGTCCGCATCCGCTCGAGCAGGGCTCGCCGGCCCGCGAGCGGTAGCCCCGACCATTTCCGTTCGCCCGCGGCGAGGTCGGTGAGGGCGGAATCGATGACCGTATCGGCGGCGACGGGCTGTTCTGACTGCACGTGGGCACACTCCGTGGTGAGAGTCGGTGATCCGAACACTGATCAGTGTGTCTGTGCTCACGACCGAGGGAAATGTGTCGTTGTTGCGTACTCGACCGCTCTGATTTGTGCGCGGGCACAAAACAGTCGTGGTGTGGGTCACCGGGCGACGACTAGACTGTCCGGTATGAGAACGCCCGCGTCCGTGCCGTCGGTGGCGCCCTTGGCAGCCGTTTTGGCCGATTCGGTGGAGCCGTTGACCGATATCCTGGTCGACCGGATCGCCGCGGCCGATCCCTCCTACGGGGAATCCGGACTACTGACCGCGGACCAGCTGTACCGCACCTGTCTGGAGAACCTGACCACGGTGATCGGCGCGCTCGCCGGTACGCACCCGTTGCGGTTGCAGCCGGCCCGCGAGGCCGGCCGGCTGAAAGCGGAACAGGGGATACCGGTCGCGAGCCTCTTGCACGCTTACCGGTTGGGTGGTCGCCTCATCTGGGAAGAGCTGACCAAATGCTCGGCCGGGCCGGGGGATGCCCGGTTGCACGATTTGGCGACCCGGCTGTGGGAACTCATCGACCTGTACTCCGACGCGGCCGTCGAATCCTATCGGGAGACCGAGGTGCTGCTCGCGCATTCCGATGCCCAGGTCCAGAGCCGGCTCGTCCGGACCCTGTTCGACGACCATTCCGGTAATCCGGCCAGAGTCCTGGATGTGCTGCGCAGCCTGGGACTTCCGGAACGCGGTACCTTCGCCGTGGTCGCCATCGATACCGAACCCGCCGCGCCGCTTCCCGCGAAACTCACCGCGGCACTGAACGATATCGGCATCCGGTCGGTCTGGGACGCTCAGATCGACGCCTATATCGGGCTGTTGTCCGCCACCGCGCCGGCCGCGATCGAGCGCGCTGCCGAGACGATTTCCGCGTCCGTCACCGACCGGGTGGGCCTCAGTACCGCGTTCACGGCCCCCCACGCCATCACCGCGGCCCTGACCGAAGCGCGAATGGCGTCGCGGTCGGTGCGACCGGGTTCGTCCGGTACGGTCCGTTTCGGTGACGAACCGGTCGGGCACCTACTCATCGCCGTTCCCGAGGCCGGTCGCCGGACAGCCGCCCAGATCCTGGGTCCGCTGCTCGACCTGCCCGCGGCCGAGCGGGAGGATCTGATCGCGGCGCTCCACGCCTGGTTCCGCTGCGGCGGTTCGGCCGCGGCCGTCGCGGAAACGATGCACTGCCACCGTAATACGGTGCGCTATCGGCTTCGGAAGATCCGTGACCTCACGGGTCGCGATACCACCGACCCGCGTCAGTCCGCCGAACTGTACCTGGCCCTGGAGGCATTGACCCTGCTCGGCTCCGACAGCGCCGCCCGGCAGCCCTGATGTATCGCGGGCCGGCTTGCGGGGGACATCCGCCGGGAACGGCCGGGGGGAGCGACGGTTGCGCAGCCGGCCGAGTGCGCGGCGGTTCCGGCCGGCGTGTGCTACTTCGCCGCCGCCCGGCGCCGAGGCGTGGCCGAGGTGGTCGCCTTGGTTGCTTTCGTGGCCTTGGCGCGGGCAGTACGTTTCACCGGCTCGGATTTCGGTTTCGCGGTCCCGGTAGCGGGTAGCAGCCGAGCCGCGTGATCGAGGATGGTGTCGAGGCCGTGCTCGAAGTTGCGGTCGTCGGGGGCGCCGGAGTGGTAGCCCTTGGCGGCCGCCTGGGCGAGCAGCGGGGTGGTCTCCGGGTCGATGATGACGCTCTCGTAGTAGGCGGTGGCCTCGCTCTGTTCGCGGTTCTTGTCCGAGAGTCGTTGCAGCACCACCAGACCGTGGACATGCAATTGGACCTCGGAGTAGGTCTCGACAGCCGATTCGAGCGAGAACCCGGCCTCGACGAGCGCGGCGATGACGCGTTCGGTCTGGCGGCCGCCGAGCCGCGCCGCTTTTTCGCTCAGCGCCGACCTGATGAGGATCAGATCGCAGAGCAGCGGATTGCCGAGGAAGGTGCGCCGCATGGTGCGTGCGTGTTCGCGTAACGTCTCGCGCCAATCGGAGGCCTCGATGAACGGCATCTCGAAGGCGTACTGGCGCAACGCCCGATCGGTCATGGCGTTGAGCAGTTCTTCCTTCTTGCGGAAGTACCAGTAGATGCTGGTGACGCCGACACCGAGATGTTTGCCCAGCAGCGGCATGCTCAGGTTGTCGATGGAGATCTCTTCGGCGAGTTCGAACGCTCCCTGGACGATATCCTCGGGGTTGAGCGAGCCGCGCTCCCGCCTCGGGCGCTTCGCGGCGGTGCCCCGGTTCGTCATTCGAAACCCACTTCCTCGGCCGGCTACGGGTGCCCACGGAATCGATGCCGGGTGCTCCTGCGGGCGGTCCAGGCAATCGGTTACCACGGCACACTTCTTTCCTGAAAGAAGCACCGTTGACGTTACCACGGGGTATTCTGTGGGGCCTTTCGCAACAACCGGTGGCGTATTCGCGCGCCGGGCGATCGTCTCGTCATAAGCTCGGCCGGTGACCGTGACCGAAGGGACAGCCATGACCAGCGCACCGGTACGAATCGAGCGGAACGGACCGGTGTTCACCGTCGTCCTGTCCAGGCCGCAGGCCCGGAACGCGGTCGACGGTCCCACCGGCACCGCCCTGTTCGACGCGTTCACCGCTTTCGAGAACGACGAATCGGCGGCGGTGGCCGTGCTGTGGGGTGAGGGTGGGAACTTCTGTGCCGGTGCCGATCTCAAAGCGGTCGGGACCGAACGTGCCAACCCGCTGTCGGCGAAGGGGCGCGGGCCGATGGGGCCGACGCGGATGCAGTTGAGCAAACCGGTCGTCGCCGCGGTGGCCGGCCACGCCGTCGCGGGTGGACTGGAACTGGCGATCTGGTGTGATCTCCGGGTGGCCGGTGCGGATGCGGTGTTCGGCGTTTTCTGCCGCCGCTGGGGTGTGCCGCTCATCGACGGCGGTACCGTGCGGCTGCCCCGGCTGATCGGTACCGGCCGGGCCATGGACATGGTGCTCACCGGGCGGCCGGTGGAGGCCGGCGAAGCGCACGCCATGGGCCTCGTCGATCGCGTCGTCCCGACGGGTACGGAGCGGGAGGCCGCCGAACGGCTCGCCGCCGAGATCGCACGTTTCCCGCAGACCTGTCAGCGTCACGATCGGCTCTCGTTGCTGCAGCAGGAAGGTATGAGCGAGCAGGAGGCGATCGCCAACGAATGGGAGCACGGTGTGATCTCCCTGGCCGAGGCGGCCGCGGGTATCGATCGATTCACCGCCGGAGCAGGGCGCGGTGGCACCTTCGCCGATATGGGTGATTCCACCGGATAGGTCACGGTGTCGGCGCGGGGCACCGGCGACCGGCCCGTTCGGGCGTGATCGAAATGCCTGCAGCGCTCGACTTCCCGGCGGTGTGTGACCTAATATTCGTTCCGGAAGACGTTCGCACCGGCACGGCAGGCGGGTCCGCACATGATCGACTTCGAAGACCAGGTCGTCCTCGTGACCGGGGCGGGGCGCGGACTGGGCCGGCTCTACACACTGGACTTCGCCGCGCGCGCTGCGTCCGTGGTCGTCAACGATCTCGGCGGCAGTATGCGCGGTGAGGGCGCCGACTCGGGGGTCGCCGACGAGGTCGTGGACGAGATCGTACGCGCCGGCGGAACGGCCGTGGCCTCCGGTGATTCGGTGGACAGTCCCGAAGGCGGTGCGGCTGTGGTCCGCACCGCCGTGCGGACCTTCGGCCGGCTCGACGCTGTGGTGAGCAACGCCGGAATCTTCGGCACCGTCGCCTTCGAGGAGATGACGGCCACCGATTGGCGCCGGATGCTGGGCGTCCATCTGGACGGCGGGTTCTATGTGAGCCGGGCGGCCTATCCGGTGATGAAAGAGCAGGGGTACGGACGGTTCGTCTTCGTCTCGTCGTCGGGCGGTATGTTCGGCCAGCCCGGCGAAGCCCATTACGCCGCGGCGAAAGCGGGACTGGTGGGCCTGTCCAATGTGCTCGCCATCGAGGGTGCCGCGCACGGTATCGCCTCCAATACCGTGCTGCCGTTCGGCTTCTCGCGGATGGTCACCGAAACCGTGGGTGATACGGCGGCCCTGCGGGCTTCGGGATTTCTCGACGCAATCAGTCCGGAGCTGGTGGTCCCGATGGTCGTCTTCCTCGCCGGTCGTGGCTGTACGGTGACCCACCACAACTACTCCGCCTGCGCGGGCAGATTCGCCCGGGTCTTCGTCGGCCTGAGCGAGGGCTGGCTCGCCGATCGGGGGGCCACACCCACTGCCGAGGATATCGCCGAGCATATTTCCGAGATCGGGCAAACCGAGCCGTTCACGGTGCCCGGTTCGATCTTCGAAGAGGTGTTCGCGGTCTGTGAACGCCTGGGCGTGGACGCGCTGTAACCGGGACCTGCGCCCGCCGTGATGCGGCAGCCACAGAATCCCCTATTTCCGGTAGGAAGTGGCGAGCGCCGTGCGGAAGAGTGGCCCGACGACCGTGGCCAGCCGGTCGGTATCCGGGATCGTGCTGTGTGCGGCGCTGCCGAAAACCGCGGCGAGATCGGCGTCGCCGGTGCTCGCGCCGATGGTCAGGCACAGGCAGCCGATACCTGCCCGGCGCGCTTCGGCGAGGGCACGGTGCGCGTCCGCTGCTCCGTACGCGCGTTCGTAACCGTGGTCATAGGCGAGACCGTCCGAGAGAACCAGCAGTAGTCGCCGGGTGGTGCCGCCGCCGGTGCTCAGTACCGAGGTGCCGTGCCGGATCGCCGCCCCGAGTCGTGAGTAGCCGCCCGCGGTCAGGCCTTCGAGGCGGTGTAGCACCCCGGTCGGGGAGATATCGTCGAAACGTTTGACGGGCACCACCTCGACGGCGCTCCGGCCCCGGGAGCGGAACGCGTACAAGGCGACTCGGTCGCCGAGCTCGTACAGCCCGGTGACGAGTGCGGCCGCGGTGGTCCGCTGATGGTCGTGGACGGGGGTCCCGTCGCCGCCCGGTTCGGCGGTCGATCCCGAGATATCGAGCAGGATCAGCACCGAGAGATCGCGCCGGTGCCGGAGTGGCTCCAGGTAGACCGCTTCCTCCGGCGCGGAGCCCGACAGGAACCGGACGCGCGATTCGACCACCGCGTCGAGATCGAGATCGTCGCCCTGCGGTCGTCGGCGCACGATCGTGGGTGCGGTGCCGAGGCGGGCCAGCGGGCGCCGCAGGCTCTGCCGGTCCCAGTGCGATCGCCAGGGTCGTGGCGCCGGTTCCGGTTCCGTCTCCACGACAGTGCACCAGCGATCCCGGTACCGGAGGCGGTGGATATCCCATTCGGGATAGGCCGGTGCTACCGGATTCCGGTGGTCCGGGTCCGGCGGGTCGGCGGGGGCGGCCTGTCCCGACAGCACCGCGCCCGCACTGCGGCGACCGTGGTGTCCGTGATATCCGGCGGATTCGGCACCGGGCCGGCCCTCACCCGCGGGTTCCCGTGCCGCGCCGAGCATTCTGCGCAGCAGTCTGCCCAGCGGGCCGCCGCCCCCGACCGGGCTGGTGAAGACATCCGGAAGGTCATCGTCGGCCTGCGCGTCGTCGGCGAGGTGTTCGGGATCGCCCGCCTCGCGGGAGCGGGGACGATGGACGCCCGCGGACAAAGGCCGCTGCCGGTCGACGGTTCGTGCGGTGAGTACCGCCCGCGCCCGGATCTCGCCGAACCACGCGGGCGCGGGGGGTAGTGGGCGGTGTCCGCGGGCGAGGGTCAGCGATGCCGCGGCACTGTCCGACATTCCGGCGATATCGCGGTCCACGACGGCCGGCACATCGCGGGGGAGCAGCGCGCGTCCGGCGAACAGCGCCCGGTGTCCCTCGATCGCGAGATAGCGGGCCGTGCGAGCGCGGTTTCGGCCCAGCGCGCGCAGTACCGCCGGATCCAGACTGCCCTCGGCGATCAGACAGCACTGCAGCGCTACGGATCTGCGCAGGTGTATCCGTGGCCGGGCGGTATCGAGGTGGACGGTGTGACCGTCGGTCCAGGTCGGCTCGCCCGGCGCGAGGCGCACGATACGTATCGTGCGCCCCGCGAGCGCCGACGCCAGGGTCGCGAGTCCGTATGTTTCGTCCTCGGCGTCCGCCTCGTCGCTCATGGTGCGCTCCTGTCGGGGCTCGGCGCCGGGCACAATTCGTTGACCAAATATCTGTTCCACGATATGGTTCGTCCGCGGCCGAGTCAATCGCCGGATGGAGAGCCATGGACTTCTCGTATCCACCCGAGACCGAACAGTTCCGTACGGAATTGCGGGCCTGGCTGGCGGCGCATCCGGCCGACGAGGTGATCGCGAGCAGCGCTCGGCGCGGTACCGACGACGCGGCCTTCGATATCCAGCGCAGCTGGAACGCGACGATGGCCGACGCCGGTTGGGGTGCGGTGTCGTGGCCGGTGCGATACGGCGGCCGCGGTGCCACGGTGCTCGAACAGCTCGTCTACGCCGAGGAGACGACGCGGGCGCGAATCCCGCTCCCGCTGAACGTGATAGGCATCAACAATATCGCCCCCGCGATCATGCAGTACGGCTCGGACGAGCAGAAGGACCACCTGCTGCGGCGGATGATCCGCGCCGACGATATCTGGTGCCAGGGGATGTCGGAACCCGAGGCGGGCTCCGACCTCGCGTCCCTGCGTACCCGGGCGGTGCGGGTGGGCGAGGACTATATCGTCAGCGGGCAGAAGATCTGGACCTCGCTGGGGCATCGCGCCGACTGGTGCCAGCTCTACGCGCGCACCGATCCGGATGTGCCCAAACATCGAGGAATCACTTGTTTCCTGGTCGATATGTCCACTCCGGGTATCGAGGCGCGCCCGCTGGCGACACTGAGCGGCGAGGCCGATTTCGCGGAGATCTTCTTCGACGAGGTGCGGATCCCGGCGACCGCGATGCTCGGGCCGTACAACGGCGGCTGGCAGGTCGCGACCACCACCCTGAGTCATGAGCGGGCGGGTGCCGCCCGCCTCTACGCCGAGCAGCAGCTGCTGCTCGACGATCTGATCGCCGATCTGGCCCCGGTCCGGAAGAACGGCCGGCCGGTCCTCTCCGACCCCGTCGTTCTCGGTCGCCTGGGCGCGCTGGCCGTCCGGATCGGCTACCTCGAAATACTCTGCCGCCGGTCCATTTCCGCTGCACTACACGGCGGTGACGCGCTGCGGACCGCGAGCCTGGCCAAAACGGTATGGGGCGAAGTGGGACAGGAACTGGCGACCACCGCCTACGATCTGCTCGGCGATGCCGGTGGCGACGGCCGGTGGGGACGGCTGCGGCTGACCACCCGCTCCCTGACGATCGCGGGCGGTACCAGCCAGATCAACAAGAATGTCACCGCCGGCCGAGTGTTGGGACTGCCACGGTCATGAATCTCGAACTCACCGAGGAACAATCGGCGTTACGCGCGTCGGTCCGGGCGTATCTCGACCGGTACGCGAGTATCGCCGGTCATCTGCGTCCGCTGCTGGGCGATCCGTGCGGCACCACCGGCGAGGTCTGGCGTGGGCTCGCCGAACTGGGTACCACAGGGCTGCTGGTCCCGGCGGAGTTCGGCGGGGCCGGGGCGACACTGGCCGATACGCTCGTCGTGCTCGACGAACTCGGCGCGGCCCTGTATTCCGGCCCCTGGTTGTCCAGTGCGATCGCGGCGCCACGAGCGCTCTTCCGGTTCGGCGCGGGTGCGCGTGCCGCCGATCTGTTCACCGGTATCGCCGAGGGGACGCTGGTGGTCACCGTCGGGCCGGTCGACCCGGCGGCCGAGCGCCCACAGGCCGCGCAACGCGACGGCGGTACGGTGCTGACCGGATGCCTGGAGGCGGTGCCGGATGCTGCCGCCGCGCGGATACTGCTGGTCTTCGCCGACAGCCCGCAGGGGATCGGCCTGTACTCCGTGCCGCTGCCGGACCCCACGGTCGCCGTGACCGGCCGCGCTACCGTGGACCTCACCCGCCGCCTGTTCGATATCACGCTTTCCGGCAGTCCGGCGATCCCGCTGGCCGCCGACGGACGCCGTGCGCTCGAGGCGGTCCGCGACGATATCGTCGCGGCCTACGCCGCCGACGCGGTGGGCGCCGCGCGGGCGGTCACCGATCTGGTGGTGGCCCATGCGAAAACGCGGTATCAGTTCGGACGAGCGATCGGCTCGTTCCAGGCGGTCCAGCATCTGTGTGTGGATATGTTCGAAACGGTGGAACTGGCCTACGGCGGTGTCCTGCACGCGCTGTGGGCCGCCGACCGTGCCGATCCGGCGCAGCGGAGCCGGGCGGCGCTGCACGCCAAAGCGTATTCGGGCTGCCTGGCCACGGTGGGCGACAGCGCGATCCAGGTCCTGGGTGGTATCGGATACACCAGCGAGCACGACGCCCACCTCTATCTGCGGCGGCTGCTGGGCTGGAGCGCGTTTCTCGGGAACGCCGATCGTTATCTCCAGGAGGCGGGCGCCCATCTGGTCAGCGCCCGTACCGATGCCGCGCGTTCGTCACCCTGACACAGCGCGCGGCCGCTCCCCGTGCCCGGGCCCGGTCAGGTCACGGTGTCGAACTCCACGTGCAGTTCGGACAGCCCGCGCATCACGAACGTCGGTTCGTATCGGTAATTCCGGGCGCCGGGTGGCCCGTGCCGGGTTCGGTCGATCCGCAGATCGGCGATCCGGTCCAGGATCCGGTTGATCGATATTCGTGCCTCGGCCCGGGCGAGCGGTGCTCCGGGGCAGGAATGCGCGCCGCGACCGAACGCGATGTGCTCGCGAGCATTGCGCCGGTCCACGTCGAGCCGCTCGGGGTCGGGGAATTTCCGCGGATCACGATTGCTCGCACCCGGCAGCAGCATCACCGTCGTCCCCGCCCGGACCGGGCAGCCGGCGATCTCGGTGCTGGTGCGGGCCATCCGGAAATGACTCTTCACCGGGCTCTCCAGCCGCAGCGTCTCTTCCAGGAAGACGGGAACCAGTTGCCGGTCCGCGCGGACTCTGGACTGGATCCCGGGGTTCTCGGCCAGATTGCGTACGCCCGCACCGATCAGTTTGGTGGTGGTCTCCTGGCCGGCGGCGAACAGGAACGTTGCGAGTTTGACGACCTCTTCGAGCGCGGGGACGGTGCCGTCCGCGTAGGTGGCAAGGGCCAGCGCTGTCAGCACATCGGCACGCGGGTGCTCGCGCCGTGCGGTGAGGTAGGTGCGGAATCTGTCGTCCAGCCATTCGAGTGGGTTGTGCGCCAGTTCGCCGTCGAGTTCGCCGACCAGTTGATCACCGAGAACGGCCCGGAATTCGGTGTGATCGGCCGCCGGTACACCGAGCAGATCCGCGATGACGAGCATGGAGAACGGTTTGGCGTACCCGGACAGGAATTCGACCCGCCCCGATTCGAGAAAAGTGTCGAGCTGTTCGTCGGCCAGCTTCCACATGAACTCCTCGTTCTCGCTCAACCGCTTCGGCGTCAGCAGTTTGCCGAGCAGGCCCCGGGTCCGCGTATGCCGGTCGGCGTCCATGGTGACCACATGTTCGGCCATCGGGATTCCGGCCCGGTGCTGTTCGATGAGCTCGGTGATGTCGTCACCCTCCGGGGTGAACGGGAGCGGCGCGAACGGGCCCACCACCGCGTTGCACGAGGAGAACGCGGTATCCCGATAGGCGGCCAGGGCCTCCGCGTGACCGGTGATCGTGACCACCCCGGACGGGCCGTCGGCCAGGACGGGGGAACGGCTGCGCAGATGGTCGAAATAGGGGTAGGGGTCGGGAATAAGGGATTCGTCGGTGAAGAAGTCGACCGAGTCGAAGTCGGACATCAGTCCTCCTGGGGTTGGGCGGGACGGACCCGCACGCGTCGGTCCCGGGGCCGGCGTGGGGATTCACCGGGGCGGGCGCGGATTTCCGGCATTTCCGGCCGTTACGAAGTACTCCGCGGCGCGGCGGTGAACAGCACCGGCAGTGCGGCCGGGGAACGGAAGACCTGCCCGCGGATATGCGGGTCCACCGCGCCGGGATCGAGCCGGAGTCCGGGGAGCCGGTCGAGCAGCAGGTCGATCGCCACCCGCATCTCCAACCGCGCCAGATGCATACCGAGGCAGACGTGGGCGCCGTGGCCCCACGAGACATTGGCACGCGCCGGGCGGAAGATATCGAAGGAATCCGGGTTGTCGTAGCGGTCCTCTTCCCGGTTGGCCGCCCCCAGCATGGGCATGACCGAGGATCCCGCCGGGATGGCGACTCCGCCGAGCTCCGTATCGGTGGTCGCGACCCGGGTAATGGTGAGCAGCGGCGGTTCCCAGCGCACGGCTTCTTCGATCGCCTGCGGGATCAGAGTGCGATCCGCCCGGAGCGCCGCCAATTGCTCGGGACGGGTGAACAACCCGAACAGCAGGTTGCCCAGGGAGCGATAGGTGGTTTCCACGCCCGCGGGCAGCAGTAGCCGGAGGAAGGAGAAGATCTCCGGGTCGCTCAACCGTTCGCCGTCGATCTCGGCGACCGCGAGGCGGCTGATGAGATCGTCGCGCGGCTCCGCACGCCGGGCCGCCAGGATCGGCGCGAAGTATTCCTCGAGTGCCACCGAGGCCGCCTTGCCCCGCGCCGGATTGATCGTGAAGCTCAGCAGCGAGATCGACCATCGCTGGAACTGCTGATAGTCCGCCCGGGGCAGACCGAGCAGGCCGGCGATGATCTGGGTCGGGAACGGGAAGGTGAATTCCTTCACCAGATCGGCTTTCCCGGCGCCGGCGAACCGATCGATGAGATCGTCGCCGACCGCGCGGACGAGGCCGTCCTCCCATTTCGCCAGGGCCTTCTGCGTGAAGGCCTTCGATACCAGCGCGCGATGGCGGCCGTGTTCCGGTTCGTCCATGCCGAGCATGACATGGCGGCCGAGGACATCGCCGAACGCCTGGATGATGATGGCCGAGGAGAAGGTCTCGTTATCGCGCAGGAGATGGCGGATATCGTCGTGGCGGTAGGCGATGAACAACGGTTTGGTGTCGTCGCCGGGCATGGTGGACATCTCGATACGCTGCACGGGCTCGGTACGCCGTAGCCGAGCGAGTTCGGTATAGGGGTCACGGATATCGCCGGACACCACATCGTCGAAGGTGCCGAAATCGTCCAGATCGTCGAACAATTGCACGGGAACTCCTAGCCTGCCGGGTACGCGACGGATTTGATCTCGGTGTACTGGTCGAAACCGGCGATGCCGTTCTGGCGGCCGATACCGCTGGACTTGAAGCCGCCGAACGGCACATCCGCGCCGTAGCCGGCCGCGCCGTTCACGCCGATGAACCCGGCCCGCAACCGGCGGCCCAGGGCGAGAGCGCGGTCGAGCGAGCCCGACATCACATTGCCCGCCAGTCCGTAAGCGCTGTCGTTGGCGATCCGGACCGCGTCGTCGTCATCGTCGTAGGGGATGACCGCCAGCACCGGGCCGAAGATCTCCTCCTGGGCGATCGTCATCGAATTGTCGACATCGGTGAACAGGGTGGGCCGGACCCAGAATCCCGCGGTCGTATCCGCCGGCGGTTCGGTTCCGCCGACGAGCAGGGTGGCGCCCTCGTCGATGCCTTTCCGGATATAGCCGAGCACACGGTCACGTTGTTTCGCCGAGACGACCGGTCCGCACAGTGTCGCCGGATCCTGCGGATCGCCCGGCGATATCGACTCGTACATGGTCTGCAAGATCGCGACGCCCTCGTCGTAGCGGGAGCGGGGCAGCAGTAACCGCGTCGGGTTGGCGCAGCCCTGTCCCGCGTGCATACAGGGCGCGATGCCGATGGCGCAGGCGAAACCGAGATCGGCGTCGTCGCAGACGATGGTCGCCGATTTACCGCCGAGTTCCAGG
Organism: Nocardia sp. NPDC003963; assembly: GCF_053605105.1. NCBI lineage: Bacteria > Bacillati > Actinomycetota > Actinomycetes > Mycobacteriales > Nocardiaceae > Nocardia > Nocardia sp. NPDC003963. Next base: position 629,746 of record NZ_JBSGIP010000001.1, read on the forward strand.
AACAGACGCTTCATGGTGGCCGCACCCTTCGCCATGATCCGGCGGCCGACCGCGGTGGACCCGGTGAACGAGATGAGATCCACTTTCGGTGACAGGGTGAGTTCCTCGGCCACGAGATGGTCGGCGGCCGTCACGATATTGACCACACCGGCCGGGATATCGGTCTTTTCGACGATCAGCCGGCCGATACGGGTCGCGTTGAGCGGGGTGTCCGGGGCGGGTTTGAGGACGACGGTGTTACCGGTGGCGAGCGCCTGGCCGAGTTTGTGCGCGGTGACCTCGAACGGGAAGTTCCACGGGACGATCGCGCCGACCACACCGACCGGTTCACGCAGGACCTTCCGGGTCGTCTGCACCCCGGTGAGCGGGACGAAGGCGTCACAGAGATCCACTTCCCACGGGTAGCTGCCGATCAGGTCCGCCGGGTAGGTGAACGCGTCCGACAGCGGGGCGTCGAGTTGCGGTCCGTAGGTGATGGCCCGCGGGCAGCCCGCCTCGCGGATGAGTTCCTCACGTAATTGCTCCTGTTCACCCACCAGGGCTTCCTGCAACTGGCGCAGGCAGCGGGCGCGGAAGGCCCGGTCGGTCGCCCAGCGAGTCGTGTCGAACGCGCGCCGGGCCGCGTCGATCGCCCGGTGCATATCGTCTGTGGACGCGTCGGCCGCCGCCCCGATCACCTCTTCGGTCGCCGGGTCGACAACGGAGAACGTACCGGATCCACCGTCGGCCAACCGGCCGTCGATGAGCATTCTCGATTCGGATCGCGCTGTGGTTGCGTCAACCATGGGTCGGGCTCGATTCCTCGGTGCGGTGGTGGTCGGTGGCCGGCGTCGGCACCGGAGCGGCACGCGCACGTGTGCCCACAGCCCGGGCGGATCCGGGGAAAACCGTGCGCAGGGTGGCGAGCCATCGGGCCGGGAGTCTCCGGATCGACGCGCGTCCGGGATCGGCCCGGCGGGGGCTCAGGGCGCGGAACCGGGGTAGTCCCATCGCTGTTCGTATCACCTGGTGCATGGCTTTCGCCGGCAGGATCCGATTCGCCACCAGTAGTCCCGCCGCGTCGAGTCCCACCGGCCGGCGGGTGTACGGGGCGGTGTCGTCGAGGGCCGCGGTGAGTGCCCGCGCGAACTTCGCCGGCGCATTCGCGATTCTCATCGCGGTTCGCCCCCGGCGGTCGATGGTCGCGTGGTGCCGGCGGTAGGGCCCGTCGAAATCGCGATAACTCGTGGTGCCGCTGTCGGTGATGATCTCGGTATCGAATACGCCGGTGACCAGAACGGTCACTCCGATCCCGAACGCGGCGACCTCACCGGCCAGCGATTCACCCCACCGCTCCAGCGCCCCCTTGGCGGCCGAGTATGCCGCGATCGCGGGCATCCCGCGCACCCCGCCCGCGCTCGAGATGAGCACGATACGTCCGCCGCCCGCGTCGCGCATGCGCGGGAGCAGCGCCCGGGTCAGAGCGACCGGCCCGAGGACATGTGTCGCGAACATCCGCTGCCAGAGCTCCGGCGGTGTCTCCTCGACCATCCCCGCCGCGGCGATACCGGCGTTGTGGACCACAGCGTCCGGCGCGCCGACCGCGGCGTCGATCGCCGCCGCGGCGGTGGTGATCGAATCGGGATCGAGCAGATCCAGCCGCACTCCGATCAGTCGCGGATCACCCTCAACCGCACCGGTTTCGGTGCGAAGGGCGGCCATTCCGGCATCCACCGACCGCATGGCCGCCACCACCTGCCAGCCACGTTCGTACAGATACCCGGCAGTGGCCAGCCCCAATCCACGGCCCGCGCCGGTGACGACGACACTCCGGGAGCCGCTCATCGGGTCTCCCCACAGCGCCCGCCGTCGGCGGGAGCCTCGACCTGGGGCCTGCCGTCGGGTTGGGCGCTCATCCAGGTCGACCAGATACCGGCCGAGTAGGGTCCCGGTTGCCCGTTCTGTTCGTAGAAGCCCTGCGGGTCGTAGACCTTGGCCTCGGGATAGGGCCAGGGGCAGGCCACCGATGTCGCCACTCGCGTCCATTTGATGACGGCGAACCATCCGCCGTACACGAAATAGGACATGTTCATGATCACGAACATGACCAGCAGCATTCCGACGAACGGGCGCCCGGCGAAGATCCGGGCCCGCGCGGCCAGTTTCTCCGCGACGGTGCGGCCGGTGTCGTCCCGATAGATCAGCACGCCGGCCGGGATCATCACGAAGGTCACCGACAGTGATTCCCACAGCAGCGGGAACTGATGGGCCGACCCGGCGAACAACGATCCGAACGGGATGACCTGGGAGTAGATGTACATTCCGGTGCGGACCAGGGACACCTCGAGGATCATGTCGAATACGAAGCCGAGCGGAAGAATCAGCAGCGCGAGACTGATCAGCGGATGTTTCCAGACGAACGAATCAGGGGTTCGCGCGGCTTGGAGCCGGCGCAGGATCCAGATCGCCGGGAAATAGGGTCCGAGATAGAACAGGACGTATCCGAAGACGACGAACGGTTCGACGGTCGGGGACAGCGATACCAGCGGCCAGTCCTCGGGCCAATGCCAGAGTTCGGGGTTGTAGACCGCGAAGGGGGCCCAGTTCATGATCGGGTCCTGCCAGACGATCGCGGTCGTCATGAAACCCATCAGCAGTACCGGATCCCGTGGGTTGCGGCGGAACATCCGTACCCAGATCGCGATGACGAGTACGACGGCGGCCAGCGTGCCGATATGGATCACGTCGATCCAGTGCTCGAAGCCGAACAGTGGTTCCACCGGCCGGGGCGCACCGGTGACCTCCGGATCGCGGATACGGTCCGATACCGCGCCGCGCCGCGCGTTCGCGGCGACCACCGCGACGATCGCCACGGCGAATGCGAGCAGACCCCACCCCGGATAGTTCTTCTTCGCCGGTGTCGCGTTCTCGCCTCGTGTGCCGGGTACTCCGGCGGAGTGCGGCGTCGATACGGGGTCGGGTGCGGTCACGGCTGCTCCGATCCGAAGCGATCGACGAGATAGGAGGTCACTCCGTCGGGATCGAGCCGCCGGGCCACCAGATAGCCCGCGCCCATCCAGCCCCGGCGCGTCCATTTGCCGAACGACACCCGGGTACCCGGAGCTCCGGCGGCCGCGGGCAGCATCTTGACCCGTTCGAGTGCCTCTTTGAGACCGCGCGGACTGAGCGGATGCGCGTCGGTGATCGCGGCCAGCAGTGCCTGCGCGATATCGTGGTTCACCACCGGAACGCAGTACTGCGGGCGGCGCCCGTACTGTTTCTCGAACCGATCGAGATAGGCCCGGCCCACCGGGTTGTGCTCGTCGTACTGGTCGATGCCGATCCAGCCGGTGAACGCCTGCCACATGACCGGGTTCACCCAGGCGTTCTGGAACGCGGTACTGGTGTAGCGGGGTGGGTCCCAGTCCATGGCCGCCAGCGCGGGATTGATGAATACGATGCCGAACCCGAACCCGCAGTGCACGAGCGCGTCCGGCCGCGCGGCATGCAGCGCCGCGACAGCTCCGGAGATGTCCTGTCCGGTCTGGGCGATCGCCGCCTCGGCGACGATCCGGATACCGCGGGCGGTGGCCGCCCGCCGGAAATTGCGTAGGTACGTTTCGCCGATCAGCGAATCCTCGACGAGCATGCCGACGGTCGAATGTCCGGCTCGCGCCAGCAGATCCGCCCAGAAGACGGGCTCGTCGGTCATCGATCCCTGCGGGAAGGAGAAGGTCCATTCCCCGAGCCAGTCGTCGGTTCCGGTGACCGATACCGCGGGAATCCGGAAGCGTTCCTCGATGGCTTCCTTGACGGCGACACAGTTATCGGTGATGTTGGGGCCGAAGACCAGCAGGCAGCCTTCGTCGACCAGTTCGCCGAACCCGTCGATCACCGCCTTGACCGTGCCCTTCGGCAGGCCCTCGACCTCTTTGTAGATGATCTGGATCGGCCGGTCCACCACGCCGGCCGCCAGCGCTTCGTCGAATACCAGGTCGAACGGCAGGGAGAAATCCGCCCGCATTTCGCTGGGGAAGGATTCGGGTAGCCGGAAGTCCATGAGATAGCCGATTTTGATCGGCTCCGCGGTGCTCTCGTAGGCCATGACGCCTCTCTCCGGTCGTTCGCCGCCGCGTCCGCGATGGCGATACCTAATATTTGTTCAGTCGGGCGCCGACCGGCGAGCCGGTCGATATCGTGTGCGCTAGGGACCGGTATCGGCCAGGTATGCCTCGATCAGTTCGCACAGACCGCGGTGGGTGACCGGATCGTCGGTCAAGGGGCCGGCCACGGCAGCGCGAGCGGCGGCTCGCGCGGGGAGCCCCTCGGTGATCAGCCGGGCCGTCGAGATCAGGACCCGGGTCGAGGCGACCTCACGCACTACGCCGGTCTCCAGTCGCCGGATCGCACGACCCAGCCGCACCAGATCCGCCGCCCCCGCGCGCGCGATACCCGATTCGGCGACGATGATCGATTCCTCGATACCGGGCTCGGGATAGCCGAAGGTGATCGCGACCATTCGCTGCCGGGTGGAATCCTTCAGATCCTTCAGTACGCTCTGATAGCCCGGATTGTAGGAGACCACCAGACCGAATCCCGGCGCCGCGTCCAGGGTGACGCCCAGTCGCTCGATCGGCAGCCGCCGGCGGTGATCGGCCAGCGGATGCAGCACCACGGTGGTGTCCTGACGCGCTTCGACCACTTCGTCGAGATAGCAGAGCGCGCCCTCGCGGACCGCCCGGGTGAGCGGGCCGTCGACCCATTCCGTCTCGCCGCCGCGCAGCAGGTACCGGCCGACCAGATCGGCCGCGGTCAGATCGTCGTGGCACGACACGGTGACCAGCGGGCGGCCCAGCTCGTGGGCCATGGCCTCGACGAAACGTGTTTTCCCGCAACCGGTCGGGCCTTTGAGGACGACCGGGAGCCGTTGCCGGTAGGCGGCCCGGAACACCTCGACCTCGTCGCCGACCGGTTCGTAGTAGGGCCGCACCGTATCCAGATCCATCGTCGTGCTCACTGCCGGGACCTCCTCACCGTCGCTGTCCGCCGGATCGTCGCGAGCCATGGGTATTCGGTGGGTCCCAGACCACTGCCAGATGTGGTGGCGACCGGAAATAGGTTCCGGCGATATGCGGGGCCGGTGCCCCGGGGTCGAGACGGAGACCGGGCAGGCGATCGAACAAGGTCCGGAACAAGAGGGTGCTCTCGAGCCGGGCGAGATGCATACCGAGACAGACATGCGCGCCGTGACCGAAACCGATGTGCGGGCGGCGTTCCCGGAAGATATCGAAGCGTTCGGGATCCGCCCAGCGGTGTTCGTCGTGATTCGCGCTGCCGAGATTCACCGCGATCGTGGCACCGGCCGGGATCGCGACCCCGTGGAACTCGATATCGCGAGTGGTCTCCCGCATGAAGTTCAGCAGCGGTGTCTCCCAGCGGATACCTTCCTCGATCGCCTGGGGGAGGAGATCCGGATCGGATCGGAGGGCCGCCAGCTGTTCGGGATGAGTGAGCAGGCCGAACGCCAGGCTGGCGGTGGACCGTGCTGTCGTCTCGGCGCCCGCGGGCAGCAGATTGCGCAGGAAACCGTAGATCTGCTCGTCCGACATCCGCACCCCGTCGATATCGGCCGCGGCGAGCACGCTGACCATATCGTCGCGGGGCGAGCGCCGCCGCTCGGCGAGGATTCCGGCGAAATAGTCGCGCAGCTGGGCCGAAGCGCGTAGTGCGCCGTCCATATCCGAGTGGAAGCCGAGCAGTTCGATGGCCAGCCGGTGGAATTCGGAGATATCCGATTCCGGTAGTCCGAGCAGTGCCGCGATCACCCGGACCGGGACGGGCATGAAGACTTCCTCCACCAGATCCGCGGCCCCCGCCTCGCGCAGGCGATCGACGGTCCGCTCGACCAGCGGGCGGACCAGCTCGGCTTCCCAGCGGCGCATGGACGATCGCGCGAAGACGAATTCGTGCAGTCTGCGGTAGATCTGGTGTTCGGGTTGCTGCATCTCGAGGATGGTCGGGCCCTGCAGCGGCCGCACGATCGCCTCGTAGCATTTCGTGCTGAAAGTCCGGTGGTCGGTGAACACCGCCTTCACCGCGTCGAAGGTGTAGGCGCTGAAGATCTGTGGTCCCTGCGCGGGATTCTCGAAGATCGACATCTCCGGCCAGCCGGGATGTACTGCCGCTCGTGCCCGCAACCCGGCGAGCATCGGATAGGGCGAGGCGGAACCGCCGGCACCCATTCCGGCATCGAATCGGGCCTGTGCGTCCTTCACATCCTGGGACAGCGCGCCGGCACCGGGCGCGGGTTCGTCGGTCACGGTCGGCTCGGTCATCTGACGCCTCCTCGTAACGCGCTGTCCCCCAATGTGTTCGGGCACGGGGGAAATGTCCGGCCCGGCGGGGGAGCGCGTGCTGAGTATGCGGCTCGGACGGGGATCCCGATTACGAGCGGCAAACCTAACTTTTGTTCAGAGAGTAACGAGCCCGGGTGTCGCGGTCAATGGTTGATCGCGGTTCGATGGGGGTGCCGCGGCTGCGCGGGCCTGCCGTTGACCGCTGATGATGTATCGGTCGGCGCGTCGTTGCGGCCGGCCGACCGGGGCGCGTCGACAATGGCTGCCGCTGCGAATGATTGACCAAATATCTGTTCCCCGGCTACAGTTCGAATAATCCACAGTCGAGGTCGGCTCGGCAGCGCTCGTATCGGGCGAGCACCCGCCGGCTCGTTCACCCTCGTGCACCGCCGGTCGGGAACCGGTGTGGTCGAGAGTTGCCGGGCCGCCCTCGGAACCACCGGCCGGACACCGTCGATGCGACCCCGCAGATCACGTGCGGCCACGGACGACGCCGGGCCACACGACCAGGACAAGGAGCGCGGTATGGACATGAACGATTTCGTACTCGTCTCGGTCGACGACCATCTCGTCGAACCGCCGGATATGTTCGACGGGCATATTCCCGGCAAGTACAAAGACCAGGTGCCCCAACTGGTGCAGCGGGCCGACGGTACGGATGCCTGGGTCTTCGAGGGGCAGGAGGCCACGAATGTGGGCCTCAACGCGGTCGCCGGCCGCCCGCCCGACGAATACGGCGCCGAACCGACCAAACTGAGCGAGATCCGTGAGGGTTGCTACAACATCCACGAGCGGATCCGGGATATGAACGTCAACGGGGTCGCCGCCGCGTTGAACTTTCCTTCGTATCCGCAGTTCTGCGGCCAGTACTTCGCTCGCGCGAAGGATAAAGATCTGGGTCTGGCGGTACTGCGCGCCTACAACGACTGGCATATCGACGAATGGTGCGGTGCCTATCCGGGCCGGATGATCCCACAGGCACTGCCACCGATCTGGGATCCGGAGCTGATGGCCGCGGAAGTCCGACGGGTGGCGAAGAAGGGCTGCCACGCGGTCACGTTCTCCGAGAACCCCACCAAACTGCAGTACCCCTCGCTGCACGATCCGCACTGGGATCCGTTCTGGCAGGCCTGCAGTGAGCAGAACACGGTGGTGAACCTGCATATCGGATCGTCGTCGAGCGTGGTGATCACCTCGATCGACGCGCCGGTCGACACCATGATGACCCTGCAGCCGATGAGTATCGTCGAGGCGGCCGCCGATCTGATCTGGTCGCCGACCCTCCGACGCTTCCCGGACCTCACCTTCGCCCTCTCCGAAGGTGGTATCGGCTGGGTTCCGTACTTCCTCGAACGGGTCGACCGGGTGTACAAGATGCACCGCGCCTGGACACATCAGGATTTCGGCGACAAGTTGCCCAGTGAGGTCTTCCTCGACCGGATCGCGTTGTGTTTCATCGACGACGGGTTCGGTGTCGAGAGCCGGCACAAACTCAACCTGGACATGGTGGCGTGGGAATGCGACTATCCGCATTCCGACTCGACCTGGCCGCTGGCCCCGGAATCACTGGCCGGATATCTCGACGGTGTGCCCGACAGGGAGATCGACAAGATCACCCACGAGAACGCCCTCCGGCTCTACTCCTTCGATATGTTCCGGCACCTGAAGAAAACGGACGTCACCGTCGGGGCCCTGCGAGCGCAGGCCGCGGATGTCGATCTGGGATTCCGTTCGTCGCAGCGACTGAAGAAGACCGGCACCGATACCGTGACCGTGCTGGATCTCGCCCAGCAGCTGCCGACCTCCGCGGAGTAGCCGATAGCCGCCGGCGCGGCGGTATCGCACCGGGGCGGTGCGATCGAGGTGGTGCCCGCGACCGCCCACGCTTCGTGCGGCCCGGGAGACTGCGGCGGGGCACCGGCCCTCTGGTACCTTTGAACAAATATTGGGTAGCCCGAAACCGGTGGTCAGGGCGGCGGAACCGCCGCCGGAGGCGGTCGGAAGCAGGTGCTGTGGAGGTGTTGTGGGGCGTGCGCGAGTGACACTCGGGCCGAGCGACGGTAAGCCGAACGCCCCGGCCCGCGCGGCCGGGACCGGCCACGCCTACGACGACGGGACCCGGCGCACCGAGATCCTCCGGACGGCCGCGACACTGATCGCCGGTTCGGGATTGCGCACCTCGCTCCAGGAGATCGCCGACGCCTGCGGGATCCTGCCGGGGAGCTTGTACCACCACTTCGAGTCCAAGGAAGCGATTCTCGTCGAACTGCTCCGGCGCTATCACGCCGATATGGACCAGGTCGCGGCGCGCGCCCAGGAGCGGTTGAACGGTGCCGATTCCCGGACGGCCTTCGAGCGGATCGCCGATCTCGGTTCGGCCATCGCGGAATGCGCCGTGGCGCACCGCGCGGCCCTGCAGATGTCGTTCTACGAAGGCCCCAGCGCCAACCCCGAGCTCATCGCCATGACCCGGCAGCAACCCACCGCGATCCTGGAGGCGATGCTGCAGACGCTGCGCGCCGCCAAATGGGGCGGCTATCTCCGGTCCGAGGTGGATCTACCGGTTCTGGCCGACCGGATATGCCAGTCGATGCTGCAGGTGGGGCTGGATGTCATCCGGCACAACGCCCCCGCGGACCGGGTGGCCGTCCTGCTGTGCCGGATCCTGCTGGAGGGGCTGGCCGCGCGGCCGCCGGCCGATGTCGAGCTCGACGGATCGGCCGCCTTCCGCGCGGCCGACGCGGTCGTGCGGTCCTGGGCCGATACCACGGAAGAACCCGGCGACAAGGCCGCGCATGTCCGGGCGGTCGCGCGGGCGGAGTTCGGCCGCCGCGGCTACGAGAGCACGACCGTACGCGATATCGCCTCGGCCGCCGGTCTCGGGACCGGTACGGTATACCGGCTGATCGGCTCGAAGGAGCAGTTGCTCGCGACGATCATGCAGTCGTTCGGTGAGAAGGTGGCCGACGGCTGGACGGCGGTGCTGCGGTCGGAATCCTCCGCCATCGAGAAATTGGACGCGCTGAGCTGGATCAACACCAACGCGCTCGATTGTTTCGGGGACGAGTTCCGCATCCAGCTGGCCTGGATGCGGCAGTCGCCCCCGGACACCCCGAACCCCGGCTGGTTGTTCGCCGAACGGGTGCGGCAGATGAAAACGCTGCTCGCCGCGGCGATCCGGGCCGGTGAGATCAGGATCGACAGCCCGTCGAACGAAATGCTCGCGCGGTGCGTCATCGGCCTGGGCTGGTTCCCGGAGAACATCGTGCGCGATCTGGGTACCCGCGCTTCGCAGATCCATGTCCGCGATACCGTCCTGCGCGGGGTCGTCCAGCGCCCGGAATGACGGGGAGGGTGTCGACCGATATCCCGCGCGGTCGCCCGCGGCCGCGTGGACAGCAAGGGAATGAGTGGGGACGGTGTGCTGCCGCACTCGATCGCCGCGTGGAGCGAACTCCACGATGATCGGCCGGACCGGTTTCAGCCGAAAACATACCGCGGCAGCGTGGCCGGGATATCGAGCGAGCTGAGCAGGCCGGACGGGGCGTCGACGACGAACGGTATCGCGTTCACGACTCGCATCGCCGTCGCGGCCATCGCGGCCCGCCCCGCCCCGTGCCCCGCGGCGTCACCCAGGTTCATCGCACAGTGGATATCGGGATCGCCGTCGATATCCACCCGGTAGGTGGCGTCGAATTCCGAGGTGGGCCAATCGGGTGCCACCTCACGTGACATGCGGATGATGTGCTCGATCACGATGGTTTCGGCACCGTCGACCACACCCGCCGCGCGGGTGCGGACGGCGCCGCAGGTGCCCGCCGCGATCGTCCCGAAGGCCACTTCGATATCGCGGTCGGTGCGCCGCCGGTCGAGCGAGCCCCGTACCTGTTCCACTTCGACGCCGAGACCTTCGGCGATCAGGTGAATCGGCGCCTTCCAGGCCATTTCGACGAACCCAGGGGTCTCCAGCATCGGGACGAAATCCAGCGGACGGCCGAACCCCATCCCGTCCATCATCACCTCGGCCACCGGGTAGTGATCGTTCAGCGCGATCTCGGTAGCGGTGATCCGGCGGATCGTCTTCGACTGGGTGGTCATCAGCAGCGCCAGCTGATCGGAGCCGAAACCGGGGAAGATCCCGGAGGCATAGAACGACGCGTTCCCGGCTTTCGCCGCGAGCTGGAGCTGATCGCGCCATTCCGGGGAGTAGTAGGCGGGTGGGTACACCAGGCTCGTCGAGGTCGTGGATACGACATTGATCCCCGCCTCGAGGAAGCGCAGGTAATCGGGTACGGCGCCGGCGTCGCGCTCGGGGCCACTGGCGGCATAGACGACACAATCGGGCCGCAGGGCGAGCAGCGCCTCGGCATCGCCGGTCGCCGCGATACCGTTCGGGCGGCCACCGGCAAGTTCGCCGGAATCCCGGCCCACCTTGGCGGGCGAATGGACCCAGACACCGACGAGTTCCAGGTCCGGTCGGCGGTCGATGGCGTCGACGGCGATGGCGCCGACGCCGCCGGTGGACCAGACGACAGTTCGTATCGGAGCCGACATGGGATCTCCTTGCTGGCCGACGGCGGGATGTCCGTCGAGGCGGGTGGCGTCCCGGATCGGGGCCGGTGCGGCCGCGTCGGCCCGTTCGATGAGCGTGTGGAGTGGGACGAGTGTAACCTAAAATTTGTTCCAATTTCTCGGAACGGTGCTCGAGCAGCCCGGGCCGCCTGGTTTTCCGCCGCACCGCCGCTGGTCGGTAGCCTCTGTACATGCGTACCGAAACCCCACCCCAGCGTCCGTTCAGCGCGACCGCGTGGACCGGGGCGCAGCGGCGCATCATGGCGGCGGCGCTGGAGCTGATCGGCATGCACGGGGTCAGCGGTACGTCGTTGCAGATGATCGCCGATACCATCGGCGTGACCAAGGCGGCGATCTACTACCAGTTCAAGACCAAGGACCAGATCGTGATCGCCGTGACCACCGGCGAATTGGCGATTCTCGAGGACGCCCTGCTCGCCGCGGAGGCCGAACCGGATCGTCTGCAGGCCCGGCGCGTACTGCTGACCCAGGTCATCGATATGGCGGTGCAGCGCCGGAAATGGGTCAGCACACTGACCAGCGACCCGGTGATCGTCCGGCTGCTGGGGGAGCACGAGCCGTTCCGGGCATTCATGAGCAGGCTCTACGCAGTACTGCTCGACGAACGCGACGACGACAATCTGGCAAGAGTCTCGGCCGCGGTACTGTCGGCCGCCATCGCCGGATCGGTGGTCAACCCACTGGTCACCGACCTCGACGACGAGACGCTGCGGCGCACGCTGATCCAGCTCACCCAGCGGATGCTCGATCTGCCGGACTGAACCGGGCCGCGCGGAGTCACCACAGATAGATTCCGAGTACCGCACCCCAGACCACGATCAGCCAAGCGTCGGTCGATACGCGCAACCAGCGCGGTCCGGTCCCGACCTCCAGGAAATACCGCAGGACGAGGCGGGTCTTCAGCGCACCGAGCAGAATCGCCGCGACGGTTACCACAGTGCTGGGCGAGACCGGCGCGGCCGAATGGCCGGGGGCCAGCCACCACGACAGGACGGTCGTCGCGGAGAGCGCGAGCCAGACAATCGTGATGACGCGGACGGAGTCGGGGCGCTGACCTGTCACGATGTCACCTCAGGACGTACAGCAGGGCGAAGATGACGATCCAGAGCAGATCGACCAGATGCCAATAGAGCGCACCGGATTCGACCATCGCGATCCGGTGGCGGCCGGACGGGCGCAGCTCGCGGACGACCAGCCCCAGAATGAGCAGTCCGAGCCCGACATGGAACAGGTGGACTCCGGTGAGCATGTAATAGAAGCCGAAGAACTGATTGTGCGCGAGTGTATGACCGCCGGTGATCTCCGCGGACCATTCGTAGCTCTTCGCCGCGACGAACGCGACCCCCAGCGCCGCCGCGGCGTAGATCAGCCGGCGCGCGCTGCGGGCCTGGCCCCGGCGCGCGGCCTGTACGCCACAGGCCACGAACCAGGAACTGGTCAGCAGGAGCACGGTGTTGACGGTGCCCACCGTGAGTTCGAGGTGCTGCTGGGCGGCCAGGAACTCGGCGGGTTCCAGCGCTCGGTGGACCATGAAGATGACGAAATAGGACCCGAAGATGACCAGATCGCCCAGCACCATGACCCACATGGCATTGTCGCCGGGCAGTCGTGCACCCGGTGGCCGGGTGGGCCGGTCGGTGGTGCGGGCCGGGAGATCGGTATCGGTCATGGGGTGTCCTCGTTCCCGCGTATCGACGTTCCCGCGTATCGATGACCGGCGGCCGGGCCGGACGCTCATGGGACCGGTGGTTCGTCGGCGGCCTGCAATTCACCGGCGCGGCGCAGGAAGGTGATCACGCACAGCAGCCAGCAGCCGAATACCGCTGTCCCGGTCCAGAACGACATCGAACCGTTCCAGGCGAAAGGCCCGGCGTGGAAGACGAATACCGGTACCGCCAGGATTTCGGTGACTATCTGCCAGACAGTCACGTAGCCGAGCCAGGTGGGAAATATCCGGTTCCGGTCGTAGAAGATCGCGAGCGCGAATCCGAAATACGCGGTGACGAAACAGCCCAGTGAACCGACATAGGACAGGCAGCCCAGATCGTAGAGCAGCGCCGTGATTTCCGGATCACGTGTGGGCCGGTACACCGCGACGAGAAAGCAGAACGCGACGAGCAGGCATCCCGGGAGTGCGCCGACCGCCATTCCGGCCAGGTAGATGTAGGCGCATACCGAACCCGCCGACATTCGCTTCATATGGTAGACGACGACACCGTTGGCGATTCCCGCACCGCCGATCACCAGCAATAGTGCCGCGAATCCGATCTGAATGGTCACGGTGTGTTCGAGGAAGAAATCCCGCATCTGCGGCGTCGTGATATCGGGGCGCGGTGGGGGCATGACACGGGTGAACAGAACGAAGATGATTCCGAACGCGGTATAGAAGATCGGAACGATGCCGAAACATAGCCATACATCGCGCTTTCCGGCAGGTGCCGGTCGCGCCGCGAGGCGCCGGATGGGCTCGGCGAGCCGGGTGCCGATCGGCGGGTCGCCGTTCACGACGCGACGCTCCGCGCCGCGGCCTGTTCCCGTAACGTCGCCCGCAGTACCACGAACATCACCAGGATGAACAGTGCGAACGCGCTGTTGCGGAGCCAGAACGATACCGCGCCGTCCCAGGCCAGTGGGCCGTTGGTGGTGACGGCCGCACCGACGGCCGGCGCCATGGCCACCGCGGTGAGCACGGCGTAATGGCCCACCCAGCGCGGGAATACCGGTCGCGGACCGGAATCGAAATAGACTGCCGCGGCGAGGAGTAGATTCTGGGCCACGAGGATGCCGACCGGGGCGATCAGGATTATCCAGGCCATATCGTTGAGCAGCAGGATCAGTTCGGGGTCGCGCTCCGGCCGGAAGGCGGCCACCAGAAAGCAGATATCGGCCAGGGCGAATATGGTTGCGCCGCTGACGGTCGCGGTCAGATAACAGTAGGCGAGAACATGGCTCTGGGTGACCATTCGTTTCATCTGTACGACGATGACCGTGAAGAACGGCACCAGCATGATTCCGCAGAGGTTGAAGGTGATCATGCTGAATCCGATGAGCGCCCGATTGTCCCGGTAGAACGCCGCGACCTGGTCCGCGCTCATATCCGGTGACATCGGCGGCCGGAATCCCGGGAACGCCAGGAACGCGACCACGAGGATCAAACCGGTGATCGGGCCGGTCCACGCGCAGATCGATTGGATTCTGATATCCGTGGTGGAGGTCGGAGCGACGGGTTCGGCGAGGGTGGGCATGGAACCTCGATTCGATGGGCGCATCGGTTCGCGCCCGGTCCGTGGCGGATTCGTCCGCCGCGTCACCGGGGCCGCCGGCCGCTTTCTAGCCGATCGGCTAGAAGGGATGGTAGGGCCGGATCGCGCGAAAGTCGATCCCTCGATCGGGTTCCGTGACCGGCGGTATCGAACGCCTCTGGGGCTCGGTAACTTTTCTAGCCGATCGACTAGTACGGGACCGTCTCATGGGCTAGCCTGCTGCAAACACCTTCGAGCACACAGGGATAGACCGAGCCGACCGGGTCCGGCCGATCGGCGCTACTCGATCACCGGTCGACGGTGCGAGGAGTTTTTGTGAACAGGTTCGATGCGATCGAGGACAGCGCAGACACCGCCTCCGCAACTCGGGAAATAACCGATTGGTTCCGCGGCTATCGTGACCGGCATCCGGTCGCCGCACTGGAAACTCTGGGCCGGCAGGTCCTCATGGGCGGCGCGGCGCTGCGATACCTGGCCGAAGATTCGGTACGCGGCCGCTTCCCGGTCCGCGAATTCGTCGAACAGGCCGCCTTCATGGTCCGGACATCGTGGATCCCCACCGTCGCGGTGGCGCTACCGGTGAGCGCGACCCTGTCCATTCAATTCGGTTTGCTCGCTGGGCAGATGGGGGCCTCGTCGCTGGCCGGCGCGGCGAGTGGCCTGGCGGTGATCCGGCAGTCGGCCCCGATGGTGACCGCGATCCTGCTCGCGGCCGCGGTGGGCTCGGCGATCTGCTCGGATCTGGGCGCGCGGACGATCCGGGACGAGATCGCGGCCCTGGAGGTCATGGGCGTCTCGGTGCTGCGGCGGTTGGTCGTACCGCGAATGGCCGCGGGAATCGTGGTGGCCGTGGCGCTGACCGGACTCAGCTGTTTCATCGGATTCCTGGCCGGCTATCTGTTCAACGTCTACGCCCAGGACGGCACCCCGGGTAGTTTCATGGCGACGTTCTCGTCCTTCGCGACCGCGAGCGATCTGTATCTCGCGATGGTGAAGGCCGTGGTCTTCGGCATGATCGTCACCATCGTGGCCTGTGAGAAGGGCCTGGCCACCGCGGGCGGCCCGGGAGGCGTGGCGAATTCGGTGAACGCCGCCGTCGTGGCCTCGATGATCCTGCTCATGGTGGTGAATGTCGGCTTCACCGAGATGTACACGATCCTCTTCCCCCGGACGACATTGTGATGGCCGCGCCGTACCGTTATCCGGGGACCCGGACAGCACGCGCGTTCGCGGGTCCGCTGCGCCTGTTCACCGGGCTCGGCCATATGATCACCTTCTTCGTCCGGGCAGTGGTGTCGATACCGCTGGCGCTGCGGCACTACACCCGAGAATCGCTGCGCATCCTCTCGGATGTGACCTGGGGCAACGGATCGCTGGTCGTCGGTGGCGGGACCGCGGGGGTCATCATCGTGCTGGGGTCCGCCGCCGGGGCGATCGTAGGTATCGAGGGCTACAGCGCGCTGAAACTACTCGGGATGGAACCCGCCACCGGGATGATCGCGGCCACCGCCGCCACCCGCGAGCTGGCCCCGATCATGGCGTCGATAGCGTTCGCCTCGCAGGCCGGATGCCGGTTCACCGCACAGCTGGGCGCGATGCGGATCGGCGAGGAGATCGACGCCCTGCACGCCGTCGCCATTCGGCCCATTCCGTATCTGGTCTCGACCCGGCTGCTGGCCTCCATCGTCGCGATCGTTCCGCTCTACCTGGCGGCGCTGGCCGCCGATTATCTCGCCGTGGACCTGTTCGTCCGGATCTCCGGTGGTGATGCCACCGGAACCTACGAGCACTATTTCACCCTGGTACTGGGCAGTGCGGATATTGTCTATTCGCTGGTCAAAGCCGTTGTCTTCGTGATCATCACGACAACCATCCAGTGCTACTACGGCTATTACGCGACCGGCGGGCCGCAAGGAGTGGGGATATCGGCGGGGCGCGCGATGCGTGCCGCCATCACGGTGATGATCTCGGTGAACCTGCTGCTGACGCTGGTGTTCTGGGGATTCGACGCCGGTTCGAGGATCAGCGGGTAGACCTGTGGCGACCGTATTCGAAGCAGACGACCGGAATCTGCCCGGCTGGAAACTGGTGGTGCGCGGTATCGCGTTCGCGGTGGTGGTGGCCGCGGCCGTCGCGGCCGGTATCGCGCGTTCGCAGGGTGCGTTCGAGCAGACGGTCGGTATCACCGCGATCATGACCGATATCGGGGACGGATTGCCGGTGAAATCCGATGTCAAGTACCGGGGAGTGCTGGTCGGCACGGTCACCGGGATCGAGCCGTCGGGGGAACGCACCAGTCGGGTGCGTATCGACCTGGAACCGGGACATGTGGGCGGAATCCCGGGCACGGTCACCGCACGGGTGGTGCCCAGCAATGTGTTCGCGGTTCCGTCGGTGCAGCTGGTCGACAACGGTCCCGGCCCGGCGTTGCGCCCGGACGCGGAGATCCCACAGGACCGCAGTGCGGCGACAGTCCGGCTACAGACTTCGCTGACCGCGCTGAGCAGTATCGCCGCGGCGGCCGGACGTTCCCCCGCCGATCCCATGGTCGGGGTCCTGGAGACGGTGCGGGCGGCCACCAGCGGCCGGGGCCCGGAAATGCTGCAGGCCGCCGCCCAGCTCGAGCGGATCGTGACGGCACTGAACGAGGTGGCCGCTCCCGATGGAAACGCCTCGACTCTCGCGGCGCTGTCCGAGGCGCTGACCGGTCTGCGGTCCTCGGCTCCCGATCTGCTGGACGCGGTCAATCGGGCGACCGTGCCGATGCAGACCCTGGCGCAGCAACGCACGCAGTTCGCCAACCTGCTGTCCGGCGGATTGGTGACCGCGGAGCAGGTGGGCGGCGCGCTGCGGAACCACACCGGCACAATCACCGGGATCACCGGCGGGATGGCGCCCGTTCTCGATGTACTGGCCAGGGGCAGCCCGAATTTCGTCCAGATGACAACCTCCCAGCGCAACCTCTCCCAGCGGTTCGCGACCGACTTCTGGCGGCCCGAATCGCAGAGTGCCACCGGGAAGATCATTGTCGAATTCACTCCGCACAAGCTGTACAGCCGGGCCGACTGCCCCCGGTACGGCGATCTCGCCGGCGCGAGTTGTGCCACCGCGCCGGAAGGCCCGGCAGCGCTACCCGGCACCGCCGCCCCCGTCGCACTGGACAGCGGTGGAACGGCCGGGGGACAGGCCGAGCGGGACCGGATCGCCGCGCTTCTCGGCGCACCTCCGGACACGCTGACCCAGTTGCTGCTCGGACCGCTGGTCCGGGGTAACGATATCCGGGTCACCGAGGTGCCCGGTGACCCCGGAGGTCCTCGATGAGTACACGGCGGCCGCTGCTCGGCCTGGCATTGTTCCTGGCCGTATCGATGGTGCTGACCTGGATGGTGCACACCACGCTGCAGCGCGAGATACCCGGGCCCACCAGTACGTATTCGGCACTGTTCACCGATGTCTCGGGGTTGCGGCCGGGCGACGACGTCCGGATGGCCGGTGTACCGGTGGGGCGGGTCGAGACGATCGAGATCGAGGGCACCCACGCCCGGGTGACCTTCGAGGTGGCGCGGCAGCATTCGCTGTACGGCAATACGCTGGTCTCGGTCACCTATCAGAATGTGATCGGGCAGCGCTATCTCGGACTGTCGCTCGCCGATTTCGGTGATCCCCGCCTGCTCGAACCGGGCGCCCGGATCCCCGTGGACCACACCGAACCCTCGTTCGATCTCTCCGAACTGCTCAACGGATTCCAGCCGCTGTTCCATCTACTGGACCCGCAGGATATCGACAATGTCACCGATGCCCTGATCCGCGCACTACAGGGCGAGGACAGCGCGATACCCGCCCTCATCGCGCAGACCGCGACCCTGGCACGCTCGTTCGCCGGCCCCGACCAGATCCTCGGATCGGTCATCGACAACCTGAGCCGGGTGGTGGGCGAACTCGGGCGGCAGAGCACCGGCCTGCGGACCACGATCACCCAGGCCCGCCGGATCTTCGACGGCCTGGCGGCGCGCCGCGACACCCTGCTCACCCAGACCGGCGATATCGCCGCCGTCCTGGATCGAGCTGCTCATGTCGTGCAGGGCGCCGCCCCGGCACTGGACCGGTTCGTCGACCGGCAGCCCGGTTTCGCCCGGCACTTCATCGAGAACAGGGAGCAGTTCGCGTATCTGGGCTTCAATATGCCGCTGCTGCTGAAATCGCTGGCCCGGATCACCGACCAGGGCGCGTATCTCAACGCCTACGTCTGCGATATCGGGTTCGGCATCCTGCCCGGGATCGACCCGCTGGTCGAGCAGATCCTGGCGCTCGCCGCGCCCAGCGGGCAGGTCGAACATTCCGCGATGTGCAGGTGATCTGATGAAACTACCCGGACGAGCCGCGCGCGCCGGCGCACGGGCGCACCCCCCGAGCCCGCTCCGGGTCGGGATCCTCGCGGTGAGCGTTGTCGCCGTGGTGCTGCTGGGCACAGTGTTCGTCAACTCGCTGCAGCTGGGAAAGATCACGTACCGGGCGGATTTCGCCCAGGCCGCGGGTATCGCCGCCGGTGATTCGGTGACCTACGCCGGGGTCCCCGTCGGAACCGTATCCGGTACGCGGCTGGCCGGTGACCATGTGGTGGTCACCATGAAGATCGAGCGCGACGTCCGGCTGGGCGCCGATACCCGTGCCGCCGTCAAACTGACCACGTTGCTCGGGTCACGGTATATCGAACTCCGGTCCGACGGCACCGGGTCGTTGCCCGACAGAGCGATCCCGCTGGCGCAGACCGTCGTTCCCTACAACCTGGAAACCGCGCTACAGGACGCGACCTCGACCTTCGCGGCGGTCGATGCCGACCGGATCGCCCAGTCGATGACGACCCTCGCCGAACAGTTGCACGGCCTGCCACCGCTGGTCCCCGAGGTGCTGCAGGACGTGCAGTCGTTGTCGACGGTGATCGCGCAGCGGCGCGAACAGATCGGTACCCTGCTGACCAGTACCGAGCAGGTGACGACCGTACTACACGATCAGCAGGCCGATCTCGCCTCGCTCGTCGCCGCGGGCCGCTCGGTGCTGCTGGAACTCGCGGACCGGCAGGCGGCGTTACACCGGCTGCTGGACGCCACCGCGACCCTGGTCGCGCAGCTCGAGCCGATCGTGGTGGGCGATCGCGCGCAACTGCAGGCCCTGCTCGACGATCTGACCGAGATGACCGGGATGATCGCCCGGCACGACGATCTACTCCGCAATCTGCTGCAGATCCTGCCTGTCCCGTGGCGGCTGTTCGCCAACGCCACCGGGACCGGGATGGAGTTGTCGGCCAACGCTCCCGACGGCGCGTTCGTCGACACCTTCATGTGCGCGTTGAGCGCGCGCGCCGTACAGCTGGGCAAGGCCCCCTACCGGGAGGACTGCGAATGAGACTCCTGCTGCGCCGGACGGTGCTCGCGATCATCGTGGTCGCCGCCGCGGCGCTCGCCGGTTGTTCGGGTGGCCCGCTGCAACCCGCCGATACCGTCATCACCGCCCGCTTCGAGAACGCCAACGGACTGTTCCGCGGAAACGCCGTATCGGTCCTCGGAATGCGGGTCGGGGAGATCGCCGGTATCCGGCCGCGCGGTTCCGGAGTCGATATCGACCTGCGGATCGACGGATCGATACCCCTGCCGGCGGATGTGCGCGCGGTCGCCCTCTCGGATTCGGTGCTCACCGACCGCCGCATCGAGTTGACCCCGCCGTACCGGGGTGGGCCCGAACTGCCGGAGCACGCCGTCCTCGGCGCCGAACGCACCGCGGTCCCGGTCGAATTCGACAGTCTGCTGGCGATGGCCGATAAGCTCACCACTGCTCTCGGCGGGGACGGCCACGGCGGCGGACCCGTGGCCGACGTCATGGGCCTGGGCACGGCGGTGACCCAGGACAACGGCGACCGGATGCGTACCGCCCTCGGCGAACTCGCCGCCGCGCTGCGGCTCGGCGCGGACGACGGGGCCGCGACCCGCGCGGCACTGACGACGGTCGTGACCGATCTCGATTCGCTCACCGCGCTGGCCGCCCGCAACGATGCCACGCTGCGGGAATTCGGTTCCGGCATCCATCAACTCGCCGATCTGCTGGCCGGCGAAGGGCTGGGCACGGGGGATACCGGTGCGCGCCTGAACCGGATCCTCGGCGCGGTGACCGCGCTGCTGCAGCAGAACCAGGACAAGATCGCCGCGCTCGCCGGCAATTCGGGTGTTCTCACCACGTCGCTGGCCGCGTACAACCGCAATATCGCCGAATTCCTCGATGTGTTCCCGCTGGTCACCGATAACACCTACAACGCGATCGACCAGAACATCGGAGCTGTCCGCGCCACCGTCGATATCAACCGCTTCCTGCTGGACGGACAGATGGTCAAAGAAGTCTGCAATCTGCTGCATCTGACGAATCTCGGCTGCGATACCGGAACCATGCGGGATATGGGCCCGGATTTCGGAATCACCGCGATCCTGCAGGCCCTCGCGGACGCCGAGGGGGGCCGCTGATGATCCCGGGCTCCCGGATCCGGTACGCGGCCGTCGCCGTCTCGATGGCGTTCGCCCTTGCGCTCAGCGGCTGTGCGGTCAGCCTGGACCGGCTGCCGCTGCCCGCGCCCGGCCTGGGCGACGGATCGTATTCGGTGCGTGCCACTTTCGCGAACGCGCTGAACCTGCCGACCAAGGCGAAGGTGAAACTCGACGGTGCCGATATCGGCCAGGTGGAATCGATGGAGGCGAAGGACTACACCGCCGTCGCGACACTGCGGATCCGGCTCGGCGTGCGCCTACCGGTGGGCACGACCGCCGAACTGCGTTCGGCGACACCGATGGGTGATGTGTTCGTCGCGATGACACCACCCGGGGACGCGCCGCCCGACGGACCCGTACTCGCGGACGGCGCCGAGATCCCGCTCGCCGCCACCTCCGCGGCCGCCACGATCGAGGAAGTGCTCAGCCGTGCCTCGCTACTGGTCGGCGGTGGTGCCGTCGAGAATCTGACCCAGGTGATCACCGCGCTGGGGGAGTACACCGACGGCCGCGGCCGCCGGCTCGCCGATCTGCTGGCGCAGACCCGGCAGCTGCTCACGACCCTGGCGAACCGGTCCGGCGAGATCCGCGCCGTCCTGGCCGATACCGCCGACCTCAGCGCGGCGGTGGCCGCCCGGCAAGCCGAGATCGGTAACGCCGTGGCCGCCGCCGGACCCGCGCTGAGTGTGCTCGGCGACAACACCGAAGCCCTGCTGGATCTGGTGGACCGGATCAATACGATCACCGGGCAGCTGGCCCGGTTCCCGTCACTCCAGGGCACCGGGCCCGGCGGTATGGTCGCCGATATCGACGCGCTGGCGGCCGGTATGAACGCCGCGGCGCTCAATCCCGAAGCGGATCTCGACGTCCTCAACAGTGTGCTCGCCATCGTTTTCAAGGTCACCACCGCATCGTCGGCGAATGTCCGCGCCGATATCGTCCAGCTGGCCCTCGGCGCCGCCCCCGATCCCAATTTCCCGGGCGACTCCGGCGCCCGGCCACCGGAGCCCGGCGACTGGACGGCGTTCGTGGGTTCGCTGCGCTATATGCTCGACCGCCTGGGTGGCCGCGTGCTCGGAGCCCCACGATGACCCGGGCCGGTGGCGCCGGGAGCCGATGGGAACGCCCGGCCCGGGCCGTGGTCGTATCCGTCCACGCCGCGCGGCGGCACCGCACGCCGGCCTCCTTTCTCGGTCTGCTGCTCGTATTCCTCACCGGCGGTGGATATCTGATGATGGGTGCGCTCGATACC
Organism: Nocardia sp. NPDC003963; assembly: GCF_053605105.1. Classification (NCBI taxonomy): domain Bacteria; kingdom Bacillati; phylum Actinomycetota; class Actinomycetes; order Mycobacteriales; family Nocardiaceae; genus Nocardia; species Nocardia sp. NPDC003963. The sequence continues at coordinate 651,719 of NZ_JBSGIP010000001.1, forward strand.
GACCCGTTCGCCGACCGCTACCGGATACGAGTGGAACTCGTGGAATCCGGGGGACTGCTGCCCGGCCAGGACGTGACGCTGCGGGGTGCCCGGGTCGGCGAGATCCTCTCGGTCGAGGTGGCCGGGGACAAGGTGATCGCCGTGGCGGCCGTCGACGGTGACACCAGGATCCCGGCCTTGGGGGTCGTACGGGCGGCCGCGCTGTCCGCGGCCGGCGAACAGTATCTGGATTTCGTGCCCGCCGGGGATCACGGCCCGTATCTGGCGGCCGGCGAAACGGTCACCGCCGATCGGACCTCGAGTCCGATTCCGCTGTCGCGGATGCTGGAGAGCCTGAGCGCGACACTGAGCCAGGTGGATCCCGCGCAGTTGCGGGCCATCAGCCGGGAACTCGGGGTCGGCGTGGCCGGTCCGGACAAACTCGCGGCCATCATCGACGGCGGTCTGTTCATGATCTCGACGCTGGACGGAGTGCTGCCGCAGACGGTGAACCTGCTGCGTAACAGCAAGGTCGTCCTGACCACGCTCGGCGATTCCGGTGCCGGACTGCGCGATACCGCCGCCGATCTCTCGGCGACGCTCGGTGGCGTTGCCGGAATGAGCGGTGGATTCACCGAACTGGTCGGCACGGCACCGCAGACCCTGACGGCCGTGGACTCGATCATCGAGACGAATTCGCCGACAATGGTCGGGCTGCTCGGCAATCTGACCACCGTGACGCAGATGGCTCAGGTCCGGGTGCCCGCGTTCAACGAGTTCTTCTTCCCGACGCAGCGCGCGGGATCGGCGCTCGACGCGATCACCTCGGTATTCCACGACGGCTCGGTCTGGGCACTGGTGAGTATCTATCCGCGGCGCCAGTGCGATTACGACGTGCCCCGGCGGCCCGGCACCGTACCGGACTTCCCCGAGCCCTACCTGCACACCGACTGCACCGATCCCGATCCGGCGCTGCTGCCCCGGGGCGCCCGTAACGCCCCTCGGCCGCCCGGATCCGACAGCGGGTCGCCGCCGCCGGGTGCGGATCCGCTGGCGACCGCCGATCCCACACCGAGCGGGCCGAGCACAGTTCCCACCCCCTACGGCGGGGCCCCGGCGCCGTCGTACGTGCCGCCCAATTAGGAGATTCCCGATGACGCGATCGGCCACCGAGGAAGCTGGAACGAGCACCGAACCGGAAGTACAGTCCGGCCCCGCGCAGCCGGCTCCTCCGGATGACGGCGATACCGGCACCGATGCGGCCGGCGACCCGGTGTCGCGCCGGCCGCGGATATGGCGCCGGGCTGCTCTCGCGGCACTGGTGCTCGGTCTGGTGGCGACCACTGTCCTGTCGGTGCTACTCGGCCGGCAGTGGCAGGACCGGCGCGATATCGACCGCGCCGCGGCCGCGGCCCTGGGCGCGGCGCAGCAGTACGCGGTCGTGCTGACCAGCATCGACGCCACCCATATCGACCAGGATTTCGCGGCGATCGAGGCGGGCGCCACCGGCGAGTTCAAGGATATGTACGCGCAATCGGCCCAGAATCTGCGCCCGCTGCTGGTCGAGGCCCGATCGGTGAGCAGAGGTCAGGTGATCGCCGCGAGTATCCGGTCGGCGGCCCGGGACGAGGTGGTGGTGATGCTCTTCGTCGACGCCGAGATCACCAACACCACCATGCCCGCGCCCCGGATCGACCGCAATCGCATCCTGATGACGATGAACGATATCGGCGGGCGCTGGCTCGCGAGCCGCGTCGAGCTCGTATGAGGCGGGCCCGGATACCGCACTGCGATATCCGGGCCCGGGTGACGATCGGCGCTATGGGTTCCCGCCGTTCGGCTCTCAGTTCATGGTGCAGCCGGACACCGGCTTACCGGCCAGCCGATCCAGCAGATAGGTGATCGCGTTGTCGGGGCCGAAACCGTCGATCATCTCCGGACCGAAATGTCCCGGGATGGTGGTTCCGGGCAGTAGCGGCGGGAGTTCGTTGGTGCGGAAGGTGACCGTCGCGCCCGCGGCGCACCAGTCGTCGGCGAGTTGCCGGGCCTGGTTGTAGGGGACGGTGTCGTCGTTGCGACCGCTGGTGATCAGTACCGGTGAGGTGGGCGTGAGCGTGCCCACCCGGAGTTCGGCCAGCGCGGGGGCAGCCTCCGGAATCGCCTGCAGATGGGTACTGAGCGGTTGCCCGTCATTGGTCAGCGAGCTGGTCTTCAGGAACGGGTAGTGCGTGATGACATCGCCGATGCAGGCATCGCTCAGTGCCGCGAGGGTGTCGCGGCCGTGCTGGTTGGTCACCCGGTCGACCGCTTTCCCCAGTTCGGGATAGCGGGCCAGCAGCCCGTTGATCGCGAAACCGATGGCGCCGCCGATGAGCGCCCCGTCGATCCGTTCGAGGATCGCGGCGAGGTCCGCCACCGGACCACCGGCCCAGGTGCCCTTCAGGTTCAGTTCCGGTGCGTAGTCGGGCAGCATCTCGGCTGCCGCCGCGACCGCGCCGCCGCCTTGGGAGTAGCCCCAGAACACGAGCGGGGTATCGGGTCCGGCGCCCGCGAGGCTGTTGGCCGCCCGAGCCCCGTCGAGTACGGCATGCGCCTCTTCGATCCGGTTGGCGTAGGTATGGATTCCGGGAGTGCCCAGTCCGATGTAGTCGGTCACCAGAACACGTGCGCCGAGCCGGCTCCATACCGCCGAGGACGGCAGCTCCTGGTTCGCCGACAACGACGGCGACGGATCGGTGGTGACGGTGATCCCCGTCGAGAAGGCCTTCGACATGGCGCATCGATCGCCCTGGCCGGAGGTTCCGGGACCGATCACCACGGTCGGGCGCGGACCCGCACCCAGCCACGGGCCCGCAGCATCGATATAGGTACCGGTAACGGCCACCGGCGACCCGTCCTGCAGCCGGGTCGTGTACATGATGTGGTCGGCCTTACCGGGCCATCCCTGGTCCGAGGGAAGCGTGGCCAGCAGCGACATCGGCTGGGTCCGGATCACCGTGCCCGGTTCGGCCGGAATCTGCTCGGGTGGAGTGTAGAAACTCTCCGGGGCGGCCGCGGCCTCCGGTCGATCGGTCGCTACTGCCGCCACCGCGGTGAGACAGGCCGCCGCCACTGCCGCCGCGGTGATCCGGCCCGCCCATCCGCGCGCGCCCGGCCGGAAACGCCGTCGTTGTCCGAACATCGATAACTCTCCATGTTGTCCGCCCCGGAACCCTTCTCCGAGTTCTGGGTCACATCGACGGCTCGCTATGATCTGTGCCATCGGCGTGACCTACTGGACAGTAACATGCCCGGGTCGGCGCGAACGCGGCTCGGTGGCGGGGTGCGCCCGCCGCCGCCGCGCCCGAACCGGCGACCCGGAAACCCGATGCCGTGCAGAATGTCCGGTAACTCATGGGCCGCGCGCGATTCGATTCGATACGCCGGGCCACGAACCGGGGACGGATCGGGACTACGCGATCGTCAGCCGGCCGCGGGGACCGGCGTATTCTGCCGGGCCGCCACCCACCAGCGCTCGTTCTCCAGCACCAGGACGTACAGGGCGACCATCGCCGGGTCCCGGTCGAGCAGTTGACCGTCGGCGGTCGTGGCCCGTGCCGCCTTGTGGGCGATCGCGATATCCGGACGGAGAAAGACGATATCGGTGACTTCGTAGGAGACGTACTCGTCCTTCAAGAAACCGGCCAGTCCGCGGCGGGCGGCTTCCAGCAGCGCGTCGCGGCCGGTGACGACGGTGCCGACGGCATTGCCGGCGGCGGCGTTCGCGACGAATCCGCTGACCATCAGTTCGGGGTCGTTGGTGTTGTATCCGGTTTCGACATCCGCGATCAGCTGCTCGATCGCGGCGGTATCGGCGGTGTGGTCGGTATCGGAATCGCCGATGACAGGGGCATTGCTGTTGTGCGTACTCACGGGATCATCCTCGAACCTGAAGGTGACTCGAGGTCAAGCGGTCCGGTCGGGAGAGCGGCCCGGCGCAGGTGGCGGGATCGCAACGGGTGGTGGGGCCGCGGTTTCGCGGAGTCGGTCAGCGGAGCTGGACCACCGCGGTCGCGCGGCCGAATACCCGGCGGCCGCCGTGCCGCGCGGTCAAGGCGACGGTCGCCGTCCGTGTCGCCGGGTCCACCGTCTTCACCCTGCCGGAGAACTCGATATCGGCGCCCTCTTCGGTGACATGGACCGGACTGGTCAGCCGTACCGCGTATTCCCGGACCGCACCCGGATCACCGAGCCACGAGGTGACGAATCCCGCGCCGATACCGATGGTGAGCATGCCGTGCGCGACCGGGGAATCCAGTTCGGCCAGCCCGGCCACCTCACCGCTCCAATGGATGGGGTTGGGATCACCGGATACACCGGCATAGTTCACGAGATCACCCGTGGTCAACCGGATGGACCGGGCCGGGAGTTCGTCGCCGGCGGATACGGAATCGAAGGTGCGGGTGTAGTCGCTCACCGGTGCGGAAGGAAGCGCATCGAGTACGAGGTCCTCCCGGAGATCGTGATCCGCCAGCGGCTGCGCCGGCCGGATATCGCGTGCGCTGCCCGGACGGAATCCATGCATGAGAACGGCGGCACCGATCTCGGTGAGATCGGATTCGACACCGGTCCGGCCCACGATGCTGGTGTGCGAGACGAGTACCGGTTCACCGGCGCGGTCGGTGACCAGCGTCCGGAACCCCATCAGATCGCCGCCGAACGCCCGGCGGAACGATTCCAGGCGTACCTCGAAGAACAGCGCATCGCTGTGCCGGATCGGCCGGTAGTAGCGGATCACCTGATCGGTCTGCATGATCTGGCTGAGGTCGTACCCGGTCATGACCGAGGCGAACATCTCCGATTGGGCCAGGAAACCCGGTACCGAGAAGAAGGTCAGCGGCGCGACGAGCCCCCCGTACCCGTAGTCCGCTCCCGCGTCCTCGGACCAGTGGACCGGATGGTGGTCCTGGACGGCGCGGGCGAATTCACGGATCTTCTCCCGCCCGACGACATAGTGGTCGCGGGCCCGGTACCGAAAGCCCACCGGGAGCCCCGGGCCCGCTGTGGAGATGGATTCTCGTATTCCGGAAACGGCAGTATCTTCTGAACTCACGACGCCTCACTTTACCGATTCACGCGATATGTGCCGGGTGAGCAGTCGCGGGGTCCGCCGCGCCGGCCGGCCGATTCCCCGGCCGGCGTGACGAATTCGGTGATCGCGCTACGCACCGGCCCGCTCAGCCGATATTCGCGGAGAGGTCGGGCAACATGCGCACTGCCTGATCGGCCCAGTTGTTCCACGCGTGGATACCGTAGGCCGGGAAGTCGTAGTGCACGTTCTGCGCGCCGAGTGTCGCCATCCGGACCTGGAAGGCGCGAGTGTTCACCAGGGCGAGCGCCTCGAGGCCCATTCCGTTGACGGTGCCGACGCTCGGACCGTCGGTCGCGGAGGGCAGTCCACTCGCCGCCGATACCCAGAGCCGGGTGTTGTTCGCGACCAGCCGGGGCGCGGCGACGAACGGATCGATCCGCAGCCATTTCGGGTCCCAGGGAGCGGCCATCGAATCCACGTTGTACCCACCGGCGTCGATCATGGCCACCCGGATCGCCTCGCGCATTCCGGGCGCCGAGATATTCAGATAGCCCGAGTACGAACCAGCGAAACTGAACTGGCCGGGGTGATCTCCGGCCAGGGTCAAGGCGGCACTGCCGCCCATCGAGAGTCCGAAGACGCCGTTGCGCTGGGTGGCGAAACCGAGCCGGTCCCGCAGCGCGGCGGGCAGTTCACGCGTGAGGAAGGTTTCCCATTTGTAGGTGTAGGACTTGCCGGGGCCCGCGGACAGGGCCTGCAACCCGCCGGAACCCGACGACGACCCGGAAGCCGAACCGCCCGCCGAACCCGATCCGGGCGGTACGCCGAGGAAGGAACTCGGCGCGTTCCAGTCGGTGTAGAAACTGGACTGCCCACCGACCGGCATCACCACATTGATATTCCATTCGGTGAACTTCCGGGCGATATCGGTATCGATCTCCCAGCCACTGAGATCTTCGCGGGCCCGCATCCCGTCAAGGGCGTAGACCACGCGTGAAGTGTTGCCGTCGGCGGCCCGGAACACGCGCGATTTGATCGGACCCATACTGGAGTCCACCCAGAAATCCGCTCCGGCGGGGTCGAAGGCGGCGCGCGCGGGGGCGGCGCCACCGCCGACCAGGGAAACCGTCTGGAGCAGCACCGCGAGGGCGGCGGTGACCAGCCAGAAGGCGCGGCGGTTCAGGGCGACCACCGGCGCGGGAGATAATCGGGTTCGCATCGCGGAGCAGGGCCTTTCGTCCGGGTGAGCACAGGGTCGGGGGTGGCCTGCTTGCGCGGGTCACGCAGTTCCCGACCGGTGCCGAACAGCGCGCGGCCCCCGCCACGGGCTCGGCATACCGTCCGGTTCGTCGTACCCGGGTTACGGTTCGTTACCCAACTGTGATCTGATTCGCCCCGGTGTGGGTTCGGGTATCACCGGTTCCCGACGGACGTGACCAGTGGCGCCCGGAGACAACGCGACCTCCGTTCGCGCTCGCCGGAGGAGTGCTCGTCGTCGAGCCGACCCGATTCCGGGCCCCGCGGGTGTCCGCGTCCAGCCCCCCCACAGATCGCCGCGGCCACCGGCGAAGCCGAAGGTCCGGAAGCCGATGGCGCGGTCAGCCCGCCGACCCGAGCTCGCCCGTGCCGGGTGCGATCGGCCTCCCGCGCGCACTCCGATTCGCGGCGGGGCCGCGAGCGGACAGGTGGTGAGTGCCGCGACCGGATCAGCGGGGCGGCCGGGCACCTCGGGTTCGTCCGGTGCGCGGCCGGCCGGACTGTCTCGATCGACCCTGCCGACGACCTACCACCGGGCGCCCGGTGTGAGCCCGCTGCCGCCCGCCGGGCCGGAAATCTGGTGTGCTGGTCGGCCGAGGACCGGCACGATCGGTGTGTCGACGCCGATCGGCACCGGATACCTGATCCCCGCGACCGTGGCCGTGGGCGACCGGCGCCGGTTCCGCGACCGGCCGTACCGGGAATCAGCTGGCGGCGAACGGAATTCGCGCCGGTGCAATACTACGGATTGGCCTTCTGGTAGGCCTCGGCGATTTCCGCCGAGATCCGGCCCCGGTTGGACACTTCCAAACCGTTCTTACGTGCCCATTCGCGGATCGTCTGCGTCCGGGCATTGTTGTTCGCCGCCTGCGGGCGCTGTTTACCCTTGACCCGGCCACCGGTCCGGCGCGCGTGTTCGGTCCAGAATCCGATTGCGCTGCGCAGCTTTTCGGCATTGTCGGCCGAGAGATCGATCTCGTAGGTGACACCGTCCAGCGCGAGCGTAACGGTTTCCTCGGCAATGGAAGTTCCGTCGTAGTCGTCGACGAGCTCGACGATGACCTTGCGCGCCATACAGTCCTCCGAACGGTGGGCAAACTATCCGGACAATGGTAGCCATAGGTGCTCGCCCACCCGGAACCCGGCAGCGGAGTCGGTCCGGTCGCCGCCGGAAGACCTGGGACACACACGGTGTTCTACGAGCGTGGAATTGTCACTGCTGGACCGGTCACGGACCCGGATCGGCGAACCCGAAGCAGCCGCGTTGCGGCATACCGTCGATCGTGCGGTCGCGGCCGAGCAATCCGGATACCGGCGTTTCTGGGTGGCCGAACATCACGCGGTACCCGGGATCGCGTCCGGTTCACCACCGGTGTTGCTGGCGGCGCTGGGCTCCCGGACATCGACGATCCGGATCGGGTCCGGGGGTGTGATGCTGCCCCACCATCAGCCCTTGGTGGTGGCCGAGCAGTTCCTCATGCTGGAGGCATTGTTCCCGGGACGTATCGATCTGGGACTCGGTCGTTCGCCGGCGTTCACGGCTCCGGTGCGCCGGGCCATGCGCAGGGAGGAGGACGCGCCGGACCGGTTCGCCGACGAGCTGGCCGAACTCCGTGACTATCTCGACGGGACAGGCCCGGTCACCGCGCATCCGGTGAGTGACCGGACAGTTCCCATGTTCGTGCTGGCCACCGGGCAGGGGCTCGCGGTCGCCGCGCGGCTCGGGCTGCCGGCGGTACTCGGCGGACCGCTGCTGGAGAGTCCGGATCTCGCGGCGGCGCTCGCCGCCTACCGCCGGGATTTCCGGCCCGGCCCGCGCGCTCCGCGGCCACGCGTGACGATCGCGCTGGACGTCACCGTCGCCGAGACCGACGAAGCAGCCCGTGCCCTCGTCCTCCCCGAGGCGTGGGCCATGGCCCGCTCCCGGGCGACCGGTGAATTCCCGCCGCTGGAGCCGGCCGCCGCGATCGCGGACCGGCCGTGGACAGATCAGACGCGCCGGCGCGTCGAGGCCACCCTGCGCCACGCGGTGGCGGGAACACCGCAGACTGTGCGCCGTCGGCTCGAAGAGCTCGCCGAGCGGACCGGCGCCGGTGAACTGCTGGCGACCACCTCGACCTACGACCGGGCCGCCCTGGCCGCCTCCGACGCCGCGCTGGCGCGCATCGTCGGCGGCTGACCGCCGTCGCGGCGGAGTCCTATCCGGTCACCGCGGTGGAGGGCCGGGTCAGGGATGGGTGAGGCGGCGGATCTCCGCGGCCACCACGTCGGGTTCGGTGATCGGGACATAGTGACCGGACCCGGGCGCGAGCACATGGCGGCCGGCGGGTGATACCGCCGCGCGGTGGGCGTGCGCAGCGTTGGCGTCGGCGCGGACCCGGGCATTCATACCGTCGCCGGGGCGGCCACCCGAGATCACCGTGGTCGGTATCTCCGCGAGATCGGGCGGCGTTGCGCGCCAGGTGGCGAGTTCGTCGAGGAAGGTGCGGGCCTGGATCGCGTGGGTACGTACGATTCCCGGAGTGAATGCCTCTCGCTCCATATCTCGCCGGACGTCGGCCGGGAGCGCTGCCAGCATCGGGCCGAACATCCGGCGGAGCAGTCCGAGCCGGGCGAGGACGGCCTGCGCTACGAGGGAGAAGCGTTCCACCCGGCGGAAGCCCGGACCGAACAGCACGTCCGCCGCCTCGTCGGCGGGATCGACGAGGACGAGTCCGGCGATCCGGTCCGGGCAGCGGGAGGCGGTGAGCCGGGCGATGACCCCGCCCGCGCTGTGCCCGACGAGGACGAACGGCCCCGGCCCGAAGTGATCGAGTACATCGAGCAGATCCCCGGCCATCCGGTCCAGTGCGCGACCCGCCGGATCGGCCGGGCTCCGGCCCAGTCCGGCCCGGTCGTAGACCACCGCTCGCGCGAATCGGCCGACCGCAGGTTGTACGAGGCCCCACGTGGAGCGCGTCGCGGCGGCGCCGGCTTCGAACACCACCGTGGGAGCCGTGGATTCCGGCGGACCCGGCAGGACCATGGCGTGCAGTGGCCGGCCCTCGCGTGTGCTGATCTCCTCCGGCACACCCTGGGTGTGCCGGTCGGGTTCGGAAGCGAATTCCGTCTCGGCCAATTCGGAGAACCTCATCTATTCCTCACGGCCGGATATGCGAACCGTGGCGGTGGACAGCGGAGTCGGGACAGCGCCCGATACGGCGCCGTGGCGACGCTATCACTCGACTCTGCCCGTCCGTGTTCCGTTGGCGCACAACCCGTCCGGTACCTCGGCGCCCGGGTGCTCACCCCACCCGGGTCGTGTGGAACTCACGAAAGGCGCGCAGCGTATCGACCGGGGCCTCGAGCTGCGGGTAGTGACCCACGCCGGGCAGTTCGACCACATCGGGGTCGGCGACCAGCTGACGATAGCGGCGCACCATCCGCGCGCCCGACACCGGATCGAGTAGGCCGTCGATCAACCGGACCGGAACCTGCGGACGGGTCAGCGCACCGACCCAGCGCTGCCGGTGGGTGCGTCGCTCGGCCATGTAACCCATGAGTTTGTGGCCGTTGCGTTTTCCGTGCTTACTGCACCACAGCATCCAGAACTGGTGCATCTGCTCCTCGTCCGGCCGGGAATCCGGACCGAACACCGCGTTCAGACTGTGCGCGAAGGTCTTCTCGCTGCCGAACCGGCCGACCAGCGGACCCAGCGGGCTCGCCAGCAGCCGCTGGATGGGGCGCGGCCGGTGGGCTTCCGGGAACAGTCCACCGTTGAGCAGGCAGACGGATTCGATCACCAGGGACCGGTCGCCGGCGGCCCGGCGTTCGGCATCCCGGGCCAGCAGCTCCTGGGCCACCGTATCGCCGTAGTCGTGGGCCAGGATGTGGAAACTCTCCACCCCTTGCTCCCGCAGGAGCTGTTCGGTGAGATCGGCTTGATCGACGATGGTGTAATCGTACTGTTGCGGTTTGGCCGACCAGCCGAAACCGATCAGATCGGGGGCCAGTACCCGCTCGAACTGTTCGCACAGCTCCGGCCACAGCGCGTGCCAGTCCCAGGACGCGGTCGGGAAACCGTGTAGGCACAGTAGTGTCCCGGACGATCCGGTACCGCCCGCGCGCCAGAAGATCTGGTGTCCGCGATGGGTGAAACGCGCTCCGTTCGACCGCCAGCTCGCAAACTCGTCCATGGTTCCAGCATGCCCCGCCGCGGGCCCCGGGTCGAGGATGTCACGGGCGCGTCGGCGCGACCTCGCGACGGCCGGAATCGGCCCGGGGCGGGAGTAGGCTCTACGCCCGGAACACACACCGGATAACGGATCCGGTGCTCCCCATCCGACCGAGGGACCAGGAGGCGCACCGTGCGTATCGGCATACTGCTCAGTGAACGGTCCGGAGCCGACGCTTTGCGCCGGCTCGCCGACGATCTCCGCCGGACCGCGGACGAGGGATTCACCTCGGCCTGGCTCTCGCATATCTTCGGGGTCGACGCACTCACCGCACTCGCGGTCGCGGGTAGCCAGGTCCCCGGTATCGAACTCGGTACCGCGGTGGTGCCGACCTATCCGCGGCATCCCGGTGCGCTGGCCCAGCAGGCGCGGACCACCGCGCTCGCAGTGGGCCCGGACCGCCTCACTCTCGGGATCGGCCTGTCCCACCAGGTCGTCATCGAGAATATGTACGGGTACGGATTCGAACGCCCCGCCCGCCATATGCGGGAGTACCTCATGGTGCTGGATCCGCTGCTGGAACGGCGGCCGGTGTCCTTCACCGGTGAAACCCTGAGCGGGAACCTGGAACTCGGTATCCCGGACGAGGGCCGGATCCCGGTCCTGCTGGCCGCTCTCGGTACGCAGATGCTGCGCCTGGCCGGGCGCCGCGCCGACGGAACAGTGCTCTGGATGACCGGACCGGCCACCATTCGTGACCATATCGCGCCGACCATCACCGCGGCCGCCACGGAAGCGGGTCGGCCGCCGGCTCGAATCGTGTGCTCGCTGCCCGTCCTGGTGACCGATGATGTGGCGGGCGCGCGGGCGCGGGCGGCCGAGACCTTCGCGATGTACGGCACGCTCCCGTCGTATCGGGCCATGATGGACCGCGAAGGGGCCGCGGGCCCCGCGGATCTGGCCGTTATCGGATCCGAGGAGCAGGTCGCGGCCCGGATTCGCGATATCTTCGACGCCGGAGCCACCGAATTCGTCGCCTCGGTGTTCGCCGGTGGCGCCGAGGCGCGCCGCACCCGGGAGCTGCTGGCCGGGTTGATCGGCTGAACCGCGGCCGGCGCCACGGCTCAGCTCGGCCGGGTGATCATGACCGGACAGGCGGAATGCTGGACGAGCGACTGACTGGTCGATCCCAGCAGTAGCCCCCGGAACCCGCCGCGCCCTCGGCTGCCGACCACGACGAGTTGTGCGCGTTCGGACCATTCGCGCAGATGCTGCGCGGGTGTCGACGGGTACACCTCACGCTGCACCGTGACCTCGGGATAGCGCTGCTGCCAGCCGGCCAGCCGCTCGGCCAGCACCGCCTGTTCGGCCGTCTGCAGATCCTCGGCCGGGATCTCGATCAATCCGGTGCTGGCGAACTCGGTGAAGGTCAGATCGCTCCAGGTGTGTACCGCGACCAGTTCCGTTTCGCGTTCGGCGGCTTCGGCGAACGCCGCGGCCACTGCCGTATCGCTGACCGGACTGCCGTCGACACCGACGACCACGGGCCCGCTGGTGATGTCCTCACCGTTCTCCCGGACGGCGACGATGGTGCCCCGGCCGTGTGATGCCACCGCCAGAATGGTCGATCCCAGATGGGCGACCGCGCCGCCGCGCCGCGATCCGAGCACCACCATATGGGCCGATTTCGACAGTTCGATCAGCATTTTCGCGGGGCTCTGCTCCGAGAGCAGGGTATCGACCGCGATACCCGGCGCGGCCTCCTGAGCGACCTGGGTTCCCGTCGCGAGTGCTTGCTCACCGTGGGTTTTCAGCGTTTGTACGGCCTCGTCGACCATCGGCTGATAGGCGACCAGCCAGGTCCTGGCGGGGGTCGCGTTCATGCCATAGGCGATGACCAGGCGCCGGCCCCGCCGGGCGGCCACCGTGGCTCCCCAGCGGATCGCCGAATGCGCGGCGGGAGAACCGTCGGCACCCACTACGACGGCAGCGGATACGAGCCGGTGCGGATCGTCTTCGTGTTCGGTCATAGGCCGAGTATCCCTCCGGCAAACGGTCGCGGCGATACTCTCCAGGCGTGTCCCGATAGGGAATGCCGTTGATTTGTTGCTCGGCACCACAAAGTGCGCTACCTGCGTTTTTCGTCGGCGGCGCGCCGTAGTCGACGCTTGTCGAATACCGCGGATTGTGCAGATCATGATCACGTGCTGATATCGGATGGGGTGATCGGGCTACGGCCGATCGAGGTGGCCGACGCCGCCGCGCATCTGGCTGCCCGGGACCGGGAATCGGTGCGCCGTGCTCCGGGGCCCGGAACCCCGAATATCGTCGCCGATTTCGAGCGCTGCGCCGCGGAATGGGCGCAGGACGGTCCGTGCAAGACATTCGGCGTCGTGGATGCCGTATCCCATGCACTGGCCGGAACCCTTGATCTGGCGGTCGAACAGGAATTCCTGGCGAGACGCCAGGCCGATATCGCCTACGGAATCTACGCGCCGTGGCGAGGGCGGGGAGTCGCGGGCCGCAGCGTGGTCCTGGCGTGCCGATACCTGGCCCGCCACGATCTGGCCGACGAAGCGATTCTGCGAATAGATCCGGACAATTCCGCGGCGGTGGCCCTGGCACACCGTCTCGGATTCCATTACCACCACACCAGCGCGGGTCCGGAGGGTCGGCTGGACTGGTTCATCCAGGCGGTCTGAGTCTGCTACGCGCCTTTACGTGTCCGTTTCTGCGCGGCTTTGCGCGCCTTCGGCTCGGCGGTCTTCCGGGCCGGCGTTTTCCGGGGCTGCGCTTTGCGGGGTTTCTTCTCCGTACCGGATTCGCCGCCGCCCGCGCCGCTGGCTTCGAGACTGCGCTGCAGCGCGGCCACGAGATCGACCACCTCGGCATCGGATTCCGCGGTGGCCGCCTCGGCACGTTCCGGTGCTCTTCCGTCACCGCTGGCGATGGCCTCGTCGAGCAGCCGCTGGAGTTCGACCTGATATTCGTCGGTGTACTGGCCGGGATCGAAATCCTCCGACATCGATTCGACGAGCGTTTCGGCCATCTTGATCTCCTGGGGCCGCGGTGCGGTGGCGTCCTCCAGGGATTCGAAGGAAACCGACCGCACCTCGTCGGGCCACAGCAGGGTCTGCAGCACCAGCATTCCGTCCCGCACCCGCATGGCCGCCAGCCGGGTCTTCTGGCGGAGTGTGAAATGCACGAGTGCGGTCCGGTCGATCCGTTCGAGTGTGGCGGCCAGCAGCACATACGCCTTGGGCGTGGTGGAGTCGGGCTCGAGATAGTAGGTCTTGTCGAACAGGATGGGATCGATCTGATCCGACGGTACGAATTGCAGCACCGGTATCTCGTGTTTCTCGGCGACCGGGAGCTTGGCGAAATCACCATCGGTGAGGACGACTTTTTCCCCGTCCGGTGATTCGTATTGTTTATCGATATCGGCGAATGTGACCGATTTCCCGCATACGGTGCACACGCGGTCGTATTTGATCCGTCCGCCGTCCTTGGCGTGGACCTGATGGAACCTGATGTCGTGGTCCTCGGTGGCGGTGTAGACCTTCACGGGGACGTTCACCAGGCCGAACGCGATCGAGCCTTTCCAGATTGACCGCATCACTCCATGATGACCGAACCGGGCCGCCGGGGCGAGAGGGGTCGCAGGCCGAGTGTCGCCGCCGCGAGCCGGGGCCGGACGCTGCCCGGAAGTGCGAAAAACAGCTCGGACATGGCGGTGAGCGTGCCGGCCGGATCGTCGCGCCCGGAGAGATAGGCGCGTTGCAGTTCGATATCGAGGTCGAAGAAGGTATCGAAGAATCCGGGTATCCGGTCCGGTGGCAGCGCCAGCAGGGCGCGCAGTCCGGCCTGCCGGATCCGGTGAACAGCGCGGGCGGCGGCCGTCCCTCCCGAACCACCCGCGGCGACGTTATCGGCCGCCGACAGCGCGGCCGCGACGCTGTACCCGGTGGCCGGATGCAGATATCCGCCCGCCGCGCCGAAGCGGCCGGCTCCGGGCTTGCCGCCGGTGACCGGGAAACGGACCCGCTCGACGGGTTCGTCGCCGAGCAGCGTGATATCCCGGGCCCGCAGCCGGTGGTGCAGGCGGCGGGCCAGCTCCCGGAGTCCGAGGGCGGGTGCGCCCACCAGACAGGTCTCCTCATAGAGGACGGTGCCACCGCCGAGCGGTACCGCGTACAGGAACGACGGCGGCGTTCCGGGCTCGGCGCCGTTGTCCGGGCGCCAGTCCATGAACAGCGCCGGCTCCGGTATCGCGTCGGCGGCCGGCATCAGGCCGAAGGCGGTCTGTTCGGCCCGGCGCGGGCGGCGCGGCAGCCCGCGGGCGTCGACGATCCGCCGCGCGCGCAGGACCCGGCCGCTGTCGAGGGTCACCGTATGTCGGCCCAGTGCTATCGCCCGGCCGGGCAGCACAGTGGCTCCGGTGAGGTCGAGGGACTGCTGGAGCAGGGCGGTGTCGAGTACCGAATACGGGCGGGAGATGATGTGCTCGCGCAGGCCGTGGGCACGGGGTTCGGCGACGGTGGCCGCGATGACGGCGGGGTCCAGCCAGGCAGGGAGCTCGTCGGACCAGGCGGCATAGGTCGCGCGCCAGCGTCGCCCGGGATTCGGGTCGACGACGAGGACGGACATACCGTGCGCCAGGCAGCGGTGGGCGAGTGCGCGCCCGGCCGGCCCGAGCCCGCAGA
The DNA here is from genome assembly GCF_053605105.1 of Nocardia sp. NPDC003963. Lineage (NCBI taxonomy): Bacteria > Bacillati > Actinomycetota > Actinomycetes > Mycobacteriales > Nocardiaceae > Nocardia > Nocardia sp. NPDC003963. The sequence goes on from NZ_JBSGIP010000001.1 coordinate 666,883, forward strand.
TGGCGATATCGGCGGTCACCGACGGATCGAATCACGGCACCGCCGTGCCGCGGACGCCGGGGTGACCGTGATCATCGCCGTGGCACGCCGCCGCGCGGAACAGGAGCCCGTGGCGGGCGTGTTACGACTGGGTGAACCGACGAGCTGGAAGGACCATCGATGACGAACGTGGAGGCGGCGCGGGCCGCACCGGATACGAGTACCGGGCGGCGCGCCTGGTTCGGTCTGGCCGTACTCCTGCTGCCCGTGCTGCTGGTATCGATGGATATGTCGGTGCTGTTCCTGGCATTGCCCACCCTCACCGACGATCTCGATCCGACCGCCGCCCAGCAACTGTGGATTCTCGACATCTACGGGTTCCTCATCGCCGGTCTGCTGATCACCATGGGCAATCTGGGTGACCGCATCGGCCGGCGCACCATTCTCCTGGCGGGTGCCACGGTATTCGGTCTCGCCTCGGCGCTCGCGGCATTCGCGCCCAGCGCGGCGGTGCTGATCGCGGCCCGCGCGCTCATGGGGGTCGGCGGGGCCACCCTGCTGCCGTCGAGTCTGGCGTTGATCTCCAATCTCTTCCCGGACCAGCGGCAGCGTTCGACGGCCATCGGGGTGTGGACGGCCTTCTTCGCCGGCGGTTCGGCCGTCGGGCCGATCATCGGTGGTGTGCTGCTGCACCATTTCTCGTGGGGCTCGGTATTCCTGATCAATGTGCCGGTGCTGCTGGTCCTGCTCGTATTCGCGCCGCTGCTGCTGCCCGAGCACCGCGCCACCGCGCTGGGACCGTTGGATCTGCCCAGCGTGGTGCTGTCGATCGGCGGGATCCTGCCGGCGGTGTACGCGGTGAAACATATCGCGGAATACGGACCCGATATCGAGGCGCTGGGCAGTGCCGTCGTCGGTGCGGTCGTGCTGGTCCTGTTCGTGCGCCGGCAGCGGCGACTGGCCGAACCCCTGCTCGACCTGAGTCTGTTCGCCCGGGCCCGGTTCTCGGTGGCCATCGGATCCAGTACCGCCGCGATGATGTCGCTGGCCGGACTGAGCTATCTGAGCAGTATCTGGCTGCAATCGGTGACCGGACGGGACCCGTTGCAGGCGGCGGTCCTCGGGATCCCGATGGCCGTCACCGTGTTCATCTTCTCGGTGAACGGGTCGGCGGTGGGCCGAATGCTGGGCGTGCGATGGGCGTTCGTCGTGGCGCTGCTGCTGGCGGCGGCCGGTAACCTGCTGGTGCTCGGGATCGGCGCCGACGGCGGCGCGGGCTGGTATCTGGCCGGTTCGGCGATCGCCGGTATCGGCTACGGGATCGTGTTCACGCTGGTGTCCGAGGTCGCGGTGGCCGCGGTACCACCGGAACGGGCCGGTTCGGCCGTCGGTATCTCCGAGACCAGCTTCGAACTGGGCAACGCCCTCGGTCTCGCCCTGCTGGGTTCGCTCGCGGCGCTGGTCTTCCGATCCGGCGGCGAGTTCGCGCCGACCCTGGGGGAGACGATCCATCGTTACGGCGCCGATGCCGAAATCCTGGCCGCGGCCCGGGAATCGTTCGTCACCGGCGCGCATATCTCCCTCGCGGCCGGAGCCGGGGTACTGGCACTGATGGGTGTCATCGCCTTCGCCGTCGGCCGAGGAGACCGCGCCGCCCCGGCGACGGCCGGCAGCCGGTGAAGTCGGTCGGCCTGCTCTCGGGCAGGCCGACCAGGTGTCACACACTCGGCGGGGGTGCCGTACGGCACCTCGGCGAAACCGTCTGCCGCGCCGGATAGGCCCGGCCTGGGGCCGTCGGGTGTCCGGCGGGCACGCGCCTGCCGGACACCCGGGTTCACTGTGACGGTGTGCCGTACGGTGCGGCGGTATAGCCCTCGGCCGCGCCGATCGCCCCGCCGATCGCTGCGCCGGTGAGCATGGCAGGCGCCGCGACCATCGCGTATGCGGTGGTCGCGGCGATTACGGGCATGAACACCAGACCGGCCGGCATGAACGGTATGCCCACGACCAGACCCACCGCACCGCCGATCAGGGCAGCGGCCCCGGCGACCGGGGCCGCCACCGTACTGCCGACCGATGCGCCGATCGCCGCGGAACCCACGGTCTGCGCCGCCATCCGGTCCGACCGGTTCCGTTCCACACCCACCGAATCGTAGAAGGTCGCCAGCTGTGCCTCGGCCTGTGCGGCGCCGGTGTTGATCTCGCGGACATCGAACGGCGGCGCATCGATGATGACGCTGCCGACTCGGAGTTTGCCGGGCGGAGCCTCGATCGGCGCCACCGGCGCGACCGGTTCGGGTGCGTGCAGCTCACCCTGCGGTGCGAGGTAGGCAGGGTTCGGCACCGGGCGTGTTGCGAGGGCCGGCGCCGAGGCGGCCGGGTCCGTGATCACGGCCGGCCGTGGGCCCGGGGGCACCGCGGGTGCGGCATGGGTGAACGGCGCAGTGGCCGCGGTGATGGTATCGGTGGCCGATCGGACCGCGACCCGCGCCGCCTCCTGCACGGTGTCGGTGGCCGCGCCGAACGGGTCCACCGTGGCGATCGGGGCCGGGGGCAGCGCCGCTAGTGCGGCGGGGATCGGGGATGACGCGGGTGGAGCGGGGAGTACCTCGGCATTGGCGGTGCCGGCGCCGATCAGTGTCGCGATGAGCGGGACCGCGCCCGCCGCGACGACCGATCCGGCAGCACGCCGGGATGTGCCGGTTGCCCTGTGCTTACCCATGGTCGCCTTTCTCCGGTGATTGTCGGTTTGCCAGACATTCGTTCCGGAGGGCATAACGGATGGGTCGAGCCCGTTCAGCGGTCTTACAACAACAGGTGGCCCCACTTTTCCGGTCGCGGACCCGTCGTTGTCCGGCGGTTCGCCGGTGTGTGTTGCCGAGCTGCCGGAGTGACCGGATCCCGCGGACCTCCGGGCCGGGCAACCGCTTCGGGACCGGTTTCCTTCCGGTTCCACCCGTCGGCGCCCCGGACGGGTCACCCGACCCGCGGGCGACGCGATATCCCCGGCAGGATATCGGCCCGGGCAGGCCGCGGTGTGCGGCTACAGCGGGCCGAACGGCTGCGTTGTGAAACCGTCGGTCGCCCCGAACGCCGCGCCGAGTGCCGCACCGGCGATCACGGCCGGCACGGTGACGATGCCGTAGGCGAGGGTCGCGCCGAGTACAGGTCCGACGACGAGACCGGTCGGGAGGAAGGGGAGCCCGACCACGAAACCCGCGGCGGCGCCGAGCATGGCGAACGGGATGGCCACCGGTGCCGCCACCGCGGCACCGATACCGGCACCGATCAGCCCCGAGCTCATGGACTGGGCGGCGACCCGGTCCGCCCGGCCGCGGTCGATACCGGCGGAGTCCAGGAAGGCCGCCAACTGCTCTTCGGTCTGCGCGGCCCGGGTGTCCAGCTCGCGCACATCGAACGGCAGTGTCATCTCGAGATCGCCGAATCGCAGCGTGCCCGGCGGCGACTCGACCGGTGCGGCCGACCGATCGGGACTCGCCGCGTCGCCGAGGGCCGGATAGCTTTCCCCGGGCTCGATTCCGGGAGCCGTCGCCGGGATCGGATCCGCATTCGGCAGTGACCCCGGCACCGGATGGGTGAATTGTTCGGCGGTCGCGGATACGGCGTCGGTGACCGACCGGGCCGCGGCCCGGGCCGTTTCCTGGACCGCGCCCACGGCCGCGCCGAACGGATCCACGGCAGGGTTCGGTGCGGACGGGAGCAGCCCGGCCGGTAACGCGGGTAGTGAAGGTAGCGGAGGCAGCGCCGGAAGTGCGGCGGGAACGGCAACGGGCGCGGCCGGCGCGGGGGGTATCGCTTCGGCGTGGGCGGTGCCGGCGCCGATCAGTGTCGCGATGAGTGGGACGGCGCCCGCCGCCACGACCGATCCGGCAGCACGCCGGGACGTGCCGGTTGTCCTGTGCTTACCCATGGCCGCCTCTCTCCGGGGATAAATCTGATTGCCAGATATTAGCTCCAGAGTGGCGCCGGATCGGGGAGGTCGGCGGGTTCAGCCGACCTTGCGATCGTCACCCGGTTTCTCGGCCGCGCCCGTGTCGACGGCTTCCGCCGTGACGGCCGGGGTGCCGGGGGAGGGCGCGGGTGGCCGGCGACCCGCCGCGCCGCGCACGATCTCCTCGCCGGCCTCGCTGTCGCTGTACACCGCCTCCAGCGCCAGCCGGGCGAAGATCCACTGCTCGGTCGCCGCCATCTGGCCACGGGTGCGACCGAGGAAGGTGACGAACCATTGGAAGATCGTGGTGATCCGGCTCCGGTAGCCGACCAGGTAGTACAGGTGCAGACCCAGCCAGGCGAGCCAGGCGATGAATCCGCCGAACTTCAGTTTGCCCACCTGGCAGACGGCGCTGAACCGCGAGATCGTCGCCATACTGCCCTTGTTGAAATAGCTGAACGGCTTGCGATCCTGGGTCGTCTGCTTACCCGCGAGCTCCGACCGGATCTGCTTGGCGGCGTAGGTAGCGCCCTGGATAGCGCCCTGGGCCTGCCCCGGAACCCCCGGCACCGACATCAGATCGCCGACGACGAAGACGTTCGGATGTCCCTTCACGGTGAGATCCGGTTCCACGACGACCCGCCCGGCCCGGTCGACCTCGGTGCCGTCCGACTGGTCGGCGAGCATCTTGCCCAGCGGGCTGGCCTGGACGCCGGCCGACCAGACCTTGCACGCCGATTCGATCCGCCGGCTGGTGCCGTCACCGTCCTTCACCGTGACCCCGTGCGCGTCCACATCGGTGACCAGTGCGTTGAGCTGGATCTCCACGCCCATGGATTCCAGGCGCCGCTGGGCTTTACCGCCCAGTTTCGGGCCCATCGGCCCGAGGACCGCGCCCGCGCCCTCGACCAGGATCACCCGGGCGTCACGCGGATCGATGTTGTGGAAGGTGCCCTCCAGGGTCCGGTCGGACAGCTCGGCGATCTGCCCGGCCAGTTCCACCCCGGTGGGCCCGGCGCCGACCACGACGAAGGTGAGCAGGCGGTCGCGTTCCTCCTGGGTCTGCGCCACCTCGGCCTGTTCGAAGGAACCGAGGATCCGGCCGCGTAGCTCCAGGGCGTCGTCGATGGTTTTCATCCCCGGTGCGAAGGTGGCGAACTGGTCGTTGCCGAAATACGACTGCTGCGCGCCGGTGGCGACGATGAGGCTGTCGTAGGAGGTTTCCGTCGATTCGCCGAGCAGTACCGAGGTGACGGTACGTTTCTCCAGGTCGATCTCGGTGACCTCGCCCAGCAGCACCCGGGCGTTCTTCTGCTTACGTAGCACCAGCCGGGTCGCCGGGGCGATCTCGCCGACGGACAGGATGCCGGTGGCGACCTGGTAGAGCAGCGGCTGGAAGAGGTGCGTGGTCGTCTTGGAGATGAGGGTGACATCCACATCGGCACGTTTGAGGTGTTTGGTGCCGAACAGGCCGCCGAAACCCGATCCGATCACCACGACGCGGTGCCGGCCGTTCCCAACAGGTTGCGTGCTCATGGTCGCTCCTCGCCGGCGGTGGGCCGGTGCCGTGGTGATCATTTCCTGACAACGCACACGGTAGTAGCAGTACCCGTGAACGACATATCGAGATGTCCGTTGTTCACCCGCGGTGGTGCGGCAACTCACCACGATAGCCATTGCGTCGTGGTCACGGCGGGAGGCGGGATGATACCGATTCGGTGGAAACAGCTGAGCCGATGCAACAAAGACAATACGATGGGTACTGTCTCTCAGGAGGTTTCGCCATGGTCACCGTCGACCGTGCCGCCACGCCACGAGCGCGGGCGCGCACCGATACCGAGAATTCGGCGCTCATCGAGATACCGCACCGAAGTATGGTCGACCGTCTGCTGTTGAAGGTTCCCAACCGGCCGCGGACGCTGGCCACCCCGCCCCACGGTAGCGATACCGTCGCGGTCCGTGGTGACGCGGGCCTTCCCTATATGGGGCGCACCTTCCACTACATGCGCTGGGGTCCGGCGGAGATGCTGGACAAATACCGCCGCTTCGGGCCGGTCAGCATCAACAGTTCGCTGGGGATGGACCGCGTGTTCGCGGCCGGACCCGAGGCATTGGACGAGGTGGTGGGCCGCCGCCGCCGCGATTTCGGGCAGGGCTGGGACTACTTCATCGGGCCGTTCTTCCGCCGCGGCCTGCTGCTGCTGGAATTCGACGAACATATGTTCCACCGCCGGATCATGCAGCAGGCTTTCACCCGGGAACGCCTGGAAGCGCATCTCGCCGAACTGACCCCCGTGGTCCGGTCGAGTATCGGCCGCTGGGTGCCGGCCGGGCAGGGCGCGAGCAGCACCGTCCAGCTGTTCCCGGCGATCAAGGAACTCGCCCTCGATATCGCCGGTGAGACGTTCATGGCCGTCGAGGTCGGTGATCAGCGCAAGGATCTCACCGATGCCTTCGTGGCCTGTACCCACGCCGGGCTCGCGATCGTGCGCCACAACGTGCCCGGCGGGAAATGGCGGGCCGGGTTGCGCGGCCGCAGAGTACTCGAGGACTATTTCACCGCGATGCTGCCCGAGAAGCGGCGCAGCGACGCACCGGATTTCTTCTCCGGACTGTGTCATGCGCGGGCCGAGGACGGATCGGTGTTCAGCGACGCGGATGTGGTCAACCATATGATCTTCCTGATCATGGCCGCGCACGATACCACCACGACCACTGCCACGGCCGTCGCCTACTACCTGGGCAAACATCCGGAATGGCAGCAGCAGGTCCGCGAGGAGGTGCTGGCACTGGATCTGGACAACCAGTCTCCGTCCATCGCCGACCTGGAATCGCTGCGCAGCCTCGACCTAGTCGTGAAAGAGAGCCTGCGACTCATGCCGCCGGTACCGGGTATGGTCCGCCGCGCTGTCCGCGATACGGAGATCCTCGGTCACTACGTTCCCGCCGGAACACCCGTCGATCTCGGCTACCAGGTCAACCACCTGCTCGAGGAGCTGTGGACCGACCCCGAGATCTTCGATCCGCTGCGTTTCTCCGAGGAACGGCGCGAAGACAAATCGCACCGGCTGGCCTGGATGCCCTTCGGCGCCGGTTCGCACAAATGCATCGGGATGCATTTCGGCACCTTCGAGGTCAAAACGATCATCTCGGCGCTGGTACGCGATTACGAGTGGAGCTTCCCGGAGAACTATCGGATGCCGTGGGGTTTCACCACGATCCCGTTCCCGCGTGACGACGCTCCGATGCGGTTGCGCCGGCTCACCTGACGCCGGGACCGCCGGCCCGTGAACGACTCCGGGCCCCGTATCGATACGGGGCCCGGAGTCGTTCTACGGTTCGCGGCGATCAGCGGCCGGACAGCAGCTTCTCGGCGATGGTCGTATCGGTTTCCGCGCCCTCCTGGTAGCCACCCTCACCGTTCATCGCGGTCATGATGGCTAGCGTGTAGCGCTCACCCGCTCCGGCGAAACCGACCGAGTTGACCACCCAGCCGCCCTGTTCCTGCGACCAGCCGTTCTTCAGGCCGGGGCGCATGGCCGAACCGGCGCCCCAGACGCCCCAGTGCTGGTTGGAATCGACCCGGCGCATCAGGTCCAGCAGATAGCCGCGATCGTCCGGGTGCATCCGGTCCAGCACATTCGACATGAGCCGATCCAGATCGGCGGCCGTCGCCTTCTGGAAACCCCAGTTCGGGCGACCGTTGGGCGAAGGCTCGGGCCGGAGGCTGGTCATACCGTTCGCGCGGAACGCGTTGTTGAACGCCTGGCCGTCGAAGCCGGAGTACTTGTTCCACAGGATGTCGGTGGCCTGGTCGTTGGAGGTCGACATCATCTGCTCCATGAGCCCACGATCCTCCGGTCCCAGCGCGATCGCACCGATACGGGCGCGATTGAGCAGGTCGGAGGCGATGGCGAGCTTGATGGTGGACGCGGTCCACACCATATCCTCGGCATGCGGGCTCGCGTACACCGCGCCGGTCTGCCGATCGCGGACGACGAAACCGGTCACCCCCGGCCGGGTGTCGAGGTAGGAGTTCACCGCCTCGATGCGAGCGGCCAGATCGCAGTCGAAGCCGTTCGCGCAACCCTGGGCGTGGGCGTGCGGGACGGCATCGGCCGAGGGCAGGCCGGAGGGCACACCGGCGAACAGGATCGCGGCGGCGGCCAGGACAGTGGCGGGTGCGGCCACGCGGGGAGCCGCACCGGTGAGCTGGGGGTAACGCACGAGGAAACACCTTGTCATATCGGCGCTCCGCGCGCACGTTTTCCCCCGGACTGCTAGCGGACCCGCGCGGTCGCCTTCAGCGCGGCGGCGGCGCGGCCGTTGAGGCGGTAGCAGTGTTCGAAGGCTTCGGTGTGTTGCTCACGCGGCCACGTGTGCAGAACGACGGTGCGTCCGTAGTGTCGGGAGTTGACGAGCTCCCACCTGTCACCGGACCGGCGGACGGTGAATCCGTCTTTCGGGATCAAGGGCACAACCAGCGCTTTCATCGACGCGAACCAGCCTTTCGTGCGGTAACCGTTCCTCCCGGGCTTGCACTGTGACACAGCGCGTGCGCGAGATCGCGGCCATACGACCGCGTGTCGGTGACTCGTGTGCGCTAAATCACTGTGCGCATCGACTGGTTATCCGGTAGAAGCCGTTGGCGCTAGGGACATTCGGGTGATGATCTGCTGTCCCCGGGTTGTCCGGTCCGTCGTGGGGGCTTGGCGAGGGGTGTCGGAGGCCGGGCGTATAAACGGGTGGACGATGCGCCCGCCCGAGTCGTGCGGACGGGGCGGAGGATGGTGATCGGAACCGAGCGAAAGGGCGGAGATGCCGCTGCACATCCACCGTGCCGAACGCGCGGACACACTGGTCACCGCGCTGGCCGGGATCCTCGCGGATCCGCTGCCCGATCCCTTCGCCGCCGAAGTGGTCGCCGTTCCCGCCAAAGGGGTGGAACGCTGGCTGACGCAGCAACTCTCGGGTGTGCTGGGGATTTCCACGGCCGCCGGTGACGGTATCGCGGCGAATATCCGGTTCCCGATGCCGGCCGCGCTGGTCGAGGAGATATCGGCGGGCGCAGGCGGTCCGGGCCCGCACGACGATCCGTGGTCGCCCGACCGGACGGTGTGGACCCTGCTGCGGGTGATCGACGAATCGGTGCACGAACCGTGGTGTGCCGTCCTCGCCCGGCATCTCGGACTGGATACCCGCGGTGGACCGGAGGACACCGGCGCCGTGGGCGACCTCGCGGCCGATGCCGATCATCGCCGCGGCCGCCGATACGCGACCGCCGCCCGGTTGTCCGCGCTGTTCGACGGCTACGCGGTCGCGCGCCCGGCCCTGATCGCCGAATGGTCGCGCGGTGCCGATACCGACGGCACCGGCCGCCCGTTACCCGACGACCTGATCTGGCAGCCGGCGCTGTGGCGTCGGCTGCGCGCGGCCATCGATGCGCCGGACCCGGCCGAACGGCTGGAGACCCTCTGCGCGCGATTGCGGGCCGAGCCGGGAGCGGTGGATCTGCCGCCGCGGTTGTCCCTTTTCGGCGCGACCCGGTTTCCGGCCGCGCACCTGGCGGTGTTCACCGCGCTGGCCGAACACCGGGATCTGCATCTGTGGCTGACCCACCCGAGCCCGGTCATGTGGGACGCGCTGGCCGGTTCGGCTCCGAAATCCCTACGCGTCGAGGATGATTCGGCCACCCGGGTACGTCATCCGCTGTTGGCTGGGCTGGGCCGCGATATCCGGGAGCTCCAGTTGCGCCTGCCCGTGGCCGCCACCGATCGCCGATACCCGGCGCCGTCCGGTGTGTCCGCACCCGGCGCCGCGGCGGTCCGGCCGGGCAACGGTTCCGGCCGTGGTGACGAACCGGCGACGCTGCTGGAGTGTGTGCAGCGGCGTATCCGCGACGACGAATGGCCGCCGGAGCAGGGGGAGTGCGGCGCCGACGGCAGTGTGCAGGTGCACGCCTGTCACGGTCCGGCCCGGCAGGTGGAGGTGCTGCGGGAGTGCCTGCTCGGGCTCTTCGCCGCCGATCCGTCGCTCGAGCCGCGCGATGTACTCGTCATGTGCCCGGAGGTCGAGACGTTCGCGCCGCTGCTGCGTGCCGCGTTCGGGCATCCCGCGGCGGCGGCCGTGGAATCCCGCACCGCCGCAGGGCATCCGGGCCATCGGCTGCGGCTGCGGCCGGCCGACCGCGGCCGGGCGGTGACGAATCCGCTGCTGGGTGTGGTCGTGACCCTGCTGGAACTCGCCCGCAGCCGGGTCACGGTCACCGAGGTGCTGGATCTGGCGGCGTGCGAACCGGTCCGGCGTGCCTGCGGTTTCGACGACGACGATATCGAGCGGATACGGGAATGGGCGGTGGAGGCCGGCGCCCGCTGGGGTATCGGCCGGCGGCAGCGTGCCGCGTTCGGCCTCGGCGATTTCGAACAGAACACGGTGAACGCGGCGGTGGACCGGATCCTGCTCGGCGTCACTGCCGACGAGAGCTCGCAGGGCTGGCTGGATCGGGTCCTGCCGCTCGACGATGTGGACAGCAACGATATCGATGTGGCCGGCCGGTTCGCCGAGTACGTCGACCGGCTGGCCGCGGTGCTGCGGGATCTGCAGGGGCCCGCACCCGCCGCCCGGTGGTCGGCCGTGCTGGACCGGGCACTGGATCTACTGACCGAGGTACCCGAATCGCAGGCCTGGATCCGTACCGAGGCACGCCGTGAACTGGCGGCCGCGACCGCCCATGCCGGCGAGGTGGAGTTGCGGCTCGCCGATATCACCGGCTTGCTGCAGGGCCGGCTCGCGGCCGCGCCGGCCCGCGCCAATTTCCGTACCGGGGAACTCACCGTATGCGGCATGTCCCCGATGCGGTCGGTCCCGCACCGCGTGGTGGTATTGCTCGGGGTGGACGACGACGTCTTCCCGCGCGGTGCGGGCATCGACGGCGACGAGGTGCCGGCCCGCGAACCCCTACTGGGCGAACGCGATCCGCGCTCCGAGGACCGCCAGCTCCTGTTGGACGCGATCACGGCCGCCCGCGACACCCTGGTGATCGTGCACACCGGTGCCGACCCGGTGACCGGCGCCTACCGGCCACCCGCGGTGCCGATCGCCGAACTCCTGGACGTGCTCCGCGCACATATCGGGGCCGCGGGTATGGCGCGGCTGCTCACCCGGCATCCGCTGCAGGCATACGATCCACGCAATTTCGCCGCGGATCGGCCCTTCGGCTTCGATACCGTCGCGTTCGCGGGTGCCCGGGCGATCGGCGGGATACCGACTCCCCCTCCGCAACTGCTCACCCGGACCCTGCCCGGTACCGAAACCACCGAGATCGGACTGGCCGACCTCATCGCCTTCCTGGAACATCCGGTGCGCGGTTTCCTGTGGCAGCGGCTGGGCGTGCGGGTCCCCGACCAGGAGGAGGATATCGCCGACCGGCTGCCCATCGAGTTCGGCGGGCTCGACACCTGGGCACTCGGCGAACGGATGCTCGCCGCACGGTTGGCCGGTGCCGACCCGGCCGAGCTGCGGGCCGCGGAATGGCGACGCGGTATCCTGCCCCCGGCCGAACTCGGGCGGGCCGTGCTCGACGAGGTCGAACGGACCGTCGAGACCCTGGTTCGTGCGGCCGGTCCGGACTACACCCAGCCACCACGCGATATCGATATCGCGCTCGATCTCGGCGACGGCCGCCGGCTCACCGGCACGGTCGCCGATGTGCGCGGGGAACTGCTGGTACGGACCACCTATTCACGGGTCGCGCCGAAACACCGGATCGCGGCGTGGGTTTCGCTGCTGGCGCTGGCGGTCACCGATGAACGATCCTGGCGTGCCGCGGTCACCGGCCGGGGTCGATTCCCGACCCCGGCCTGGCGCGCCGAGCTCACCGCCCCCGGTGCGGCCGACGCCACGGCCATGTTGCGCACCCTGGTCGCGCTGCGCGATACCGGTCTCACCGAACCGCTGCCCATCTCCACGGCCACCACCGCGGCCTATGCCGAAGCGCGGTATCGGCGGCTCACCCCGGAGGAGGCGATCGCCGCCGCCGACCGCGAATTCGGTGGCGGCGACAAGACCCGCGATTTCGCCGAACACACCGACCGCAATCTGCGCTACGTCTGGGGTCCGGCCCCGGACCTGCGTGATCTCACCGCGGCGCCCGCACCCGCCGGCGAACCCGTGGAGAACACCCGTTTCGGGTCGATCGCCCGCCGGCTGTGGGTACCCCTGCTGCGTGCCGAACAGCAGGGGGCGCCGTGAGTACCGGGTATACGCGCAGCAGCGGGACGGAGCAGAAGTGACGATCACGACCGCGACGACCACGACGGACGCCCCCGGAAACGCGTTCGAACTGTGCGGCCCGCTGCCGCAGGGCACCACTGTGCTGGAGGCGAGCGCCGGAACCGGTAAGACCTATGCCATCGTCGGGCTGGCCGTCCGCTATGTCGCCGAGGCCGGCGTGGACATCTCCCGCCTGCTGCTGGTGACCTTCAGCCGGGCCGCGACCCAGGAACTGCGCGAACGCACTCGCGATCGGTTCGTCGCCGTGACCGCCGCGCTCGCCGATCCGGACGCCGCCCGGAGCTCCTCCGACGAGCTGATCCGGCATCTGGCCGACGCGGATCCCGCGGAGGTCGGTGCCCGCCGCACCCGGCTGCGTGCCGCGCTCTCCGATTTCGACGCCGGAGTCATCGCCACCACGCACAGTTTCTGTCAGCGCATGCTGGCCGAACTCGGCCTGGCCGGCGATCACGAGCCCGGAGCCCGGCTGGTGGAAGAGGCCGACGATCTCATCCGTACCGTCGTCGACGATCTGTACCTGAGCCGTTACGCGCGTACCCGGGCACCGTTCTCGGTGAAACAGGCCCACCGGTTCGCGTCGGCGGCGGTGCGGGACAGACAGGCCCGGCTCGCCCCCGATACCGATGACGCCTCGGCGGAACGTATTTCCTTCGCGACCGCGGTCCGCGCCGAAACCGAACGCCGCAAACGTCTCGCCGGTCTGCGCGATTTCGACGATCTGCTGGTGTTGTTGCGCGATATCCTCGCCGATCCGGCCCGCGGCCCGGCCGCGTGCCGCCGTATCCGCGATCGCTACCGGGTGGTCCTCGTCGACGAATTCCAGGACACCGATCCATTGCAGTGGGAGATCCTGCACCGGGCGTTCCACGAGCACAATCCGCTGGTGCTGGTGGGCGACCCCAAACAGGCGATCTACGCGTTCCGGGGCGCGGAGGTCCTGAGCTACCTGGACGCGGTGGGGCATGCCACCGCGCGCCGGGAACTCACCACGAACAGGCGCAGTGACGCCGGACTGCTCGCCGCGCTCGAACAGCTGCTGGGTGGTGCGGCACTGGGTCACGACGAGATCGTGGTGCCCGCGGTCACCCCCACCCAGCCGTGGACCAGGTTGCGCGGTCCGGCCGAGCTCATCACGCCGCTGCGGTTGCGATGCCTGCCCCGCACGGGTGCGGGACCACGCGGCGCCTCCGGATTCCCGAACATCCATCGGCAACGGGCCCGGGTCGCGGCCGATCTGGCCGCCGATATCGTCGCGCTTCTCGAATCCGGCACGGTCCTGACGGACGCCCCCCGACCCCGGCCCGCCGAGCGGGACCCGGACGCTGCCGCCACCGGCGAACGAGCGATCGGACCCGGCGATATCGCGGTGCTGGTCCGCACCCACACTCAGCTCGAGGTGGTGCGCTCCGCGCTCGAACGAGCCGGTGTCCCCGTAGTGCTGGCGAGTGGCAGCAGTATCTTCGCCACCCGCAGCGCTACCGATTGGCTGTGGGTGTTGCGGGCCCTGGAACAACCGCATCGCGCGGACCGGGTGCGGCTGGCGGCGCTGACCCCGCTGTTCGGGTATACCGGCGCCGACCTCGACAGCGGGGGAGCGGATCTGGTCGGCCGGGTCAGTGCCGAATTACGTGACGCGGCACGGTTGTTCGCCCGTGCGGGATTCGCTGCCGTTTTCGACGAACTCGCCACCGGGACCCGGCTGGCACCGCGGTTGCTCACCGTCGAACACGGCGAACGGCGGCTCACCGACCTCCGGCACCTCGCCCAGCTGCTGGACGAGGTGTCGGTGACCGAAGGGATGGGTCTCACCGCGCTGACCCGGTGGCTGGCCGACCGGGTGCGCGAACCCGCGTCCGGGTCGGTGCCCGGCCGCGGCCGGCGCCTGGACCGCGATATCGCGGCGGTGCAGATCGCGACGGTGCACGCCAGCAAGGGTCTCGAATTCCCGGTCGTCTACCTGCCGTTCGCCTGGGACAGCTCCGCGGATCCCAAACCCGCCACCCTGCTGATGCACGACGAGGACGCCCGGGTGCTGGATATCGGAGGTCCCGATGCCCCGGGGTACCCGGCCCGTAAGGAACGCGCCGACAGCGAATCCGCGGGTGAGGAACTGCGCCTCTGCTATGTGGCGCTGACCCGGGCGTGCTGTCAGGTGGTCGCCTGGTGGGCGCCTTCGTTCGGTACCGCGATCGCGCCGCTGCACCGCTTGCTGTTCGGCCGTTCACCGGATGCGGCGCGACCGAGCGTACGGGCTGCCGTTCCGGACGACGGCGCGGTGGTCGATCGGCTGCGCGCTCGGGCTGCCGGTGCGGGCGAGTCGATTTCGGTGACCGCCGCGGACCCCGCCGCCGACCCTCCGGTGTACCGACCCTGGGGCGATACCGGATCCGGTGCCGTGGCCGTGGCCACCTTCGACCGCGAGATCGACGAGTACTGGCGGCGCACCTCCTATTCGGCACTCACCGCGACCGCCCACGCGGTGGCGCCGGAGTCCGAACCGGAGGACGCCCCCGGCCCCGGTGACGAGCCCGAGGTCCCCGCCCCCCTGGCCGAACCCGAACCCGGCGTGCCGTCGCTGATGAACGATCTGCCCTACGGCGCGGAGTTCGGCACGCTGGTGCACGGCGTGCTGGAGCTGGTGGATACCGGTGCCGCCGATCTGGTCGCCGAGGTGCGGGCGCGCTGCACCGAATCGATCGGTGAGATGCTCTCCGCCGCCGACCCGGAGCTGCTGACGACGGCGCTGGTGGAGGTACTGCGGACCCCGATCGGGTTCGGCGCTCTCGCCGATATCCCCGGCCGGGACCGCCTGTGTGAACTGGAATTCGAATTACCGCTGGCCGGTGGCGACAATCCGGCCGGCGCGGCCGCCACTCTGCGGGGTATCGCCGCCACCGTCCGCGCGCATCTGGACCCCGGCGACGATTTCCACAGCTACGCGGACGAACTCGACACCCTCGACGATCTTCCGTTGCGCGGGTATCTCACCGGCAGTATCGACGCGGTACTGCGTACCCCGGACGGACGCTGTGTCGTGGTGGACTACAAGACGAACCGGCTGGGGACCGGTGATCTGACGGTCGCCCACTACACCCGGGAACGCATGCTCGCGGAGATGGTCCGCTCGCACTATCCCTTGCAGGCGCTGCTCTATTCGGTCGCGCTGCACCGGTACCTGCGCTGGCGACTGCCCGGATACGACCCGGCGGTGCACCTGGGCGGTATCCGCTATCTCTTCGTGCGCGGCATGATCGGGCCGGAGACCCCCGCGGGTGCCGGTGTTTTCGACTGGACCCCGCCACCCGGGCTGATCATCGCGCTGTCGGATCTACTCGCCGGAGGTGGTTCGTGATACCCATCCGGGTAGCGCAACGGGGGACCGGGATATTGCGCGAATTCAACGAGGCGGGAGTCCTGTCGGCCGCCGATGTGCACGTCGCCGAACGATTGGGCCGGCTCGGCGGAGAAGACCGGGAACTGGTGCTGTTCGCCGCCGCCCTGGCCGTTCGCGCGGTGCGGTCGGGGTCGGTATGCCTGGATCTCACCCGGATGCGTGATATCGGTGTGGACGCCGACGAGGAACGTACGGAACTACCGGTGGATCCCGCGGAGCTGCCGTGGCCCGACGAGGCGGGGGTCGTCGCGGCGTTGCGGGTGAGTCCGCTGGTCCTGGGCGGTCCGAACGGTCCGTTGCGCCCGCTGCGGCTCACCGATCCGTCCCGTCCGGAGACCGGCCCGCTGCTCTACCTGGATCGCTATTACCAGCAGGAACAGATCATCCGGCGAGTGCTCACCGCCCGGGCCGCCGATCATCCGCACAGCGACCCCGCCGTGGTGCGCCGCGAACTCGACCGGCTGTTCGGTGCGGCGGAAGGGGGCGTGGACCGGCAGCGTATCGCCGCCGCGCTCGCCGCCACCCACTGGACCACCGTCGTCGCCGGCGGGCCCGGCACCGGTAAGACTCACACCATCGCCCGGATCCTGGCATTGCTCGTCGCCCAGCATGCCGCCGGTCCCGGCGGTGGTGGTGCGCCGCCGCGGATCGCGCTGGCCGCGCCCACGGGTAAGGCCGCGGCCCGATTGCAGGAGGCCGTCCGGGATCAGGCGCCCGCCCTGGGCCTGCCGGAGTTGTCGGCCGCGACCCTGCACCGGCTGCTGGGCTGGCAACGCGGGCGCGCCACCCGGTTCCGCTATCACGAACACAATCGGCTGCCCTACGACGTGGTGGTCGTGGACGAGACATCCATGGTCTCGCTGACCATGATGAGCAGGCTGCTGGCGGCGCTGCGGCCCGATACCCGGCTCGTCCTGGCGGGCGATCCGGATCAGCTCGCCTCGGTCGATGCCGGGGCGGTCCTCGCCGATCTGGTGGCCGCACCGTTTCCCGGGAGCGCCGACCCCGCGTTCGAGGAGGTGCTGGGCGCCGAACTCGCGGCAGCGGAGGGTGCTCCGGAAATGGAATCGGGAGATACCGAAACACTCACCGAACTGGAACGGGACCGGTTACGCGGCGGGATCGTCCGGCTGACCCGCGGCCGCCGGTTCGGCGGCCGGATCGCCGATCTCGCCGTCGCCGTGCGGGCCGGTGATACCGAAGCCGCGCTGGCATTGCTGCGGGCCGGCGGCGAGATGCTCGAGCTGCGCGGTCCGGACGATCTCGCCGCCGTCCGTGCCGATATCGTCACGACGGCGCAGCGGGTCGGTACCGCCGCGCGTGCCGGTGACGCGGCGGCCGCGCTGGGCGCCTTCGAATCCCATCGTCTGCTGTGCGCGCACCGGCGTGGACCGTACGGCGTCGAACAGTGGGATCGGCTCGCGGCCGAATGGGCCGCGGTGTCGGGTTCGGGTCCGGAAAACCGTTACGGCACCTGGTATCCCGGCCAGCCGCTGCTGGTGACCGCGAACGATCACGAGGCCCGGATCTACAACGGTGACACCGGAGTGGTGGTATCCCGGCCGGACGGATCGCTGCGGGTGGCGCTACAGCGGGGGGACGAGCCGTATCTGGTCCACCCGACTCAGTTCCCCGCGGTGGTCACGGTTTTCGCCATGACCATCCATCGCAGCCAGGGCAGCCAGTACGACGCGGTGACCATCGTCCTGCCGGAGCCGGGTTCGAGTCTGCTCACCCGGGAGTTGCTCTACACCGCGATCACCCGCGCGCGTCGGCACGTCCGCATCCTGGGGACCGAGGAGGCCATTCGCGCGGCGATCGACCGGCACGTGCTGCGCGCCAGCGGCCTGAGTCTGGACGATATGGGTCCGGTATGAAACCGGGCCGGGGGCCGGAGTCGTGACATTTCGGGTCGAGTAGACCTGATTCACCCGCTTCGCCGGCCATCGAGTCGCACCGGTCGGAGGTCCGGCGGCCGCGGAGGAGTGTTTTGCCCCGTCGTGTCCTGCGCCGCCGCCCGAGCGGTGGCCGGGAAAGCAGTGCCGATCAGTCGCCGATGGAAGCCGCGGCCGGGAAGATACCGGGCAGACTCATCGCGTAGTGCACATCGTCGGTATTGCCGAGCGTCGCCAGCACTACCCGGATCATGGTCAGCCGGGCCGCGGCAACCGTTTCCGGAGCGGGCTCGCGGCCCGGTTCGGCCGCGGCCGAGATCCGGTAGACCACGTACTCGCAGACGTGCAGCGCCGCATCCAGGTCCAGCGGTGCCGGTACCGGGCGCCCCAATTCGGCGAATTTGGTGCGCACGATCGCGCGGATCCCGTCCAGCGCGGTGTTGCGGTATCCCGATACCGGCGAACCGGGGTCGTGGAGTTCGGCGAACAGCGGCCGCAGCATCGGGCCGTGGCCGCGGGCCCAGTCGAGATAGGCGTCGATGAGCCGGATACCGAGATCCACGCCCTCGCCGGACGCCTCGACCGCGGCACCGATCCCACCGACGAGTTCGGCATTGGAGATATCGAGAACCGCGTTGAGCGGTTCGGTGGCGTTGGCGAAATAGCGATAGAAGGTGGGGCGGGACAGCCCGGCCTCCTCGATGATCTGCGCGACGCTCGATCCGCGGGAACCGCTGCGGGTGAATACCGCGGCGGTGGCCCGCACGATCCGGGCGCGCACCTGTTCGGCCTGTTCGTGCGTCTGTGGCGGCCGGCCCCGACGGGCGGGCCGCTCGGCGTTCGGGGTGCTCACGACGGGTCCGCCGGCCGGTCTGTGAGATCCCACAGCTCCCGGCGGTTCCGGGCTGTTGCGTGGAACGGAGCCCTTGACACGGCGTACGGCACGGGGATTACCCTAACACCACTGTTCAATTAATCATTTCCGCTGTGGTTCCGCCGCGGCGCGCCAACGCCCAGGAGCACCCCGACGATGACGACCGCCCAGCGTCCAGCCGCCACCGGCGCGGTGACCCCGGATATGGTGAAATCACTGCTCGCTCGGGCCGCGGCCGGCGGTGCTCCCGCCGTCGCCGTAGCCGCTCCGGCCACCGGTGAACAGATCGCCGAACTGCCGCAGTCCTCGGTCGCCGATATCGACGCCGCGTTCGAGCGTGCCCGCATCGCGCAGCGCCGGTGGGCGCAGGTCCCGGTGCGGGAGCGGGCCGCCGTCCTGCGCCGCTTCCACGACCTGGTGCTCGCCGAACAGGACACCATCCTCGATATCGTCCAGACCGAAACGGGTAAATCCCGGGCGCACGCGTTCGACGAGGTCGGTGATGTCGCGGTCAACTCCCGCTACTACGCCGCCACCGCACCCAAACTGCTCGCCCGCCGCAATCCGCGCGGGGTACTGCCGGTGCTCACCGATGTGCAGGTGCGCCAGCGACCCAAGGGCGTGGTGGCGGTGATCTCGCCGTGGAACTACCCGCTCGCGCTGGCTGTCTCGGATGCGCTGCCCGCCCTGGTGGCCGGTAACGCGGTGGTGGGCCGCCCGGACAACCAGACCGCGCTCACCGCGCTGTGGGCCGTCGACGCCGCGATCCGGGCCGGGCTCCCGGAGGATCTGTGGCAGATCGTGCTGGGCCGTGGTTCGGTGATCGGCGGCGAGGTGATCGACCGCGCCGACTACGTCGACTACACCGGCTCCAGCGCCACCGGCCGCACCATCGGCCGGCAGGCCGGTGAGCGTCTCATCGGTTGTTCGCTGGAACTGGGCGGTAAGAACCCGCTGCTGGTGCTGTCGGATGCCGATCCAGGCGCCGCCGCTCGCACCGCGGTCCGGGCCAGTTTCGCCTCGGCCGGTCAGCTGTGCGAATCGATGGAGCGTATCTACGTCCACGAGAAGGTCCACGACCGGTTCGTGGACGAGTTCGTCGCCGCGGTGCAGGCGCTGAAACTCGGTTCACCGCTCGACTATTCGACCGATATGGGTTCGCTGACCTTCCCGCGGCAACTCGAGACGGTCCGGGCCCATGTCGACGACGCGGTCGCCAAGGGTGCGACGGTCCTGGCCGGCGGTGTGCACCGTCCGGACCTCGGGCCCTACTTCTACGAACCCACGGTGCTCACCGATGTCACCGCCGATATGACGGTGTATCGCGAGGAGACCTTCGGCCCCGTCGTCTCGGTCTACCGGGTGGCCACCGACGACGAGGCCGTGACCCTGGCCAACGACACCCCCTACGGGCTCAATGCCAGTGTCTGGACGCGCAGCGCGTCGCGCGGCCGGGAATTCGCCGCCCGGATCAACGCGGGTTCGGTGAACGTGAACGAGGGTTTCATCGCCGCCTGGGGCAGTGCCGATGCGCCGTCGGGGGGCGTCGGGATCTCCGGCACCGGCCGTCGGCACGGTCCGGAGGGCCTGCTCAAGTATGTCGACACCCAGACGATCGCGGTCCAGCGCATGCTCCCGATCGCGCCGCTGCCCGGGATGTCGGAGGCGACGTGGGCGAAAACGATGACCCTCTACTTCCGGGTGATGAAGACATTGCGCCAGAAGTAGGCCGCGCTCGCTCGCTAATTCCGACGACAAGGATTCGAAACCGATGAAACTGGATACGGTGGCCGGTAAGAAGGTGCTGATCACCGGGGCCGCGATGGGCCTGGGCAAACTGTTCGCAGCCCGGGCGGTGCGCGAGGGCGCCGCCGCCGTGGTGCTGTGGGATATCAACGACACCGCGCTGCGGGATACCGCGGCCGAGCTGACCGCCGCCGGCGGTACCGTCCACACCTACGCGGTCGATGTCTCCGACAGCGCGTCGGTCGCGTCGGCCGCGGCGTCGGTGCGCGCGGAGGTCGGCGAAATCGATGTCCTGGTGAACAACGCCGGTATCGTCCGCGGGAACACCTACTTCTGGGAAACCACGGACCGCGGCGATATCGACAAGACCATGGCGATCAACGCGCTGGCGCCGATGTATGTGACTCTGGAATTTCTGCCGGGGATGGTCGCCCGGAGCTCCGAGGCCCGGGTGCTCACCATCTCCTCCTCCGCCGGGCTCGTGCACAACCCGCGGATGAGCGTGTACGCGGCGTCGAAATGGGCGGCCCTGGGCTGGTCGGATTCGGTGCGGATCGAACTCGAGCAGGCCGGTCACGATCATGTGAAGGTGACCACGGTATGCCCGACCTATATCGACACCGGAATGTTCGAGGGCGCCAAGGGTTTCTGGTTCACTCCCATCCTGGACCAGCACAAGGTCGTCGATACCTCCTGGACCGAGATGAAGAAGGGCACACCGGTCGTGATCCTGCCGTGGACCTCGCGACTCAACAAGGCGCTGTCCGGGGTGCTGCCGATCAAACTCCGCGATCTGTTCCTGAACACGGTCGGCGTGTACCACTCGATGGACGCGTTCACCGGCCGGAAGTAGCCGCCGGACGCCGGCCGACGGCCACCGTGGCGTCGAGGTCCGGCGAGCGGACGATGCGGGAGACGAGCCCGCTGCCGGTGAGCAGCTCGGTGGCGGCCGGGATCTGATCGACGCCTATCTCGATCAGCAGGCTTCCGCCCGGCGCCAGCCAGCCCGGCGCGCCCGCCGCGGTGCGCCGGGCCAGGTCCAGGCCGTCGGGTCCACCGTCCAGGGCTACCGGGGGTTCGTGATCGCGAGCCTCCGGCGGTAGTCGCGCGATCAGGCTCGAGGGTACGTACGGAGTGTTGGCGAGCAGGATATCGATCCGGCCGCGCAGCGCCCGCGGTAGCGCGTCGAACAGATCGCCCTGATGGACCCGGCCGCCGACCGCTGCCAGGTTCTCCTTCGCGCAGGCCACCGCCACGGGGTCGATATCGGCGGCCACCAATTCCGCCGAACGGGTACCGAGTTCGGTGAGCAGGGCCAGGCCGAGTGCTCCCGATCCGCAGCACAGATCGACCACCGCGCGCACCGGGTGGACAGCGGCCAGGCCGAGCGCCTCGTCCACCATCAGGGCGGAGCGCTGCCGCGGTACGAATACCCCGTCGCGGACGCCGATCCGGATGCCGCGGAACTGCACCCAGCCCAGGAGATGTTCCAGCGGTGTGCCCGCGATACGACGTGCCAGCAGTGCGGCCAGTTCCGTTTCCGAGGCGGCCGCCTCGACCAGTAACCGGGCCTCGTCCTCGGCGAATACACATCCGGCCGCGCGCAGCTGCCGGGTGATATCGGCGATGTCGAATGCGGTCATGGGCACAAGTCTGGCGACTGCGGGCGCCGTGCGCATCGGAAATACCGGCTGGTGTCGCCGTCGTCTCGTTCGGTGCGGTCGGCGGGTCGCTTCCGGCCGTTCGTGCTGCTACTGCTCGCCGCCGAAGGCCCAGACCGCGGCGGGCCGGCCCGTGGCCTTGGTGCGGCGGCGTTCGTCGGTTTTGCGCAGTCCGGGGATTCCGGCGAGGGTGCGGTTCAGGTTCGCCGCGTCCGGGCGGCCGCCGAGGAGGGAGGTGGCGAGGTTGACCGCGCGGGTGGCCGGGAATTGGTCACCGAGCAGTGCCCGGGTCAGTGGCAGATCCTTCCAGAGCAGCCCCGAGAGCAGTCCACGCGCGGCGGTCACGATGCTGTTGTGGTCGAAGGCCAGTGCCGGCGGTTCGCCGAAGGACACCCAGCGGGCGGGGCCTTCGTGACGGCCGGTCACCGCCCACATGACGATCGACAGCGTCGGCCCGCGCGGATCGCGATTCGGTTCGTCGAAGGTCACCAGCTGGCCGACCGGGCCGATGGCCTCGTCCGGTACACCGAGTTTGGTGCGCACGGCCCGGCGCGCCGCTTCCGCGAGACGTTCGCCGCGGCCCAGCAGTACACCGGGTAACGCCAGCTGCCCGGTGAAGGGCTCGTGCAGGCGTGCCGCTATGCCGAAGGTGGCCGCGGCGTCGTCGGCCCAGAACCGCAACGCCACGACATCCACCGATACCGCCGATTGGTCCACAGCTCCCATACTGCCGTATCTCGCGTGGGAGACCGTGCGCTGGGTATTGTCATTCTTTGAAAAGAGAATGACATTCTTGTTATGGGGAAGGTGGGCGTGTGGAGATGGGTTCATCGGGGCTCGACGGAAAAGTAGCGGTCGTGGCGGGCGGTGCCACCGGGCTCGGGGCCGCGACGGCCGTGCGGCTCGGGGCGGAGGGCTATCGCGTCGTCGTGGGTGATCTGCGTGAATCCGACGCGGCGGTCACGGCCGACACCATCACCGCGGCGGGTGGCGACGCGGCGGCAGTGGCCTTCGATCTCGCCGACCCGGAATCGATCGCGGAGCTGTTCGCGGCCACCACCCGCCGGTTCGGTGGGGTGGACGCGCTGTTCAATGTCGGTGCCGATATGCGCACCCTGCGTCACGACACCGACGCCGTCGATATCGATCTGGATATCTGGGACCGGGTGATGACGGTCAGCCTGCGCGGCTACCTGAGCACCATGAAGAACGCGATCCCGCTGATGCTGGCACGAGGGGGCGGGGCGATCGTCAACATGTCCTCGGCCGCGGCGTTCCAGGGTGAACCCACCCGCCCCGCCTACGCGACCAGCAAGGCCGGAATCGGTGCGCTGACCCGGCACGTGGCCACCCGGTGGGGCCGGGAGGGGATCCGCTGCAACGCGGTGGCACCCGGATTCACCGCGACCGAGGCCATCCGTTCCGCACCACAGTGGCCGGATCTGGAGAAGGCGGCGCTGGACCGGATGCACAGCCCGCGGGTCGGTGAGCCGGCCGATATCGCGGCGGCGGTGACGTTTCTGCTCTCCGGTGACGCCGCCTGGATCAACGGGCAGATCATCAATATCGACGGCGGGACGATTCTCCGCTGAACGGACCGGTGTCGCTCCGGCCGCATACCGGCTGCGCGCGGATCGCCTCACGCTGTTCGGGACGGTGCCGTACCGGAGATCGTGGGTGCCCCGGGGCGGAGCACCGCGTCGAAGAACGCGCTCGGCCGTCGCGCCCGTCGGTCCGGGCCGGACGCCGTGAGTACCACCGGTAGGCCCAGCCGATGTTGCAACCAACCGGCCACATCGGTGGGCAGTTCGGCGTACAACGGCGTTGCCGCGGTGAGTAATCCGGTCAACGCCCGCTGGTGACCCAGGTCCTGCCAGGAGCCCGGTTCGAGCGCGGTCCGGACGCCGTCCCGGGTGGCGTAGGCAGTGGCCGCCCGTCCGCCGTATATCGCGTCCAGGTGGTTGACCACCAGACCGTCCACACCACCGGACACCGCGACGGCATACCGCAGCAGCACCGTATCGAGATATCCCTGCCGGAACGCGCCCTGGTATCGACCGGAACCGTTGTGCGGCTCCGGATTCCGCAGATCCGGATCCTCCGTGGGGAAGGGTCCGGCGCCGTGCCTGGTCATATAGGTGCGGGTCACCCCGAGGGTGACCCCGCGGGCGCCGATTCCGGCCAGCAGTGCGCGGGCATTGCGCGGTTCGACCGTCGACCAGGTGGTGTGCGGATGGAATCCGCGCCATTCGTCCAGCAGCACCCCCTGCGCGCCCTCGAACACCAGCCGTCCGCGCCGCGCCGCGCGGCGCAGTTCGTCCGGGCCGGTTATCCGCACTGCCGCGCCGAATTCGCGGTACGCGCCGACGAGTGCGTCGATCGATTCGTGCTGATACGGGCTCGACGCGAGTAGTGGACGGTAGTGCGCGGCGAGTGCGCTCAGTTTCCGCCGGAGCGCGGTGGGCCTGCGGCAGTCCGCGACCCGCGGTGCGTCGTGGCGTAGGGCATAGGCGGCCGTTTCCCCGATCCCCATCCCGCACGATCCGTGGCGCCGGGTACCACGGGCATCCTCACGGGCTCGGTTGGCGGCGATATGGATCGGAGTGGTGAGCAGCGCCCGACCGTCCACGGACAGCAGCGACAGCGGGTCCGCGACACCCGTCCCGGCGAGCTGCTCGGCTTCGGCGGCCAGGGCCAGTGGCTCCACCAGCACGTATTCGGAGAGCAGGGTGGGCACTCCCGAGAAGGTGCCGGACCCGAACTGGGCGAAGGTGTGGTGGCGCTCGCCGGCGACCACAGTGTGCGCGGCCTGCGCCCCACCGTTGAACCGCACCACCGCCGAGACGCCGAGGCCGGCTTCGGGGGAGCACAACCAATCGACGGTCGCGCCCTTGCCCGCGTCGCCGAATCCGAGATCCACCACGACCGGATGGCACCCGGCCGCTATCGCTTCCGTACTCATCACTGCTCCTCATCTATGTGTCCCGCCTCCGGCGGGACGGGCGGGGCTGTGTCCATGGCGGCGCCTTCGGCGCCGCGGGGGTGGGGCCCTATCGACCCCGGTTCTTCACTCCGGCGCTCAGTCGCTGCGCTCCTTCGCGCTGTCGCTCCAGAACCGGGGCGGGCCCCACCGGCGAATGCTGACCATCCGGGGTGTCGGGGAAGGGTGCGGAAGTGGGGCTCCGGTATCCGGTCGCTGTTTCAGTGGGTGCCGCCGGGGAGGGCCTTGGGCTCCGTCGCACGCAGCGCCCGGCCGACGATCTCGGCCTCGGCGGCCGAGCCGACATCGCGGAGGTCGGCCAGCCCGGTGTGCACATCCACCTGGTTCTCCGCCAGCCCGATCGTCAGCGCGATCAGCTCGCAGACCGCCGCGGGATCGTCGAGCCGCAGGAACCGCTGCCCCAGCAGTGCGCGCCAATGTTCCGCGATATCCGGATCGTGGTAGTAGGACGACTGGTTCGGCAGGATGTAGTGCACTTCCCAGCGCTGCGCGAGTTCCCGGTAGATCGAATCGACCGCGATATCGGTACGGATGTGGTCGCCGAGTACAGCGCGGATATGCCGGGAGGCCAGCCGGGGTTTGTTGAGCTCGTCGCCGATGAGGAACAGGTATCCCTTCTTGCGGCGCTGTTCCCAGGCGTCGGTCACCACATGCCGGGCCATGAAATAGGCGGCCAGTTCATAGCTTTCGGACTTCTGACCGCCGCCTCCGCCTTCGAGGAGGATATTGCGCAGCTGTTCGTCCATCCGGTTGTCGGATTCGAACTGACCCACCTGCAGTGGTGCCCGATCGGTATCGGCGTCACCGATACCGCCGAAGAGGAGCTGCGGATCGTCGGCATAGCCCTTGTCCGCCAGCAGGCCGTGCAGTTTCCCGAGTTTGCCCTGCATGATCATCGGGACCCGGCCCATGGATCCGGTGACGTCGAAGAGTACGGCGATCGGTAGGGAATTCCCGTGCTCGGCGGAATCGCGGCACTCCCGTGCCGCCACTCCGAACGGGTCCAGGTCGGGGTGGACGGTCCAGGTGTCGTGGGGCTGGTCGCGCAGTTGCGCGGTGTAGCCGAAATCGTCCATACCCCGGTGTGCCCGGTAGGCCTTGGCGGCGTGGTAGGCGCTGTGATCCCAGTTTCCGTAACCCATCTCGGGCCTCCTCGATTGTTTTGGTCGATACGACCATAACGTGCCGGGTGGGCAAGAGTCCATACCTTTTCGGCCCGGGTGGCGGGCGGTGGACGGGAAGGCTTGCGCGCTGTCGGCGCTGACCCGCCGGTGCCGTGGATGGGAGATGGGCGGGGGCGGCCTGGTTATCGTGGTCGGGTGCCGACCCGAATCGTGAAGCGCACCGCGAAACTGGCCGACGGCCGGGATCTCATCTACTACGACGACGCCGATACCCGGCTCGGCCCCGAACGCCGTATCGACACCCGCCACCTGGACCCGAGACCGCCGACCGCGGTGATGCGCCAGGATGTGCTCACCGGGGAATGGGTGTCCATCGCCGCCGCCCGGCAGACCCGCGTGGTGTTACCACCGGCCGACCGCGACCCGCTCGCGCCGCAGACGCCGGACAATCCGTCGGAGATACCCGATCAGTACGATGTCGCGGTCTTCGAGAACCGGTCCCCGTCCTTCGGTCCCGCGCTACCGGACGAGGTGGCCGGTGAACCGCCCGCTCCGGCCGGTCTCGCCGATATCGTGGATATCGGCTTCGGCCGGGAACGGGTGGCGGTCGGGCGATGCGAGGTGGTGTGTTTCAGCCCGGCGCACGAGGGCGCGTTCGGCGATCTCACCCCCGGTCGCGCCCGCACCGTGATCGAGGCCTGGGCCGATCGCACCGCGGCGCTGTCCGCGCTGCCCGGGGTGCAGCAGGTGTTCCCCTTCGAGAACCGGGGCAAGGCCATCGGCGTCACGCTGCCGCATCCGCACGGTCAGATCTACGCCTACCCGTACATCACACCGCGGACAGCCCGGCTGCTCGATTCGGTACGCCGGCTCGGCCCGGATCTCTTCGAACGCGTGCTGGACAGTGAACGCGCGGGCGGCCGGGTCGTGCTGGCGGGGGAGCGGTGGACCGCCTTCGTGCCGTTCGCGGCGCGCTGGCCGGTCGAGGTGCATCTGCTACCGCATCGGCAGATCCCGGATCTCGCGGCCACCGACGAGGCCGAGCGGGATGAATTGGCGACCCTCTACCTGCGTTTGCTACGCGGGATCGACGCCCTCTACGACGATCCGACCCCCTATATCGCGGCATGGCATCAGGCGCCGGTCCATACCGGCCGCGATACCGTGCGCCTGCATCTGCAACTGACCTCGATCAGACGCGGTGCGGACAAGATCAAATATCTGGCCGGATCGGAGTCTGCCATGGGGGCCTTCATCGCCGATATCCCGCCCGACGCGGCGGCCGCCCGGATCCGGGACGCCGTGGCGTCGATCCCGGAACCCGGTCCGCTGTGAACCGGGACGAGTGATCGGACGGGTGGCGCCGGTGGATCGGACCGTGCCACCGACCGGGCCGTGGTGCCCGGCTCACCGAGCCGGGCGCCACGGCCTACCGCGGGTCAGCGGCTGGTAGCGAGCTGGAAGGTCCGTGTCGCGTCGAGATAGATGCTGTACTGGGCCTGCTTGCTCGGCGGGGGTAGCTGGGAGACCAGCTGGTTCAGCGAGGTGGTGGCGCCCACCACCGGGATCCCGGCCACGTAGAGATCGGCCACCGCGCGCCGGATATGGTTCGGCGAGGTCACCGCCACCGCGCTGGTGGCGCCGACGCGGTGCAGGATATCGGCGCTGAACAGCGCGTTCTGCACCGTCGAACCGGCCCGGTTCTCCACGTGGATCCGCTCGGCCGGAATTCCCCGGCCGATCAACCAGCCGGCCATGGCCTGGGCCTCGGTGATCCCGTTGCTCGGGTTGTTACCGCTGACCACGATCGGCGAGAACGGTGAGGCGATCGCCTGCAGCCAGGCAGCCTGTAGTCGTTCGGCGAGTTCGGGCCGGGGCGTACCGTCGGGTAGCAGCCCGAACCCGAAGACCACGATGCCGGTCTGCGGTCCGACCAGTGCGGGAAGCGGGTTGGGGAGGGTGGCGACACCCGCGCTGACGCCGTGCAGCACGCCGTCGGTGCCCGCGGCCATCGCGCCGTCGACGGCGCGCAGCCGGCCCATCGCATCGTTGAGGGCCGGGAGATCGCCCGCGTAATGGGACCAGATCGCCTGCAGAGACAGGGCCTCGGCATCGGTGGGATCGCGTCCGATGAGATCGTTCAGGGCGGCTCGGCCGGCGACGGAGTCACCGTCGGTGAAATGGCGCTGAGCTGTGTTGTAGAGGGCGTCCGTTTCGGGACTGGCCTGGGCCGGCGCGCCGGTGAAACCGGCGAACGCGATACTCGTCGCGGCGGCGCTGACCGCCACCAGATACTGCAGACCTCTTCGACTGTGCACTACGGCGACACCTTTCCACGGGTGGAGTGGGTTCTCGCAGGAGATTCGTTCGATGAAATTCGGGGTGCGGTATGTGGCAACCCACCATAGGTCCGGTCTCGGCCGGAACCCGGGATTTGCGGCTGACCGATTGGGGACATGTCCCGTAAACCCGCTGGCTACGGCACAGCGGGGCGTATCGGTGCCACCGACACACTAGTACCCGGCGATCCGCGGGGTTGCGGGTGGGTCCGGCCGGGCGGCGACCGTTAGGGTGAATATCCGTGGATACCGCATCGCTGACCGGGAAAGATCTCGCCGCCGCCATCAACGCCGACACCACCGCGCGAGCGAAGGCGCTGACCGAGCGGGCGGGCCGGGCCCCGCGACTGGCCCTGGTGGTCGCCAACGACGACCCGGCCAGTGCCTGGTACGTGAACTCGTTGAAGAAATCGGCCGCGAACCGCGGAATCGATTGCGATACCGTGGATCTGGGCGCCGATGCCTCCGCCGACACCCTGCGCACCGAACTCTCCGTGCGCAGCGCCGACCCCGATACCGACGCCATCATGCTGCAGACACCGCTGCCCGCGGGCGTCACCCTCGACGATGTCTCGCCCGCGATCGCCGCCACCAAGGATGTCGACGGGGTGAGCCCGCTGTCGCTCGGGCTGCTCGCCGCGGGATCGGCCGGTTTCGCTCCGGCCACCGCCGAGGCGGTGGTGGAGTTGCTCGAACATCACGGGGTCGCCCTCGAAGGGCGGCATGTGGCCGTGGTCGGACGGTCGAATGTCGTCGGCAAACCGCTGGCGCATCTACTGCTCGCGAAGAACGCGACGGTCACCGTCTGCCACTCCCGCACCGTGAATCTGCCCGCGGTGACCGCGGCCGCCGATATCGTCGTCGCCGCCGCGGGCCGGATCGGCCTGGTGACCGGCGCGAATGTCCGCGAGGGCGCGGTGGTGATCGATGTGGGCACCAACGAATCGGCCGACGGGAAGATCGTCGGCGACGTCGACGCCGAATCGGTCCGCGGGATCGCCGGCGGACTGAGCCCGGTACCGGGCGGAGTCGGCCCGGTCACCACGGCGTTGCTCATGCGTCATGTCGTGATCGCCGCCGAACGCGCGCGGTGATCGGCGCTGCTCCGATCGGCCGCCCGCGCCGATCGGAGGCGCCGCCGAGGTTCGATACCCGGTCGCGCGGGGTAGCGCTAGTGTGTGTGCGGCTATCGGTCCGCACTCGCAGTCGAGTTAAGGTGACATCGTGAACGTCGAAGTGACACCCTTGCCAGGAATAGGCGTGCGCAAGGATTTTCCGCTTACCGCTGTACGCCGGCGGATCGGGGTCGTCGACCACAAGGACGGGACGATCGATCTGATCTTCACCAAGATCGGCGATCCCGACGCCACCACCCAGATCCCGATGACCGAGGCGGAGGCCGGGACCCTGGCCAATCTGCTGGGTGCCCCGCAGCTGGTGGGCCAGTTGCGCAACGAGCACCGGGATATGGACGGTGTGAACACCCGGCAGTTGCCGGTGAGCGAGAACTCGCCCTACGACGGGCGGACCCTGGGTGAGACCCGGATGCGCACCCGGACCAAGGCCTCCATCGTGGCCGTGATGCGGGCGGGTCAGGCGATGCCGGCTCCCGGCCCGGATTTCGTGTTCACCGGCGGCGACGTATTGATCGTGGTGGGGACCTCGGACGGTCTGGACAGTGCCGCGGATATTCTGAAAGACGGCTGAACCTGTAGCAATGAATGCGACCACGCTGGCGATGATCCAGCTGGGGGCGGTGTTCTTCGGGCTAGGAGTGCTCGGACGCATCGCGGCCCGGATCGGCATGTCCCCAATCCCGTTGTATCTGGTGGGCGGATTGGTGTTCGGGGAAGGAGGTTTCTTCGAACTACACGAGGCCGATGAGTTCATCCATCTCGCCAGCGAAATCGGTGTGGTGCTGCTGCTCCTGCTGCTCGGACTCGAATACAGTGCGGCCGAATTGTTCACCGGGATGCGAAGATCCTGGATGGCCGGCCTGCTGGACCTCGTCCTGAACACCACACCCGGTGTGGTGGTCGCGTTACTGCTGGGGCTCGGCCCGGTCGGTGCCCTGGCGATGGCCGGGGTCACCTATATCTCCTCCTCCGGGATCATCGCCAAGGTGCTCAATGATCTGGGCAGGCTCGGTAACCGGGAGACCCCGGTGATCCTGTCGATCCTGGTCTTCGAGGATCTCGCGATGGCCGCCTATCTACCGGTATTGACCGCGGTGCTGGCCGGCCTGGGATTCGTGGCGGGCCTGCAGGCCCTGGGAATCGCGTTGCTCGCGGTGACGGTCGTGCTCGTGGTCGCCTTCCGCTACGGCAAGTATGTATCCGCCGTCGTCGCCAGCGACGACAACGAGATCTTCCTGTTGAAACTGCTCGGCTCGGCGCTGCTGGTGGCGGGATTCGCTTCCGCGCTACAGGTTTCGGCGGCGGTCGGGGCCTTCCTGCTGGGTATCGCGATCTCCGATACCACCGCGCACAGCGCGACCAAGATCCTGGAACCGCTGCGGGATCTGTTCGCGGCCATGTTCTTCGTCCTGTTCGGCCTGACCACCGATCCGCGCAGTATCCCCCCGGTGCTGGGCTGGGCGATCCTGCTCGCGGTGGTCACCACGGTCACCAAGATCGCCACGGGTTGGTGGGCCGCCGCGCACGCCGGTTCGTCGCGACTGGGCCGGGCCCGCGCCGGTGCGGCCCTGGTGGCCCGCGGTGAATTCTCCATCGTCATCGCCGGTCTGGCGGTGGCCGCAGGGGCGGTGCCCGACGAATTCGCCGCCCTGGCAACAACTTATGTGCTGCTGATGGCCTCGCTCGGGCCGATCGTCGCACGTGTGGTGGAACCGGCGCTGCGGATCGCCACGCGCCAGCCCAAACCCGAACCCGATACCGCGGACGAATAACCGGCACCGGATCAGAGCGCGGTGTAACCGCCGTCGACCAGATATCCGGATCCGGTGACGAACGAGGCGTCTTCGGAGAGCAGGAACGCGATCACCGCGGCGACTTCCTCGGCCCGGCCGAACCGTTTCAGCGGATGCTTGTTCTCCAGGAATTCCCTGGCCTCGGCGGGCATTTCGGTGAGCGGCGTGGCGATGACACCGGGCTGTACCGCGTTGATCCGCAGTCCGGTCGCGCCGTACTCCACCGCGGCGGCCTTGGTCATCCCGAGTACCGCGTGTTTGGATGCGGTGTAGGCGGATCCCGGCGCGTCGGTGGCGACATTGCCGTGCACCGAGGACATATTGACGATCGCGCAGCGGTGCGGTCCGGCGGCCAGCATGGCCGGGATCTGGTATTTCATCCCGTACACCACACCGTCACAGTTGATCGACATGAGCAACCGCCATTTCTCGGGATCCAGCTCCCCGATCGGCCCGGGGCTCACACCGATACCGGCATTGTTCACGGCGAGATGCAGCGCCCCGTAGGTCCGGATCGCGAAATTCACCGCCGCCTCGTGGTCGGCGAGCTTCGAGGTGTCCTGCGCGACGGCGGCCGCCGTACCGCCCGCTTCGCCGATCTCCCGGGCGACCCGCTCGACCGCCGCGAGATCCACATCGCCCAGCACGACCTGCGCGCCCGCCCCCGCGAGTCGCTGCGCGGTCGCCTTCCCGATACCGGACCCCGCTCCGGTGACCAGCGCGACTTTCCCGGTGAACTCCGCCATATCTCCTCCGCGATATCGGTGAGTGATTGCAGGGGACTACCTGTGCGCGGGCTCCGGGAACAGCTGCGCCGGGACCGCCGGCCGTTCGGTCTCACGTCCTACACCTCGCACGGCATCCGGGATCCGGCGGCCGCGCCGCCCGTACCCTACCGGCCGATCGCGATCCCGAGGGGAGTCCCGGTGTGCGGTGGGCGAGTCGGTCCGACCTGCGCTCACCTCCGACGGGTGTGGGGACATCGGGTCCACAGTCGATGCCGAGGTTGCCTTTCCCCGGACCCCGGACCCCGGACCCCGGACCCCGGACCCCGGACCCCGGACCCCGGACCCCGGACCCCGGACCCCGGACCCCCGGAAACATCCGGGGCATTCGCGGCCGCTGCGCGCGCCGTGGAGTTCCGCCAGCGATGCATACCGGTCGCCTCGGGTGGCCGTGGGACGCGCCGGTTGCGAGCCGGGCGGAGTGGTCCCGCGCCGCCACCGAGCGCGTGTGATCGGCTGCCCGACGACCAGCCGCCGACGAACCTTCGCAGGAATCCTCGACTCACCCGGCCCGGGCGGTACGCGCAGCGACGCCGATTTCGACCACACGTGCCGGTCCCGTGTACCGGATTACGCCGCGGGTGCGTGAACCGGCTGTCGAGTTTCCTTGCGGAGCTCGGTTCCGATCGGACAGTCCGGGGACATGTAGGTGGTCGGCGAATCCATAGTCGGTGAGTTCGCTGAAGAACTCGAGCACCCCCGCCGCCGAGCATCGCGCAGGCGGCCGAAAGGGTCGTCGAGCTGCCGGCATACCGCGCGACCGTGTGGTGAGGCACGGGCACGCGTCCCTGCTCTCCACCGTAGCCACACCCCACATACCTTCCCCGGCACTCCGGATGGACAGCATTCGCAGGCGGGGCCCGCCCCGGTTCTGGAGCGACAGAGCGAAGGAGCGCAGCGACTGAGCGCCGGAGTGAAGAACCGGGGTTAATAGGGCCCCGCCCTGCGCCGCCGGAGGCGGCGCCGAAAATACAGATCCGCCGATCGGCCCCGCGGCGAGGAGGTCGATCGGCGGATCGGGAGTGCCGCCGCTCAGGCTGCGGCGGCGTGGCGGAGCGAACCGATCGCGATATCGATATCGTCGACATCGACGACCAGGCGAGTGTAATCGCATCCGCGCAGGTCGATGCGTACGGCGTTACCGCCGAAGAGAGTGTCCCAGAATTCTTTCCGCCCTTTGCCGCGGAATGTTCCCGCGGCGATTGCGCCCGGGAAGAATACGCCGGGTGCGCGTACCCACGGGGGCCGGCGGTCGATTTCGGCCGGTTCGACCGTCACGATGTTCGCCAGGTCGAAGGTGATTCGGTCGCACAGTGACAGCACACGGTGTGCGCCGCGCACGTGGGCAGTGACGGTGGTGCCGGTGATCTCGAAGTCCACCATGGGTTCCTCCCTGATGCCGAGTTCCGCTCGTCTGTTTTCCAGGATGCCGTCGTGTTCTGGCCGTTGGCTGTGCTGCGGCTGTGAAAATTCTCAGTTTCCGACGGCGGTTCATCGGAGTGATCGGTTTCGGGGGGTCGAGTGTTTCGTCGCAAATGGTGTGTTCGCCGGCGGTGTCGCGCGTGCCGAGGTGGCGCGGTGCGGGCGCTATCGGTCAGACTCGTCGGTGTGGATCAGATGTCATGCGGGCGGGCGGCCGGGTGCCGAGTCGTTCGGGGGGCCGGCGGATACCCGGTCCGGTGTGTACAGGGTGGGACTAGGTGACCGCGCTCGCTCCGGGCGAGAACCGGCCCGCGCCGGGTGACCGGCTGACGGTGACCGTGACGTGCTCCGCCCCGGTGGATGTTTCGGCGCTGTTGCTCGCCGCCGACGGGAAAGTCCGTTCCGACGGCGATTTCGTCTTCTTCAATCAGCCGGTCGGGCCGGGTGTGACGTATCGGCACGGGCAGGGGCGCGGGGATGTGGTGGAGGTACAGACTCCGGCGGTTCCTGCCGATATCGACAGAGTGGTGGTGACCGCGAGCCTGGACGGTAGCGGGCCGCCCACATTCGGTGCGGTGGGTTCGCTGACGGCGACGGTCACCGGCGGGCAGGGCACCTTCACCTTCCCGGTATCGAAATTGAGTACCGAGACGGCCGTGGTCTGTGTGGAGATCTATCGGCGGGTCGGGGCGTGGAAGGTGCGTGCCGTCGGCCAGGGGTACGACAACGGGCTGGCGGGTATCGCGACCGATTTCGGGGTGAATGTCGACGACGAGCCGGTCCCGCCGACGCCGCCCGCACCGCAGTCGTCGCGCACGGATCCGACCATGGTCGCCAACCCGGTAGCAGGGCAGCAATATTCGCCGCCGCCGCAGCAACCCCAATATCAGCCGCCGCAGCAGCAGCAATCCCAATATCAGCCGCCGCAATTTCAGGCGCCCCAGCATCAGCCGCCGCAATACCAGCCACTCCAGCATCAGCCGGCGCAATACCAGGCACCTCGGCATCAGCCGCCGCAATATCAGGCGCCGCCCGGATCGCCGCCCGCGTATCCGGTCGCCGGGCATCCGCCACCGGGGCCGGGTCACCCGCCTCCGCCGCAGCCGCCTGCGCCGCCCGTCCCCGCTCATTCTTCTCAGCAAGGAGCTCAGCCGATGCACAGCGAGCTGTTCGACCCGCGTCATGCCGAAGTGTCCGGGATGGGCATTCAGAAGCAGGGCAGCAAGATGATCAAGGTCGGGGTGAACGGCGAAACGCTGGTCCGCGCCGGATCCATGGTCGCCTACCAGGGGGAACTGCAATTCCAGGCGCTCGGTTCCGGTGGGATCGGCCGCGCGATCCAGCAACGGCTCACCGGCGAGGGCGTGCCCTTGATGAAGGTGTCCGGACGCGGCGACCTGTTCGTCGCCAACGGGGCGGCCGATGTGCACATCATCGATCTGGACGGTACCGACGGACTCACCATCAACGGATCCAATGTGCTCGCGTTCGACCCCACCCTCGGCTACAACATCCAGATGGTGCAGGGCGCGGCCGGGTACGCGAGTAACGCCGGCCTGTTCAACTGTGTGTTCACCGGCCGGGGCCGGATCGCCATCACCAGTGACGGCAGCCCGGTCGTGCTCAATGTCGATCAGCCCACCTACGCCGATCCGCAGGCGGCCATCGCCTGGTCCTCCAGTCTGCAGACCGGGGTGAAACGTAACGACTCGTTCGGTCTGGGACGGCTGATCGGCCGGAGTACCGGAGAGGGTATGACGCTGTCGTTCTCCGGCCGGGGTTTCGTCATCGTGCAGCCCTCGGAGTTGCCACCCGGTGGAATGATCGGCGGGACCGGCGGTGGCCAGGAAGCCGGGCAGAGCGGCGGACTGCTGGGCGGTCTGCTCGGGTAGCCTCACCGCGACAGCGGCTCCGGTGTGGTATCGACGTCCTATGGTGATGCGGTCCCGGTACGACGTGGTGATCGTGGGCGGCGGGCACAACGGTCTCGTCGCGGCCGCGTATCTGGCCCGCGCCGACCGGTCGGTGCTGGTGCTGGAACAGGCTGCGGCAGTCGGTGGCGCGGCGGTCTCGGCGCGCGTGTTCGACGGTGTGGATGTCCGGTTGTCCCGGTATTCGTACCTGGTCAGCCTGCTACCGGACCGGATCGTGCGCGATCTGGGTCTGCGGTTCGGCACACGGAAGCGACGGATCTCCTCCTATACCCCGGCCGGTTCGTCGGGGCTGCTGATCGATAATCGGTCACCGGCCGCGACCCGGGAGAGTTTCGCGCGGGCCATCGGGTCGCCGCGCGAATTCGAAGCCTGGCAGCGCTTCTACGAGATGACCGGTGCGGTGGCCCGAGCCGTGTTCCCGACGTTGACCGAACCGCTGCCCACCCGTGCGCAGTTGCGGCAGCGGGTCGGCGGGCGGGCATGGGCGGAACTGTTCGAACGGCCCCTCGGCGAGACCATCGAAGAGTATTTCGCCGACGATCTGGTCCGCGGGGTGGTGTTCACCGATGCGCTGATCGGCACCTTCACACACGCGCACGATCCGTCCCTGCGGCAGAACCGGTGCTTTCTGTATCACGTGATCGGCGGCGGCAGCGGCGACTGGGATGTGCCGGTGGGCGGTATGGGCGCGTTGACCGATGCGCTGGCCGAGGCGGCTCGTGCGGCCGGTGCGGAACTGGTGACGGGTACCGAAGCGACCGCGGTGTCGACCGACGAGCGCACGGCGGAAGTCGCCTTCGCCGGCGCGGCGACCGGGCGGGTGGCGGCGCGGTATGTGCTGGTGAACGCGTCACCCGCCGAAGCGGCCCGGCTCCTGGGCGAGCCCGCGGGCGCGGAACCCGAAGGCGCGCAGTTGAAGATCAATATGGTGCTGGACCGGTTACCGCGGCTTCGTGATACCGAGGTGCCCGCCCGGGACGCCTTCGCCGGTACCTTCCATATCGCCGAATCCTACGCACAGCTCGAACACGCTTATCGTGAGGCGGCGGCGGGACGGCTGCCCACGACCCCGCCGGCGGAGATCTACTGCCATACGCTGACCGATCCCGGTATCGCGGCACCCGGTGCGGACGGTGCCGCACGGCATACTCTCACCCTGTTCGGTTTGCATACTCCGGCAAGTCTTTTCGCGGACGATCCGGCGGGCGTCAAGGATGCCGCGATCGATGCCGTCCTGGCCGCGCTCGACGATGTGCTGGCCGAATCGGTGCGCGACTGCCTGGCCGCCGACGCGCACGGTGCGCCGTGTCTGGACGCCGCTACTCCGGTGGATCTGCAACGCTCGCTCCGGCTACCCGGCGGGCATATCTTCCACGGAGATCTGTCGTTCCCCTATCTCCCCGGGGCGGCCGATACCGCAGCGCAACGCTGGGGTGTGGATACCGGCCACACCAATGTGTTGCGCTGTGGGGCGGGCACTGTGCGCGGCGGCGGGGTGAGCGGAATAGGTGGGCACAATGCGGCCATGGCCGTGCTCGAGGAAACCACAGACCGGCGTCCGGGAAATGCCGGGTGAATTCTGGTCGGAGAATCGGCTGCGCCGCTCACCGGTGGGAGTATTCGAATACTTTGTGGCGGTAGGGTTGTCGGCTGTGGATCGGCCCGGCGGGTCGTTTCGATTGCATGCCGGCGCCGAGGAGAAAACGTGGCACTCGATACTGTTCCGAAGCACAGGGCCGCTGAAGACAAGGCGGCTCGCGAGCAGAAAGCGATCCGTGAACTCGCCGGCCGGCTGGCCGCCGCGTATTCCGAGAATCGCTCTGCGGACGAGGTGGACACCGCGATCCGATCGGCACACGAACGGTTCGCTCGAAGTAGGATTCGCGATTTCGTTCCCATTCTCGTGGAGCGGGTCGTACGCCGGGAATTCGAAACACCCGAGGAAACGGGCACCACCACCGCGGTCACCGCGCCGAGTGTCACCCCGGTGGCCTCGGGGAGAGCGGCGGAACCGGCCGTGAGCGGAGAGCTTCCCGGCGAGGAGCGTCCGCGTAACCCGATCACCGACCGGCGCGGGCTGTTCGCCTTGGCGGGAGCCGCGGGTGTGGTGGCGGTGGGCGCCACGGCCTGGGCGGTATCGCGGCCCGATTCGACTCCCGCCCCGGCGGCCCCGGTGGCCGGGTCACCGCTGACGAAGGTCACCGGGGTGGTCGGGTCGGAGAAGTCGGCGTTCTTCGCCGACGAGCGGGTGGCCGATGTGTTCGCCGCGCACGGGTACGAGGTGCGGGTGGAGGCGGCCGGTTCACGGGAGATCTCCACGTCCATCGATCTGGACGGCCGGGCTTTCGCATTTCCGTCCAGCTTGCCCGCGGCCGAGCGGTTGAAACGCGAAGTCGGTGTGAACAACCAGTTCGTTCCGTTCTATTCGCCGATGGCCATCGCCACTTTCGCTCCGATCGTGGGATTGCTCGACGCGGCCGGGGTCGTGAAATTCGACGGTCCCGCACCCACCCTGGATTTCGCCGCCTATATCGATCTGGTGCAACGCGGTGTGCAATGGGACGAACTCGAGGGCAACTCGTCCTACCGGGTGGGTAAGAACATCCTGGTCAGCACCACCGACGCTCGGACCTCGAATTCGGCGGCCATGTACCTGGCGGTGGCCAGCTATGTCGTCAACGATCACGCGGTGGTGCGCGGAGCGACGGCCGAGCAGCATGTACTGCCCACGTTGCAGCGTCTGTTCCTCGCCCAGGGCTACACCGAGGGCTCCAGTACGGGGCCGTTCGAGGAATACCTCACCGCCGGTATGGGGCCGACGCCGATGACCTGGATCTACGAGGCGCAGTACGTGGCGGCGGCGGTCGAGAAGCGGTTGCGGCCCGATATGGTCCTGCTGTATCCGTCGCCCACGGTGCTGTCCCGGCATACGGTCGTTCCGCTGAACTCGGAGGGCGAGGAGATCGGCGCACTGCTGCACAACGATGCCGAGTTGCAGTCGCTGGCCGCCGAGCACGGTTTCCGCACCGGCGATGTCGCCCGCTTCGACGAGGTGATCGCGGAGCACAACGTGGCGGTATCCCCGGACCTGGTCGATATCGTCGACGTTCCGGCCTATGAAACTCTCGAGCATCTGATCGACGGGGTGGCCGCGGCCTACCGGTGAGCCGCTGCTGCGTCGGACGGCGCCGGGGCCGCCGTCCGACGCCGGATCTCACAGCTGCGTGGCGACCTCGTCGGCGATGAGGGCCAAGTGGTCCAGATCGGCCAGATCCAGTATCTGCAGGTAGATCCGCTGGGTGCCGATCTCGCGATAACGCCCGATCTTGTCGACGACCTCCGCCGGCGAACCGGCGAGCCCGTTGGTCCGCAGTTCGTCCACCTCGCGGCCGATCGCGGCGGCGCGGCGCGCGATCTCGGCCTCGTTCGCGCCCACGCAGGCCACCAGCGCGTTGGAGTACACCATGCTGTCGGCCGCCCGGCCCGCCGCAGCCACGGCCGCGCGTACCCGATCGAACTGCGCGGCGCTGTCGGCTACCGAGACGAACGGGTTGTTGAACTCGGTGGCGTAGCGCGCGGCGATCCGCGGGGTACGTTTCGGCCCCTGCCCGCCGACGATCACCGGTACGGGGCGCTGCACCGGTTTCGGCAGGGCGGGGGATTTCACCAGTTCGTAGTACTTTCCGGTGAAGTCGAAGGTCTCGCCGAGTGCGGTCTCCCAGAGCCCGGTGAGGACGGCCAGCTGCTCTTCGAAACGGCCGAACCGGTCGTCGGGGAACGGTATCCCGTAGGCGGTGTGCTCGTCGGCGAACCAGCCGGTGCCCAGCCCGAGCTCGACCCGCCCACCCGACATCTGATCGACCTGGGCGACCTGGATCGCGAGGGGTCCGGGCAGGCGGAAGGTGGCAGCGGTGACGAGCGTGCCGAGGCGGATACGGCTGGTCTCCCGGGCCAGACCGGCCAGTGTGATCCAGGCGTCGGTGGGGCCGGGCAGACCGTCGACCGAGCCCATGTGCAGATAGTGGTCGGAACGGAAGAATGCCCCGAAGCCGAGGTCCTCGGCGGCGCGGGCCACTTGCAGCAGCGTCGGGTAGTCGGCGCCCTGCTGTGGTTCGGTGAAGATTCGCAGTTCCATGTACCTCATCGTGCCGCACCGGCCCGGCGGACCTGCCGGGTGGCGTCCCGGCGCTCAGGCGGCGGGTCCGGTCATCCGGGTGGGCAGGACCCGGTCGGACCATCCGCAGGGTAGTGCGCAGCTGGCGATGACGAGGTTCTCGATTTCGCCGTTGTCGAAGACGCGGCGGGTGGATTCGGCGCGTGCCGGATACCCGCAGGAGGCGCATTTGCCGAAATAGTCGAGGATCTCGTCGATCTGGGTGATGGCCACCCGGCGGCGGGTCTGGTGCATCGTGGGTCCTCCGAGGTCGGAGCGAGTGGTACGCGGCCGAATGTAATTCGCGCACAACAGAGATACGGGTGGACTGCGCGGTCGCTGGGAGTTCTCACACCCTGGTCGGTGACGGGGTTGGACAACCTCCAACAGCGGATCCGGCGGCGTGGGTGAACGGCGGGCAACCGGCTTCGTGACCTGTCACAGACCATTCCTACTCGCTGGTAACAACCGTGCCGCGGCGCTATTGTGAGGGACGTTACAGATGGGTTACCCCGCCGGCCCAGTTGTTCGTTGCGGGCCGACGAGAAGTTGCGGGAGTTGGTTACCGACGTCATCGATATGGTCGCGGAAATCCCCGCAGCGCGCGCCGCTGTCTGGGATCTGCTCCTCGACCCGCAGACCTATCCGCGGGTGTTCACCGGTATCGGCGCGTGCGCGCGCCTGGATGTTCCCGGCGAGCAAACCGTATTCGAATTCCGGGTCGGCACACCGGACGCCGGCATCCGGGCACTGCGCGTCCGGGTGGTGACCGGCCGGTGGTACGAGAGCCTGGAACTGCACACCCCGGAACTCGGGAGTTTCGCGGCGCTGCGGATGTACGGCGAAGGCGACCGCTGCACGGTATCGATCACCTATTTCGCACCCGGGCGGGTGCACCCCCACATCGCGGATCTGTCCAACGCGGCGATCCAGGACTGGACCGCCAAGGGATTGCGGCGGATCGCCGATATCCTGCGCGGCGCGCGCACCTCGACGGTGGTCAACGGCGAGGGGGCGCTGGTGCGGCTCCAGCTCGAGGTGCTGCGGCAGGTCACCGTCAGCGGTGTGGTACGGACCCGGCCGAACGCGGTGCTGAAACAGCTTCTGTCACTGAACAAATGGGGTTTCAACCTGGCCGGTGGGTACGCGGCCGGAGCGGCGTATTCCCCCGGCCGTGCCGCGGTGGTCGACGATCGGGGGTCTCGTACCTTCGCCGAGATGGACCGGCGCAGCAACGCCCTGGCCGGGGCGATGGCGGCGGTGGGGTTCGGCTCGGGTGATGCCATCGGTCTGCTCTCGCGCAATCACGCGGGCATGGTCGAAACCATGGTCGCCGCCGGGAAACTCGGTGTGGACGTGGCCCTGCTCAATGCCGGTTTGTCCGCGCGGACCATCGAGCAGATCGTGCAACGGCACCGGCTCTCCGCACTGTTCGTAGACGGTGATCTCGAACAGCTGGTGCATTATCTGCACGACGATATCCCCCGGTACAACACCGATCTGCGGCCGCCGTTCCCCGATCGGTACACCGTCGAGGATCTGATCGAGGCGGGGGAGACCGACTTCCGTCAGCCCACCCAGCCGGGCCGGCTGATCGTGCTCACCTCGGGCACCAGCGGGATCCCGAAGGGGGCGCGCCGGCCACACCCCAAGGGGTTCGGCACCATTGCCGCGCTGCTGTCGCGGATCCCGATGGAGATGGAATCGGCCATGCTCATTCCCGCCCCGCTGTTCCACACCTGGGGGCTGGCCGGATTACAGCTGAGCACCGCACTGCGGTGCACGGTGATTCTGCCGGAACGTTTCGACGCCGAGGACTGTCTGCGCGCGGTCGCCGAACACGGGGTCACCACCATGATCGTGGTGCCCACCATGGTGAACCGGATCCTCGATCTGCCCCCGGCCGTACGTGCCCGCTACGACACCTCCAGCTTGCGGCACGTCATCAGTTGCGGGGCGCCGCTGGCGGGAGCCACCGTACTGCGTTTCCTGGACACCTACGGCGATATCCTCTACAACGTCTACGGATCCACCGAAGTCTCCTGGGCGACCATCGCCACTCCCGCGGATCTGCGCTTCGCCCCCACCACCGCGGGCCGCCCGCCGCTGGGCACCCGGGTCTCGGTGCTGGGGCCCGACCACAAACCCGTCCCGATCGGCGCCACCGGACATATCTTCGTGAGCAACCATATGCTTTTCGACGGTTATGTGAACTCCGCGCCGCCCGACGAGGCGCACGGAATGCTCGATACCGGTGATATCGGCTATTTCGACGTCAACGGCCGACTGTTCATCGCCGGCCGGGACGACGAGATGATCATCTCCGGCGGCGAGAACGTCTTCCCGCGGCCGGTGGAAGAAGCCCTCGCGCATCTGCCCCAGGTGAGCGAAGTCGCGGTGGTGGGCGTCCCGGACCCCGAATTCGGTCAGCGGCTGGCGGCGTTCGTGGTGAAACACGAAGGGGCCGGACTGGACTCGGATATGGTGCGCACCTATATCCGGCATCGACTGAGCCGATTCTCCGTGCCCCGCGATGTGACCTTCATGTCGGCGCTGCCGCGCGGAGAGACCGGGAAGATCCTGAAATGGCTACTCGCCGGACGGCCGGACGGAGACCTCCCGCCCTCGGGCCTGGGCGGACTGGGAGTCACCGGATCGGTGTGATTCCGGCGGTGCGCACGCGAATGCGGCGGTGACCTCGAACGCCTGAATGCCGGTGTGATGCCGAGGGACCCGATGATCACCGCGACATGGAGTTATCCATGGTTGCCGGTCGTCGCGCGCCGCTGCGGGAACCGTCACGCGGTGCGGTAACAGGTGCGGGGGGCACGGTGGGCCGGGCGGCGAGGGGTAGATTCATCAGCCGCACAATCAATCGGTCGGGAGAGGCATCCTCCGTGGTAGTAGTTTCCGTGCTCACCGGACTGGCGGTGGTGTGGCTGATCGCCGCGCTGCACTGGTACCTGTGGCGGCGGCTGGTGCGTGACACCACCCGGGACGGGTCCCGCTGGCGGATACCCGGCGCCGTGGTGCTCGCGCTCGGCACGTGCGCGATGTGTGGCGCGTTCGCGGTGATGTTCGCCGAGGTGGATCGGGCTTCGTGGCGCTGGCTGACCTGGCCCGGCTTCCTGTGGGCCGCGCTGTTCCTCTATCTGTTGCTCGGTGTGCTGGCCGGTGAGGTCGTCCGGCCGTTGTTGCTGCGCGGTCTGGTGCGCCGGGACGCCGGTACCGCCGCGCCGGCGGGTGCCGGCTCCACCGCACCGGATGCGGCCCCCGCCCCCGAACCCGTCGCCGCGACCGCTGTACCGCAACCGGTCGGCGCGGCCGTCGGCGAAGTCCCCGGCGAGGGTGTCCCGCGGGGTGGTACGCCCGGTCCGCAGGGGGCGGCGGCCGGTGGGCCGGAGGCGCCGGGACCGCACGCGGAACCGGCACCGGAGCGGCCGCCGATCTCACGGCGGATGCTGGTCTCGCGGATGGCGGCCGGGGCAACCGTGATCGCGGCGGGAGCGCTGGTCGGTACCGGCACCTACGGAGTGCTGGACGGTCCGGTGGTCCGCCGGGTGACCGTTCCGCTGGCGAAGCTGCCCGCCCGGGCGCACGGTCTGCGGATCGCCCTGGTCAGCGATCTACATCTGGGCCCGGTGCTGGGGCGCGCGTTCTGCGAACGGGTGGTGCGTACGGTGAACGACACCCGGCCGGACCTGATCGCGGTCGCGGGCGATCTCGCCGACGGCACCGCCGCGGACCTGCGGGCCGAAACCGAACCGCTGGCCGGGCTCGACGCACCGCTGGGCGTCTTCTTCGTACCGGGTAACCACGAGTACTTCTCCGATGCCGACTCCTGGCTCACCCGGGTCGGCGAACTCGGGATGAAGGTACTGCTCAACGATCGGGTGTCACTGCCCGATTTCGATCTCGCCGGTGTCGACGACCCGCGCGGAACCGGTATCGGCCGCGGGCCGGATTTCGCGGCTGCCCTGGATGGTCGCGATACCGGCCGGGCCTGTGTACTGCTGGCCCATCAGCCGGTGGTGATCCACGAATCGGTGGCCCACGGGGTCGATCTGCAGCTGTCCGGGCATACGCACGGGGGGCAGCTGTGGCCGGGCAATCTGATCGCGCGGCTGGCGAATCCGACCGTCGCGGGGCTGGAACTGTACGGGGGTACGGCACTGTATGTGACCCGCGGCGCCGGCGCCTGGGGCCCGCCGGTGCGGGTGGCGGCTCCGTC
This sequence comes from Nocardia sp. NPDC003963, assembly GCF_053605105.1. Classification (NCBI taxonomy): domain Bacteria; kingdom Bacillati; phylum Actinomycetota; class Actinomycetes; order Mycobacteriales; family Nocardiaceae; genus Nocardia; species Nocardia sp. NPDC003963. The sequence continues at coordinate 710,594 of NZ_JBSGIP010000001.1, forward strand.
GGACATCACCGTGCTCGAGCTGGCGTCGTTGCAGGGCGTGTGACCCGGCGGCGGGATCAGCGGAGGGCGAGCAGATTCTCGAGCCGTTCGATCCGGGGTGTCTGCACCGGAGTGAACTCGGGGGGATGGTGGATCTCGACGCTGAGACGGTCGTCGTAGGTGCTGATGATGCTGGTGCCGCCGCCGGCCTGCGGGGGCCGGCGCCCGGTCGGGTCGGGTTTGGCGATCATGGTGGTGCGGAAATCGTGGATTCGCAATGTCGGGACCGAGAGCCGGGGTAATCGGCCCCAGTTGGTGGTCATCACCGTGTCGAACGGATTCGCCGGTGGTGCGGCCAGGGTGTCGGGGAGTTGTAGCGGGGTCTGCTGGATGTAGCCGGAGGCGAGTCCCGCGCGGAGCGCGTGGAGAACTCCGTGCGCCAGCGCGGTGAGCGTGCCCTCGGTCCCGGGGTCCGGCCGGTAGCCGGCGAAGCCCAGTACGTTCGTGCCCTCGGTGGGTCCGATCCGGGGCGCGACCCGGCGGCGCAGATCCACCGAATACGAACACAGCAGTTCGTCCACCGGTAGCTGCCGGGCCTCGGACTCGGTGAGCAGCAGCGCCGCCGCCACCAGACTGTGTACTGTCACCCCCGCGCGATGTCCGTGGGCGACGAGGGCGGCGGTCTGTTCCCGGCTGAGCCGGCAGCGGGTGGTGCGCAATGGCGGATACACGTTCTCGTTCGCGGTCAGCGCCTCCGCCGGGGGCAACGGCGGTGCGGTGCGGGGCGGGCCGTCGCTACCGGGGACCGGCCGCCGCACGACCCCTCGCGCGGCGAGCAGATCCTCCACCGGCATGGGTTGCCCGGTCGGCGGTAGCGAGGGTATCCGCCCGGCCGTGGCCGCCACGTAGCAGTGCCACAGTTGTTCGAGCAGGTTGAGCGCGTGCGTGGCGTCGGCGATGCTGTGATGAACCAGCAGTGTGACGCTCGCGGTATCCCCGGACCGCACCACATGCAGGGTCCCCAGGGCTTTCCGCTGATCCGGATCGGCACCGGTGAGCAGCAGTTCCGGATCGCCGTCGGCGACGGTCAGCACGATCTCGGGCGGTCCGGAGGTGACCAGAGTGTGCCCGACCGGTTCGGTGGGTGCGAGCTGGGCGCCGAGGATGGGATGGGCTGTGACCAGGGCTTCGAAGGCGGTGGACAGTGCGCTGAGGTCGAGCCGTCCGGACATTCGGGCGCAGTATCCGACGAAAACTTCGCTGAATGCGAAGATCTGTTCGCTCGGCGCGAGCGGGCGGATGACAGTTGCCGCGGTCATGATCGGTGCCTTCGTCCGGAAGTTTGTGTGAGATTAACCCAATAACGGTTCCTTGCCTGATATTTCGGTCAGTACGAGACGGACGCTACACAACGTGCCCGAGTCGGCTGGTACGTTGCTTAGGTAAGCCTAAATAGTTGAGGAGGCCGGATGGCCAGGAAGCGCACGACCATGACCGTCGCCCGGACGGAGTGGCTCGGCCCGCATATCGTCCGGGTGTACCTGGGTGACCCCGGATTCGACGATTTCGATACGAGCGCGTTCACCGACGCCTACGTGAAACTGCTTTTCGACCGCCCGGACGGCGAGGTCACGCGCACCTACACCGTCCGTTCGGTGGACGGCGCGGCCCGCGAGATCGCCATCGATATCGTGGTGCACGGTGACGAAGGCATCGCCGGACCCTGGGCTGCCGCGGTCCGCCCCGGTGAACCGGTCACCTTCTTCGGGCCGGGTGGGGCGTATGCCCCGCGGGCGGACGCGGACTGGCATCTGCTCGCCGGTGACGAATCCGCGCTACCGGCTATCTCCGCCGCGGTGGAGGCGCTACCGGAGGGTGCGCCCGCGAAGGTGTTCATCGAGGTCGCCGACGCCGCCGACGAGATCCACCTGACATCCAAAGCGCTGGTGGACGTCACCTGGGTGCATCGCGGCGGTGCCGCCCACGAGGTCGGCGACGATCGGGCCGGCGATAACGCGCCGCTGATCGGCGCGGTGCGCGCGGCACCGTGGCTGCCGGGCCGGGCGCAGGTGTTCATTCACGGCGAGGCGCAGACCGTGATGCACAATCTGCGCCCCTACATCCGCAAGGAGCGCGGCGTCTCGGCGGAATTCGCCTCCATTTCCGGATATTGGCGCCGGGGTCGTACCGAGGAGACCTTCCGGACGTGGAAGCGCGAACTCGCCGAGGCCGAGAGCGCGGGCTAGTCCGCCCCTGGCGCGCTCAGTTCGCCGGGCAGTCGGCGCCGTTGGGGATCGGGAGGCAGATTCCCTGGGTCGCCGACAGCAGCAGTCCGGCCCCGAGTACGAGCGCGCCCAGGGCGACGGCCAGGAATACGACCACCCAGAACAGGCCGGGCAGCCGGGTGAGCCGGGCCAGTTGGTCGGCGTCGGTGGTGCCGTCGCGCATCCGGGAGCGAGTGCGCTGCAGTTCCAGTACCGGCCGGCTGCCCGCCAGGAGCAGCAGCCACGTCGCCAGGTAGGCGAATCCGGCCTGCAGGGCATCGGAACCGAACCAGGACACCACGAAAACCAGCGCGCCGGTGCTCACCACGGAGACCACGCCGTACACATTCCGGATCATCACCAGCATCACGGCCAGTGACGCGATCGCGATCCACAGCATGAGGGTTATCCGCCCGGCGCCCAGGAGCGCCGCGAAACCGAGGCCGACCAGGGGTGGCGCCGGATATCCGGCCAGCGCGGTCAGGATCATGCCCGGTCCGTAGGGTTTTCCGCTGGATACGGTGAGCCCGGAGGTATCGGAGTGCAGTGTGATGGCGTTGAGACGGCGTCCGCTCAGCAGGGCGATCAGGGCGTGCCCGCCCTCGTGCGCGATGGTGACCACATTGCGGGTGATCCGCCACAGCGGCCGGTAGGCGACCAATATCAGTGCCGCCACCGCCGTGGCCAGTACCAGCCAGGGCGGCGGCGCCGCCTGGGTCGTCGTGAGCCGCTCCGCGATGGAACTGCTGCGGTCTATCAGATCACCGGTATCCACCGCCGCACCTTAACCGGGGGGAGCGGCGGGGCGCTCGTCGTGTGGCCGGGCGGGACGAGCGGGCGGTGCCGGTGGGCGACTACACGAAATCGAAGTATGTGTTGATGGGACGTCTCACTATCTTTGCCCGGTCGCTTTCCGAGGTGGACCGAAGTCCGGTCGTTGTGTCGTACCGCGACAGCCGGGTAACTGTACGTTTGTCCATATCGGTTACCGGTCGCTGGTGGAGGGAGCACGTATGTGCACGAGTGGGCAGTACGACCGCGAGCCCGGGGACTCCCGGGAACTGTTCGAGGTGCCGGATCCGGCCGAGCTGATGCGTATCTGGTCGGCCGGCGGTGCGCGCCCGGCGACGACCGAGCGGCCGGGCGCGGATTTCGAGACGGCCTTCCGGGTGGGGCTGGGTCTGGCACTGGCATTGCTGGACGATTCGGATCCCTCCGGCCGCCGGGTGCTGGCCCGGCTGGAGGTGGCCGCCGCCCGCTGGGCCCGTGAGGAGATACCGCTCGAGGTCATCCAGCACGCCTTGCACGAGGGTGTGAAAAGTGGTCTGGGGCTTCGTTACCCGTCGGCGCCGCGGACACCCGACGCCGCGGCCGACGGCGTGGACGGCTGTTTCGTGGTCGATGTACTCGGCACGCTGACCGCGGCGGTATCGCGCGCCTATGTGGCGCAGGTGCGCAGCGGACAGGGCGGGGCGTGAGGATCAGCTCGCGCGGTAACTGCGCGCGACGAGCGCGGACCGCAGGTACCACAGTCCCGAGGGCTGGGTGGGATCGAAGCCGGTGAGCTGGGCGACCCGCTTGAGCCGGTAGTCGATGGTGTTGGTGTGGATATGCATGAGACGCGCGGTGCGCTGCCGGTTCAGGTTGTTGCTTATGTGCCGCTGCAGGGTTTCCAGCAACTCCGGATGATCGTCCAGCGGATCCAGCAGCGAGCCCAGATACTCCCGGCCCGGCCCCGGGCGGGTGAGCTGGTATTCCAGCGCCATATCGTCGAATCGGTACAGTCCGGGCACGCAGTCGAGCCGCTGCACCATATCCAGCAGTTCGTGGGCCTGATCGGCCGCCGAGGGCACGTCCGCGGTGGGCGCCTCCACCACTGCCGCGCTGACGGGCACCTGTGCCGCCCGCGACAGATGGGTGACCAGTTCGTCGAGCGCCGCGCCGGTCAGGATCTCCGACGGCAGCAGTACTGTGCCGCCGTCGACGCTCAGCAGCGACAGGGCCGAATCCTCGCAGCGGGTCGCCAGTTCGGCCTGGACCCGGCGCAGTTTGCGCCGCGCCACCACCTTGCCGTCGAGCGCGGGGACCGCTTCGTCCGGATGTGCTGGGATCGCCATCGCCAGGACGGTGTAGGCGGGGGCGATCTCGATACCGCATTCCCGGGCCATGGTCGAGGTGCTGTGCCCGCCCAGCAGCGCGGAGGTCAGCGTATGGACGGCGGTGTGGTGTTCGCTGACCACCGAGCGCAGTTCACGGACATAGGCCATGGAGATGCAGACGGTCATCTTGTCCAGCATCTCGACGACGAGCTTGGCTCCGTCGACCAGGGCCGAGTAGTCGGTGACCGTGGCATTGGACACCACCAGCTCCAGGCCGAGCCGGAAACCCTCGTGTACGGCGTGATGGATGGTGTCGATGGGTACCCCCTCACGCGCCCAGCCGGCCGCGGCGTTCTCCAGCCGCCGCGTCTTCTCCGGGATGTCCTTGCCGTCGAGCATGCTGACCGCGAGTTCGAGACAGGTACGGGTGATGGTGGTGACATCACCGTGGATCGCGTCACCCGGCAGCGTGCCACACGGGACCACGTTCTCCACGAAATGGCCCACCATGCGCCGGGACAGTTTGCGCACGTCCTGGAGGGGGGCCGACATGGGCTGGCCGGATAGCGTCAGCTTCGTTCTGGTCGTATCGACGGTCATGCTGCTGACTCCTTCTACCCCTGGTGGCGAGACTGGGGCTCAACAGTAATGATCATGTGCCGGATCGCGGGCGGGTTTGCGGACTCGACTGGACGACCGTGCAGGGGCGAACCATCTGCCTTGTGATCGTTCACAGTGGTGTGAGTTATGGTCTAACCGCCTGCTCAGACGGGAAACGCGGGTGCAAGGGTGCTTGCCGCGCGTTCGGCCCCGGCGCAGGCGCCCTCGGTACCGCCGGGCGTACTGTCGACCCGTACCCGGACCACCCCGCCGTCCGCGGTGGGCAGGGCGATCGTGCAGGTTGCCGCGGTATCGGCGGTGCCGGTGTGTAATCGCCGGCCCGTCCGGCCCGCGACGGTGACCTCGGCGCGAGTATCGCCGTCACCGGCCACCTCCTCGGGTGACCCCGAGGTGGCGAACAGGACCCGCAGCGCGGCATCCGCACTACTCCATCCGCATCCCGCCCAGCCGGGTTCGGTGGCGACATCGCGCCGGATCGAACCGGCGGCGAATCCCGATTCGGTGAGCAGATCGGCGGGCAGACCGCAGGGGTCCCAGACGGCCGCGGGATCCGCCGATTCCGGGGCGCCGCCACATCCCGCGGTCAGGATCGCGACCGCGGAGATCACTGCGCTCAGCAGGATTCGTGGGTGGACCCGGCGGTCGAGAGGGGATACCGGTGCTCTCATGCCGCGGATGCTATCCGTCTGTTCCACGGTGTCACAGGCACTCTGTGTGGGCTCACAGGCGCTTCACGAGCGGTGTTGCGCTGTGCCACAACGCCGGGCCGTCGGTGTGTGGCAGGCTTTACGCCGAACCGGCCGAGCCCGGCGGGCAGGCAGATCCGAGCCGCGGCGCGGCGCCGCGACATCCCCGGCACTGTCTGTGCTCCCACCATATGGAAAACCGGCGGCGGATCCGGCGGTGCGGGGAATACGGTGGACGGGCGGCCGTGTTGATCTTTCCGGTCCGGTGGAGAAGGGGTGCGGTACGTGGTGGCGGAGACGGTGCGAACCGAAGTAGGGCTCCGCTCCGAACGCGGCCCGATCCTGGCATCGCTCATGCTGGGCACCGGTCTGATCGCACTGGATTCCACGATCATCGCGACCGCGGTCCTGACCATCACCGACAGTCTGGGCGGTTTCGCCCAATTCCCCTGGCTGTTCTCCATCTATCTGCTCGCGCAGGCCGTGACCGTGCCGGTGTACGGCAAGATCGCCGATACGGTGGGCCGTAAACCGGTGATCCTGTTCGGTATCGCGGTCTTCGCCCTCGGCTCCCTGCTGTGCGGACTCGCGGGCAGCATGCTGTGGCTGATCGTGTTCCGAGCTGTACAGGGAATCGGTGCGGGCGCCATCCAGCCGATGACCATGACCATCGCCGGCGACCTGTACACCTTGGCGGAACGCGCGAAGGTGCAGGGATATCTCGCGGGCGTCTGGGCTTTCTCCTCGGTGTGCGGGCCGTTACTGGGCGGGGTGTTCGCGGAATATGTCGGCTGGCGCTGGATCTTCCTCGTCAATCTGCCGTTGTCGGCGTGGGCCGGGTGGATGTTGCTGCGCCACTTCACCGAAACCCCGTCGCGGGAGCGCCGGCGGGTGGACTACACGGGCGCGGTACTGCTGACCTCCGGCGCGGGCGCGCTCATCCTCGGCCTCCTCGAAGGTGGCCGTGCGTGGGCCTGGAACGCACCGGTGAGTATCGCGATCTTCGCCGGTGGTGCGGCCGTACTGGTGGCATTCGTCCTCGTGGAACGCCGGGCGACCGACCCGGTGCTACCTCTGTGGTTGTTCGGCCGCCGTGTCGTGGTGGCCAGTTCGGCGATCTCGGCACTGGTGGGCGCGCTACTGCTCGGCCTCACGTCCTATGTTCCGACTTTCACCCAGGGTGTGCTGGGCGCGGGTGCGGTGATCGGCGGCCTGACGGTCGGTGCGCTGACACTCGGCTGGCCGGTCTCGGCATCGCAATCCGGCCGGGTGTATCTGCGGATCGGCTTCCGCCGGACCGCCCTCATCGGCGGTGTCACCGCCGCGCTCGGTGCGGCGGGCACATTGTTCATCGGTCCCGGGTCGAGTGTCGCGCAGGTCGCGGTCACCTGTTTCGTCATCGGGCTGGGTATGGGTCTGGTGGCGAGCCCGACGCTGATCGCCGCCCAGACCAGTGCGACCTGGCGCGAACGCGGCGTGGTCACTTCGGCGAACATGTTCGCGCGGTCCATCGGCAGCGCGGTGGGCGTGGCCGTTTTCGGTGCGCTGGTGAATTCCCGCGTGGGCGATACCGGCACCCCCTCGCCCGCGGCGCTGGCCGAGGGGGTGCATCTGGTGTTCGTGGCAGTGGCGGTGATGGCCGTGGCCGTCGTGGTCGCCGCTGCCTTCATGCCCGGCGGCCGGGGGGATCCCGGCGGCCGGCCGGCCGTCACTCCCGAGCCGTGAGCACCTCCACACGCTCTCCGGCATCGAACTCGATCACCTGGTGCACCCGCGAATCTCCCACCGGCCCCAGATCCGCGACGACCACTTCGCCGCGCTGCGCCACCGATTCCACCGATGCCTCCTGCGGACGGCCGTCCGATCCGGCGATCAGGATGCGATCGCCGATCTCGAGCGCGTCGGCGCGGACTCCGCTGTCCACCAGACGCGGCGCGAGCACGCCGCAGTAGGTGCGGCCGGCGGTATCACCGACTCCGCGCTGGGCGATGGTCCACCAGACGGGTGAGGAACTGTCGCCCGCGGACCGGCGATGCCAGCGCAGCACCCGATCCCGGTCCGCTTCGGCGGCCGCCCGGCTCTCGTGTACCGAAACATGCCGGCGGACCGGCGCACTCCGCGGTTTCACCGTGCCGGCGGCACCGTCGACCACCAGGATCCAGTTCGCCGACTGTTCCTGATCGCGCGCCGCGTTCACCCGTTTGGCCAGCGCCTGACCCGGTGTGGCGCCGAGCCGGTCGGCGACCTCGGCCATGTTCTCCGCGAGCCCGAGGGCGCGCAGGAAACCGGCCACCTCGATTTCCGCGGTATCGAGCCGCTGGGCCAGTACCGGCATCGGTGTGCGATCGCGCCAGGCTCCTCGGGCGATATGCTCGTGTTCGGTGAGCCAGAGCGCGGAGGGGCCGTGCCGATGGTGGTCCAGCACCACCGACCACCAGTCCCATCCGGGTTCGGCCGCCATCCGGTCCCGGATCCAGCCGGCGCGATCACCGGCCCGCACCTTCTCCTCCGGCGGCACGAAATTCCGCAGTGCCGCCTGTACGGCGGACGGTGTGCGGCCGAGCTCCGCGGCGATCTCGGGCAAGCCCTTACCCGCTCGCAGTTCGGTGGCGACGGCCCGGTATTCGGATTCGCGCCACGACGTCCCGTGCTGACGCGGCGGCAGCAGTCGTTCCTGTCCGATTTCACTCATCACAGAACCCCCGGTTCCGAAGCGCCGGAAGGGTGTGTCACGCAGCCGGTTCGCCGACTGCCCATAACCCCTCCGACTGTGTCCTACCTGCATGATTCTACGGTGGGGGTCCGACAGAAAACGGCCCGTCGGCGCCTGTCCGGGCCGGGGCCGTGTGAAGGTTTCCCGTTCCGGCGCAACAGCTTCGGTGTGCCGGCCAGGGAAGCGAACCCGGCCCGGCCCACCTGTTGCGGTGGGCCGCAGCCGGGTTCGTCGATCACGGGGTGGAGTAGCCGATGAGCGCGCCGACACCGGCGCCGATCGGAATGGTGATCAGGGCGCCCACGCCGCCCAGGAAGAAACCGAGAACGGCACCGATACCGCCGCCGATCAGGGCGCCGATTCCGGCATTGTGCAGTTTGCGCGATTCGGTGTCCGGATCGGCGACGAGCTGGGCCACATGCTGTCCGGCCGGGGTGGACGCATCGGGGGTCAGGGTGAGAGTACGGCCGTCGGCGGAGATCGCCGAGGCCAGCGGTGCGGTCTGCCCGGCGGCGGCGACACCCAGCGGCAGCGTGGTGAGTACGCGGCCCGACGGGTCCGCCAGGGTGACGGCCGCGCCGTCGGCGGTGAGCGCGAAGCTCCCGGATTCGAGGGTCGTGACGATCGCGGTACCCGCCTCGTTCGGCGCCACGACATAACCGACCCCCTGCTCGGCCCCGTGTACGGCGATCGCGCTGTCGGCCGGCTGCGCCTGCGCCGTACCCGCGGCGATACCGAGGGCGCCGATCGAGAGCAGTGCGGTTGCGGCGAGTTGCTTGATTCTCATGGTGTTCCCCACTTGTTCTGCCGGCGCACAGTCGCGCCGACGGGTCCCCAGGAAGCCGGATCTCGGCTCGGAACCCATTCTCACGGAACAAGATCGGTCGGACAATGCTTTCCGGGAATTGCCGCTTTCCGGGAATTGCCGGTGCGCCGGATCCCGGTGCACCGGGGAATGCGCACTGCCGCCGCCGTGCGAGTCCAGCGGGTTCGTCCGCCGGCCCCGCACCGTATGCGGCAGGACGCCGCCCTGCCGCATACGGCCATACCCTCACACGTCCAGGATGTGCGGCAGCCCGGCCCGGAAGCGATCCGCGTCGAGTCGTTTCGCTGCCTCGAAGGCAGGCAGCGCCACCAGCGGGAACACCGGCGCGTGCGGTGCGGGATCGTCGGCGGCATCGATGATCGCATTGGCCGCCGACCGGCCGGATTCGTTGGCGCTCTCCATGGTCGCGAGGTCGATATTGCTGCGCACATGGTCTCCGCCGAAGAACAGATTCGGTACGGCGCAGTGCGCGGTCGGCCGATTGTCGTAGGAACCGACGGTGTTGACCAGCAAGGGAGTCTCGTTGTGCGTGGTGCCGCCGGACCAGCTCACTCCGGGATCGAGGTGCCAGGAATGGATATCCTCGTCGCGCAGCCATCCGGTCCCGTTGTTCAACCACATCTTCAGTTGTGCCCACACCTCGCTCGCGATCTCCTCGGCGCTGCACTGTTTGGCCGGCCGGTGGTGCAGAATTCCCGGGGTATCCCAATCGGAGATATCCACCGAGAAACACTCCGCGACCGAACCGTCGCCGTACTGGGCCGCGAAATCACCTACCCACATGGGCGCCTGGCGCAGTGCGGTGAGCGCCCACGGTGATCCGAGCGCCGCGATATGGCCCTCCGGGATATCGGTGGGGCGGCGCAGGTAGAACTGGATTCCCACCATCCAGTCGGTGAGTAGTTCCCGCATCCCGGCCAGGTGCGGATCAGCGGACAGGATCGGGCCGTCGAGCAGGGGCACGGTCTTCTCTACCGGCATAGCGCAGACGTAATGGTCCGCGACCACCGATGTCGTGGTGCCGCCGCTGTCGGTGACCGTCGCCGATTCGATCCGGCCGTTCGCGTAGTGCAGCCGGCTCGCCCGCTGACCCATCACGAATTGCACACCGCGCGACTGCAGATAGGCCACCCACGGGTCGATCCAGGCCGTATTGGTCGGGCGGTTCAGTATCCGGTCCACACCGCCGGAGAATTCGGGGACGATCCCGCTCCCCGCGAGGACCAGTGCCTCGCCGATGGTGCCGATGGTACGTGCCGAGCTGAGGTGCGGTTTCGCCGCGACCGTGATCCGGGTGAGTGCGTTCACCAGATAGGACCGGTACGCCTGCGATTTCCCGTCGGCGCGCATGATCTGTTCCCAGGTCAGGTATTCCCACTGCCCGAACCGCCGTTCGGTACTGGAGGTGAACCACATGAGCATCTGTTTGGCGAAGAAGGCCAATTCGTGCGGTGGTAGTTCCGGGATGAAGCCGAATGCTCCGATAATGCTGTTCTGCAGGCGTTCGGGGGTGAGCTGATCCAGGGCGCCCACTTCCACCGGGGCGAAGATCGGCGGTTTGTCACGGAATCCCGCGACCGTCCCCTCGACCCGGATCAGATTGTCGAGCACTCCGTTCGGATTACCGGGGAAGGGAATCCGGCGCATGGTGTCGGGAATGTTCTGGTAGCAGCCGGGGAAGAAGCGGAAACCGTGCTCGCCGGGCAGATCCGCGCGGCCGCCCGCACCGGTGCCGGGGACCGGCATGCTGCGCGCCTTACCGCCGAGGAACGACGGTTCGTAGACGGTCACCCGGAAACCGCGTTCGGCGAGTTCGTGGGCGGCGGAGAGTCCGGCCATACCGCCGCCGAAGACGGCGACCTCTCGTCCGCCGGTGCGTAGGCCCGGCGTCCGGCGGCGGGGCACGGCCGCGTTGGCGGTACCGCCCACCGCCGAACCGGCCGCGAGGATGGCGGCACCGGTGAGGGCGCCGCGCAGGGCGGTGCGGCGGTCGATCGAGGCTGACTTCTTCGGCAGCTGATCCGACATTGTGTACTCCTGGTCAAGCGGTGGCGGTACCGGTGGAGGATGGGGGGACAGCAGGCGGCGTGCCGCGCAATATGGTGCACGAAGTGCGGAATTCGTCGGCGGTGGTGGCGATCTCGTGTGCCAGATCGGCCAGCACCGGTTTCGGGTCGTCGCGGTGGCGCCACAGTGCGCCGGCGGTGAGGCGGGCCATCCGGGCCGGGGTGTAGAGCTCGGCGGGACGCCGGGTGCGGGAGAAGATGCCGGTGGTGATCGCGGCGAGTGCCCGGTCCCCGGTCGCGGCCCGGTACAGCTCGACTTCCAGTGGGCTCATCTCGGTGCCGCGGGCGAGCCGGTTGGTCCAGTGATAGATCTCGCGGCATTCGCGTACCCGGCGGCGTTCCCAGGCGTCGAGAGCACGGTCGAGCCGTACCGGATCGTCGAGTACCGGTGCGACGGTCTCGGCCAGCAGTCGCCCGTAGTGCAGCGCGTCGCGGATGCCCTGCGCGGTGACCGGATCCTTGAAATGCCCGGCGTCGCCGGGGAGGGCCCAGCCCGGTCCGCTGGAGCGGCGGAAATAGGACACGATATCGGTAGCCGAGCGCACCCGGCCCACCTGTTCGCAGCCGCGGAGGCGTTCCCGCAGCGGTGGGAGGCGGTCGATCGCGGCGGCGTAGCGGCGTTCGGCGTCGCCGGGGCGCAACCTGCCGGATTCCGCGGGCGGTTGAACCAGGCTCAGCAGCAATCCGTCGTCGCAGGGGAACGCGGTGCCCAGATCGGCACCGATCCGCCACTGGGCCGCGGTATCGCGCCATTCGGTGGACGTATCACGCCAGTAGGCGAAATAGCAGTCGCGACCGCTGGGCTCGGATTCGTACGGGTCCGTGACGCCGGCGAGTTTCGCGACGGTGCTGCGGCGGCCGTCGGCGCCGATCACGAGGGCGGCGCGGATCTCGGCCGGGTGGCCGCCGGAATCGGTGTAGCGGACGCCGGCGCAGCGCGCCCCGTCCCAGACGAGATCGGTGACCCGGCATTTCTCGCGGATCTCGGCACCGGCCGCACGGGCGGTGCGGATCAACGCGTGATCGAGTCCGGCCCGGCGGACGCAGAGCGTGTAGTCGATGCCTTCTACCTGCTGGAAGGTGCTGGCGATCGCGTGGCCGCCGCCGGCCGCGTAGGCCTTGGTGAGGTGCGGTGCGCCGAGTTCTTCGACGGCTTCGAGCGCATCCAGCCGGGACAGTTCCGCGACGCCGGCGGGCCACAGCAGATGGGTGGAGAGGGTGTCGGAGGGGAAGCGCGCACTGTCCAGTGCGACGACCCGGCGGCCGGCCCGGGCCAGCGTGGTCGCGGTGGCCGAACCGGCGCACCGGGCGCCGACGACCACGGTATCGGCGTGCTCGACCGCGTCGGGGGAGTCAGCCATCGGTACCGCCTCGGTCATCGAGTCTCGGACACTATGTCCGATTGATGGTGCGGTCCGCGGCCGCGATTGTCAACAGCCCGAGCGGCACTGTCCCGCACAGTTTTCCGCGACCTGCGGCAAACCGGCCACTCGTGCTCGCCGCGCCGGTCGGCGAGCCGGCTGCGCTGCCGGGCCCCGCGGCGGAACGCGCGGCAGCGGGCACAATGGCCCCATGCACCTTGCGAGCCGATATCCACTGCACCGCACGAACGATCCGGCGGGCGCGGAATGCCCTCGCTGACCCGGCCCCCGCGGTCCGCCCGGAAGCCGGACGAGGACCGCCGGGCCGAATTCGAGCAGCGGGTCCTGCGCGCCGTCGAGGAGCTGCTGGCCGACGGGACTCCGTTCACCGAGATCGCGGTACAGAAGATCGCCGCTACCGCGCAGATGGCCCGGTCCACCTTCTACCGGTACTTCCCGGACAAGAGTCAGCTGCTGATCCGGACGGCGGATCTGGCCACCGCTGATCTGTTCGAGGCCGCCGAGCGGTGGTGGGGCGCCGAGCACACCGACCGGGAGGCGGGGGTGCGGCGGGCGATGGGCGCGATGATCGCCGGGTTCCGGCGGCATCGCTACCTGCTGCTGGCATTGAGCGAGCTCGCCGCCTACGACCGTGATGTGGGTGCCTACTGGCGCGCGCGGGTGGCCATCTTCGTCGACCTGGTGCGCATCCGTCTGGAAGCCGACCGGGCGGCCGGCCTGGTGGCGCCGGAATTGGATCCCGCGGCGACGGCCCTGGTCCTGGCGGCCATGGTGGAGCGCTCCATCACCACCGCCTTCGCGGTGCGCACCGGGATCGGCGATGCGGAACTGGCGGCCGCGCTCGGCCGGGCGATCTGGCTGGTCGTCTACGGTGACGCCCCGGCCGAAGGGGAGCCGTCCGCGCTCGGATGAGCACCCGCGGTAAGGCGGCCGGTGGGGTCCGCCGGTACTCCGACCAGGCGTTGCGCGGCGAGTACCACGGCGGATCGCTGTGCTTCGATCCGTCCGGCCGGGCCGGGGCCCGCGTGTACGGCGGTCGTCCGGGCCAGTTCGGTGAGCATGCGCAACAGCATCGGCGCCGCGATATCGGGGGTGACCAGGCCGATCCGCTGGCCGCGCCGGATCTCGGCGAGTTTGGGGTCGACGGTGCGGCGCAGTACCTGTTCGATCCGTTCGTCGGCCGGTTCCAGATCGGCCCAGGCCTGGAGCCGGGCGTTCTCCGGATGGGCCAGGAAATGGTCGAAGAGCCGGCCGACGTAGCCGGGCAGATCGTCGGCGCGTAGTGCGGTCTCGGCCGTGGTCTGCCGGGTCCACTGCTCGGTGACCGCCGCGTAGAGCTCGGATTTCCCGGGGAAGTAGGCGTAGAGCCGGTCCTTGCTCGCCTGTGCCGCCGCGGCGATCCGGTTGATCCGGGCGCCCGCGACTCCGTATTCGGCGAATTCCGCTTTGGCGGCCACGAGGATCCGGTCCCGGGTTGCCTGGCCTGCCGCGCGCATACCGTGAATCCTATCTTGCCGAACCGGATGGTTCGGAACTATGGTCGTTGCCGAACCAGATGGTTCGCCGAATCCAGTCGATGGGACAGCAATGAGCGCGGACAAACCACGGTGGCAGCAGTTGCGGGAGCAGGCCGAGGGCGTTTCGGTGACGGAACTCGACGATCTGTGGGCCCGGTTGCGGCCCGCTCGCGCCGAGGAGATCCTGGGCCAGTGGCGCGGTGACGCGTTCCAGACCGGCCATCCGCTGTGCCGGGCCCTGCCCGAGAGCCGCTGGTACGGCAAGACCTTCCATTCGCTCGGCGACGCGAAACCGCTCATCTGCCGCGCCGAGGACGGCACCCTTTTCTCCGATGTCGAACTGGGGCAGGGTGAGGCGACGCTGTGGAACATCGAGTTCCGCGGGGAAGTGACCGCCACCATGGTCTACGACGGCCGGGCCGTATTCGACCACTTCAAATGGCTCGACGACACCACTCTGATGGGCATCATGAACGGTCGCCCGGAATTGGTGCTCGCCGACGGCCAGTACTTCTACTTCCTGCTGGAACGGGCGTAGCCATGCGGACGACGGCGGTACTGTCCCGCGATCCGGCGGCACCGTTCTCGGTGGAGACGGTGGACCTCGACGAGCCACGCGACAACGAAATCCTGGTCCGCATAGTCGCCTCCGGGATCTGCCATACCGATCTGGTCAACCGGGCGCTGGGCAGACCCGACCGGCCGGTACTGCTGGGCCACGAAGGCGCCGGAGTCGTCGAATCGGTCGGTGCGGCGGTGACCTCGGTCGCGCCCGGCGACCATGTAGTGCTGACCTTCCGGCACTGCGGTACCTGCCCCAACTGCGCGTCCGGACGGCCGGCCTACTGCCGGAACTCGACCGCGCTCAACCATTTCGGCCGGCGGCCGGACAGATCCGCGCGGGTGACCGTCGACGGCCTGCCGGTGCGCGACGGTTTCTTCGGGCAGTCCAGTTTCGCGGGATACGCACTGACCACCGCGGACAATACGATAACCGTCGATCCGGCGGCCGATCCGGCCGTCGCCGCCTCGTTCGGGTGCGGCTTCCAGACCGGTGCGGGCGCGGTACTGAACGCGTTGCGGCCGGAATCCGGGGCCTGGCTGGCGATCTACGGCGCCGGCGCGGTGGGTTCGGCGGCACTGCTGGCCGCTCGTACCGTGCCCGGGGTCCGGACGATCGTGGTGGAAACCGCCGCGTCGCGGCGGGCGCTGGCCCGGGATCTGGGCGCCGACGAGGTGCTCGATCCCGCCGGGGTCGATACGATCGCCGCGATCGGTGAGATCACCGGCGGCGGCGCGACACACGCATTGGACACCACCGGGTCGCCGAAGGTCCTCGCCGACGCCTTCGCGGCGCTGGGAACCGGTGCCACGGTGGTCGCGGTCGGGCTCGGCGCCGGTGTCCCGCAGATCGATGTACGCGATCTGGTGCTGAGCGGCAGGACAGTCCGCGGCTGCCTCGAAGGCGACGCGGTACCGGCCACATTCATCCCGCATCTACTCGATCTGCACACCCGCGGTCTGCTGCCGGTGGACCGGTTGGTGACCCGCTTCCCCTACACCGAGATCGAGAAGGCACTCGCGGAACAATATGCGGGTTCGGTGATCAAACCCGTGCTCACCTGGTAAGGCGCTCGGCCGTTCGGCATCCGGACACTTTCGCGACGAAATCTGTTCGGATACAGAACATCCCGGTGTCGTATCCGGGGTCCATCCTGCACATGGCCGGGTGGACAGCGTCGTTCGCCCGGTGTGCCGGATCTCCGACAGCGCAGGAAGGTCGATCGCTGTGCCCGATACCGTGCCGATCCGGGACTATGTGGCGGAATTCCTGCGCATCCACTGCGATCTGGAATTCGACGAGATACCGGCCGACGCCACCCTCGACGACCTCGAGGTGGATTCGCTGACCGTCCTGTCGATCGTCGTGCTGGTCGAGAAGGAGTACGGGCTCGAACTGCCGCCGCGGCGGGTCGCCGCCGTGCGGACGTTCGGCGAGTTCACGGAGCTGCTGGGCGTGCGTATCGCCGCCACCTCCTGACCGGCTGCCCCGGTTCCGCGCGACGCGTCCCGGTTCCCGCTCCCGCGCCGCGGTGGCGGCCGTGTCGAGGCCCGGCTGTGACCGATCGATGACGCCGGTTCGTGGACCGGAGCCCGGGGCGCTGATCCGGATGCTGATCGAGTGCTGGCGCGCATGCCGGGGGCGTGTCGCATCGGCGACACGCCGCTTCCCACCGGCCCGACCAGATAATTTCGGTGAGTCTCCCCCCATTGTGCGCCCATTTGCGCTTCAATAACCGGTCGGGTTCGGCTTTACGGAATCGGCATTCGTCGTCACCGCATATACCGGCATCCGAGAGGGGCACGACCAGATGAGCACGATTCTCACTGCACTGCACGACGGCCTTCCCGCATTACACGACCACTACGTACTCGCCCAGCTGGGCAATCCGAGTCCGGAAGCGCCCCCGCTGTCGGACAAGATCATCCAGATGACCAGGTATCTCACCTGGTTCGTCCTGCTGTCCGGCGTCACCTCGATCGTCTTCGGCGGCGGCAAGTTCGCGTGGGAGAAGTGGAACGGTGGGGCACTGACGGCTCCCAAGCAGATCGCGGGTGCCATGGCCGGAGGCGCGGTGGCGACCAGCGCGGGCACGATCATGAACGCGATCATGGGCTGAACCACATCGAATTCTCGCGGCCGGCCGGGCCGGATCGAGGACTCGGACTCGACGTCCGCTCCATCGACCGCGCCGATCTGCGGCAGCGGTGTGCGGTGGCGGTCCGCCCGGCGGCCCGATGCTAGATTCGGGCTGTGTACTCCGGTCTCGCGAGCACGCTGGTGCGCTGGTTGCTACCGGTCGTGCTCGCGGTGGCCGTATCGGGGATGCACCACCTGCCCGCGCGAGCCGGCGGTGATACGCATCATTCGGTGTCCAGCCCCCGGTCCCTCGTATCGGCCGCGCCTGCCCCGGATGGGTGGCAGGCGCACGGCGAGGCGGCGCGGTGCTGTCCGCGGCCGCCGGCCGCGATCTCGGCGGCCCCGGGCGACGACGCCCCGGCCGGCCACGGTGCGGGCCACGAGTTGTTGCACTTGTGCCTGGCGATCCTGGTCGCGGCTCTGGCGTCGGTGCTGATCTTCGCGGCGCTGGGCCGATATCTGTTCACGACGGAGCCCACGCGCGCGGCGGTGTTCCGGCCCGGAGCGACGGCCCGGCCCCCGCCGCCTGTTCCGATATCGCGGCGCCTGGCAGTTCTGGGCGTGTTGCGGCTGTGATCGACGCCCGCCGGGTCCGGTACGTCCGGGTCGCGGCGCTGCTTCGTCGTACGCAACACACCCGAACTCCCAGGAGTACATCCATGATCAGCAAACCTGTCACCGGAACCGCCTTCGCGATCCTCGCCGCCGCCGTCGTACTGACCGGCTGTAGCGACGACAACGCGGACACGTCTCCGGCGACCGATACCGTGACCACATCGCCGGTCGCTTCCGCCACGGCGACCGCACCGGCGGCCGGTGAGCACAATCAGGCCGATATCCGCTTCGCCGAGGAGATGATCCCGCATCATCGCCAAGCGGTGGAGATGGCCGCGCTGGTGCCGTCCCACTCCAGTGATCCGGCGGTGATCGATCTGGCCGCACGGATCCAGGCGGCCCAGGACCCCGAGATCGCCACCATGTCCGGATGGCTGCAGGCATGGGGTGTCGCGACGCCCGAGGCCGGTGATCATTCCGGAATGGATCACGGAAGTATGCCGGGCATGATGACCGGCGAGGAGATGGCACAGCTCGAGGCGGCCCGGGGTCCGGAATTCGACCGGATGTGGCTCACCATGATGATCGCCCACCACGAAGGCGCGGTGCGGATGGCCGAGACCGAACTGGTCGAGGGAGTCGACCCTGACGCCGTGGCGCTCGCACAGCAGATCATCGATACGCAGCAGGCCGAGATCCAGCAGATGCAGAGCATGCTGAACGGCTGATCGAGCGGGCGGTCCGGTGTTCGCGGTGCTGCGAGCGCCGGGCCGTCATCCGGCTCCGCGTCCTCATCCGGTCCGAACGCGCCCTCTGGATACCCCGGAGGGGTATGGTCGGGGTATGGCGACCGAACACGGATCCGAGCACACCCGGTACGGGGGCGCGCCCACGTCACCGGAGGTGCCCCACGACGCCGGAGCAGATATCGCCCCGTCGCACGGAAGTGGTCACACCGGAACCCACGAGGCGTACGGCGACTCGGGTGGGCACATCGACCACGGTGGGCACGTCGACCACCTCGACCACGGCGGGCACGGTGGGCACGGTGATCACGCGGCGATATTCGGCCGGTTGTTCCGGTGGATGTCGTTGCTGGCCGTACCCGTCGTGGCCGCCGACGCGATGTTCGCCGATCTGGTCGGATACAGCGTCCCCGCCGCCCTGACCTGGGTGTCTCCGGTGCTCGGCACCGTGATGTACGTCTGGGGCGGTCGGCCGTTCCTCACCGGTGCGGTATCGGAGATCCGGACCCGGCGCCCCGGCATGATGCTGCTCATCGCGCTCGCCATCACGGTCGCTTTCCTGGCTTCGTGGGGCGCGGTGCTCGGAGCGGTTTCGCACGAACTCGATTTCTGGTGGGAACTCGCGCTGCTCATCGTGATCATGCTGCTCGGGCACTGGCTCGAGATGCGGTCGCTGGGGCAGGCGACGAGCGCGCTGGCGTCGCTGGCGGCACTGCTGCCCGATGAGGCCGAACGCGTGAACCCCACGGGTACCGCCGTTGTCCCCGCGGGAGATCTGGTCCCCGGGGATCTGGTGATCGTCCGGCCCGGCGGGCGGGTTCCCGCGGACGGGACGGTCGAATCCGGCACCGCCGATGTGGACGAGTCCATGATCACCGGTGAATCCCGCGCGGTCCGGCGGGAACCGGGCGACCGGGTGGTCGCGGGCACGGTCAGCACCGATTCCGCGCTGCGGGTGCGGATCACCGCGGTGGGAGCCGATACCGCGCTGGCCGGGATCCAGCGGCTGGTCGCCGAGGCGCAGAACTCCTCCTCGCGGGCCCAGGTGCTCGCCGACCGGGCCGCGGGCCTGCTGTTCTGGTTCGCCTCCGGAGCCGCTGTACTGACCGCGCTCACCTGGCTGCTGCTGGGGCAGCCGGAATCCGCGGTCACCCGGACGATCACGGTGCTCGTCATCGCGTGCCCGCATGCGCTCGGCCTGGCGATCCCGCTGGTGATCGCCCTCGCCACCGAGCGTGCCGCGCGGGCCGGTGTACTGATCACGGATCGGCGCGCGCTCGAGGCGATGCGTACCGTCGACGCGGTCCTCTTCGACAAGACCGGCACGCTGACCGAAGGTGCCCCCGCTGTCGTGGCGGTCACCGGAACGGCGGCATACGACGAGAACGAAGTACTGGCTCTGGCGGCCGCGGTCGAGGGCGACAGCGAGCATCCGCTCGGGCGCGCCGTCGTCGCGGCCGCCGCGCACCGGAACCTCGCGGTTCCGGAAGCCACCGATTTCACCGCCCGCAACGGCATCGGGGTCACCGCGACGGTTACCGGCGTGACCGTAGAGGTGGGCGGGCCCGGGCTGCTCGCCGAATACGGGCTCACACCGCTTCCCGGAACTGCCGGATGGGCCGGCGCGGGATCGACTGTCCTGCATATCGTCCGCGACGGCGCGGTGGTGGGCGCACTGGCCGCGGCCGACGCGGTCCGGCCCGAATCGGCGCCGGCGGTCGCGGCGCTGCACGCCCACGGTATCCACGTCGCCATGATCACCGGTGATGCCGAGCCCGTCGCCCGGTCGGTGGCCGCCGAACTCGGTATCGACGAGGTGTTCGCCGGAGTACTGCCCGCGGACAAGGGGGAGAAGGTCCGGCAACTGCAGGCGGCGGGCCGGACCGTCGCGATGGTCGGTGACGGTGTCAACGACGCTCCGGCGCTGGCCCGGGCCGATATCGGCATCGCGATCGGCGCCGGGACCGATGTGGCGATCGCGTCTGCGGGTGTCGTGCTGGCCGGTGACGATCCGCGCGCGGTGCTCTCGGTGATCGAATTATCGCGCGCGACCTATCGCAAGATGGTCCAGAATCTGGTCTGGGCAGCCGGATACAACATCGTCGCCGTTCCGCTGGCCGCCGGTGTGCTGGCCCCCTGGCATATCACCTTGCCGATGGAGGTCGGCGCGATCCTGATGTCGGTATCGACCGTGGTGGTCGCGCTCAACGCCCAGCTGCTCCGCCGGCTGGACCTGCGTCCGGACGCCGTACCGGCCGGCGGAACACGGTCGTGAGTCAGCGGGCGGTGCCGGGCGTGATCCCGGTGAGTGCGGCGATCGGTGCGATGAGGTCGGCGGTGTCCGGTGCCGACCCGGTCGTCAGTGCGTGCAGCAGGCTGCCCTCGAGGTATATCGCGATCGCCCGGGCGGCGTCCGGTCCGGTGTGCGGTGTGAGGATATCGACGAGGCCGTCGAACCAGACCCGCGCCGGCGGACGCAGTTCCGGTAGCCGGGCCGCGGCGAGACAGAGTTCGTTGACGGTGATCGGCTGACCGGGGTGCGCGAGATACTCCGCGGTGAGTCCGGCCAGGGTCGCGGGCAGATCGGCGCTGCCGTCCAGTGCCGCGGACCAGTGGGCCAGGGCCGCGCGGGTGGCGGTCGCGGTATCGGCGAGTGCGGCGGCGGTGAGGTCGGCGAGATCGGCGAAGTAGTAGGTCGTCGATCCGACCGGGACCCCGGCCTCCGCGGCCACCAGGCGATGGGTCAGGCCGGCGATCCCGTGGGCCGGGATCAGCGCACGCGCGGCATCGAGGATGCGCTGGCGGCGATGCGGGTCGCGGGGGGTCAATGCGCACCCGCGAGATTGAGGGTGACCACGCCGGCGACCACCAGGGCGACCCCCGCGATCTTGGTGGCGCTGAGCGATTCGCCGAGGAACAGCGCGCCGATGATGACGATGAGGGTGGTGCCGAGTCCGGACCAGACCGCGTAGGCGAAACCGACGTTCATCCCGCGAGCGATGGCCTGGGCGAGCAGTACGAAGGCGAGAGCGTAGGCGGACAGCGAGGCGACGGTGGGCCAGAGCCGGGTGAAACCCTCGGTGGCCTTGAGCAGGCTGGTGCCCACGATTTCGGCGACAATGGCCGCCCCGAGCAGCGCCAGCGACATAACCGATCCCTCCGTCTGTGTACTTTTGTACACCGACGACGGTACACAAGAGCCGATTTCGGTCCGGCCCCTCGGGAACGCTCCGCCGGGCCGGCCACGGGGGATACCGGTGTGGCGTTCTCGGTGCCGGAGCAGCCCGGCCCCGGCGCGCTCGGCAGTGCGGGAGCCCCTCGGCGGTCCGCCGATTTCGCGGATCGTGACCGCACCCGGTCCCGGGCTGCCTGCCACGCCGACCGCCGACCTCGGTCCGGAAACGGTGGTCGCCGAACGCCTGACCGAGCGCGAATGCCGGGTGCCGGCCGCAGCTCGCGGTACTACCGCGTCACCGGGCGGGGCGGCGCCGCCGGGTGAGCAACAGCAGCAGTACCACGACCGCCGCGCCCAGGCCGAGTATCACCTGCCGGTTGGCGGTGATGCCGGCGGCTGCCATCAGATCGATGGGTTCGGCGCCCGGGCGGGGATCGAGCCGGGTCACCGTAGCTCGGCCGCTTTCCGGCGTGGTGGTTGCGGCAGCGGTGTCCGGTTCGGCGTTTCCGGGGGCCGAAGCAGTGATCTCGGCCGCGAGATTATCGGCGAAGGTACCGATCAGGCTGCCCGCCACATCGGCGAGGGCGCCGCGGCCGAACTGGGCCGGTTTGCCGGTGATCGCCAGATCCGTATCGACGAAAACATCGGTGATGCCCTCGGATTCGACCAGCCGGCAGGTGATCACGGCCTTGGCCGTACCGTTGCCGCGCGTCTCCCGGCCGCCGCCCTCGAGTACCGCCACCCGCGCGGTCTCGTCCTGGGAGACGACCTTGATGATGCCGTTGTAGGTGAGCCCGACCGGCCCCAGTTTGACCTTGATCTTGCCGTGGAAATCGTCCCCGTCCCGGGAGGTGAGGACGGCCCCGGGGACACAGGGCGCGATCCGCTCCAGATCCAGCAGTACCGGCCAGGCATCCGCGGCGGGAACCGGGATCTGGAAAGTGTTCTCTAGTTTCATACGCGGTCCTTGGCGTCGGCACCGGCGGTGGCCTGCGGGTGCGCGGATGTTTCGGCGCTGAGAGTGGCGGCGGCGTCGCGGACGGCGCGGATGATGCCCTGGTAGCCGGTGCAGCGGCAGATGTTGCCGGACAGGGCCTCCCGGATCTCGTCGTCGCTGGGGTCGGGTGTCTCCTGGAGGAAGGCAGTCGCGGAGACGACGAAACCCGGTGTGCAGAAACCGCACTGCAGGCCGTGATGGTCCCGGAAGGACTGCTGGACGGGGGACAGGGTGCCGTCGGTATCGGCCAGTCCCTCCACCGTCGTCACCTCGGCACCGTCGGCCTGTACGGCGAAGATCAGGCACGCGCGTACCGCGGCCCCGTCCAGCAGTACCGAACAGGCGCCGCAGACCCCGTGTTCGCATCCCAGATGGGTGCCGGTGAGGCCGCAGGTCTCGCGGAGGTAGTCGGCCAGCGTGCGGCGCGGCGGAATCCGGTCCCGGCGCTTGCGCCCGTTGACGACCACCGAGATCTCGATATCAGTCATTGCTCGCCTCCTCTACCGCGCGGGTCCAGGCCCGCGCGACCATGACCGCCCCGATCCGGCGCCGGTAATCGGCGGAGCCGTGGATATCGGCCGGTACCGAATTCAGTCCCGCGGTCACCGAATTGCCGATCTCCGCGGCCGTGATCTCCGCGGCCGGGCGGCCGACCAGCTCGGTTTCGATCGCCGTGGCCCGCAGCGGGGTGGGTGCCAGGCCGATGAGCCCCAGCGCGACCCGCTCGATCCGCGAATCGGCGTCCAGCCGCACCGCGACCACGGCGCCGGCCATCGCGAAATCACCCGCGCGCCGGGCGAATTCCTCGATCGCGAAACCGGTCCGGCCCCGCCATACCGGGAAGGTGATCCCGGTGAGCAGTTCGTCGGGTTCCATGGCGGTGCTCCACATACCGGTGAAGTACTCGGCGGCCGGAATCTCCCGCGTGCCGCGCGGGGACAAGGTGTGCATCCGCGCGTCGAGGGTGAGCGCCACCGCCGGGTACTCGCCGGCGGCATCGGCGTGCGCGACGGCGCCGCCGATGGTGCCGCGATTGCGGATCTGGAAATGCCCGATCAGCGGTGTCGCCCGATGCAGCAGCGGGATATCCCGGCGGATACCGGGGTCACGGCCGACGGCGGCGTGCGTGGTACCCGCGCCGACCCATATCGTGTCGCCACGGGCTTCGATACCGCGTAACTCCTCGAGTTTGCGCAGATCGACGAGGTGATCGAAAACGGCGAGCCGCAGGGCCAGCATCGGTACCAGGCTCTGCCCGCCCGCGATGATCTTGGCTTCGTCGCCCAGGTCGGCGAGCATGGTCACGGCCTCGTCCGCGGTGGTGGGCGCGTGATACTCGAAGGCAGCGGGTTTCATGAGGTGACCTCCGAGGTGCCGCTCGCTTCGATCATCGATACGATGCGGGCGGGGGACAGGGGGAGCCGGTCGATCTCGACCCCGAACGGCGCCAGCGCGTCGGCGACGGCGTTGAGTACCGCGGGCGTCGCGCCGATGGCGCCACCTTCGCCGACACCTTTGAATCCACCCGGCCCGGTACTCGGGGTTTCGATATGGCCGAGTTCGATCTCGGGTACCTCGGTCGCGGTGGGCAGCAGATAGTCCAGGAAGGTGGTGGCGACCGGGTTGCCGTCGTCGTCGTAGGCGAGATGCTCGTAGAGCGCGCCCCCGATGCCCTGGACGGTACCGCCGTAGATCTGGCCCTCGACGACGTTCGGGTTGATCATCGGCCCGACATCCTCGCTGACGACGAACCGCAGCAGGGTGACATGGCCGGTTTCGATATCGACCTCGCAGGTGCACACATGGGTGGCGTTGGCCCAGATCATCAATTGGTCGGCGCGGTGGCGGCCGGTGGCCTCCAATCCGGGCGGCACCCCGGGTGGGAGCAATTCGGTCTGGTAGTAGGCGATCTGGGCGATCTCGGCGAGCGACAGGGATTTCTCCGAATCCGGCACCCCCGCGCGGCCGTGCGCGAACTCCACGTCCTCGACGGCGACGCCGAGTTGTTTCGCCGCGATCGCGACGATCCGGTCGCGCAGAACCTGTGCGGTCTGCCGGATCGCGCCCGCCGCCATCGATCCGGATCGGCTGCCGTTGGTACCGCCGCCCTGCGGCGCGACAGCGGTATCGCCCTGGATGGTCTGCACATCGGCGATATCGATATCGAGCGCGTCCGCGGTGAGCTGGACCGCGGTGGTCTCCAGGCTGTTACCCGCCGAACCGCCCGAGAGATAGACGTTGACCTTGCCCGTCGGCGCGATCCGGATGGTCGCCCCTTCCGTGCTCAGGAACGGGGTCGCGCCGGTGGTCGGCTCCACATAGGTGCAGGTACCGACGCCGAGATAGCGGCCTTCGGCGCGGGCGGCGGCCTGTTCGGCCCGGAAGGCGTCGTAGTCGAGGATCTGCAGGGCCTGCTCGAAGGTTTCGCGCGGTGAGGCGTCCGAGTAGGGCATGCCGTTCGGATTGGCGACCGGCATCTCGTCGTGGCTCAGCATATTCCGCCGGCGCAGCTCCACCGGGTCCAGGCCCAGCCGGCGGGCGGCGTTGTCCAGCAGTAGTTCCCGGGAGACCGATTCGAACTGCCAGGGTCCACGGTAGGCGACCCGGCCCACCGTGTTCGAGTAGTAGGAGGCGGTACTGAAACCGGATTCGGGCACCCGGTAGGGGCCGGGGAAGAGCATCCCGACCGCGATCGACGAGGTGAGCGGTGAGGGCACCGGATAGGCGCCGACGTTCTGGACGTGTTCGATGGTCGCGGCGAGGATATGTCCGTCCTCGTCGAAGGCCATGGCGACGTCACCGTGTTCGTGGCGGGCCATACCGGCCGCCATGAGGCTTTCCTGCCGGTCCTCGATCCATTTCACCGCGTACCGCACGGTGCGCGCGGCCAGCATCACGCAGGTCTCCTCGCGCTGGGGCGCCACCTTCTGCCCGAAGCCGCCGCCGGTATCGCGCACGATGACCCGGACCCGGTGTTCGTCGATGCCGAGCAGCCGGGAGCAGAAGCCGCGGACCTCGTGCGGTGACTGGGTGGAGATCCAGATCGTCATCTCGCCGGTGGGCGCGGTCCATTCCGCGACCACCCCGCGGGTTTCCAGCGGTACCGGTGCGTAGGCCTGCTGGTGGATGGTCTGGCGGACCACGTGCGGGGCCGCGTCCATGACCGCCGCCAGATCCGCCGGCGCCCGGCCGGCCAGGCCGCCGGCCGAGTTACCGGCATATTCGGCGTGGACGAGTTCGGTCGCGGCGGCGGCGGTTTCGTAGTCGACGACCGGATCGAGTGGGTCGTAGTCGACGATCACCAGTTCGGCGGCGTCCTCGGCGATATAGCGGTCGGTCGCCAGTACGAGGACGACGGGGTCGCCGACGAAACGTACTTCGCCCTCGGCCAGTGGCGGCCGGGGTACCTCGGGGAAGCCGGGAGTGTCCAGTGCGTAGGAGATCTCGCTGACCCGGGGGTTGAGCTCGGCGGCGGTGTAGACCGCGACCACGCCCTCGAGCCCGGCGGCCTCGCTCGTATCGATCGCGGTGATCCGGGCCCGGGCCAGTGGGCTGCGTACGAAGCAGGCGTGCACCATACCGGGCCGGGTGATGTCGTCGACGAAGGTTCCGGCGCCGGTCAGCAGGCGCAGATCCTCGATCCGGGGGACCCGGGCGCCGACGGCCGTCGTCTTCTCGGTGGTGCTCATCGTCGGCTCCGTCGCGTCGGGATGTGGTGTGGGGCGCTGCGCGCCGGCCTGATTCGACCCATCCGGCCGTTCCTCCGTTCGCGGGATGTCACGGGCACCGGCAACGTGGGCGCCCGGGTTCCGGCACGCCGATGCTGAGCACTTGTTTAGCACCGGCGCGCGGACAGTGTCAATACAGGATATGCCGTCTTGAAGAATTAGAATGTCGGTTTGCGGAAGTGGTATTCTCGCATGTTGTTCCTGGTTTTACGGCAGTGTTGCGGTGCGGAGGTGGAGATGCGCGATCTGGCCACGCACCTGGTCCGATGGCATGCCGAGGGGGCCTCCTACGCCCTGGCGACCGTGGTGGCGGTCCGGGGGAGCGCGCCGCTGCCGCCGGGGGCGGCAATGGCCGTCGACGCGGCGGGTGCGGTGCGCGGGAGTCTCTCGGGCGGCTGCGTCGAAGGCGCGGTGTACGAACTCTGCACGGAAGTGCTGGCCTCGGGCGCGCCCACACGACAGACCTTCGGCTACAGCGATTCCGATGCCTTCGCGGTCGGCCTGACCTGCGGCGGTGAACTCGATATCGTCGTCGAGCGGATCACGCCCGCGCACTACCCGGTGATCGAGGCCGCGCTGGACCCCGCCGAACCGGTGGCGCTGGTCCGCGATCTCACCACCGGTGCGATGGTGGCGGTGACGCCCCGGGCGGTGATCACGGCCGGTGGGTCCTGGCCGGACGAGGTGCTGGAGCGTTCGCGTGACCTGCTCCACCAGGGGGTGAGCGCGCTGCAGGTGATCGGTTGCGGTGCTTCGGCGCGCGAGATCTTCGTCGCCGTATTCGCCGCGCCCCCACGCATGATCGTCTTCGGCGCGAATGCCTTCGCGGCCGCACTCTGCCGGGTCGGCAAACTGCTGGGGTATCACGTCACGGTCTGCGAGGCCCGGGCGACTTTCGCGGACCGGATGCGGCTGCCGGAGGCCGACGAGGTGGTGACCGACTGGCCCGACCGCTATCTCCGCGACACCGCGCTGGACGCGCGGACCGTCCTGTGTGTCCTCACCCACGATCCGAAATTCGATATCCCGATACTGGTCGAAGCGCTGCGGCGGCCGGTCGCCTATATCGGCGCCATGGGATCGCGCCGCGCGGACGCCGAACGACGGGCGCGGCTGCGCGAATCGGGGCTCTCCGAGGAGCAATTGGTCCGGTTGCGTTCCCCGATCGGGCTGCAACTGGGTGGCCGGACACCGGAGGAGACCGCGGTGGCCATCGGCGCGGAGATCGTCGCGCTACGGCACGGCGGGTCAGCGCATCCCTTGTCGGCCACCCAGCGGCCGATCCACGCCACCGTGCCGGGATCCGGGGACTCCGGGCCCGCGGAATCGGTGCGCGCCGCTGATCACCGCATCAGGTCCTGCGGGGTGTCGACATCCTCGGGCGAACCCGTCCCGTCGCACGGCACCCGCTGAACCAGTCCGGGATTGGCGGCCAGGAACTTCCGGGCGCCGATATCGCCGACCGCCCGGGCGGCCACCGCCGGGAAGTACTCGGCGCCGAGCAGTACCGGATGGCCGGGGCGGCCGGCGTAGGTGGCGACGGCCAGGCGCGCGCCGCAGGCGCGGAGCCGGTGGACCGCATCGGCGCCCAGCCAGGGCATATCGACCGGGACGACAACCGCCGCGCTGCCGTGGATCGCCGCCAGGCCGGTGGTCAGCGAGGAGCCCATACCGGTCGCCCAGTGCGGGTTGTGCACCACGGTGGCTCCGGGCACTCGCAGTTCCACCGCGCCGGATACCACGAGCACCCGGTCACATCCGCCGTCGTTCAGCAGCCGCACGGCCCGATCGACCAGCCGTTCACCCTCGAACAGGACCTCTGCCTTGGGTTTTCCGAATCGGCGCCCGGCGCCCGCGGCGAGTACCAGCCCGGTCGCCTCCGTCGGCGCCGTCAGTGGATCCATACCGAGATCATCGCGGATCTTCGTCCTCGACCGGATCGATGCCCAGCAGTGCCGTCTGGACCTGGTGCAGCCGGTCCACATCGCCGCGCAGACCGGTCACGTTGTCCTGGTAGAGGAATGCCTCGCCGAGCCGCACCAGGGAGTAGGCGAGCAGTGACCGTTCCAGCCGGGGCGCGTAGCCGTCCTGTTCCTCGGCGCGGATGATGAGCCGCTCCACCGCCACGAGGATGCGCGGCTGTACCGGGCCGTCGCTCGCCGTGAGAATGCGCAGGCCGGCCAGCGGCTCGTTCTCGAAATACTGCCGGAACGGTTCGTTCCCGGCCATCCAGCGGTTGACCCGGTCGAGGACGCTGAGGATGCGCCGGGCGCCGGATTCGCGGCGGCGGGCGTCGGCGCGTTCGATGAGGGATTCGAATTCCCCGGCCAGGACGGCGCCCAGGACACCGTCGCGGGAACCGAACCAGCGGTAGATGGAGGCCCGGCTGAGTTTGAGCTGGGCGGCGATCGCTTGGACATCGACCCGTTCCCCGGCCAGGAAGGCCTGGCGGGCCAGTGCTACGACTTCTTCACGGGTGGCCGAGGCCGGGCGGCCGGGCGGTCTGGAGGTGCGGCTCGCGGTGGTCACCTCGTTATGGTACACACATTGCTTCGTGTATCTAAAACCGTGGACGACCCGGTCACGGGCTATCGAGTGTAGAGCGCATCAGACCGGCTGGGCCAGCGGGGACCGCGCGGACCACCGGCCGCCTTCCCGGGTGACCCGGACCGGATGGTCGAAAGCCGTGGAAATATGTGCGGTGGTGATGGTTTCGGCGGCCGGCCCCGCGGCGACCGTGCGGCCGTCCGCGATCAGCAGGGCGTGCCCGGTCGTGGTCGGGAGCTCCTCGAGATGGTGGGTCACCAGGACCGAGGCGAGTTCGGGATGGGTGCGGTCCAGTGAATCGATCGTATGCAGCAGCTGTTCGCGGGCGGCCACATCGAGGCCGGTGGTCGGTTCGTCGAGCAGCAGCAGGCGGGGCGCGGTGATCAAGGCGCGGGCGATGAGGGTGCGCCCGCGTTCGCCCTGCGAGAGGGTGAACCAGTTCCGCTCCGCCTTGGCCGCCATGCCCACGGCATCGAGTGCGGCGGTGGCGGCGTCGATCTGCTCGGCGGTCGCGGTCCAGCGCATCGGGGTGTCGACCGACCCGGTGAGTCCGGTGAGTACGACATCGCGCGCCGGCAGTGGTGAACGCAGCGGGTGCCGGGGGTCGACATGTCCGATCGACCGCCGCAGCTTCTGCAACTCGACACGTCCCAGCTGCGCGCCGAGGACGCGGACGGTACCTGTGGTCGGATGGGTGAGGGCACCGCAGAAGCCGAGCAGGGTGCTCTTGCCCGCGCCGTTCGGGCCGAGCAGGGCCCAGTGCTCACCGGCGCGCACCGTCAGCGAGATGCCGTCGATGATCTGGTTGCCGTCGCGCCGGAAGGTGACATCGGTCAGCTCCAGGACGGGTGTGTTCACGAGAAGGCCTCCTTGATGGCGCGCAGATGATCGCGGCTGAGTGCGGCCGCCGCGTCGGGGTCGCGGGCGGCGACGGCGGCGGCGAGCCGTTCGTGCGCCGCGTGGTCGGCGGGCGGGGAGGGCAGCGGGCGGATGTGCAGCATATCGATCATCGCGATCCGCAGCCGGGGCAGGAAGGTATCGAACAGTTGGATGAGTATGTCGTTGTGCGCGGCCACGATGACGGCCCGGTGGAAAGCCATATCGGCATCGACGTGCTCGGGCACCGACAGTCCCGGTACGGCCCGGGCCGCGAGAGTTCGCCGGATCGTCCGCAGATCGGCGGGGGTGCGCCGATCCGCGGCCAGGGCGGCGGCCTCGGTCTCGATGGCCATCCTGGCCTCGACGACCGTGGCGATACTCGCGCGCCGCACGACGATATCCCAGTCCTCGGCGATATCCAGGGCTGTGACGAATACGCCGGCGCCCTGCCGGCTGCTCAGCACTCCGCGCCCGGCGAGCTCCCGGATGGCCTCGCGCAATGTCGAACGTCCCACGCCGAGCTGGGCCGCGAGCGTTGTCTCGCCGGGTAGTCGATGCCCCAGCGGCCATTCGCCGCCGCGGATCCGGGCGAGCAGGAGTTCGGCCGTCTGCTCGGCCAGCGGATGTCGTCGTACCTGGGAAACCAATTCGAGCCTCGCTACTTGTCTGAGGAGTCGTGTACAGTCTGCCATATGTCGCACCCGGAGCTTCTCCTCGACCGCCACGGCGGGGCCTGATCGATCGGCCGCCCCGCCGTGGGGTTGTCGTCGGCCGATCACCGTCGCGGAGACGGCCGAACGAACAGGAAATCCGGAGAGCGCCCCATGGCCACGCAGGCCCATCCCACCATCGATACTCCCGCCGGTCCGATCCCCGGCGACGCGCCACAGTGGTACCGGCAGCGGCATTCCCAGCTGCCCTCGCACCGGTACCGGGACAGCTACGACCGGGTGGATATCCCCGTCGCCGAACGCCGGTGGCCGCAGGCCCGGATCGACCGGGCGCCGTTGTGGGTCCCGGTGGATCTGCGCGACGGCAACCAGGCCCTGGCCGAGCCGATGGACCCGGATCGCAAGATGCGGTTCTTCACCATGCTCGTCGCCATGGGCTACAAGGAGATCGAGGTCGGCTATCCCTCGGCCTCCAGGGCCGATTTCGATTTCGTCCGGATGCTGGCCGATACCGGTGCGGTTCCACCGGATGTGACCCCGGTGGTGTTCACCCCCGCCCGGCGCGATCTCATCGCCCGTACCGTGGACTCGGTCCGCGGGATGGACAACGAGGTGGTGATCCACCTGTACACCGCCACCGCGCCCATCTGGCGGGACACCGTGCTGGGCAAGGACGCCGGAGCCGTGCGCGAGCTGATCCTGGCCGGTGCCCGCGATGTGCTCGAATTCGCCGCGGACCTGCCCCGGGTGCGTTTCCAGTTCTCTCCGGAGGTGTTCAACCAGACCGAACCCGGGTACGTGCTCGAGATCTGCGACAGCGTGACCGAATTGTGGCAGGCCACACCGGAACGTCCGGTGACGCTGAACCTGCCGGCCACGGTGGAGATCGCGACACCCAATGTGTACGCCGATCAGATCGAGTACATGCACCGCAACCTCGCCCGCCGGGACAGCATCGTGCTGTCGGTACATCCGCACAACGACCGCGGTACGGGTGTGGCCTGTGCCGAACTCGCGGTGCTGGCCGGGGCACAGCGGGTGGAGGGCTGCGTATTCGGCAACGGCGAACGTACCGGGAATGTCGATATCGCCACGCTGGCGCTGAATCTGCACGCCCAGGGGGTGGACCCCATGATCGATTTCTCCGATATCGACGAGATCCGCCGCACCGTCGAGTACTGCACCCGGCTGCCCGTTCATCCCCGCCACCCCTATGTGGGCGATCTGGTGCACACCGCGTTCTCCGGGACTCATCAGGACGCGATCAAGAAGGGTTTCGCCGAACACCGGACCCGGGCCGCGGTCACCGGGCGTGCCGAACGCGAGATCGAGTGGCGCGTACCGTATCTGCCCATCGACCCGGCCGATATCGGCCGCAGCTACGACGCCGTGGTCCGGGTCAACTCACAGTCCGGTAAGGGCGGTATCGCCTATCTGCTGGCCACCGAATTCGGACTGGAACTGCCGCGCCGGCTGCAGATCGACTTCGCCGCGCGGGTGCAGGGCCATGTCGACGGGACCGGCGGCGAGGTGAGCGCCGCCGAGTTGCGTGCCCTGTTCGACGCGGCCTATATCGACGCCGTCGAGCCGCCGGACGTGCAGTTGAAGGATCTGCGGGTGTCCGGGCCGGACCGGGGCTCGGTTGTCGCGGTGGGGCTGGTGGTCGGCGGCCGCGCCCACCGTACCGAGCACGCGGGCGTCGATCCGGTGGACGCGGTGGTCAGCGCCCTCGCGGCGGCCGGTCGCGATATCGAGGTCCTGGCCCTGACCGGCCATCGTGTGGCCGGTCATGACATCGCCTACCTCGAGTACCGGCGCGGCGGCCGGACCGGATGGTCGTGTGCGCGTGGGGATTCGGCGGCGGCCGCCGGGGTGGCGGCGGCGGTGCGCGCGGCGGCCGGTACCGGACCGGCCTGACCGGGACGCGGCTCAGTCGCCCACGCGGCCGTCGATCCGTTCGCGCAGCAGATCGGCGTGGCCGTTGTGGCGCGCGTATTCCTCGATGAGGTGCAGATACACCCAGCGCAGGCTGTACTCGGTCCCGTTGGGATGACGGCAGCGGTGGTCGAGCGCGAGACCGGCCACCGTCGCGTCGGCCAGCTCGATCTCCCGCCGGTACACGGCGAAATCAGCAGCGGGGTCGGCGGATTCGACATTGTCGAAATCTCCGTCCGGGTCGGCGGCCGAACAGTACAGGTAGTCCAACTGTTCGCCGGCGGCCGCCATCCGGAGCCAGCCGCGCTCCACCTCGGCCAGATGCCGCACCAGACCGTGCAGTGACAGTCCCGACGGGGGCGCACTGCGGTGCGCGAGTTGTGCGGCGTCCAGGCCGGCGCATCGGTGCAGCAGTATCCGCCGGTGGCGGTCCAGCCAGGACTGCAGCATCGGCCGTTCCATACCGTTGGGCACGGTATCGACGAGATTCACCGGGGGCGCGATCCAGCTCATCCGGTCACCGTATCGGCGGGCGCCAGTTCTTTTCGGCCGGAGCGGCCCGCCGCCGGTATCAGAACCAGCTCTCGCGCATATCGAGGGTCGTGGTGTCGAGATCGGCGAGGAGATCGAGTTGCGGGCCCGTCCGGGGGAGTTCGTGCCGGAAGAAATAGCGGGCGGCATGTCGTTTCCCGGCGTAGAAGTCACCGTCGCGGCCGTGGGCGGCGACGGTCTGCGACAGCCAGATCCAGGCCACCACGTGGTGGCCGAACGCCTCCAGATAGACCGAGCTGTTGGCCAGCGTCACCTCGATATCACCGGTGGCGAACAGGCCGCCGGTGACGGTGACCAACCGGGTCCAGGACTTGTCGAGCCGGTCGGCCAGATCGGCGGTCTCACCGCCGAGTTCCTGTGCGGCGGCGACGGTCGCCCGGATCCTGGTATCGAGTTCGCGCAGACTCGCACCGGACTGCTGGGTCACTTTGCGGCCCAGCAGATCCAGTCCCTGAATACCGTGCGTGCCCTCGTGGATCGGGTTGAGCCGGTTGTCGCGGTAGTGCTGTTCGACGTTGTACTCCCGGGTGTAGCCGTAGCCGCCGAGTACCTGGATGGCGAGATCGTTGGCGGTCAGGCACCACTGGGAGGGCCAGCTCTTGGCGATCGGGGTGAGGATGTCCAGCAGCAGGGTGAGCGCGCGGCGTTCGTCGTCGGTGCCGGCGGTGTGCTGTTCGTCGATGAGGCGGGCGCAGTACAGCACCAGCGCCAGGCCGCCCTCGGCGTAGCTCTTCTGTGCCAGCAACATCCGCCGGACATCCGCGTGCTCGATGATGGGACGCTGTGGTGCGGTGGGATCCGCGGCGCCCTTGGTGCGGCCCTGTGGACGGTCGCGGGCGTACTCCAGCGATTCGAGGTAACCGGTGTAGCCGAGCGCCGCGGCGACCAGTCCCACTCCGCTGCGCGCCTCGTTCATCATGTGGAACATGTATTTCAGGCCCTGGTGCGGTTCGCCGACCAGGTAGCCGATCGCGCCGGGGGCGCCACCGGGCGTCCAGCGGCCCTCACCGAAATTGAGCACCGTGTTGACGGTGCCGCGGAAACCCATCTTGTGGTTGAGCCCGGCCAGGGCCACATCGTTGCGTTCGCCGCGGGAGCCGTCCGCGGCCACCAGGTAGCGCGGCACCACGAACAGCGAGATTCCCCGGGTGCCCGCCGGGCCGCCCGGGATCTTGGCGAGCACCAGGTGCACGATGTTCTCGCCGAGTTCGTGATCGCCGCCGGAGATCCACATCTTGGTACCGAAGACCCGGTAGCTACCGTCGTCGCGCGGTTCGGCACGGGTGACGATATCGGCGAGGGAGGAACCGGCCTGGGGTTCGGACAGGCACATGGTGCCGAAATAGCGACCCTCGAGCATGGGCGGGACGAAACGCTCTACCACCTCGGCACCGGCGTGGGCGATGAGCAGATTGGCGTTGCCGATGGTGAGCAGCGGATAGGCGCTGGTCCCGGGATTGGCGGCGTGGAACCAGGCGAAGGCCGCCTGGGCGACCGCGGCCGGCAGCTGCGCGCCACCGAGATCGTTGTCCATGGTCGCACCGATCATGCCGGCGTCGGCGAACGCGGTCAGCGCTGTGCGGACCTCCGGGATGATGGTGACCGTTTCGCCGTCGAAGCTGGGTTCGTGGGCGTCGTTGAGCTTGTTGTGGGTGGCGAAGTACCTGGTGGCCAGCTGTTCGCTCAGTTCGAGTACGGCGTCGAAGGTCTGGCGCGAATGGTCGGAGAAACGCGGCCGCCCGGTGAGGTTCTCGATATCGAGCCATTCGTAGAGCAGGAATTCGAGGTCGCGCCGGGACAGCAGAGTAGACCGCATAACCACCCTTTCGGTACAAGTTGTCGTCAGAGTATCAAATACTGGCAGTGGTGATCAGCTGCGGATCACCGCCCTCCCCGGCGGCGCCGGACGGGTCCAGAGTAGTGATCACGCCCGTTCTCGGTATCGAGATGCACAGGTCCGCGGGAGGCCGCCACCCGGTGCCCCGGCGCCGCGGTGGAAATCCGGGCGCGACGATCCGGTCCGGCACGATGCCTTCGGTCCCGCCCCTGGTGGTCGGTGCGTTCGGACCGGTGCGCGGCCGTTCGCTCAGGCCGCGCCGGGCGGACCGTCCGAGCGGGTGGCCCGGTCGTCGTAGGCCAGCCGTGCCGCGGCGATGGTTCGACTGTGCCGGTCGGCCCATCCCGTGAGTGTCAGCAAA
Organism: Nocardia sp. NPDC003963; assembly: GCF_053605105.1. Taxonomy (NCBI): domain Bacteria; kingdom Bacillati; phylum Actinomycetota; class Actinomycetes; order Mycobacteriales; family Nocardiaceae; genus Nocardia; species Nocardia sp. NPDC003963. The sequence continues at coordinate 745,431 of NZ_JBSGIP010000001.1, forward strand.
CTCTCGTAGAGTTCGCGGGCCATCGGTGTCGCCGCATATTCGGTCCTGGGCGGCTTCGCGCCGGCGGTCCGGGGTTCGGGTGATCGGTCGCCGACAGTGGCCGGTTCGCCGAACCCTCGCTCCCGTCCGGATCCGTGGCCGGGTGTGGCCGCTTCGCTGTCTTCGTGCGAGACGGGCGAAGCGGCCACGGAGCTTCTTTGTGGAGGCGACCGCGCCGGTCAGTCGGTGTGCAGGGCCTCGCGCAGGACTGCGACGGCCTGGGCGACCGCGGCCCGGGCGGCCTGCGTCCCGTGCATCGAGTTGACCATCACGAAATCGTGCACGATCCCGCCGTAGCGGGTCTGCGTCACCGGGACCCCCGCGTCCCGGAGTTTGCCCGCGAAGGCCTCACCTTCGTCGCGCAGGACATCGGCCTCGGCGGTGATCACCAGCGCGGGCGGCAGCCCCTCGAGTTGTTCGCGGGTGGCGCGCAGCGGGGACGCCGTGATCTGTGCCCGGTCGGCCTCGCTGGTCGTGTACTGGTCCCAGAACCACTTCATTCCCTCCCGGGTGAGGAAGTAGCCCTCCGCGAACTGCCGATAGGAGCCGGTATCGAAGGCTGCGTCGGTGACCGGGTAGAACAGCACCTGCTGGACGAAGGAGATATCGCCGCGTTCCTTGGCCATCAGGGTCAGCGCGATGGCCATATTGCCGCCTACCGAATCACCCGCGACCGCGATCCGGGCCGGGTCGAGACCCTTCTCCGCGCCGTGTGCGCGTACCCACTGGGCGACGCGATAGGACTGTTCGTTGGCGACGGGATAGCGAACGTCGGGGGAGCGGTCGTACTCCGGGAAGACCACCGCCGCACCGACTCCGACCGCGAGATCGCGGACCAGGCGGTCGTGGGTGTGGGCGTCGCCGAAAACCCAGCCGGCGCCGTGGGTGTAGACGATCACGGGCAGCGGGCCGGTCGCGTCGGGCGGGGTGACGATCCGGGCCCGCACCGAACCCGTCGGCCCGCCCTCGACGGTGATCCATTCCTCGGCGACCTCGGGTTTGTCGATCGGTGAATCCTGTACCGAATCCACCGCCTTACGTCCCTCCTCGGGCGGCAACTGGTAGAGGAACGGCGGCTGTGAGGTCGCGTCGACGAACTCCTGTGCGGCCTGTTCGAGCGAGATGTTCAGCGGATTTCCGGTCACTGTGGATGTACCTTCCGGGTTGTCGAATGGAACAGCGGGTCAGGCGAGTTCGGTGAGCGCGCCGGTGATGACGGCGGCCACCTCGCCGGGGTGGGTGTGCATCACCAGATGCGGTGCGTCGATCTCCACGATCGAGCGCAGGGCGGCGCGGCGGTACCCGAATCGTTCGACATCCGGGTTGATGGTGTGATCGGCCGCGGAGACGATGCCCCAGCCCGGTTTCGTTCTCCAGGCCGCGGCACCGGCGGGCTCGGTGAAGGCGGCCGCCGACAGCGGCCGCTGGGCGACGGCCAGCGTCGCGGCCGTGCGGGGATCCAGTCCCGCCGCGAAAACCTCGGGGAAGGCCGCCGGGTCCACCCACACATCGGTGCCGGGTTCGCCGCCGGGCTCGGCGGGTGCGGGGGTGTAGACGAGATGAGCGGCCAGTGCGGAATCCGGGAAACCGCCCTGCAACTGCCCGAGGCTCTCCCCCTCGGTGAGGGCGTAGCCGGAGACATAGACCAGGCCGATGACATTGTCGGCCGCTCCGGCGACCGTGATGACCGCGCCGCCGTAGGAGTGCCCGGCCAGCAGCACCGGCCCCTCGATCCGTTCGACGAGGGAGCGGATCCCGGCCGCGTCGGCGGCGAGGCTGCGTCCGGCCACCGGCGGGGCGGTGACCCGGTAGCCGTCGGCGAGCAATCGCTCGATGACCGGATGCCAGCTGGAGGCATCGGCGAAGGCGCCGTGCACGAGGACGATGGTCGGAGCGAGGGGCATCGGGTTTCTCTCTGTCGTGCGGATCGGCGCGGTGTGTGCGCTGGATCCAGCTTTGCCGCGGCGACCCGGTTCGCGCCCCTCGCTACCGGCCGTGAAACCCTCCGATCAGGACGCGGCCGCGGTGATCTCCGGCGCGGCGGGTGCGAGCGCGCCGGTGGACCGGAACTGCTGCTGGTATTTGCGCGGCGAGATACCCAGGCGGGCGACGAATGCGCGGCGCAGGGCCTCGCTGCTGCCGTAGCCCGCGGCCATGGCGGCCTCGGTGACCGTATGGCCAGCGTGCAACATATCGCGGGCCGTGCCGAATCGGATGAACGCGACGTATTCGGCCGGTGAGTGTTGCAGTTCGGCGCGGAAGAGTCGCGTCAGATGGCGAACGCTGACCCGCGCGTGGTCGGCCAGTGTCCGGACGGTGTGCGGGAAAGCGGGGTCCGCGCAGATCAGATCGACCACCTTACGTACCAGCGGGCTACGGGGGAGTGGGCCGCTCAGCGAGGCGGAGAACTGTGATTGGCCGCCCGCGCGCTGCATCGGGACCACCATCAGCTGCGCGATCCGCCGGGCGATATCCGCCCCGTGGTCCTCCTCCACGATCGCCAGCGCCAGATCGATACCGGCGGCGACACCGGCCGAGCTGTACAGCGTGCCGTCGCGGACGAAGATCGCATCGGGTTCCACGACGGCGGCGGGATAGCGGCGGGCCAGATCCGCCGCGTACTTCCAGTGGGTCGTGGCGCGGCGGCCGTCGAGGACACCGAGTTCGGCCAGGACGAAGGCGCCGCTGCAGATGGAGGCGAGTCGCCGGGTGTGCCAGGACAGCCGGCGGGCCGCCGCGAGTACCTCGGGGGTGACGAATCTGGAGGGTGGCAGTTCGCTGCCGGGGATGATCACGGTGTCGAAGCGACCCGCGTGGGCGGCCGCGGCGCTCACTTCCGTGCGCGCGCCCAGGGAGGTCTGCACACTGTTGCCGTCGGGTGAGATCAGCACGATCTCGTATCCGGATACGGCCTGGCCGGCCTCGACGAACACCTCGGCGGGGCCCACGAAATCGAGTGCCTTCACCCCGTCGAAGACGAGAATGCCGATCCGCCTCCGGGCAGAGCCCACCGCATCACACACCATGGTCCGAGTATTCTGGAGTCACGCCTCCAGAACAAGCGATGTGGGCGATCTCGCAGCACGATTGGTACGGTGAGCGCATGGGACGGCCGCGACAGTTCGACGAGCCGCGCCTCCTGGAAGCGGCCACGGAACTGTTCTGGTCGCGGGGGTTCGACGATACGTCGGTGGGGGATGTGTCGGCGGCGACCGGAATCGGCAACGGCAGTATCTACGCCGCGTACGGCAGTAAACGAGGATTGTTCCTCGCCGCCTTCGAGCAGTACTGCGAGGGGCGCGCCCGGTTCGTCCGCGCGGTGATCATCGGTGCCCCCGGCTCCGCCCGTGACGCGGTCCGCACGCTGCTGCGCGCGATCATCGACGATTGCGCCGGGCAGCCGGACCGGCGCGGCTGTCTGATGCTCAACAGCGTCGCACAACTGGGCCGGCGGATGCCGGAGGTCGTCGCCCTCGGGGAACGCACGACATCGGCCATGGAAGCCGCGGTCGCGGAAGGGCTCGCGAACCGCTCCGGAACCGACCTCGACGCCGCCACCTTTTCCGCGCACTGCGCCGGTGTCGTGGTGATGGCCCAGGGCCTGATCCAGCTCAGCCGGCTGGGCGCCCCCGTCGAACGGCTACAGGCGATCGCCGATGTATCGGGCGGGACGCTGCTGACGGTCGAATGACCGTCGTCGCGAGATGGCACCGGCGAATGCCGTCGGCGGCGGGGTTTCCGTCGCGGCACTCGCCGGTGTTCGAACCATCTCCGTCAGGCATTGTCCTCGTGGGCGAGCAACGCCAGGATCGCCGCGGCCATCGCGGCCGGATCACCGTCTTCCGGACGGAGCACCAGCGCCGGGGCGGTCGGTGCCTCGTAGGGATCGTCGATACCGGTGAAGCCGCGGACTTCCCCGGCACGGGCCTTCGCGTAGAGCCCTTTGGGGTCCCGGGCCTCGCACACCTCGAGCGGGGTGTCCACGAAGACCTCGACGAACGAGATTCCGGCGGTGTCGTGGGTGGCGCGGGCTCGGTCGCGATCGGCCCGGTAGGGGCTGATGAGCGAGACGATGGCGACGGTCCCGGATTCGGCGAACAGCCGCGCGACCTCGCCCACCCGGCGGATGTTCTCGGTGCGATCGGCCGCGCTGAAACCCAGGTCGTTGTTGAGACCGTGGCGCAGGTTGTCGCCGTCGAGCAGGAATGCCGGGCGCCCGGCGGCGACCAGCCGCCGCTCGAGCTCCACCGCCACCGACGATTTTCCGGACCCCGACAGTCCGGTGAGCCAGACGGTCAGACCGCGGGTCGCGCGTTCGGATCGTTCGACCGCGCTCGCATGCCAGACCACCCGCGAGGAGGGCAGGCTGGGCCCGGTGATCATCCCGGCGCCCACCGTATCGCCGGTCACGTCGTCGACCAGCAGGAAACTACCCGTGGTGCGGTTGCGTCGGTAGGGGTCGAACTGCAGCGGCTGCCGGGTGCGCAACTGCACCCGGCCGATCTCGTTGAGCGACAGTGCGGGCGCGTTCTCGTCCCGGTGCAGGGTGTTCACGTCGAGCCGGTAGTCCAGCGCGCGGATCTGCGCGGGCACACTGCGCGTGGTGTGCCGGACTGTGTAGGAGGCTCCGGGCCGCAGCTCGGCCTCATCGCTGAACCAGCAGACCATCGTGTCCAGATCCCGGCTGACCTGCGGCCGGTTGGCGGGGCGGCAGAGCATATCGCCGCGGCCGATATCGAGCTGATCGGCGAGCCCGACGGTCACCGCCTGCGGCGGGAATGCCTGGTCGAGCGGGTCCCCGCCGGGGCCCCAGATCCCGGTGACGGTGGTGGTGAGACCCGAAGGGAGCACGGTGATCTCGTCGCCCGGGGACCAGACACCGCTGGCGATGGTGCCCGCGTAGCCACGGAAATCCGGTGTGTGGCTGCGGATCACGTACTGGACCGGGAGCCGGGCGTCGATGAGATTGCGGTCCGATGCGATATGCACTTCTTCGAGATGGTGCAGCAGCGGGGTGCCTTCGTACCAGTCCATGGTGGCGCTGCGGTGCACGATATTGTCGCCGTGCAGCGCCGACATCGGGATGAAGGTCAGATCGGCGATCTGCAGGCGCGAGGCGAAACCGGCGAATTCGTCACGGATCTCGGCGAACCGTTGCGCCGAGTAGCCCACCAGATCCATCTTGTTGACACACAGCACCAGGTGCGGGACGCCCAGCAGCGAGGCCAGGAACGCGTGCCGCCGGGTCTGCTCGACCACGCCGTACCGGGCATCCACCAGGATCAGCGCGAGATCCGCGGTGGAGGCGCCGGTGACCATGTTCCGGGTGTACTGCACATGCCCCGGGGTATCGGCGATGATGAATTTGCGTCGCGGTGTGGCGAAATAGCGGTGCGCGACATCGATGGTGATGCCCTGCTCGCGTTCGGCGCGCAGGCCGTCGGTGAGCAGCGCGAGATCGGGGTAGTCCTGGCCGCGTTCACGGCTGGTGCGTTCCACCGCGTCGAGCTGATCGGTGAACAGGGTTTTGGAATCGAAGAGGAGCCGTCCGATCAGCGTGGACTTACCGTCGTCGACGCTGCCCGCGGTGGCCAGGCGCAGCAGGGTGCTCATCAGAAGTAGCCCTCTCGTTTACGGTCTTCCATCCCGGCCTCGGAGATCCGGTCGTCGGCGCGGGTCGCGCCCCGTTCGGTGACCCGCGCGGTCGCGACTTCCTCGACGACCTCGGCGGGGGCGGCGGCGGTGGATTCCACACAGCCGGTGCAGGTGGCATCGCCGACGGTGCGGAAACGCACCAGCGCCTCCTGCGGTTCCTCGCCGTCGAGCAGGGTCAGGAACCGGGTGTGCGCCAGCAGCATGCCGTCGCGCTGCACCACCGGGCGGCGGTGCGCGTAGTACAGCGACGGCAGTTCGATGCCCTCGCTCGCGATATAGGTCCAGATATCGAGTTCGGTCCAGTTGGACAGCGGGAAAACCCGGATATGTTCGCCCGGGCGATGTTTGCCGTTGTAGAGATTCCACAGTTCGGGGCGCTGCCGGCGCGGGTCCCACTGCCCGTACTCGTCGCGGAAGCTGAAGACCCGCTCCTTGGCCCGCGCCTTCTCCTCGTCGCGCCGGGCACCGCCGAAGACCGCGTCGAACCGGCCCTCGCGCAGCGAGCGCAGCAGGGTGGCGGTCTGCAACCGGTTGCGGCTGGCCCGGGGACCGGTGTCCTCGGTGACGCGACCGGCGTCGATATCGTCCTGGACCCGGCCGACGAGCAGGCGTAATCCGTACTTAGCGACGGCCGCGTCGCGATAGTCGATCACCTCGTCGAAGTTGTGCCCGGTATCGATGTGCAGGATCGGGAACGGGACCGGGGCCGGCCAGAACGCCTTGGTGGCCAGATGCAGCATCACCACGGAGTCCTTGCCGCCGGAGAACAGCAGGACTGGACGTTCGAAGGTTGCGGCCACCTCCCGGAGGATATGGACGGATTCGGCCTCGAGTGCGGCCTGATGCGAGAGCTCGTATGTACTCGCCGCCGACTTCGTGTGCTGGCTCACGCCTAAAAACTAGAACACGTTTCTATGTGCGGTCAACGGTTTCTCGGCGGGCGTCCGCCCGCCGCGGCGGTCACCGCGTCGGCCGCGGCCACCAGGGCGGTGCCCCGGCGGGCGATTTCGGCCCCGGTGATCGGTTTGCCGACGTACATGGTGAGCACCAGTTGCTGGCGGCCGTCGGTGTCGTAGGTCGGCGCGGCCAGCAGGCTCACCGGATGCTCCTTGCGCGGCCGCAGGTCGGAGCCCAGATAGACCCGTTCGCCGAGGGTGGTGACCAGTTCGGCGACCGCGGTGCGCAGCTGTTCGGGTAATTCGTGCCCGGCCACCCCGGCCAGTAGCGAGTACAGCTGCCGGCCCGCGCCGGTCATGCTCTCCACCAGGTAGCCGCGGTCCCGGCATTCGGCCATGATCCGGCGCAGCAGCGCCTCGTCCTGGCGCAGCGGAACGGTCGGCGCGGTGTTCAGCCACGCGTCGAAGGCGGCTTCGGTATCCCAGAGCACATACATGAGCCCGACCGGCGGCGCGAAGCGGTAGGTGGCGCCGACCTGCACCATCGCCGGGCCGGCGCTGTCCAGAACGCTGATCCGCTCGCCGACCACGGCCGAGGCGGTGCAGGTGGTGCCGTACACCGCGCTCAGGCGTTCCAGCTCGGGATGCGCGAGTGCCGCGATGGAGAAACTCTCCTGGGCCACCCGGCCGGCGGCGATGAGGGCCGGGCCGGGGCCGTATTCGCGGGTCCGTGGATCGCGGGTCAGATAGCCGGCCGCGGCGAGTTCGGTCAGGATGCCCAGGCAGGTGGGTTTGGCGATACCCAGTTCACGGGCCATTTCGGAGAGTCCGGTGCGGCGGCCGCGCCGGGCGACGACGTAATCGAGTACCTGGACGACCCGCTGGGTGGGAGCGGAGCGCCGGCCGACTTCACGGACCTCCGATATTCCTGCTGACATTGACCGCTCCTAGAACAGGTTCTAATCTTCTCGGTATCGCAATGTACCAGGGCGGTACATATATGGAACACCGGGAGTATCGTGCTGACCCAGCCGTTCGCGGACTCGATCGCCGCCGCCGAGGAAATCATCAGAAATGCCCCGCATATCCGCACCGAACAGGATCTCGCCGAGGGCTACGACTACCTGGCGGGCAGTATCCGCGCCGCCATCCAGATGTCGTGGGCCTTCGAACGGGACTTCCCGTTCTTCGTCCAGTCCACCGGCCCCTACACCAAGATGGGACTGGACAACCCGGACACCCTCTACTGGCACGCGAATCTGCGCCCCGATGCCGAATACGTGGTCACCGGGACTCGCGGCACCACCCGTGACCTCAGCTTTCAGGTCCTCAACGGCAACTATTCGCCGACCGAGGTCCCCGGCGGGGAAACCGCCTTCGACGACCGCTCCATCGATATCGCCGCCGACGGCAACTACGAACTGACCCTGGGCCCGGGGCCGGGCGGGCGCAACCATATCCAGCTCGCCGCCGACTCCACCATGCTGGCGGTGCGCGAGGTCTACGGTGACTGGGCGAACGAGAAAGCGGGCACCGTCCGCATCAGCCGAGTCGAGACCGTGGGCTCGGCCCCGCCCGCGATCACCTCCGACCTGATGGCGAAACGCTACGAGGTCGCGGGCAAGATGCTGGTGTCCCGGTTGAAGACCTTCCTCGCCTTCCCGGAATGGTTCTATCTGAACCTGCCGGTCAACACCATGACCGAACCGCGGCGCACGCCGGGTGGGCTGTCCACCCAGTTCTCCTCGGTCGGCCACTACGACCTCACCGACGACCAGGTGATGATCCTGACCGTCCCGAAATCCGACGCGCCCTACCAGGGCTTCCAGCTCGGCAGCATGTGGTACCTGTCGCTGGACTACATCAACCACCAGACCAGCCTCAACGCCGATCAGGCGAACGTCGATCCGGACGGCATGATCCGGCTGGTCATCAGCGAACGTGATCCGGGCCTGATCAACTGGATCGAACGCACCGGACACGAACGCGCCTATCTGCAGTTCCGCTGGCAGCGGCTGGCCCGTGAGATGACACCCGAGGACGGGCCTGCGGTCGAACTGGTGTCCTTCGACGAACTGCCGGATCGGCTGCCCTATTACAAGGAGTCGCGGATCACCCAGCCCGACTGGAGGGCACGGATCGCGGGCCGGCAGGCCGCGGTGGCCGAGAGGATGCTCGGCTGATGCTGTTGCGGGACAAGGTCGTCGTGGTCTCGGGCATCGGCCCGGGGCTGGGGCAGGCCATCGCGGTGCAGAGTGCGCGCGCCGGTGCCGATGTGGTGCTGGCCTCGCGCACCGAGAAGCGGCTGCGCAAGGTCGCCGCCCAGATCGAGGAACTCGGCCGCCGCGCCCTGGTGGTGCCCACCGATATCACCGACGACGATGCGGCCGGGAATCTCGTCGGTGCCGCCGTCGCGGAGTTCGGACGGATCGACGCGCTGGTGAACAATGCTTTCGCCATGCCCCCGATGGTCGGCCTCGCCGACGTGGCCTTCGACGATCTGCGGACCACCCTGGAAACGAATGTGTTCGCCGCGCTGCGGTTGACCCGCCTGTTCGCCCCCGCGCTCGCCGAGAGCAACGGATCGGTGGTGATGATCAATTCGGCGGTACTGCGGCATTCGCGCCTGCCCTACGGCCCCTACAAGATGGCCAAGACCACCCTGCTCGCGCTCGCGCAGAGCCTGGCCACCGAACTGGGCCCGCGCGGGATCCGGGTCAATTCCGTAGCGCCGGGCTGGATCTGGGCCGACACCCTGAAATGGTATTTCGACTATCTGGCGAACGAGCGCGGGGTGAGCGCGGACGATATCTACACCGAGACGGCCGCCGATATCGACCTGCGCCGCCTGCCCGAACCCGACGAGATCGCCGACGCCGTCGTCTTCTTCGCCTCCGAGATGTCGCGGGCGATCACCGGTACCTGTCTCGATGTGAACTGCGGCGAATTCCACCACTGAGGAGTAACGAGAAATGATCGGCAGGGATGACGTCGGGACCATCGACGATCTGCACGCCTCCGCCACCAAGGTCATCGGCCTGGACGATTTCGGTGCCGACGACTACCGCGCCGGATTGTCGGTGCTGCTGGATTCCTATGAACACGATGCCGAGCTCACTCCGTTCGGCAACAAGGTCACTCGGGCCCTGCTGCGCGGTGCCCTGATCGCCCGAGCGCTGAGCGAGGCCGGTTGGAAGCAGTATCCGCAGCACGCCGATATCGCGATCGAGCGCCCGATCTTCGTCACGGGTCTACCGCGATCGGGCACCACGGCGGTGCACCGCCTGCTCACCGCCGACCCCGGGCATCAGGGTCTGGAGATGTGGCTGACCGAGATGCCCCAGCCCCGCCCGCCGCGGGAGACCTGGGCGCAGAACCCGGTGTTCCAGCAGTTGCAGGCCGGGTACGAGAAACATCATGTGGAGCATCCCGAATTCATGGGCGTGCACCATATCTCCGCCGATCAGGTGGAGGAGTGCTGGCAGCTGCTGCGGCAGTCGGCGATGTCGATCTCCTACGAATGCCTGGGGTATCTGCCCCGCTATTCCGAATGGCTGCGCGATCAGGACTGGACGCCCGCCTACGCACGGCACCGCCGGAATCTGCAGCTGATCGGTGCGAACGATCCCGGTCGCCGCTGGGTGCTGAAGAACCCGAGCCATCTGTTCGCGCTGGACGCGCTGCTCGCCGTGTATCCGGACGCGCTGGTGATCCAGATGCACCGGGTTCCACGCACCATCGTCGCGTCGGTGTGCAGCCTGAACGAACAGGCGACGGCGGGCTGGTCGGAGAAGTTCCGCGGGCCCGTCGTGGGTGCCGCGCAACTCGAACTGTGGTCGCGTGGCGCGAAGACCTTCCTGGAAGACCGGAAGAAGCATCCGGCGGCCCAGTTCTGCGATGTGTACTACGAGGATTTCGTGACGGACCCGATCGGCACCGTCGAGAAGATCTACACGCATTTCGGAATCGAGTACACCGACGCGGCCCGGGCCCGGATGTCCGCGCTGCACGGTGAGTCCACCTCGGGCGCCGCGCGGCCCGCGCACAAATATTCACTCGCCGATTTCGGCCTGAGCCCCGACGAGGTGGACGCGGCATTCGCGCCGTATCTCGCGGAGCACTATCCGGGCGGTGACCGGAAGTAGGCACCGATGTGTCGGGAGCGGTTCACCCGGCCCGCCACTTCACGACGCGCGATCGTTCCGGGGCCGTCACCCCGGGCCGACCGGCGTGAACGCGAATATCTCGTCGAGCTCGGGTCGGCGACCTGCCTGTCCCGGATCCGCACATGGATGGAGTCGATGAACACGACCGGATACTCTCCGTCCAGAGGACGGTTCTGCCATCCGCCCATGCCGTCGAGCACCCGGTCGGTGACGGTCGCGATGGTTCTCGGCATAGCCGAGGTGGTCGTCCATCTCGCCTTCGAGCGCGGACTCGACGACCAGCTCGGTCGACCGTGCCGGCAGGCCACCGTCACCGGTCAACTGCAGGAGAGTTGTTCCGGCAGTCCCACGGTCAGGTGCCGACCCAGCGGTAGCGGCGCTCGGGGCGGCCGGTTCCGCCGTAGCGCAATCGCACCTCCGCGCTGCCGGTTTCGGCGAAATGTTCCAGGTACCGGCGCGCGCTGACGCGGCTCAACGCGGTGGCGTCGGCGCATTCTTGGGCGGAAAGGTCGGAATCGTTCGTGCGGAGAACGGTTTCGACAAGGAGGGCGGTTTGGGCGGTAAGACCCTTGGGGAGGGCGAGCGAGGTGCGGGGGCGTCCGGCGAAGACTTGGTCGACGTCGGATTGGGCGGCGCGGAAGAGCTCGCCGAGTCTGGTGTGCAGGGCAGCGAAGTGCTGGAGTTGGTCGTAGAGAGCGCCGTAGGTGAAGGGTTTGATGAGGTAGTGCAGGACGCCGCCGCGCATGGCGGTGCGGATGGTGTTCACATCGTCGGCGGCGCTGATGACGATCACGTCGGTGGCTTCGGCCGTTTCGCGGATGCCGCGCAGGACGGCGAGGCCGTCCAGGTCGGGGAGATAGATGTCGAGCAAGACCAGGTCGGGTTGCAGGTCGCCGATCAGGCGGAGTGCTTCGGCGCCGGTGCGCGCGATGGAGGCCACGGTGAAACCCGGTGTCTTGTTGACGTATCCGCTGTGCACCTTGGCGACCATGAAATCGTCGTCGACTACCAGGACCCGGATCATGTGTGAACCTCCATGGGCAAGGTCGCGGTGAAGACCGCGCCGTCGGCGTTGTGTACCGAGACGGTGCCGCCGCGCCGGACGCAGGCCTGACGGGTGATGGCCAGGCCGAGCCCGCGCTGACCGCCCGCGGCGGCTTTGGTGGTGAAGCCGTGACGGAAGACCTCGCTTGCGAGTTCAGGGGCGACGCCGGGGCCGGAATCCCGGACCACCACGTGCACAGCGGAATCCAGCACTCGGAGGTCGACTTCGATCCAGCCGGGACCGGACAGCGCGTCGAGGGCGTTCTCGACCAGATTCCCGACCACGGTGACGAGGTCGCCGGACAGTCCGGCGTCCAGCTCCGGCAACGAGCTGGTGGTCGAAAGCCGCAGTCCCACACTCTGTTCGGCGGCGAGGCTCGACCTCGCGATGAGTAGGGCGGCCACTGAGGGATCAGCGATCCGCGCGGTCACCTCGGCCTGCCATTGATCGCGGCTGGCGCTGACCCGCGTGATGTAGCGAGCGACCTCGTCGTACTCGCCGAGTTCGATCAACCCGGCAATGGTGTGCAGCCGGTTACTGAACTCGTGTGCCTGGGCGCGCAAAGTGTCCGCGGTATTGCGGTTCTCGGTGAGCTTATCCTGCAACCGCACCAGCTCGGTCCGGTCCCGCAGTGTTACAACGGCGCCCAGCGTGCGCTGATTCCACTGGATCGGAGTCCGGTTCATCACCAGGACTTTGTCGCGGCGCAGGCCGATCAGGTTGGTGCCCTCGGCTTTGCCGGTGAACACGTCGAGCAGGCGCTCATTGAGCCCGAGTTCGTACACGCTGTGCCCGACCACATCACCCAGTGTCAGCAGATCCTTGGCTTGATCGTTGACGAGGGTGACCCGACATTGCCGGTCCAAACCGACCACCCCCTCATGGACTCCGTGCAGCATGGCCTCGCGGTTTTCGACGAGCGCCGCGATCTCGGCGGGCTCCAACCCGAAGGTCTGCCCCTTCACCCGCCAGGACAGCGACAGCGATCCGGCGACGCCGACCGCGGTGGCGATCCCGAGCAGGCTGAGCAGTCCAGGGAATGATTCGGTGAGGATCTGCCAGATCGCGGGCTGCTCCTGCTTCGCAGCGACATAGCCGACGACCTGATGATCACCTTGCCCGATCACCGGCACATGCGCGACCACCGCATCGTCGATCTCGCCCACCCAGGCCCCGCCCTCGCTGACTGTGGATTCGGCGAGCAGCAGCGGCTTGTTGATCTCCGACGGGTCCTGCGATGTGAGTACCTTGCCGTCGGCCCGCGCGATGACGACCTCGTCGGCGCCGGAGGCGACCTGCGCGGAGGTTGCGAACGGTGCCAGCCGCAGATGCTGTTTCGGATCGGCCAGCAACACCCGCAGGCTCGGGTTGGCGGCGACGTCCTCGGCGATGCCGAGCATCCGCCCCGACTCGGTATTGCGGAACGTCTCGCTCACCTGCGCGACCACCACCGCGGCGACCGAGGCGAGCAGCACGAACACGATCAGCAACTGCAGGGCAAGCAACTGCCGCGCCAGTGAGCCTTTCTTGCCCACGCCTACCTCCTGTGAAACTGCCCGCCGCCAGTGTCGCCGCTGAACAGCCGAAATAGGTCGTTTTCGGCGTGAACACTATGACCACAACATACGTTGTGGACGCAAAGCAGACAGGACGGCGTGCGCCAGCTCACACTTTCCCCAGCTCAACGATGAGAGATGAGGATCTCCAGTGAAAACTAAAAAGTTGCTGACTGTCGTCGTCGGTGTCGTCGCGGCCGTCGCCCTGACCGCCTGCAATGGCGCGGGCGGTTCGGCCGACAAGCTGTCCGGCGTCCGGATCATGGTGCCGAATTCGCCCGGCGGCGGCTACGACATCACCGCGCGTACCTCGGCGAAAGTTATGGAAGACGCCGGAATCGCCCGCTCGGTCGAGGTCTTCAACCTGCCCGGCGCCGGCGGCACTGTAGGCCTGGGCCGGCTGGTCGGGGAGAAGGGCAACGGCAAACTGGTCATGCAGATGGGCCTGGGTGTCGTGGGCAGCGTGTACACCAACAAGTCGCCCTCCGAGCTGACCGACACCACGCCGATCGCGCGGCTCATCGACGAGCCCGACATCATCGTGGTCTCCAAGAACTCCGAGTACACCTCCATCGACCAGCTGGTCGCGGATTGGAAGGCGAACCCGGGCGCGGTCCCGGTCGGCGGCGGTTCCGCGCCCGGTGGCCCGGATCACCTGGCACCGATGCTGGTAGCCAAGGCCATCGGCATCGAGCCGAAGGCGGTCAACTACGTACCGTTCGACGGCGGCGGTGAGCTGCTGGCCTCGGTGCTCGGCAACAAGATCGCGTTCGGCGTCTCGGGCGTCGGCGAATACCTGGACCAGATCCAGGCCGGTGAACTACGTGTGCTCGCGGTGACCGGGCCCGAGCGCATCGACGGTGTGACCGCGCCGACCTTGAAAGAGGCCGGCATCGATGTGGAGTTCACCAACTGGCGTGGCGTGGTCGCACCGCCCGGCATCAGTGACGAACAGCGCAAGACCCTGATCGACGCGTACACCGAGATGCACGATTCCGCGGAATGGAAGGAAGCGGTCCGCACCAACGGCTGGGGCGACGCCTTCCTGTCCGGCGCGGAGTTCGGCACCTTCATTCGGCAGCAGACCGACCAGTGCGGCGCGGTGCTGAAGGATCTGGGGCTGGCATGAGTTCGACAGCCCCGGAGTCCGGCGACTCGGATGCGAACGTCGGCGGTCCGGAGTGCGGCGGGCCGGAACCGCGCACCGGTGCCGCCGGCTGGTTCCAGGGCCGCTCCGAATTGGTCGTCGCCGTCTTGCTCGCCTGCGCGGGCGCCGTGGTGATCATCGACGCTATGCGGATGTCGACCAGCTTCACCCAGCGCGGCCCGGTCGGGCCGATGGCGATGCCGTTTGTGGTCGGCGCGTTGCTGGCGCTCGTCGCCGTCGCGCTGGCCGTCGATGTGCTGCGCGGTGGCCGCGGTGACGCCGAAGGCGGCGAGGACGTCGACCTGGCCACGCCACCCGAATGGCGAACCGTTGCCTTGCTGGTCGGGGTGTTCGTCGCGAACATCGTGCTGATCGACATCGTCGGGTTCCCGATCGCGGGCACGCTCCTGTTCTGGGGTGCGGCGTTCGCGCTGGGCAGCAGGCACTGGGTGCGCGACCCACTCATCGCAGTGGCGCTGGCCCTGCTGACCTACGTGGTGTTCGGCGAACTGCTGGGCGTCACGTTGCCCGGGGGACCTTTGGAAGGAGTCCTCTGAAGTGGACGCGTTGACCAATTTGATGGCGGGCTTCGGCACTGCCCTCACCCCGATGCATCTGCTGCTGGCCGCGGTGGGTGTGCTGCTGGGCACCGCGATCGGTGTGCTGCCCGGCATCGGGCCCGCGATGGCGGTGGCGTTGTTGCTGCCCATCACTTACAGCGTGGAGCCGACGGGCGCGTTCATCATGTTCGCCGGTATCTACTACGGCGGCATGTTCGGCGGGTCGACCACCTCTATTCTGCTGAACACCCCGGGCGAAACCGCCGCGGTGGTCACCGCGATCGAGGGTCATCCGATGGCCAAACGGGGCCGGGGCGCGCAAGCACTGGCGACCGCGGCGATCGGCCACTTCGTCGGCGGTATCGCGGGCACCGCACTGTTGGTGCTGACCGCGCCTTTGGTGGCGAAGTTCGCGGTGGATATCGGCGCACCCGACTACTTCGCGATCATGTTGCTGGCGTTCATCGCTGTCACCTCGGTGCTCGGCAGCTCGCGGGTCCGCGGATTCGCGTCGCTCGGAATCGGTTTGACGCTCGGACTGATCGGGCTGGACCCGATCACCGGCCAGCAGCGGCTGACCTTCGGGTCGCTGCAGCTGGCCGACGGGATCGACGTAGTCATCGTCGCCGTAGGGCTTTTCGCGGTCGGCGAGGCCCTGTGGGTGGCCGCGCATCTGCGCCGTCGCCCGGGCACGGCGATTCCGGTGGGCCGAGCCTGGTTGAGTCGCAAAGACTTCGACCGTTCCTGGAAGGCTTGGTCGAGGGGGCCTTTCATCGGATTCCCGTTCGGCGCGGTGCCGGCGGGCGGTGCGGAGATCCCGACGTTCCTGTCGTATGCGATCGAAAAGCGGCTGTCCGAGCACAAGGACGAGTGGGGCAAGGGGGCGATCGAAGGCGTAGCCGGCCCGGAGTCGACCGCGAGCGCATCGGCGGCGGGCACGCTGACCACCATGCTGACCCTCGGCTTGCCGACCACGGCGACCGCGGCGGTCATGCTGGCGGCCTTCCAGCAGTACGGCATCCAGCCGGGACCTCTTCTGTTCCAACGGGAATCGGAGCTGGTGTGGACGCTCATCGCGAGCCTGTTCATCGGCACCGTCCTACTGCTGGTGCTGAATCTGCCGCTGGCTCCGGTATGGGCGAAGCTGCTGCGTATCCCGCGGCCGTACCTCTACGCGGGGATTCTGTTCTTCGCCAGCGTCGGTGCGTACGCGGTGTCCGGCGATGTGGTGGACTTGGTACTGCTGTTGGTGATCGGCATAATCGGTTTCATCATGCGCAGATTCGGGTTGCCGCTGCTACCCGCGATCATCGGCGTCATTCTGGGGCCGAATGCGGAGATGCAGATGCGGCGAGCGCTGCAGATCAGTGATGGTGCGCTGGGCGGGTTGGTCGATACCTGGTTCGCTAGAATCGTTTACGCGATCATCGCGGTGATTGTGTGGTGGCCGATCGTAGTGATGATGGTCCGGAAGCTGCGTGGCGGTGGGGATTCCGATGGTTCGGGTAAGCCTGCAGAGGTTGACGCGCCAGTGCGGGCACAGCCGTAGGTCGAGCCTGGATCCGCCGATGTGGTCTCAGGCTGGTCAGCGCGCCTACGGCGCGCTGACCAGCCTGTTTTGGGTATGAGGTAGCCGCTGGTCTGCCCAGCTTTTCCACCAGAGTGTTACACCGTCGATCGGCTCGGTCGGAGACCATGCCCGTTTACATTCGCGGCTGGACTACCGGTCTCCAGCCGAGTACGAGGCCGCCTACTACGCTCGAAACCTGCCACGCCGACCGGCGCTGGTCTGACACCGAAGCCGGTCCCATATCCGTGTCGGTTCATCCTGGACGCGGCCGGCGCCGCGGTCAGGGCTGGCCGGGCTTCAATACGATGAACAGGCCGTTGGCCTCGGCGCACAGCCGGTCCCCGTCATGCAGCGTGGCCTTGATCCACACCTTGCGGCCCTCCTGGCGTTCCGCCCAGGCGCGCAGTTTCAACTCCTTGTTCAAGGGTGTGATCGATCGGTAATCCACCGTGAGCGAGGCTGTCCGGGTGACCGAACCGGAATGCGCCGACCCCGCCAATCCCATCAGATCGTCGAACCCGAGCGAGATGTAGCCGCCGTGGGCGGCCGCGTTCCCGCCGAGGTGGAAGGTCCGATAGGTGATCCGGGCGTCCACGCCGTCGCGGTCCACCCGATCCACGTGGTACGGGGGCAGCGTCACATTGCCGCGCGACGGCAGATCGAAGCGGGTCCAGCCGGGTGCGTCCCATTCCTCGCCGACATAGGTCGCCAGCCGATCGTTCAGCTTCTCCAGGATGCCGGCCGCTTCCTGCACCAGTTCGTCTGGCGGCACCGTCAGCCGGGCCCGGTCCATGAGCGTGCGCACCTGTTCCACGAAATCGCCGTAGTGCGGGCCGCCGCGGCTGGTGTCGACAGTGCGGACCGCGTCCATCAATTCCGACATGGGCCGGAATCCGCCTTCGTGATGGTCGGCGTCGGGGAGGACGTTCCCGGCCTCGTTTTCGCTCATGAGAACACGTTATCGTCCCAGTTGCGGGTGCGCGTTGCCCGGGGCCGCCGCACGGGCATGCGACCGGGCTGCTCGGGCGGGCTCCCGGCGCGTAGGCTGCCGGATATCGGTGGCCGGGGCATGTGCTCATCGCCCGGCGGCCGGAGCCCGTTCGTGCGAGGATTCCGGACGGGGTGAATACGCACGCGGGGCGGTCCGGGGTCGGGCCGCAGGAGGACGACCATGCCGACGACACCACTGACGCAGCAGAACTTCCAGACGGTGGTGGCCACCAATCACATAGTGCTGGTGGACTTCTGGGCGACCTGGTGCGGCTGGTGCACCCGGTTCGCGCCGGTTTTCGAGGAATCCGCGCAGGCGCACCGCGATATCGTGCACGCCACCGTGGAAGCCGAGGCCGAACCCGCGCTCGCCGCCGCCGGACAGGTGGACCGGTATCCGTGGGTCATGGCGTTCCGGGAGGGGACGCTGGTGTACTCGCAGTCCGGCTACCTGCCCGCCGATCAACTCGAGGAGCTCGTCCAGCAGGTCCGCTGGATGGATATGGACGAGTTCCGGCGCGAACACGGTCTCCAGCAGCCCGCGGCGGGCGGACCCGCGGCACCGCAGCGGGAACAGCCCCCGGTCGGCCGGGCCGGGCCGGCGTCCGGACCCCAGGCCTACGGATGGCCCGGACTGCGCAGCGCGTGAAGAACGGACTCGAACCCGGACAGGTCTTCGCCGGCTATCACATCGAACGTCTGCTGGGCGCCGGGGGAATGGGCGAGGTCTACCTCGCACGTGACCGCGATCTGCCGCGTCCCGTCGCGCTGAAGCTGCTGACCCCGATCGCCGGTGACGATCGCGATATCCGGGCCCGGTTCCTGCGCGAGGCCGATACCGCGGCGCGACTGTCGCATCCGAATATCGTCGCCGTCTACGCCCGCGGTGAGGAACAGGGCCGATTGTGGATGGCGATCCAGTACATCGAGGGCACCGATGTGGCGGCGGTACTGCGGCGCGGCCCGGTCCGTTCCGATCACGCGGTACGGATCCTCGAGGAGACCGCGCGCGCACTCGACCACGCCCATGCGGCCGGAGTGCTGCACCGGGATGTGAAACCCGCCAACATCCTGCTGGCCTGGGGCGAACAGCGGCAGGTGTACCTCTCCGATTTCGGTATCGCCAAGGCGCTGGACCGCACCGACGGGCTTACTCGCACCGGGGAGCTGTACGCGAGTTTCCATTACGCGGCGCCGGAACAGTTCGAGATGCGCCCCGATATCGACCGCCGCGCCGATGTGTACTCGCTCGGCTGCACCCTCTACTACATGCTGACCGGGCAGCTGCCGTATCCGGCCACCACCACCGGCGCGCTCATCAACGCCCATCTCAATGCCCCGGTACCGCGGCCCTCGACGGTGGATCCGCGGTTACCGTCCGGATTCGACGGTGTCGTCGCCCGAGCCATGGCGAAGAACCCGCACGAACGGTTCGCCGGCTGTGGTGAATTGGCGCTGGCCGCCCGCCGCGCGCTCATCGAACCCGCGGTGACGATGCCCGCCGTGTTCGCCGCACCCGCCACGGCGTCCCCCGCACCGGTACCTCCGGCCGGGCCGCGGCGTTCGCGTCGGCGCCTGCTCACGGCGCTGGGCGCTGTCGTCGTGGTCGCGATCGCCGGCGTGGCCGCCTGGCTGACCATCGCCCTACGTACGGGAGACGGCGCGCGCGCCGCACCGCCACCGTCGAACGCGAAAGCCGCGGCCGAACAGGCCGCGTGCGAGTACACCGCACTGGTCGCCAGCTACGACTACGACGATCCGGCGGGCTGGGAGCAGAAGGTACAGGCCGGCGCCACCGGGCAGTGGAAGAGCCAGGCCGCGACCGTCCTGCCGATGGCCCGGGTGCTGATCTCCTCGGATCCGGAGCGTTCCCGGGCCGGAGACTCCCGCTGCGCGGCGACCATGGCGGAAGGCGATACCCGCGCCGAGGTCCAGGTACAGCTCACCACGCTCAACCAGGTGCCGGGCGAGGCGGAGACGACCCGGGAGCTGTCGGTGTCCGCGGTGATGGAACTCGTCGACGGGCGGTGGCTGTGCAGTGTCTTCAATGCGCCGTTCATGCCGAGCTGACGGCCTGTGATGGTTTGCACAGGTACCGAAAGGGGCATCGTCATTAGCGTTCGGTTCGCTGCGCATATGCTGGCCGAGCTGCACGATGGAGGTAAGTCTTGACGGTCGAGGTGCTGGCCGACCCGGAGCCGGGCGGGTCGTGGCGGGGTACGCAACCCCCGGCCCGGCCCGCACCACCGGTGTCGATGATCGAGCGAATGACATTGATCCTGGACGCGTTCGAGCCGGCGACGCCCGTGCTCACACTGCAGGATCTGGTGGAGCGCACGGGATTGCCGCGGTCCACGGTCCACCGCATCCTGGACCAGATGATCAGATTGCGCTGGCTGGCCCACTATCCGGGCGGTTATCGGCTGGGTCTGCGCGCCCTGGAACTGGGCGGGCTGGCCGCGGGCCACAACGAACTGCGCGCGGTGATCGGACCACTGCTGCACGAGCTGTGCCAGCGCACCCTGTCGGTCGGGCATCTGGGGGTCCTGGACGGCCGCGATGTCGTTTATCTGGACAAAACCGGTGGCCGGCAGAGCGCGGCGGTGCCGACCCGGGTCGGTGGCCGGCTCCCGGCGCACAGCACCGCCCTGGGTAAGGCATTGCTGGCGAGCCTGGACCCCGGTGTGGTGGAAACATCGCTGCGTGAACAACTTCCCCGGCTGACCCCGCGCACTATCGGCGATCGGCTGGAACTGCACCGGGAGTTGGCGCGTATCCGCAGCCGGCAGGGTATCGCCGTCGACAACGAGGAAGCCGTCGCCGGTATCGGCTGCGTGGCGGTACCGGTACGCCGCCGGGGTGTCACCGTGGCGGCGTTATCGCTGTCCACCCGGATAGGTTCCGGTCGCCCGGCCATCGATACCGGCCGGCAGGCGCGGCAATTGGCGGCGCTGGCCGCCGAGGCGGGACGGTTGCTCTCCCAGGAGTAGATTGTGGCTCGAAGTAGCGCCGGGGCGCGGGGTACGTCAGGAGATCCGACTGAGCAGCAGAATTTCCGAAGCGCTTCACCGGATCACCGACGGTTTGGCAGATCAGGTGGCCGGGGCTGTTGTGAACAGGTACAGCCGATTCGTGCACGGCCTTCGTAATGCGGAGCTGCTTTCCGGGGCCGAACGGCGCGGTACACATGCGGTCGAGCGGGCGTACCAGCCGAGCGCCGTGGAGCGTGCGCTGCAAACCTTGAGTCTCGACAAGCCGATGCGGATCAACGAGGGTTTCAGCTCCAGCTTCATGGGCCGCTCCCTCGGCGGCGCTCGCACTGTCTACAAACCCTCCTATCTGGAGAATCTGGTCGACGCCAGGTCCGGTCTTCCGTGGCGCTACGGGATCCCTCGTGGTTTCGGGCAGCACGCGGCCCGGGAGAATGCTGCCTACCGAGTGGACGAGGCGCTGGGATTCGGCCGCATTCCACCCACCACGGTCGTCGAGAAGGGGCCATACGGTCCCGGGTCGAATCAGGTATGGATTCTCTCGTCACCCGGCCATGCCTTGGCAGCGTGGAGTCGGCGCACGGCAGCAGACAAGAAAAACGCCATGAAGGCGTGGGAGAACTCGTCGTCGGGCAAGGAACGAGACGCCATATATGCGGACTGGGTACGTCCGAACAAGGAGTACCCGCAGGTGCAGCGCGAGCAGATGGCTGTTCTCGACTATGTCATCGGCAATACCGACCGCCACTGGAACAACTACCGAACCGGCCGCGACGGGGAGATCGTCGCCATCGACCACGCGTTCTCGTTTCCCGAATCGCCCGATCCTCGATACGGCATTCGTTCCGATTTCGTCAAAGAATTTCGGCACAGGGAGCTCGGCGCGGAGGTCCTGGACAGTGTGCGAGCGGTCGATTTGGACGGGCTGCGGACCGCCCTGCGCGACACTGGTCTGAGCGATAAGGCTGTCGACGGCGCACTCGACCGGCTCATGGAAGTACGCACCCACGGCAAGATCACCGGCGAGAACTGGCCCGGGGATATTCTGGGCGCCAGAGAGGTCGGGCCACTGATGGCCGAAACGAAGCCGACGATGGCCGCCGCGACCGCACCGCTGCAGGAGGGGTGGATCGAGCTGCGGAGAGAGGATACCGGGCCGCGCGAAGAGCGGGCCGGACCGTAGACGCTGCGGGTTCGTCCAGCGTCAGCTGCGGTCCAGCGATGTGGCCAGGGCCCGGCCGGCGGTCCGGCCGGAGAAGATGCAGCCACCCAGGAAGGTGCCCTCCAGGGCGTTGTATCCGTGCACGCCGCCACCGCCGAATCCCGCGACTTCGCCGGCGGCGTAGAGGCCGGGCAGCGGGGTCCCGTCGGTCCGCATCACCCGGGAATGGAGATCGGTCTGCAGCCCGCCCAGCGTTTTTCGGGTCAGGATATTGAGGCGGACGGCGATGAGCGGGCCGGCGGCCGGATCGAGGATCCGGTGCGGTTTGGCGACCCGGGTGGTGCGATCCCCGAAGAAGGTGCGCGCGTTGTGGATCGCCGATACCTGCGCGTCCTTGGTGAACTTGTTGGTGATCTCGCGATCGCGGGCCACGATCTGCTTCTCCATCGCGGCGTAGTCCAGTTGCGGGCCGCGGGCCAGCAAGTTCATCCCGTCGACGAGCTCGCGCAGCGAATCGGCCACCACGAAATCGACCCCGTGTTCCTTGAACGCCTCCACCGGCTGTGGTGCGCCTTTGGTGAACCGGCTGCGCACCGTGGTGAGACGGTCCTTACTGGTGATATCGGGGTTCTGCTCGGACCCGGAGAGCGCGAACTCCTTCTCGATGATCGACTGGGTCAGCACGAACCACGAATAGTCGTAGCCGGTCGCCAGGATCGCCTTCATGGTCGTATTGGTATCGAAACCGGGGAAGCACGGTGCCGGGAGCCGTGCACCGTTCGCGTCGAACCACAGCGACGACGGACCGGGAATGATCCGGATGGCGTGATCGGGCCAGATCGGGTCCCAGTTGTTGACGCCCTCGGTGTAGTGCCACATGCGGTCCCGATTCACCAGCGCGGCACCGGCCGATTCCGCGATACCGAGCATCCGCCCGTCCACGTGGGCGGGTACGCCCGAGATCATGCTGTGCGGTGCGGGTCCGAGCCGGTCCACCGGCCAGTTCTGCCGGATGAGATCGTGATTGTGGCCGATACCGCCGGAGGTGACCAGTACCGCGTGCGTGTCGAACTCGAAATCGTCCACCACGGTCCGTGAGGTGGCCACCCCGCGTGCGAGCTCGGTCGGTTCGAGCACGCTCCCGCGCACCCCGGTGACCGCGCCGTCCCGGACGACGAGCTCGTCGACGCGATGGCGGAACGCGAATCGCACCAGACCCCGGCGTTCGGCTTCGAGAACCGGTTTCAGGAACACCTCGAGCACCCCCGGGCCGGTACCCCACGAGATATGGAACCGTGGCACCGAGTTCCCGTGGCCGTCGGCGAGGGCCCCGCCGCGTTCGGCCCAGCCGACCAGCGGGGTCACCCGCAGCCCGAGGTCGTACAGATAGTCGCGCTTCTCGGTGGCGGCGAACCGGACGTAGGCCTCGGCCCACTGCCGGGCCCAGTGGTCCTCGTCGGCCCGGTCGAACCCGGCCGAACCCAGCCAGTCCTGCAGTGCCAGTTCGTAGGAGTCCTTGATACCGAGTCGTCGCTGTTCGGGGCTGTCCACGAAGAACAGCCCGCCCAGCGACCAGAACGCCTGGCCGCCCAGATTGTTGCGGTTCTCCTGATCGAGGACGAGTACCCGGTGTCCGGCCCGGGTCAGCTCATAGGTGGCGACGAGACCGGCCAGCCCGGCTCCGACGACGATCACCGGGTTCTCGTCGGCCGATACCGGGCCGGCGGCAGAGGTTTCGGACACGGTTCACCCTTCGCTCACGGTCGCTTCGGGCCGGAATGTATCAGATGACCAGGTCGGCCGGTCGGTGATCAGGAAGGGCGCCGAGTCGGAAATTCGGCGGCCAGTTCGGTGAACACCGCACGGTTGAGGACGAACGCGCGTTTGCCCTCGTCGAGGATACGGCGCTGCTCGAGTTCGTCCACGCCGATCCGGTCGAGCAGTGCCCGGTATTCGCGTTTGAATGCCGCGGGATTGCCGATGCCCTCGAATACGTAGAACCGCACACCGTCGCCGCGATGGGGCAGATCCCAGAGCTTCTCGGCATTGCCGCGGATCACCTGGCCGCCGGAGAGATCACCGAGATAGCGGGTGTAGTGGTGGGCGATATAACCGCCGGGCCAGGTCCGGGCGCATTCCTCGATCCGCGCGGCATAGGCGGCCGTCGCGGGCAGCGGGGTGAGTTCGTCACGCCAGCCAGGTCCGGCCAGATGCGCCAGATCGCGCTCCAGTTCCGCGGTGCGCGCCAGTTCCGGTTTCATGAACGGGCCCGCCACCGGGTCGGCGGCGAGTGCGTCGGCGTATTCCTCGAGCGCCCGGTAGATGAACCAGAGCTGCCCGGTGTAACTGCGATAGGAATCGATACCGAGCGATCCGTCGAGCATTTCGGTGATGAAGGTCGAGTTCTCCGCCTCCTCGTGCTCGCGGGCGGTGGCCTCCCGGATGCGGGTGGAGAACGCGGAAACGGCCGGCTCGGTGGTTTCGAATGTGTCCGGCATCGAATGAACCTTCCTGCGGATGCGGCCCGGGCACTTCACCCGGGCCGATTGCGCCGGTCGCGTGGTGCGGGAGCGCACCACGCGACCGGGCGGTAGACAACCCGACGATACCGGTTCCGGCGGTCGGTCAGGGTTACTCCGTCAGCGGGCGTCCGGTCGCAGCGCGGCCGGTAGCGGTTCGGTCGGCGCGAGATGTGCGTCCGCCGTGCCGACCGCCACCGGATCACCGATTCCGGCCCCCACCGGCCCGCCGGGAACGATGATCGGCATCGCCATGGTCGGCGACAGATCCTCGTCGGCACCCAGGGGTTCGGCCGGCAATCCCAGCGGATCCGCCGCCGGCGCGGGCATTTCCAGCATATGGGCGGGCAGGGCCGCCGGCGTCGCGTCGGGCAGTACCACGGGCGGAACCATCGGCGCCGGTTCCAGATCGTGGCTCCAGATCCCGCGATCGAACTCCGGGACCGGTGACGTCCCGCGTTCGGCGGGCCGCGGCACCTGGGGCAACTGCCCGGCCGCCGGCAGGCTCAGGGACAGATCCCGCGATGCTTCCGTGGTGGGCGTGGAATGTTGCACGGGCACCCGCACCGGATGGCGCCCCGGTACCGTGCCGATCCGCTTGCCGAGGTTCACGCCGGGGCGACGCTTGCCGAGGTTCACCGCCGGGCGACGCTTGCCCAGGTTGACCGTCGGTCGGCGCTTGCGCTTGACCACCGGGCGGCGCAGCGTGCCGAACTTGCGCAGGACCGTCGGGCGGTTCACCGTCCGGTCGAACCATTCACCGAGCGTGACACCGCCGGCCAGTGCGCAACCGATACCGAAAGCCGCCAGCAACTGGTTCGCGCCGCGCGCCAGTTCATCGTTGAGCAGCCCGTACAGACCCCGGTAGATGCTCAGGCCCGGCAGCAGCGGGGTGATCCCGGCGAGTGCCACGACCAGCGGTGGGGTGAGCGCACGGCGGGCGAACAGACCACCGACGAGACCGACTCCGATGGCGGCCGCACCGGCGGCGACGACCGGTCCGAAGCCGGCGGTGATCACCAGCAGGTAGCAGATGGTGCCCATCGCGCCGCTGCCCGCCGCGGCGGCCAGTGCGCGCCGCTCCGCATAGCAGGCCAGGGCGAATGCCGTTGCCGCCGCGGCACCGGCCACGACCTGCACCGGGAGGTTCGTCAGTCCGTGCCCGGGGCTCATGTCCAACGGTACGGTGGCGTCGAACATTTCACCGATGCGCAGGGTGAGGGCGATACCGGCGATGATCCCGCCGGTCATCATCAGCAGTTCGAGCATCCGCGCGGCCGCCGTGATCGGTGCTCCGGTGATCGCGTCCTGGACCGAACCGACCAGGCTGAGCCCACTGAGCAGCACCGTGATCCCGGCCGCGATGATCAGCGTCGGACTGACCGAGATCCCCAGTGGCCCGGCGAATGCGGCCAGCACGACCGCCGGGACAGCGGCGATCGCGCCGCCCACCAGATGCTGGAAGAAGAACGGCAGGCCGTGCCGGTTGAGCATGCGGTTGGTCCGGTCGATCAGCGCCGTGGTGACGAAGCTGAGTGCCGCGACGAGGAATCCGCCGCCGAGCAGCAGCGAGATCGCGGCCGCCATGAGCGACCAGCCGAAGGTGGCCGTCCACCGCTTGTACGGGTGGGGTGCCGTGGTGATGGCGTCGAGGGCCCGGCGCGCCTCGTCGGGCGGCAGGACATCGCGACGGATCCGCCGGGTGAGCCGGTCCACGGCGGCGAGTCGGGTGAAGTCGAGCGAGCGGTACTGCACGACCCGCATCGAACTGGCCGACGGCAGTCGCGCGCCGCGGTGCGCGTAGATACGGATCGAGTTGTAGGTGACCTCGACATCACAGGCCGACAGACCGTACGTGGCGGCGATGAACCGCACGGTGGTCTCGGTGTCGGTGACGGCCGAACCCGATGCCAGCACGACCTCACCCATCCGTACCGCCAGATCCAGCACCTCGGCGACCGCGGCGTCATCGGAGAGGTCGATGGGCTGCAGCGGGGCCGGCGCGGACACGATCGTGTCGGCGGTGGCGGAACGGTCGGCGACCAACTTGTTGATGGCCCCGGTGAGGACGGGCAGGCGCAGGGGGTTACGCCGCGAGTCGGCGTAACCGGACGGGTCCGGATTGATCGGTGGTTCGGAGGTCGCTCCTTCCAGGATTCCTTGCGCAGCCATAGCCGCGAAGGTAGTGGTCCGGGGGCCCTCTTTTCCACCGCAAAAGCCACTTCGAAATTGTGACGTTCGTTACGTACCGGTTTATTCGACAGGCGAATTGGAGAAAACGCCTCGATCGCGCCTCTGACCTGGGTCGTCTTCATAAGCGCCCTACCCGGTTCCGGAGGCGTTACACCCTACGTGTTCTGCGTTACACCCCAGGGGATTGCGTATCTCCGCTTCCGCTCCGGCCGCGCGTGTCTTCCGGATCGGCCCGCTCGACGGTGTTCACCGTGCATACCTCCGCCTTTGCCCGGCGGTGCGCGCACGGCGGAAGGGGCGTCGGCCGGCCGGGCTCGTCGGTGTGATCCCTGCCTTCGTTCCGGCGTGCGCGGTTCGTGACGGGTTTCGCCGAGATACGCCCGATAGGGTCGGAAGTATGAGCACCGGCAGCACTTCGACAGCGCAACGTTTACGTGCGGCACTGGACGGGCCGTGGGGCGAGGTCCGCGAACAGGCTCGCACCCAGCTCGCCGGACAGGAGTACACCGGCGATCCCGATCTCGATCTGCCCGAGGCCCGGGCCCGGGTCCTGGAGCAGATGCGCGCACTGGCGAAACTGGGCTACGCCGAGCGCGGATTCCGGCGGGAGAACGGCGGCACCGGTGAGCCCGGCGCGGCCGTCGTCGGACTGGAGATGCTCGCCTACGCCGATCTGTCGCTCTGGGTGAAATCCGGGGTGCAGTGGGGGTTGTTCGGTGGCGCGGTGGAGAACCTGGGCAGCGAGCGGCACAGCGAGTACATCCGGCGGTTGATCTCGCTCGACCTGCTGGGCTGTTTCGCGATGACCGAATCCGGGCACGGCAGCGATGTCGCGAATCTGGAGACCACCGCCACCTACGATCCGGCCACCGAGGAATTCGTGATCCATACGCCGACACCGTCGGCGCGGAAGGACTACATCGGCGGTGCCGCCGAACACGCGCGGATGGCCGCCGTCTTCGCGCAGCTGCGGACTCCCGCGGGGGAGCACGGGGTGCACTGCCTGCTGGTCCCGATCCGGGACGACGAGGGCAACGACCTTCCGGGCGTCACGACCTCCGATTGCGGTCGCAAGGGCGGCCTGCCCGGGGTGGACAACGGCCGGATCGTGTTCGACCAGGTGCGGGTGCCGCGCGCGAATCTGCTCAACCGCTACGCCGATGTCGCACCGGACGGCACCTACAGCTCCGAGATCGACAATCCGAGCCGGCGCTTCTTCACCACCCTCGGCACACTCGTGCGCGGTCGGGTGAGTGTCGGTGGCGCGGCGGCGGCCGGCGCCCGGGTCGGTCTGAGTATCGCGCTGCGGTACGCGCTGAAGCGCCGCCAGTTCGGCGATCCCGACAACGGTGCCGAAACCCTGCTGCTGGACTACCGGATGCATCAGCGTCGGCTGCTGCCGTTGCTCGCGCATTCCTACGCGCTGTCGTTCGCGCAGAACGATCTGGTCCGCCGAATGCATCTGGTCCAGACCGGCCAGGATCTCTCGGGTGGGGCGCAGCGGGCATTGGAGAAGCGGGCCGCCGGCCTGAAAGTGGCACAGACCCGGCACGCCACCCGCGCGATCCAGGAATGCCGCGAGGCCTGCGGTGGCGCCGGATATCTGACGGAGAACCGCCTGGTCACCCTGAAGGCCGATACCGACGTTTTCACCACCTTCGAGGGTGACAATGTAGTGCTCACCCAGCTGGTCGCCAAGGAGATCCTGACGTCCTACGCCGATGAGGTCCGGGATCTGGACGCGCTGGGCTGGGTGCGTTTCGCCGCGACCATGGCCGGCGATGTGGTGCGTAAGCGGTCCGGGGTGCGTCAGCTCATCCAGACCCTGCGCGACCGCAGTGGCGAGACCGTCGACGAGGGCGATCTCGGCCGGCGCGATACCCAGCTCGCGCTCTTCGCCGACCGCGAGGACTATCTGACCCGGACGGCCGCACACCGGTTGCGGGCGCGTGCCGAGGAGACCGAGCCGTTCGAGGCGTTCAACAATGCCCAGGACCATATCCTCGCCGCCGGTGCCGCCCATATCGACCGGCTCATCCTCGAGGCGTTCATCGAGGGCATCGCCGATATCGAGGACGAGGAGGCGCGCCGGCTCGCCGAGACCGTCTGCGATCTGTACGTGTACTCGATCCTGGAAGAGAACTCGGCCTGGTACATCATGCACCGGTTCATCTCGGTGGAACGGGCCAAGGCTATCCGGCGCGGAGTGAACGAACTCGTCGACCGGCTCCGCCCGGATGCGCTCACCCTGGTCGAAGGGCTGGGTGTCCCGGAGTCCATGCTCGGCGCCGCGATGCTGGACGACGCCAGCGTCTACGAACGGCACTAGCCGTCAGCGGGGTGCGCGGTCCGGTCGGCCGGACCGGGCCGGCAGCGCGCGCCCGATGTACACGGCTGCCCAGTAGAGAGCGATCGCCAGTGCGGTGGCGGCTGCGGCGCCACCGACGATATCGGTGGCCAGGTGGTAGTCGAGCGCTGTCATACCGATACCGGCCCCGGCCAGCGCGACAGCGGTGAGCGTGATGATCACCATGCGGGCCCGCGCCGAACGCAGGAGCAGCACCAGCGTGGTGACCATCGCGACCAGGTGCACGGTATGGCCGCTCGGGTACGCGAGATAATCGTGCAGCGGCCGGGACCAGAACGGTTTCAGCACCCAGGCGTTGATGGCGACCGCCGTTTCGGGTACCAGCACCATGGTCGCGGTCTCCCACCCTCGGCGCTGCCAGGCGAACCACGCGGCACCACCGCACAGGATCGCCAGCACCACTCCGGTATTCGTCGCCAGCGCCAGCACCTCGGCGATCCAGGGCCGGGGGTCCAGCCGGGGATCCACCTGTTCGTTCACCGCCAGGTCGAAGGTCGTCGGTCCGCCGCCCGGCGGGAAGGAGAGGGGGATCGCGGCGGTGACAGTGGCTCCGGCGGCGGCGGTGACCGCGGTGGTGACGGGATCCGCGGTGTCCGCGGGTCCGTGGTCGCTGGGGCCGGCCGCGCTGTCGCCCGCTCCGTCGCCGTCGCTGCCGGGCGGATATGCGCCGGGACTCGCCGGTGTCTCCGGACGGTCCGTGTCCGCCCGGTGGCTACCACCGACGGGCTGTTCCGCGCCCGACGGGTCCGGCGCGCCGGATGCAGTGCTCACGATCCGACCCTAACGGGCGCGGCCCGGCGCGGCCCACCGGTGGCCGGTACCCGGCGGCGCCGATGCCGAAGCGCGCCGTACCCGCGTGCGTGGGCGGCTCACCCCGGGCCGTAGGTGAGGAACGCGGTGATCACGAACCACAGCATCCAGGCGATCGCGATGAACATCCCGAGCGCGAAACCCACGCGCATCACGGCGCGGCCGAAATCGATATCGCCGACCTCGCGCGGGTACAACCGCCACGGGCTGTACCAGGGGGAGCGGAACCGCCGGGTCCCGAGCGAACGTTCGTACTCGGCGAGATCCTCCGCGTACTGCTCGGCTTCGGCCTGGGCCGGCCCACCGTGCCACAACGTGACATCGATCGGGCCGATGAAACCTTCCTCGAGCAGGTGCTGCGGCGCCGGGAGGTAGGGCAACATCCCCATTCCCCGGAACGACACCGCCACATCGTTGACCGTCCAACGGTGCGATTCCCGTTCGGCCAGCACCCCGAAGTAGTGGCGCAGCCCGTTACCGTCGTGGCCGAGGATGACGTCGAAACTGGGATCGTGCACCTTCTGCTCGATCTGTACCGGGGCGTTCTCCAAGGGCACGATCAACGCCACACCGTGTACCGCGCGCTGGCCGAGTCCCCGTGCGGCCAGCCAGGTCTGCAAGGCGAAAGTGTGTTCGCGGGAGCGTTCCAGCGGTGATCGATTATCGCTGGTCTCCAGTTCGGCGCGTACGCCGTTGAGCGTCCAGTCGCCGGTCAGCGGGACCTGCAGGGTGCCGCCGTGGGTGGAGCGCAGCGCCGCGACATCGATGACCACGCAGCTGGTCGGGGTCCAGACGATGGCGTCGAAATGGTGGGTGACGTCCTGATGGACCAGACCGCAGTTCACCGTCGCGATCCCCTGCGGGCTGCCCGCACCGTCCCAGCCGCTGAGCCAATCGATGAGGGCCCGTTCGGCAACGCTGTCGGTGCTGTTCTGTACCTGCACGAGCATGGTGACCGCCCTTCGCGTCCGAGCCGAGGCACTGGTGTCCGAGCCGAGGCTGTGGCGGCGCCGGCTGCGCGGCGCACGTGATCGAAACTACCGGTCCGGCTCCTGCACCGGAAGTTTACCGGCGCGAACCGCCGCGAGCAGTTCCTCGTGATCGGCCTCGGTGCGGTCGGCGTAGCGCAGCGCGAAATCGGCGATCGCCTCGTCGAAATCTTCGTCCTCTCCCAGATAACCGCTGATCAGACGGGGGTCGAGGGATCGAGCGTGGGCGCGGGCGAGCAGCGCTCCGGCCAACCGTCCGTAGTCGTCGAGGTCGTGCGGTTCGAGTTCCTCCGGGGCGATTCCGCCCTTGAGGTTGCGGAACTGGCGGACAATGAAAGGTAGTTCCTCCGTACCGTTTCCGGTAGGAACGGACATGGTGGTCCAGCCGAGGAGGATATCGGTCTCGGTCTGAACCAGCCTGGCGCCCTGCACGATTCGCTTACCCTCGTGTTTCGCGGTGGCAACGCCGAGTACGGGTGCCAGCGACGACGGCGCCGCCTGTTTGAGCTGCAGCACCAGCACTTCGCCCGAATTGCCGTGCAGCAGTGCGACATAGCTGTGCAGTCCGACACTGCCGGTGCCGACGACGCGGAAGGCGATATCGGCGACCGCGAACCGGGCCAGCAGCCCCTGCCGGGATTCGCGCAGCGTCGTGCCGTAGCGCTCGAGGGCGTCGATGGCGGCGTCCTCGACCTGCTGGGACACGGTCGTGAGAATCGGTGGATCAGCGACGAAGCGGTGGCTCTCGATCCCGGTTTCGTGATCGTCGATATGGGTCCACTTCCGCACGACCTTGTCGCTGTTGTTCTTACGGGCCTTCTTCGCCGCCTTCTTGAAGTTGTCCAGCAGATCCTCGGCCTCGACGCGGTCGAGGATGGATTCGTCGGCGAGTGCGGACCAGGTCGTCAGGAACGGCCGTTCGGCCAGCGCGGCGGCGACCCGGCGGTAGCTGCCGGCGGCGTCCGCGGCGGCGGTCCGGCATTCGTCCTCGTCGGCGCCGCCGACCCGGCCGGCCAGGACCAGACTGGCCGCCAGCCGCTCCAGATCCCATTCCCACGGTCCCGGTACCGTCTCGTCGAAATCGTTGATATCCATCACGATCTCACCGCGCGAGGTGCCGTACAGGCCGAAGTTGCCCGCATGGGCGTCCCCGCAGAGCTGGGCGGTGAAACCGGTATCCGGGCTGCCCGCCAGATCGGTGGCCATGAGTCCGGCGGCGCCCCGGTAGAACGCGAACGGAGAGGCGATCATCCGGCCGATCCGCAGCGGGATCAGCTCGTCGATGCGTCCGCTGTTGGACGCCTCGACGTATTCGAGCACCGACGGTCGCCGGTCGGTGCGCACCGACCGGTCGCGGGCCGTGCGCGGCACCCGGTCCCGGACGGCCCGGCCGCGGGCGAACACATCGTCGGCGGGGGTGTGGGAGCGCAGCGGGATACGACTGTTGGACACCCGGTCACGGTACCGATGCGGCGAATCGCCCGGGTCCCGCGTGCTCGCGGGACCCGGTGGCCGGGCTCGGATCAGCTCGCCCGCAGTGGTGTGATCGGCAGGCGCAGCGCCCCGGGCGCCGCCGCGGGGACCGCCGGTCGTACCGGTGCGACCGGGGTGATCCGTTGATAGGGGGTTCCCAGCCCCGGCCGGGTGTCCTCCTGGTTCTTGTTCGGCCAGAAAGCCATCGCGCGCTCGGCCTGCGCGGTGATGGTCAAGGACGGATTCACGCCGAGATTCGCGGTCACCGCGGATCCGTCGGCGATATGCAGTCCCGGGTGCCCGTAGACCCGTTGGTAGGGGTCCACGACGCCGGTCTCCGGCCGGTCGCCGATCACACAACCGCCGATGTAGTGCGCGGTGGCGGGGATATCGAGAACGTCGGTGTAGAGCCCGTGGGTGTCTCCGTCGATCTTCGCGGCGAACCGGCGGCCCACCTCGTGTGCCAGTGGTATCCAGGTCGGGTTGGGTTCCCCGGTGCCCTGTTTCGTGGTCAGTTCGCCGCGGCGCAGGAACGAGGTGAGCGAATTGTCCAGCGATTGCATGACCAGCAGGATCACCGAGCGTTCCGAGGCGTGGCGGGCATTGAAACTGCGCAGGAACACCAGCGGGTGCCGGACCGCGGCGAGCAGGAAGCGCAGGAACCGGAACGCGCCGCCGTCGATCACCGGCGCCGAGAGCGGGAACAGGGCGTTCTGCCCTTTGCCGTAATGGCACACCTCGATATGGGTGTCGGCCTCGGGATGTATCGAGGAAGTGATGGCGACACCCGCCGCGAAATCCCGGCGCGAGCGGCTCACCACCGCCAGGATCGCCTCGGAATTGCTGCGGGTGAGTTCACCGAGCCGCGGGGAGATACATGGCAGCACACCTTTGTCCCGCATCCGGTGCAGCAGCCGCTGGGTGCCCAGTGCCGCGCCGGCGAACACCACTTGCTCGGCGGTGAAGGTGCGTTTGCGCTTACGGATCCACCGATCGGGACGTTCGGTCTCGACGGCGTAGCCCCCGTCGGGCAGCGGCCGCACCGCCGTGGCCGCGGTGAGCGGATGCACGGTCGCACCCGCCTGCTCGGCAAGGAAGAGATAGTTCGTCGTGGTGGTGTTCTTGGCGTTGTGCGGACAGCCGGTCAGGCACCGGGCGCAGTGCACACAGCCGCTGCGGCGCGGTCCCGCGCCGCCGAAGTAGGGGTCCGCGACCTCGGTACCGGGGTCGGCTTCGTTGAAGAACACCCCCACCTCGGTGGGATGGAAGGTTTCGCCCACACCCATATCGGTGGCGACGTCGCGGATCACCGCGTCGGCCGGGGTGGTCCGGGGGTTGGTCGCGACGCCGAGCATCCGCCGCGCCTGGTCGTAGTAGGGGGCGAGTTCGGCCTGCCAGTCGGTGATGTGCGCCCATTGCCGGTCCGTGAAGAAATCGGTGAGCGGTTCGTAGAGGGTATTGCCGTAGATGAGGGAGCCGCCGCCCACGCCGGTGCCGGAGAAGACCGCGCATTTGCCGAGCAGGCTGATCCGCTGCGGCCCGGTGAACCCGAGTTTCGGTGCCCAGATGGATTTGCGCAGGTTCCAGTTGGTGCGCGGCAGGTTCTCGGCGTCCCACCGGCGGCCGGCCTCGAGCACCCCGACCCGATAGCCTTTCTCGGTGAGCCGCAGGGCGCTCACACTCCCGCCGAATCCCGATCCGACGACCACCACGTCGTAGTCGAACTCTGACATGATCTTCCTCTCACCCGACACGATGATGAGATGGTTTCATACTCATCCTTTCATCGAATGACGCGGCGGGGGTGTGCTGGCGTCGCCGCACGCCATGCGGTAAGCACTGGCATGTGAAGAGCGATTCGGGAACCGGCGGATCCGAGACCTCGGCCACGGACCGCGATCCCGGCGGTGCGCTCGGCGCGGTGCTGTCCGACCGCCTGCTCACCGTCCCCAACGTCCTCAGCGTGCTGCGGTTGATCGGTGTGCCGCTGTTCCTGTGGCTCCTGCTGGTGGAGCACGCGGACGGCTGGGCGTTCACCCTGTTGATCCTGAGCGGGTTCACCGATTTCCTCGACGGCAAACTCGCCCGGCTGCTGGACCAGTCGTCGCGGCTGGGTGCCCTGTTGGACCCCTTCGTCGACCGCCTGTACCTGGTCACCACCTTGATCGCCTTCGTCGTCCGCGGGCTCATTCCCTGGTGGGTGGCCGCCCTGCTGATCGGACGCGATCTGGTGCTGACCCTGACACTCACGGTCTACCGCCGTCGCGATCTGGATCCACCCGAGGTCATCTACCTGGGGAAGGCCGCCACCTTCGCGCTCATGTCCGCGCTGCCCTGGCTGCTGGCCGGGCAGATGGACTGGGCCGGTGCCGGTTTCGGCGCGGCCTTCGGTGGGGCACTCCTGATCTGGGGTACGGCCGTCTATGTGTGGACCGGTCTGCTCTACCTGGGCCGGGCCGTCGCCGTGGCGCGCCGGATCCCTCCGGCCCCGGCCGGAGGGGGTGCCACACACGGCGGGGATACCGGCGCGGCAGAGGACGGCGGGCTCGCATAGAGTTGCGGGCATCGTGCACGACGACACGAGGAAAGGACACCACGTGAACCGGGCTCCGGAGGATCTGCGCTACACCGCAGAACATGAATGGGTGCATCGGATCGAGCCCACCCGGGTCCGGGTCGGGATCACCGATTACGCCCAGTCGCAACTCGGTGACGTCGTGTTCGTACAGTTGCCGGAATCCGGCGCCGCTGTCGCCGCCGGAGACAGCATCGCCGAGGTCGAATCGACCAAGAGCGTTTCCGATATCTACGCTCCACTGAGCGCGAAAGTCGTTGCGGTGAACCAGGAATTGGAGGCGAAGCCGGAAACGCTGAATACCGATCCCTACGGTGACGGGTGGTTGTTCGAACTCGAAGTGGACGATGCGTCCGCACTGGACTCGAGTATCGCCGAACTGCTCGATGCCGCGGGTTATCAAGGAGTTATCGGGGGCTGATCCAGCCTTCCCGGTTCTACCTGCACGGGTGCGGCCCGGCAGGGTACGGTCAATGCCAACGGATGTGCCGCCCGGAGTCGGGGCCGCCCAGCCACGTCTTATCGCGGCATCTGCCTGCATGGTTTATGAGGTTCGAGGAGGAGAGAAACGGTGAGCGAGAACAAAGACCCGGGTTACGGGGAGACCGCGGCCGAGACGACGTCGGTCTTCCGCGCGGATTTCCTGAACGAGGTCGACGCATCGCGCTCCGGCGAGCCGACCGGCGAACAGCCGGTGCAGGGTGTCGAAGGTCTTCCGGTCGGGGCGGCGCTGCTCGTCGTCAAACGCGGCCCGAACGCGGGCTCGCGCTTTCTGCTGGACCAGCCCACCACATCGGCCGGTCGGCATCCCGACAGCGATATCTTTCTCGACGATGTCACCGTCAGTCGTCGCCATGCCGAGTTCCGGCAGGACGAGGATTCCTTCCAGGTCGTGGACGTGGGCAGCCTGAACGGCACCTACGTCAATCGCGAACCGGTGGATTCCTCGGAGCTGCAGAACGGTGACGAAGTACAGATCGGGAAGTTCCGCCTGGTGTTCCTCACCGGTCCGCGGACCCAGGAGGCCGGTTCGGCCGCCGGTGCAGGAAGTCTGTGAACAGCTGACGATCGGTGCGCCGGTCCGGGTGATCGGCGCTTCGGCATGAAAGACTCGAGATCATGACAGGCGCGGCGCAGCAGTGGGCGCACGGAGGGATGTCGATCGGCTCCGTGCTCGATCTGCTGCGACCGGATTTTCCGGACATCACCATTTCCAAGATCCGCTTCCTGGAAGCGGAGGGCCTGATCCGGCCGGAGCGGACACCGTCCGGCTACCGTCGGTTCTCGGTCGCGGACTGCGAGCGGCTGCGTTTCGTACTGACGGCGCAGCGCGACCAGTACCTCCCGTTGAAGGTGATCAAGGAACAGCTCGAGGCGATCGACAGCGGTGCCGCGACGCTCGGGGTGCGGGAAGCGCGCGCCCGGGCGCGGACCGCCCGTCCGGATGCGGGGCCGCCGGTGCCCGATGACACTGCCGAGGTACCGCCGCGTCCGCCACGGCGGCTGGGTGTGCCTCCGGGACGCATCACGCCGGACGATTTCGAATTCGATCACGAGATCCGGGTGACCCGGGCGGACCTGCTCGACCGGGCGGGGATCGACGAGAAGTTCCTCAACGATCTGATTCGGGCGAATCTGATCACGCCGGGCCCCGCCGGGTTCTTCGACACCGACGCGGTCACCCTGGCGGCGACCGCCAAGGCGATGGCCGAATTCGGTTTGGAGGCGCGTCATCTGCGCGCGTTCAAACTCGCCGCGGACCGCGAGGCGGCACTGGTGGCGCAGATCGCGGCGCCGATCGCCAAGAGCCGGGACGCGGGCGCCCGGGCGCGGGCGGAGGAGACGGTGCGCGAACTTGCCGCGCTGTCGCTGACGCTGCACGCGAGCCTGGTGAAGGCTTCGGTGCGCAACTCGCTGGGCGGATGATCCGCCCGTCCGATTTCCGCCGTAATCGACCGGATCCGGTCTGACCTGCGGACGAGCCGCCGGCGGGTACGCCGGTGGCAACACACCGATTCCGGTGTTCGCCAGCGATCGCGGCGCCGCGCGAAATTCGCCTAGACTCGAAGTACGGCGAGCCCTGCATCGGCGAGGGCGGGCGGCCGGGGAGTATGGGAGGCAGTGCGATGAGCGAAATGCGCGTGATCGGCATCCGGGTCGAGCAGCCACAGAACCAGCCCGTCCTGCTGCTGCGGGAGGCGGAAGGGGAACGGTATCTGCCCATCTGGATAGGGCAGGCGGAGGCTACGGCCATCGTGCTCGAACAGGAGGGCGTCACACCGGTCCGGCCGCTCACCCACGATCTGATCAAGATCTTGATCGCCGATCTCGGGCACACCCTCGAGGAGGTTCATATCGTGGACCTGAAGGAAGGCACGTTCTACGCCGATCTGGTCTTCGAGAACGAAGTGCGGATCTCGGCGCGACCGTCGGATTCGGTGGCGATCGCCCTACGCGTCGGCTGCCCGATCTATGCGGCGGAATCAGTGCTCGAGGAAGCCGGCCTGGTGATGCCCGACGAACGCGAGGACGAGGTCGAAAAGTTCAAGGAGTTCCTCGAGTCGGTATCGCCCGACGATTTCAAAGCGACCGATAGTTGAGCAATCGCATTTTTTTCTAGACCTCAACTACAGGTCGAGACTGTTACCGCGCGTCGCGTTTGGTTCGGCACTGCTGCGGCCGAGAGAATGGGAAGAGTAGCCTCATAGTCGACGCCGTGCCGTCGGCCTTGGGCACTGATCGGCGGAGCAAGGGAGTAGTTCAGTGGCAGAGAATATGCGGGAAATGCGATCGGAAGTGGGCCCGCCTCGGCGCTACGAAATACAACCCGGATTGTTCCCCGACGATTCGGTCCCCGACGACCTGGTCGGATACCGGGTGCCGACGGCCTGTCAGGTCGCCGGGATCAGTTACCGGCAACTGGACTACTGGGCGCGTACCGGCCTCGTGGTGCCTTCCATCCGCGGGGCGGCGGGTTCGGGTAGCCAGCGGCTGTATTCCTTCAAGGACATCCTGGTCCTGAAAATCGTCAAACGGCTCCTCGACGCCGGTATTTCGTTGCAGAACATCCGTATCGCCGTCGATCATCTGCGCAGCCGCGGTGTACAGGATCTGGCGAATATCACTCTGTTCTCCGACGGAACATCGGTGTACGAATGCACGTCGCCGGAGGAGGTCGTCGATTTACTGCAGGGCGGCCAGGGAGTATTCGGGATCGCGGTGAACAGTGCCATGCGGGAGCTCACCGGCGCCATCGCCGCATTCCCCGCCGAACGCGCTTCGGAGGCCGAGGAACGTCCCGAGGACGAATTGTCCTACCGGCGCAAGGCTCGGCTGACCCGCAAAACCGGCTGACTCCGGCAGCGGCGGAACCCGGCCGCGACCGGTTGAGGGCAATGACACATACCGTGCGGGTGACTACCGCGGCGGCCCGCCCGCCGGGCTAGGATGGGCGGGCGTCGTAGCCGTGCGGGAGAGTCCCGGATCCTGGAGATCCGGGCGCCGAAGGAGCAGCACCTCCCCGTCAATCTCTCAGGCACCAGGACCGTGCGGGAACCGGCGCCTCTGGAAAGTGGTGGCTGCGGGCCACCCGCCC
The DNA here is from genome assembly GCF_053605105.1 of Nocardia sp. NPDC003963. Classification (NCBI taxonomy): domain Bacteria; kingdom Bacillati; phylum Actinomycetota; class Actinomycetes; order Mycobacteriales; family Nocardiaceae; genus Nocardia; species Nocardia sp. NPDC003963. The sequence goes on from NZ_JBSGIP010000001.1 coordinate 783,729, forward strand.
AAGGTGAAAGGTGTCGGGATCGGAATCCGGACACCGAAGCTCTCAGGCGCCGCGACAGAGGGGGAGGGCCGTCAGCCGACCGTGCCGGTCGGCCGCCCACCCAGGGAGCCGTGGTGACCCAGACCTTCGCAGATCGTCATATCGGACCGGACGACCACGAGTTCGCGCGGATCCTCGCCGCCATCGGCGTCGGCTCGGCCGAAGAATTGGCTGCCGCGGCGCTACCCGCCGGGATCCGGGACACCGATCCGCTGGCCGGCCTGCCGGCGCCGGGCACCGAGCACGAGGTACTGGCCGAACTCGCCGCGCTCGCCGAATCGAACCATATCGCCACGTCGATGATCGGTCTCGGCTACTACGACACCCTGACCCCGCCGGTGCTGGTCCGCAATCTGCTGGAGAACCCGGCCTGGTATACCGCGTATACGCCCTATCAGCCCGAGATCAGTCAGGGCCGGCTCGAGGCGCTGCTCAATTTCCAGACCATGGTCACCGACCTGACCGGCACGGATGTGGCCAACGCGTCCATGCTCGACGAAGCGACCGCGGCTGCGGAGGCGATGACGCTGCTGCGCCGGGTGAACCGCCGTGCGCCTGCCCGGCTGGTGGTGGATCAGGACCTCTTCCCGCAGACCCGGACCGTGCTGGCCACCCGCGCCCAACCTCTCGGAATCGAGATCGTAGAGGCCGATCTGGCCGGGGACGGCCTGCCCGCCGGCGAGTTCTTCGGCGTGATCGTCCAGGTTCCCGGTGCGTCGGGCCGGATCGTGGACTGGTCGGCGACGATGGCCGCCGCGCACGAACGCGGGGCGCTGGTGGCCGCCGGTGCGGATCTGCTGGCGCTCACCCTGATCACCCCGCCCGGGGAGCAGGGCGCGGATGTCTGTTTCGGGACGACCCAGCGTTTCGGTGTGCCGATGGGTTTCGGGGGCCCGCACGCGGGCTATCTGGCGGTACGCGCCGACTACGCGCGCCAGCTGCCGGGCCGGTTGGTCGGGGTGTCGAAAGATGCCGACGGCGCGGCCGCCTACCGGCTCGCGCTGCAGACGCGTGAGCAGCACATCCGCCGGGAGAAGGCCACCTCGAATATCTGCACGGCCCAGGTGCTGCTGGCCATTGTCGCCGGGATGTACGCCTGCTACCACGGGGCGAACGGGTTGCGGGCCATCGCCCGCCGCGTGCACGGGCACGCCGCGGAATTGGCGAGCGCCCTCGGCACGGCGCTGGTGCACGACAGCTATTTCGACACCGTGCTGGCCCGGGTTCCCGGACAGGCCGAAGCGGTGGTCGCCAAGGCTGCCGCGCGCGGGGTGAATCTGCGCCGGGTGGACGACGACCATATCGCCGTGGCCTGCGACGAGGCCACCACCGGCGACCATATCGCGCTCGTCCTGGATGCCTTCGGTATCGCACCCGCCGAACCCGCCGCGACCGCGGTCGAGCAGCGTACCTCCGAGTTCCTCACTCATCCGGCGTTCACCCGGTATCACACCGAAACGGCGATGCTGCGGTACCTGCGCGCGCTGTCGGACAAGGATATCGCGCTGGACCGCAGCATGATCCCGCTCGGTTCGTGCACCATGAAACTCAACGCCACCGCGGAGATGGAGCCGATCACCTGGCCGGGGTTCGCGCGGCTGCATCCCTACGCGCCCGAAACCGATACCCCCGGTCTGCGGCGGGTGATCCACGATCTGGAGCGCTGGCTGGCCGAGATCACCGGGTACGACTCGGTGAGCCTGCAACCGAACGCCGGCAGCCAGGGCGAGTACGCGGGCCTGCTGGCCATTCGCCGCTATCACCTGGACCGGGGTGACACCGATCGCGACACCTGCCTCATTCCCTCCAGCGCGCACGGCACCAACGCGGCCTCCGCGGCGATGGCCGGTCTGCGCGTCGAGGTGGTGAAATGCCGGGACAACGGCGATGTGGACCTCGACGATCTGCGGGCCAAGATCGCCGACCACGCCGAGCGGCTGGCCTGCATCATGATCACCTATCCATCCACCCACGGTGTGTTCGAGCAGGAGGTCGCCGAACTGTGCGCTCTGGTGCACGATGCCGGTGGCCAGGTGTATGTGGACGGTGCGAATCTGAACGCGCTGGTCGGTCTGGCGCGGCCGGGCCGGTTCGGCGGCGATGTCAGCCATCTGAACCTGCACAAGACCTTCTGTATCCCGCACGGCGGCGGTGGTCCCGGGGTCGGGCCGGTCGCGGTCCGTTCCCATCTCACCCCCTACCTGCCCGGTGACCCGCTGGTCCGCGATTCGCACGCGGTATCGGCGACCGAGTTCGGTTCGGCGTCGATTCTGCCGATCACCTGGGCCTATATCCGGATGATGGGGGCCGGGGGGCTGCGCCGGGCGACTCTCACCGCGATCGCGTCGGCCAACTATCTGGCGCGCCGTCTCGGCGAGTACTACCCCGTGCTGTACACCGGCGACAACGATATGGTCGCCCACGAATGCATCCTGGATCTGCGCGATATCACCAAACGCACCGGTGTGACCGTAGACGATGTGGCGAAACGGCTCGCCGACTACGGGTTCCACGCGCCGACCATGAGTTTCCCGGTGGCGGGCACGCTGATGGTGGAGCCGACCGAGAGCGAGAATCTGGACGAGCTCGACGCCTTCGCCGAGGCCATGATCGCCATCCGGCGCGAAATCGATCGAGTGGGCGCGGGGGAGTGGTCGGCCGAGGACAATCCGCTGCGCAATGCCCCACACACCGCGGCGAGCCTGGTCAGGGCCTGGGATCACCCCTACAGCCGGGAGGTCGCGGTGTATCCGCTCGGCCCGACCCACGACCGGCCGAAGGTATGGCCGGCCGTGCGCCGGATCGATGGTGCCTTCGGCGACCGGAATCTGGTCTGCACCTGCCCGCCGCTCGAGGCGTACACCGACTGACGCGGCCGGGACGCGCTGGTACAGCCGTGCCCCGGCGGAGGTCCGCTTCGGAAACGGACCTCCACCGGGAGCGGACGTACGGTGCCGGCGAATCGCCGGGCGATATCAGGCCGGGACGAGCGCTTCGGTGCCGGTCTTCTCGGCCGGGCGCCCGTCGTGGTCGTCGATCATCGTCTGCTCGTCGAACGGCAGCTTCCGGTCCAGGACCTGACGTACCTGTTCGGTATCCACCGTTTTGGTCCAGGTGCCGATCAGCACCGTGGCGACCGCGTTACCGGAGAAGTTGGTGAGCGCGCGGGCCTCGGACATGAAGCGGTCGATGCCGACGATCAATCCGACGCCGTCGAGCAGTTCGGGCCGGTGACTCTGCAGCCCACCCGCCAGCGTGGCCAACCCGGCACCGGTGACTCCGGCCGCGCCCTTGGAGGCCACGATCATGAACACCAGCAGGCCGAACTGTTCGCCCAGGTTCAACGGCTGCCCCATCGCGTCGGCGATGAAGATCGAGGCCATGGTCAGGTAGATGGCGGTGCCGTCGAGGTTGAACGAATAACCGGTCGGCACCACGACGCCGACGGTGGTGCGCTCGACTCCCAGATGTTCCATCTTCGCGATCAGCCGCGGCAGCGCCGATTCCGACGACGAGGTGGCGACGATGAGCAGGTACTCGCGCGCGAGGTAGCGGCACAGTTTGAAGATCGATACCCGGGCGACGAGCCGGATCAGGACGCCGAGAACGCCGAAGACGAACAGCAGGCAGGTCAGATAGAAGGCGATCATCAGGGTGGCCAGCTGGACCACGGCTTCCAGACCGGTCCGGCCGACCACATTGGCGATCGCGCCGAAGGCCCCGATCGGGGCCAGCCAGAGGATCATCGCCAGAATCCGGAAGACCAGTTTCTGGATCAGCGCGACACCGCGCAGGATCGGCTCACCGGTCGAGCCCATGGCCTGCACCGCGAAACCCACCAGTAGGGCGACGAACAATGCCTGCAGCACACTGCCGTCGGTGAGCGCGGAGACCAGCGAAGTGGGGACGATGCCCTGGAGGAATTCGACGGTACCGCCGGCCTCGTGTGCTTTCTCGGCGTATTCCGCGCCCTGGCCCGCCGAACCGGCGATGTTCAACCCGGTGCCCGGATCGAGCAGATTGCCGACCAGCAGGCCGATACCCAGGGCCACCGTCGACATGACCATGAAGTATCCGAGGGCCAGCCCGCCGACTTTGCCCACCGTGGCGGCGGCGCGTACCGAACCGATGCCGAGGACGATGGTGCAGAAGATCACCGGGGCGATCATCATCTTGATCAGGTCGACGAAGATGGTGCCCAGCGGGGCCAGCGCCTGGCCGGTGCCCGGCGCGAGCCAGCCGACCAGTATTCCCGCCAGGACAGCGACGATCACCGCCAGATAGAGCCAGTGGGTGCGATCCCGCCGTGTTCGAGTCCGGTCCTCCATGACCTGGTCTCCTCCCGAGTCGTAGTGCGCGGGTGCGGTGAACCCGGCCACCACGCCCTGTGCAGAATGATGAACTGTGACGTGACCCCGGTCACGCTTTTGTGCATTTCGTTCAGTGGAGGAGTTCGTGCGTACGGTTCGATGGTCTCTGGCGGAACAGGTCTTCGTTCTGCAACTGGTGTTGTTGGCACTGGTCACGGCTCTCTGGGCGGGGTACGCGGTGATCGACGCCCGCCGTGACAGCGATCGCACCGCCACGCGCGAGGTCACCGATATCGCCGTGAGTGTGGCGACCGCGCCGTCCACCGTCGCCGCGGTGCGGTCCCCGGATCCGACGGCGCTGCTACAGCCGGTGACCGAACAGATCCGCCGGGCGACCGGGGTCGATTTCATCGTGGTGATGGCTCCCGACCGGACCCGTTTCACCCATACCGACACCACGCGGATCGGGCTGCCGTTCTCCGGGAACATCGATCGGGCACTGGCCGGTACCACCTTCACCGAGACCTACACCGGGAGCCTGGGCCCCTCCATCCGTGCGGTCACCCCGGTCCACGACAGCGACGGCCGCGTGATCGCGCTGGTCTCGGCCGGGGTCACCCGGGCCGAGATCGGTGATCGGTTCGCCGCGCAACTGCCCGTGATCGTCGGTGTGACGGCCGCGGGTCTACTGGTCGCCGCGCTCGGTTCATTGCTGCTGAACCGCCGGCTGCGTCGACAGACCAGAGGTCTGGCGCCGGACGAGTTGTGGGCGATGTACGAACATCACGATGCCGTACTCCATTCGATCCACGAGGGACTGATGGTCTTCGGCCCCGCCGGTGACCGGGCCGAGGTGGTGAACGACGAGGCCCGCAGATTGCTGGAGCTGCCCGCGGGTCCGGTCACCCGTGCGGACCTGCCCGCCTCACTACGCGACGCGGACCGCCGGACCGTACGTGACGAAACGCATGTGACCGCCGAGCGGGTGCTGCTGGTCAACCAGGATGTCGTGCGGCTGGGACGCCGTGCGGAAGGCACGGTGACCACGATCCGCGATCACACCGAATTACGTACGGTCCTCGGCGAACTCGATACCGTCCGCGGTTTCGCCGAATCGCTGCGGGCTCAGGCACACGAATCGGCGAACCGGTTGCACACCGTGGTCACCATGGTGGAACTGGGCCGCTACCGGGAGGCGGTGGACTTCGCGACCGCGGAACTGGAGCTTTCCCAGGCTCTCATCGACCGGCTGATGGCCGAAGTGGGGGATCCGGTGCTGGCGGCGCTGTTGCTCGGCAAGGTGAACCAGGCGGCCGAGCGGAATATCGAACTCACCGTCACCACCGAAACCGGGCTGGATTCGGCGGCGCCGCTGTCGAGCCGGGAAGCGGTGACACTGGTGGGGAACCTGATCGACAACGCGATCGATGCCGCGGCCGGCGGCGCCGGTGCCTGGGTCGAGGTCACGGTCCGCGCGGACGCGACGGCACTCACCGTGCGCGTGGCCGACAGCGGTCCCGGACTGTCGCCGGAGAGTTTCGCTCGTGCCGCCGAACGTGGATACTCCAGTAAGACAGGTCATCACGGCCTGGGCCTGGCGCTGGTGCGGGGACTGGTCACCCGCCACGGCGGCACCATCGGCGCGGTGACGGCGCCGGAGAGCGCGGTCACCGTGCGTATTCCACGGGAGCGGCACGGATGATCCGGGTTCTGATCGTCGAGGACGAACCGCTGATCGCCGAAGCCCACGAGGCGTATCTGGCCCGGATGACCGGTTTCCGGACGGTGGGGACCGCGCGTACCGGCCGCGACGCACTGCGGTCCGTCGCCGCCGCGGCGGCCACCGGGACGCCGATCGATCTGGTGTTGCTGGATATCGGGCTGCCCGATATGAGCGGGCTCGACGTGGCGGCGACGCTGGTGGGGCAGCGTCCGCGCCCGGATGTCATCGCCATCACCTCGGCCCGCGACCTCGCGATGGTGCGTACCGCCGTGGCCCACGGTGTAGTTCTCTATCTGCTGAAACCGTTCACCTTCGCGGCATTCCGGGACAAGCTCGAACGCTATCGCGAGTTCCACAGTGCGTTGCCCACCGGCGAATCCGCCGCCACGCAGGACGATATCGACCAGGCCCTGGCCGTCCTGCGCACACCGGCGCGGCAGGCCGGCACCCCGAAAGGGGTGGCGCCGAATACGCTCACCGAGATCAGCCGTGCGCTGCGCGGTTCACCGGACGGGCTCACCGCGGCCGATGCCGCGACCGCCGTCGGTGTCTCACGGATCACCGCCTGGCGCTATCTGGAGCGGCTGGCCGAGGACGGTGTGGTGGACCGGCGCTCCGATTACGGCCGCACCGGCCGGCCCAGGACCCGCTATCGATGGCGGGAATCGCCGGCCGGGCGGCCCGGATGACACCGGTTCACGGGGTGGTGAGCGCCCCGACCATCGCGGTACCGAATTCGAGGTCGTTACTGCTCGGCAGTACGGTGTAACTGCCGCCGGTGCGCTGCGTGAGCGTGCGCAGGGTATCGCTGCCCTGGCCACCGCCGACGACGATGACATCCACCCGCACGGGTCGCGCCGGATCGCCCGCGTCCGCGATCGCGGACAACAGGTCTTCTCCGCTGAGCGCGGATCCGTCCTCGGGGCCGTCGGTGACGAGCATGATCGAATTGGTCCGCTCCGCGGCGTAGCCGTCGGTCGCGTTCCGGTAGGCGGCCAGCAGCGCCGGATAGCATTCGTCGGCGGCGGTCGAGGTCGCCTCGATCGATCCGAGCGATCCCATGAGCGTGCCGCGGTGCTGGTCGTCGAGACGGGCGGTTTCGGCGATCACCCGGTATGGATCGGCGCCGTCCACGTTCTTGCCGAAAGTCCAGATACCGAGCCCGAAATCGGGCGGCATCACATTCATGGTGGAGGCCAGCGCGCCGACCGTGTTGGCCAGCCGGGTGAGATCGCCCTCGGTGGTACTCATCGAGGACGAGACGTCGAGCAGCGCAGTGGCCTGCACTCCCAATACGGGATCGGCGAATGCCTTCTGGAGCCGGTCGAGCGCGGCCCGCGGCGGTGCGGCGACCGGCTGGGCCGGGGGAGCGGCGAAGCCGGCCGCGATCAGTTCGCGCTGCTGGTCGGGCCTGCGGAGATAATCGGCGAACAGGCCGGCGATGAGGTTCTGGGTTTCGTCCACCCAGGGACCGGACATGATCGCGGCCGGGTAGTCGGCCACCGGCGCCGCCCCGGCGGGGACGTAGGCGGTGGCACTGCCGTTGGCCGCGAGCCGGCGCTGGGTCACCGGGACTGCGTGTACCGCGGCCTCGGCCGGTGCGGCGGCGGACAGGGTGGTCAGTGCGGTGGCGATATCGGCGGCCTCGGGCGCGGCAGCGGCCAGACCCGAGACGGCCGAGACCGCCTGTCCCGATTTCGCCGCCTCCTCGGTGAGCGGGTCGGTACCCGAGATCGCGCCCGCGATCGCCGCGCCGACCGCGAGCGTGCTGTCGCCCGGTGGCAGCGCCAGCTTCAGGCCCGCCCAGCCCGGCAGTCCGATCTGGTCGAGCGAACCCTGTTGCAGCCGGGGCAGATCCGCCCACGAGGTCTGGGTGGCGGCCAAGGCGTGCCGCAGGATCTCCGGTACCGCCAGCACGATCGGGCTGGACGCGATCGACTGCGGTGTGCCCTCGATGAGACCGGGTACCCGCATGGATTCGATATCGCGACTGGAGACCGGGATCCACAGACCCGGCCGCGGGCCGAGGACCGGGTTCCAGGTGGCGTTCGAGGTGAAGGCGGCCACCATATCCGCGGCGGCCCGCTCGGTGACCGCCACCTTCGCGCAGTGGTCCCGGACCACCGGCGCGGTGTCGTTGTAGCGGTCCGCGATGGTGCGGACCGGATCGGCGATATCCGGATCGACTGTGACGTCGAGGACGGCCTCGCCCTCCATGCACGTTCCAGTGGACGCTCGGTCCGCCGGATCCGTGCCCATACGAGAACATCCGAAACCGACTGCGACCAGGACCGCCACGATCACCGCCGCGATCACCGGTCCCTTGCTCGATCTCCGGGAAGAACCGGTGCTGCGATGGGTACCCACAGGCAGTCAGTCTATGGTCCTGAACCGCTCCGTGACGCACCCGGTCACGACTGTGGGGCCGTGCGTGACGCACGGCCCCACAGTGCCTCCGACCAGCTTTTCTCCGGCTACTCCCGGATCATCGTGCCGCGGTCGAATTCCTGCCCGCCCCACACGCCGGATTGTCCGGTGCGCTCGGCGAACCTCCGGCAGTCCTGCCGGATCGGGCAGCGCCCGCACACTTCCCGCGCATAGGCGAAATCCTGGGACGGGTAGGGAAACCACGCCTCGTGGTTCGGGTCGCCGCGGCAGGCGGCCCGATGCCAATCGCGGCTGTCGGAGACGGGCAGCAGGTCTGCCAGAATCTCGACGGTCATCTCGATCCCCTCCTTTCGTGGATCGCCTCGGTGGTGGTCGTCGTCGCGAGTTGCCGCCAGACCCGCCGCTGTGCCCGGGCGAGCGGGTCCGGCGGCCGGGGCTGCCAGAGCAGCCGCATTCCGGCTTCCTCCGGGGTGCGGTCGGCCTTACCCGTATTGCAGGTCACACAGCACGCGATGAGGTTCTCCCAGGTATTGGGTCCACCCCGGCTGCGCGGCCGGATGTGGTCGACGGTGTATGCCGCGGCACCGCAGTAGCCGCACCGGTTCCCGTCGCGCCGCAGGACCGCGGCATGGGTCGCGTGGCCGTCCGGCCTGCGCACCGCGATATGGGCCAGGTACCGGTAGCGGACCAGCCGGATGGTCTCGGGCAGCATGATCTCGGTGTGCTGCGACCGGATCGGGAAATACGGTTGCCGCACGACGACGGATTCGGCGATTCCGCCGGTGATCAGGACCACCGCCCGGTCCGCGGGGATCCGGGCCAGCGCCTCGTAGCTGGCGTTGAGGACCAGTACACGGGTGCGTATCCAGTTGTCGGGAGTGAGCGTCGCCGGTTCGGCGACAGCGGATATCGGCATGGGGATCACCAGATTTCGACGGCCCGGGACGGCCGGGGCTACAACGGAGCGTGGAGTGGATGCGGGGCGTCAGCGCCGCTGCGGGAGGAGCCGGTCGATCACGGCGTCGCCGGCGGGTTTCGGTTGCTGCGACGGCTCGCCGCGGCGGCCCATCGGCCGGTTCGACGCATTGGCGCACAGTGCGGAATCGGCGTTCGACCGGGTGTTACCGGCCGGTGTGACTGGATACAAGACCACTCCTCCCTTCTCTGTTGTCGTAGACCTGCCGGAGTGGCGGGCCGGATGGAATACATGGTGGCACAGGGCGGTAGCGGTTGTCGGCTCATTTTTCTCCGGCCGCGGCGGTGCCCCGCCGCATCGGCCGGTCGGGCCGCGAGAGTATCCGCGGCCGGCGGGGTGCGGGAACACGATGCCGGGGTATCGCGGAGTCCTGGGCCCGGCAGAACCGCCGGAGTAGAGTCCTGGCCGGGCTGTCCGCCCCCGCCCACGTGATCACCCGGCGATCGGTGCGCCGCTACCGATCGGTAACATAAACAGCGACTTTCCACCCGGTATTTCGCGGAAGTGAGGCACGTAGATGACAGAGCGGAAAAAGGTCGGCGGGCTCGAGGTTGCCACCGTTCTCCACGACTTCGTAGAGAACGAGGCGCTTCCCGGCACCGGCGTCGATTCCGCCGCGTTCTGGGCCGGCGCCGAGCGGATCATCACCGAGTTCGCTCCGCGCAACCGGGCCCTGCTGGCCGAACGCGACGAGATCCAGGGCAAGCTCGACGCCTGGCACAGCGAACACCCGGGCGCGAACTACGACAGAGCCGCCTACAAGCAGTTCCTGGTCGAGATCGGCTACCTGCGGCCCGAGCCCGCCGACTTCGGTATCGGTACCACCGGCGTCGACGACGAGATCAGCAGCACCGCCGGCCCGCAGCTGGTGGTCCCGGTGAGCAACGCGCGGTTCGCCATCAACGCTGCCAACGCCCGCTGGGGTTCGCTCTACGACGCGCTCTACGGCACCGACGCCATCCCGGAGACCGGCGGCGCCGAGAAGGGCAGCGGTTACAACCGCGTGCGCGGCGACAAGGTCATCGAATGGGCCCGCAACTTCCTCGACGATTCGGTCACCCTGATCACCGGCTCCCATATCGGCTCGACCTCCTACGCCATCGTCGACGGCGAACTCGAGGTCGGCCTGGAGGACGGCACGACCATCGGCCTGGCCGATGCCGGTCAGCTGGTCGGCTACCTCGGTGACCCGGCGTCGCCGCAGTCGATCCTGCTGAAGAACAACGGACTGCACATCGAGATCCAGATCGATCCGGAATCGCCGATCGGCAGTACCGACAGCGCCGGTATCAAGGATGTGGTCATCGAATCCGCGGTCACCACGATCATGGACTTCGAGGATTCCGTCGCCGCGGTGGACGCCGAGGACAAAACCCTCTGCTACCGCAACTGGCTGGGGCTGATGAAGGGTGATCTGGCCGAAGAGGTCACCAAGGGCGGCAAAACCTTCACCCGCACGATGAACCCGGACCGGGTCTACACCGGCCTGGACGGCTCGGAGGTGACCGTGCACGGGCGGTCGCTGCTGTTCGTGCGCAATGTCGGCCATCTGATGACCAGCGACGCGATCCTGGACGCCGAGGGCAACGAGGTGCCCGAGGGCATCCTGGACGGCATCGTCACCTCCCTGATCGCCAAGCATTCGCTGCGCGACGACGTGGCGCTGACCAACAGCCGCACGGGTTCGGTGTACATCGTGAAGCCGAAGATGCACGGACCGGACGAGGTGGCCTTCGCCAACGACCTGTTCGCCGCGGTCGAGGACGTGCTGGGCCTGCCCCGCAACACCCTCAAGGTCGGCATCATGGACGAGGAGCGCCGCACCACGGTGAACCTGAAGGCGTGTATCGACGCCGCCGCCGACCGCGTGGTGTTCATCAACACCGGCTTCCTGGACCGCACCGGCGACGAGATCCACACCTCGATGGAGGCGGGTCCGATGATCCGCAAGGCCGAGATGAAGACGCAGCGCTGGATCCTGGCCTACGAGGACTGGAACGTCGATACCGGTATCGCGACGGGACTGCCGCACAAGGCGCAGATCGGTAAGGGTATGTGGGCCATGCCCGATCTGATGGCCGGGATGCTCGAGCAGAAGATCGGTCATCCCAAGGCCGGCGCGACCACCGCCTGGGTGCCGTCGCCGACCGCGGCCACCCTGCACGCCACCCACTACCACCTGGTGGATGTGTTCGAACGGCAGGCCGAGATCGCCAAGGGCGGGGCGCGGGCGAGTGTCGACGATATCCTGCAGATCCCGCTGGCCGCGGACACCAACTGGTCCGAGGCGGACAAGCAGCAGGAACTGGACAACAACTCACAGTCCATCCTCGGCTATGTCGTCCGCTGGATCGACCAGGGTGTCGGCTGCTCCAAGGTTCCCGATATCGCCGATATCGCGCTGATGGAGGACCGCGCCACGCTGCGGATCTCGAGCCAGCTGATGGCGAACTGGCTGCGGCACGGCGTGGTCACCACCGACGAGGTGGTGGCGAGCCTGGAGCGGATGGCGCCCGTGGTGGACAGGCAGAACGCCGGTGATGCCGCCTACCGTCCGATGGCGCCCGATTTCGCGGGCAGCGTGGCGTTCCAGGCCGCGAAGGAACTGATCCTCGAGGGCACCGCGCAGCCGAACGGCTACACCGAGCCGATCCTGCACCGCCGGCGCCGCGAGGCCAAGGCTCTGGCGGGTAAGAACGAGGCGTGATCGTCGCGTAGCCGCCGGGCCGCGCAGTCCCCGACCGTTCCTCGAGCGGCCGGGGACTGCGCGTCTGCGCGGGCGTCGACCCGGGCACGGGTGCGGACAGGAATGCCGGCGTCGGGTGGCGACGTTGCCCGGATCATGAAGGTTTTGATCGTCTACGCGCACCCGGAACCGGATTCGCTCACCGGGACCCTGAAAGATGTGGCCGTCGAGAAACTGCGGGCCGACGGGCACGAGGTCCGGATCACCGACCTCTACGCCATGGGCTGGAAGGCGCACGCCGATGCCACCGATTTCGGTGCCGTCGCCGAGAAGAATTTCATGTTGGCCTCCGGGGAGGCCTTCGAGAACGGTTCACTGAGTGCCGATATCCGGGCCGAACAGGAGAAACTGCTGTGGGCCGATACGGTGCTGCTGCATTTCCCGCTGTGGTGGTTCTCCATGCCCGCGATCCTCAAGGGCTGGGTGGACCGGGTGTTCACCTGCGGGTTCGCCTACGGCGCGGGCGGTACCGCCATCCCGCGCTACGGTGACGGCGTACTGGCCGGTCGGCGGGCGATGCTCGTGGTCGCCGTCGGCGGGCGGGAGCCGGCGTATTCCGATCGCGGCATCAACGGTCCGATAGCGGATCTGCTGTTCCCGATCCATCACGGCATCCTGTACTACCCGGGAATGGATGTCCTGCCGCCGTTCGTCGTACACGGCGCCATTCGAGTGGACGAAGAACGTTTCGGTTCTATCGCCGATGAACTGCGAAAGTGCTTGCGAGACTTGGAACACACCGAACCCATCCGGTACCGGCGCCAGGCCGGTGGTGATTATGATCGCGGACTCCGGCTCGAATCGGGTCGTGAGGAGCCGGGGACCACCGGATTCGGGTTGCATATCGCGTCGTGAGCCGGTGGCCGCGCGGGGTGCGGGTCACGCGGATCCGTTCGCGCAGTGCGCCGTCGGTACGAGGGCCCGGGCTGCGGGCCGGTCGGAGCAGGACTAACTTGGTCGGGTCGGGTCCGTATCCGGGGGCCGATCGGGTCAGCCCCTGTTCGATGGAGGAATATCTTGCGAGTCCTGCTGGTCGCGAGCGCTTTCAACAGCCTCACGCAGCGCGTGCACACCGAACTGCGTTATCGCGGGCACGAGGTCGCGGTCGAGTTGGCACTCGGCGACGATGCGCTGCGGGCCCGGGTGTCCGCATTCCGGCCGGACCTCATCGTGGCTCCGATGCTCACCACCGCTGTCCCGGCGGACATCTGGACCGAGCACACCGTGTTGATCGTGCACCCCGGACCGAAGGGCGATCGCGGACCCTCCTCGCTGGACTGGGCGATCAGCGAGGGCGCCGCGGAATGGGGTGTCACCGTCCTGCAGGCGGTCGAGGAGATGGACGCCGGCCCGATCTGGGCTTCGGTGGCGTTCCCCGTTCCGGCGTGCGGTAAGAGCGAGCTCTATCGCAACGAGATGTCGGATGCCGCGGTGGCCGCGGTGTTACTGGCTGTCGAACGGTTCGGCGCAGGCGATTTCGTGCCCGAACCACTGGACTACGATCGCCCGGACGTGCGTGGCCGGTTGCGGCCCTACCATGCCCAGCAGTACCGCCGGATCGACTGGGCCGCCGACAGTACCGCCGATGTGCTGCGGAAACTGCGCGCCGCCGATTCTCAGCCCGGGGTGCTCGACGAACTCTACGGGCGTGAGTATTTCGTGCACGGCGGCCATCACGAGGACCGGTTGCGCGGTACCCCGGGTACGGTGATCGCCACGCGCGACGGCGCGATCTGCCGGGCCACCGTGGACGGTGCGGTGTGGCTGCCGCAGTTGCGGCGCCGCCGGACCCCGGGCGGTCCCGCGGAATTCAAGCGGCCCGCGGCCGAGGTGCTGGGCGCGGATCTGCCCGCCGGTACCCCGGAAGTGCCCGTATCCCCGGTCGAGGCGGCCGTTCGCGATACCTGGTCGGAGGTGCGCTACCGCGAGACCGGGTCGGTCGGCCATCTCGAATTCGCCTATGCGGGCGGTGCGATGAGCACCGCGCAGTGCCGGCGGCTGCTCGCCGCATACCGGGAGGCCTGTGCGCGGCCGATCCGCGCGCTGGTCTTCGGTCCGGCCCGCGATTTCTTCTCCAACGGTATCCATCTGCACGTCATCGAATCGGCCGAGGATCCGGCGCAGGAGTCGTGGCGCAATATCAACGCCATGAACGATCTCGTCGAGGCGATTCTGACCACGACGGACAAACTGGTGATCTCGACGCTGCCCGGTAACGCGGCCGCGGGCGGGGTGATGCTGGCTCTGGCCGCCGACGAGGTGTGGTGCCGGGAATCGGCCGTGCTCAACCCGCACTATCGCCTGATGGGACTGTACGGCTCGGAGTACTGGACCTACTCACTGCCGCGGCGCGTCGGCGCGGTGGAAGCCGCGCGGCTGGCCCGGGAGACCCTGCCGGTGGGCGCGCGAGCGGCGGCAGATCTCGGTCTGGTGGACCGGGTGGCCCCGGGGGATACCACCGAGTTCGGGGAATGGGTGTGCCGGGAGGCGGAGTCGCTGGCCGATTCGCCCGAATTGGAGACCAGGCTGACCGCCAAGAAGCAGCTGCGCGAGGCCGATGAGGCCGCCAAACCGCTGGCGGAGTACCGTGCCGAGGAGCTGGCGCAGATGCGTCGGAACTTCTTCGAGGAGTGCGAGCCCTATCACGAACTGCGGCGAAATTTCGTGTACGGCGTGGTGCCGACCGCCACTCCGGCGTACCTGCGGGGCTGATCCGGGAATTCCGCTCTTAGCTCAGTTGTGACATCAGGTGGCGAATATCCAGTCACCTGAGGTGAAATTTTTACTCTGCAGACCCCCTCGGGGTGTGTCGAACTACTGTCCATACGGGCTCGGTTCGGAAATCGACTAGTACATCGGAGTATTACGTGCAGCTCGAGCACTTCAGCAATGGGTGGGTGACGCCTGTTCTCGCCTATTTCATGTCGTTCATCGGGTCGGTGCTCGGTCTTCGGTGCGCGGTGCGCGCGCGGTCGTCCGAACAGGCCGGCGGCTGGTTGATCGCGGCGGCCATCGCGCTCGGCGGTGCGGGGATCTGGGTTATGCACTTCACCGCCATGCTCGGCTTCTCCATCGACGGAATGACGATCCGCTACGACATGCCGATGACACTGCTCAGTGCCGCTATCGCCGTGGTGGTCGTGCTGATCGGGCTCGCGATCGTGGTGCGCGGGCACCGGGAAGTGGTCGCCCTCCCGCTGGGCGGGGCGATCACCGGTATCGGTGTCGTGGGTATGCACTACCTGGGCATGGCCGCGATGAACACCGGCGCGGAGATGCAATACAGCACCGGATTGGTCCTGCTGTCCATCCTGATCGCGGTGGTCGCCGCGACCGCCGCGCTGTGGTTCATGCTGCATGTGAAGGGCTGGGGCAACACCATCGGCGCCGGGCTGATCATGGGTGTCGCGGTCTGCGGTATGCACTACACCGGAATGGCCGCCATGAGCGCCCATCACGGCGACCATACGGTCGTGCCGGAAGGTGCCGCGCCGGTGGAATTGCTCACGCCGCTGCTCACCACCGTCGCGCTGGTGGTCGTGGGTCTCGTCGTGCTCGTCGGCGTCGCCGAGCTCGAAGTACGCTCCACGGCCGCCGCGAAATCGGAATACGGAACCGACGAGGGCGCGACCCTCACCACCGATCCCGCCACCCTCGCGATCAGCGGTCGCGAGTGGCCGCGGATGCCCGTGGACCGTTAGTCTGCGCGGATGTCGTAGTGGTGACATCGGGGCCGGACCCCGGTTGTCGTCCCCGGCTGGGCGCCCTACGCTGGGCGGCCGTATCTGCAAGACGAAGTGTGAGGATTGGTTCGAATGGGTAGTACCGTGCTCGATATCGCCGCGCTGATCGTGGTGCGAGTTGGTGATTTCTTCCAGTGGGCGACCACCGGGTCGGCGGGATTCCCCCCGCTGTGAATCGGTAGTCGACTGCCGATACGGAGCCCGGACGCCTACGGTGTCCGGGTTCCGTGCTGTTCAGCCGCGGCGACAGCGCACCGAGTCGATCCGGGCGGGACGCGGTTCAGTCCGGTAGCCAATTCGGTCGTCCGTTGCCGGGCCGGGCACGACCTGGCCGGGCCCCGGGCGGGCCCGGCGGCCCGGCGCCTCTCGGAAGCGTCCGCGGACTCCTGAGAGCGGCTGGCCTGTCCCGCGTGCTCCCCGGGCCGATCGCCCTGTCGTGCGGGGCGCGGCGGTTGCCGGAAGATCCGGCCGGGCCGGCGATCCGGGTGGCCGTCGGGTCGCGGTCCACCGCGCCGGGCCTAGAGTGGGTCCATGGAATACGGGGGTGGGAGCGTCGCGCGCCGGCCGACGGCGCGCTGGTGGACAGTGACCACGGTGGTGCTGGCGGTCGCCGTCGAAATCTGTTGTGCGGCAATGGTCTGGTTCGTGGCCTCCGACGGCGATTTCGGGTATCTGGCGCTGACGATCTGTGCGCTACTGGCGCTGGCCGTGCTGTGGTCGATCTTCGCGTTGTTCGGGGCGATCCGGTACCGCGCCTACCTGCTGAGCGCCGTGGCTCCGGCCCTGGTACTGGTGGCCTTCACCGCCGTGTACTCGGATACGGCCGAGCGGGTGGGCTGGCTGGTGTCGAAGGGATCGCTGGAAGCGGCCGCGCGGGAATGCGCGCCGAGTTCCGAGCCACACCGGATCGGCGTCTACACCATCGAGCGGATACGCCCCGCGGAGGGCGGAGCAGATCGGGCGGGTACGGAATGCCGTTTCCATACCGGCGGTGGTTTCATGAACGAGGTCGGATTCGCCTATCTTCCGGACGGGCCGCCACCCGATCACTCGTCGAGCGAGACGACCTATCGTCCGTACGACGGTTCGTGGTACCGCTTCGTCATCTCCTGGTGACGGTGGCCGCCGGGTCCGGCGCGGGCGAGTGTTCACGAACCCACGACGGACTGCTGGTCCGCGGGGGGCGAGTACACCGATTCGTCGACGTGCAGCACCATGAATCCGTTGTCCGAACAGGTGACATACAGTTCGTTGCCGCGCCACTCCGGCGGGGACAGGCACCAGTCGGTGGATACATCGCCGAAGGCGAGTTCGCCGGTCCGCGAGCTCAGCGCCTGGGACGGATCGAACTGTCCCTCGAGTACCGCGCGCGCCGCACTGGGCGCGGTCATCGCCGGTATGCCGAGCAGCGAGGCCAGCGCGTGCGGTGAATTGACCAGTTCGAGATTACGTCCCGTCCGGGCGGGCGGATTGAAGTAGGCGATCTCGCGGATGGCCCGCGGATCGCGGATATCGAACACCCGGATCCCGGAGGAGATCCAGCCGCAGGCCAGGGCCGTCGGGTTCACCGGCCGATCGGCCGCACAGTAGTGCGATTCGTAGGCGAAGATGGATCCACCCATGGACGAGGCGATATTACTGTCCAGATGCTGCGGCAGATTGATCTCCAGTTTGATCTTCGCCACGACCTCGGGATCGCCGTCGGTGGAGATATCGATCAGTTTCACCCCGCCGGACCCGCCCTCGTCCACGGTGTACACGTAGGGTTTGCCGTCATAGGTGACCGGAATGCTGTGCTGAGTGGCCCAGCCGTCCGACCAGAACATCCGGCCGAGGTGATGGACCTGTGGGTTCGGGTCACGCCGCTGCACCGCACTGATATCGAGCACGGTGATACCGCTGAGCGCCGAGAGGTACATCCGGTTGCCGTCCGGGCTCACTCCGAAACCGTGCGCGGTGAGACCGGTCAGCCCCTGCCAGACGACCCGCGGATTCGCCGGATCGGTGAGGTCGACGGCGCTGAGGAATCCGGGTGTTATCCCCGAGGCCCAATAGGTGCGGCCGTCGGGGGAGAAGCCGCCCTCGTGGGTGGTGATCGGCAGCGGCATAGCGAGATTCGTCCCGGGGCCCGGATTGAGCAGCCGTGGATGCGCGCAGTCGGAGATATCGTAGACCGAGAGGTACCCGGCTCCCACCAGCAGCGGGACTCCGGTGCCCACCAGCAGTTTCCGCTCCCGGTTCACCTTGAGGCTCTCCCAGGTACCGGCCACCATGGCGGGTTCGTTCAACGTCGCCGTGGGCCGCGGATTCGCCGGATCGGAGACGTCGAGCACCTGCACGCCACCGTTCTGGTGCAGCAGATTTCCGGGGAAGAAGGTCCCCAGATAGGCGCAGTGCTCGAAACTGGTGGAGGTGATCCCGGCACCGCGCCCGGCGAACCGGCCGACCATCGACATATTGCACCGGTAGCCCTGGGTGCTGCGCCCGCTGTCGCGATCGACCGCCGGTACATCACCCTGCAGACCCGGTTCGGGCATCGACCCCGGCCCACATTCGGCCCGGGGGACCGAGGTCCGGCCGACGTCGAGGAATTCGCGGACCTGATTCTGGATATCGGATTGCAGATCCGCCGACGCACTGCCCGGCAGCATGACCGCGGCGACCACGCCGACCGCTCCGAGGACCAGTGCCCTGGTGCGGCGTAGTCTTCCGAAGGGACGCCCCATTGCATCCTCGCGCTTCCCGAACTGGTTCACCCGACCCGGTATCCGGGAGGGTTCGGTACACATCCCGGAATTTGTTCAGTGATGGTAGCGATCGGAGATCGGCGGGACAGGGGTTTTCGGCGAATAGCGAGGTCGGGTGCGGCGAGGCCACCGGCCCGGGGCCGATACTCCACCCACGAATACGAAAAGCCCCCGTGCGGGGCTCTTCTCACGATCTCGCGCACCAAACCAGCGCCGCGGGACCGTGCCGGAAAACCGTCGTGGGCGGATCGATGGCCGGCGGCCCGGCCGGTGCGTTTGTGCGGTGGTTCGGCGACTTGTCGTCGCCGCGGACTATCCTTCGTGCGGGTAGCGCGTGCTCACCCGACCGGTTCAGGAAAGTGAGGACGTAGCCATGCCGCCCCCGCCCGAGGTACGTCCGGCCCGCCGCGACGAAACCGATGCGCTGGCCCGTACGCTGGCCGCCGCGTTCCAGGACGATCCGGTGATGGAGTGGCTCTGGCCGGATCCACCGCGGCGAGCGCTCGGACTGCCACGTCTGTTCGCGACCCAGACCCGTCACCAGCATTTCGGCTCCGGCGCCGTGGATATCGCACTGGACCCGTCGGGCGCGATCGGTGGGGTGGCGCTGTGGGATGCCCCGGGGAAATGGAAGTCGTCATCGTGGCGTGAGCTGCGGATGCTGCCTCAGCTGGCCCGGGCTTTCGGCAGGCGGCTGCGGGTGGGCAAGGAACTGGCGGATCTGATGTCCGCGGTACATCCGGACGAACCGCACTGGTATCTCGCGACCATCGGCACCGACCCGGACCGGCGCGGCCACGGGTTCGGACAGGCGCTGCTGCGGTCCCGGCTCGCACAGTGCGATCGCGACGGTGTCCCGGCCTACCTCGAATCCAGTAAGCAGGCGAACATCGCCTACTACGAACGGTTCGGCTTCGAGGTGACCGCCACGATCTGTGTTCCGGGCGGCCCGGACCTGTGGCCGATGTGGCGAGCGCCCCGATCACAGGATTGATCGCCGGTCGGTAGATCACCCTGCCGGTCCGCGAGCCGTCCCCACCGATCACGGGCCCGGGTCTCCTGATCGCCGACAGCGGCCTGGACGACGACACGTTCAATATCGTTGCCGCGGCCCGTTTCACCGTCACCGACGCTACGGCACGTATCACCGAGACTGCTCGGACGCTGGCACGCACCGGCCGCCGTTTCTCCTGGTGGGTGGGACTCGCCGGCCGCCACCGTCCGCCGCTTCTTCGCCCGGGCCGCCCCACAGGCCTTGGCCGCGCATTGCCCGGCCCGGTATCTGGTCGGCTACGTGGCGGGCCGTCCGGTCTGTTCCGCGTATCGCCGTCCTACGGGCATCCGCCGACGGCGAGCCCGTCTACCGCCGCCCGGGGCTCCGCGCCTGCGGGCAGTTCACCGAACACGCCATGAACCCCTGAACTCCACCGGCCCTGTGCCCACTCTCCCCGATAGGGACCGGTGAGCCGCTCGGTTGATCGGCGCAAGTGACACAAGGGAAGTCGTGTCCGCTCACTTGTGCACCCAGCGGACCGGGCTGCCATCGGGCGCCCACGACAACGTCACTCTCGTCTCCTTCTGGGTGAAAGCGATGACCAGCCAGACAACAGACCACATGAAACAGGTGAGAAAGGTCAGGACGGCGTGCAGTGCATGATTCGGATTTCGACCGAACACGATCACCGCGCCGTAGTCGTTGTGGGACTCGACGCGACCTCCTCCGGTCACCTCGGCCATCACCATCCGTCCGAGCAGCTGGCGCATTTCCTCGGTGACGAGCATCTGGTTGTCGGGCCGGCCCGGCCGGCCCTGTGAATACGGTTGTCCCGCTACGGTCATCGCGATTTCCTTCACGCCTCGTCACCGCCGCCTGCCGGTCGGTCGATACGGAATCGCTATGAGCCGACTATTCGATACGCAGTGCGAATGTGAAGTGGGTCACGTTATGTGACGGTGGAATCTCGCCGATGCGGCAGACGTAGCATCGTCGGCCCGGCGGCAGTGCGTTTCTCCGCTACTCGGGCTGCTGGTCCACGAGTGCTTCGAGGGTATGCAGGAGCAGTTTCCGCAGTTCCGCCGCCCGGTCCGCGATCGCGGCCTGGCGGCGAACGTATTCGGCACGGCCGGACGGTGTTTCGATGGGGATGGGGTGGTAGCCGTGTTCGCGCAGATCGTAGGGGCTGGCCCGCATATCGAGTTCCCGGGCGTCTCGGGCCAGCGCGAAACAGTCCAGCAGCAGATCCGACGAGATCAGCGGGGTCAGTTTGAAACCCCATTTGTACAAGTCCATATTGGCGTGCAGGCAGCCCGGCTGTTCGCTGTCGATCTGGTCGGCGCGGGTCAGCCGGCGGCTGTTGCGGGGGACCGCATCCGGGGTGAAGAACCGGAATGCGTCGAAATGGGTACAGCGCACCGGCATCGATTCGACCACCGCGTCCGTACCCCCGGCACCCAGCCGCAGCGGTACCGCGTCGTGGCGGATCTCCCCGGTCCGGTACACCATCGCCCATTCGTGCAGGCCGAAGCAGGACAGCTGTGCCGGGCGGGAAGCGGTCGCGCGCAGCAGATCCGCGATATAGGAGGCCGTATCGGCACGCGCGCGCAGGAAGGCCGGGTCGGCGGTCACCACCGGGCCTGCTGCCCCGGGCGGGGGGTCGACGCGGTGATAGCCGCGCAGCCCGGTGTACTCGCCGGCGTCGGCCAGTGCGATCCCGAAACCCGGATGCCAGCGGCGCAGCTGCGCGGGTTTGTGACCGTAGTAGGTGAACAGGAAATCGAGCACCGGATGTTTCACCCCGGCCGCCCGCGCGTGCAGGTACGGGCCGGCCAGAGCGTCGAGGCGGTCGCGATGGGCGGCGGCGCGCGCCCGCCACTCGGTAGCACCCAGCACCGAGCGCAGCGCCGCAGCCGTCATTCGGCGACCCGGTGCGTGGTGTCGCGGACGGTGCCGACGAATTCCTCGACGAGATCCTCGAGCGCGACGATGCCGACGGTATTGCCACGCCCGTCCACCACCCGGCCGAGATGGCTACTGGTGCGCCGCAGCCGGGCCAGCGCTTCGTAGAGCGTGGTGCCCATCAGCACGGTGGGGAGCGGCCGGATATCGGTACGCGGAATCTCGGTCCCTGGGCCCGCGGTCTCATCGGAGACCTTGTCCAGCACATCCTTGACGTGCAGATACCCGACCAGGGAACCATCGGAGGCGCGGACCGGGTAGCGGGAGAACCCGGTTTCGGCGACAGCGTTCTCGATATCGCCGAGCGTGGTGCCGTGGGCGCGCAGCGGAATCGTGCGTACCTGCGCCGACGGCACCATGACCTCGGCCACGAAACGCTCCCCGGTACCGAGTGCCTGGGTGAGCCGGCGATGTTCCTCCGCGTCGAGCAGTCCCTCGGACCGGGATTCGCCGATCATCTCGGCCAGTTCGTCGCTCGATACCGCGGCCTCGAGTTCGTCCTTGGGTTCGATACGCAGCATTCGCAGGCTCAGGTTCGCGGCGAAGTTGTAGACCGCGATGAGCGGGCGGGCGATCCGCAGCCACGCCAGATGCAGCGGCACCAGTAGCAGCGCACTGCGTTCGGGCCCGGCCAGCGCGATGTTCTTCGGGATCATCTCGCCCAGCAGGATGTGCAGGATCACCACGATGGCCAGGGCCAGCACGAACGACACCGGATGCAGCAGCGCATCCGGCAGGCCGGCCAGCTCGAACGGCTTCTCCAGCAGATGCGCGACCGCGGGTTCACCGACCCGGCCGAGCAGGATCGAGCAGATGGTGATGCCCAGCTGTGCGGCGGCCAGCATCATCGACAGATTCTGCCCGGCCCGGATCACCGTGTCCGCATTGCGTTTACCCTGCGCGGCCAGCGCTTCGAGCCGGTCGCGGCGGGCGGAGATGAGCGCGAATTCGGCGCCGACGAAGAAGGCGTTACCCGCCAGCAGGAATACGGTCAGCGCCACCCCGAAGAGGTCACCCATGGTGGACCTCCCGGGCGATGGGCAGCTGTTCGCGCAGGGCGATGGCCTCGGCGTCGGCCGGGACCAGCCGCACCCGGTCGATCCGGCGTCCATCCATCCGTTCGACCCGGGCCAGCCAGCCGCCCTGCCCGTCACCGTGGCGGCGATCGTGCCCGCGGCGCTGCGGTAGTACGACGGTATCGCCGGTCACCGGGATCCGGCCGAGGCGGGTGAGCACCAGACCGCCGAGAGTCTCGTACTCGCCCTCCGGGGCGATGTACCCGGTCGCCCGGGTCACCTCGTCGATCCGCAGCAGCCCCGAACAGTCCCAGCCGTCGGAGACCCGGCGTACATCGCGTTCCTCTTCGTCGTGTTCGTCGCGGACATCGCCGAGGATCTCCTCGATGATGTCCTCCATGGTGACCAGTCCCGCGGTCCCGCCGTACTCGTCCACGACGAGCGCGACCTGCATACCGTCGGCGCGGACCCGTTCGAGGACCTCGTCACCGTCCAGGCTCGCCGGAACCACGGGTACCGGCTGCGCGATCTGCGCCAGGCCCACGCCCGCGCGGGTCGGCGCGGGATGGGTGAAGGCCTGTTTGACGTGGACGATGCCGAGCGTGTTGTCGAGGTCGCCGTCGATCACCGGGAACCGCGAATAGCCGGTACGGGCCGCGGCGGCGAGCAGATCACCGATGGTGTCGGTGCGATCCAATGCTTCGATCTTGACCCGCGGTGTCATCAGCTCCTCGGCGCTGCGCTCGCCGAACTGCAGCGAGCGGTCCAGCAACTGCGCGGTGCGCTGATCGAGCGCGCCGTGCTGGGCCGAGGTGCGGACCAGCGATCCGAGTTCCTGCGGTGACCGCGCCGAACGCAGTTCCTCCGCGGGTTCGACCCCGAAGCGGCGCACCGCCCAGTTGGCCGTGCCGTTGAGGAACTGGATCATCGGTTTGAACACCGCCGAGAACGCCACCATCGGCCCGGCGGTCGCGCGGGCGGTGGCCATGGGAGAGGCGATGGCGATGTTCTTGGGTACCAGTTCGCCGTAGATCATCGACAGCGAAGTGGCCAGGATCAGCGCGAGAACCAGGGAGATGCCGGTGACCGCGGAATCGGGGACCCCGATCAGGCCGAACAGGGGCTGGAGTAGCCGAGCCAGTACGGGTTCGGCGATATAACCGGTGATCAGCGTGGTGATGGTGATACCGAGCTGGGCGCCGGACAGCTGGAAGGACAGCGTGCGGTGTGCCTGCCGGACCGCCCGGGCCCGGACGTCGCCGTCCCGCGCGTGTGCCTCGACGGTGCTGCGTTCCAATGCCGTGAGCGAGAATTCCGCGGCGACGAACAACGCGGTACCCGCGGTGAGTGCGACGAATCCGATGAGGCTGAGGACGGTGAGTGCGACGGCCATATCACCACCACCCGGCGGACATCGGGATCCGCGATGTGGACAGGGCCGGATGAGGGGGGAGGGTCGTACATCGGAGGACGCCGGGTCTGTCACCCGGCTCGATAGATGAGCCCTCCTGAGTGGCGCCCTCGGACGCGGGTGACAACTGGATCCTTTCGTCCTGACGATTGCGGCCGGCGGTCGCCGGCGGTTCTCATGCTACCGCGACCGTGCGCGCGGGCGCACGGTCGCGGTAGGGGCGTCCGATGATGTGGCCTGGCTCACCACCCGCCGGGTAGCGGCCGGCCCTCCGCGAACCCGGCGGCCGACTGCACCCCGATCATCGCGCGCTCGTGGAATTCCGCGAGGGTGCGGGCACCGGCGTAGGTGCAGGCGCTGCGCACACCGGAGCAGATATGGTCGATGAGGTCCTCGACACCGGGGCGCTCCGGATCCAATTGCATCCGGGAACTGGAGATCCCCTCCTCGAACAGGGCCTTACGGGCGCGGTCGTAACCGCGGTCGGCGGTGGTCCGGGCGGCGACCGCGCGTTTGGAGGCCATGCCGAAACTCTCCTTGTAGGCATTGCCGTCCCGATCGATCCGCAGATCACCGGGGGATTCGTAGGTGCCGGCGAACCAGGAACCGATCATCACGTTCGAGGCGCCCGCGGCGAGCGCCAGGGCGACATCACGCGGATGGCGGACGCCGCCGTCGGCCCAGATATGGGCGCCCAGCTCGGCGGCCGCCGCCGCGCATTCGGCGACCGCGGAGAACTGCGGCCGACCCACCCCGGTCATCATCCGGGTGGTGCACATGGCGCCGGGGCCGACACCGACCTTGACTATATCGGCGCCGGCTTCGATCAGGTCCTTGGTGCCCTCCGCCGACACCGTGTTACCGGCGACCAGCGGGACGCCCAGGTCGAGATCCCGGATCGCGCGCAGGGTTTCCAGCATCCTCACCTGGTGACCGTGCGCGGTGTCCACCACCAGCACATCGGCGCCCGCGTCCACGAGTGCCTTCGCTTTGGCGGGTACGTCCCCGTTGATCCCGACCGCGGCCGCGACCCGCAGTTTGCCGTCACCGTCGACCGCGGGGCGATAGATCCCGTCGCGTACCGCGCCGGTGCGGGTGAGTACCCCGGCGAGTGTGCCGTCGGGGGCGAGGAGTACGGCGGGACCGCCGACGTGCGCTGCCTCGAGACGGTCGAAGATATAGGACGCCTCCGCGGTCGCCGGGACGGTGACGAAATCGGTGGTGGCGACTTCGTGCAAGCGGGCGAACCGATCGACGTCCGCGCAGGCGGCCTCGGTGACCAGGCCGACCGGGCGGCCGTTGTCGACGACCACGACGGCACCGTGCGCGCGCTTGTGGATCAGGGCCAGGGCGTCGGAGACGGAGTGATCGCCGGTGAGGGTGACCGGTGTATCGGCGATGAGCGATCGACTCTTGACGAAGGAGATGGTCTCGGCGACGGCACTGTTGGGCAGGTCCTGCGGCAGTACCACGATCCCGCCGCGCCGGGCCACGGTTTCGGCCATCCGCCGACCCGCGACCGCGGTCATATTGGCGACGACCAGCGGGATGGTGGTGCCGGAACCATCGGCCGTCGCGAGGTCGACGTCGAACCGGGAGGCGATATCGGTGCGGTTCGGAACCAGGAAGACGTCGTTGTAGGTCAGGTCGTACGGCGGGTGTTGTCCGGGGAGAAACTGCACTGCGCCCATGGTAATCGGGATGTGTCCCCGGCGTGGGGGCCCGGCGGATTCACTTCGAACGACGGCGATGGGGCCTGCGCCCGGAGGGCGGTTTCCCGGTGGCTCCGGCTGTTCGGCCCCGGGCGCCCGGCCCGCGGAAGTGGCCGCGCGGCGCCGCCGGTGGACTCGCGGGGGCCTCCGTGGTGTCCGGCCCCGGTGGGGTGCGTGCGCCGGTGAGCCGGCGGACCTCCCGGTCGCCCGGCCGGACCGTGTGCTCGACGACGTCCACGCCCGCGGCCGCCGCCAGCGCCGCCACTTCGGCGCGCTGATCCGGCGTGACCACCGTGATCACCGTCCCGCTCGCACCCGCCCGGGCCGTACGCCCGGCCCGGTGCACGTAGTCCTTGGCGTCGGCCGGTGGATCGGCGTGCACGACCAGTGAGATCGCGTCCACATGGATACCGCGAGCGGCGATATCGGTGGCGACCAATGCCGAGATCCCGCCGTCGGCGAAGGCCGCGAGCGTCCGGATGCGCCGGTTCTGGGCTTTGCCGCCGTGTAGCGCCGCGACCCGGATCCCCTGTTCGCGCAACCGGCGAGTGAGTTTCTCGGCGCCGTACTGGGTGCGGGCGAACAGCAGTGTGCGGCCTTCCCGGGCGGCGATCTCGGCGAGTACGGCCGGTTTGTCCGCCACCTCCACGTACAGCAGATGGTGAGTCGCGGTGCCGGTTTCCGGTTCCGCGGCCACGCTGTGCGTGACCGGGTCGCGCAGATACCGCCGGACCAGGTCCTGTACGGATTCGTCGTCCAGGGTCGCCGAGAACAGCAGTCGTTGCCCGTCGCCGGGTGCGGCATCGAGCAGCCGCCGCACCTGCGGTAGGAAACCGAAATCGGCCATATGGTCGGCCTCGTCGATCGCGACGATCCGGACCGCGTCGAGAACCGCGGCGCCCTGGTCGAGCAGATCGGCCAGCCGGCCGGGGGTGGCGATCAGCAGATCCACACCGCGCTGGAGTTTCTCGCTCTGCCGGGCCAGGGGCATACCGCCCACCGCGGTGGCGAGCCGCAGGCCCAGCGCGAAGGGTTCGAGCGCCTGCTCGATCTGCAGGGCCAATTCCCGGGTGGGCGCGAGGATCAGGCCCCGCGGCGCGCGCGCGATCGCCGGTGCCCCGGCGAGGCGGGCCAGAATCGGCAGCCCGAACGCCAGCGTCTTCCCGGATCCGGTGGGGGCCCGGCCGAGTACATCGTGGCCGGCCAGCGCGTCGGGAACGGCCGCGGCCTGGATCGGCAGCGGATCGGTGATGCCTTCCCGGTGCAACGCCTGCACGGTCAGTACGGGTAACCCGAGGCGCGCGAAGGGCGGGGGCGTGCGGACGGTGTCGGGGTGCGGAGCGGCCGGGGTCCCGGTCGCCGAAGCGGCGCGATCAGGCACGGAACAACCGGCTCAGCTCGACCAGCCAGGGAATCGCTACGGCCAGGGTCGGGACCACCAGAATGGCGATCGAGGCGAGATAGGCGGCCCCGGCGACGCGGAAATCGCCGAGCGGGCCGGCCAGCCGCTGGATGCGGATCAGAGTGCTCGGCCCGCCCACCGCGAGTGCGCCCTGCGGCGCGGTCGATTTCGAGCACGCCACCAGGGCCCGGGCCAGGGGTTTGGGGCCGGTGACCTTGACCGCGGAATCGTCGGCGAGCAGTTCGATGAGCAGCTTCACCGAGTCCAGCGCGGATTTACTGCGCACGAAACGCGGGAAGGCCTCGTGCGCGGCGGTGAACGCCTCGAGCACCAGATCGTGGCGGGCCCGCAGATGCGACCGCTCATGGCTGAGGATGGCGGTGAGTTCCTGCTCGTTCAGGTTGTCGAGGGTGCCCGCGCTCACCACGACCCGCCGCCGCAGCCCCGGTAGGCAGTAGGCGATGGGTTCGGTGGCCGACAGCACCCGGATATCGGCGGCCCGGCGCACCGGACCGCTCTGGTCGAGCAGATCCACCAGCATGCGGTGCCGGGCACGCCGCCGCCGGGTGTGCACACCGACCCGGATCGCGGCGTACACGAGCCGCGCGCCGACCAGCAGGGTGAGCATGAACACCGAGACGTAGGCCAGCCACAGCGGCAGGCCCAGCGCATCGATCTCGTCGGTGGGTTTGGTCGTGGGGCGGCCGTCGTGCCCCGGAACCAGGAGTTCGGCCGCGATGGCGAGACCGGAGCTGAACGCGCTGAGCACGGCGGCCAGCGCGATGGCCTGCCAGAGCACGAGCGCGGCGCGGGGTACGCGATAAGTCCAGGTCGCCCTGCTGAGTGATTCCGGGACGGGACCGGCGAGAAGCAAGGCAAGTACGGCGAATGCCGGTGCTGCTGCGTTCATCGACTCTGCTCACTGCGTTGTGGGGCCAGGGTCCGAGGTCGGTCGCTGCGGAGGCTAATTGTCCTCGGTTGCTTCGAGCTTAGCGAGTGCGTCCCGTAGGGCCGCGGCCTCGTCCTTACCGACCTGCTCCACGAAGTGCACCAGGGCCGCGGCCCGGCTTCCGGCCTCGTCGGCTTGTTGCAGCGCGTCCATCATCAGACCGGCGACCAGCTCGTCGCGGGTGTGTACGGGAGCGTACCGGTGGGCGCGGTCGTCGCGACGCTGCACCACCAGATTCTTCTTCGCGAGACGCTGTAGCACGGTCATCACCGTGGTGTACGCGAGTTCGCGGCGTGCCGACAGGGCCTCGTGGACCTGCCGGACCGTTTGTGGTTCGTCGGCCGACCACAGTTGGTCCATAACCGCTTTCTCGAGCTCACCAAGTCCAGCCATCTTTTGATTTTACGACTACAACGACGCTGTGCCGTACTACAGGGTGTCGTAACTTCGTGGGATTGATCATAGGCCGTGGAACACCGGAAAAGCCGGATATGTGATGCGGGGCCGGATGCGTGATCGGCGCACCCGGCAGGTGTGGTGTCGCGGCGGCGGCCGGCTCCGGGCATGCGTCACCGCGGGAGGGGGCCGGGGTGACGTCACCGGTCCGTTACATCCTTGTTCGCAAGAAATACTTGCTAGGTCTGGTAAGGCTAACCTATCTTTCGATCAAGTCGTTGCTGCGACGCCGATCTCGAGGAGGTTCGAATGTCCGAACTCGCCACTGTGCGCATCCCCCGTCCGTACGAGGCGGCATTCGGTTCGGCATGTTCCCGGTTACGGTCCCTGCAGCCGGAGCATCCGCGTGTCTATGCCGCCGCGGCCATGGCCGATCAGGGCAAACGGCGCTGGTGGGCGCTGTCGACAGGTTTGCGTGAGGGCCGTATCGACCTGATGTACCGGCGGCATGTCGCCGAGATGATCAGTGCGACCGCCGCGTCGGAGGTGGTGGCCACCGCCCTCATCCACGCCGTGGTCGGCCGGGTCGCGGCCCTGTGGATCGCCGACGGGCGGGCCTGGGATCCCGGGTTGGAGAATGTGTGGATCCACACCGACAACGACGGTGGGATCGACTGGGCGGGCCTGACCGACACCACTATTCGGGTCGTCGCCGGTGATCCGCTCGAGGGTTCTTCCGGGGTGGTGTCGCTACCGTGCGAACGGGCGATGTGGGTATGGCTTGCCTACCGTTGCGAACCCTCGCTGCTGCTGGTCCAGGGTGCGCTGGCGCGGTGTGCGGGTCTGAGTTCACGCCGCTTCTGGGCGCTGGTCGCCGAATCCGTTTCCGGCGCGACCACTTACGTGCCGGACCTGGCCGGTACGGATCCCGTGGCGGGCGCGCGGCGGGGTCAGGGGTTGCTGATGGCGCTGGAAGATCGCGGTATGGCGATCCGGCGGGCCCAGCGGGTTGCCTAGTTAGGTAAGCCTGACCTATACTCTGAACCGGCGTACGGATCGCGCGAGAGTCCCGAGGGCTGCGGTGACCCCCGATCCAATGCCCGCGGCGAGTCCCACCCTCGAGGTGGGGCTCGCCGCTCCATTTCCACCCCGGACCACCCGGGCCCGCTCAGGGTCCCGGGACGAGCATGCGATTGTGGAGCCATGACCGAACAGCAGACCCGCCCCCCGATGTCGATGGCCGATCTCAGCGTCGAACAACTCAACGAGATCAACAAGGGGACCTTCGCGGATCTGATGGGTCTGCGCGTGACCGAACTGGGGCCCGACCGCGTCCGCGGTGAATGGACCGTGACGCCGCAGCTGCATCAACCGGCCGGAATTCAGAACGGCGGGGTGCTGTGCACCGTGGTGGAGACGCTGGCCAGCACCGGCGGTGCAGCCTGGTACGGCGGACGAGGTGTGGTGGTCGGGGTCAACAACAACACCGATTTCCTGCGCGCCGTCCGCGAAGGAACGCTGCAGGCCGAGGCGACCCCGCTGCATCGCGGTGGAATGCAACAGCTGTGGCAGGTGGTGATCACCGACGCGGACGACCGGCTGATCGCTCGCGGTCAGGTCCGATTGCAGAACCTGCCGCACCGCTCCTGAACCCCTGGGCCACGGGCCCACCGAACAGCAAGGGCCGGGGCGGTGCGGACACCACCCCGGCCCTGACCGATCGATTCAGATACCGCCGGTCGACAGCAGCCCGCCGTCCACCCGCACCGTCTCACCGGTGATCCACGCCGCCTGGTCGGAAGCCAGGAACGCGATCAGCCGTGCCACATCCTCGGGCGAACCCAGCCGCTTCATCGGGTAGACCTGCGCGGCCGCCTCCTCGTCCGCCGAGTACAGGGCGTCCGCGAAGCTCGTCTTCACCACCCCGGGCGCGACCGCGTTGACCCGGATGTTCGGGCCGAGCTGCCAGGCCAGTTCGTCGGTCAGCCGGATCAGCGCCGCCTTGGAGGCGCCGTAGGCCGCGATCACCCCGGTGGAGCGGATACCGGCGACACTGGCCACGTTCACCACAGCGCCGCCGTGCTCGCCCATCCATGCCTTGTACGCCTCCTGGATGTAGCCGAGCGCCGCCACGACATTGACATCGAAGATCTTGCGCACAGCATCCAGATCGGCTTCCATCAGCGCGCCGTACACCGGGTTGATCCCGGTGTTGTTGATCAGGATGTCCAGCGAACCGAATTCGGCGACGGCGCGCTGTACGGCCGCGCGGCGCGATTCGGTGTCTCCGGAGTTACCGGCCACGGCGGCGACCTCGCCCTGGTGTCCCAGTGCCCGCAGTTCGGCGGCCGCCTTCTCCAGCGGTTCGGCCTTGCGCGCGGTGATCAGCACATTCGCGCCCCGGCTCAGCAGCTCGGCGGCCACCGCGTAGCCGATACCACGGCTGGCTCCGGAGACCAGCGCGCTCTTGCCCAACAGATCGGTGCTCATATCCGGGCACGTTACCGTGCCCGCCCGCGCTCCCGGCGGGCGCCGACCGACCGGCGGCCGCCGTGACCGGGCAGTGTCGTGGTCCGGGTAAAATCGGTGGTTCCGTGTCCGGACACATCCGATGATCGATGGATGGGCCCACCGTAGGGCGAGCCGGGCCGCTGCCCCCAACCCGTGTTCCTAGGAGATATCTGTGATCACCGCGACCGACCTCGAGGTCCGGGCCGGCGTCCGTACCCTGCTGTCCGCGCCCGGACCGGCGCTGCGGGTACAGGCCGGCGATCGGATCGGTCTGGTCGGGCGCAACGGCGCCGGTAAGACCACCACGTTGCGGATTCTGGCGGGCGAGGGTGAGCCCTACGCCGGGGCGATCACCCGGTCCAGCGATATCGGTTACCTTCCGCAGGACCCGCGGGAGGGAAACCTCGACGTCCTGGCCCGCGACCGGGTTCTCTCGGCCCGTGGCCTCGACGCGCTGATCCGCGATATGGAGAAGCAGCAGGCGCTGATGGCCGAACTGGCCGACGAGACCGAACGCGAACGCGCCGTCCGCAAATACGGTCGGCTCGAGGACCGCTTCTCCGCGCTCGGCGGGTATGTGGCCGAAAGTGAGGCGGCCCGGATCTGCAACAGCCTCGGGCTGCCGGACCGGGTGCTGGACCAGGCGCTGCGCACCCTCTCGGGCGGTCAGCGCCGGCGAATCGAATTGGCGCGCATCCTGTTCGCCGCCTCCGACGGCAGCGGCGGCCGGTCCGACACCACCCTGCTGCTGGACGAGCCCACCAACCACCTGGACGCCGATTCCATCACCTGGCTGCGCGGTTTCCTGCAGAACCACGATGGTGGCCTGATCGTGATCAGCCACGATGTCGAACTGCTCGCCGACGTGGTCAACAAGGTCTGGTTCCTCGACGCGGTACGCGGCGAGGCCGATGTCTACAACATGGGCTGGCAGAAATATCTCGATGCCCGCGCGACCGATGAGCAGCGGCGCCGCCGGGAGCGGGCCAATGCGGAGAAGAAGGCCTCGGCGCTGCGGGCTCAGGCCGCCAAACTGGGCGCCAAGGCGACCAAAGCCGTTGCCGCGCAGAATATGGCCAAACGCGCCGACCGGTTGATGTCGGAACTGGACGAGGTACGCGTGGCCGACAAGGTCGCCCGGATCAAATTCCCCGAACCGGCTCCCTGCGGTAAGACCCCGTTGATGGCGGAGAACCTCACCAAGGTCTACGGCTCGCTGGAGATCTTCACCGGCGTGGATCTCGCCATCGACCGGGGCAGCCGGGTGGTGGTGCTCGGGCTCAACGGTGCCGGTAAGACCACCCTGCTGCGGTTGCTGGCCGGTACCGAGGAGCCCACCGCCGGTGGGCTGGTGCCGGGGCACGGGCTCAAGGTGGGGTACTTCGCCCAGGAGCACGACACCCTCGACGACGCGGCCTCGGTCTGGGAGAACATCCGCCATGCGGCGCCGGACGCGGGTGAGCAGGAGTTGCGTGGCCTGCTGGGTGCCTTCATGTTCACCGGTCCGCAGCTCGAGCAGCCCGCGGGGACCCTCTCGGGCGGTGAGAAGACCCGCCTCGCGCTGGCCGGGCTGGTCTCCTCGGCGGCCAATGTGCTGCTGCTCGACGAACCCACCAACAACCTCGACCCCATCTCGCGCGAACAGGTGCTCGACGCATTGCGCACCTATGCGGGCGCGGTGGTGCTGGTGACCCACGATCCGGGCGCCGCCGAGGCGCTGAACCCGGAGCGGGTGATCCTGCTCCCGGACGGCACCGAGGACCACTGGTCGGCCGAGTATCTGGAATTGATTCAGCTCGCGTGAGTTTCATCACAAGAACTCATTGCCGGATGGTCGCGGAGTGCTTAGCCTGAGAGTGACGCTGCTCGGCGACTCGGAGGAAGCCATGGGCGACAGGCCGGTACAGAGCAAGAGCACATTGGGCAAGGGCACCCGCGTCACGGGTAAGTCACGGGACCGCCTGCAAACCCAGTTGAAGAAGCAATACGAGGCGGGGGCGAGTATTCGGTCGCTGGCACGTGCGACCGGGCGCTCCTACGGGTTCATCCACAATGTGCTGACGGAGTCGCATGTGCAGCTCCGCAGCCGCGGTGGTGCCAACCGCCGTAAAGCCCGCTAGTCCACCGTATTCGCAGGCTCCGCCGCCGGGAGTATGGGCCCGGCGGCGCGGGTCGGCATGCGGATCGCCTCGGGTGGCGCGTTCACCACCCGGATACGGAGCCGTCTCCGTACACCAGCAGATTGGCGAGGCTGGTGAAGATCGGCAGTCCGGTCTTGATCTCGAGATAGGCGAACTGCCCCTGTGGGTTGACCTCGAGGAAGTAGTATTCACCGTCGAGGCCCACCCGCAGATCCAGCACGCCGAAACTCAATCCCAGCGTGCCCATCAGCGTCGCCAGCGATTTGCTGACGGCTGCCGGTAGGAGCGCGGGCGCGAAATCGACCGATGTATCCAGCCGGGAATCCACGCGCCCGGCGCCGGCGCGCGAATCGATACGTACCGCCCATTCCTGCCCGTCGACCCACACCACCCGTAGATCGCATTCCGGGTCTATGTAGCGTTGGAAGATGGTGGGAGCCCAGCGAATACCGCCGAGCCGGTCCAGATCGGCGGCCGCGACCAGCCGGGTCTCGGCGAATTCGGCGCGGGAGGTACCGGTGCGTTTGAAAACAACGGGATCGCCGCGGGTTTCGATGAACGCCCGGGCCTCGTCCGGATCGTTGGTGATCAATGTTTCGGGGACCGCGCAACCGGCCCGGCGCGCGGTGTCCAGCTGAACGATCTTGCGATGCGCGATCCGGTCGTTACCGGGGTCGTTGACCCACTGGGCGCCGAGCGACCACAGCAGCCCCTGGACGAAAGCGTCGCATTCGGCCTGCCGGTAGGCATTGTCGTCGGCCCGGACCCCGGCGGGGACGGCCGCCGGGTGCGGCCGCCGCCACCACACCGACCGGACCTCGTCCAGCCCCGCCAAACCGGCCAGCGACCGTTCGACGCTGTTCTCGGCCATCCGGAAACTGCCCGGTTCGCGCGGGAAATCGCGGAGGTCGAGCCGGAGCGGCACGAGCGAATGCTGTTCGCGCAGCGTAGCTTCCATGGCCGCGGCGTGCAGATCGTCGGATTCGGAAACGATGAGGACCGATCCGGTCGCCGGGGTGCGCACCGCGCTCGCCGTTCAGTCGAAACTGTCGCTGTGGACACCGTCGTCGCTGGTGTTGTGCGACCTGGTCTGTGCGCAGGTGAACGTCGCGGGATATTCCGGTGTATCCGCCAGGTCGAGGCGGTGGGCCCACGATTCGGTGAGCCGGCGCAGCTGTCGATCGCCGAAAGCCTCCGACGGCGGCGCCGCGAGAGTCAACGGCCGCTCCGCAACATCGATCCGCAGGGTACGGGTGAAATCGGCGGTGCTGCCGGGGCGGATGTCGACGCGGACCCGATGGCCGGCCGTCCGGTCGTCGAGCGTCCGGACGGCGAGTACGTCCCGGCACCGGAAGGTCCACGTCCCGTCTGTCACCCGGATACGGATATCGCGGTCGGATTCGCCGACCAGGACACCTGTGAGGGTGGCGACCGCACCGCATTCGGGTGTGTCGAGGAGGTGGAGGGCATCGATCATCTGGATTCTCCGATCTTGCTCGCAGTGCGTGACACGACCCGAGCGCGTCCGGATCATATCGCCGTACCAGGACCGTGGAAGCCGATATCGCCGGATTTACCCTGTTCGGATACCTGATCTTGTTTCGGAAAATTTCCTGCGGCGGAAGATTTCCGGAAATCGGGCGATGGCCGGTCGGTGGAAAATTGTCTGCCGAACCGGCCCGCGGTCGATCAGAGTCCGAGTAGCTCCGGGTTCGTGGCCAGTTCGCGGAAACGGCCGCCCGGGTCGGCGAGCAATCGCCGGGCGTCCAGATCGAGCAGGCCGCCGACCCCCGCCACCTCGGCGGAGAGGGTGCCGTCGGCGCGGATCATCTCCTGCCGGATCCGGTAGCTCTTCCCGCTACCCCATTCGAATACGCAGGTGACCCGGATATCGTCACCGCCGCGCAGTTCGCGCCGGTACTTGATGGTGGTCTCCAGGACTACCGGCCCCACGCGCGCGGCCACCAGTTTGTCCGCCTGCAGACCCGCGGCGAGTAGGAGCTCCCAGCGCGCGTGTTCGGCGTACTGCAGGTAGACCGCTTGATTGACATGGCCCTGGACATCGAGTTCGTAGCCGCGGACGGTTACGGGGACGGAGAAGGTCATGCCGGTGCGAACCCGGCCGGGGGCGCGGTTGTTCCCGTTCAGCGACGTTCGGCATTGCGTTGCGCCCACCACTGGGGTGCGTCGGCGAAGTGGTTGTCGTATTCGTCCTGGGAGGCGGCGAGTTCGTCCAGAGTGGCCTCGCCACGGGCGATCCGCTCGAGCAGCCGGAAGTAGCCGAAGCGCTGCACGCCGGGCATGAGTGCGATGAGGATGCGGGCACCGCTGTCCGGTGTGGCACCGAAGGCGTGCACGGTCGTCTTCGGTACCACCGCGGACCCACCGGCGCCGAGGGTGCGGATGCGGTCCCCGGCCATCAATTGCAGTTCGCCCTCGGCGACATAGAACAGCTCGGCCGACCGCGTGTGGAAATGCGGTGCCGCGCCGTCGGCGCCGCGGTCCATGGTGACCTCCAGGGTGCTGACCGCGCCGTGGGCCTGCTCGGCGTCGATGAGCAGCCGCATGGTGACCGATTCGGTGCGCAGCGTCTCGGCGTCGCCGGGCTGCTGGATCGCGAGGGAGTGCGGGGTGGTGTTCACGACTGCTCCTGATGATTCGTCGGCGAATAATTAGATGACTAACTATATCGTGGCGAATAGAATCTTGTCCATGACGGATTCCGATGCGATCGACACCATCGCGGCGCAGTGGCGCCGGGAACGCCCCGACCTGGATCTCGCGGCGATGGTGGTCTTCGGCCGCCTGGGCCGGCTGGCGATCGTCGCCGAACGCGAGATCGAGGCCGTGTTCCTGGCC
Source organism: Nocardia sp. NPDC003963 (assembly GCF_053605105.1). Classification (NCBI taxonomy): domain Bacteria; kingdom Bacillati; phylum Actinomycetota; class Actinomycetes; order Mycobacteriales; family Nocardiaceae; genus Nocardia; species Nocardia sp. NPDC003963. Next base: position 819,754 of record NZ_JBSGIP010000001.1, read on the forward strand.
CATGGGCTACGGCGCGGAGAATTCGACGTCCTGGCCGCGCTCCGGCGGTCCGGTGAACCGTTCGAGCTCAACCCCTCCGCGCTCGCGGATACCCTCATGCTGTCGCGGGCGGGAATGACGGGCAGGCTGGATCGCCTGGAGTCGGCGGGCTATGTGCGGCGGATCGCCGATACCGGGGACCGCCGGGCCGTCCTGGTCTCGCTGACGGCCGACGGCCGTGAACTGGTCGACAGGGTGGTCACCGAGCACATCGCGAACGAAACGCGCATGCTGTCGGCGCTCACCGCAGCCGACCGCCGGGAGCTGGACCGGATCGCCGGAAAACTGCTCACCGCACTGGAATCCGGGAACTGAGCCGGTCGGCGCGTCCCGGACGAGGCGCGTCAGGGGCGACGGCGGACGGAGGCCTCCACCAGATCCAGCACGGCGGTGAGGTTTTCGTTTGTATGGCCCGAAGCGATACGGGCGATGAGTCCGTCCAGCACCAGATCGAGATAGCCCAGCAGCACATCGGTGGGCACATCGTCGCGCAGAGCGCCGGCCGCCTTACGGCGTTCGAGGCGGGCCAGCGTGGCGGCGGTGAGTTCGGCCGACCGCTGCGTCCAGCCGGCCCGGAACTCCGGATCGGTGCGTAGCCGGCGGGCGATCTCGAGCCGGGTACCCAGCCAGTTGTACTCCTGCGGGTCGGCGAGCATATCCCGCATCACCTGCACGAGCCCCTGGTTGGCCGCGACATCGGCCATCCGCTCGGCATCCTCCTGCGCCAGGGCGAAGAAGAGCGCGTCCTTGTCCCGGAAATGATGGAAGATCGCGCCGCGGGACAGGCCGATGGCGTCCTCCAGTCGACGGACCGTGGCGCCGTCGTATCCGAACTCGGCGAAGCAGCGCCTGGCGCCGTCGAGTATCTGTGTGCGCCGGGCGGCCAGATGATCATCGCTGACCTTGGGCATCGGTCTCCTTCAACGGATATGCGAACCCCGCGCGGCGGATCACCGCGCGGGGTCATCAGATTACGAGCGAACGAACAAGTGACCTGTCGTCACCCTCGCAACCCCGCCGGGAGCGAGTCCTGCGTTCGCGCCCGTCCCGTCGTCGCGTCCCCGGACCGCCTGCGCCGCAGACGTGTGTTTCCGGGTGGACGACGACGAGACCTCGGGCGGGAACCCGCGCCGCCGGAACGGCGCCGTCGAACACGGCGTGATCAGGACCTGATCATGTTCCGCAGCACATACTGCAGAATGCCGCCGTTGCGGTAGTAATCGGCCTCACCGGGGGTGTCGATCCGGACCACCGCGTCGAACTCGATCTTCGAGCCGTCGTCCTTGGTGGCGGTGACGTGCACCGTGGCCGGCGTGGTACCCGAGTTGAGCTCCTCGATACCCGCGATATCGAAGACCTCGGTACCGGTCAGGCCCAGCGACCCGGCCGATTCACCCTGCGGGAACTGCAGCGGGATCACGCCCATGCCGATCAGGTTCGAGCGGTGGATGCGCTCGAACGATTCCACGATCACGGCCCGCACACCGAGCAGGCTGGTGCCCTTGGCGGCCCAGTCGCGCGAGGAGCCCGAACCGTACTCCTTACCGCCCAGCACGACCAGCGGGATACCCGCCTTCTGGTAGTTCTGCGAGGCGTCGTAGATGAACGCCTGCGGCGCACCGTCCTGGGTGAAGTCGCGGGTGTAACCGCCCGAGACATCGTCGAGGAGCTGGTTGCGCAGCCGGATGTTGGCGAAGGTACCGCGGATCATGACCTCGTGGTTACCGCGCCGCGAGCCCAGGGAGTTGTAGTCCTTGCGCGCGACACCGTGCGAGTCGAGGTAATCGGCGGCCGGGGTGCCCGGCTTGATGGCACCGGCGGGGGAGATGTGGTCGGTGGTGACCGAATCGCCCAGCAGGGCCAGCACGCGCGCGCCCTTGATATCGGTGACCGCCTCCGGCTCCATGCCCATACCGTCGAAGTAGGGCGCCTTGCGGACGTAGGTGGAGTCGTCGCTCCACTCGAAGGTGTTGCCCTCCGGAGTGGGCAGGCTGCGCCACCGCTCGTCGCCCTTGAACACATCGGCGTAGGACTTGGTGAACATCTCCTGGTTGATCGCCGATTTGATGGTGTCGTCGATCTCCTGGGCCGAGGGCCAGATGTCCTTCAGGAAAACCGGGTTGCCCTGGGTGTCCTTGCCCAGCGCGTCGGTCTCGAAATCGAAGTCCATGGTGCCCGCGAGCGCATAGGCGATGACCAGCGGCGGCGAGGCCAGGTAGTTCATCTTCACATCGGGGGAGATACGACCCTCGAAGTTGCGGTTACCGGAGAGCACCGCGGTGACGGTCAGATCGTTGTCGTTGACCGCCTTGGAGATCTCCTCCGGCAGCGGGCCGGTGTTGCCGATGCAGGTGGTGCAGCCGTAACCACCCAGGTAGAAGCCGAGCTTCTCCAGGTACGGCCACAGGCCGGCCTTCTCGTAGTAGTCGGTGACGACCTGGGAACCGGGGGCCATGTTGGTCTTGACCCACGGCTTGCTGGACAGGCCCTTCTCGACCGCGTTGCGGGCCAGCAGGGCCGCGCCGATCATGACCGAGGGGTTGGAGGTGTTGGTGCAGGAGGTGATACCCGCGACCGCGACCGCGCCGTGGTCCAGGATGAACTCGCCGCGCTCCGCGGAGACGACCTTGATCGGCTTGGACGGCCGGCCCTCGGCGTTGTTCGCCGCGGACTGGACATCCACCGCGCCGTCGTCGGCGAAGGACAGGGTGGCCGGATCGGAGGCCGGGAAGGTCTCCTCCACCGCCTCGTCCAGCTTGGAATGCGGCGCCGGGTGCTGCTCTTCGACGTAGTTGTGGATGTCCTTGCGGAAGGCGATCTTCGATTCGCTCAGCACGATGCGGTCCTGCGGGCGCTTCGGCCCGGCGATGGAGGGCACCACGGTGCTCAGATCCAGCTCGAGGTACTCGGAGTAGACGGGTTCGGCGGCCGGATCGTGCCACATACCCTGCTCTTTGGCGTAGGCCTCGACGAGTGCCAGCTGCTCGTCGGTCCGGCCGGTCAGGCGCAGGTAGTTGACGGTTTCCTCGTCGATCGGGAAGATCGCCGCGGTCGAGCCGAACTCGGGGCTCATATTGCCCAGGGTGGCGCGGTTGGCCAGCGGGACCTCGGCCACGCCCTGGCCGTAGAACTCGACGAATTTACCGACCACACCGTGCTTGCGCAGCATATCGGTGACGGTCAGCACCACGTCGGTGGCGGTGACGCCGGGCTGGATCTCACCGGTGAGCTTGAAGCCGACCACCCGCGGGATGAGCATGGAGACCGGCTGGCCCAGCATGGCGGCCTCGGCCTCGATACCGCCGACGCCCCAGCCCAGTACGCCCAGGCCGTTGACCATGGTGGTGTGCGAGTCGGTGCCGACACAGGTGTCGGGGTAGGCCTGGCCGTTGCGGACCATGACGGTGCGGGCCAGGTATTCGATATTGACCTGGTGCACGATGCCGGTGCCCGGGGGGACGACCTTGAAATCGTCGAACGCGCCCTGGCCCCAGCGCAGGAACTGGTAGCGCTCACCGTTGCGCTCGTATTCGAGCTCGACATTGCGCTCGAAGGCATCGGCGCGGCCGAAGACATCGAGGATGAGGGAGTGGTCGATGACCATCTCGGCGGGCGAGAGCGGATTGACCTTCTCCGGGTCGCCGCCGAGGGCGGAGACGGCCTCGCGCATGGTGGCCAGGTCGACCACACAGGGCACGCCGGTGAAGTCCTGCATCACCACCCGGGCCGGGGTGAACTGGATCTCGATACTGGGCTGGGCGTTGGGATCCCAGTCCGCCAGCGCACGGATATGGTCGGCGGTGATGTTCGCGCCGTCCTCGGTGCGCAGCAGGTTCTCGGCGAGGACTTTCAGTGCGTACGGGAGTTTCTCGGTGCCGGGTACGGCCGAGAGCCGGAAGATCTCGTAGGAGTTGCTTCCGACCTCGAGGTTGCCCTGGGCGCCGAAAGTATCGATACTTTTCGTCACGTCAGCTCCACTTGTCGGGTGTGCGGACGCCGTCGGCGGGGCTGTGCCGGCGGCGGTACGTCTCTGGCATGAGGTGCCGGCCCGGGAAGGCGCCGGTTCCCCGCGGTTCCCAACCCTAACAGTACGCTTGTCCTGTGAAAATTCCGGGGCGCGACGCGAAGCGGGTTCTACGGCGTGCCGCGCGTCGGGCGTGGCGGGAGTAGGGGAGCTTCCATTCGTCGCGTAACCTGCTCTCGAGCTGGTCCGAGTTAGCCGGGTGGTGCCAACGGGTACCCCCGCGATTTGTGCCCAGTACGGATTCCCCGTCGCGTCCTGACACGATGCGGCTCGACCAGACCGGATGGAAGATGACCGTCACCCACACCTCGGCCTTCTCCCTGAGGGCCACCAAGCTCCCGGACGGATTCGATTCGGAGACCATGGCAGAGGTTCGCAACGATCTCGCCGACAATTCGGTGGCCACTCCCGAAGGAGCGGACCAGGAGGACCTGGCCGCACTCGTCGATTCGGCGCGGGCGCAGGGGATCGAATTGAGCGTGGTGGTGATCGAGGGCAACCCCGGTCACGATTCCGAATTGCGTGATCTCGCGACCGAGGTGGCCAAGACCGAACACGGGACGGTCCTGGTGCTGAGCCAGGACTGGGTGGGCACCTACAGCGACACCATCAGCCGGGTCCGTCTCGAACTGGCCGAGGACCATGTCCGCGCGGTCCGGCCGGCGGATTCGGTGGATGTGAAGACGCAGACGTTCGTGGACCGGGTCCAGCACGAAGGACTGATCGATCCGACCACGGTCACGATCGTGATCCTGCTCGGCTTCGTCGCCGCCATCGCCGGGCTGGCCTGGCTCAAGGCACGTAACGGTGTGAAAGCGGTACTACCCGAAGACGATTCGCGTAGCGCCGAGCGGGTGTCCGGATAGCCGGTGCTCCGGTGAACCGCGCAGTGGCGGAAACGGTGCCCGATCACGATCGTGATCGGGCACCGTCGCGTCCCGGCCGGTCGGCGCCGGATCCGGGGGGCGGCACTCCGGGCCCGGTGAGCATGCGAGCGCGTCGGTTTTGCGCCTATGGTGGAGCCGGTTACGGCATATACGGCCACCACCTGGAATAGTTGTGACAGCACGCACAGGACCGAGGCGAAAGCGGGGATGTTGGTGACTTCGACGGACGGTGTCAGCGGGGCAGATTTGGCGAAGGAACCGCCGACGCCTGCTCCGAACACCCTCGAGCGTGACGTCCAGACCCTGGAAAAGGCGATCTACGAGGTCAAGCGGGTCATCGTCGGGCAGGACCGGCTGGTCGAGCGGCTGCTCGTCGGGGTGCTCGCCAAGGGACACGTCCTGCTGGAGGGTGTCCCCGGTATCGCCAAAACGCTCGCGGTCGAGACCTTCGCCAAGGTGGTCGGCGGTTCGTTCTCCCGCGTTCAGTTCACCCCCGACCTGGTCCCGACCGACCTCGTCGGTACCCGGATCTACCGCCAGGGCCGGGAAGAGTTCGATACCGAACTCGGACCGGTGGTCGCGAACTTCGTCCTCGCCGACGAGATCAACCGCGCCCCGGCCAAGGTGCAGTCCGCCTTGCTCGAGGTGATGGCCGAACGGCATGTGTCGATCGGTGGTAAGACCTACCCGATGCCCGATCCGTTCCTGGTGATGGCCACCCAGAACCCGATCGAGAGCGAAGGCGTCTACCCGCTGCCGGAAGCCCAGCGCGACCGCTTCCTGTTCAAGGTCGTCGTCGACTATCCCTCGGTCGAGGAAGAACGCGAGATCATCTACCGGATGGGTGTGACCGCGCCGGAACCGAACCGGATCCTCGAACCGGCGGAACTGATCCGCCTCCAGAAGCTGGCCGCGAACACCTTCGTGCATCACGCACTGGTCGACTACGTGGTCCGGGTCATCTCCGCGACCCGCAACCCGGCCGAATTCGGGATGCACGATGTGGCGAACTGGGTGTCCTACGGTGCCTCGCCGCGCGCCAGCCTCGGCATCATCGCCGCCGCGCGCGCGGTGGCCCTCATCCGTGGTCGCGACTACGTCGTCCCGCAGGACGTCATCGAGGTCATCCCGGATGTGCTGCGGCACCGGCTGGTGCTGTCCTACGACGCCCTCGCCGACGAGATCAGCCCGGAGGACGTGGTCCAGCGGGTGCTGCAGACCGTCGGCCTCCCGCAGGTGGCGCCGCAGGCAGTGGCGCCCGGCGGCGCCCCGCCCGTCACGGAGAACGGCAACCGGCCGCCCGCGCTGCCGCAGCAGGCTCCGGCGCCCCAGGTACCGCAGACCGCCGGCACGAACCAGCCCCAGTGACCCGGCCGCCGGACCCCCGCGCCCGAGAGACCGTGCCCGACCCCCACGCTCCGCCGTCGTTCCGTTCGGGCGAGCTGACCGATCCGCATCTGACCGCCGCGCTGAAAACCCTCGAGCTCACCGTCCGCCGCCGCCTCGACGGCGTGCTGCACGGTGACCACCTCGGGCTCATCCCCGGACCCGGCTCGGAGCCGGGGGAGGCGCGTGCCTACCAGCCCGGCGACGATGTCCGGCAGATGGATTGGTCGGTCACCGCGCGGACCACCCATCCGCACGTCCGGCAGATGATCGCCGATCGCGAACTGGAGACCTGGATGGTGGTGGACCTGTCCGCCAGCCTGGATTTCGGTACCGCCGCCTGCCAGAAACGCGATCTGGCGGTGGCGGCGGCGGCCGCGATCACCCATCTGACCATGGGCGGCGGCAATCGGGTCGGTGCCGTGGTCGCGACCGGTGAGCAGATGCAGCGGATTCCCGCGCGCAGCGGCCGCGTACACGCGCAGTCGCTGCTGCGCAGTATCGCCACCACGCCGCATCCGCGCGACGGAGTGCGCGGTGATCTGCGCGGCGCCATCGAATCGCTGCGCCGGCCGCAGCGCAAACGCGGCCTCGCCGTCGTCATCAGCGATTTCCTGGGCGATATCGATTGGCAGCGGTCGTTGCGGGCCATCTCGGCGCGCCACGACCTGCTGGCCGTCGAGGTACTGGACCCGCGCGATACCGCGTTACCCGATATCGGTGACGTCGTCCTGCACGACCCCGAGACCGGGCGGACCCGCGAGTTCACCGTTACGCCCCAACTGCGCGCCGATTACGCCGCGGCCGCGCAGCGGCACCGGGACGAGGTCGAACAGACCCTGCGCAGTTGCGGCGCCCCGGTGCTCACCCTGCAGACCGACCGGGACTGGATCGCCGATGTGGTCCGGTTCGTCTCCACTCGGCGCCACAGCCTCGGCGCCTCGACCCCGCGGGTGCCACGCCAGTGAGTATTTCGAATTTCGCCGCACCGATCTGGCTCGGATTTCTTGCTGTTGTTCTCCTGCTCGCGCTCGGCTATCTGCTGGTGCAGCGCAGCAAGCATCGCCATATGTTGCGGTTCAGCAATATGGAGCAGCTCGAGAAAGTCGCTCCCAACCGGCCCAGTTTCTGGCGCCACGTACCCATCGCGCTCGTGATCGCCGGAATGGTGTTCTCCACCATCGGGGCCGCCGGACCCACCGCGGAGCAGAAGGTGCCCCGTAACCGGGCGACCGTGGTGCTGGTCATGGATGTATCGCTGTCCATGGAGGCCACCGATGTGTCACCGAACCGGCTGCAGGTCGCCCAGGAGGCGGCCAAGAACTTCGCGGACGGTCTGACCCCGGGCATCAACCTGGGCCTGGTGACCTATGCCGGTACGGCATCGGTACTGGTCTCGCCCACCACGGATCGCGGTTCGGTGAAAGCCGCCATCGACAACATCAAACTCGCCGAACGGACCGCCACCGGTGAGGGGATCCTGACCGCGCTGCAGTCCATCGAGACCCTGGCCTCGGTGCTGGGTGGTTCGGAGACGCCGCCGCCCGCGCGGATCGTGCTGATGTCCGACGGTAAGCAGACCGTTCCCGATTTCGAGGATGTGGACAACTCACGCCACGAATTCGTGGCCGCGCGGCTGGCCAAGACCAAGAAGATCCCGGTTTCGACGATCTCCTTCGGCACCAAATGGGGTGTGGTCGAGATCCCGCGCGAGGGGGGCGGTACCGACAAGGTGGATGTACCGGTGGACGACGACGCGATGCAGGAGATCGCGCAATTGTCCGGTGGTGAGTTCTATACCGCCTCCAGCCTGCAGGAACTCTCCAGCGTTTATGACACTCTGGAGGAGCAGATCGGCTACGAGGTGACCAGAGGCGACGCCAGCCGCCCGTGGTGGCTGCTCGGTCTGCTGGCCACCCTGGGCGGTGTGGTGGTGGCGCTGGTGCTGCGCCAGCGCCTGCCCTGATCCGTCCGCCGCATGGCCGGTGGCCCGCGCGGGTACGACCTCGCGCCGGCTGCCGCCGAGACCGTCGTCACAGGTTCGTCCGGGGCCGGGTTCTCTCGTGGAACCCGGCCCCGGATTCTTTTGTGCGGCTTGTCCGTGACGCACAATCGGGACGGGCAAATATGGGTGGACGTCCCATGGCGGGAGCCGTGCGGCCGCGAGGTAGGTTTGTCCCCATGTCGAACTTCACAGCACGCTCGGTCCTGGTGACCGGCGGTAACCGCGGAATCGGGCTCGCGGTGGCGCAGCGTCTGCACGCCGACGGCCACAAGGTGGCCGTCACCCATCGCGGTTCGGGTGCCCCCGAGGGATTGCTCGGGGTGAAATGCGATGTCACCGACAGTGACTCGGTGGACCGGGCGTTCGCCGAGGTGGAGGCCGAGCAGGGCCCGGTGGAGGTGCTGGTCGCCAATGCCGGTATCACCGATGACACCCTGCTCATGCGGATGAGCGAGGACCAGTTCACCAAGGTGGTCGATGCCAACCTGGCCGGTGCCTTCCGCTGCGCCAAGCGGGCCAACCGCGCGATGCTGCGCGCCCGGTGGGGCCGGATGATCTTCCTCGGCTCGGTCGTCGGCTTCTCCGGTCAGGCGGGGCAGATCAACTACGCGGCTTCGAAGGCCGGTGTCGTCGGCCTGGCGCGGTCGATCACCCGGGAGCTCGGCTCACGGTCGATCACCGCGAACGTCGTCGCGCCCGGTTTCATCGAGACCGATATGACCAAGGATCTTCCCGAAGATATGCGGGATATGGCGAAGAAGTTCATCCCGCTGCAGCGCCTCGGCCGGGCCGAGGATGTGGCGGCGGTCGTCAGTTTCCTCGCGTCGGAGGATTCGGCCTACGTCTCGGGTGCGGTGCTCCCGGTAGACGGTGGTATGGGTATGGGGCACTGACCCCCGCCCTCCGGTCACGACAGCTCGAACACCGCGCCGATACCGTGTGCGAGGCCGGTACCCCGGCCGGGCCCGGCGCCACCACATCACACTCAGGGAGAACCGAGAACTCATGGGCGGATTGCTCGAAGGCAAGACGATCCTCGTCACCGGCATCATCACCGATGCCTCCATCGCGTTCCACGCGGCGGCGATCGCGCAGAAGGAAGGGGCCAGGGTGATCATCACCGGCCTCACCGAGCGGTTGCGGCTGATCGACCGGATCGCCAAGCGGCTGCCCGAGGAGGTGCCGCCGGCCATCGGGCTCGATGTGACCAACGACGAGGACCTGCGCAAACTGCCCGACGAGATCCGCCGCCTCGCACCCGAGGGCATCGACGGGGTGCTGCATTCGATCGCCTTCGCCCCCAAGACCCTCATGGGTCCCGACGCGCTGCCGTTCCTGGACGGCCCCAGTGCGGACGCGGCGAAATCGTTCGAGATCTCGGCCTGGAGCTATGCGGCGCTGGCGCGCGCGGTACTGCCCGTCATGAACGAGCGCGGTTCGATCGTCGGGATGGATTTCGACCCCCGGACGGCAATGCCGTTCTACAACTGGATGGGTGTGGCCAAGGCCGCGCTCGAATCGGTGAACCGCTACGTGGCACGTGAGGTCGGCTACGCGAAGCAGATCCGGTCCAACCTGATCGCCGCGGGTCCGGTCAAGACACTGGCCGCCAAGGCGATCGCCGGTACCGCCACCGATGACGCGAAACAGCTCAAACAGCTGGACACCTACTGGGACGGTGCCTCGCCGATCGGCTGGGACGGCGGCGCCGAGGTGGTCGGCAAATCGATCGTCGCGCTGTTGTCGGACTGGCTGCCCGCGACCACCGGTTCGATCATCTACGTCGACGGTGGCGCCAGCCACAACACCTGGTTCCCCGAGAACATGCCGCAGGCCTGACGGAATCGACCGAGGAGGAGACACCGTGGCCCGCGCGGCCGACGCACTGCTGCTGCTGTCCTTCGGCGGTCCGGAGGGCCCCGACGATGTGCTGCCGTTCCTGGAGAACGTGACCCGCGGCCGCGGTGTCCCGCCGGAACGGCTCGCCGAGGTCGCGCAACACTATCTGCACTTCGGTGGAGTGTCGCCGATCAACGCCCTCAACCGCGACATCATCGCCGCGGTGGAAAGGGCGTTGCCGGCCGCCGGTACGGAACTGCCGGTGTACTTCGGTAACCGCAACTGGCATCCGATGGTGGAGGACACACTTGCCCGGATGGCCGCGGACGGGGTCCGTTCGGCGCTGGTGTTCCCGACCTCGGCCTGGGGCGGATACTCGGGCTGCCGACAGTACGACGAGGATATCGCCCGGGCGCGCGCGGCCGTCGGCCCGGACGCTCCGGAACTGGTGAAACTGCGCCAGTACTTCGATCATCCGCTGCTGGTCGCCGCCTTCGCCGACGGCATCCGCGCCGCGCGGGCAACGCTGCCCGCCGAGCATCGGGAGATGACCCGGTTGGTCTTCACCGCGCATTCGGTGCCGGTGAGCGCCGACGCCGCGGCGGGGCCGCCGGCCGACGGCGGGCGGCTCTACAGCCGGCAGGTCGCCGAAGCGGCCCGGTTGTGTGCGGCGGCAACCGGTTTCGACGAGTACGACGTGGTCTGGCAGTCGCGGTCGGGCCCGCCGCATATCCCATGGCTGGAGCCCGATATCGTCGATCACCTGGATATGCTGGCGGATAAGGGATTCGAGTCCGTGATCGTCTGTCCGGTCGGGTTCGTCTCCGATCATCTCGAGGTGATCTGGGATCTGGACAACGAGGCTGCCGAGAAGGCCGCCGAGCTCGGCCTGTCCTTTGCCCGCGCCGCGACTCCCGGTACGGATCCGCGGTTCGCCGAACTGGTCGTGGAGCTGGTCGGTGAACACCTGGGCGGCGTCCCGCCGCGACGTCTCGGTGCGGTGCCCGGCTACGGGTGCACGATCGACGGCGCACCCTGCGCCCTCGACTGTTGTGCGCCCCCGCGGCGTCCCGCCGGCCGGTGACCGACGCATCGAGGGTGTCGGCGACGGGGAATGCCGGTCAATAGTCGAGGGCGTGTTCCGGTTGGCAGACGAGCATGGGTGAGGGGAGATAGCGGACGATCGCGTCCAGGAGCGGCGCGATGTCGTCGCTGTACCGCGCCGCGTCGCACAGTACCGGGACTGCCTCACCTATCCGGGTGACCCGGCGGATACGGTCGTGCAGTTGTTCGGGCGGGATCTTTCGCGGTCCGTGGCCGGCACCCGGATCCGTCTCGTGCTGTTCGGTCACCGCGGCCGCGAGATCGCGATACCACTGCTCGGCGACTTTCCACCGGCTCCCGTAGAACTCGGTGGCCATCGGTTCGAGATCCCACATCGGCACCAGATCGATAACCCCGTCGAATCCGGCGCCCGTGCCGAGCGGGAGATGCAGTGCCAGCGGTCGTGCCCCGCGAGTATCGGCGATCGCGCGCAGACAGTGGTCGAGGTCCGCGGCGGGGTGATCGAGCCCCGTCACCAGGCACATCCGCGCGACCTGATGGTCGTCGGCCATGCGCAGGATCGTCTCGAGCCGCGGGGCGCGCGGCACGGCGGCATTCAGGACCACGATCAGCCCCTCGGCCACCCGGATCGACCGTTCCAACTCGGCGATGGGCGCGTGGCTCGACAACTCGGTGACGCGAATCGTGTGATCGGTGCGGCCCGTCATCCGGTGGACCGCCGCGCCGGACCCGGTGCCCGGGTGGGGTAGGCGCCGGACGATCCGTGTCGTATCGGCGGGTTCTCCGGCGAGCGTGACATTCCGGATCGACTGCGGGTCGACGGCTCTGGTACCCATCGCGTTTCACCGTACCTCCGCCGATATCTCGGCGGAGCCGATTCCGGCTCGAAAATAGAACGTGTTCCTGTCCCGAAATAGAACGTGTTCCTATAGTGTCGGGTTGTGCAGAAGGAACAACGCCCTGCGGTGCCCGACTGGTTCACCGCGGACGACGGTGCGCCGCGTCTCGTGGGAAGCCGCTGCGATGTGTGCGGCACACCGTATTTCCCACGGAACACCCTGGCCTGCCGCAACCCGCAGTGTGCAAGCCCGAAGGACGGCTCGGAACTGTCCGAATACCAGTTCTCCACGCGGGGACGGATCTGGTCGTACGCGGATGCCCGGTACAAACCACCCCCGCCCTATGTCTCGCCCGACCCGTTCGAGCCCTATGTCGTCGCGGCGGTGGAGCTCGAGGTCGAGCAGATGGTGATCCTCGGGCAGGTCGTGCGCGGCCTGACGGTGGACGACCTGGCCGTCGGAATGCCGGTGGAGCTCGCGCTCGGCGTGCTGTACACCGACGAGGAAGCCGATCACACGGTGTGGATGTGGAGGCCGGTCGATGACCGACAGGACTGATCGCGATATCGCCGTCCTCGGTGCGGGTATGCACCAGTGGGGTAAATGGGGACGCAATTTCGTCGAGTACGGGCTGGTCGCGGCGCGCGCGGCACTGGCCGACGCCGGTGTGGACCACCGCGATGTCGGCTATATCGCCGGCGCGGACACGATCCGCAACGGATACCCCGGTTTCGTCTCCGGGGCCACGTTCGCCCAGGCGCTGGGCTGGTCGGGTGCGCGGATCTCGAGCAGCTACGCCGCCTGTGCCTCCGGTGCGCAGGCCATCGCCAACGCCCGCGCCCAGATTCTGGCCGGATTGACCGATGTGGCCCTGGTGATCGGCGCGGACGCCGCCCCCAAGGGGTTCTTCCAGCCGGTCGGCGGTGAACGCCGCGATGATCCGGACTGGTTGCGCTTCCACCTGCTCGGCGCCACCAATCCGATCTATTTCGCGCTGTACGCCCGCCGCCGGATGGCCGTGCACGGGGCGACACTCGAGGATTTCGCCGCGGTCAAGGTGAAGAACGCCAAGCACGGACTGAACAATCCGTACGCCCGATACCGCAAAGAGGTCTCGGCCGACGAGGTCGCGGCCTCGGCGGTGGTCGCGGACCCGCTGCGACTGCTCGATATCTGCGCGACCAGCGACGGCGGCGCGGCATTGGTACTGACCTCGGTGGAGTACGCCCGCCGGCACGGTATCGACAACCCCGTCCGTATCCGGGCGCTGTCCACGGTGACGCCGACCTTCCCGAAAACCGTCCTCGACCTGCCGGATTTCGCGACGGACTCGGCTGTGGCCGTCCCGCCCCCGGAGCGCACGTTCCGTTCCGCCATCGCCCAGGCCGCGTACGAGGAAGCCGGACTCGGGCCGGCGGAGCTGTCCTTCGCGGAGGTCTACGACCTGTCCACCGCGCTGGAACTGGACTGGTACGAGGATATCGGGCTCTGCGCGGAAGGCGGCGCCGAGGAACTGCTGCGCAGCGGCGCGACGACACTGGGTGGACGGGTGCCGGTGAACCCCAGCGGTGGACTGGCAAGCTTCGGTGAGGCGATCCCGGCGCAGGCGATCGCCCAGGTCTGTGAGCTCACCTGGCAGTTGCGCGGGCAGGCCGACGGTCGCCAGGTGGAGAACGCCCGCGCGGGCATCGCGGTGAACCAGGGTCTGTTCGGGCACGGCTCGGCGATCATCGCCGCGCGCTGACTCCCCGGTTCTCCCGGTCGCGAGCCCGCACGGTCGCGGCCGGGCAGCGCGGCAGTCCGCGAGCGGAAGCGCCGGTCGGCGTCCGCACCCCGACGGTCACCAGGTGGCGGTCACCGCGGGGCGCGGCCGCCTGCGCTACAAGTTCGGCTCGCTGGTGACGCCGGCGAACCATCGTCCGATACCGTTGTGCCACAGGAGAACGGAAAGCGAATGCCGCGCGGTTCTCGGCGCGGGGGGATAGCGGCGCATACGCGCCCCGTGGTGGCTGCCCCTGATCGGGATCAGTGTGACTGTGGTGCGGCGGTGTGCACGGCGACGAGGCGGGCCGCGCGGATGGCATCCCACAGCGGCCGTAGCAGGGTCTCGTGTGCGGTGGCCGCGCTGGCCGAGGTCGGCGCGGACGCCGGTTCGCGCTGAGCGACGGTGAGGATCGCCGCCACGTGATCGGCCGAATCGAGGATCCGCTTGGCGCGCAGCGGGACGTATTCGGGATAGGTGTGCCGGGAGTAGTCGGCGAGTTCGGCCTCGATGAGCTCGCGCGGGTCGGCGTCCCCGGCGCCCAGGCCGGTGGTGTGCAGGCGCATGAGCGCGTCGGCCGCGTCCCGGACCGCCTCGCGCATAGCGTATTCGGCCTCGCCGAGCGACATATCCGATCCGGCGGTCCGCGGCATCGGCACGCTGTAGACGGTCCACTGCAACGTGTTCTCGTCGGTCTGGGAGGGGATGAGACCGGTGCCCTCGGTCCCCGGGACGCCCAGCAGAATTCCCTCACCCGATTCCACCGCGTCGGCCGCGAACGCGGTACCGGTCGGCAGGCCGCGGACATCACCGGGCACCGGCAGCACCAGCCGTAGTTCCGCCCCCGGCGCGGCCAGTTCCTCACGAATCAGCTTGAGCAGCGCCATGACTCCGGTGCCGCCCGGGTTGCCGTGCGCCGACCACGGCAGATCGGTACGCCCGCCGGTGACCGGGTCCCCGGCCGCGAGGGTATGCCGCGGCGCCCAGGCGTGCAGCGCCTCCAGCACGTCGTCGGGCGCGCTGCTACCCGTGAGCCACGATCCGGCCCACAGTGTGAGGGTGGCACTGGGAGAGCACATAATCATCGAGCATAAAGGGTGTCGGCTACCGGCGGGCAGCCTCTGCGCAGGCTGTTTCGTGCGGTTAGAATGGTTCGCCCGGTTCGGTCACGAAGTCGATCAGCCGTTCCACCGCGCCGAGCAATGGGGCCTCCAGATCGCGGAACGAATTCACCGCCGAATAGACCCGGCGCCAGCCCTCCTGCGGTGTGCCCCAGCCGAGTCGCCGGCACACTCCGGTCTTCCAGTCCTCCCCGCGCGGTACCCGCGGCCATTCCGGGATTCCGAGGACTGCCGGTTTCACCGCCTGCCAGACATCGATATACGGATGACCGGTGACCAGAACGTATTCGCCGAGTCCGGTGGTGAGCTGGGTCTCCTTGGACCCGGTGACGAGATGGTCGACGAGTACACCCACCTTCTTCCCGGGGCCGGGGCCGAATTCGGTGAGCCGGGTGGCGAGGTTGTCGAGGCCCTCCAGATGTTCGACGACCACCCCTTCCACCCGCAGATCGTGACCCCAGACCCGTTCCACCAGGGCGGCATCGTGCACGCCCTCGACCCAGATCCGGCTGGGCGCGGCGACTTTCGCGCGTAATCCCTCGACTCGGGTGGACCCGGACGCGGAGCGGGTGGGGCGTGCGGCCGCCGGCACCCGCGGCCGCACCAGGGTGACCGGTTCGCCGTCGATCAGGAAGGCGGCTTCCCGGAGGGCGAACAGGCGTACCGCGCCCCGGGCGTCCTCGAGCTTCACGAAATCGCCGTCGTAGCTCCGGTCGAATCCGACCACGGCCCCACAGAACCCGCTGGCGGCATCCTCGACGACGAGGTCCGGGTCGGCGTCCACCCGTGGGACGGTGCGCCGGGCGGTGCGCGGATGCCCGGAGAAGATATCGCCGTATCGATCGCTCACCGGGCCGAACGTAGCGCACCGGCCGCCCCCGGCGCTCGTCCGGTGGCGGGGTGTCGCCCGTCCGCCCCCAGGATGCGTCGTCGCGCACTAAGGTGGGCTACGTGGCCGCAATTGTCTGGTTGGTCGCCGGGATACTGCTGGCGGCGGCCGAGATGTTCGTCGGTGAACTGACTCTGCTGATGCTCGGTTCCGCCGCGCTCCTGACCGCCGGAGTGAGTTTCCTCGGTGAGACGACACCCGTCGTGGACGCGGTGGTGTTCGCGGTGGCGGCGGTGGTGCTGCTGCTGGGCGTCCGCCCGGTTCTGTTGCGCCGCTTCGGGACGCCGCCGCCCACCCTGACCAACGCGGACGCGCTGCCCGGTAAGACGGCGCGGGTGCTGGAACCGGTGGGCGAGCACGGCGGCCTAGTGAAACTGGGCGGTGAAGTATGGACCGCGCGTGCCCTGGACCCGGGTGAGGAGTACCCGGAGGGCGCGACCGTGTACGTGATGAAGATCGACGGGGCGACCGCTGTCGTCTGGAAAGGGCCGTAATGGCTGCGCTGATAATCGTCCTTGCACTGGTACTGCTGGTGGCGGTGGTGGTGTTCAAATCGATCGCGCTGGTACCGCAGGCCGAGGCTGCCGTGATCGAACGGCTGGGCCGGTACTCCCGGACCGCATCGGGACAGCTGACCTTCCTGGTCCCGTTCGTCGACCGGATCCGGGCCAAGGTCGATCTGCGTGAGCGGGTGGTCTCCTTCCCGCCCCAGCCGGTGATCACGCAGGACAATCTGACCCTGCAGATCGACTCGGTGGTGTACTTCCAGGTCATGCAGCCGCAGGCCGCGGTCTACGAGATCTCCAACTACATCGCCGCCGTGGAACAGCTCACCGTGACCACGCTGCGCAATGTGGTCGGCGGGATGACCCTCGAAGAGACGCTGACCTCCCGCGACCAGATCAACAACCAGCTGCGCGGAGTGCTCGACGAAGCCACCGGGCGCTGGGGGCTGCGGGTGGCCCGGGTCGAGCTCAAATCCATCGATCCGCCGCCGTCGATCCAGGAATCGATGGAAAAGCAGATGAAGGCGGACCGGGAGAAGCGGGCCATGATCCTCACCGCCGAGGGCACCCGGGAATCGCAGATCAAGACCGCCGAGGGCGCCAAGCAGGCACAGATCCTGTCGGCGGAGGGCGCGAAACAATCGGCGATCCTGTCGGCCGAGGGTGAGCGGCAGGGCCGGATCCTGCGTGCCCAGGGTGAACGGGCCGCCTCGTATCTGCAGGCCCAGGGCCAGGCCAAGGCCATCGAGAAGGTCTTCGCCGCGATCAAATCCGGTAAACCGACGCCCGAACTGCTGGCCTACCAGTACATGCAGACCCTGCCCATGGTGGCTCGCGGTGACGCGAACAAGGTGTGGCTGGTGCCCAGCGATTTCGGGAAGGCGCTGGAGGGGTTCGCGAAGAACTTCGCGACCCAGGGCGAGGACGGCGTATTCCGGTACGAACCGCCCACCGACGCGGAGGTCCCCCCGAAACCGGACGACGACGCCGACGAGGTGGCCGACTGGTTCGATACGAGCACGGATCCGGCGGTGGAACGGGCGGTGCGCGCCGCGGAATCGGTCGCGCGTACCCCGGTGGACACCGCCGCGCCGGTGACGACCAGCAAACCGGGGCAGCCCGCGGCCCCGCCGGCGCTGCCGCCGCAGCAGGCGGCGCCACAGCCCGGAATCGCACCCCAGCAGCCGGGAATGCCGCCGCAGCAGCAGCCCGGTGGGCCGCCGCAGCAGTACCGGCCCCGGCAGTACCCGGGGCAGTAGCAAACGACCGGCCGTCGCCGTGCACCGGCGGCGGCCGCTACCGGCTTCACCGAACCGCGCGCGTCCGCCCGGTACCTGGGTCATAATCGGAACCCACTGCCGGACAGACGCATCGGGGGATCGTGAGGACACGTCGTGCCGTACTCCGGGCGGCGGCGCTCGCGCCGCTGCTCGCGGCCTGTTCACCCGATGTACTACTCGGCGACCGCGATGTGGTGCGTATCGCGGTCGCCTGGAGCGGTCTCGAACTGACGGCCTTCCGGTCGGTGCTGGAGGCCGCGGCATTACCGGACCCGGTCGAAGTGGTACCCCTGGGCGACGAGATCGGGACCGCGCTCACCGCCCTCGGGCGATCGGCTCCCGATATCGTCATGCTGCCGCAGGCCGGGCAACTCCGGGATCTGGTCGCGGCCGGGCGGCTGCGAGAGGTGCCCGGCGAACTCTGGTCCGGTCCGGACGGGCCACGGTATGCCGAACAGTGGCGGGAACTGTGTCACGATCGCGGTCGCCTGTACGGCGTGCCCTTCAAGGCCAGTGGTAAATCGCTGATCTGGTACGACCGGGACGCCTTCGCCGGATCCGGACTGAGCGATCCGGCCACCTGGACAGTGGACGATTGGCTCGCCGGTGTCCGCGAGGCCGCGGGGGCGGACCGGCGGCTGCTCGCGCTCGGCGCCGCCGACGGTTGGGTGCTGACGGATCTGTTCGAGAACCTGCTGCTGGCCGAATCGCCCGCGGTGTATCGGGCGCTGGGTACCGGGCCCCGTGAGTGGGATGTCGCGGCGGTCCACGACACCTTCCGGCGACTGGGCGGTCTGTGGGGGATCCGCGATGGCCTGCCCGGTGGTGTCGGTACGGCGTTGACCAGTCAGTTCGCCGATTCGATCCGCGATGTATTCGGTCATCGCCGGGCGCTGGCGGTCGCGGCACCGGATTTCGCCGAACCGGTGGTGCGCGATGCGCTGACGCGGTCGGGCCGTTCCGCGGACGCCGCGGCGGTGGTGCCGTTCCCGGGCACCGGGCCCGGTGCGGTGGGCCCGCGCATCGTCGGCGGCGATGTCATGGTGCTGACCCGCGCGGCGGGTGCCCGGGCCGAGGCGGTGGTCGCGGGGCTCGCGGCCGAACAGGTACCCGTGCCGTGGATCGAAGAGGTCGGTGGCTTCCTCGGTCCCAATCTCGGCACCCGGGCCCGCTACTCCCGGTGGGCGGCACCGACGGCCGCCGCGCTGGGGGACTGGCCGGATTTCGATCTGTCCGACCGGATCGGCGCGGTCGGCGGCCGGGACGGCCTGTGGCGGGTACTCACCGAATTCCTGATCACCGTGGGCGACCGGGGCGGCGATGTCGCGGGCGCGACCGGAACAGCTGTCACGACCCTGAGCCGCTTCGAAAGAGGATGGAGATGACCACGGCACCAACGGAATTCGAAGCGCACGGCCTGCGCGTGGAGCTACCCGTCGGCCCGATGCGCGGACCACTGGTATCCGGCCGTCCACCCCAGCGGGGCATCACGCTGGTCGCGTGCCTGCCCGCAGTGTTGTTGCTGACCCTGCTGCTGGTGCCCACCGCCGGTACGGTCGTCCTCGCGGTACGGACCCGGCTGTGGCCGGTGGTCGGGTGTGTGGTGGCGGCCGTGGCGTTCGTGATCGCGCTGGAGGCGGCCCGCCGGGGCGCACATCGGCGACTGTGGGCGGTCCCGGCGGCGGTCGGGACGGTCGCTCTCGCCGCGCTGTACTGGTCGGACGAATCGTATGCGCGCAGCCTGTACTGGATGGCGTTCGCTGCGGCGCTACTGGTGGCGGCGATGCTGCTGGCCTGGTGGACTCGGCGCAGTCGGGGGCTGCTGCTGCCGCTGATCGTGCCGTTCGGTATCTCGGCGATCGTTTCCGGGGTCGCGTTCCGGCTGATCTTCCAGTACTCGGGCGCCCGGTTGGGCTTCGACGGGTTCCCCGGATACCGGGCCTGGTTCGTGGTGATGCTCGGCTCGGCTTTCCTGTGGACCTGGCTCGGTTTCCTGATCGGTGTGTTCCGCGCGGGTATCCGGGCGCTGGAACGCGATCCGGTGCGCTGGACCCTGCTCCGGGAGAAGCCCGGGATCACGCTGGTGTGGCGGCTGTTCACGCTGCAGCGGCCGATAGTCCTGGTGGCCGGCCTCGTGGTGGGTGTGGCGGCGGCCCGGGTTTTCGATGTGGTGCTCATCGGAGTACCCGGATCGGTCCAGTACCAGGTGGACAGCGCCACCGTTTCGTGGTGGCGGCTGGCCACCGACCCGGCGACCGCGGGCGATGCCGCCGCGTACGCGTTGCCACTGGCCGCGCTGCTCGGCGTGGTGGCCTTGGCACTGCAGACCGATATCCGGGATCGGCGCACCGGTTTCCCGGCCACCGGACATCCCGGTGACCCCGGGCCCGGCGCACCGGCCGGTGGTTCGCTCGCCGGATGGGCCCGGGGTGCGGTGATCGGCGTGGTCTCGGTGGCGGCGGTGATCCCGCTGCTGGTACTCGCGGTGGTGGCCCTGCGCGGACCCGACGGCTGGTCGGCGGCCGCGTTCACCGATGTCTGGCGCGACCGGTGGCTGCTGCATTCGGTCGAGGCCACGTTCTGGGTGGCGGTACTGGCCACGATCATCGTGGTGGCGACTGCCGCGCCGCTGGCCTACCGGCTGGCGGTGGCGCCCGCCGGATGGGTGACGCGCACGATCGTCACCGCCCTGGTGGTGCTCGCGGTGCTGCCGGTGCAGGCGTATCTCGGCCCGCTGGATATCTTCATCGACGATCACGGTCTGTCCGGGACCCGGGTACCGCTCGTTCTCGTGCACGCCGCCGCCGGACTTCCCATCGCGGTATTGATCCTGCGGGGCGCCGTGGCCGCACCACCGGGTAGCCCGGCCGCCGACGCGCTGCGCGGCCTGGCCGCTCCGGGCACCATCAGCCGGCGGTTGCTCGGCTCGGCGGGGCCCGCGCTGGCGGCGGTGGCGGTGCTCGAATTCGTTCAGGTGTGGAACGATTTCATCGTCGGATTGCTGATCAGTGGTGCGGGCGCGTCGCCGTGGTCGCTGCTGCTGTGGGGTGAGGCGCGGCAGTTCGGTGAGAACGCCGCGCAGCTGGCCGCCGGTGCGCTCATCGCGGCCCTGCTACCGGTGGCGCTGGTCCTGGCGACCTGGCGGCGCTGGATCGTGCCGGGCCTGACCGGTGGGGTGCTGCGATGAGGGAACCGCTGCCGCGGGCCCCGGTCGTGTCCGGGGTGCTCAGCGGCCTGTCGGTGCTCGCGTCGGCCCTGCTGCTGGAGTTGGGCCGCAATCTGGTGATGAACTCCTTCGGCGACAGCGCGGAAGTGCAACTGCTGGCCTCCGGTTTGCGCTGGCTGGCAGTGCTGATCGTGGTGCTGGCGCTGTTCTACACCGGGTACCGGATGACCGCCGAACGGCGGGACCGGCGTCGGCTGCTGCGGCGCCGGACCCTGCTCGCCGATCTGGACGGACCGCCGCTGACCGGGCCGTCGAGCCCACGCCCGCTGCCGGATCCACCGGAGCGCGACCCCGGACTCGACGAGAATCCGGTCGCGGCCGCGCTGCGCGAACTGCCGGTCACCGAATACGACGCGGCGACCGTACACGCGATCCTGACCGCGGCCGGGATGGAACTGGCGCTGCCCCCCGAGATCGGCGATCCGCCCGACGGTGACCAGCAGCCCGCCCTGGGCGAGCGCTGGACCGCGACCGGGCTGCTCACCCGGTTGGTATCGGCGGGTGTGCTGGAGTGCCACGAACCCCAGCGCTACCGGCTCGCGCGGTTTCCGGATTCACCCGGCCGCGATGCGGTGATCGGTGGCGCGGTATGGCAGGCGGCCCTGTTCGCGCTCTTGTACCACAGTGCGGACCGGGCGACCAGTTGGGCCATCGGCTCCGGCACGGTGCCCTTCGGGCCGCGGGCCCGGCGCTGGTTCGTCGTGGAGGAGCCGCGATTGCGGGCGCTGATCCATCAGTGTTGCCGTGGTGATATCGCCGCCGCGGTGCCACCGTCCACGGCCGCGCAGCTGGTCCGGATCGGCGACGCCCTCGATATCTGGTACGCGATCGGTCCGGCCGACGGCACCGAAACCCGAGCGGTGGCAAGGGATCTGCTGGAACTGGGCCCCGGAATCCTCGGCGGCCACCACCGGGCGATCGCGTTACGCGCCGGGGAGTCCCTCGGGCCGGAGGGACGGCGGTGGCGGCCGTGGTGGCGGCGCGCCACCGGCGTCGGCGCCCGCGCGGAGCACGCGGCCGGTCTGGCCCTGCTCCGCTCGGCGACAACACCGGAGGCACTGGCCGACGCCGCGGACCGATTGCGGACGGCCTGGTGGCGGCTACCGCGTGAGGATCTGGCGAACCAGGTCCGGGTGCTGACCGATCTCGCCGTGGCGCATATCCATCAGGGCAGGCTGGACGCCGCCCAGGACCGGCTCGAGCTGGCGGCGCTGCGCGCGCTCGACGACGAGGACGCCGACGGATGGGCCCGGGTGCACGAGATCGCCGGGGCGGTGGCCTGGGCGCGGGGCGAACCCCGGGGTGCGCTGCGCTGCTGGCAGCGCGCCCTGACCACCTACCGCGATCTGGCCGACGACAACGGGATCGGGCGGTGTCTGCAGCATCTCGGAGCCGCGGTGCTGGTGGCGCCGGAGCACGGTGATCTGGTGCTCGCCGAGGAGGCCGCACCCGGGATCGGCGAGGTGATGCGGTGCGCGCACAGCTGGCTGGCCGAGGCCGGGCGGCGCAATCCGGATGCCGCCCACGTGGGTTACTACGCCGACCGCGCGGCGGCGGTCCGCGGGGTGGCCGAACCACCCGAGTTCACGTATTGGCCGCTGGAGGTGCGCGATTCGGACGATCAGTCCTTCTGACAGGGTCGATTCAGCCCTGACCGGTACCGGGCGCCGACAGTACGCGGTACAGGCGCCAGGTCGGCTGATCGTCGCCGTCGTTGGGGATCTCGAGTTCCGGCGTCGCGATCTCCGCGCCGGTCTCGTAGAGGGTCGGATAGCGCACATTGATCGCGTCGGAGGCACCGCGGCCACTGTTCGGGACCGCCAGGATGTACTGGACCCCGTGCGCGGCGGGGTCGTTGAGTACGGTGATGAAATCCTGATCCGACGGAATGATGTAGGTGTGCGGCCGGTCGGTGGCCGTGTACACGGCGAAGCCGTACACGGTATCCATCAGTACCGAGGAATCCGGCAGGTTCAGATCATCGAGGTATCCGGCCAGCTCACGTTCGGTGTGGAACGAGGCGATGATGCGCCGCTGTTCGGAGCGGACCGCGGCGGTATCGGCGGGATCGGGAAAGATGATCTCCTGTAGTGCGTACTGCTGCACCGACAGTGTCGGTGACATCATCAGCGCACCGGTCACCACCGGGGTCGCCAGGACCCCTACCGCCGCGAATACCGCCGGTGCGCGGCGGGCACCCGGTACGGTGCCCCGCGGCCGCTGATGCCGTCCGGGCCGGCGCGCGGGTACCGGGCCGCGGGCCGGGACGAGCTGACAGGCCAGGACGACCATGAGCGGGATCGCGCTGATGTAGAAACGCAGGAACGGGAACGTGGTCCCGGTCATGTAGTTACGGGTGGCGAACACCAGGACCGCACCGAAAACGATACCCGCGGCCAGCACTTCGGGGTCGCGTCGGCGCCACGACAGCACCAGGCAGACCGGGATCAGCACCGGTAGCACCGGTCCGAGCACCATGATCTCGCTGATCGAGAACACCAGTCCGTAAACGGGTCCGATGGTGGTGGTGCCGCCGCCGCTGCTCTGTTCGATGATGCTGGTGTTGCCGTAGTTCGAGGTGAACTGCTGGAAGGGCTCACCGGTGATCAGCCAGCTGGTTACCGTCCACACCACGAAGGCGACCCCGGTGGGCGCGGCCACCAGCAGGGCGTCCATCGCGGTATCGGTGACGCGGTCGCGGCGCGGCTCCCGCGCGCGCAGCCAGGTCACGACAGCCACGAACACGGTGACCCCCGCGGCCGCGGGCAGGGCGTCGTAGCGGGTCAGGTACGCCAGCGCGAGCGCTACTCCGGCGATGCACAGATCGTGGACGTCGTCGGTGTGCAGCCAGCGGATCAGCCGCCGGGTCGTCCAGCACAGCAGGAACAGGAACGGGGCCTCGCTCATCCCGTTGGCGGCATAGAACACCACCATCGGGTTGAGGGCGAAAACGGCGGTGAGCACCCAGACCAGCCAGGTCGGTGCGCCGCGATCGATGCAGATACCGCGGATCTGGATCACCGCGCCGGCCATGAACGGCGCCGACATGAGGACGCCGGTGATATTCCAGGAGGTGAGTTCGGGCCACCACTGGCTCAGCGCTACCGCGGGTAGCTGGACGACCGTGGCCAGCGGGGTGAAGATGAACCCGATCGCCGCGAGATGCGGGTCGCGGCTGAACAGTACGCTGCGCGCCGCCGAGACCCGGCTCAGCGAATCGCCGAGGATGTAGTGGGGTTCGATCGCCAGGTACAACCCGGCCGCGAGGTAGCCGAGCGTGGCGAGCGCGAACAACCACCGGGTGGTCTTCATCGCGGCGCGCCCGTCGGTTCCGCGCTCTCCGTACCGGGCAGGCCGTGGAAGGTCTTCTCCCAGTAGGAAGGTTTGCTGATCAGCTGATACGTGCCCTTGATCGCGGCCACACTCATCAGCAGCCAGTACAGCGGAGTCGTGAGTGCCGCGAGCAGCAGCACGGTCAGCCGGCTCTCCCGGCACGCGACCAGATTCATGTACATCACCGCGGTATTGCCGAAGACGAGACAGAAGAGCGCGGGGAAATAGACATAGGCCGGGAACTGTTCCTGGACCGCGTGCGGCTGGCCGAGCAGCCAGGCCAGGGTGATCAACCAGAACACCATGTTCAGGCAGGCGATGAGCGGAGTTCCGGCCAGCAGCGTCGTGAACCGCGCGAAACCGGTGGGGCCCAGCATCCGCCACAACCGGACGGGGCGGCGCATATGGACCAGCCAGGTCTGCAGGTAGCCCTTGTACCAGCGGGAACGCTGCCGGATCCAATTGACCGGGTCGCTGTTGGCCTCCTCCCAGGTGACCGAATCCAGTACCGCGGTGCGATAGCCGCTCTCGGCGATGCGTACACCCAGATCCGCGTCCTCGGTGACATTGAACGGGTCCCAGGCACCGATCTCGTCGAGTACCTCGCGGCGCAGATGGTTGGAGGTACCGCCCAGCGGGATGGGTGCGTTCCCGCGCATCAGCCCGGGCAGGACGAAACCGAACCACAGCGCGTAATCGGCGGTGAACCAGGCGGTGAGCAGATTCTGGCCACCGTTGTGGAACGCCAGCCGGGCCTGGACGCAGGCGGTCTCGGCGGGCAGCCGGTCGAAAGCGACCGCGGCACGCCGCAACTGGAGCGGATCGGGCCGGTCCTCGGCGTCGTAGATGGTGACGATATCGCCGGTGGCGAAGTGCAGGCCGAAGTTGCACGCTTTGGGTTTGGTGCGGGGTTCGGCGGGCGGTACCTCGATGATGCGCAGCGATTCCGGAGCGTCGGCGGCCCGGGCGGCGGTGATGGTGGCCTCGTCGTCGGCTTCGAGCAGCAGCAGGATCTGCATCTTGTCCGGTGGGTACCGGAAGGCCGCCAGATTCGCGATCACCGTGCCGATCACCTCGGGCTCGTGGAAGGCAGGGACCAGGATCGTATAGGTCGGCAGGGTGTGGTCGGGGGCGGCCAGCGCGTCGGCGTCGCCGACCGAGACGATGCTGCGGCCGTCGAGGCCGCGGAAGAACAGGATCAGGCGATCGACCAGTGTCCAGACATAGGCGCCCGTACACACCACGGTGATGGCGATCAGGGTCTGCAGCCGGGCGAATACCGCTCCGAGCACCAGCGCGACCAGCAGGCCGATCAGCACCCAGCGCTGCCAGGGCACCACCACCGTCGCCGCGGACACCTCGGGCCGGCGCTCCCGCAGGCCGTGCACCGCATCGTGCAGTGCCACGGCCACCGGATCCGCCCGGCCGGCCGGATCGTCGTTCACCACGGCTGCACCTCCACGAGTTGCCGGCCCAGGGTTTCGAGCAGATCGGCGTCCTTGAAAACCGGAGCGCTGTCGGTCACCGCGGAAACGCCCCGGGCCAGCAGCGCGACCATCGCCGAGGCTGTCCCCGCCACCGAGGGCTGCGGAGGCAGGAAGTACGCGTCGGGCTCGTGGTTGTCCACGGTCATCACCGTGACCCGCTGGATATGGGCGGAATCCCGGCGCCAGGTGAAGGTGAGGTAGTTCCAGGTGAGGTGGATGCGCTCGTCGACGATCGAGTACATGGTGCCGGTCAGACCGCGCCCCAACTCGACCGATCGCGGTGGATTGCTGACCCTGGCATAGCGCAGGTCGTAGGTGACCAGCGTGGGTGAGACATCCAGCGCGGCGCCGTAGCGCACGGTGAGCAGATCGATCTGCGCGGTCCGGTTCCGTCCCAGGGTGTCCCAGGCGGGGTCGGGTTCGATGGTGCGGAGGGTCTGGCGCAAAAATGTCGATTCGGTGTGGAAATAGTGTTGCG
Source organism: Nocardia sp. NPDC003963 (assembly GCF_053605105.1). Lineage (NCBI taxonomy): Bacteria > Bacillati > Actinomycetota > Actinomycetes > Mycobacteriales > Nocardiaceae > Nocardia > Nocardia sp. NPDC003963. The sequence goes on from NZ_JBSGIP010000001.1 coordinate 845,920, forward strand.
GCCAGTCCATGGTCTGCAATCCGGTCTCCCGCCAGCCCGGCGGTACCACGAGTCCGGTCATACCCTGATACGGCGGTCCGGCGACCACCTTGTCACTCGTCATGGCCGGCATGGGCGCGAACGCGACGAGCAGTGCGGCCACCGCGAGCAGGGCCAGTACATAGCCGGGCGCGTCCGGTCCGCCGCCGATCCGGGGTGCGGTGCCGGACGGCAGCAGTGGTTCCCGCCGGAGCAGCGCACAGCCGCAGACCACCAGTGCCGACAACGCGACCACCCCGGTCGTGACGAGGGAGATCCGCAGATTCGGGTACCAGTGGCCGATCAGGGCCAGTACCGCCGTATCCACGACCACAGTCAGTGCGGCGACCGCGGTGACCCGCCGGAAACCGATGTGGAATCCGTAGGCCAGGGTGACCGCCGACGCCGCGATCATCACGAACGCGTAGGCGAGCTGCCCGCCGCCGAGCGCGACCGCGGTGAGCCGGTAGGTGATCGGGTTGACCACCAGGAACAGCACCCAGACTTCCCAGTAACGCATGGTGGCCCGCATCCCGAAGAGCAGGATGGACCCCGACAGGACGAACAGCGTCAGGGCGAGTACATCGAAGTGGAACAGCTCGTAGAAGGGGGCGTAGCGGGGGAGTAGCAGCCGCTGTACGAACAGCGCCACCACCAGGCCGAGGAGGCCGACGATGACATCGGTCTCCCGGTCGTGGATCGGCAGTACCGGTTTGTCGCGGCGCCGGACGCCCAGCATCAGTGCTCCGCCCAGGAGCGGGAGCAGGAATACATAGCCGATCGAGGTACCCTCGCCCGCACCGACCCAGACGTCGATCAGAGTGCGCCGGAACGCCAGCCCGGTGAGCACGATCAACACCGCCCAGCGGACCGTGACGCGGGCGACGGGGTCCGCGGTGCCGCACAGCATCACGGGTCAGCGTCGGTTCGTGGGGCGGAGGCCGCGGGCGGCGAACCACAGTGCCACCACCAGCCCGACGGCCACCAGCACCCCGGCCGCGATGAGCAGGTTCCGCATGGCCGGCGATATCGGTGCCGTGGTGCCGGTCGGTGATTCGGCGGCCGTCAGCGAATAGTCGACCGGTTCCCGTCCGGCCGCCGTGAACAGGACATCTCCGGACAGCGAGGACCAGCCGCCGGGTTCGGTGGCGAGCCGGTCGAGGGTGCGGTTCAGTTCGCCCGGGCCGGCATTGCTGGTGGCGACGAGTAGCTGCCGCCCGTCGTCGTAGTAGCTCTGCAACGAGGCGAAGCGCAGCCCGGGTGAGAGCTGCAGCTGAGTGACGGTCCCGGTCCGGTCGGTCAGGGCGATACGGGTGTCGTCGGTCTTGTTCAGCGGCGGTGAGATTCCGGCGGGCAGTTCACCGTCGGCCGCGATGAGTACGGTGGGCCGGGTGCTGCCGACCGCGTCGGCTACCGGCGTCCAGTGTGGGTCCAACCGGGTCGTGGTGAGCGATTGCAGACCGGCCACCACCGCCACCGCCCGGTCCAGATCGTCGAAACCACCGGTGGTGGTGGCGATATCGAAAACCGGGAGCAGACTCTGGGGCAGCGCCTGGAAACCTTGCGGCGGCCCGCCCGGCGTGGATTCGCCGGTGACCTCGCTGCTCGGCAGGATGGTCAAAGTGAGCGGCTGGTCGGTGCCGCAGCGGCCGGTGTCGCCGGTCGTACGGAGGGTGACGTTCACGGTGGTGCTGCGCCGCAGCACATCGTCGGGGATATCGATCCAGCGGTCGATCTGTCCGGTCGGATCGGCCGCCCAGCTGGTGAGTTCCCGATTGTCCGCGGTCACGGTGAGCAGACCGGCCTGACTCGGTGGCAGTGGCGTGTAGTTGCCCTGGAGTTTCACGCGGATATTGCCGGAGGGCCGGCCGAGCCGGGCCTGGTCGAGGGTGAACGGGACACTCACCTGGGCATGGGAACTGGCGCTGAGCGTACCGGCGCCGAGCTGTCCGAGGGTGGTGGTGCCGGCCGCCAGGACCGGCGGCTGATCGAAGGACCCCGCGACGGCCCGGCCGGCCACGGCGAATTCCGATACCCGGCTGGTGATCAGCCGGATCTGATCGAGCAGGGCGGCATCCTCCCCGGTGATCAGCAGTGCCGGTGGCCCGGCCGTGGGGCTGAGTGTCGCGGCCGCGCCGCCGCCCGCCCGGATGGCGACGGACCGGGTGAAATCGGTATCCGGTTCGGTGACAGTCCCGTCGGCGGGCAGCTTCCGCAGGCTCACCCGGACCGGCTGGCTGCCGTAGTAGGCCACGATCGCGGTGGACAACGACAACGCGGCGTCGGCCTCCAGTGCCGACGGCTTCTCCGGGACGTAGATCCGCAGTTCCTGCAGGATCGGCGGCAGGAAATCCGCGATGACCGCGGGCGCCTGCGGTGTACCGGCGTAGTCGATCCGCACCTCGCGCAGGACCGCGCCGTGCTCGAACCAGTCGTCCGGGCAGCGTCCCACCTCCGGGTACAGGTTCACGTGCAGGGTGACACCGGCCGCCTGATCTCGGATCTCGGCTCCGTCCAACGGCAGGGTGACCGGGACGCGGCCGTCGGCGCCGGCGGGCAGATCGGCATGGCCGATGAACCGGTCACCCGATTCCACATCGATTGTCCCGCGTGCGAGATCGGCCGGGAGATCCACGGCGGCGGTGAGCTGGACGGGAGACATACCGGGCGGTACCGGAATCGTCAGATCCACCTGGTCGTCGTCGCCGCGGAGCACGATCTGCTCGCCGAGGCCCAGATCGCGCGCCGCGAACTCGGTGGTCCCGGCCGGTGGTCGCGCGATCGTGTCCGGTGGCTGGGTGGTTCCGGGGCCCGCGGTGAGGGCGACGACCGCCAGTGCTGCCCAGCAGGTACCCAACGTCCGAACGGCTATCCGCATGGGCAAGAACCCTTCAGCTATCCGATGGCGTTCCCGATCGAACAGGGAAACGGCGTGTATGCGCGGGGGTCGGTCACCTGAATGGTAACCAGGACAGCGCTGGCTATCGGTCAGCAACGATTTTTGGCGTGGCGTTGCACACCGGCGCGGGGTCGGTCGGCGCGGGATCAGTCGAGGACGGTGACCGGATTCTCGACGGCCGGTTTCCATCGTTGGTCGATCACCAGGCCCAGCAGACCGACGGCGATACAGGCGATCGAGACCGCGACCATCACCGGATGGGTGCCTCCGGTCAGCGCGTCGGCCAGGATGACGGTGGCCGCGGTGCCGGGCAGGATGCCGATCACCGTCGCGCCCAGATACGGCCAGAACCGGATCGAGGAGAGGGCGCACGAATAGTTCACCACCGAGAACGGCGCGAAGGCGATGAGCCGGAGCGCGCCGACGGCGAGCCAGCCCCGGCGATGCAGGCGCTCGTCCACCGTCCGCACGGTCGGATGATCGAGATACGCGCCGACCCGGTCGCGTCCGTGGGCGCGCACCAGGAGGAAAGCGGTGGCCGCGCTGAGTACTGTGGCGCCGACGGCGACAGCGAGCCCGACCGCGGGGCCGAACAGCAGACCCGACGCCACAGTGAACACGGTGCGGGGCACCGGGGCAATGGTGATCACGGCATGCGCGACGAAGAACAGGGCGGGGAAATAGGGTCCGGCCTCGCCGGCCCACCCCTGGATCTGCGCGGGGCTCGGCAGTGGGGTCAGCAAGGCTGCCGCGCAGACGAGCGCGGCGGCGCACAGTAGGAGGACCAGCCGCCGGTCGCGGAGCATACGGGGCACCGGCCGAGGCTACCGGTAGGGCGCCGGGCCGCCCCGGGGGGTGCCGATGCCCGGGCCGGGCGAGTTGTCGCGGGAACCCTCCGCGCACCTCGTGGCCGGACTGCGCACCCGGTGGATGGACCGTCCGCCCGGCCGAGCGCGGTGAGCAGGGCTTGTGCCGTCGGCGACCCGCAGGTTACTCGCTGGTAGTGGTGGCCCCGGACGATGCCGTACGGGCATCCCGCTAGCATCGGAGGGGCGGGCTGAATGCTCGTTAACCAAAGTATTCGCTGAGCTGGGCGGATGCCAAGGTACCCGCGCTCACCTGTGGTGCGCTCGTACTGGAACGACAATGAGGGAACAGGGTATGCCGATTGCTGCAGAGCCCGCGGCCGGAGCTGATCCGTCCTCGTCCGCGGTGCCCGAATATCCCGCCTGGCGCAAGGGTGTGGCGGGAGTGCTGGCCAAGACCCGCAAGGTCGACGCGGCCGAACTCGGTGCGGAACCCGAAAAGCTACTGAACCAGTCCACCTACGACGGACTGAGTATCGCGCCGCTGTACACACGCCGGGACGAACTGCCCGAGCCGCCGCTGCCCGGTGCCTACCCGTTCGTCCGGGGCGCCGACGCCGGCCGCGATGTCCACCGCGGCTGGTTCGTCAGCGCCCGCATCGGTGCCGCCGATGCCGCGACCGCCAACCGGGAGATCACCGTCGGCCTGGAGAACGGCCTGAGCGCCGTCGAACTCGGGGTGGGGGCCCACGGCGTGCCGGTGGGTGACATCGCCGCCGCGCTCGACGGTCTGCTGTTCGAGCTGGCCCCGCTGAGCCTGCGCGCCGGGACCGCGGCGGCCGCGGCGGCCGCTGCCGTGTACGCGGTGATCGACGGCTATGCGGCCCCCGATCGCGCCGCCATCCGGGTCGCTCTCGGTGCGGCACCCCTCACGAGTGCCTTCGCCGGCGTCGACGATCTCGGCCTCGCCGAGACCACGGACCTGGCCGTCGCGGCCGGGCAGCGACCGGAGACGGTGCGGGCGATCACCGTGGACGGCACCGTCTTCCACGATGCCGGCGCCTCCGACGCCCAGGAGCTGGGCGCGGCCGTCGCCGCCGGACTCGAATACCTGCGCGTGCTGTCCGGCGAGATGCCGGTGGCCGAGGCGCTGCGGCAGCTGGAGTTCCGGTTCGCCGCCACCGACGATCAGTTCGCCACGCTCGTGAAGTTCCGGGCTGCCCGGCGGTTGTGGGCCCGAGTCGCCCACGCGCTGGGCGCGCCGTCGGAGGGCGCGGCCCCGCAGCACGCGGTGACCTCGGCGGCCATGATGAGCCGGCGTGACCCCTGGGTGAACCTGCTGCGTACCACGCTGGCCGCCTTCGGGGCCGGCGTCGGCGGCGCCGATACCGTCACCGTCCTGCCGTTCGATTCCGCGCTGCCCGCGGGCGAACTCGGGGTCTCGGCCTCGTTCTCGGAGCGGATGGCGCGCAACACCCAGTTGCTGCTGCTCGAGGAATCCCATCTCGGGCATGTCCAGGACCCCGGCGCGGGTTCCTGGTACGTCGAGCGGTACACCGACGAACTCGCCACCGCCGCATGGGGTTTCATGCAGGAGCTGGAGGCGGCCGGCGGCTACCGCGCGGCCCTGGACTCCGGCCTGCTGGCCACCCGGATCGGGGAGACGAATGCCCGGCGGGAAGGCGATATCGCGCATCGCCGGACCGCGGTGACCGGGGTGAACGAATTCCCGAATCTCGCCGAGGCGCCGTTGTCGGAAGCCGCGCGGGCGGCGGGACCGGGCCCGCGCTACGGCGCGCCGTTCGACGCGCTGCGGGACCGCTCGGACGCCTACCTCGCCGCGCACGGCACACGCCCGAAGGCGCTGCTGGTGCCGCTGGGTACGGTCGCCGAACATAATGTGCGAGTCACCTTCATCGCCAACCTGCTGGCATCCGGCGGGATCGAATCCATCGATCCGGGCCCGCTCGCCGAGAACGATATCGCCACGGCGGCAAAGGAATCCGGGGCGTCGATCGCGGTGCTCTGCGGTACCGACGCACGCTACGGCACCGACGCGGCCGCGGCGGTGGAACAGCTGCGGGGAGCCGGAGTCGAGACCGTACTGCTGGCCGGGCCGGAGAAGGTGCTGACCGGTATCGAGGAGGCCCGGCGTCCGGACGGGTTCCTGGCGGCCCGGATCGACGCGGTCGCCGCCCTGACCGGCCTGCTGGAGAAGGTGGGAGCCTGATGACTACACAGCGAATCGAGCAGGAGGTCGGCAGTTTCGCCGAGGTTCCGCTCACCGAGCCGGGTTTCACCCCGGACCAGGCCGACGGGAGCGCCCGGGACGCCTATGTGCGGCACGCGGCGGAGGCGAACGGTTACACGCCCGAACAGCTGGTGTGGTCGACGCCGGAGGGGATCGATGTCCCGCCGGTGTTCACCCGGTCCGATCGTGACGCCGTCGCCCAAGCGGGTTTCCCCCTCGACAGTGTCCCCGGTGTCGCGCCGTTCGTGCGTGGGCCGTACCCGACCATGTATGTGAACCAGCCGTGGACCATCCGCCAGTACGCGGGCTTCTCCACGGCCGCGGATTCCAATGCCTTCTACCGGCGCAATCTGCAGGCCGGGCAGAAGGGCCTGTCGGTGGCCTTCGACCTCGCGACCCACCGCGGCTACGACTCCGATCACCCCCGGGTCCAGGGCGATGTCGGGATGGCCGGTGTCGCCATCGATTCCATCCTGGACATGCGCCAGCTCTTCGACCAGATCCCGCTGGATCAGGTAAGCGTATCGATGACCATGAACGGTGCGGTGCTGCCGATCCTGGCGCTGTACGTGGTGGCCGCCGAGGAGCAGGGTGTGGCTCCCGAACAGCTGGCCGGAACCATTCAGAACGATATTCTGAAAGAGTTCATGGTCCGTAACACCTACATTTATCCGCCGAAGCCCTCGATGCGGATCATCTCCGATATCTTCGCCTACACCAGCGCGAAGATGCCGAAGTTCAACTCCATCTCGATCTCCGGCTACCACATCCAGGAAGCCGGAGCGACCGCCGATCTCGAACTCGCCTACACCCTCGCCGACGGGGTGGAGTACCTGCGGGCCGGAATCGACGCCGGGATGGAGATCGATGAGTTCGCGCCGCGGCTGTCGTTCTTCTGGGCGATCGGGATGAACTTCTTCATGGAGGTCGCCAAACTCCGTGCGGGTCGGCTGCTGTGGAGCGAACTGGTCGCGAAATTCGATCCGAAGAACCCGAAATCGTTATCCCTGCGGACCCATTCGCAGACCTCGGGCTGGTCGCTGACCGCGCAGGACGCCTACAACAATGTGGCGCGCACCTGTATCGAGGCGATGGCGGCGACCCAGGGGCACACCCAGTCGCTGCACACCAACGCCCTCGACGAGGCGCTCGCGCTGCCGACCGATTTCTCGGCCCGGATCGCGCGGAACACCCAGCTGCTGATCCAGCAGGAATCCAACACCACGCGGCCGATCGACCCGTGGGGTGGTTCGTACTACGTGGAATGGCTGACCCATCAGCTCGCCGAACGGGCCCGGGCGCATATCGCCGAGGTCGAGGCCCACGGGGGGATGGCCCAGGCCATCGGCGAAGGTATTCCGAAGCTGCGTATCGAGGAGGCCGCGGCCCGGACCCAGGCGCGGATCGATACCGGCCAGCAGCCGGTGATCGGCGTCAACAAGTACCAGGTCGCCGAGGACCACGAGGTCGAGGTCCTCAAGGTCGAGAACTCCCGGGTCCGGGCCGAGCAGATCGAGAAACTGCAGCAGCTGCGGGCCGGCCGCGACCAGGACGCGGTGGAGCGGGCGCTGGGTGAACTCAGCCGGGCCGCCGCCTCGTCCGCGGGCGGGATGGAGAACAACCTGCTGGCGCTGGCCATCGACGCGGCCCGCGCGAAGGCCACGGTCGGGGAGATCTCGGACGCGCTGGAGAAGGTCTACGGCCGCCATCAGGCCGAGATCCGTACCCTGTCCGGTGTGTACCGCGACGAGGCCGGCAAGGTCACCAACATCACCACCGCCGGGGATCTGGTGGAGGAGTTCGCCGAGGCCGAAGGGCGGCGTCCCCGCATCCTGGTCGCGAAGATGGGCCAGGACGGTCACGACCGCGGCCAGAAGGTGATCGCCACGGCCTTCGCCGATCTCGGGTTCGACGTGGATGTGGGCCCGCTGTTCCAGACCCCCGAAGAGGTGGCCCGCCAGGCGGCGGACAACGACGTGCACGTCGTCGGTGTGTCCTCGCTGGCCGCCGGTCACCTCACGCTGGTGCCCGCCCTGCGGCAGGCACTGGCCGATGTCGGCCGGCCCGACATCATGGTCATCGTCGGCGGGGTCATCCCGCCCGGTGACTTCGACGAGCTGTACGAGGCGGGTGCGGCGGCGATCTTCCCGCCGGGCACCGTCATCGCGGACGCGGCGATCGATCTGCTGCGCAAGCTCGGTGCCGCACTCGGGCACGAACTCGGCTCCGGTGCTACCGAATCCGAGGCCGAAGCCCAGGGATGAGCGCACGTGTAGTCGACGTGGAAGCCCTCGCGCAGGCGGTCCGCTCCGGTGAGCGGGCCGCCCTGGCGCGGGCGATCACCCTGGTGGAGTCCACCCGGTCCGATCACCGGGACCAGGCCCAGCAACTGCTGCTCCGGCTGACTCCGGAAGCCGGTGCGGCACTGTCGAATCGGGTGGGGATCACCGGTGTGCCCGGGGTGGGGAAATCGACCTTCATCGATGCCCTGGGTATGCAGCTGATCGGGGCGGGTCACCGGGTCGCGGTGCTCGCGGTCGATCCGTCGTCCACCCGGACCGGCGGTTCGATCCTCGGCGACAAGACCCGGATGGCCCGGCTGTCGGTGGAGGAGAGGGCTTTCATCCGCCCGTCGCCGACGGCGGGCACGCTGGGCGGGGTGGCCAAGGCGACCCGCGAGACCATCGTCCTGCTCGAGGCGGCCGGTTACGACGTGATCCTGGTGGAGACGGTCGGTGTGGGGCAGTCCGAGGTGACCGTGGCGAATATGGTCGACGTGTTCTGTTTCCTCACGCTGGCGCGGACCGGTGATCAGTTGCAGGGCATCAAGAAGGGTGTGCTGGAGCTGGCCGATCTCGTCGCGGTGAACAAGGCCGACGGTAAACACGAGATCGAGGCGAAATCGGCGGCGCGGGAACTCACCGGGGCGCTGCGGCTGATCCATCCGCACGACGCGCTGTGGCGTCCGCCGGTGCTGACCATGAGCGGGCTGGAGGGTGTGGGTCTGGAGAAGTTCTGGCAGACCGTCCTGGACCATCGCCGGGTGCTCACCGATGCCGGGGAGTTCGCCGAGAAGCGCCGACGGCAGCAGGTCGACTGGACCTGGACCATGGTGCACGACCAGTTGTTACGTCGCCTCGCCGACAATCCGAAGGTGAAAGCGTTACGCGGTGAGGTGGAGCGTGAGGTCCGGGACGGGACGCTGACCGCGGCACTGGCGGCCGAGAAACTGCTGAACGCCTTCGACAGCTGAAAAAGTTTCCGACAGGGAAATCTTTCGTTTTTGGAAATTATCGGTACCGTGGTTCGTATGAACGATGCCGAACCCGGGCTACGGGAACGCAAGAAACGCGAGACCCGGCTCGCGCTGAGTCTCGCCACCATCCGGCTCTCGATCGAAAAGGGCTGGGACGCGGTCACCGTCGAGGACGTCGCGGCGGCCGTCGGTGTCTCCGACCGCACTTTCCGCAACTACTTCGGCAGCAAGGCCGAAGCCGTGGCCTCCCGGCACCTGGACCGGATGAACGAGATCGGCCGGCTGCTCGGCACCCGTCCGGTGGACGAACCGCTCTGGCCGGCGATCACTGCCGCTGTCCTGCACGGTTTCGAACTGGGCGTGGGAGCCGCGCAGGCGGGCACGGCGGGTGATACCCGCTGGGCCGAGGGGGTCGGGGAGATTCTCGCCCAGCCCGCGGTGCGCGGTGCCGTACTGGAGGCCGACGCGCTCGCGCAACGGGACCTGGCCGCTGCCGTCGCGGCGCGGATCGGCGCCGACCCCGCGCGGGATATGTATCCGAAACTGGTCGCCGCGGTAGTGGGTTCGGCCTGTGCGGTGGCCACCGAACACTCCCGCAGTACCCGCCCGCCCGAATCGATCGCGGCCGCACTGCGCGCCGCCCTGAGCCAGGTGGCCGCCGGGCTGCCCGTACCGGATACCGGGAGTTGAGATGCGCTACGACGTGATCATCGCCGGGGCGGGCCCGGTGGGTCTGCTGCTGGCCTGCGAACTGGGCCGCGCCGGTATCCGGCCGCTCCTGCTCGAGCGGAACGCCGAAGCCGATACCGAACCCCGGGCCAACGGCCTGGTAGGTCAGGTGGTGCCGCTGATGGATCGGCGCGGTCTGTACGAGCGGCTCAGCGGGACACCGGGACCACCCCGCCCCAACGACCGCTACTTCATGTTCGGCGGGCTGGCCCTGAATCTGAGCCTGCTCGACGACGGACCGGTCTACACACTGCCGATCCCGCAGCGGGAACTGGTCACCGCACTGACCGGATACGCTGCCGAACTCGGTATCGAGATCCGCCGCGGTGCGGCCGTCGTCGCCGTCGAGGACGACGGCGACGGGGTCGCGGTGGAACTCTCGGGCGTGGACGGCGCGGTGCGCTTGCACACGCGTTATCTGGTCGGCGCGGACGGCGCCCACAGCGTGGTGCGCAAACAGCGCGGAATCGGCTTCCCCGGTATCGGATACGACCGCACGACCGCCCGCACGGTCCACGCCTCGATCCCCGCCGACTGGGTGGATCCGCGCACGGGTGAACTGCGGGTGCCCGGTTTCGGCCCGATCCGGCCGTTCCTGTCGCTGCGTACCGAACACGGCGGATTCACCTACGCTCCGTTCGCCGGCCGGCCGGTGATGCTGTCCACCGTCGAATGGGACGAACCCGCGGTCGCGGAGCCGATGACGCTGGCGGAGATGCGGGCCAGTATCGCCCGGGTCCTCGGCGCGGAGATCCCACTCGCCGCGCCCGAGGGCCCCGGCCCACATCTGCTGCGCCGGCTGCGCGGCGGGCACACCCGGGTGGCCGAACGGTTCCGCGACGGACCGGTTTTCCTGGCCGGCGACGCGGCGCACGTCTACACCGGTGGTGGCGGGCCGGGGCTGAACGCGGGGTTGCCGGACGCGGTGGACCTCGGCTGGAAGCTGGCGGCGGAGATCGACGGCTGGGCGCCGGCCGGTCTGCTCGACAGCTACGACCGGGAACGCCGGCAGGCGGCGGTCCGGGCCGAACTCGCCGCCCGCGCGCAATCGGCCCTGCTCGCGCCGGGCGGAGATGTCACCGCGCTGCGCACGGTGTTCGGCGAGTTGCTCGCGGACGAGACCGCGGTCGCGCGGGTAGCCGGATTGATCGCGGGGACGGATGTGCGTCTCGATATGGGCGTCACCGATCCGCACCCGCTCATCGGCTACAGCGCACCGGATCTCACGCTGCGCACCGGCGACGGCACGGTACGTCTGGCCGAGCTGATTCGGGACTCCCGCACACTACTGCTGGATCTCAGCGCCGACGAGGCATGGTCCGCCGCGCTCACCGATCTGCCGAGCCGGATCTCCGTAGTGCGGGCGCGGACGGTGGAGACCACGGCGAAAGCGCTGGTGCTACGGCCCGACGGCCGGGTCGCCTGGGCCACCGACTGCGCGCCCGGGCCCGGCGAGATCGCCGAATGCCGTACGGCGCTGGCGCGCTGGGCCGGGGTCGAGGCGCCGGGCGAACCGATGGCGACGGCGATGATCGCGACGGAGAGAACGACTTGACGCCGGATCCCGGCGCCGCCGCCGAGGCACCGGTTCGGCCGGGACGGGAACCCCGTCAGTCCAGGCCGAACCGGTCGGCGGCATTGCGGTAGCAGACCCGGCGCAACCAGTCCTCGCCCAGTTCGAGCCGTTCGAGGGCCTGGACGGCATGCCGGTACGGGTAGGGGATATTCGGGAAATCGCTACCGAACATGATCCGGTCGCCGTGGTCGATCAATCGTTGCCGGTCGGCCACCGGGAACGGGATATCGGCCTCGGCGAAATCGGTGAACGCCATCGTGGTGTCCAGATACACCCCGGCATATCGATCCGCCAGGTCCAGGAAATCCTGGTACTCGGGCATACCCATATGCGCGACGATCAGCGGGAGTCGTGGAAAGCGCCGCAGTACGTCGGCGACCGGCCCGGGTCCGGTGAAAGCGCCGGGCGCCGGGCCGGAACCGCAGTGGATCACCGTGGGCACGCCCGCGTCCTCGAGCGTGCCCCAGACCGGATCCAGCAGGGGGTCGCGCGGGTCGTAGGCGCCGACCTGGATATGGGATTTGAACACCTGGGCGCCCGCGTCGACGGCGGCGGCGACATACCCGGCCGCGCTGGGTTCCGGGTAGAAGGTGGCGGTGGACAGGCATTCCGGGACCTCCGCGGCGAATTTCGCGGTCCACTCGTTCAGCCAGGCCGCCATATCCGGGCGGTGCGGGTATACCAGGGCGGTGAAGGCGCGGATACCGAAGCGGCGCAGAGTGTCCAGTCGCACCGATTCCTCGGCGCGATAGGTGATCGGCCACGGGCGGCCGGTGAGCGGGCCGACATCGTCGAAGTACGCCCAGACCTTGCGTAGCACCCGGTGCGGCATGAAGTGGGTGTGCACATCGATCATCCCGGGCAGCCCCAACCGCTCCCGGAACCCGGCCAGGTACGCCTCGTCGGCCGGGACCTCGGTCAGTCCGGACGTGTCCACGTTCGTACCTCTCGCTCGGTTCGGGCAGAGTTCGCCGGCATATCAGCGGAGCCGGGCGCCGGGGTCTGCGCCGGGTTCCCCGGGATAGACGGCCCGGGCATGGTCGCCGATCCGGGCGATCATCCGGTCGAAGAACTGCACGGGGTCGGTGCCGACGACGATATCGGCGTTGGGCGGGCGACCCCACATCCCGGTCCAATCGGCGACGGTGGTGGCCCGGGTGAGTGTGCCCGCGAGCTCGACGTCCACGGTCGCCGGCCGGGTGCGGGCCAGCGCCGGGTCCAGCGCGACCGCCGCGGCGAACGGGTCGTGCATATGGGCCAGATAGCCGAGGTCGTAGCCGTCGTGGAAATCGAAATAGAAGCGGACCGCGTCGGTCAGGTACCGGATGATGGGATTGCTCGCCGCCGACCGTGCCTCGGGTGGATCGGCGGGGGAGACCGTCTCGATCGGGAGGCTGCCGGCGCGTTCGGCCAGCCGGATCAGATGTGCGGGCCGCATCTCGATGGTTTCGGTGATATCGAGCGCGCAGACGATCGGGCGGCGATCGGGCGCGGCCGCGGAGAACGCGTCGAAGACGATTTTCGCGGCCTCGGGATCGACGTGGATATTCCATTCGTTGGTCGGCGTGGTGTTGCCGGGGTGGTTGAACGCGCCGCCCATGATCACCAGCCGGTGCAGCAGCCGGGGGAGTCCGGGCTCTTCCCGCAGAGCGAGTGCCAGATTGGTGAGCGGCCCGGTGCACAGACCGATCAGCTCCCCGGGATGGCGCCGGGCGAGGTCCACCCACATCTGCGCGGCGCTGCGCGTCGAGATACTGCGCGTCGGGGCGGGGAGTTCGGCATAGCCGACCCCGTGCGGTCCGTGGGTGTCCTCGGTGGTGCGCAGCGAGATCTCGAGTGGATCGGCCGCTCCGAGCGCCACCTCGATCTCCGGTGCCCGGGCCAGCTCGAGCCACGCCAGATTATTGATCGCGACCTGGGCCGCGGGCACATTACCGGCGGTGGAGGCGATACCGGCTATCTCGGCGTCCGGGCTGGCGAGCAGATACAGCAGTGCCAGGGAATCGTCCACGCCGGTGTCCACATCCAGGATGATCCGCTGTCGCACCCCTCGACCCTATCGGGGTGGCATCGGGAAGCATCCGGCGCGGGTCGTGTCACGTGACGCATTTCGGACAGGCAGCCGAAATGTCGCGGCGTGGACGGTTCCGGGCTCAGTCGCGGGTGGGCCAGTAGTTGTCGGCCGCGGGCCGGCGCGATATCGCCGCGCCGCCACTCACCTCGGTGAGACCCAGGTGGAACAGCATGCCCACGGTCAACAGGCTGACACCGACGATCAGTGGAGTCAGCAGTTGCGCCGCTCCCGCGCCCGAGGGTGTCATATGGTGCTGCGTGCCCAGATGCATGGCGTACATCCCGGTGTAGTGCATACCGGCCACGGCCACGCCCATCACCAGCGCGGCGCCGATAGTGGCCAGGGTGCCGCGGACATTGAGGGTGAACCAGAGTGCGGCGGTCGCCGCGATCACCGCGATCACCATGGACAACGATACGGTCGACCAGTCGTAACCGATTTCGACATCGGTCTTCATGGCGTACATACCGGCGTAGTGCATGGCACCCACGCCGATCCCGGTGACCACGCCCCCGACCAGCAGGCTCTGGCCGCCCAATCGGCGTTGCTGGGCCAGGCACAGTCCGGCCCAGACCACCACCATGGCGATGGCCGCACTGATCAGCGTCACGGGCACGTCGTATTTGATGGCCGCACCGTCGATCCGGAATCCCAGCATGGCGATGAAATGCATGACCCAGATCCCGGTGCCGCCGATGGCGACCGACGCCGCGATGAGCCAGCCGTCGAACGGTGATTCGCTGCGTACGCGGCTCATGCACCGTAGCCCGAGCAACGATCCGGTGAACGACATGATGTACGCGACCACGGGGGTGAGCCAGCCATGGCTGAAGTGGTCGATCTGCACCGGTGTACCTCCTTGCTGGGTTGGAATACCGCCCCCCGAGTAGCGGAACGCGAGTATTCCAAATTGGTGTACGTGCAGGAGGTGAATTTAGAGGAGGTATGTCATAAAAAACAAGGGCCGTAAAAACGACATCGGCGCACCTGCGACACGATGTCGGACGCGGCGGGCTCGGAGATCCCATTATGACGCGGGACACAGTACCGGAAACTCTGATATGAATTCCGGCAATCGATCGGCATGTCGTTTCCGGCACCCACCGGGCCTCGATTCGGTCGAGTTACGAGGTGCGCCCAGCGGATTCGGCGAATACACCTACGACCGGTCCCCGGTTCGCGAATCCCGGGTGCAAGTGACCATATGTCGGAGGCCGATCCGAGTTTCCGGTTGCGCTGTGCGTCACCGGTCCTCGGCGTAGGCTTCGGACAACTCGAAGGAGACCCATGCCTGGCACATCCAGCCGCAGCACCACCCCCGTCGATCACGATATCCCCGAGTCCGATCTGGCCGAATTCGCGGAGATCCGCAGTGCCGAACGTGCCGAGGCCGCCCGCCGCAGCGCCGTCGCCGCCCGGATCGTCGCCGGCCATTCCACCGATGCCGCCGACTGCCGCAACCTGCTCGCCATGCTGGGTCTCGACGCGGAAGCGGGCAAACTCGCGGGTATCCAGACCTGACCGATCGGTGCACCGTCTCGGGTGGCGGCCGTACTCCGGTCGCTGCCCGGCACGTAGGCTCGGAAGATGCCTGTTACGGCGTCACTGTACGAGCACCCCTCGGGTCCCCGGGCCGATGCTCTCGACGATCTGGCCGAGTTGATCGGTGGCCGATCGATGGTCGTGCTCACCGGCGCCGGTATCTCCACCGATGCCAAAAGTGAGAAGGGGCACGGGTGCGTACCTACTGCGGAACGTCGGTCTCGCCATCCGCAGCTGCACGCCACTTCGCTGCCCATTCGGATCGGAAGTGGTTCGGCGGCAGGGCATCGACGGCAGCCCGAACCTCGTCTTGTGCAAGGGCGACCCGGCCGAGGGTGCGTAGAACGCGGGAGCGCTGCAAGCCGTAGAACCCCGGGCCGTACCAGTAGCCGGAGTCCGGGGGCGTCTCGCCGTCGAGTGTAGTGATGGCCTTGTCGGCGTCGAGGAGCAGTCGATCGGCCTCGTGTGCCTCGCCGGCCAGGGCGTGAATCCGAGCGCGCTGGAACTGCTCGTAGACGTGGAGGTGGGGGTCGGCGCCCCTGACCGTCATGGCCGCGTCCGACATCGCCTGAGCTGTGGCCCGGTCGCCCGATTCGAGGAGCACGTAGGCCGCGAAGCTCAGACCGTGTACCAGGCGGTCGGGGTGGCCGGAGTCCTTCGCCAAGTTGAGAGCCCTGCCCAGGCTGCGCCGCGACGCCCCACTGGCCCCTGTGGCGTGTTCGAGCCATCCCCGGAACTGCGACACCTCCGACGCCAGCGCGGTTACGTTGCGGGCAGGGGCCGACTGTACGAACTGATCCGTCATTGCCGATATACCCGCGACCGCGGGCAACACGGCAACGGGTCCGGTGGCATCCTCGAGGCGGCGGGTGGCGGCCAGCATCACAGACACGTCATTGAGGGCGCTGGTGTCGATCCTGGCCAGCTTTTCGGTCACTGCGGTCAGCCTGCTCATATCCACACCCAGGGCGGCCTCGTATGCGCTGAGCACCTCGGGGGTAACGGCGCGCTGGCCCGATTCGACACGGGACAGGTAGCTCGGGCTGTAGTGGGTGAGCCGGGAGACCTCGCGCAAGGAAATGCCAGCGGATTGCCTTGCTGTGCGCAGAGTCCGGCCGGTATCCATTTGTCCTGTCCCGTCCGAGTTGGCAACACCTGGCAACAGGATATGCGTTCCCGCTGGACCATCGCGTCCGTAGCGTCGGATGGGCGCCGCGCCGTCGGGTGTTCGGGAAGTCCCCGACGGCGGGGCGAGCCAAATAGGGGTCGAACGACAGGGGTTCAGATGCACGAGACGACACGAGAACCATTGCCGACGAGAGTGCGGTGCTACGCCGATGGGGAAGTGCCGCGCAGCAAGTGGTGGATAGTTCCGACCATCCCCCACCTCGAGCGGCTCTTGGAGTCCATGCGGCGGTGGGTCGAGGACGGTTCCTGATGGCGAACATGGTCCTGGTGGTGCTGGTAACGGCCCTGCTAGGGCTGACGGTGTTCTGGTTTCGAGCGAGTTAGGGTTGACGCGATTTTGAGTTCCGGGGTAACGAGGGGAAGGCGATACAGAATGAGCGATTCCAGGTACGACGAAGAGGCGCAGCAGGTTCCGGAGTGGAAGGAATTCTCTCGCCCCGAGCGGATTTCCGAACAGGTGGACCGACTGTTCACCGAAACACTGCCGAAGGTTCCTGTCGGTGGCGCGGGCGGCTGGGAAACTCCTGCCGGTGATCCGGTGTCCCCGATGCCGCAGGCCGACCGGTACAGCGATGACATGGCCCTGGAGTGGATTCCGGGGGTGTTCGGCTACTTCCTCCCGAACGAGGACGCGCTGGTCGGTTCCGATGATCCGCTGATGGTGGACCAGTGGGTGTGCTACATCGTGAACTACTTCACCCAGCACTGCGGCGGTCGGCTCGTCAACATCCCCAGGGTGGCAGATGGTGCGCTCTACAGCTACGGGCCCGCGGTCGTTTACGAATGGACACAGGAGCGAGTCGACTTCCCGGTGGACCTGCTCTACAGCGCTGTCGAAGAGGGTGACTTCACGGTCATCACCGACGAGTGGTACGACCGTGAGACCGAATTCGCCGAAGTTCACGGGTTGCCCCACAAGGGTGTCGACCTCGCCAACGGATAAGCCCGGAGATGTCGGGGGATGTCCGTCGAGGATGAACGTCGTCGTCGGTCCGAACGGGGGCGCAAACACAATGAACGGGGTCGCCGCTTTCATCTCGGGATGGCCGAGGCGCGCGGCGAGACGCGAGAGAGCGGCTGGCGATACGAAGCAACGGTAAAGCTCGGCAACAACCGGGAGCGCAGGCACGATACCGCCCGGATGAACGAGCGCGGTGGGTTGGACTTCACCGAGTACAAGGGCGGCAATCTCGTCAGCGGCGATACCGCCAAGGGGCAGCTGGCCAAGGACCGGGAGATCCTCGAGCGCGACATCAACGCCCGGGGAACTTGGGTCCTCGTGCAGGGATCGGCCGGCCGCGAGTTCCGTCGAGAGCTGGAAGCGATGGAGCGAGACTTCAGCGAGAGATTTCGCGTCGTCGAAGTCACCAAGACTCAGGCAAGAGAGGCACGCCTGGCCGGCCGGAGGATCGAACGCGAACGTGAGCTCGCACAGCCGGAGTTGTTCGATTCGAAGGCACTCCGGACGCAGCAGCGGATGCGGGAGCGGGAGGAAAGACGCCGCGAAAAGGCCCGCACCCAGGAGGCGGCCGAACGTGCCATCGAGAAACAGCGGCTGGAGCGGGAGGCCCGAGAGCGAGAACGGGAACTTCGCGAACGACGAGAAGCAGCCCAGCGACTTGCCGAGCGTATGCAAGAGGAAAGGGAAGCTGTGGCGCGTGGCGAACCGCCCAAGACGACCGGTATGGAAGCCAGGGATTTCCTTGCACTTTCGGGCCCACCACCCGGGACTCATGGGCCCGAACGCCAGGCGCCAGCGGTTACCCGAGGTCGTGGTCGAGGGCAGGATCTGACGCGCGACCTGCACCGCGAAGGCCGCTGACCAAAACGAAAGCCCCCCACTCGTCAGGACCGTTTACCGATCCCAGCGAGTGGGGCCTTTCAGATGCTCGGCGGCGGAGGAGATGGGTAGTGCGGATCGGACTCCAGGGCTTGCGGTAGACCTGGTCATCCCAGGCGCGGTGGGTACCGATCTCGGTGCGGAGCCTGGACAGCGTGCCTTCGACGATTTCCGGCCTGGCTTCGGCCCGGTCCATTCGCTCCAGGGGCGGAGCCGGCCAGCTTCCCGTAGAGCGATGCCTCCCGTTCGCCCCGCCTCAGGAACCACGTAAAGACCGCGAGTGCGATCCCCGGGATGGTCCCCAGCGCGAGGCCGATCAGCATTACCGCTTCCAGTACTTCTCGACAGCATCGGCCACAGAATCACTGCTGTCGCCGCCCGGATCGTCGCCGGCCATTCCACCGATGCCGCCGACTGCCGCAATCTGCTCGCCATGCTGGGTCTCGACGCGGAAGCGGGCAAACTCGCGGGTATCCAGACCTGACCGATCGGTGCACCGTCTCGGGTGGCGGCCGTACCCCGGTCGCCGCTCGGCACGTAGGCTCGGAAGATGCCTGTCACGGCGTCACTCCACGAACATCACTCGGATACCCGGGCCGATAGCCTCGACGATCTGGTCAAGTTGATCGGTGGCCGATCGATGGTCGTGCTCACCGGCGCCGGTATCTCCACCGACAGCGGTATCCCGGATTATCGCGGACCCGATGCGCCGCCGCGCAATCCGATGACCTACCAGCAGTTCGTCGGTGATCCCGTATTCCGTCAGCGCTATTGGGCGCGGAATCATGTGGGCTGGCGGCATATGGACGCCGCTCGCCCGAACACCGGCCACCGTGCGCTGGCCGAACTGGAACGGCGGGGAGTGGTCACCGGTGTGATCACCCAGAACGTCGATCTGCTGCACACCAAGGCGGGCAGCCGCCGGGTGATCGATCTGCACGGTAGTTATGCCCAGGTGCGCTGTCTGGGGTGTGGTGCGAAGATCTCCCGGATGGCGCTGGCCGAACATCTGGAGCTGGCCAATCCGGGTTTCGCGGCCGATTCGGTGACCGGCCTCGAGGTGGCGCCCGATGCCGATGCCGTCGTCGAGGACACCAGCGGTTTCCGCATGGTGGACTGTCCGCGCTGTGGCGGGATGTGGAAGCCGGATATCGTCTATTTCGGGGAGAGCGTACCGGCCGAACGGGTCGCGGCCGCCTACGAGCTGGTCGATGCGGCCGAGGTGATCCTGGTCGCCGGATCCAGTCTGACGGTGCTGTCGGGTCGACGATTCGTCCACCGGGTCGCCCGCAACGGTGGCACGGTCGTGATCGTGAACCGCGGCGCCACCCGCAGCGACGACCTGGCGCACCGCCGGTTCGACGCCGGATGTTCGCCGGTGCTGGCGGGATTGGCCGAACGTTGCCGGGGCCGTGGAGCGCGCCCGGCGGCCGCGGCCACCGGATCCGCGTAGGCTCCCCGGTTATGCGCAGCACAGTGATCGCGGTGCACACCGGCCGCAACGAAATGGTCCGTGACATCACCCCGGAGTGCCGGGCGTTCGTGAACGAAACAGGCGGTGACGGCCTCCTGCACCTCTTCGTACCGCATGCCACCGCCGGAGTCGCCGTCCTGGAACTGGGTGCGCACAGCGACGAGGATCTACTGTCCGCTCTGCGCGATCTGCTGCCGGCCGATGATCGGTGGGTGCACGCACACGGATCGCGCGGGCACGGGCGCTCCCATGTGATGCCCGCGCTCATCGCCCCCTATGCGACAGTTCCGGTGCTGGACGGCGAACCGGCGCTGGGGACCTGGCAGTCGATCGCGCTGGTCGATATCAATATCGACAATCCGGAGCGCGAGGTGCGCTTGTCTTTTCTGACCTCCGCGGGGTGAACGCGGCAGCCGGGTAACGTCGGCGGGTATGAGCAGCCTCGAAGTCGCCATCATCGGATACGGGCTGGCCGGATCGGTGTTCCACGCGCCGCTCGTCGCCGCCGAACCCCGGATGCGGGTCGCCGCGGTGGTGACGGGTTCGGCCGAACGGGCAGCACAGGCGCGGCGCGAACACCCCGGGGTCCGGGTGCTGCCCGATGCCGACAGTCTCTTCGCCGATATCTCCGGTATCGACCTGGTAGTGGTGGCGGCGCCCAATCGGGTCCACGCCGAACTGGCGCGGCGGGCGCTCGAACTCGGAGTCGCGGTCGTCGTCGACAAACCGTTCGCCGTCACGGTGATGGAAGCCGAGGATCTGCTGCACTGCGCGCGCGAACGCGGGGGAACGCTCACCGTTTTTCAGAATCGGCGCTGGGACGGCGATTTCCGGACGGTTAGAGAGCTCATGGCCGACGGTGCGCTGGGACCGGTGCGCCGCTTCGAATCACGGTTCGAACGCTGGCGTCCGGTACCCAAGGGCGGTTGGCGTGAGGTCGGCGGCGCGGCCGATGCCGCGGGGATCCTGTACGACCTGGGTAGTCATCTGGTCGACCAGGCGCTGACCTTGTTCGGGCCGGTCGAGACCGTCTACTGCGAACTGGCCGATCGCCGTCCGGGTGTCACCACCGATGACGATATGTTCCTGGCACTCACCCACGCCGGCGGTGTGCATTCGCATCTCTGGGCCAGCGCGGTGGCGCCACTGCTGGGGCCCCGGTTCCGGGTCCTGGGTGATCGGGCCGGGTACGAAGTGCACGGTATGGATCCCCAGGAGGCGGCGCTCCGCGACGGCCGCCGGCCGGGCGACGGCGAACCGTGGGGTGTCGCGGCCGAATCGGATCACGGGGTGCTCGGCGCCGGTTCCGAGGTGGCGCCGTACCCGACCCTGCCCGGCGACTACCCCGCCTTCTACGCGGCCACCGCCGCCGCCGTCCTCGACGGTGCTCCGGTCCCGGTCGACCCCGCCGACGCACTCGCCGGGCTCCGGATACTCGAGGCGGCTCGTGAATCCGCCGCCGCGCGCGATCGCGTCACGATCGGCATCGCGGATCCGGGCCGGATCGATCGCTGAATTACGCAGGGCACTATCGCGGTCGACATCATGGGGTGCCGCCGTCCGCATTTCCGGGCCGGCGCCTCGGCAACAATCGACCGGCACTCCGGAAACAAGCGACCGGCACTGTCCTGTCCCGGGGATCGCCCCCGGTGCAGTAGAACGACACGGGTCATGCGCGGGACGGGACGTCGAGCCGGCTTCCGTGGAGACCCGTCCGGACCGAACTGCCCTCGAGCACTGTGCCGCTCGGGCCGGGGCTCGGGAATCACGCATCGGAAGTGCTCCCCGAACGGAGCATATTCCGGTTCGTCACCGATCGGCACGGGCGAGCGAGAACACCGCGACCAGGAATTCCGAATCCGCGGTGAACGGTCGCAGGTCCCAGGTGGACAGTAGGAGATCCACCGCGAGTCCCTGTTCGGCCGCGTCGGTGCGGAATTGCGCGAAATCGTAGCCGCGACCGGCACCGAATCCGGTGACCACCCGGCCCGCCGGCGCCAGATGACGGGCGAATCCGTTCAGCACCGCCGGCCGGGTGGCCGGGGCCAGGAATGTCATCACATTGCCCGCACAGACGATCACATCGAAATCCCCGGCTATACCGTGGGACGGTAGATCCAGTTCGGCGAGATCGCCGACCAGCCAGGTGGGTCCGGGATAGTCGGCCTCGGCGGCGGCGATCAGTACCGGGTCGATATCGACCCCCACCACCGCATGTCCCGCGTTGTGCAGATGCCCGCCCAGACGTCCGGGACCGCAGCCCGCGTCGAGTACCCGGCCGCGCCGGCCCAGCATCGCATCGATCAGCCGGGCCTCACCGAAGATATCGTGCCCTTCGGCCGCCAGTGTCCGGAACCGCTGTACATACCAGTCGGAATGGGCGGGGTCGGCCGCGGTGAGTTCTTCCCATCGGCTGGGTGTGCGCTCCGGTGGTTCGTGCGCGCTCATCGGGTTCCTCCTCGCTCGGTCACCGGGTGCGGGTGGCACCCGGGTGGAACCCTACGGCCTGTCAGACGGCGAGCCGGTTCTCGTAGACCGTCGCGAGGTCGTGCAGGGCCGCGGCCCCGTCACCGGTGAAGCTGGAACCGTGCATCACGGCGAGTGTGGACGGCCGCAATTCGGCCAGCCGGTGCAGCGTCGCCGGCACCGCCGGTCCCAGCGATGTCGCGTGGAAAGCGTCCTCGGCGGCCTCGGCCGGTCCGATCAGATCGCCGCCGGTCAACGCCGGACCGTCACCGAGCTGGGTCATCAGATCGCCGCAGAACAACACCCCGGTGTCCTCTTCGTAGAGCACCCGCGCTTCCCAGTTGTGTGGTGCGTGCGGGGTGTCCAGATGCTGGATGCGGCGGTCACCCAGATCGATGACCTCGCCGTCGGCCAGCCGGCGCGGCAGCCGGTCGGCCAGATCGTCCAGGGATACCTGACAGCCCACGACACCGTGCGCGACCCGGGCGTGCGGAGCGGCGGCGAGGAACAGATTCATCGCGCCGCTCTCGTCGGCTTCCACATGGCCGAAGGTGATCCAGCGGATTTCGTCCACCGGACGGATGCGCGCTATCGCGGCCGAGACCGCGGGAAAGAGGCCACGCATTCCGGTATGGAACAGCAGCGGTTCCGCGGCATCGACGAAGAACTGGTTGAAAGTGAAACCCGTCGGGCCCACCTCGGGGACGAAGGTGGAGAAGCGGTAGGTACGGTCGGCGATCTCGTCTGTTCGGATATCCATCGCAGCAGTCCTGGTAGCGCCATCCCCCCGCCAGATGTGGACAGAACGCGTCTTCGGTACCGGGTTCCCAGTGTATCTCCGGCGGCGGCCGGTCGACAGCGTCCGCCCTCGCCGGTCCGGCCGGCACCGGACAGAGCGCGCGTGGCCTCACACCCCGAGGTGAGGCCACGCATGCCGAGCTGTGCGGTGTGGTGCTACACCTCGGCGACGCAGGTGACGAGCAGGCGCTCGTCGTAGGTGTAGTAGCTGGTCGCGTCGTCCGGGCAGCCGGCTTCGTCGGTGGTTCCGGTCAGGATCTTCACCACGCGGACGGTATCGGGCTTACCCGGTGTGCACGGGCTGTGGGTGGGGCTGTCGCTGCCGGTCGGCACCGTCATGCACTCGCCTTCGACCCAGTCGATATCGAGGCAGAGGGCGCCCTGCTCGCGGCCGCCCAGCGTCACGTAGTACGTCTGATCGACATCGGACGCGCAGCCGTCCTGGGTGGGGGCCTTGGCGACCACCTTGTAGTTCGATTCCGCCGAACCGCACTGGGCGTGGTCGATCTCCGCGTCCGTCATCGTTCCCGAGAGCGTGACGCAATCGCCGATGGCCGCGTCGAAGTCGACGTCGCCGCCGGTGTCGTCGCCGTTCTGTCCGGCGACGGTGGTGGCCGGTGACGCCGGCGAACCCTCGACCGAATCCTTCCCGCCGCTACACCCGGACAGGGTCAGCACAGCACAGCTCAGCACGACGAGGCCTGCCATGACTCCGGGGATCCGGAGCACGGGCGAACGTCGGGACATGGGGACTCCTTCATGGAAATACGTGATGGTGAACAGTGTTCGGGCAGTGCGTGATTCGGGATGGGTACCTGGGAATGTGATGTCTCCGGGCACAGTGCCGTGGAGATCTCGGTTCCGGGTGCGAACAGGTGATCACCGCCGAACGTGCGGGCTCCGAGTTTGCCCGGACATCGCTACCCACTCCCCATACGGCCGACGACGACCATCCGGGCGGCCGATCTCTCGGCGACACACCACCGGTACGGGTGATGTGGGGAGGTGTCCGGACCGGTATGTCCGAACGGGAACGGCAACGGAATCCACCGAGCCGGTTCTCCGTTGTCTCGGTGGAACAGCCACCTGTGAATGCTCGCGTGAGCCTACCGGTCGACCCCCCGACCCGCAGTGATCGCGGGGATTGTCGTCCCTGCCCCGGATCCCCACCACGCCCGTGACCTACGGCCGAAGCTTCCCACGTCGGTACCTACTCCTCCTCGTTCGTGCCCGGCGCAGATCTTAACCGCTCGGGCCGACAAAGTTGATTTTGTCGGGAGTTTGCCCGCCGGGGGAGCTGCCGCCGCGCTCGGCCGGCCGGCGCCGGATACCGGTGCGCCGGACCGACTCGGCGGTCGCGCGCGGCCAGCGCCGTCCGGGAGGAGATATGCAGTCTGGCGCCGGGTGAGCCCCTCGAAAACGGAGCCCGCCCGTCCTGTTCCAGGGTGGCCTGGACGAGTGCGGGCACCGGCTGTCCGGAGCGGTGGCCGCCCGGGAGCCGGCGGGTCCCGGGGGTGCGGAATCGTGCGCGGGCCGCAGTTCGGCTGTGGGGTCGACCGGTCCGATCTCGACCGGTTGCGGCGCCGGTCCTTCGGATCGCTGTCGCCGGTCAGCGCCGGCGACGACGCGGCAGCACGGTATCTCGACCGCCGGTACGGGGGCAGCGTCGGGCGGCGTGCACCGCGCGAATGCCGGCTCCGTCGAGTCGGGCCCTCGCGAAGCGGATACCGAGCGGAGGGTGCTCCCGAGCAGGCCCGGCCGGACGCGGGAGTCGTGCTCGGTAGGCCGTCGGCCCACCGGGCAGCCAGGTATTCCCCGGCGCAACGGTCAGGCCGGATGGACGGGTGCCGAGATCCGCGCCGCCAGTGCGCGGACCATCTCCGTCGCGACCACCGCGTGCCCGCTGGTCGTGAAATGGATGAGGTCGGCACTCATGAGATCCGGGCGCAGGCGCAGCGGATGCGCCCAGAAATCCACCAGCACCGCGTCGTATCGGGTGGCCACCGCGTGGACGATATCGTTGAGTTCGGCCATGCGCGCCCGCATCGGCCGCATCGGCGTCATTCGGGCGGGCTCCCAGACATCGGCGACGGTGAACGCGCACAGCTGGGCGCCGGTTGCGGCCAATGCGGAGAACGCGGTGTCGAGATTCGCCCGCAGCCGGTCGGTATCGCCACCCGGATGGAACAGATCGTTGCCGCCGCAGCTCACATGGACGAGGTCGGGCCGGAAATCGAGTACTCGGGCGAGTTGCTCGTCGAGCAGCTGTCCCGTGGTGGCGCCGATCCGGCCGGTGTTCAGGTAGGACACACCGGGATTCGCCGCGGCGAGTATCTCCGCGACACGGTCGGACCAGCCGATATCGCGGTAGCCGGCGGATGCGTCGCCCACTCCCTGGGCAATCGAATCGCCGAGTACCGCGTATCGCCGCCACGGCGCGCCGGCGAGTAGAGCGCGGGCGGTGGCCGGGTCGATCAGCATCGGATCGTCGGATTCGGTGCGGTGCTGGTCGTGGGTCATATCGACTCCTGTCGGGACGGTACGGCGATGAGGCAGGCGGCGACGGCGGCGAAGCCCGCGCACAGCAGGAACAGGGTGTGGAAGCCGGTCTGTGGTTGTCCGGGGTGCGCGGCGAGAACCGAGGCCAGTACGGCGATGCCGAGTGCTCCGCCCAGCTGCCGGGCCGTCAGGTTCATACCGGTACCCGCCGCGAACCGGTGTGGCGGTAGAGCGTTCGCGGCGGTGGCGCCCAGGACCGTCACCGCGATACCGACACCGCCGCCGCCGAGTGCTCCGGCCGGTATCCACGCCGACCACAGTGCCGGGTCCGGGCCGAACGTATCGGTGCTCATCCAGACGAGCGTGGTGCCGAACATCAGGACACCGAGCACACCGGTCCAGCGCCGGATCCCCGGTGTGGTGATACGCCCGGTGAGCGTGGCGGTCACCATCGACGCCACCGCCCCCACGCTCATGGCCGCGGCCGAACCGAGGACCGAATAGCCCCACAGCGCGTCGAGGAACATCGGCCCGGCCAGCAGCCAGGCGAACATGGCGGCACCGAACGCGAACGAGGCGGCATTGGCCAGCGCGAACGGTCTGCTGCGCCAGAGTTCCACCGCGAGCGCGGGATTCGGGTGCCGGAAGGATCGACGCAGCGCGGCGAGCGCGAGCACCGTCGCGAGCCCGAGGACCGCCAGCGTGCCGGGCGCGGTCCAGCCCCAGCGCTGCCCCTCGGTCACCCCGGCGACGAGTCCGCCCAGCCCCAGCGCGATCATGATCGTGCCGAGCGGGTCGGGTAGGGCGGTGTCGGTACGCCCGGTATCCGATGCCGGCAGGCGGAAAACCATAGCGGCCAGGGTCAGTGCGACGGGCACATTGATCACGAAGACCGAACGCCAGCCGGCGGTTTCGACCAGCGCACCGCCGAGCGCCGGGCCCACGACCGCGGCGAGACCCCCGGCCGCCGACCAGACCGCGACAGCGCCGCCGATCCGTTCGCGCGGGGTGACCGCGAGCAGTGCGCCGAGGGCGGCGGGCACCATCAGCGCGGCGGTCGCGCCCTGCGCCACCCGTCCGGCGACGAGCCAGCCGGCGTTCGGCGCGAGTCCGCACAGCAGCGAGGTGAGCGCGAAACCCGCCAGGGCCCAGAGTAGAACGGTGCGCCGTTCCACCGCGTCGGCGATCCGGCCGCCGGGGGTGAGTAATGCCGCGAAGGCGACGGCGTAGCCGCTGACCACCCAGGTCAGGGTGGTCGGGGTGGTCGCGGGCGAGGGAGGGGAAGGCGATATTGACGACCGACAGGTCGAGAAAGGCGAGGAAGGCCGCGCCGGCGGCGACGGCGAGTACGCCCCCGGCGCGTGCGGTGGGCTGCGGGCCGGTGGTCCGTAGGGGTATTTCGGTCATGGAAGTCCTGAAGGCTGGAGGAAACAAAACGTACGAACGTTCGTATAGAAAAATACGACCGATCGTTCGTATTGACAAGCGGGGAGTGCCAGAATGGGTCGTATGGCGGAGGCGAGTACGGATCAACGGCTGGTGAAAGGTGCTCGATCCCGGGCCGCGATCGCCCGGCACGCCGCGGATGTGGCGTCGGTCGAAGGGCTCGCGGGGGTCAGCCTGGGCAGACTGGCTACCGATCTGGGCATCAGCAAGAGCGGGATCGCCACCCTGTTCAAAACCAAAGAAGCACTCCAGCTGGCGGCGGTCCGGGCCGGGCGCGAGGTGTTCGTCGAACAGATCATCACCCCGGCGCTCGCCGTGCCCAGAGGTCTGACCAGGGTGCGGGCTCTGGTCGAACGGTGGTTCGGCTATATCACCGATCCGGTGTTTCCGGGCGGCTGCTTCCGCGCCGCTGTGCTCACCGAATTCGACAGCAGGCCCGGCCCGGTACGCGACGCGGTCGTCGCCGACCACGAAGACTGGATGCGGTTCCTCGCCGGGGAGATCCGCAAGACTCAGGAGACGGGGGACCTGACGGGGCGCGACGCGGAGGCGCTGGCCTTCGAGTTCGATGCCGTCGTCAGCGCCGCCAATACGGCCCGGCAAGTGGGCGACGCGGCGCGGGTCGCGACCGCGCGCCGGATCCTGGACGATCTACTGCGCTGAGTCCGGCGAGTGTCCGCGGCCGTGCCGATGATCGACCCGCCCGCCCGCGTGGTCCCGGTATTCAGCCCATGCCCAGATAGCCGGTGAGTTCGGCCGCGGCCGCCCGCCCGGCCCGGTTCGCGCCCACTGTGCTGGCGGACGGTCCGTAACCGATCAGATGTATACGTGGATCCACTGCGACCTGCGTAGCGAGTCTGCCGGTCATGGTGATCCCGCCACCCGGCCCGCGCAGGCGCAGCGGGGCCAGATGGTCCAGGGCGCTACGGAATCCGGTCGCCCACAGGATCACCTGTGCGGGCTGGAAACTTCCGTCGGCCCAGCGCACGCCCTCTGGCTCGATATGGTCGAACATCGGCCGGCGGCGCAGTACACCCCGGTCCCGGGCCGCGCTCAATCGGTCGTCGAGCGGAAGGCCGGTCACCGAGACCACGGACCCGGGCGGGAGCCCCCGGCGCACTCGGTCCTCCACGACAGCCACGGCCCGCCGGCCCGCGTCCGCGTCGAACCCGGTCTGCCGGAACGCGGGTTCGGACCGGGTCACCCACGTGGTGGAGGTGACCCCGGATATCTCGTCGAGCAACTGGACCGCGGAGATACCACCACCGACCACGACCACATGCTGCCCCGCGAATTCGTCCGGGCCGCGGTAGTCGCGGGTGTGCAGTTGCCGGCCGGTGAAGGTCTCCGCGCCGCGGTAATAGGGGATGAACGGATGCTCCCAGGTCCCGGTGCCGTTGATCAGGCCGCGTACCCGCAGCGTCCCCGCATGGTCGGTTTCCGCGTGCAGCAGACCGTCGCGTTCACTGCGATCGCACACCACCCGCACAGTGACCGGCCGGCGGACCGCCAGCTCGAAATGTTGCTCGTAGCGCTGGTAGTAGCGCGGCACCGCGGTCGCGGCCGGGACCTCGGCGCCGACCGCACCCGCGCCGGTGGCCGCGGCGTTCTCCGCGAAAGCCATACCGGGCAGGTCGTGCACCCGGTTCACGGTGCTCAGGGTCAGCGATGGCCAGCGGAACTGCCATGCGCCACCGGGGCCCGGGGCATGGTCGACGATCAGGAAATCCCGCCCGGGGACGAGTCCGCGCCGCCGCAGGTGATAACCGGCCGAAAGACCGGATTGCCCGGCGCCGACCACCAGTATCGGGAAATCCGGTTCGGCCGGGCCGTCCTCCTGCGTCATGATCGCCGATGCTAACCCGCCCCCCGGCTACGCAGGTCCGCGGCCGTGCTCCGGCCGGCGCGGGTGCCTCACCGCGCCGGGCCACCGAGCCCCGGTCCGGCGGGGCGCGCGAGCACACAACACCTACCGTCGCGCCGTCTGTCCGGCCCGCGCGGTCGGTCGGGCTCCGGGGCAGGCGAAACGGCTCGAAGGTACACAGACCTGGGTGATCACCGCCGCTCCTGCCGGATACCGTCGCGCCGGGCGGCTCGTGACCACTCTGTCCGGTCTGGTCGAATGCGTGCCGGTCATCCCGGTTCAGGGCGTAACCGGAACTCCACCACGAATCGAGCGCCCCCGGAGTCCGCGGATTCGACCCGGATCGTGCCCTCGTGGCGCTGG
Organism: Nocardia sp. NPDC003963; assembly: GCF_053605105.1. Taxonomy (NCBI): domain Bacteria; kingdom Bacillati; phylum Actinomycetota; class Actinomycetes; order Mycobacteriales; family Nocardiaceae; genus Nocardia; species Nocardia sp. NPDC003963. Next base: position 875,009 of record NZ_JBSGIP010000001.1, read on the forward strand.
ACCACATCGCGGACGATCGCGAGTCCGAGCCCGGCACCGCCGTCGTCCCGGCTGCGGGCGTCGTCGAGCCGGACGAACCGCTGGAAGATCCGCTCCCGGTCGGCCTCGGGTACCCCCGGGCCGTCGTCGGCTACGGCCAGTACGGCTCGGCCGCCTCGCCGTTTCAGCGTCACCCGCACCGCGGTCGCCGCGTGCCGCTGCGCATTGTCGACGAGGTTGCCCAGAACCCGGCCGATCTGGCTGCGGCTACCGGTGATCACCAGCGGTTCGCGCGGGAGATCGGAGCTCACCGGTGCGCGGTCGCCCACTCGATGAGCCAGCTCGTCCCGGACCAGCGTCGCGAGGTCGACACGGTCCGACCGGGGTTGCTCACCCGCGTCGAGCCGGGCCAGCAGCAGCAGATCGGCCGCGAGATGTTCCAGCCGGACGGTATCGCCCAGCAGTCCGTCGAGTTCGAGCAGTCCCGGATGGGCCTGCGCCACTTCGAGCTGGGTGCGCAGGCTGGCGATGGGGCTGCGGAGTTCGTGCGCGGCGTCGGCGATGAACCGGCGTTGTCGTTCGGAGGACTGTTCCAGTGCGGCGAGGGTCTCGTTGGTTGTCGCGGCCAGCCGGGCGATTTCGTCGCGTGCGGCAGGTTCCGGGACCCGCCGCGACAGATCCCCGTGCATGATCTCGGCGAGTTCGGACCGGATGGACTCGACCGGGCGCAATGCCCACCGGGTCACCAGCCAGGTCACCGCGGCGACCACCGCGAGCAGCAGCGGCAGGCCGATCAGCATGGCTCGCCGGACATCGGCGACCGCGCTGTCGGCGGTGTCCAGTGAGGCGCCCGCGTATACGGTGACCGGTCGGCCGTCGGTGGTCGCACTCGTGAGCGCGGCTACTCGATAGCTCCCCGGGTCGGAATCGCCCACCGTCAACTGTGTCTGCCCGAAGACGGGTTCGGTGGTCGAGGCCGTGTCCTGCGCCGGGGCGGTGCGTGCCCCACCCGCGGTGTTCCCGGTGCCGGAGGTAACGGTTCCGGGTTCCGTTGTGTCCTTCTCGTCTTCGGAGTCCTCGTCCTCGTCCTCGGAGTCCTCGTCGTCTTCGTCTTCGTCGTTCTCGTCTTCGGAGTCGCTGTCAGCCTCGTCTTCCTCCTCGGAGTCGCCGTCGGCGGCGGAGCCCGGTCCGAAATCGGCCATCGGTCCCTGACCCCGCAGTTCGTCCGCGGCGGCCAGTACCAGTCCGTCGGCCGAAACGACCTGGACCGGCTCGTCTTCGGGGTCCGGGAGGCGTAATCGGTCCAGCGGAGTCCCCGCCTCCACCTGCCCTGTGATATCGCGAACGGTCTTCGTGGCCTGCAGATCCGCACTGTCGACCAGATTGCCGCGCAGTGCCGCGAGCACGATGAGACCGGTCGCGGTGAGCGCGACGGCGACCACCACCGTGGCCGCGGTCGTGGTGCGCGCCCGGACCGAACTCCACCAGGTGCCGCGGCGGCGCATCCGCTCAGCCACGGGCCGCCAGCCGGTACCCCGCCCCGCGCACTGTCAGAATCGTCCGGCAGCCGAAAGGCGTATCGATCTTCCGGCGCAGCGTGCTGATGTAGACCTCGACGATATTCGGGTCGCCGTCGTAGGCGAAATCCCAGACATGCTGCAGGATATCGGCTTTCGATACGACCTCGCCGGCGCGCACGGCGAGCTGTTCCAGTACCGCGAACTCCTTGGCCGTGAGGGAGACCTCCCGATCGCCGCGACGGCAGGTGTGCGTGGCGGGGTCGACGATCAGATCGCCGATGCGCAAGACCTGTACGCCACCGCGGGTGCGGCGGCGCAGCAGCGCCCGGATCCGGGCCACCAGAACCACATACGAGAACGGTTTGCTGAGATAGTCGTCGGCGCCGGTGTCCAGACCCTCGGCTTCGTCGTATTCGCCGTCCTTGGCGGTGAGCATCAGGACCGGCGTCTCGTGACCGGCGGCGCGTAGTGTCGCGCACACCCGGTATCCGTTCATACCGGGCAGCATGATGTCCAGGATGATCAGATCGTAGTCGGTACTGGTCGCCCGGTGCAGGCCTTCGGCTCCGTCGTGAACGACGTCGACCGCGAAACCCTCCGCGGACAACCCTTTCGCCAGAGTGAGGGCGAGGCGTTTCTCGTCCTCCACGATCAGCAGACGCATCCACCAAGAGTGGCAGACGGTTGCTGAAATCTTCTTCAGGTGGCTTCAGGTCGTCTTCAGCATCCCCTTGCCACAGTGGTGACCACATTCGGGACGAACACCCACCCAGGAGGTTTCACCATGGCAAGCGTTATTCGACACGCGGTCGCCGGTCTGCGCTGGATTCTCATCGGTGCCACTGTCGCGGCCGTGGTAGTCGGCGCCAGCATCGGCGTCGCCGCTGTCTCGCTCGGGCACGCCCCGCAGATCGGCACCGCCGCGCAGAGTACGCCGAGCACCGAGTTGTCACTGGTCGCGGAGCAGGGAATCGATCGTTCGCGGGCTATGGAAATCGCGGCGGCCGCGGTACCGGACAGTCGCGCGGTCTCGGCCGAATTCGATACCGAGCATCGCACGCCGGTCTGGGAGGTGGAGGTCGTGACCTCCGCCGGTGTGGAATACGAGGTGACGGTGGACGCGCAGACCGGCGCGGTCGTCGGCGCGATCGACCACGATTGATCTGCTCTCGCGCCGGATATCCGGGCACCGGCTGCCGCCACCACCGCGGCAGCCGGTGCCCTTTTCGGTCGGGTGGGATCGCCGTCGTTCACCCGCCCGCGGTATCGCCGATCACACGGGGGCACCACTTCCGGCAGTAGACTCACCCCCGCTGTTGTCTGCGAGAGTTCCGGATCGAACAGAGGTGACCGCTGATGACGATGCTCGAGCTGTCCGCCCCCGACGGCGATATAGCGGCCGTATGGGAGGCGCCCGAAGGCGCCGGACCGTGGCCCGCGGTGGTGCTGTTGCACGATGCGATCGGCCTGACCGCCGATCTGCGCCGCAACGCTCGGATGCTTGCCGATAACGGCTATCTGGTGATAGCACCGGATCTGTTCTCCCGCGGGCCCCGGTGTGTGCCGGGAGTTTTCCGCGAGCTGCTGTTCACCGGTGAGGGAAAAGCGGTGCGCGATATTCTCGCCGCACTGCGGCGGGTGCGCGATGATTCGTCGTGTACCGGCCGGGTCGCGGTGGCCGGTTTCTGTATGGGCGGGGGTTTCGCATTGCTCACCGCGCCAAGGGGTTTCGACGCCGCCGCTCCCTTCTATCCCACCGGCCGCGGCAACTACGCGGAGACGCTGCGCGGCAGTTGTCCGATCGTCGCGAGTTACGGCCGGCTGGATCCGATCAATATCGGTCGTGCGCAGCGGATGGAAGAGGTGCTCGACGACTACGGCGTGGCGCACGACATCAAAACCTATGCCGGAGTCACTCATGGGTTCGCCAACCGGCTACCGGCGGACCCCGTACTGCGGGTGACGGGACTCGGCTACGACGCGGAGGCCGCCGACGATGCGTGGCGACGCGTTTTCGCGTTCTTCGAGGCGCATCTGAAAACTCCTTCACCGCATTGACTTTCGTCATTGTGGGCCATGTGGGGAGCGGCGTGTGTGTGCAGTTCCCTGTTCCCGGAGAAGGGAAGCGTTCCTCCGGAACCTCAAGCCGTTGAATATCGTACCGTTCAACAACGGCATAGTTGCCGCGGTTGCGTCCGGCGTCCTGATCCGGGCGGTTCGATCCAACGGAAGGGAGTCGGAGATGTCCAGGAACTTCTTCAGCTACATGCTGATGATGATGGTCATGATGATGATGTTCTGAGCGATCCCGGGCCTACCCGGGAGAATCGAGGCGGAACCATGTCGGTTGGCCGGCTAGCGGTCGTGGACGGTGGTCTGCGCTTGGACGGCCGGCCCTGGTGGCCGGCCGGGCTCGTTGCCTATCAACTCGCCACCGACTGGTCGATCAACCGCGGATGCGGCGCGCAGGTGGATCTCGACCGTTATTTCGCCGCCCTACCTTCGAACTCCCTCACCCGTTTCGACGCCTTCGAATCGCTGGCCACCGATAAAGTCACCGGTCTGCGGAACTGGTCTCCGATCGACGCGGTGTTCGCGGCCGCCGCCCGGGCACACGCAGTGGGTGATCCCGGTACTGACCGCCCAGGACGGCGCCTGCGAGGACGAGGTGTTCAAGGAATACGACTGGTATGCCGACGGCTGGCGGACCGCGCCGCACGGTGCGGCCGCGTCCTTTCGCGACTGGGTGATCGCCGCGGTCGGCAGGTGGCGGTCCGCCCGTGCGCTGGCCGCCTGGGAACTCGTCGGCGAACCCGAGACCAGCGTATGCGCCGATCGCGGCAGCGGTGCGCGAGAACGAACGTGCCCACCCGACGCCGCCCGGGTACTGCGGACCTTCATGGACGAGGCGGGTGCGGTGGTGCGCCGGCTCGCGCCGGGACAACTCATCACCGCGGGACTGCTCGGCGGAGGCCAGTGTGGTTCCGCCGCGGACGATTACCGCTATATCGCCGAATCGCCCCAGGTGGATATCGTGCAGTACCACGACTACGGGGCCGACGGTATCGCGCTACCCGGTGACCGGTGGAACGGGTTGGCTCGCCGGATCGAGCAGGCCGCGGCTACCGGTACGGCGCTGCTGGTCGGCGAAATCGGACAGTACTGCGACGGTTCGCGAGCCGAGCGGGATCGGCGTGCCGCCGATATCGACCGCAAGATCACCGGTCAGCGGGCCGCCGGCACCGCGGGTGCGCTGCTGTGGGCCTTCGTGCCCGATCCCCGAACGGGCACCCCGACTTTCGATATCGGCCCCGCCGATCCACTGTTCGATGTGCTCCGGCGTCACAACACCGCACCGCAGTGAGTCCCAACGAAAACGGATGAGCAGGTCGCGCGTGGTGGCGACCTGCTCATCCCGGCGCACGCTCCTCGACGAGCAACGCGCGCTCCTCCGGTTGGATCCGACGAGCGGTACAGACGTGACTCACCCGGCGGGCCGGGACATTCGGGCACTCGCGTGACCGGCGCTGTTACCGGGCGAGCGGATTCTCAGATGCAGACGGTGGCGCTTCCCAGCGGAACGCAGATGCCGATCACGACCGAACCTTCGATCGGGCCGGCGGAGGGGGTTGCCGCCGAGGCGGCGGGAGCCGCGAGCGCGCCCAGGGACAGAGCGATAGCGGTCGCGGCGAAGATCTTGGTGATTCTGGTGGACATCGCACAATCCTTCGGTCGGAGTGAAAGCACGGATATCATCTGCGCAGCACTCCTAGTTTTCGCCGCTCGCAAAGCGGATACCAGACAAGGAATTATCAATTTCCGCCGGCTGGATCACGGTGCGGTCACCGACGGCCGCGCCGGAGGTCGCGCCGAGGTCGCGCCGGACCACCGGCGGTCGAAACCGGCCGGATCGCCGGCGTCCCTCGCGTGCGTCCGGAAGCCGCTCAGTTCGCTCGTCGGGGCAGACCGTCGGTCACAGAGAGGGGCCCGGCACCGGGAATGCCCGGCGTCGAACTCTTCCCGGCTACGGTCGAAATCGGCCTGGTGCGTGTGGGGATCTGTCGGCCATTGCGTTCACCACACCGGCCTCGTTCGGAGAGGCTTCCTCGAACCGAGGTGGTGCGGTCGGAGGGATACGGCGATCGATCGCTACGTCACGGAGGAGATTCCGAATTCTGGCGTGAGCATGCACTGGGTCGGGCCGGGAATCGCACGTGGCAGCGTGGTGAAAACAAACAGTGCGGAAAGTAATTCGAAGAACACCGGTGTGTTCGAGCGATCGTCCGGCGGCTCCCGTAACTCCTCGATCGCACTGTGTTCTCCACCGTGCGGTCCGGCCGCACCGAGGTCGTCGGCTCGGGCTGTTACCTCGGTGCCGGTGACGGTCATGGATATGCCCGCGGTCGGTCGTCCGCGGGCTCGGCCGTGATCGAGCCGCGGTCCCGATCGACCGGGCTCGCCGGGGCGGGAGACGATCTCGGCCCGCTCGTCCCACGTGGGTCCGGCAACATCGGAACTCGGCCGATGGTCACGCTCGGAGAACCTGCCGCGGGGCCGTCCGTACCGGACCGCCCCGCGGCCGTTCTGTTATTTCTCGCCGTCTGTTCCGTATCCGAGTTCGACGTCGTAGCCGACTTCTTCGCCGGAGATACTGATCTGCCCGGTGACCGGCGGATATCCACGGGCCACGACCGTGTACTGCCCCTCGGGGAGATCGGGCACGGTGTAGTGGCCGTCCGCGTCGGTGCGCGCCGTGGCGGTGACGTCGCCGGTCGCGTCGAGGACGGTGATCTGGATATCCGCCACCGCCCGGCCACCGTCCGCGCGGGCGGATCCGGTCAGCACCGCCATGGGGGCGAGGTCGATATCGTGGCGCAGCCGGCCGCTGTCGGGCACGGTCAGGGCTGTCGCGGTCGGACGCATATGCTCGGCGACCGCCACCAGGGTGTAGGTCCCCGGCACCACGCCGTGGCAGAGGTAGGCGCCGTCCGCGGCGGACGCGGCCGACGCGACGACCTCGCCGTACTGGTCGGTGACGGTCACTGTCGCCCCGGCCAGCGGGGTACCGCCGCGGGTCGACCGGACCGTACCCGACAGTTCGCCCAGCCCCGAGAGGGTGAGATCCATGCGCTGGGGCTGTACTGCGTGCGCGACATTGACCGCTGTCGGCCGATGTCCCGGGGCGGACACGATGAGCACATAACTGCCCGGTCCGGGCGCGCTGATCGTAAAGTCCCCGTCGGTGGCTCCGGCGGCCCGCGCGACCTGGTGTCCGCGTTGGTCGATCAGGGTCAGCGCAGTGCTCGGTACGGGACGCCCGTCCTCGCGGGTTATCCGGCCGTGGAACGATCCGCTCTCCGCACCTGCTCCGGAGTACCGGGAGACCGGTAGCGAATTCCGGTCGGCGACGGCCGCGCTGTACACGCCGTGGCCGTTCTGGCCGGTGGGAGCCTGTGCGGTGAGCGCGCCGACGGGTACCGGTGCCGGTTCGGTTCGTGGATCGTCGGTTTCCGCGGCCACCGGCGCGTGGTGGCGGCCCGCGGGCTCGGGTGCCGCCGGGGTGCTATCCAGATCGGCGAGATCGTCGGGCACCCGGTCCTTGGGCTCCATATCGGTGGCCGCCGCGGGGTCCACGGGCGTCTCGATATCGATGGTGCGCCGCAACGGGCGGTTCGGGAGCAGGGCGGCGGCGATGAGCGCCACTACGGTGGTGACCGCCGCGATCAGGAAGATCCGCCCGGTGGCGTCACCGTAGGCGAAGCGCACGATCTCGGCGATCGGCGCGGGGAGCGCGGTGAGATCGAGGTTTCCGCTACCGGACGAGTTCGTCTGGATCCCGAGCTCGGCGAACCGCGCGGTGGACAGTTCGCTCACCCGGGAGGCCAGGACCGAACCCAGTACCGAGACTCCGATGGCGCCGCCGAAGGTGCGGAAGAAGGCGACGCTGCTGGAGGCCGCGCCGATGTTCTGCACACTCACGGTGTTCTGGACCGCCAGCACCAGGTTCTGCATCATCATGCCGACGCCCGCGCCGGTCAGGGTGATGAAGCAGCCGATGAGCCAGATATCGGTCGCGTGATCGACAGTGGACAGCAAGGCGAACCCGATCACCAGCAGGGCCGCACCGGTGACGACGAAACGTTTCCATTTGCCGAACCGGGTGATGAGCTGACCGGAGACCACCGAGGCCACCAGCATTCCGGCCACCATCGGAGACGACAGCAGACCGGCGGCGGTGGGGGAGTAGCCCCGGGCGGTCTGGAGGTACTGGCCGAGGAAGGTGGTGGCACCGAACATGCCCACACCCACGGCGATCGAGGCGATGATGGCCAGCGCGGTGGTGCGTTCGGTGACGATCTTGAGCGGGATGACCGGATCCTTCACCCGCGATTCGACGAACACCGTCAGGGCCAGCAGCAGGACGCCGCCGCCCACGAAGATCGCCGACTCGGTGGACCACCACTCGTAGTAGTCGGCCTTACCGGCGAAGGAGACCCAGATCAGCAGGACGGAAACACCCGCGGTGAGCAGGGTGGCGCCGAGCCAGTCGATGCTGACGCCCTTCTTGCGGGTGGTGGGCAGCCGGAGCGTGCGCTGCAGGAGCAGCAGGGCGATAACGGCGAGCGGGATACAGATGAAGAAGCACCAGCGCCAGCCGAGCGGGCTGTCCACGATGACACCGCCGAGGATCGGACCGCCGGTCATCGAGACCGCCATGACCGCACCCATGTATCCGGAGTACCGGCCGCGTTCGCGGGGCGGGATGATGCTGCCGATGATCGCGACGACCAGCGCCGTCAAACCACCCATACCGACACCCTGGAGGGCACGAGCGGCCAGCAGCAGTCCGACATTGTGCGCGAACCCGGCGATGACCGAGCCGACGACGAAGATCACGATGCCCAGCTGCACCAGGGTCTTCTTGTTGAACAGGTCGGCCAGTTTGCCCCAGATCGGCGTCGAGGCCGCGTTGGTGAGCAGTGCGGTGGTGATGACCCAGGCGTAGGCGGTCTGTGAGGCCTGTAGATCGCCGATGATGGTGGGCAGGGCATTGGCGACGATGGTCGTGCTGAGCAGTGCGGTGAACAGCGCCGCCAGCAGACCGGTCATCGCTTCGAGGATTTCGCGATGGCTCATGGCGAGCGGATCGCGAGAGGCTGGCGCCTCGGTGTCAGACATCGGCTCTCTCTTTCGAAACCTGCGGGTTCTCGTCCGCCGTGCCACAGCGGTCCCGGGAATTGAGGGAATTCCGGAGGCGGCGTACCACCTGGTACGCCTGCTCCACGTCGTCCTCGGTCCAGTCGCCGAGGGTCTCCTGGAGGTGCCGGGTGTGGAATGCCCGTACGCGATGCAGTAGATCCTGGCCCTCGGGGGTGAGCTGGACCAGGCTGGCGCGGCCGTCGCTGGGATCGGCCGTACGGCTGATATATCCGGCGGCGGCCAGTTCGGTGATGTGCCGGCTCATGGCCGACGGGGTGATACGCAGATCGGCCGCGAGGCCCACCTGCCGGCAGGGGCCCACCGTTTCGAGGGTGGACAGTACTCCGAGCCCGCCGGGGAGGAGCTGGCCCGCGTCGGAATGGGCCAGGGTGCTCCGGAGAGCGCGGCTGATCAGGAACAGTTCACCGAGGAGGTTCTGTGTGGTATCGGATGAGACTGGCACGATGACTCCAAAACGGTGGTTAGTTCCCTTCGCTAACTAAAACTAGATCAGTTGCTTGCAGTAATCAACTATCGCAAATCCGGCATTCGTGAGCCGTCCGTGCGCGGCTCTCCGCGTGCGCTGCCTCGATTAGCCTCGAAGTGGATCCGAACAGCCGAACCGGGCGTGGTGCCCGGTCCGATCGAAAGGGCAACTGTGCCGATAGAGCTGGACCTGTCGACCGACGAACTGCTGTCCACCACCCGGGCGGTGCGCAAGCGACTCGACCTCGATCGCGAGGTCCCGCTCGAGGTCGTGCGGGAGTGTATCGAACTGGCGGTGCAGGCGCCGAGCGGTTCCAACCGGCAGGGCTGGCACTGGGTGGTGGTCACCGACGCCGAGCAGAAACGTGGGCTGGGGGAGCTGTACCGGAAGGCGTTCGAACGCTACGCGGCCTCGAAGTACTTCCCCGGAAACCAGGTCGGCGCGGACTCGGCGGCCGATGCGGCCCGGCAGCGGATCGCGAGTTCGGCGACGTATCTGGCGGAGAAGATGGGGGAGGTACCCACCCTGCTCGTTCCGTGTATCGAGGGCCGGGTGGACGAGGCGCCCAGCGCGCAGAGCGCATCCCATTGGTCGTCACTGTTCCCCGCGGTGTGGAGCTTCTGCCTGGCGGCCCGTTCGCGCGGCCTCGGTACGGCGTGGACCACCCTGCATCTCGGATACGAGCGCGAGGCGGCCGATATTCTCGGAATCCCGTACGACACGGTGTCCCAGGGCGCGCTGCTCCCGGTCGCGTACACGAAGGGTACTGATTTCAAACCCGCCGCCCGGACGGATCTGGACCGCATCGTGCACGTCGGCGGCTGGTAGGCCGGCGCCACTTCTGTATGTTCGGCCGGTCCTGCGGGGTTCGGCCGGCAAGGGTGGGAGTGGTTCCCGCGTAACGGTTTCCGTGCCGCACGCGTAGGTGAGGTGGGCGAGTCACGGAAATGGTTTCGCGCCGGGCTCGCCCCCGGTGCACCTGTTGCCGGCGCACCTGGTTCCGGAGTTGTGTGGTCGTGCCGGTGCGTCGGTGCGCGCCTCCGTGGGTCGCCCTGGTGGCGTTCCGGTGCTGATCAGCGGCCCGCCCGGATCTCCGGTATCCAGACGAGGTGGGTGATCCGGGCGCAGGTCCCACCCTTGACAGCCGGCGTGTCAGCCATCACACTTGCCTCGGAAGTTGACATGACTGTCACGTCATTATCAGTGATTCAGGAGGCATCGGTGCCTGCAGTTCCGGATATGCGCGCGCTCGGGCGAGAAGTGAGCAACTGGGGTCGCTGGGGGAGCGACGACGAACGGGGGACCACGAATCTGATCACCCCCGAGCGGGTCGCCGCCGCGGCCGCCTCGATCCGCACCGGCGAGGTGTTCCACCTGGGTATCCCACTGGACGGCGACGGTCCGCAGCCCGGTGGCCTGCGCATCAATCCGATCCGCTTGATGTCGGAGAACGGCCAGGAACAGGTACTGCCCGGCGGCTTCAAATGGGCCGACGACTACGTGTTCATGCCGCTGCAGGCGGGCTCGCAATACGATTCGCTGGCCCATGTCCACTACGACGACCAGCTCTACAACGGTTTCCCCGGCGACGGCGTCTCGGTCAAGGGCGCCGCCAAATGCGGTATCCATACCCAGGCGGGGGGTATCGCGGGGCGCGGCGTCCTGCTCGATATCGCGAAGGCGCGCGGCGTGGACTGGCTCGCGGCGGGGACAGCGATCACCCCGGAGGAACTCGACGAGGTCGCCGCGGCCCAGGGGGTCACCGTCGGCGCGGGCGATATCCTGCTGATCCGGACGGGCTGGCGGAAGAAGTTCCTGTCCGACGGCGACGCCGCCGGGTTCATGGCGGGAGAGCCGGGACTGAGCTTGAGCTGCGCGACGTGGTTGCGCGAACGTGATGTGGCCGTGGTCGGCTCGGACAACTGGGCGGTCGAAGTGATGCCGGGTGAGAACCCGGGCACCGCCTTCGAGCTCCATATGGTGCTGATCCGGGATATGGGACTGACCCTCGCTGAGATGCTCGACTTCGAGGATTTGGCCGCGGCGTGCGCCGCGGACGGCCGGTACGACTTCTTCTATGCCGGGCCGCCGCTGCAGTTCACGCGCGGTATCGGCTCGCCGATCAACCCCCTGGCGATCAGATGAGGGCCGTGACGACAACGTTCGCGGGGACGCGGCGGAAAGGGAGCGGAACCGATGCTGCTCGGTGACATCGTCGAATACGGCGCGCGTAAACATCCGGACCGGATCGCTCTGCGATTCGAGGACGAGCGAATCGGCTACCGGGAGTTGCGTGATCGGAGCCGGCGCCTGGCCAATGCCCTGCTGGGCGTTGCCGCGCCCGGCGATCGGGTCGCGATCCTGTCCGGGAACTGCACGGAGTATTTCGACTGCTACTACGGCGTGCCCATGGCGGGAATGGCGCTGACCGTCCTGAACTTCCGGTCCCACCCGGATCAGGTGATGGCACTGCTGGAGCATTCCGGTGCCGCTGTGCTCGTCGTCGCCGCGGAATTCGCCGACCTGGTGGCACGAATACGGGCGGAGGTCCCCACTGTGCACACGGTGGTGTCGATCGGTGGCGCCGTCGAAACCGCGACGGAATGGGACGTATTCGTCGGCCGCGCGGATACTTCGGAGCCGCCGGTTCGCCCGGCCGCCGACGATACCGCCTGGCTGGTGTACACGAGCGGGACGACCGGCACCCCGAAGGGGGTGATGCTCAGTCACCGCAACCTGCTCGCCGGGATCACCTCGTCGGCGCTGCAGTGGGAACTGCCCGAGGACACGGTGTTCCTGTTCTGCTTCCCGCTGTGCCATGTGGGCGGATACGTCACGCTGGTCAACCATCTGCTGGGCGCCACCGTCGGATTCCTGCGCGCCTACGACAACGCCACCTTCCTCCGGCTGGTGGACGAATGGCAGGTCACGCAGACCGGCCTGGCACCCACCATGATCAGCTTCCTGCTCCGGGACCCGGCGCTGGACCCGGGTGCGCTGAAAACGTTGCAAGCGGTGGGCTACGGTTCGGCGGCGATTCCGGCCGCGGTGCTGCGGGAGGGGTTGCAGCGGTTCGGCTGTGACTTCTACCAGGGGATGGGCATGACCGAACTCGCCGGCAATGTGCTGCATCTGGATTCCGCGGCGCATCGTCGCGCCGCGGCCGGCGAAACCGGCCTGCTGATGTCGGCGGGTAAACCGATGCGGCTGGCCGATATCCGGATCGTCGACGAGGATTTCGCCGATGTCGCGGCCGGGGAGATCGGCGAGATGGTGGTGCGCGCCGATCAGGTCACGGCCGGGTACTGGAACGATCCGCAGGCGACCGCCGACGCATCCACCGACGGCTGGTTCCACACCGGGGATCTGGTCCGGCAGGACGACGAAGGTTTCGTCTACATCGTCGACCGGAAGAAAGATCTCATCATCAGTGGCGGGGAGAATGTCGCCTCGCTCATGGTGGAGCAGGCCCTCTACCGGCAGACCGCCGTCGCGGAAGCCGCGGCGATCGGCGTACCCGACGAAACCTGGGGTGAAGTGGTCTGCGCGGTCGTGGTGCCGCGCGACGGTGTGACCGTCGTGGCCGCCGATATCATCGCCGGCTGCCGGGAGCATCTGGCCGGTTTCCAGGTCCCGCGCCGGGTCGAGTTCGTGGACGCCCTACCGAAGAACGTGACCGGCAAGATCCTGAAAAGAGAGCTCCGGGAGCGGTTCGCACCCGAGGGATGAGGGACGGGGCCGGCCGGTGCATCGACCACCGGCCGGCCCTGCTCGTGTCATGGCCCGGTCGATCTCCCGGGGCTGCTGCGGAACATGAGAAAGACCCGGTCACGGCTATGAGCCGGAACCGGGTTTTTCGTTGTGACAGTGCGGCGGTCCGATCGCGCGGCGCGGTGGGCGCGGGATCCGAGGTCCGATCGGCGGTACCGATCCGCGGTTGATCAGTCGAGGCGGCGCGGATTCGATACACGTAACCGCGCGACGACAGCGGCTGTCACCACGGTGCGGACCCGCATGTCGCCATCGGACAGGACACCCGCACGCAACCGCTCGGCCAGTTCTGCCTCCGCGGAACAGTCCAGGGCGCGAAGCATCTCGTGCACCGCCGCCGTCGGTCCGGGGCCGGCCCGCAGTTCCCGCTCGGCGATCCGCAGCAGCGAGACGCAGATACGCAGCAGATAGCGCTGTTGGTGCGCGTCGGCGGACAGGGCCGGACCGATATCCTCGGTGAGAGTTCCGGTGACGAGATCGAGGATCTCGGTGATATCGGGGCGATCCTGGACACCGGGTGCGGGATCCTCGGGTGCACCAGGGGCGGGCACGGAGTCGAGCAGGCCGAGGACGTCGAGCAGGTCGTATTCGGATTCGCAGACCCGCCGCCCGATCGCGGCCAGTTCGAGGGAATGTTCCGCACCGCCGAGATGGCGCTGTGCCTGGAACCTGCTCAGCACCAGCCACTTCAGGGTGCCGAACACCTCCCACCAGTGCAGTTCCGCCGCGGTGGGCCGGTCACCGGTGGCGCGCTGATAGCCGTCGAGTAGCCGGTCCCGGGTGCCGAGCCCGCCCACCGGAGCCGCCGCGCCGAAACGCCAGGCGCGCACGCACAACCAGCCGAGATCCTCGATCGGGTTGCCGAGATGGGCCAGTTCCCAGTCGAGTACACCCTGGATTCCGCCGGTGTCGACGAGCAGATTGCCGAGCCGGAAATCGCCGTGCACCAGGCACGCCGATCGCTGCGGCGGCCGGTTCTCCCGCAGCCACCGCAGGCCGATCTCCACCACCGGCCGGGGTTCGGCCAGGGCGCGATAGGTCTCCTCGATGGCGTCCAGGGGATCCCGGTCGTCGAGCATGGTGAGCGTATCCACCGGGGTGCGGTGGATACGACCCAGCAGGTACCCGAACTCTTCGGCCAGACTGTCCCGCACCGGGGCGAACTCGGGGTCCCGCTGGAGTTTTCGCGGGATCGACTCCCCGGCGACGGTGTTCATGAGCAAGTAGGGGGCGTCGATACCGGGTGCGGTGTCGCCACTGGCCAGCACTCGGGGAACCGGTACACCGGCCGCGCCGGCGGCCCGCAGACACGCCACCTCGGCCCGCATCCGCGCGATATCGCCCTGTCCCGGTGGGTCTCGGCGGAGAACCGCGCTGTATTCACGTCCGGTGTCGTCGACGGCATGTACCGCGAAGATCTCGCGGCTGGCACCGCCGGTGAGCCGGCGCAGGCCGGTGAGGCGGAGTTCGGTGCCGACGGCTGTGCCGAGGATTGCTCCTACGCCGTCGGCGAAGGTCGGCGGAGTTGTCACAGCCACGGTGCGGTCCCGGGGTCGCGCAGCAGGCGGCGCGCCGTCGACATCCGGTGCACTTCGTCGGGACCGTCGTAGATGCGGGCGTACCGCGCCTGGCGGTACATCCGTTCCAGCGGGGTATCGGCGGTGAGACCGAGCGCGCCGTGCACCTGGATGGCGCGATCGACGACATCGTGCAGCATCCGGGCACCCCAGAATTTCACCAGTCCGACCCGTACGCGGTAATCGGCCCCGCTGTCCATCGCCTGCGCGGCATCCAGGGTCATGAGTCGCGCAGCGTGGATCTGGGCGGCGGATTCGGCGATATAGCGATGGATTTCGCCCTTCTCCGCCAGCAGCGACCCGTGGGCGAAGCGGGTGCCGGCGCGGGCGCACATGAGTTCGTAGGCCCGCTGGGCCTGACCCAGCCAGCGCATACCGTGGAAGATCCGGCCGGCGCCGAGCCGGTCCTGTGCCACCGCGAAGCCTCTACCCCGCTCCCCGAGCAGGCTTTCCAGCGGGACCCGGACATCGGTGAGACGTACTTCGTAGTGATCGCTGGGATCGTGCCCCATCGTCGGGATCGAACGGACGATCTCGAAGCCGGGTGTGTCCGTCGGCACGATGATCGCGCTGATCCGGGCGTGCCGGGGCTCGCTGTCGGGTTCGGTACGGGCGAACACGGTGCAGAACGCCGCCTGCTCCGCACCGGTGGTGAACCATTTGTGCCCGTTGATGACCCAGCTGTCGCCGTCGACGTCGGCGCGGGTCTCGATCAGGGTCGGATCCGAACCCGCCACCTCGGGTTCGGTGAGCCCCACCGAGGGCAGGATCTCCCCGGACACCAGGCCGGGGATCCAGCGCTGCCGCTGCTCCTCGGTGCCGTGCTGATGCAGCATGAGTGTGTCCTGCATGGACACCGAGCCGACCGCCAGTTGCCCGAACTCGGAACGACCGATGATCTCGTTGAGGTAGACGAAGTCGAGGAACGGCAGTCCACCGCCGCCGACCTCGGCCGGATGGCCCAGCGCCCAGATCCCCAGTTCCTTCGCTCGCGTACGCAAGCCGGCGAGCACCTCGCGGGCTTGGTCGTCGTCCCGGGCGAGCGTGGGCTCCTGGGGGATGACCTCGTCGTCGATGAACCGGCGCATCAGGCCGGTGAGTTCGGTCAGTCGGCTGTCCATCGCCGTCACCGCTGCTTCCGGGTGGCGAGTTCGCGTAGTGGCAGGGTCGCCGCGGAGTCGACGTATTCGTCGATCCGGACGATGCGCCCGGCGCGGACTTCGACGAACATGCTCGCCGGGACGTCGAGCGGGCCGTGCCCCGGGATTTCTCCGCGCAGGACGTGCTGCTGCGCGAAACCCTGAGGCAGCGGGTATCGGCGGATATCCTCGTAGCGCATGTTCTCGAGCGTGCGCGAGAGCCAGCGCAGTACGCGCAGATTCTCGGTGACGGTTTCCTCGGCGTTCTTGTCGTTGTGCCAGATCCGGGCGTCCGGGTCGTACAGTTCGGTCAGCGCCGCCTCGTCACCGGCGCTGACGGCGGCGAAGAATCGATCGGCGAGTTCGTTCATCTCTGGTCCTCTACTTTCGGCAAAACCTGGTCCGCCGGCACGGCCCGCGACGGGCTCAGTGCTGGGGCACGGACGAGGGGATCAGGCGCCCACCGGCGCGGAGCAGATTGCTGTCGGCGGACCTGCCGAGCAGTGTGGCGGCGATATTCGCGGCATCCAGGGCGGCGGGCAGATCTATTCCGGTGGCGATACCACTGTCCTCGAACAGATAGACCAGTTCCTCGGTCGCGATATTGCCGCTGGCCCCCGGGGCGAACGGGCAGCCACCGAAACCACCTGCGGCGGCGTCGAACCGGCGGATACCGTGCAGATATCCCGACCACGCGTTGGCCAGGCCCTGCCCCCGGGTGTTGTGCAGATGCAGACCGATCTCCACGGCCGGCGCCGCGGCGCGGACGAGGTCGACGACCTCCGCGGTCCGGCGCGGGGTGGCGGTGCCGACGGTATCGGCGACGGAAAGGCTGTCGGCGCCGGCGGCCACCGCGCGCGCCGCGATCTCGGCGACGCGGTGTGCCGGGGTGGGTCCGTCGAAGGGACAGTCGAAGGCGATCGCGATGATCACCTCGAGCTCACCGCCTGCCCGATGGACCAGATCGGCGACGGAACCGATCAGTGCGATCGACTCTTCGCTGGTGCGACCGACATTGGCCACACTGTGCCCGTCGGAGGCCGACACCACGTACTCGAGCCGGGGCATACCCGCGGCGAGCGCGCGCCGGACCCCGCCGAAGCCGGCGACCAGCGCCGAGAACGTCACGTCCGGCCAGCGGTGCAACTGGGCCGCGACCGCTTCGGCGTCGGCCAGTGCCGGTATCGCGCGCGGGGAGACGAACGAGGTGACTTCGATCCGGCCGACTCCGGTGGCGACCAGAGCCGCGATCAGTTCGAGTTTCGCCGCGGTGGTGACAGGTGCCTCGATCTGCAGGCCGTCGCGGGGCGCGACCTCACGGATATCGACCTGCCGCGGGGCGGTCATGCGACGGTTCCCTGCGCCCGGAGTTCGCGGAGCCGGTCGCCGTCGTAGCCGAGGATCTCGCCGAGGACTTCGTCGGTATGGGTACCCGGCCGGCCGGGGCCGCCCCAGCGCACCCCGCCCGGCGTCTCGCTCAGCCTGGGTACGACTCCGACGCCTTTGACCGGTACCGGATCGTATTCGGGGTCGGTAGGTCGTGCCGCGGGGTCGTGATGATCGACGAAGAGATCGCGGGCGAGGAACTGGGGGTCGGCCATCACTTCGGCGACCGTATTGACCGGGCCCGCGACGACGCCGGCGGTGGCCAGTAGATCGATGAGTTCGGCGGCGGTGAAATCCACCGCCCACGCCGCGATGAGTTCGTCCAGCTCGTCCTGATTGCGACCGCGCGCGGTGTGGTCGATGTATCGGGGGTCGGTCGCCAGTTCGGGCCGGCCCATGGCCGCGACCAGCCGCCCGAACACGGTGTCCTGGTTGGCCGCGATGATGACCCACAGGCCGTCCTTCGCGCGGTACAGATTCGAGGGCGCGATCCGGTCCAGCCGGGTGCCCGACGGCTGCCTGATATGGCCGGTCTTGTGATAGTCGGGGACGGTCGACTCCTGGATGGCCAGCGACGCCTCGGTGAGTGCCGCGTCGACGATCTGCCCGCGCCCGGTGCGTTCGCGTACCAGCAGCGCCGCGAGCACACCCTGGAAGGCGAACATCCCGGCGAGGCTGTCGCCGAGGGACAGCGCGATCCGAGGCGGGGCCTGACCGGGGAACCCGTTGAGGTGGCGGAGGCCGCTGATGCCCTCGGCGACCGATGCGTAACCCGGCCGCGCGGCATAGGGGCCGGTCTGGCCGTAGCCCGATACCCGGGCGAGTACCAGGCCGGGCGAGATCGCGGTGAGGACGTCGTAGCCGAGCCCCCAGCGTTCCAGGGTCCCCGGCCGGAAACTCTCCACGACCACATCGGCGGTACGCACCAGTTCGAGAAAGATCGCGCGACCCGCGTCGGTCCGCAGATCGATACCGACGCAGCGCTTGTTGCGGGCGTGGACTGTCCAGAAGTACTGGTGACCACCTTCGGCCTGCCCCCATTCGCGCAGCGGGTCGGGACGATCCGGCGCTTCGACCTTGATGACGTCGGCGCCCAGGTCACCGAGCAGGCGGCCGCAGTAGGGACCCGCGATGAGGGTCCCCAACTCCAGCACGCGGTAGCCATCGAGCGGGCCGCGCGGCGGCGCGTCCGCGCCGGGCTGCGAATCCGTTGTCATACTTGCCTCCTCGGAACGGCAGAGGGTGGGAACTGTCGTAGCGAACGGGGTGTCCCGCGCAGGAGCCGGATTCGTGCGATACGACGCGGTGGCGCCGGTCAGGGCGTTCGGTCGAGATACAGCGCGCCGACGCACATCTTGTCGAGCGTCTCCAGCAGCGCTTCCTCGTCGGCGTCCTCGCCCTGGATCAGCCACAGGTACAGCGTGTGGTCGACCATGGCGGAGATGGCGCGGGCGGCGAGTTCGGGGTCGAGCCCGGTGGGGACCAGGCCTTCGGATTGCCAGCGGGTGATCGCGCGGGCGGTGCGATCGATGAGCTGGCGGCGGTGTTCGTGTCGCAGCAGGCGGAAGTCGTCGTTGAAGGTCGCGACCTGTTCGATGATGGCCATCATCGGCGCGTTGCGCCGGTAGGCCTGGTAGTACGACCGGTTCGAGGCGATCAATCGTTCGGCGGGGGACAGGCCGGCTGCCGCGGGTTCCCGGCGGTGCATATCCTCGAACAGTCGATTGCTCAGCTCCCCGAAGACATCGTCCTTCGACTCGAAGTACCGATAGAAGGTGCCATAGGAGACCCCGGCCTCCTGTGCGATCTGCTCCACCCGCGCATCGAGAAAGCCGACCGTTTCGAAGACGGTACGTGCCGCGTCCAGGAGTGCGTCACGCGTCTTGCGTCCCCGGGGGGTCAGTGTGTCGACCGAGGCGGGTGAGCTGTTGACAGATGACTTCGCCACGGGACAGACTATTCCTGAAGCTGACATGACTGTCAAGTCATGTTCCGCTCCTCCCGCTGGCCGCCGCCGTGGCCGCGTACGCGACATTGTCGCCCACAGGAAGGATTGCGATGAACGACACCGACCCGAGGTACGAACTACGCGGGATCAATCATCTCGCGCTGGTGTGCTCCGATATGCGCCGGACCATCGATTTCTATACAGGCGTACTCGGTATGCCGTTGATCAAGACCATCGAACTGCCCGGAGACCTGGGGCAGCACTTCTTCTTCGACTGCGGGAACGGTAATACGCTCGCCTTCTTCTGGCTCGCCGACGCACCGGACGCGGCGCCCGGCGTGGCCGCACCCAAGGGGCTGCCCGACGCGGGCGAACTCGTCAGCGCGGTGGGTTCGATGAACCATGTCGCCTTCGCCGTCCCGCCGGAGAAATTCGACGAATACTACGAGCGGTTGCGCACCGAAGGTATCGAGGTCAGTCGCGTGCTCAATCACGACGACAGCCGCGCCGGGGTGTCGCGAGAGGTGCATCCGGGGACCTTCGTACGTTCCTTCTACTTCCAGGACCCCGACGGGGTGCTGCTCGAATTCGCCTGCTGGACACGCACCTTCACCGAGGCGGATATCTCGCACGAACCGAAGACCGCCGCCGACCGCCGCGTCCCCGCGTCGCACTGAGCCGAAAGGAGCACCACCGTGCCCAGATTGCGTGAGATCCCGCGTGCCGAAGTCACCGACGAACGGATCCTGTTCTACTACGACCGGCTGTTCGGGCCGGACAAGGATCCGGCGGTAGATCACGGTACCGTCCATGCCACGCCCGGCGACTGGTGGACCGTGTTCGCCCAGTCCCCCGATGTTTTCCGGCACGCGGTCCGCGGCTTCGCGGTGTACCGCAACGCGACCCTGGATCCGACGTTGCGCGAACTCGGCCAGAGCCGGGCCGGTTTCGCCCGGGGCAGCCAGTTCGTGTTCTCGCAGCACTGTAAGCAGATGCGCTCGCTCGGCGTGCCCGAGGAGAAGATCGCGGCCGTGCCGCACTGGCAGGTCAGTGATAGTTTCTCGCCGCTCGAGCGGGCGGTGCTGGCCTATACCGACGCGCTGGTCTACGACGGCGGCCGAGTCGCGGACGAGGTGTTCGAGGTACTGCGGGGCGAGCTGAGCGATAAAGAGATCCTCGAGCTCACCTACATCACCACGCTGTACGACATGCACGCGACAATCTGCCGGGCGCTGCGGCTCGAATACGATGACCGGCCCGAGTCGATCGAAGAGGTGCAGCTGCCCGAAGGTGTCGAGGCGCGAGACCTGTCGGAGGATCTTTCCGGCGCTCGAGCGGTGGACGCGGTGGGCCGCGGTTCGGCTCGAGGTGCGGCCAACCGCTGACCGCGG
Organism: Nocardia sp. NPDC003963; assembly: GCF_053605105.1. Taxonomy (NCBI): domain Bacteria; kingdom Bacillati; phylum Actinomycetota; class Actinomycetes; order Mycobacteriales; family Nocardiaceae; genus Nocardia; species Nocardia sp. NPDC003963. The sequence continues at coordinate 895,407 of NZ_JBSGIP010000001.1, forward strand.
ACGCCGGGGCGGCGACGATGGCTCCATGACCCAGATCGCCCCGTCCCCGGACCAGGTGGTGGCCCAGCGCTACCGTGATCCCGCACCGACGCCCCCGGCCGAATGGAATCAGGTGCTACAGGTGCTGCACGAGCACCGTTCGGTACGGCGTTATCTGCCCGATCCGCTGCCCGACGGTGTCCTGGAACTGCTGATCTCGGCAGCCCAGTCCGCCCCCACCTCCTCCAATCTGCAGGTGTGGAGTGTGGTGGCGGTGCGGGATCCGGAGCGCAAGGCGCGGCTGGCCGCCCTGGCCGGCGATCAGGAACAGATCCGGCAGGCTCCGCTGCTGCTGGTGTGGACCGCCGACCTCGCCCGGTTGCGCGGCCTGGCCGCCGGGCGGGGTGCGCCGCTGGACGGAGCCGACTATCTGGAATCCAGCTATGTCGCGTTCCTCGATGCCGCGCTGGCCGCGCAGAACGCGGTGGTCGCGGCGGAATCGCTGGGTCTGGGCACCGTCTATATCGGCGCGATCCGCAACAACCCCGAACAGGTTGCGGCCGAGCTGGCATTGCCCTCGGGTGTGTTCGCGGTGGTCGGGCTGGTGGTGGGTACACCGGATCCGGTGGAGGGCGCCCGGGTCAAACCGCGCCTGCCGCAGGCCGCCGTGCTGCACGAGGAAATCTACCGGCCCGCACAATCCGGCCGGATCGACGATTACGAGCAGCGGATCGCGCAGTTCTACGCCGAACAGGACCTGTCGCATTCGTGGACCGCCCGGGTGCTGGCGCGGCTGGCGTCGGCACAAGCGCTGAAGGGCCGGGACCGGCTGCGTGAATCTCTGGCGGCCCAGGGTTTTCCACTGTACTGACACCGGGACAGCGACGTCGCCGAGTGCGGGTGGTCCGGCGGGGAGCACGCGGACCCGGCGGCCGTATTCGCGCCGGATGTATCCGCGCCGGGAGACCGCCGGCGGTGCGCGATCTGTTCGCCGGCGCCGCGCCCGCGTGTCGTCGCTCGATCACGAGCACCGATGCGAGGATCGACGCGGAATTCGTGTGGTTCCGCCGGCCGGTGCCGCACTCGAGTGACGTCCCCGGAGGTGCCCGTGCCCGCGTCGTCCGATCGTATAGCCCTGGTCACCGGTGGCTCCGGTGGTATCGGACGGGCGGTGGCCGAACGCCTCGCCGCGGACGGAGCGACCGTTGTCGTGCACTACGCCGGTAACGCCGGACGGGCCGAAGAAGTCGTCTCCGCCATCACCGGCCACGGTGGGACCGCGACGGCACTGGGCGGGGACGTGGCCGATCCCGCGCGGATGGAACAGCTGTTCACCGAGATCACCGAACGCTTCGGCGGGATCGACGTGGTGGTCAACACCGCGGGCATCATGCTGCTCGGGCCGGTCGCCGAATTCGATCTCGACGCGTTCGACCGGATGCACCGCACCAATGTCCGCGGGACCTTCGTCGTCTCGCGGCTGGCCGCGCGCATCCTGAACCCCGGTGGCGCGCTGATCAATTTCTCGTCCTCGGTGATCCGGCTCCAGCAGCCGGGCTATGCCGCCTACGCGGCCACCAAAGGCGCGGTGGAGGCGATGACCCTGATCCTGGCCCGGGAGTTGCGCGGCCGCGATGTGACGGTCAACGTGGTGGCCCCCGGTCCCACCGCGACGCCACTGTTCCTCGACGGTAAGGACGATGCCGCCATCGAAGGGCTCGCCCGGATGTCGCCGCTGGAACGACTCGGCGAACCCGCCGATATCGCCGAGACGGTGGCCTTCCTCGCGGGCCCGGCCCGCTGGATCGACGGGCAGGTGCTCTACGTCAACGGCGGGCTGGCCTGACCGCGCTGTCGCCGGTACCGGATGTTTCGTGGCCGCGCGGTGCGCGGCGCGCCCCTTCTCGGCGGTGGCCGGAATGACGACGGTTCGGTGGTGGTTGCCACCGGTACCGGAACATCATGTCGGCGGATCCGGTGCACGAATCGCTGGAGGATACGAAATGGGCGAGCACAACCGGCTCGGCGCGATCGGCGCCACTGCGGCGGACGGCGACCACGGTTCGGCATGGGTACCGGTGCAGGTGTGCACCCTGCCGACCCGGGAACAGCCGCTGCGGGTCGCCGAATTCGACGCCCTCTTCCGGGATGCGGCGCGCAGTATCGTGCGGTTGTCGCCGACCCGGCTGCGGGTGGAGCTGAGCGCGAACGCCGAGGCGGCCGCGCGCGAACTCGCCGCGCGGGAATCGCAGTGCTGTTCGTTCTTCACCTTCGGGTTCACCCGTGGTGCGGGCGCGGAGGCTCCGGTGTGGATGGATATCGCGGTACCCGCCGAGCGGTTCGAGGTGCTCGACGGTCTGGCGGCGCGGACCGGGAACTGAGCGCGCCGGGCGAACAGGTCGGCCACGACCGGCGCGCCGGTACGTTCGGATGGGAGATTTCGATCAGGGTGAGCAGACCCGTCGCTTTCGCCGATACGTCGATGGTCAACTGTCCGGATGAGCTATGGCCCCTTCGACCTGACCTACAGCGCCGCCGCGGATCGTTACGAGGAGCTCCCGTATCGGCGCAGTGGCGAATCCGGACTCGAGCTGCCCGCCTTCTCCTTCGGGCTGTGGCAGAAGTTCGGCACCGACTACCCGTTCGAGACACAGCGCGAGATCATCCTGCACGCATTCGATCTGGGAATCACCCATTTCGACAATGCCGACCGCTACGGCCCGCCGCATCGGGCCGCGCAGCGGAACTTCGGGCGGGTACTCGCCCGGGATCTCGCGCCCTACCGGGACGAGCTGATTCTGGCGACCAAGGCCGGGAACCCGATCGGGCCGAGCCCCTATCTGCGGGGCGGATCCCGTAAATCGCTGCTGACCTCGCTCGAACACAGCCTGCGTGATCTCGGCACCGATCACGTCGATATCTTCTACCATCACAGCCCCGATCCCGGGACGCCGCTGGAGGAGACGGTGAACGCGCTGGCCGCCGCGGTGCAGCAGGGCAAGGCGCTGTACATCGGTATCTCGAACTACCTGCCCGACCGCGCCCACGAGGCCGCCGAATTATTGCGCGCGGCGGGTGTACCGCTGCTCATCCACCAGACCCGGTACTCCGTCTACGATCGGCGGCCCGAACAGAACGGCCTGCTGGACACCGCCCGGCAGGACGGATTCGGCACCATTGTCTATTCGCCGTTGGCGCAGGGATTACTGACCGATAAATACCTGACCGGTATTCCCGAGGGCGCCCGCGCGGCCGACAGCACATTCCTGTCGCCGGATGTGATCGACGAGACCTATCGCCGGCGGACGGCGGAACTCGACAAGATCGCGGCCGCGCGCGGTCAATCGCTGGCGCAGCTCGCCCTGCAGTGGGTACTGCGCCGGCCCGAGGTCACCTCGGCGCTGATCGGTGCCAGCAGTACCGCACAGCTCGATCACAATATCGCCGCCCTGCAGTTCCCGGAGCTCACCGACGACGAGCTCGCCCTCATCGACGAGCACGGCATCCACGGGACCGGGCTGAATCTCTGAACCGGTGCGCTCAGTCGCGCAGCAGCGGCAGCAGCGACGCCCCCTGCCTGCGGATCTCCGGTAGGTAGGGGGTATCGGACAGGACGAAATGGGTGACGCCGAGATCCTGATAGCGGCGCAGCGATTTCGCCACCTCCTCGGCGGAACCGACCAACCAGGTGGTTCCCGCGCCCCCACCGCCGACGGTGCCCGGGGTGGTGTAGAGGTTGTCGTCGAGGACCTCACCGCGGGCGGCGAGATCGAGTAGCCGCTGCTGGCCGACCGCCTCCCGGCGGCGCGCCCCCGGATCGTGCTTCGTCGCCATCTCGGCGACCTTCGCCTCGGCATCGGCCCACGCCTGCTCGGTGGTATCACGGACGAACGTGGTGATCCGCAGGCCGAATTCCAGTGGCGGCAGCGAACGTCCGAGGTCCGCGCTCAGCGCGCGCAGCCGTTCGATGCGCTCGCGGACCCCGGCCAGCGGTTCACCCCAGAACAGCTGGACATCGGCTTCGGTCGCGGCGACCCGCTCGGCGGCCGCCGACGCGCCACCGAAGTAGAGCTTCGGGTGCGGACGGCCCCCGCGTACCTCGATCCGCGGCGTAACGGTGGATCCGTCCACCCGGTAGTGCTCACCCCGGTAGGTGACGTTCTCCTCGGTCCACAACCGGCGGACCAGCCGGATGAATTCCCGGGTGCGGGCGTAGCGGTCGGCCTGATCCTCCTCGGCCGCCCCGTAGGCCGCGAGATCGTCCTTGCCGGAGACGATATTGATCCGCAGGCGGCCTCCGGTCAGATGGTCCAGACTCGCCGCGGCGGAGGCGAAATGGGCGGGTTGCCAGTAGCCGGGGCGGATCGCCACCAGCGGTTCGAAGGTGGTGGTCCGGGCCGCCAGCGCAGTGGCGACCGTGAACGTATCCGGCCGTCCCCAGCCGGTACCGATCAACGCGCCCTGCCAGCCGTACTCTTCGAGTGCCCGAGCCTGGACAGTCAGTGTTTCCAGACTGTTGTGATCGGCGGTGACAGCATCACCGCGATGCCCGGCGGCCACCTGATTCGGGATGTACCAGAGGTATTCGGCCATCGGGGCGGCTCCTGTTCGCTTGCTGGTGATCGGCCGACCGGCAGGGGTGGTCGTACGGAGAGAACGATGCGCCGTATTCCCGGTCCGGGCTACGAACCGGATCACCGTGATTCGAAATTCTCGGTCGGCGAGCGGATCTCGAGCCGAACTCGACCGAATGTGCAGAAAATCTTGCCGATCCCAACGGTCGGGTAATCGACCGGGCCGGACATAGCCTTTCCCCGATATCTCGTCCGGACGAATCAGGCGGTGTTTCCGATGACAATCTCAGCGACAGAACCCATTTCCGCGGCACCGGCGATCACGGTGCTGCCGCAATCGGGTTACACCGGCGCCGAGATCGCCGGAGTCGATCTCTCCCGGGATCTCTCCGACGAGGTGATCACCGAGATCAGGCAGGCACTGCTCGAATGGAAGGTGGTGTTCTTCCGCGACCAGACGATCGGGCACGCGGAACAGATCGCCTTCGCGCGCCGATTCGGGAAGGTGACTCCGGCCCACCCCTACGAGGACAATCCGCCGGAGGGGTTCCCCGAAATCCTGCCGATCGACAGCCGGCGCTACGACGTGCAATACGGGCGTAAACGCACGTCCTACGACAGCAGCTGGCACACCGATGTCACCGCGCTGGTGAATCCGCCGGCCTTCTCGATCCTGCGGGCCGATATCCTGCCGCCCTACGGTGGGGATACCGCGTGGACCAATCTGGTGGCCGCCTATGCGAACCTGCCCGCGGAGTTGCGTGACTTCCTGGACACCCTCGACGCCGAACACACCTTCGACAATCGCGCCGCACGGCGCAGCAGCCGGGCCGAGGCGATCGCCAGCAACCCGCTGCGCACCTTCCATCCGGTCGTCCGGGTGCACCCGGAAACGGGGGAGCGGGCACTGTTCGTGAGCCCCGGCTTCACCCGCCGGGCCAAGAACATCCGTCAGCTCGGACCACGGCTGAGCTCGCATCTTTTCGACGCCCTGTGGGAAGCGGCGACGCGTACCGAGTACACCGTCCGCTTCCGCTGGCAGCCGGGCAGTATCGCGTTCTGGGACAACCGCGCGACCGCGCACCTCGCGATCCCGGATGCCGGGCACCTCGGACACGATCGGGTGCTCTACCGGGTGACGATCGAAGGCGATGTACCGCAGGGCGTGGACGGCCGCCTGTCGGAATCGGTCGAGGGCGATCCGTTCTACGGTTCCTGAGCGGGCACCCGGGGGACGGGTTCGGCCGGGTCGCAACCGGCGGTGCGGACGACCCGGTCCGGCGGACCGGTGGGTGCGCGCGGCGACGAGCGGGCCGCGCCGAAATCGAGCCGTCGTCGGGTCGAGTTGACAACCCGGAGGTCCTCTGACAACCTCGCACCAGGTCATGAGTGCCAGCGTGAAGCCCCGGCTTGCTGGCCGGCAACCCTCCTCCGCGGTGGGGTGCCCCGGGTGACGACCTGGCCGCTGCTCGACCGAGCGCGGCAAGCGCGGACTCCGTTCACCCGAGATCCGGAGTCCCTCCACGAAGGGATCACGTGATGACCGCTGTACTCGACCCCTCCTGCGCCCTCGCCCGGGTATCCGGCGACGAGCTGCGGGTTCCGCTGGTACAGGGCGGTACTCGCGGCTACGCGAATTTCGACTACGCGGCCAGCGCTCCGGCTCTCGCACAGGTGGCCGATCGGGTCGCCGGGCTGCTGCCGTACTACGCGAGTGTGCACCGTGGCGCGGGCTACGCCTCGCGGATCTCCACCCAGTGCTACGAGGCGGCCCGCGAAACCGTGCGTGATTTCCTGCGCTGCGCCGCCGATCAGGAGGTCGTGTTCACCCGCAACACCACCGACGCGCTGAACCTGCTGGCCGGTTGTGTGCCGGGCGATACCGTGGTGCTGGATATCGAGCACCACGCGAATCTCCTGCCCTGGACCCGGCGCGGCCGCCGGGTGGTGTCCGCGGCGGACACTCTGGCCGGGACGATCGACCGGGTCGCCGCGGAACTGCGCGCGCGGCCCGCCGCCCTGCTCGCGGTGACCGGTGCGTCCAATGTCACCGGGGAGGTGCTGCCGCTGGCGGAGCTCACGGCGCTCGCGCACCGCCACGGCACGCGGATCGTGGTGGACGCGGCACAGCTGGCGCCGCACCGGCGAATCGATCTGGGCGCCACGGATATCGACTATGTGGTCTTCTCCGGCCACAAGCTGTACGCGCCCTTCGGTGCCGGAGTGCTCGCCGGACGCCGCGACTGGCTCGACGCCGCCCCGCCGTATCTGGCCGGCGGCGGCGCGGTCACCGAGGTCACCGCCGAAACCGCGGCATGGGCGGCGGCCCCGCATCGGCACGAGGCAGGTTCACCGAACGTACTGGGTGCCGCGGCGCTGGCCGCGGCCTGTGACGTGCTGGCCGGACTCGGCGACTCCGCCGATGCGCACGAGCGTGTGCTCACCGACCGGTTACGCGACGGACTCGCCGGGATCGCCGGTGTCCGATGCCTGCGGATCTGGGCCGACAGCCCGGATCGCGTGGGAATAGTGGCCTTCACCGTCGCCGGTTTCGAAGCGGGACGGGTCGCCGCGTATCTGTCGGCGGAACACGCGATCGGCGTACGTGACGGCCGCTTCTGCGCACATCCGCTGCTGGCCCGATTCGGTATCGACGCCGCGCTGCGTGCCAGTATCGGCCTCGGTACCACGGCCGCCGATATCGATCGCCTCCTCGACGCCGTGCGATCGCTGGTCGCCCGCGGTCCCCGGTGGGACTACTCCTGCTCGGCGGGACGGTGGGATCCGGTACCGGAGACGCGGCCGGGCCTGGCCGCGGGGGCGGCGCCGGGCTCGGCACCGTGCGTGATCTAGCGCCGCGCCCGATATGACAAGGTTTCCCATGAGCAACAGCGGGCGGGCCGGCTGTGCCCGGCGCGTGTCCGCATCGAGCCCGACCCACCGGAGTGACCCGATATGCCCATAGATATCGATATATTGACCGATCCGGCGGATCTCCGTACCGCGCAGCAGGTGTTCCGTACCGCGATGGTCGGTGTCCCGCCGCTGTCGGCGGAGGCCGGGGATTCGCTGCACGAACCGGGTCGCACGCTCGGTGCGCGCGTCGAGGGTGCCCTGGTGGGAACGGCGAACTCGTACACCAGCTGGCTGGTGGCGCCGGGCGGTGACCGCCTCCCGCACGCCGCGGTCACCCATGTCGGGGTCCTGTCCACGCATGCCCGGCAGGGGATCGCGAGCGCGCTGCTGCGCCGGCAACTCGGCGAGATCGCCGCGCGCGGGGAGGTCGTGGCCTCGCTGCGAGCCACCCAGGGCGGGATCTACGAACGGTTCGGGTACGGAGTCGCCGGGTCCTCGGCCCGCTGCGAGATCGATGTGCACCGGGCCCGCCTCCGCGATACCGTCCCCGCGGCCGGGCCGGTTCGACTACTCGCGCCCGCCGACGCCTGGGAGGTGCCCGCCAAGATCTACGCCACCGCGGACGTGGCGTGGACCGGGGCCATCGATCGTCCCCCGTACTGGTGGCGGTTACAGGAGCTGATGCGGGGGCACGGTCATATCGCCGTACACGGAGAACCCGGTGCGGAGGACGGGTTCGTCCGCTACCGCGCCGCCGAGTCCACCGAATGGACCCGTGGTCCGCGGCGGACCGTGGTGGTGGAGGATCTGGTGGCGACCACTCCGGCCGCCTATATCGGCCTGGTCCGGCATCTGCTCGGTGCCGATATCGTCGACGCGGTCGTACTGAACGCGTCCGCGCCCGACTCCCCGCTGCGGTATCTGCTGACCGACGAACGAGCACTGCGGGTCACCGATATCCGGGACGAGACCTGGTTGCGGCTGATCGATGTACCGGCCGCGCTGGCCCGCCGCGCCTACCGGCCGGGGCCGGCGGTGACCGTCGCGGTGACCGACCCGCTCCTGACCACCAACACCGGGACCTACCGGATCGCGGACGGCACTGTGACCGCGGTGGACGAACCCGCCGATCTCACCACCGATATCGCCGCCCTGGGTGCGGCCTATCTCGGCGGCACTCGCTGGCGTCATCTCGCGCTCGCGGGCCGCGTCACCGAGCATCGGCCCGGTGCCGCGGCGGCCGCGGACGTACTGTTCGAGGTCGACGCGCATCCGTTCAGCGGGACGTACTTCTGAGCCCGTCGCCGGTCCGGCCGGCCGCGTAGTGTGCCGCGATCTCGTCGCTGGTGGTGACCCGGACCCCGGGGTGTTCGACGATATACGCGGGCGCCTCGTCGAGATACCGTGCCCGGAACGCCTGACCGGTGACGAAAGGACGCAGTGCCAGGGCCGGTACGCGGCCGCCGATCGCGGATTCCGTCCACAACTGGTCGGGCTGGTCCCGGACGATCCGGACGAAATCGGGACCGGTGAGCCCGGTGCCGAGAAACATTGTGTTGTCGTTCAACTCCACCGAATTGGAGACGCTGAACAGGCCGGGTACCCGCCGCGGGTACGGCTGGTCGTCGTTGGTCCAGTCCAGGCCGGGGCGGTACTTCCCGGACGCCGCACCCGAGATGCCGGCGACGCCCGAGGGCGAAGGTGACCGGATGGACGAGCGGATCCGCCGCCTCGAGCACAATCGTTCCGCGATCACCGAATACCTCGGTGCTGTCAGCGAATACGGTGCGTCCGACGGCTGAGTCGCAGTCGCTCCCGCGCCGAGGGGTCCGGTTTCTCCCAACCGGCTGTTCCGGTCGAATCGATACCCGAGCAAGATCGTGTACTCGGGTGCCGCCGCCGTGCGGATGGGCCGGACCGCAGCAAGGGAGAACGATGACAGCTATCCGCCGAGCCGATGACTCCGGCCGTTCCGTCGCACGCCGGATGACAGCGGTCGAACAGTTGCGTGCGGAGAAGAAGGTCCGGCGGACGGCGCAACTCCTGCTCGGCCTGGCCGGATACGGCGTATCGATCACGCTGCTGGTCGAATCCGCGCTGGGCGCCTCCAGCTGGAACATCCTGGCCGAAGGAGTGGCGCTGCGTTCCGGCCTGTCGTTCGGCTGGGCCACCAATATCATCGCGGTCGTCGTTCTGCTGTTCTGGATCCCGCTGCGCGAACTTCCCGGCCTGGGGACCGTGCTGAATGTCGTAGTCGTCGGCGCCGCCGCCGATCTGGCGGCGGCCGTGCTCCCCACGCCGTCGGCCCTGCCGCAGCAGCTGCTCTGCTACGTGGTGGGTCTGGTCATGCTCACCTGGTTCGACGCCGTGTACCTGGGCGCCCGTTTCGGGCCGGGCCCGCGCGACGGTCTGATGACCGGCGCGGTACGCGTCTCGGGCAAACCGATCTGGATGGTGCGCACCGGTATCGAAGTTGTCGTCCTGGTGATCGGCTGGATGCTGGGCGGGACAGTCGGGCTCGGAACAGTGCTGATCGCGGTGGCGATGGGACCGCTCGTACAGCAGTTCCTCCGGGTCACGACCGTCCGACTCGCGGGTGATCACGAGGGGGAGCGCACGATACCGGGCTCGTCCGGGCAGCGATGATCCGGACGCCCACGCTCATACCGGGTCCGAGCTGAGGTCGTGGTCGGTGGGCCGGGCCGGAGCTTTTCGCGGGCCGGGCCGCCACCGGGTTATCGCGACGCCCGCCAGGCACAGCGCCCCGCCGGCCAGCGTCAGTGGTGCCGGGACTTCGCCGATGACGAGCCAGGACAGCACCACCACGAGCGCCGGCACCGCGTAGGTGGTGGCGCCGACCTGACCGGCGGTCATCCGGGCCAGGGCGTAGGCCCAGGTGGTGAAGGCGACGGCGGTCGGGAACACCCCGAGATAGATCAGGCTCAGTGTCGCCGGGATCGGTGCCGCGGCCGCCTCACCGATGAGCTGACCGGTGAAGGGCAGACAGGCGATCGTGCCGACGACGCATCCGCCGGCGGTCACCTGTAGCGCTGTTCCGTGCACGAGCGCCGGTTTCTGCGCCAGCACCGCCACCGCCCACGCGGCCGCCGCGACGAGGCACAGCAGCACCCCGAGCACGGTCGCCGCACCCTCGGAACCGGCCAGTCCCACCACGACCGCGCCGGTGAACGCCACCGCGATACCGGCCATCAGCTGTTTCGGGAAGCCCTCGCCGAGAAAGAGTCCGCCGAGCAGGGCGATCATGACCGGTCCGGTATTGATCACCAGCGCCGCGGTCCCGGCGTCGACGTGCTGTTCGGCCCAGTTCAGTGCCACCATGTAGATCCCGAACCAGAGCAGTCCGGAGACGAGGATTCCGCGCAGGGCCGATCGTGGCGGCAGCGCGGTGCCGGTGACCAGCAGGATCGTCACCAGTACCACCGATCCGGAGGCCAATCGGCCCAGCGCCAGCGCTCCCGGCGAGAAATCCGCTCCGGCGGTGCGGATGAACACGAACGCCGATGCCCAGAGGACGACGGTGACAGCCGCGGCGAGTAGTGCGCGTCCGCGTCCGGGAGACAGATCGGCCATGCACCGAACATAGTGACTCCGGCGGTGTGCGAGCGAGAAGATTTCGGATTGCGTGCGCAGGATTGAGAAAACACGGCGGTCGCGGGATCGCCGGCGTGGCGTCGAACTCTATTGCCGTACTGCATATCTCGTGCTCGAGGCCTATCCCGATTCCGGCCGGGACAGCCCGGGTGCCCAATTGAGCCATGCGTTCGATCGGCAGCGAACGCCTCGTGTGTGTAGTGTTTCCACGAATCTGAAACACGCATGAACAGAGCAGAGGCGCAGTGAGCGGGATCGATGGATGTCTGGAACGGATCATGGACATCCCGGGGGCGCGCAGCGTGACTCTGGTGGACGGGGCGAGCGGTCTGGCGGTGGCCGCCGCGGGTCGGCACGATCTGGTCGATGAGCACGAGGACGCCGCGACCACCACCGATGTAGTACGTGCGGTCCTCGGCTGTCCGGCGCTGACGACCGGTGACGCCGATGACGATGTGAACGAGATCATCGTCTGCGGTACCGGTGGGTATCACGTGCTCAACCTGGTGGACGGCGATTTCGGTGGACGCCTGTTCCTCCACGTCCTGTTCGACGAGGATTCCGGCAACCTCGCGATGGCCCGATTCCGGTTGCGCGATATTCTCGCGGATCTGGCCGAGGACGGTCATGCGCGTTGAGCTCGCGGACGAACTCCACCGACTGGAAGACGAAGGGCGGACCGGAGTTCTGCGGGTAGGTGACGGGGAGTTCCACCTCGCCGACGGCGCCATCGCGTCGGCGTCCTGCGCACGCACCACCGGGTTGGACCGTTTGGTGGTCGAAGCCGGTGTGGCCAGTGCCGAGGACTGGCAGCGCGCGGGCACCGGCGATCCGGGGCCGATACTGGGGCGGCCGCTGCTCGAGACTCTGGCGCTTCTCTCGGTTTTCGACGCGGCGTATTTCCTGCTGGCCACACCGGATGTCCCGGAGTTCCGGCAGGCGCCGGCGCATTGGCTGTCGGCCGTCTGCCATATCCGTCCGCGGGCCCTGGTACGGGAGTGCGAACGCCGCGGGGATCCGGGTTCGGGGCCGTGGCCCGTGGAGATGGTCGACCTGGCCGCAGTGGTCCCGGTGCGCCGGGTCCGGCGGCGCCGGGTGGTGCTCACCGGCGGTCAGGCCGAGGTCCTGGCCGCGGCGGATAATCGTCGCAGTGTCACCGTAATCGCTCGTGATCTGGGCCGGACGGCGTACGGCTGCCTCGAGGCGGTACGCGATCTGACCGCGGCCGGGTTGATCGAACCCGCGCTGGGCACACCGGCATCCGGGTTCGATCCGCCGGATGCCGAGCCGGCCCCGGCCGCGGCGGACCGGGCGACGTCGGACGGGTCGGTACCGGACCCGCCGTTGCGGCGCCGGGTCCGGCACGCCACACCGGTCCCCGAAGGGGACGAGTGGGAACCGGTGGATCGGGAACTGCTCACCCGCCTGCGAGCCGCTCTGGAGGAACTCGCGTGACGGCGCGTAAGAATCTGCTCGGTGAATTGATGGGAAGGCTTACGAAGGTGCCGATGACCGTACCCGAACCGAACGCCGTGGTGACGGCGGAACTTCGGGCGCTGCGGGAACGCGTGCCCCGGTTGCAGGGGACGCTGGTGGCCTCGAGTGACGGGCTGCTGGTCACCCACGATCTACCCGCGCATATCGAACCGACCGGCATGGCCGCGCTGTCGGCGGCGGAACTGTCGCTGTCGGACCGGCTCGTCCAGACCGCCCACGGCGGCGGTTTCCGAGAGGTCGTGGTGGCCGGCACCGGCGGGCATGTGGTGATCTACGCGGCCGGTTGGGCATCGCTGACCGTGCTCGCGGCCCCCGAGGTGAATATCGGCCGGCTGCATCTGGAGTCGCGCCCGGTGGCCCGCCGGATCGCCGAACATCTCGCCGCCGCGGCGAAGCAGCCCGGCAACAACCGCAGTACTCAGTAAACAGGAATTATCGAGAGGAACGACCTGTGTCCGATATGGATCTGGCTCTGAAGGATATGATGTCGATCGACGGTGCCCTCGGGGCAGCCGTCGTCGATTACAACAGCGGTATGGCACTCGGGGTGCTCGGCAGCTCGAAGGCACTGGACCTGAATGTGGCCGCCGCCGGTAATACCGAGGTGGTGCGCGCGAAGTTGCGGACCATCGAACAGCTGGGACTGCAGGAGGATATCGAGGACATCCTCATCTCGCTCAGCAGTCAGTACCATCTCATCCGGCCCATGACCGGGCGCAAATCGCGGGGCCTGTTCCTGTACCTGGCGCTCGACCGCGCCCGGGCGAATCTGGCACTGGCCCGGCACCGGCTGCGGGGTATCGAGGAGGAACTCGACGTCTGAAACGGGCCGGTGCCGCGCACGGGTATCAGCTCGCCGGGACGGAGTGGACTTCGCCGGTGGGTTCGTGGACGTCGGCTGCCGGAGGATCGTGGTAGAGGCCGGCGATCCGGGACGCGTACTTCTCGGCGACGACGCGGCGCTTGAGTTTCATGGTGAGGGTGACCTCGTCGCCGCCCGCCTCCCAGAAGACCGGCAGGATCAGGAACCGTTTGATCTGCTCCACCCGGGACAACTGCGCGTTGCCGGCCGCCACGCCCGCCCGGATCGCCCTGATCACCGACGGTTCGGTGGCCAGCGCGGCGGCCGAAGCGTCGGCCAGTCCGTGTTGTTCCGCGTAGGGGCCGGCGGTTTCGGCGTCGAGCACGATCAGCGCGGTGTTGTAGGGGCGACCGTCGCCGATCACCGACATGGCTCCGATCAGCGGGGTCGCCGCCTTGACCGCGTTCTCGATATGGGTCGGCGACATGTTCTTACCGGACGCGTTGATGATGATCTCTTTCTTACGGTCGACGACCCTGAGGTAGCCCGCATCGTCGACTGTCACGATATCGCCGGTGCGCAACCAGCCGTCGGTATCGAGGGCCTCGCCGGTCTTCTCCGGTTCACCGCGATAGCTCTTCATCACCAGCGGGCCCCGGACGAGGAATTCACCGTCGGGGGCGATGCGGTGTTCCATACCCGGCAGCAACTTTCCGACGGTTCCCAGCCGGACCTCGTGCGGCGGGCTGACACTGCAGATACAGGACAACTCCGACATACCCCAGATCTCGGTGATCGGGACACCGATCCCGGCGAAGAATCCCAAGGTCGCCGGCGGGATCGGTGCGGCACCGGACAGTGCCCAGCGCATCCGGTCGAATCCCAGGGCCGCGCGCAGGCCCTGGAGCACGAGTTCGTCGGCGCGTTGCCATTCCGCGGCGAGATCGCCGGGTAGTGGGGTCCCGGCCAGTTCGTGTTCGCCTCGTGCGGTCGCCACCGACAGGGCCCACCGCAGTGCCGCGCGCCGGTCCTCGTCGGTTTCGGCGGCAACCTTGTACTCGATTCCGGCGCGCAGTTTCTCCCATACCCGCGGCACCGCACCCCACAGGGTCGGCCGCAGATCCGCCAGTGCCGCGGCGATCAGTTTGGGATCGGATACGCAGGTCACCTGGATCCCCAGTACTTCCTGGACGTAGAGGGCGGTGAGCCGGTCGGCGATATGGGCGCTCGGCATGAAGGAGGTGATGGTGTCACCGAATTCGATGCCCAGCACATCGGCGATCCCGTAGACCTGGAACAGCAGGTTGGCGTGCGTGGTCTCCACACCCTTGGGACTTCCGGTGGTGCCGGAGGTATAGATCAGGGTGGCCACATCGTCGCCGCGCACCGCGCGCCAGGCGCCGTCGAAATCGAAATCGGTGGCCGCCGCGGCGATCACCTCGGCCACCGAGCGGGTCCCGTCCACCGCGTCGTCGAGACAGACGATGTGGTCGAGCGCGATCCCGCTGGCCCGGACCCGGGCGACGTAGTGCGGTTCGCAGATCACCACCCGGGCCCCGGCATTGCCGAGAACATGGTTCAGCTGTTCGGGCGGGAGAGTGTTGTACACCGAGAACGACGTGGCGCCGAGATGCTGTGCGGCTATTTCGAGCGGGTAGAACTCGATCCGGTTGCCCATCATCAGCGCGACGGTATCGCCGCGGCGGACACCCAGTCCGTGCAGGCCCGCGGCGAACTCACGAACCTGTGTGGCGTAGTCGGACCAGGTGAGGGTGTGCGCGTCACCTGGGGTGCGCAGGGCGATCGCGGCCGGGTCGACGGTGGCGATGTGCTGGAACGCGGCAGGGAGTGTGTCGAAACGAACGGTGCTCACGATGAGCCTTTCCGGATCAGACCGCGGTGGCGGCGGTATCGAGGACCGAGGAGACGAATCGGGCCGCCGCCCGGTAGGCGAGGCGTGATTCGGGGACGAGAGCGGGCAGCACCTGGAAGGCATGCATCTGGTCACGCCACACCCGTAGTTCACACGCGGCGCCGGCGGCTACCCAGCGTTCGGCGAGAGCGATGCCGTCACCACCGAAGAATTCGGTATCGCTGGTGTGGATCAACGCCGGGGGCAGCGGCATTCCCCGCACCGGCCGCAGTTCGTAAGGGTCGGCGGTGAAATGGGCGACCGCGCGGCGCGACAGCCCCGCGGACAGCAGCCCTTCGGCCGCCGCGCCCTCGAATCCGGCGGCGAGCGCCAGACTCAGATCCGCCATCGGGGAGAACAGGACAATGCCCGCGGGGGCCGGGAAACCGGTGCGCGCGTTGGAGATGGCGAAATCGGCGGTCAGGAACCCGCCGGCCGAATCGCCCGCGACGACGAGGCGATCGGGGCGACAGCCCTGTGCCACCAGCCACCGGAACGCGGCGGCCACATCCCGGGGCGCCGCCGGATACGGGTGTTCGGGCGCGAGCCGGTAGTCGAGAGTGAACACGGGCAACCGGGTGGCGGTGGACAGGCGGGACGCCACCCCGCGATATCCGGCGGCCGATCCGGCGACGAATCCACCGCCGTGCACGTAGAGGATCACCGCGTCGTCGCGGACGGCCCGGGGACCACGCACCCATTCACCGGCGACCGTTCCGCTGCGGACCTCGTCGACTGTGGTTCCGCGCAGCGTCGGGGCAGCCGTCCGCATCGCCCGGTCGATGAGTGCCCGGGCAGTGGGGAGGGTGTGGGCGTTCACCGGCGCGAGTTCCGCCAGCCGCCGCGCGGTGAGCGCGGAAATCTGCCGGACCGACCGGGCGCGCAGCGATCCGCGCGCCGGTGGTGTCATCGGCGCCGCTCGATCGCGCGAACCAGTTCGTGCACTGTCGAATCGGCGGCGAGCCGGCGGTCGAGCACGGTGTTGATCGCGCCGCGCAGCAACGCGTAGGGCTGCCAGCCGCTGGGCGCGATGGTGCGCGCGGCGCGGCGCCCGATGCCGTCGGCGATGGTGCGTGCGGCCTGTTCGGCGGTGATGCGGACGTTCAACGGCCACGGCAGCAGATCGTTGAGCTTGCGGCCCAGATCGTCGGCGTCGAGCAGATCGTGGGTCATCGAGGTCTCCACGACGCCGAAATAGGCGATGCCGGCGGTCGCGCCGGAGGCGCCGAGTTCGACCCGCAGGGCCCGGCCCAGCTGTTCCACCGCGGCCTTGCTGACCATATAGGGCGATCCGCCCATACCGGGTGCGAAGGCCGCGCAGGACGAGACGACGACCACATGGCCGCGGGATCGCACGATATGGTCGAGCGCCGGATGCACGGTATTGAAAACACCGGTCAGGTTGATGCTCATGACCCGGTCGAAATCCGCCGGATCCATGGTCCGGATGGTCGCGGGCACCGGTGTGACCCCGGCGTTGGCGACCACCACGTCCAGGCTCCCGAACTTCTCGACGACTTCGCCGATCACCGCTTCCATCCGCGCGCGGTCGGCGACATCGCCGCCGATACCGTATGCGCCGGTACCCAACTGGTCCGCGGTGCGCCGGGCGGCCGCCTCGTCGATATCGACCACGACCACCTGGGCGCCGCGCCGGTGCAGGATGGTGACCAGTTCGAGCCCGATGCCCTGTCCCGCACCGGTGACCAGCACCGTCTTACCTTTCACGTCGAAGCTCGCGGAGTGCGAGATCCAGCCCAGCGGGTCCGGTAGCGCCGGTTTCATCGGGTCACCTCGTAGGATTCGGCATCGAATTGTCTGGTGCGCCGCCGGTATTCGAAACTCCAGTTCGGGTAGAGGCCCGCATTGCCGCCGTCGGGGGTGGTGTAGTAGCTCTGGCAGCCGCCGGTCAGCCAGACCGTATCGACGCTACGGCGGGCCATCTCCTCGACGAACGCGTCCTGGGTCGCCTGGCGCACCTCGATTCGCTGGGCACCGTGGCTGCGCAGGGTCTGCAGGGCGTCGACGATGTAGCTGATCTGCGATTCCAGCATGTAGATCGCGGATTGATTACCCGCGGCGCCGAACGGGCCGAGGGTGCAGAAGAAGTTCGGGAACCCGGCCATCGCCGCACCCAGATAGGTCTGCGGCCGGTGGTGGTACAGATCGGCGATCGAGAGATCGTCGAGCCCGATGATCCGTTCGAAGGCGGACGGGATGGTGGTGAATCCGGTGCCGTAGATGATGGTGTCCACGGGGATCTCCACCCCGGCCCGGGTGAGGACGGAGTGGGCCCGCACCTCGGCGATACCGTCGGTGACGACATCGACGTTCTCCTGGTCCAGCGCGGGCAGGTAGGCGTCGGAGAAGATCGCGCGTTTACAGCCGATGATGTAGTCGGGAGTGGCTTTGCGGCGTAGGTGGGGATCGCGGATCTGGCGCCGCAGCTGGAGCCGTCCGAGCATTTCGTAGGGGTGACGGAATCGGTTGTCGACGAACCCGACCAGACCGAAGCCCTCGATCAGGGTGTACCAGGTACCACGTATCGCCTTCTGCGCCAACGGTATCCGTCGCAGCAGCGTGCGTTCGACGCCCAGGGTCGGACGGTCCATCCGTGGCACGATCCACGGCGCGGACCGCTGGAACACTGTCAGCGCCGCCACCCGCGGTTGTATCTCGGGGACGAACTGGACCGCGGAGGCGCCGGTTCCGATGACCGCCACCCGTTCTCCGGTCAGATCGTGGTCGTGGTCCCAGTGCAGCGAATGGAACGCGGTGCCCTCGAAACTGTCCAGGCCCGGGAGGTCGGGGTATTTCGCCTCGGCGAAGATCCCGGCGGCCGAGATGAAGAAATCGGCCGTCATCGACCCGCGGGAGGTCGCGATCCGCCACACCCGCTCGTCCTCGTCCCAGCGGGCCTCGGTCAGCTCGGTAGCGAGCCGGATATGGCGCACCACATCGTGTTCGACGGCGACCCGGCGCAGGTACTCCAGGATCTCGCGCTGTTTGCCGTAGGTCCGTGACCAATCGGGGTTCGGCGCGAACGAATAGCTGTAGAGCTGCGACGGGACATCGCAGGCACAGCCGGGATAGGTATTGGCCTGCCAGGTGCCGCCGAGATCGTCGGCGCGTTCGAGCACGACCAGATCGTCGAAACCGGCTTCGCGGAGTTTGATCGCCAGTCCGATACCGCCGAAACCGGCACCGAGAACGACGATGCGGTGATGTTCGGGTGCGGCGTCGCTCATCGTGCCCCCACGGTCTCGGTACGGACGCGACGGCCGGTACCGCCGGCGATGGTTTTGGTGACGAACCGGTTGACCGGGCTCGCGACCGTCAGTAGGGGGCGCAGCGCCGCGGTGCCCTCCAGCGCGAAGGTCCAGACGATCCGGGTTCCGGTGGCCAGGGGGAGCAGGGTGATGTCCTCGGCGAATCGTTTCAATCCGGGGATCGAGGCGGCGTCGACGGTGAAGGTCATCCGCGAACCCTCGTCCCAGCGGTAGAAACGCTCCTCGAGCCGGACGAACCCGCCGAGTGTGACATCGCGGGTGGTGCCGATTCCGAACGGCCGCGGTGCGGTCCAGGTCGCCGCCGTGATCACCGGAGACCACGAGACCAGCGCGTCGTCCGCGATCAGGGTGTCCCATACCCGCGGTGTCGGCGCCGGGATATCGACGATATGGGTGTAGCGGTGGGGTGCGGTGTCGAGGAAGGCGTCGTCGGAGGGGGCGAGGCGATAACGTGCGCTCATGGGGCGGAGAGCCTTTCGCAATCAGAGATCGAGTACCAGCGGGCCACCGGCCGACCGGGAGACGCAGGTGAGCATGTGGCCGGCGCGTTCACCGTCGGTCAGCAGCCGGTCGCGGTGCTCGACCGAACCGGCCGAGACGCCGATCTTGCAGGTACCGCAGAAGCCTTGGCGGCAGGAGTAGACGACATCCGGCCGGACGCGGCGGATGGCGTCGAGTGTCGTCTCGGTGGCACCGACGCGGACCTGGCGTCCGGAGCGGGCGAGCGTGAGATCGAATTCCTGTCCGTCGCGGACCGGTGGTGCCGAGAAGCGTTCGGTGTGTAGTGATCCGGTCGGGTTCAGGTCGAACATGCAGTGCTGGGCGGCCTCCAGGACCGGCGGCGGTCCACAGACGTAGACGGCGGCGCCGGGTGCCGCGGTGGCGAGCAGTGCCGGGATATCGGAGGGGCCGGCTTCGTCGTCGGGGCGGATCTCGGAACCGGCGGGAAGCTCGTCCAGGAAAGGCATGGTCGCGCGCGAACGGCCGAGATACACCAGCCGCCCCCGGCGCCCGGCCGCATGTGCCATCGGCAGGATCGGGGTGATACCGATTCCGGCGGCGAGGAAGAGATAGGCCGGCGCGGAATCGACGAAAGTGAACGCGTTGCGCGGGCCCCGGATCCGCAGGGCGGCACCGGGTCGCAGATCGTGCACCTCGACCGATCCGCCGCCACCGTCCGGGATCCGGCGGACCGCGATCCGGTAGTGGTGGCGGTCGGCGGGGTCACCGCAGAGCGAGTACTGGCGCTGCTGCCCCGAGGGCAGGAACACATCGATATGGGATCCGGGCCGCCAGGACGGCAACTGTGCTCCGTCCGGCCGGACCAGGCGCAGCGAGACGACATCCGCTGCTTCGGCGGCGATCTCGTCGACAACTACATCGATATCGAAGCCGCTGCGGCGCACCGGGTTCGGCGTCGACAGGGCCGGATTGGTGAAGACCTTCTTGTAGGCATCCACCGCCAGGCCGAGCATGCGCAGCCCGGGAGTCGCGGTGCCGGACGCGGTGGTCATGATCGCGCCGCGGGGGAATGCGCCAGATAGCGCAGCGCGTTGTCCATCGACCCCAGCTGGGAGGGGTGGAAGCTCGGCCGCAGATAGCGCGGCATCTCGGTGAAGAAGGTGGTGAAGCTGGGGATGACCCCGCGCAGGGTGGCGCTGACGAACTGCTGGCCCCAGAAGCGACCCTTGGCCGGGCTGGGATCCTTGCGGTACAGGTAGGCGGTCGAGACCACGAACAGCGGCAACAGCAGACCACTGGCGAGCAGGCCGGTGCGTACCCGCCGAGCGTAACCGCCGTCCACGTGCATATAGGCGTCGAAGACCACGCTGCGGTGCTCCACCTCCTCGGCTCCGTGCCACCGCACCAGGTCGAGCATGGTCGGATGCATGCCGAGCTCCTCGAGGACGTCCGATTCGAGGAGCCATTCGCCGATGACGGCGGTGAAGTGTTCCATGCCCGCGAACAGTCCGAGGCGTTCCTTGAGCCACTCCTCCTCGGCGCGGCCGGTCAGCCCGTGTTCGCCGAGGACACGGTCGACGAGCCAGCCGATCTTCTCGACGTAGGAGTCGACATCGAGCCCGATCGACTGCAGATGTTTGCGGGCGCCCTCGTGGCTGCTGGCGTGCATCGACTCCTGGCCGATGAAGCCGGTCACCTCTTCGCGCAGGCGTTCGTCGTCGATCTCGGGCAATGCTTCGGCCAGGCAGGCGGCCATCGCGCGTTCGCCCTCCGGCAGTACCAGGTGCATCACATTGGTCACATGAGTTGCGAGCACCTCGCCGGGGATGTAATGCATGGGGACCGTCGAGAAATCGAAGTTCACGTCCCGCGCGTGGATCGCGTGGGCCTCTTCGCGGTAGGTGCTCGTCGTGGCACTGTCGTCGGACATACCCTGACCGTACAATGCAACATAATCCCTTGCAATGTTGTCGCAACAAATCCTTTCAGATTGTTGCAAGAGTGCCGATCGCTGCTAGCGTGGTCCCGTGTCCGCCCCGTCATCTACCTCGCAGGACCGGTCCGCCGCCGACGATATCGAAACCCGCATCCTCGACGCGGCCCGTACGCAGTTCGAGACGTTCGGAGTGAAGAAGACGACCATCGGCGACGTCGCGCGGCAGGCCGAGGTCGACCGCGGCACGATCTATCGGCGGATCGGCTCGCGTGAGGACCTCGTACGCGCGGTGAGCGCGCGCGAGGTGGGTGTTCTGCTCGCCGAGCTGTACGATATACCCGCCCGGCACGAGAACCTGGCGGATATCGTCGCCGATATCTTCGTTACGGTGATCACCCGGTGGCGTGCGCACGGGCTGATCAACCGGGTCCTCAGTCTCGAACCCGGTCGGCTGCTGCCCCAGCTCACCACCGAGGGTGGCGCCTTCTTCACCACGGCCATCGGCACCACCGCCGCCATCCTCGCCGGGGTGATACAGCAGCGGGGACTGCCCGGGATTCCCGATCTCGTCACCCGTATCGAGATCGCGGGCCGCGTGGTACATTCGCTGATCCTGCAACCCGTCGGTACGCGCGCTCTCGAATCCGAGGAGCAACTCACCGAATTCGCGCACTCCTATATAGCGCCTCTGATCGTCGGCTGACGGCGTCGTGGTGAGTGTCGGGAGGATCGCGCCGATCCTGTCCGGTGGCGATGGATCGCCGAAAAGTACTGACAGTGGCCCGGTCTCTATCTACTATCGGGTGTAGTAGAAGGATTCCGGCAGGGGGATCCTCGGCGAAGGGAGGGACCGCCATGGAAACGATCATCGTGGAACGCACGATCGCCGCACCCGCGAGCGCGGTATTCGACTGGATCAGCGATGCGCACAACTACACCCGGATTCCGCTGGTCCTGCACGAGCGGCTCGCGGTACCCGGAGAGGGGGCACCCTACGGACTCGGGGCGGTGCGCTTCCTCGTCTGGTTCGTGGGCGTGTTCTGGGAACGGGTCACTGCCTACGATCCGCCCCGATCCTTCGAATACCATGTCTACCGCAGTTTTCCGCCCGCCCGGCACGAACTGGGCCGGGTCGAGTTCACCGAGACCGCCGACGGCATCCGGGTGGTGTGGACGACGGTGGTGCAGGTGCGGCTCCCGCTGGTCGGCGCGGCGCTGACCCGGAAGGTTGTCCGGCCGTTGTTCACCTATGCCTTCGGCCGCGTGCTGGACGTCGCCGCACGCGACCTCGTGGGCCGGGCCTCCTGAATCGGGAGGCGGTCGGGCCGATCGGGTCGGTCAGCGACGGTCCTCCGACCGCGCCGCGGCCGGCCCGAACCCGTACACCGCGAGTCTGACCCGATTGCCGGCGCCGGTCTTGGACAACAGGTTGGCGATATGGGTTTTGACGGTGGTCACGCCGATATGCAGGTGCTGGGCTATCTCGGTATTCGACAGCCCCTCGGCCACCAGACGCAGCACCTCGGCTTCACGCCCGGTCAGTTCCACCTCCGGTGTGGCCGGCCGGTTGGGTTGGGCGCGGGCGGCGACGGCGGTGTCCACCAGGCGGCGCAGCACATCCGGTGCGAACGGTCGCTCGCCGGCCGCGGCGCGCCGGATACCGTCGAGCAGCTCCGCCGGGGACGCGTCCTTCACCAGGAAACCGCACATACCGGCCGCCAGCGCGGGGTAGAGGTGCTCGTCGTCGTCGAACGTGGTGAGGGCCAGGATCCGGGCCCCGGGCCGGGCCGCCAGGATCGCGGTCGTGGCCCGGATACCGTCCGTTCCCGGCATCCGCAGATCCATCAGGATCACGTCCGGTTCGGTCCGCTCGGCCAGGCGTACGGCCGCGGCGCCACCGGATGCCTCGGCGACCACTTCGAGATCCGCGGCGGTCTCGCAGAGCATCCGCAATCCGGCACGCACGAGATGCTGATCGTCCACGAGCATCACCCTGATCGTCACGAGATATCACCCCGTCCGCCGGGCAGGCGCGCGGTGAGCAGCCAGCCCGGCCCCACCGGCGCCGCGTCGAATGTGCCGCCGAGCAGTGCGACCCGCTCGCGTAGCCCGATCAGGCCCACTCCGGACCCGGGCGTGACGGGTTGTGCCGCGCCCGCCGGTGGGCCACTGTCGGACAGCCGGAACTCGACCGGGCCCGGTCCCGCGACGATGGAGACCCGGACTGTGGTCCGTGCGCCCGCGTGTTTCACCACATTGGCCGTACCTTCCTGCGTCAGGCGCAACAGGGTCAGGCCCGTCAGCGCGTCCACCGTCGAGACGGCCGGGTCCAGCTCCAGTTCGATATCCGCGACCACGAGCCGCGTCCGCTCCACCACCGCGGTGATGGCGACCGCGAGCCCCGCCGGATCCACGAACGACTCGGCCCCCGCACCTGGGTCGCGGAGCACCGTCACCAGAGTGCGCAGATCGTGAAGAGTTTCCTTGCCGCTGCGGTGGACATCGTCCAGAACTTCCAGCACGGCCGGCGGTGCGGAGGTCAGCGCGTGCCGGGCCACACTCACCCGCAGCACTGTCGACGAGATGTGGTGGGCGATGAGGTCGTGCAGTTCACGCGCGATCGCGGCCCGTTCGGTCGCGCGTGCCGCGACCACCTCCGTCTCCCGTCGCTGCGCCAGCTCGGCGGCCTCGCGACGGGCGCGGGCGGCGCTCTCCCGGGTCGCCCGCAGTACCGCGCCCAGCAACACCGGCAGCAGGGCCATGACCGCCGCGCGGTACACCGTTGCCGCGGGACCACCCTCGGTATGGAAGAGGTAGACGGCGGCCAGCGCCGACCCGCCGAGCGCTGCCGCGGCGCCCCCACGCCGGACGGCGAGTTCGGTCAGCGCCAGCGCGGCCGCGACCTTCGGCACCACCGGGCCGATCTCGCCGACCGTGAAGCCGAGCAGCAGGATGCCCGTCACGGCCGCCGAGGTCGCCAGTGGCAGCCGCGCCGAACCCGCCGTGGCCAGGACCGCCGCGACCGCGAGTGCCCAGTCCGTCGCGGTCGGCGCATCGGACAGGAAGAGCAGACATCCCACCGCTGCCGCCAGGAGAACGAGGAGCCGCACAAGCGACTGCCGCGGCTCGAGCAGCCAGTCGATTCCGCGTAGCACGCCGTTCTCCGTCACGCCCATATGATGCCCGGCGCGCCACCACCGCGGCTCCTCCGCCCGCAGGAGCGGTCTCGTCCTTTCGGCCGGTACGAGCGGCCCGTGCGCCGATCCGCCGAGCGCGCTGCTCCGGCACGGTTGCCCTCATGAGCGACGATGAGACAGCAACCGAGACCCGGCGCCCGGCGCAGAGCCGCCGCGCCCTGCTGGGCGCGATGACCGCATCCGGGCTGGCGGTGGGCGCCGCCGGCCTCGCCTCGGGGATCGCGCTCGGCGCGGGGTCGAATCCGCCGGCGGTGGCGCTGAACACCGCCCGCAGATTCGCCGACCGGGTGGTCGTGATCACCGGCGCGACTTCCGGTATCGGTGCCGCGGCCGCGCGGCAGTTCGCCGCGGAAGGCGCCCGGGTCGCCTTCTGCGGGCGCCGCGAGGATCGCGGCCGCGCCGTCGAGAACGAGATCCGGCGCGCCGGCGGTGAGGCGACCTACTACCGCGCCGATGTACTCGTCGAGGACGAGGTGCGCGGGTTCGTCGATGCCGCGGTGCACCGGTACGGCAGCTTGGATATCGCCTTCGACAATGCCGGGATCACGGTGCAGAAGAAGCTGCACGAATACAGCGCGGCGGAATTCGACCGCGTCGTGAACACGAATCTGCGCGGTGTCTTCCTGGCGATGAAATATCAGGTCCCGCATATGATCCGCGGGGGCGGCGGGACGATTGTGGTGACCTCCTCGAGCAACGCCGTCGCCACCGATGCCGGCAAAGGCGCCTACACCGCCAGTAAGCACGCACTGATCGGGCTGGTCCAATCGGCGGCACTGGACTATGCCGCCGACGGCATCCGGGTCAACGCCATGCTGCCGGGTACCACCGATACCGAACTCGTCCGGCGCGCCGCGGGGATGGAGTCCCTACCCGATTCCGCATGGCAGGTATTCATGAAACAGTGGGCGCAATCCAATGTCCCCGGGCTGGGACGGCTGGCGAGCGCGGCGGAGATCGCGGCCTTCGCCCTGACCCTCGCCTCTCCCGAGCACACCTATCTCACCGGGGCGCGGCTGTCGGTCGACGGCGGCCGGACCGCCCATGCGTGACCTCGTCCGCGCCCGGCCCCGGCGATACCCGTCACTGTGACTGTGCCGTATCCCGGAACAGGGTGGTGGCGATGGTCGTGGCGGTGACGCGTGCGAGATCGGCGAGAAACGGGATCCGCTCGGGGATCATCAGCTGGGTGGTTCCCCGGATACCGAGCGCGAACCGGGCGGTCCCGGTCCGGTCCAGGACCGGGACCCCGATGATGCGATAACCCCATTCGGTCTGCTCGTCGTTGATCGTGTAGCCGGCGCTCCGGGCGGTCTCCAGCTCGGCGGTGAGTGAATCCACGTCGGCGGGGGTGCGGTCGGTGCCCTGATGGTAGGGGAGCGTTTCGAGTTCCGCGCGCGTCACCGGAGACCAGGCGAGCAGGGCCTTGCCGATGGCACTGGCGTGCAGCGGGAAGCGGACCTCGGAGAGGTTGTGCCCGTGGGCTTCGCGCCAGCGGGTGAACACGAGATTGATGGCGTCGCTACCGTGCCGAGTCGCCAGTGAGACCGCGGTACCGGTCTCGGCGGCGAGTTGCTCGATATGGGGTTCGGCCAGGTAGACCAGGTGGCGCCGATAGGAGAGCTGACCGTATTCGGCCAGTGCTACGCCGAGCCGGTAGCGGCCCGTCCGTTCGTCCTGTTCGACGAATTCGGATTCGAGCAGCGCCTGGAGCAACCGGTGGGTGGTGCTCATCGGCAGGTTCTGTGCCCGGGCGATCTCGGTGACGCCCAGTTCGATATCGCCCTGGAAACACCGCAGCACCGCGAGCGCACGGGAAACCGTCTGCAGCCCGGACCGATTGACCGTCACGTGGTGTCCTTTCCGGCCGGCCATCCTGGAATGGGAGCGGCTCAGATTCCGATAATCGGAATAGTAGTCGGTCCCACATCGTGTCGAATGCGACCGGAACCGGTGCGATACCGCAGCTACCTGCACAAGCACGAATCTCGTCCTCCGTCAACTATTCCGCTTCGTGGAATGAGATGTGTTGCTCGGAGTTGCCTGTGCTCTTTAGCGTGACAGTGTTCGAAAAGTCAGCTCCGGATGAACACCCGGGCCGCCGGGCCGTGCTCCGGATCGTGTGAAAGAAGACCATGACCACAGCCGTCACCAGCACCTCTCCGTCCGGCGCGCCGGCGCGCCGCGCTCTGCCGGAGGGGTTCCGCAGTGTCGGCCGTTCGGGATTGGTGGTGTCGGAAGTCGGGATCGGGGCCAGTACCTTCGGCCGGACCGGCATGATCGCCGATACTCAGCAATCGGTGGACCGGATCGTCGGCCGGGCACTCGATCTGGGGATCACCTACTTCGATGTCGCCGATGCCTACGGTGATCGGCCGGGGCAGAGCGAGACCATGCTGGGTGCGGCGCTGGGCGACCGGCGCGACCGGGTGGTCATCGGGACGAAATTCGGTATCGGCCTGGCCGGTCTGAACGGTCCCGATTGGGGAGTGCGCGGCTCGCGCCGCTACATCAGGCTCGCGGTCGAGGCGTCGCTGCGCCGGCTGCGGACCGAGTGGATCGACCTGTACCAGATCCACACGCCCGATCCGGTGACCCCGATCGAGGAAACCCTGTCGGTCCTGGACGATCTGGTCCGCGAGGGGAAGATCCGCTACCTCGGCAATTCGAATTTCGCCGGCTGGCAGGTCGCCGACGCCGAATACGTGGCGCGGATCCACGGGTACACCCGGTTCGTCTCGGCGACCAACGAGTACAACCTGCTCTGGCGCGAGCCGGCCCGGGAGTTGATTCCGGCGCTGGATGCCTACGGACTGGGTTTCTTCCCGTACTTCCCCTTGCAGAACGGACTGCTCACCGGGAAGTACCGGCGTGATTCCGTGCCGGCCGGCCGCAAGATCACCAACCTCAAGAAACATCTGCTCGATGCCGCGCCGTGGGATGCGCTGAAACGCTATACCGAGTTCGCCCGGGTACGCGGTATCACCCCGACCGCGCTCGCCTTCGGATGGTTGCTCGCCCACGCTTCGGTATCCAGCGTTATCGCCGGCGTGACCGAACCCGGCCAGCTCGACGACAATCTGGCGGCCTCCCGATGGCGCCCCACCCCGGCCGAATTCGCCGAACTCACCGCGCTGTTCGCCGGTGATCTGAGCGGGGCGCCGGGACAGGTCACCGGTACCGCCGCGCGCGGCTGAGCATCCTCCATCCTTCGATCCACGCAGAGGCGGATATGTCCGACGATTCCGGAGCCGACCGGCAGCTGCACCTCGGCTATATGTACTGGTCGAACGGCACCCACCCCGCGGGCTGGCGGCTACCCGAAGCCGTCCACGACCGCGGCTTCGACGCCGGCTACCTCACCGAACTGGCCCAGCTGGCCGAATCCGCGAAGTTCGATTTCTTCTTCTTCGGCGACCGGCTCGCCACCGGGCCGGAGTACCAGTTCACCAATACCTCGGTGCTGGCACGTATCGAACCGTTCACGGCGGCGAGCTATATCGCCACGGCGACCAGCCGGATCGGGATCGTGGTCACCGCGAATCCGACCTATTACGAGCCGTTCAACCTGGCCAGGCTGACCGCCTCGCTCGATCACATATCGGCCGGCCGGGCCTCGTGGAATATTGTCACCGGCGCCGACCACCGGGCCGCGGCCAACTACACCCGGACCGAACACGGTGACGCGTCCGCGCGGTACGACCGGGCCGACGAATTCGTCGAGGTGGTCCGCGATCTGTGGGACAGCTGGGAGGACGACGCCTTCGTCCGCAATGCCGAGACCGGTGAGTTCGTCGTCGCCGACCGCATCCATCCGGTGCACCATCGTGGCCGGGCCTTCGATATCCGGGGCCCACTGAACATGGCCCGGCCACCGCAGGGGCAATTGGTCGTGCTGCATGCCGGGACTTCGGACCGCTCCCGGGATCTGGGGGCCCGGGAGGCGGATGTCATCTTCGCCGCCGCGGCCACGATCGAACAGGGCAAGGCCTATGCCGAGGAGATCCGGCAGCGGGCGGCCGGTTTCGGTCGCGGGCGCTCGGCTGTCGCCGTCCTGCCCGGTCTCACCCCCATCGTGGCCGAGACACGGCAGGCCGCTCGCGCGTTGTACGACCGGCTCAACGAGCTGCTCGTGCTCGACGACGATATCCGCTACGGCGGGCGCGAACCCGGCCAGTGGGGTGTCGGCAGCGCCGCGCCGCGGGAGGCGCAGGGGCCCGGGCTGCGTAATCTGGGCGCACTGTCCCAGCGGGTGGGTGTGGATCTCACCGACCGGCAGCTCACGGAACCCCTGGACGAGCCGACCGCCGATCGATTCGCGCCGCCGGGCCGGGCCCTGCTGAACACCACCGCCGCCCGGACCGGGCGTGCGGTGGGTGGGGCGGATCCGCTGACCGTCCGCGATCTGCTCAACACCCATATCGTGGGCGGCCATGTGGTGGTCGGCGGTCCCGCGGATATCGCCGATTACGTCCAGGCCTGGTTCGAATCCGGCGCCTCCGACGGCTTCAATATCCAATCGGCCTTCCTCACCGAACAATTCGAGACCTTCGTCCGCCTCGTCGTACCCGAACTGCAGCGGCGTGGACTGTTCCGCACCGAGTACACCGGCCGGACCCTGCGCGATCACCTCGGCCTGAACCGGCCGGACAACCGCTGGGCCCGCGAGAACACCCGAACCGGAGGTCAGTGACCCATGTCCGGACAACGCAGAGAACTGCATCTGGGACTCATGTTCTGGGCCACCGGTACCCATACCGCGGGCTGGCGCTACCCGGGCGCCAGGTCCGACGGCGCATTCGATATCGAATTCATCCAGCAGGTGACGCAATTGGTGGAGGCGGCGAAGTTCGACTTCCTCTTCCTCGGTGACCGCCTGGCCACCGATCCCGCGCTGGCCAAGACCAACCCGGCCCAGATGTCGCGGATGGAACCGTTCACCGTCGCCTCGGCCGTCGCGGCCGCGACCTCCCGTATCGGTATCGCAGTCACCGCGAACCCGACCTATTACGACCCCTACACCGTGGCCCGGCTCACCGCCTCTCTGGACCACCTCAGTCGCGGGCGGGCGGCGTGGAATCTGGTCACCGGCGCGGACGGTGCCGCCGCCTACAACTTCAGCCGGGACGGCCACTGGGACACCGAGAAACGCTACGACTGGGCCGACGAATTCGTCGAGGTGGTGCGCGCGCTGTGGGACAGCTGGGAGGACGACGCGTTCCTGCGGGACAAGTCCGGTGGGCGCTATATCGACGAGTCGAAACTGCACACGGTCGACCATGTGGGGGAGCATTTCTCGGTGCGGGGACCGCTCAATGTCGCGCGGCCGCCGCAGGGACAGGTCATCCTGCTGCACGCGGGTACCTCGGATCGCTCCCGCGAACTGGGCGCCCGCGAGGCCGATGTGATCTTCGCCGGACAACCCGATCTGGAATCGGCCAAGGAGTACTACGCCGATGTGAAAGCCCGCGCGGCGCGATACGGCCGTACGGCCGAGGAGATCCAGATCCTGCCCGGTCTGAGTGTGGTGGTCGCGCCGACCACCGCCGAGGCAGTGGAGATCTACGATCGGCTCAATTCGCTCGTGCCGTTGGACCCCGAGCACGAGACCGTGGATTCGGTGCGGTTCGGCGGTCTCGGTCAGGGCCTCAAACGCAATCTCGCGTCGGTATCGCAGGTCCTCGAAGTGGACGTGACCGGCTCGGGTATCCACGACCCGGTGCCGCGGCGGGTGTTCGAGGCATCCGTCCCCGCGGGCCGCAAAGTCTTCGCCGGTATCACCGAGACCACCCGCCGGACGGTCGAGGGCACCGCGCCGATCACCTTTTTCGATCTGATCAACGGCATCACCGTCGGCTCCCGGACAGTGGTCGGCGATCCGGTCGAGGTGGCCGACCATATCCAGCGTTGGTTCGACGAGGGTGCCGCCGACGGGTTCAACATCTTTCCCGATTTCGTCCCGGGTTTGGTCCAGGCGTTCACCGAGCTGGTGGTGCCGGAGCTACAGCGGCGCGGATTGTTCCGCACGGAATACCCGGGCCCCACCTTCCGCGATCACCTGGGCCTCGTACGTCCCGGCAACCGCCATCGCGAGCGGTCACCGTTCGTGCCGGAACCGAACTGAAAGGACCATGACGGTGGCTCTCGACCAAGCCGAGGCAGTTGTCGCCCGCCCCGCCGCACCACGGCCCCGTAGGGCGCCCCGGGGGCAGCGGTTGCGCGCGGCGGTATCGCCGAAGAATCTCGCGCTCACCGCCGGGCAACTCGCTGTCGTCGTCATCGTGCTGGCGATTCTGCAGTGGCTGGTGGATTCCGGGCGGGTGGAGTCGATCTACCTCGCCTCGCCGAGCCAGGTACTCGGGGTGTTCCCGCGACTCGTCACCGAGGAACATCTCTTCGGCAATCTCTTGATCACGCTGTACGAGGCCGTCGTCGGCACCGCTCTGGCGTTCGTGTTCGGCGTGGCGACCGGGATCTACATGGGTCTGTCGCGCACTGCCGAGCGGTTCCTCAATCCGTTCGTGGGTGCGGCGATGGCCGTCCCGAAGGTCACCATCATTCCGCTGCTCACGCTCTATCTCGGGGTGGGCGTCAACCACAAGATCGTGATCGTCTTCCTCTTCGGCTATTTCCTCTTCGTCTTCAACACCGTCGCCGGGATCAAACAGGTCCAGGAGAGCCACCTCAAGGTCGCCCGGGCGAACGGGGCCTCCCGGTGGCAGACGATCGTCAAGGTGATCCTGCCGTCGGCGTCACCGAGTATCGTCGCCGCGCTGCGGATCGAAGCGGGGACCGCCCTGGTGGCAGCTCTTTTCGCGGAGATCATCGCGTCCAAGGCGGGGCTGGGCAATATGCTCAACCGCGCTATCGGCGTCTACGACACCGCGACCCTGTTCGCGCTGGTCCTGTCCATCACGGTGTTCTCGGTTCTCATCATCGCCGCGGTGAATCTGCTGGAGAAGAAAGTCCTGCTCCGCTGGAAGTACACCTGATACCAGGCTTCGCCCATCCCTCCCATTTCGAAGGAACAACTGTGTTCGTGAAGAGATCCCTGGCCGTTCTCGCCGGTGCGCTGGCGGTGGCCCTGGCGGCCACCGGCTGCTCCGGGACCGTCGAATCCCTTGCGGGCGACAGTGGTTCCTCGGGTGACGGCCGTAGTGTGCTGACCCTGCAGGACAGCACGTCCTATACGCAGTTGCCGATCCGTTTCGGCGTCGAGAAGGGCTTCTTCGGCGAGGAGAACCTCGACGTGAAGTTCACCCAGGTCCAGGACGCGGTGACCGGCGTAGCGACCGGGGAGCTGACACTCGCGTTCGGCCCGACCAGCAACTATCTGCGCGCGGCCGAGAAAGGCGCGCCGATCACGATCGTCAGTTCCGCGTTCCGGAGCAAGGGCCCCTTCTTCCTCATCGCGCGTCCGGAGATCAAATCAATCGCCGACCTGCGCGGTAAGACAATCGGTATCGCCACGGCCGGTAGCAGTATGGAGACCTACACGCGTAAGATCCTCACCGCCAATGGGGTCGATCCCGATGATGTCGGCTTCATCGCCAACGGTGTGAACGAACAGGCGTACGGCACCCTCACCAGCGGTCAGGTGGACGCCACGATCATCCATCAGCCCTTCCCCGCGCTGGGTGAGCTCCAGGGCAGATCGGTGACCCTGGCCCGCGGCTGGGACTATCTGCCGACCTATCACACCGGCGTGCTCATCGCCGGAAACAATGTGATCGACGACGATCCCGATCTGCTGCGCCGGAGCCTGCGCGCGTACTTCAAGGCCTACACCTACGCCAAAGAGCACTACGACGAGTATCTGCCGTGGCTGAAATCGAAACTCGGCACCATCGATCCGAAGGCGGTCGAACTGGCCCTGCGGCAGGAAGACGATATCTGGGACAACAACCCGGCCGTCGATCCGGTCGCGATCCGCGACACCCAGGACATCGAAATCGAGATGGGTCTGCAGGATGCGCCCTACGACGCCGGTAAATACATCGATACGCAGTTCATCCCGCAGGAGTACGTGAAGGATTTCACCTACCCGCGGCCCGCGCGCTGACCCTGCGGACAGCGTGACTGTACGACACGATCAGCGAGGTAGGTCCGTGGCAACCTTCGAAGTACGCGGTCTGGGAAAAGAATTCCCCACCGATCCGCCGGTGCGAGCGCTCGACGGAATCGACCTGTCCATCGGTGCGGGCGAATTCGTCGTCCTGCTCGGCCCCAGCGGATGCGGGAAGAGCACTCTGCTCGATATCCTGTCGGGGCTGCAGGACAAGACCGAGGGCGAGGTGTTGTTCGAGGGCGCACCGGTCGCCGGGACGAACAGCCGTATCGGCGTCGTGTTCCAGGACGCTTCGCTGTATCCGTGGCGGACGGTGGCACGCAATGTGGAAATAGGACTGGAGTTCCGCGGCGTACCCCGTGCCGAACGTCGGGCCGCCGCCGCGGAATACCTGGCGCAGGTCGGATTGGCGGGTTTCGAGCGCAAGTACCCGCATCAGCTCTCCGGCGGGATGCGGCAGCGGGCCGGCATCGCCAGGACCCTGGCCACCGAACCCGCGGTGCTGCTCATGGATGAACCGTTCGGTGCGGTGGACCATCTCACCCGGATCCAGCTGCAGCGGGATCTGCTGGCGTTGTGGGAGAGCCGGCGCCGGACGGTCGTCTTCGTCACCCACGATGTGGGGGAGGCGGTGTATCTGGCCGACCGGGTGGTCCTGCTGTCACCGCGACCGGGCCGGGTGTACCGGGAATTCTCGATCGACGTCCCGCGGCCGCGTCGTAAAGGGGATATCGAACTGCTGGCGCTGGAGAGCGAGATCTATGAGGCACTGGGGCGGATAGAAGAACAGGTGGATGCGGAGTCGTGAAGGCCGGCGCTTCGGCTGTTCCGCATCGACGCCGAGCCGACGGGCCGCGGAACAACCGAGCGCGGGCTCTCCGGCGTACCGAAGTCTGTTCCAGTTCGGGCGGTCCACCGGTCGTATCGTCCGGCGGGCGCGAGTGGTGATCGCCGGCCGCCGAGCTGATCCGGCGGTGCAGCGGTCCGGTCCGGAGTGACTCCGAGCCCCGGCCTATGCGTTGGCGCCGCCGTCGACCGTGAGCGTGCTACCGGTGACGAAGTTTCCGCTCTCACCGGCGAGATAGGCCACAGCGGAAGCGATTTCGTCCGCCTCCGCGTACCGGCCCAGGGCGGTGGCCGCGCGCTGGGCGTCGGCGGGTGCGCTGTCGGCGGGGTTCATGTCGGTATCGGTCGAACCGGGTTGCACCACATTCACCGTGACACCGCGTGGGCCCAGGTCGCGGGCCAGCCCTTTGGTGAAACCGATCAACGCCGCCTTGCTCATGGAGTAGAGGCTCAGCCCGGGCCGGGTCGCCCGTTCGGCGAGGTTGCTCCCGATACTGATGATCCGGCCGCCTTCGCCCAGATGCGGGCTCGCCGCGCGGGCGGCGGCGAAG
The DNA here is from genome assembly GCF_053605105.1 of Nocardia sp. NPDC003963. Taxonomy (NCBI): domain Bacteria; kingdom Bacillati; phylum Actinomycetota; class Actinomycetes; order Mycobacteriales; family Nocardiaceae; genus Nocardia; species Nocardia sp. NPDC003963. The sequence goes on from NZ_JBSGIP010000001.1 coordinate 928,989, forward strand.
GCGGCGCGGACGTGCAGATTCATGGTCTCGTCGAACTGCTCCATGGTCAGTTCGTCGATGGTGCCGTAGGGAAAGATGCCCGCGTTGTTCACCAGGATGTCCAACCGGCCGAATTCGGCCACCGTCCGGTGCACCGCCGCGGGCACCGCCTCCGGATCCGCGGCCGGTGCGGGCACCGCCAGTGCGCGGCGGCCGGTCTCGCGAATCCGTGACACCACCTCTTGGGCGCGTTCGGCCGAGGCGTTGTAGGTCAGTGCGATATCCGCGCCGTCGGCGGCCAGCCGCTGTGCGATCGCCGCGCCGATACCGCGGCTCCCGCCCGTAACCAACGCAACTTTACCTTCGATACCCATCTCAGCTCCCGATATTTATGCAGTGATCGTTGCATAAATGACTACCGTGGCTAGCATGGGCATGTCAACAACGCCGAGTGGAGGTGTGATGCCGGGACCGGGCCGCCCGCGGGGCTTCGATCGGGACGCCGCGCTGCACACCGCCATGTACCTGTTCTGGGAGCACGGCTACGAGGGCGTGTCGATCAGCGATCTCACCACCGCGATGGGTATCGGCGCACGTAGCCTCTACACGGCCTTCGGTTCCAAGGAGGAACTCTTCGGCGAAGCTGTCGCGCTGTACGGGAGCGCGACACCGCGCCCCATGGACCGGCAGCCCACCGCACGGGACGCGGTCGAGGCGATGTTGCGCCAGCGGGTGGACGCCAACCTCGATCCGGCGACGCCACTCGGCTGCATGGTGGTACTCGCGGCCACCAATGTCACCCCGGACAATATGCGCGTCCGGGATCTGCTGGCGGCGATGCGCGCCGCGGACCGCGCGGAACTGCTCGCACGACTCGAGCAGGGGATCACCGACGGTGATCTGGCCGCCGGTGCCGATATCGAATCCGTGGCCTCGTTCTACCTGACCGTCCTGCACGGTCTGGCGATCCGTACCCGCGACGGATGTTCGCGCGCGGACGCGCAGCGGGTCGTGGACAACGCGATGCGGGCCTGGGACAGCATCGCCGCCCCGGGACCGGCGCAACCCGTCCCATCCCGGTGAGTACGTACACCGCGGTGGATGCATCGACGCTGTGATCACCCGGGCCGGTCGTGCCGATGGACGAGACCGGTCCGAACCCGGCTGCGTTCGCGACGCCGCCGTCGCGGACGGACGTATCGAGCGTGAATCGAGCACTGGTGCTGCTGCCGGCCGGCCGACTTCGGTGAGCAGGAACAGCGGCTCCCGGAGCACTGTGGCCGGCGACCGGAGCACACTGCCCCGGCGAATCGGAGATCGGTACGGGACGGCCTGTCCGCCCGGTCCCCGGCCCGGGGCGCACAGCCGCGGGCCGAGGGCGTGGTGACCGGTCAGTCCGCCATCGCGGCGAACATTCCGGCCTCGTAGGAACCGCCTTTCTGATGCAGGATCACGCCGAGCCGGTTGGCCGCGTTGATCAGCGCGACCGCGTACACCAGTGCGGCGACCTGATCGTCGTCGTAGTACTCGCGAACCCGGGCCCAGGTCTCGTCCGACACACCCGGCCGGTCGTCGGCGATCCGGGTGCCCTCCTCGGCGAGCGCCAGGGCGGCCTGTTCGGCCGGTGTGAACACGGTGGACTCGCGCCAGGCGGCCACCAAGTGGATCCGGACGGCCGGTTCGCCCGCAGCCGTCAGCTCCTTGGTGTGGGCGTCGACGCAGTAACCGCAGCCGTTGATCTGGCTGGCTCGCAGCTCCACCAGTTCGAGTGTGGATTTCGGCAGCGGCGACTGCAGTATGGCCATACTGGTGTTCGCGAATCGGCGGCCGATCTTTGCGGCGAGTTCGTTGCTGTTCAGGTCGAAACGGGATTCGGTCATGATTTCCTCACTGGTTGTACGCGATCGAACGACCATGAGACGTGGACGGCGGGGCGGGCGTAACAACTCGTAGGTGTGGCGTGAACCACTGCCGTGCGGTGTTACGAAACGGTGGCGGGTGGCGTCTGATGCCGATACCTCTTACCGCGAAACAGGAGCCACGCATGCCCGATACATCGCAGGCCGACCCCGGCGCGGACGGCCGTGGTGCGGATCCCGCCACCGAAGTCTTCGTCGCGCACCGGAATCTGCTGTTCACCGTCGCCTACGAAATGCTCGGTTCGGCCGCCGATGCCGAGGACGTGCTCCAGGAGACCTGGCTGCGGTGGGTGGGTGCCGACCTCGACGCGGTGCGCGATCACCGTGCCTACCTGGTGCGGATCACCACCCGGCAGGCATTGGACCGGTTGCGCGCCCTCGGGCGGCGGCGGGAATCCTATATCGGACCCTGGTTGCCGGAGCCGCTGCTCACCGCGCCGGATATCGCCGAGGATATCGAACTGGCCGACAGTGTTTCGATGGCGATGCTGCTGGTCATGGAGACGCTCGCGCCGGTGGAACGCGCGGTGTTCGTCCTGCGCGAGGTGTTCGCGCTGGAGTACGACGAGATCGCCGAGGCCGTCGAGAAGTCCCCGGCGGCCGTCCGGCAGATCGCCTACCGGGCACGCGCCCATATCGCCGCGCGGCGACCACGCGGCGTGGTCTCCGCGACCGAGTCCCGCGCGGCGCTCGAAGCCTTCCGGCGCGCGGTGGGCACCGGCGACCTGCGCGGTCTGCTCGATGTCCTGGCACCCGATGTGGTGTTGCTGACCGATGGCGGGGGAGTGGTGCGGGCGGCGCTCGCACCAGTACTCGGTGCCGATCCGGTGGCGGCGGTACTGGGCCGTCTGGCGGGTGCGGCGGTGCTGCGCCCGGCGCAGATCAACGGTCATCCGGCACTGCTCGTCGAAATCGACGGCCGGGTCGACAGCATGGTGGCGGTGCGGATCGACGACGGGCTGATCTCGGGGCTGTACGCCGTGCGTAATCCGGTCAAGCTCGCGCGTATCGAGTCCGTGACGGCGCTGCGCCGGTGAATCCGGCCGACCGACCGGAAGGCCTCGATTCGCCGCGCTACGGGCGGGACTCGTCTACATGCGCCTCACATCTGCCCAGTCGCGGAGCTGACCTGCCGGGTTCAGCGCCGCAGCAGGTGTGTGAGCAGTTGTCCGCTCTCTTCCAGGGACAGATGTGGTAGGTACGCGCGGCCCACCGCGATCCCGATGGTGGGCAGTGCGGCGGCGTCGGGGAAGACCATGTACATCGGCCGGTGTCGCGGCTGGAATTTCGCCTTGAAGGCGAGCAGGGACCGGAAGCCGTAGACCGGTTCGAGAGTGCGGCCCAGCAGATCCAGCAGCGCGTCGAGCGCACCGCGATCGAGCCCGTTCTCACCGGCCTCGGCACTCGCCAGCGGTGCCCCGGACAGGCTGAGGAATTCGAGCCCCTCCTCCTGCGCGGACAGCGCCGCCGAAGCGATCAGGAACTCCATCGCTGCCCGGAATCCGTCGGACCGGCGTCGCATGAAATCCAGGGTCAGACCCACCAGCGTGCCGTCCCGGTACACCGGCATCCACGAGGTGACCGCATGAACGTGATCGTCCCGGTCGACCGCCAGCAGCACCCGCACCTCGGGGTCGTGGAGTTCGGCGAGCCCGCCGAGGGTGAACCCCATCTCCGGCAGGCCCTTGTCCGCGGCCCATTCCTCGGATATGTCGACGATCTGTTCGGTCACCGACAGCGGGGCGTCGTCGAATGTCGTCCATCTGGCTTCGATCCCGTCCTTGCCGGCGCGGTTCAGGGCCGTCCGGACATCCTGGAACTTCTTCCCCTTGAAAGCCAGGTCCGCGAGTTCGACGACCGTTTCCTCGGCCACCTGCAGGCAGCTCCAGCCGTATTCGCGGGCGACGTCGGCGGTTTCGGCTCCCACGGAGTAGAAGCACGGGGTCCACCCGTTACCGAGGCACCAGGTGGCGAACTCGTCGATCGCGCCGGCGAGGCCGTCGCGCTCCCCGATCGGATCCGTCGTGGTCAGGGCGACCCCGGAATGCACCCGGTACGCGACGGCGTGCCGTCCGTCCGCGGCGAACCAGTAGCGGTTTCCGGCCCAGGTGCTCATCCACGACAGGGAACCGCCGCCGGGAGTGTGCAGCAGCTCCCGCACCCGGCGCGCGCCGCCGAGATCGGATCCGGCCGCTGGGGAGAGGAAGCTGCGCAGCAGCAACAGGCACAGCGTCACCCAGACGATGACGCCGATCCATTCGAAGAGCACCGTCGCGGCGGCGGTCAGGGGTAGTACCGGTGGTTCGAACAGCTGGAGGTACACCGGGGGAAGCAGCCGCAGCGGTGCGTCGCGCAGCAGCGTGCCGATACCGGGATCGCGGTCGAATCCGTCGGACAGCAGGGTGCCCAGCACCGTGTAGACCAGGAGTGCGGCGCCGGCTACCGCGAGCGTACCGAGCCACACCCGGCGGTAGGTCCCGCGCGTCGCACGTACCTCGAACAGCCGCCGGGTGACCAGCAACAACACCAGCACCGCGAGCAGTGCCAGCAGCGGCGCGAAATCCCGGTACACCGAGCTGTGCCGATGGATGCCGTACAGCACCCAGCGGGCCTCGTCCTGTTGCACGGTCCGGACGATCACGCTGACGACAGCGATTCCGATGAGAACGATATGCCCGCCCACCGCGAGTAGCCAGGCCGCGCGCCGGCCGCGGCGCAAACCCTCGGCGCCGATCAGCAGTACCACCGAGGGCATGAGATTCATGATCAGCGGTCCCACTCCGGAGAGACGCAGAGCCTGCTGTCCCCTACGGCACTCGTCGTGCAGGGCCGGATCGGCGCATACATCGACGAGCTCGCGTGGGCTGTAGGGCACCTGATCGAACAGTTCGCGCAACGACGACAGCGGGCCGACGGCGTGGGGAGAGAACGCCGCGAAGATCGGACCCAGCACACTGGCGGCGACGACGAGGGCGACGAGAGTGCGGCGTTCCCGGATCGTCCCGCCGAGCACCGGGCTGCGCGCCGCCCGGCCGAACAGCACCGGCCCGATCAGCAGGCCCGACACCGCAACGCACAATCGCGTCACATCCTGTAGATGCCCGGCGAACAGCGCGGTGGTCACCAGGATCACCAGCAGCAGGGTGCGCAGGCGCCGACGCCACAGCGTATGCATCGCCGCGGTGGCGGCGAGGATCGCGCCCAGCACCCAGGACAGCGGATCCACGATCAGATGCCCGTGCAGTTCCAGGCCCCACGAGTTCGGTACCGCCGAGGCGAGCTCGGCCGCCGCGAGCGCCAGCGCCGCACCGGCACCCTGGGATACCACCACCGCAACTGCGAACCGCCGGCTGCCGATCCGATGTTCGACCGGTACCGCGATCGCGAGGACGAATACGCTCGCCAGCAGATAGTTGCCCAACCCGGAGGCGAACAGCCCCGAAGTCCACAGTGTCCAGACGTATCCGTCGGCGACGGTGGGGATACCGAGTGCGATATGCCCCGACAGCTCGGGCGCGGGTCCTCGCGCCCAGGCACCGGTGGTGAGCGCGAGAATCCAGATCACGGTGAGTAATCCGAGGGCCACGGGCGCGCGTGACACCACGGAGCCGATCCGGGTCGTCACGACGCGTCGAGGCCGAGTCGGTGGCCGAGCCACGGCAGCTCCTTCTCGAGACCGGCCGACCACACGGCGAAGCTGTGCCCGCCGGGTAGTTCGGTGATGTGGACATCCATGCCCGCGGCCTGCGCCGCGGCGGCGAGCCGCTCGAGCGCGGCGCGGTATTCGGTATCGCCGAGCCCCACGACGAAGGCCCCGGCCGAATCGGGGTAACGATTGCGGGCCAGCAGATCGGCGGGATTGTTGCGGGCGAAAGCCTCGGCATCACCGCCGAACGCCTCCCGGAGGGTGGTCCGGCGGTCGCCGAGCGTGGGTTCGGCCTGTCCCGACATATCGAGGAAGGTGGGATAGACCTCGGGCCGGGTAGTGGCCAGCTGTAGCGAGCAGGTGCCGCCGTAGGACAGCCCGCCCACGGCCCACGCTCGCGGATCCGGATCCACCTGTAGGTGTGTGCGGACCCATTCCGGCACATCCACGGCCAGGTAGGTGGCGGCGTTCCCGAGCGGCGAATCCACGCACAGCGGGTTGGCCAACCGGCCGCCGGTACTGTCCGCGAGGACGACGATCGGCGCCAGGCCCCGGTGCTGGGCCGCGTAGGAATCCATGATGCCGGTGAGCCTGCCGCCGACGAGCCAGTCGTCGGTGCTGCCGGGCTGTCCGGCGAGCAGGACGAGCACGGGTAGATCGGGCCGTGGATCGGTGAAGTACGCCGGAGGCAGATAGATCCGTGCTTCACGAGCGGGGAACCGGGAGACCACACCCGGTATGGCCGCTTTCGTCACCGCACCTGTCGCGGGCATATCCGCGGGAGGTACCCAGTTCTGCGGTGTGGGTCGCTCACCGTTCGCCGGTCGAGGTGCCAGTGTCGCGTCGAAGGGTACGGTGCGGTAATCGTCGATACCGAGCGTGGCCCGCACGGTCGGGTACGCGTCGAATATCGCGTTGATCCCACCGGCGGCGCAGAGCACGACCGCCGTCGCCGCCGCGACGAGCCCGGTCGTGACGAGCGGCCGCGTCCGGTCCCGCTCGCGGACGAACCAGCGGCCGATGATCAGTCCGACCGCGAGCACCGCGAGCGCCGACCAGACGTAGACGGTCGCGGGCAGCGGGTCGGGAAACGGCCGCCACACCTTCTCGATGAGCACCGCGGCGAGGGTTACCGACAGCACCGTCGCGGCCGTCACTGTGGCGAGCCCGGTGAGTAGCCAGCGCCGCTGCCGCCGGGCGGCGAGTGTGGTCAGGCATACCGCGGTGACGGCGACGAAGACGAAGATCGCCGCGGATGTCGTCACACGCAGGTCGAGCACCGCTGCGACGAGCCCGGACCACGACATGACGTCCAGTATGCAGGTGTGCCGCGCCGGTGCCCGGGACGTTCGCCCGCGCCGCGGATACCGGCGGAAACTGTGGTCCGGCGGTATTCCGGACACGGTGGCCGGCTCCCGCGCGACGTGAACGGGGTGCGGCGGATCGGCGGCGTCGTGCCCGGATCACCGTGCCGGTGTTCACGACGCGCCGATCGGTCCCGATGACGCGGACTGTTTCGGCGTCGCGCCGATCATCCGCTTGAAATGCCGGTTCAGATGGGATTGGTCGTGGAATCCCGCCGCGGCGGCCACCTCCACCGGCCGCCGGCCCTCCAGCAGCAGACGGCGGGCCAGGTCGACCCTGCGGCCGATCAGGTACCGATGCGGCGCGATACCGAACTGACGGGAGAATACGCGCACCAGATGCGCCGGGTCCGCGTAGAGCGTGCCGCTCGCGTCCGACAGCGCGATTCCGTCGGTCACATGCTCGTCGAAGAGTGCGCGCAGATCCCGGGCGAGACCGGGATCACGTTGCGGCGGTACGGTGGCGGACCGGCGGCACAGGCGGCGTTGGAGCCGCTCGAGTACGAAGTTCAGGCGGCTCTCGGCTTCCAGTTCGTCACCGGGGTGCCGCAGCGCCGTGTGCAACCGGTGGCTCCGATCCCGGAGGACATGGTCCCGGGTGCTGGGCGTGTCGACCGCCGGACCGATACCCGAGAGCCGGGTGTTCTCGATGTACAGCACACGTTTGCGGAATCCCGCAGTTCCGGCGGCTCGGCCGTCGTCCTCGGCCGCGGACTGTCCCTGTCGATATTCACCGCCGACCTCTTCGCCACCGGCGACGACGACGCCAACCGGGCCGCGGTCGCGGCGGTGGGCCGCGACGACCTCGACCAGGTCGGTCTCGCGCTGTACACGGACCGCAAAGTGGTGGACGTGGTCTTGAAGGGTGCTCGTCTGCACCCGTGATGGGCCGTCCGGCGGGGTAGCGCCGCCGGACGGCCCGGGTGCTCGCCTATCGGCTGGCGTACACGACGAGGAGGTCGCGCATGGCGCGAATTTCCCGATTGGCCTCGTTCAACGCGGTACGCAGCCGGTGGTTCTCGTCGAGCAGATCGTCGATGCCGTGCGCGGTTTCCACCGTGTTCTCCGCGGGACGCACCCGGACGAGTTCGGCGGTCGGTTCGGCAGTGGTCTCCGGTGCCGGCTCTGTCTGCTCTGCCGGCTCGGCCGCGTCGGCGTCGGCGTCGGCGAGAAGAGTCTCCGCCGTATCGCTGGAGACGATCTCCTCGACGGTTTCGGTTGCGGTGAAGGGCTTTTCGCTCGCCTTGCCGGTGGCGCGGGTGCGGCGCCGGGGCTTCGCGGGTACCGGTGTCTCCTCGGCAGGCGAGGTGCTTTCGGGAAGCCCGGCGGCCCGGACCCAATTGGCGAGCGTATTCGTCGCGGGGAGGCCGCCTTCCCGTTGGGAGACCTCGGTGCACGCCGCGTTGACGGATTTACCCTGGGTGAGAAGTTTTTTCACCCGGTTGACGAGTTTGTTCTGTTCTCTTTTCGAGTAACGCACTGCCATTCGATTTCCTCCTGCATTCCGGGCGTACGCCCGGAATTGAACCATTGGCGGGCTGTTCTGTCGCCGCCGGGTCCGGTGCGCGGGGCCCGAATTCGGTCGAACGGACGGGCCTGCAATGGCGAATAGTCCTTTGCGTCAAGGGGTTCGGGTGTTCCGAATATGCCTGTGGTGCGGTGCCGTTCGCCGGCGCCCGGTCATTCCTGCCGCCCGGAGCCTGTACCGCCGCCGCGGTGAACCGGGCAGTGCGGACCACCGGCGCGGTCGGTCTCGTCCCGGCGATACTCGTGACAGCGTCCGGACCTGCTGTTACGTTGAAAATGCTTGGCGAACCGTGATCGCCCGAACATGCCGGAGGCGGGAGAATGCAGAGCTCTACGACCGAGCGGCGGTCCCGGTCCGGGTGTCCGGAACACCCGTGGCGGACCTGCCCGGCCGATATCGAGGAAGCGGGAACCGGGGTGGTGCGTCGAGTGCCGGCCTCGTGATATCGGGTGATACCGGCGGCGCCCACGGCCGTTGCGCACACCCCGGCCCGGCTGTCCGGCGGGAGTACGGCCGGCCCGGCGCCGCGGCGTCATCCGGCCGTGCCGAGATCGACGGGAGTCGATAGAGGTGGTGGGATCGGCGGAAGAACCGGCTCGTTCCGATATCCCGTGCGTGGTGGTGATGGGTGTATCGGGCACCGGTAAAACCACCACCGCCAGGTTGCTGGCGCTGCGTCTCGGCGTACCTTTCGCCGACGCCGACGATCTCCATCCCCCGCCCAATATCGCCAAGATGGCGTCCGGGATCCCGCTGGACGACGACGACCGGGAACCGTGGCTCGCCGCGGTCGGCGAATGGCTGCGGACCCACACGGCCGCGGGGACCGGCGGCGTGATCGCGTGTTCCGCGCTCAAACGCCGCTACCGGGACCTGTTGCGCGCCGGAGCGCCCGGCACCTTTTTCGTGCTGCTGACCGCCGACCGCGACGATCTGCTGGAGCGGATCTCGGGCCGGGAACGGCATTTCATGCCGGTCGCGCTGCTGGATTCCCAGCTGGCGGCCCTCGAACCGCTGCAGCCGGGAGAGCGCGGTATCGCACTGCACGGCAGTCGCGACGCCGAGCACGCGGTGGATGTGGCGATGCGGTCGCTGTACCGGGACACCGCGGATCGTCACAGTTGGTGACCCATACCGGTACCGGTCGTGACAGACGCTGTCCGCGCGGCGATAATAGCTGGGAACCGGTTCGACCGTGGATTCCACCGTACGAGGTGACGGCGCTTTCGAGGATCATTCCAGGGAGGCCCGATGGTGCAGGTTGTTGCTCTGAACTGGGTCGGTTCGTTCTGCAATTTCGGTGGACCGCTGGCACCGGGGGATACGGACCACTGGTGGGCGGCCGGCGGTGAATGGGGCCGGGAGAACCGGCTCTACCGATTCTCCGCTTTCTGTGACAGCGGCGCCGAGATAGCTGTCCGGAATATCACCCATTATCGCGGCGGCCACGACGAGACCCATTTCGAGATATACAACAGTGGCGGGGGAGAACCCGTCTATTACTACTTCTACATAGCCTGGTCCAGTCCGATAACCGTATGAGGGGGACCCGTGCGCGTGCAGATCGAATACGACACCGGCGGCCGGATCACCGCGGTATCCGGTGTGGTCGCGGTCGAACACTCCGACGGTGACCTGGGGCGATCGGCTCGTTTCGTACGACCCGGGCATTTCATCCTCGACCTCGATACCGAGGTGATGGCCGATGCGACGGATCTGGCCGGATTACGCCTGCTCGTGACCCGGTATTCGATCATCGGCCATCCGGACCGTCCCCGGCTGGTGGAACGTGAGATGGACGGATGAATCCGGCGTGCGGGCCCGGATACGACGGCGGCCCGTCCGGTGTTCTCACCGGACGGGCCGCGGCACGGCGTGCTCGCTGTTCAGCAGCCCTTCGGCACCGGTTCACCCCGGAATCTGGCTTCCACGAAATTCCAGGCATCGGCGAACCCCGCGGCTGCCGCGGTCATATGTTCGGCGATATCGTAGGTGGTGAGTTTCACCGGTGCGCCCGCGCGGCAGTAACGGTCGGCGAACTCGGCGACTCCGTCGTAGGGCGTGAGGGTGTCGTAACGGCCGTGCCAGAGATAGGTCGGTACCGTCGGTACCCCGTCGAAATAGCGCAGGCTGTTCTCCCGCAGCACCTCGTGCGCTTCGGGACTGTTCATCAGATTCTTGGACGCGGCCATCTGGTCCGCGCTGCGGAAAGCGCCGTGGAAGAGCAGGAACCGCCGGCACGCGTCGTGGGTGAACTCCCGGAACCACAGTCCGTTCTCGTTGAGCTGATCCGAGATCGGCAACCGGTCGGGATACTCCCGCTCCAGGCCCATGGCCGCGGCGAAGGCGAGGCCGAACCCGGGGTGCGGTGCGAATCCGAGACCCAGCGCCATCTGCTCCAGGTCGGCCGGGATACCACCGGCGACCACCCCGGCGATCTTCAGATCGGGTGCGTAGGTGGGATGGAGGGCCGCGGCCCATCCGGTGGCCAGGCCGCCCCCGGAGTATCCGGCCAGCGCCACCGGTGAGTCGGTGAGGCCCAGTTCGGCGACCCGCTGTACCGCGCGGACACTGTCGAGGGTGACCATACCGCTGAGCCTGCCGGCGGCGTAGGCGACATTGGGTCCGAGGTAGTCGGGCACCGAGATGGCCCAGCCCCGACCGATCGGCAGCATCGCCCCGACCGCGTCCTGCAGTTCACCGTTGAACAGCGACCGGGACGGATTGCATCGGGTACCGAGCGAGTTGATCAGGGCCTGGTAGGAGACCAGCGGTGGATTCTTCACGCCGGCGGGCAGCAGGACGGTGGTCATACCCATGATCGGATCACCGAGGGAGTTGGTGGACCGGAAGGCTACCTGCCAGCCTTCGGTGCCCACATATACCCCGGAATCGATCTTGCGGGTGCGCACCACGTCGCCGGGCTGTAGTGCGGCGAGGTCGGGGGGTGCGGTGTAGAAGGGGTCCGGATCCGGCTGAGGATAGAGCGGTTCGGCGTTGGCGCCACCGCCGAGAATCCCGACCGAGACGAGGGTCAACAGCAGGACCAGGATACGGGTGGAAACTCTGGACACGTTCTTCTTTCGGACAGCAGGAATCTACCGGCGCCGGCCCGGCATTCGTGATGCCGCGGTGGCCGCCGCCGTGTGGCGGGATGCGCGGTGGTGCCAGCGAACGGCTCCGGTCGCTGTCACACAGGTGAACCGCGGCGACTTCCGCGAAAGCGGGTCGTCGCTCGAACGAACTGTCTGCCTTGGCTTGTGACCGCGACGGTTTCTGTTCGACGAGCAACCTTACGACGCCGCGGGCGGTATGGGCGATTTTGTCGAAAGCAGCCGATGGATTCTGCGCGAACTCATAATGTTCGCCGGATACCGCTGGACCGATCACAGCGAATGCGTCCTTGATTCACCCGCCGGGCCGTGGTGGCCGGCGGCGCTCGTCGCGGCGGCTCGACGTCTGTCCGTGGGCCGATTCGAATGTGGTGGTGGCCGGACTGCGGAGCCGACGGTCAGCGTCGCATCAGGGCGAAAACTCCCCAGCCGAGATACTCACGCATACAGCGTGTGTAGCGTGCGGGCTCGGTGCTGAGTTCGGCCCGCACCTCGGGTGCGAGTTCGTCGTCCGGGTTCCGGTCGAGCCAGCTCGAATTCCTTTCCGTCGTGCCGCGAGGCGCCGGTACCGCGGAAGTCCGGTACCGGCGTGATCGGGGCGGATGTGCTGCTGCCGGCGAGCGTTACCGAGGACCGTCGGGACCCCGTCCTGGAGGACCGGTGTCCCGGCCCGCGGCTCCTATCGTCCGGCGGCGGGCCGGACCGGCGGGTCTTATTTCAGATGCCGGGCGAAGAAGCGGTTCCCGGCCTCCCCCTCGAAGTCCGGTACGCCGGTGTGCCCGCCCATATTGGCGTGCAGCGTCTTCTCCGTGGAGCCGAAGGCGTCGAACAGGTCCAGGGCTTGTTGGCGGTCGTTGCCCTCGTCGTCCCATTGCAGCAGGACCTGCAGCGGAATGGTGATCTGCCGCGCCTCCTCGTACATGGCGCGGGGTACATAACTCCCGGCGAACAGAAGGGCAGCCGAGATACGCGGTTCGACCACCGCCAGCCGGATCCCGACGGCGATCACCCCGCCCGAGAATCCGACCGGGCCGTCGATCCCGGGCAGCGACAGGAGAGCGTCCAGAACGGCCTGCCATTCCGGGACCGCCTTGTCGACCAGCGGGAGGACGAGCCGGTCGACGATCTCGTCGGCGACCGGTTCGCCGGCCGCCACCGCCCGGCGCAGGTCGGTGCGGGCTTGCTCGGCGGACGCGGATCGGGGCCGGTCGCCGCTGCCGGGGAGTTCGATGGTGGCGGCGGCATAGCCCGCCGCCACGGCATCCCGGGCCCGGGCCACCAGCCGTGGGTGCATCATGCTCAGGCCACCGGGGTGGCCGACCAGGATCAGCGGCGCCGGTGTGGGTGCGGATCCGGATGTCCACAGGATGCCGGGGATCTCGCCGAGGGTGAATTCGCGTTCGAGGACGCCGTCGGCGAGGCGATTTTCGGAAGTGAAATGCATTGTCGTGCCTTTCGGGAGTGCTCTCGAGCGGCGCTCCCGGACGACCTATCGCCCGACCGTGACTCCGGAGGAGAGCACCCGTATCGATACTGCGTTCACGGGTACCACCTCCTCGTTCTCTTGCACGGCCTCAGGGAAAGTAACAGTCGTCGCCGCGGTCCGGCAACGGGTTTTCGCGGAGACTCCGGAGCGTGCCGGAAGGCGGCCACGCTCGGGCAGGGCCGAGGTCGTCGCTCGCCGGTTCCGGCCCGCGATTCAGCCGGCCCGGCCGTAGAGGTAGTCGTCCAGCGGGAAGCGCACTGCTTCGCGGTGGGCGTTGACCGTACTGGTCGGGCGCAGCAGTGCCGCCTCACCGTGCTGGTTGAAGTAGTAGCTGCGCGCGGTGGCGCAATCGCCGCCGTAGAACACCGAGGACCCGAGCTTGCCGGTGACCCGGTCGAGGAATTCGGTATTGGCGCGGGCGCTGACTTCGAAGGTGGTCTCGCCGCGCCGGGCCAGTTCCCCGAAGAGCCGGCCCATATGCTTCATCTGCGCCTCGATGGTGGTGAAGTAGGACAGGCCGCTGTAGGAGTAGGGGCTGTTGAGGCTGAGGAAATTCGGGAAATTCGGTACCGTGATCCCCTCGTAGGCCTGGAAACGGTTGTCCCGCCAGAATTTACCCAGGTCCACGCCGTCGCGGCCGATGATCTCGATGGCCGGGAAGTTCACATCCCAGAGGTTGAATCCGGTGGCCAGGACGAGAGTGTCGATTTCGGTCTTGTTGCCCGTGGCGGTGACGATCCCGTCCGGTTCGATCCGTTCGATGCCGCTGGTCTCGAGCTGCACGTGGGGCTGGTTGAAGGTGGCGAAGTAGCGGTTGGAGAAGGTCGGGCGTTTGCAGCCGAAATCGTAGTCGGGGGTGAGCTGTGCCCGGATGTGTTCGTCGCGGACCTGCATACGCAGATGTGCCTTGGCGAGCAGGGCCGCCGCCTTGTTCAGCGGTTTGGCCTGTTTGTAGTGCAGGACGCCGATCACCATGAGTGCTTCCAGAGCGGTGGTGTTGGCCAGCCGGGCGGCCTTCTGGGCGGCCGGGACCCGGGCGAACAGCCGCTGGACCGCGGGTGGGATCGGCATATCGACCTTGGGTACCACCCAGATCGGGGTGCGCTGGAAGACCGTCAGTTCCCGGGCCCGCCCGGCGACCTCGGGTACGAGTTGCACACTGGTGGCGCCGGTGCCGATGATCGCGACCCGGCGGTCGGTGAGATCGTAGGTATCGTCCCAGGCGGTGGTGTGGATGATCTTGCCGGCGAAGGTGTCGATACCGGGGAAGGGCGGGGTGTAGGGCTGTGAGAGGAAGCCGGTCGCGGTCAGCAGGTAGCGGGCGGTGATCGTTTCCCCACCGGCGACCGTGACCACCCAGTGCTGATCGCCGGCGTCCCAGCGGGCGCTGTCCACCGAGGTCCCGAAGCGCATACGCTCGCGCAGACCGTACTTGTCGGCGACGTGGTCGGCGTAGTTCTTCAGCTCCTCGCCCGGTGCGAACAGGCGCGACCAGTTCGGGTTGGGTTCGAAGGAATACGAGTAGGTCACCGAGGCGATATCCACGGCCAGACCGGGATAGCGGTTGACGTGCCAGGTGCCCCCGAGGTCGGATTCGCGTTCGAGGATCACGTAATTGTGCAGGCCGAGACGGTCGAGCTGGATTCCCGCCCCCATACCGCCGAATCCCGCACCGACCACGACCGCGTCGTATCGAGGTGCCACGCCGAACCTCCTGCTGCTCTGCTGAACGACTCATCACAGAATGACACATCATTCCGCTTGTGATGACAGTATCATCGGTGGCGTGACGAAGCCATCGACGCGGGCCGAACGCCGGAAGGCGGAGCTACGCCAGGAGATCATCGATACCGCTTTCGTCTGTTTCGCCGAGAAGGGTTATCACGCGACCGGGATCGCCGATATCGCGACCGAGCTGGGTATCGGGCACGGTACCTTCTACCGCTACTTCAGCAACAAGCGCGACATCATCGACCATGTGATCGACGATCTGGCCGCCCGCATCATCGATGCCCTGGGCACCGACAACGCACCCGATGCCGCCACCTCACTGGATCAGTACCGAGCGCAGATCGACCGTATCGGCATTGCGCTCACCCGGATCCTGGTCGAGGACCGGCGGGTGGCGCAGCTGCTGCTGTTCCACGCGACCGGTATCGACGACGAACTCACCCAGCGGCTCTACGGACTCCTCGATACGGCCGATACCTTGACCGCCGGATATCTCGACCACGGCGTCGAATTGGGTTATCTGCGTGCGGACCTCGACACGATCAACACCGCGCGGGCGGTGACGGGGATGATGCTCGCCGGGGTGGTGCACGGGCTGCGGAATCCGGACGAGGCGGCGATCGCCGCCCTGAACGGGGCGATCCGGCGACTGCTGGTGGACGGGGTTCGCAGGGATTGAGCTCGGGGCCGTGCGGTGATTCTCACCGCCGCACGGCCGGGTCGTGGCGGCGCGTGCACATACAGTGGAGGCATGTCGCCGGTTGACGAATGGCATCCGTCCACCGTCGCGGACTGGAGTGACGAACGTCGCCGGGCCAGGTTGCGCGAGACGCGCCCGGGTCACGGCTGGAAGACGTTGCGCCGCACCAGGCTGGCGTTGATTCGGGTAGCCGCAGTATTGATGATCGTTCTGGTCGCGTTCGCGCAGTACTGGAACCACGATGTCGAGCCGGAGCGCGATCGCCTCGCGCTCACCGAGCCGGCATTGTTACCGATCGCCGAACCGTTCCGGCCGGATAAACGGGATACCGCCGTGGTCGATCTGGTGGGTCTGGGCAATCTCAATGCCAGTGATACCGCCGCCGCCCTCCCCGCGCTGCGGGAGATGGGAGCGGTCTGGGCGATCCGTTACGACAATCGCGGTATCGATACCGAGGTGATCGCGGACCTGATCATCCGCGCGGCGGTGATGTCCGGAGTGCACAATATCGTGCTGACGGGACACAGTATGGGCGGGGTCATCGCGCTCGAGGTCGCGCAGCACATCCATATCGGCAGTGATCGCAGACTGGTGGGTGTGCTGCTGGACTGCACACCACTGGACCTCGATTCGGTACGGCCCGAGAGCCGGGGCCTGGGGGAGGATATGGTGCGCTGGATGGGCTGGCTGCCCGGCGCCCGGGAGAGCCGCGGATTGCGCACCGCGGTGGAGACCTACGCGCGTCGCGACAGTTTCGTCGATCGCAATGGGGTGCCGGGTATCCGGTTGGGTGATCTCCGGAAGGCCGTGGGACAGGTCATGCGGGACAAGATCTTCAACGCCGATGCCGCCAGCAACGGACTGATCGAGGCGCAATTCCTGGCGATCGTCGCCGGTGGTGCCGCCGACAACCTGCGTGCGGTCTCCGGGCCCGCGCACGGGAAACCGCGCCCGGCGATCGTTTTCATCCGGCCGCACACAGCGAGCCGGGATCGGGTCGTGGATGTCGCGCGCACCCAGCAGGCATTGATCGACAAGGTCGGTGGTGTCGACGGCAACCTGCTCGTGGTCAAGCCGCGGGGGACCGGTCACGCGAATCCGCGACAGCGGCCGGCGGAGTACAACAAGGTGATCGCTCAGCAGGTGCTGCCGTTCGTGGAGCGTTACCAGGTGCGCATCAGCAGCGTCGCCGGGGCTGCTCCGGCCTGGCATCGCTGACGCCGGTCCGCGACGCCGGCGGCCGTTCGGGTAGCGATCGACTACGGCGTCGTCGTGATCTCCGGTGCCGGACCGGTGAGGTAGCGCTGGATCGTCGGCCCCAGCCAGGCGATGACCTCCGGCCCGGTCATCGCCGCCACCGGGGGAAACGCCAGGATGAAACGGCACAGCGCCATGCCCAGGATCTGGGAGGCTGCCAGGCCGGCGCGTAACGGCCCCTCCCGGGGGTCGTTGCCGGTCTTCGCGACCACCGGTGCGAGCTGAGCGGCGAAGATCGAGCGCATCTTGTCGGCCACCGCCGCATTGGTGACACCGGCGCGCAGCAGGATCAGCAGGGATTCGTCGCTCTCCCAGCGATCGAGGAAATGTGCGACCAGGGCGGGGCCGATCCGGTCGCGCGGTACGGCGGTGAGGTCGGGCAGTCGTAGATCGAATTCCGTCGCCGCGGCGAACAATCGCTCCTTGTTGCCGTAGTACCGCATCACCATGGCCGGGTCGATCGCGGCGTCGGCGGCGATCGACCGGATCGTGGCCCGGTCGTAGCCGTCGGCGGCGAACCGTTCGCGCGCCGCGGTGAGGATGACCGCTTTCGTCTCTTCCGAGGACCTTCTCATGTCAACGATTGTAGGCCAACGTCTGTTGACAAAGTCGGCCGATCCGGCCTAGCGTTGATGCCAACAAGTGTTGACCTCTGGAGAGCAGGTAGGACGATGACCACCGAAATCGCAGATGTCCTGATCGTCGGCGCCGGCCCGGTCGGTCTCACCGCGGCGGTAGTGCTGACCCAACTCGGCCACGACGTCGTCATCGTCGACGCCCAGGCGGCGGGCGCGAACACCTCCCGGGCGGCGGTCGTGCACCCGCACACCCTCGAACTGCTCGAGCCCTACGGGGTGACCGCCCCGCTGGTCGGCCGCGGCCTGCACACCCCCGATTTCACGATCCGCGACCGGGACCAGGTGCTGATCGCCGTCCCGTTCGGTGATCTGCCCACCGCCTACCCCTACACGCTGATGATCTCGCAGGCCGATACCGAGAAATTCGTCCTGGAACGGCTGACCGAGCTCGGCGTACCGGTCCGTCGTCCCGTGGAAGTGCGCACGGTCGTCCAGGACGACGATATGGTCACCGCGACCCTCGCCGACGGCGAGCAGCTCCGCGCCCGCTATCTGATCGGCGCCGACGGCCTGCACAGCACGGTCCGCGAACAGGCCGGTATCGGCTTCACCGGCGGTAGCTATGCCGAATCGTTCACCCTGGCCGATGTCCGCGTCTCCGGTGGGGTACCGAAAGACGAAGTGATCCTGTACTTCTCGCCGGCCGGGCTGGTCGTGGTCGCACCGCTGCCGGACGGGATGTACCGGATCGTGGCCACCGTCGACGAGGCCCCGCACGAACCCGATGTGGCGTTCATCCAGCGGCTCCTGGACACACGCGGTCCGAAGGCCCAGCCCGCGGTGGTCGAAGAGGTGGTGTGGGGATCGCGGTTCCGGGTGCACCACCGGATCGCCGACCGCTTCCGGGACCGCCGGATCCTCGTGGCCGGGGATGCCGCCCATGTGCATTCGCCGGCCGGTGGACAGGGGATGAACCTGGGGATCGAGGACGCGGTCACCGCCGCCACGACGCTGTCCCGGATACTGCGGGGTGACCCGCAGGCACTGCTCGACGAGCATGCGGCGGCCCGGCGCCGCAGCACCGAATCGGTGGTCGCGATCGCCGGCCGGCTCACCTCGCTGGCGACCATGCCAGCGGCGGTTCGCCCCCTGCGCAATATCGCCATGCGCCTGGCGGGCAGCCGGGCGTCGGTACGCGACAAGCTCGCCTGGCGGTTGTCCGGGCTCGACCGTCGCTGACCCGGAAAGCAGCTCCAGCACAGCGGGGATACGACGACGGGATCGTCGACGCGCGGCTCGCCGGGCAGCTCGGCCCGACCGTCCACGCGGACCGGGCCACCGTTCACACGGGTGGCCCGGCCGGCCATCTCAGTCGCCGCAGGCACCGCAGGAGATATTGATCTGGGTGGCGGTGATCGACCGCGCCCGATCGGAGGCCACGAAGGCCGCGACATCACCGACATCGGAGAGGGTCGCCGCCCGCCCGAGCAGCGTGCCGTCGATGATGCCCTGCCGGGCCGGCTCGGTCTCCGGGATATCGGGGAAGGTCTCCGGTATACCGCCCGTCAGCAGGGTCACCACCCGGATACCGTGCGGTGCCAGTTCACACGCCCACTGCCGCCGCAAACCCTCCACCGCGTCGAAGCTGATCTGGACATTGCCCAGTCCGGGCACCTTGTTCGCATGGTCGGAGCCGCCGAAGAAGAGGATCACACCGGATTCCCGGGCGATCATATGGCGGGCCGCGGCCTTGGTCGTGATGAGCTGGGAGGTCATCAGTCGCGTCATCGAGTCCGCGAAGTCGGAGACCGAGATATCGACGAGGGGCCCGAAAACGGGGTCCTGGGAGATCACATTGACCGAGATATCGATACCACCGCTCTCCTGGACCACGGCGTCGGCGTGATCGTTCACCGCGGCGGCGTCGAGCGCGTCCACCACGGCGGTTTCGGCGCGACCACCGTCGGCACGGATCTTCTCGGCGAGGGCATCGAGGGTCGCGGCGGTCCGGCCCACCAGATGGCAGCGGGCACCTTCGGCGGCGAACCCGCTCGCGAGGGCCGATCCGATGGAGCCTCCGGCGCCGTAGATGATCGCGGTTCTGTTCTCGAGCAGCATGCTGTCTCCTGTCGTGGCCGGTCTGACAGGGGAAAGCTATTGCGGTCGGTACCGCTGCCGCATCGGTCGGATGACCGGTGTTCCGGCCGGTCCGACGTAGCCGATGGGCCGCCGCTGCCTAGAGCTCGAGTTGGGTGAGTTCGATCCGGCGAGTGACTCCGAGTTTCGGATAGGCCTTGTACAGATGGTGACCGACGGTGCGGGGGCTGAGGTACAACTGCGCGCCGATCTCCTTGTTGCTGTAACCGGCCGCCGCCAGTCGTACGACCTGTGTCTCCTGGGGTGTCAGCGTAGCCAGCGGGTCGCGGTATGGGGCCACGGCGGGTTCGCCGAGGGCGGCCAGTTCGGTACGGACGCGTTCGGCCCATACCGGGGCGCCCAGTTGATCGAAGGCTTCCACGGCGGCGATCAGCTGGGTACGTGCCTCGGCCCGGCGTCGCTTGCGGCGCAGCCATTCTCCGAACAGCAGCCGGGTGCGTGCGAGGTCGTACGGTCCGTCGTACTCCTCGTGCCGCCGGATCGCGGCAGCATAGTGGGTCTCGGCGGCACCGGCATCGGCCAGCATCCCCCGGCAGCGCTGTACCAGTGCCTCCGCCGGCGGGCTCGGCACCGAGGTCGCCCACCGCTCGAGTGATTCCAGGTGGTCGTGCGCGCGCTTCTGCAGACCGGCGCGGACGGCCGCCTCGATATGGTCGGGGACTGCCCGCACGAGGAAATCGTGGGCGGCCGGACCACCGCAGACGTCGTCGAGCAGGGGGAGCGCCGCATCGAATCGTCCCGCGGCCAGCTCGCCGCCCGCGAGGCCCCAGCGGACGAGCGCGGCATGGGTCCGGTGCCCCGCGGACAGACCCGGCAGGATTCGTCCGGCGAGGTCGCGTGCGCCGTCGAGATCGCCGCCGACTGCCGTCAACCACACCTCGACGGCCTGTAGCGCGGCGATTTCGGTGGTCATCTCGAGTTCGATACCGATGGCCAGCCCCTCGGCCACCGCCGCCCGGGAGCTGTGGAACCGTCCGCGCAACAACTGCGCCACCGCGATCACCTCGACGGTGTAGGGAATCCACTGCAGCGATCCGGTAGCGCGAGCCCGGGCGAGCGCCCTGTCCATGAGTACGAGCACCGTAGCGTCGTCGGCGAGCATCAATCCGCTGAACGCCGCGACGACCTCGCCGAGATAGTCGGCCTCGTCCTCGCGTGCGCGGCGTAACTGTCGCGCCATCGCCCCGACGGCGAGTTCGGGCCGGCCACCGAGGAAATCGGCCCAGGCAGCCTGGGCATCGATCCGGTCGTGCAGTCCGGAACCGGCCGGTGGGCGCAGCGTCCGCGCCAGTTCCGCCGCGCGGATGAGCAGCCCCGCGTCGGCCGCGTCGCGACCGGCGCAGACCGCCTCGGCCAGAATGGAGGTCGCGCGCCCGGGATCATCGGCGGCGACCAGCGCCGCCGCCTCCAGCGCGAGTTCGCTGTCGGCGGACGGGGACGTACGTTCGTATTCCACCTGCGCCCGGATATGTATCGCGTCGGCGGCGATACCGCGATCACGGGTGAGCGCGGCCGCCTCGGCGGCGAGCCGGGTCGCGCGGTCCGGTTTCCCGGCGTCGTAGGCGGCCCGGGCGGCGGCGAGGAATCGTCGCGCCTTGTGTTCGGTGTTCGTACTGAGCCGCCCGGCTCGGTCGTAGGCCGCGGCCACGGCCATGGCACCGCCCCGGTGCGCGGCACGGCGGGCGGTACGTTCGAGTTCGGCGGCCACCTCTTCGTCGGGATCACCGGTGCCCGCCGCCAGATGCCAGGCGCGGCGGTCGGCGTCCGCGTCCGCCGTCAGCATCCGGGCGAAGGCGAGGTGGACGGCGGTACGCAGGTGATGGGGTGCGTGCTGGTAAGCGGCCGCGCGGATCAACGGATGCCGGAACGACAGGTGATCGGTGGACAGCGTGATCAGTTCGGACCGCTCGGCGGGTTCGAGAACAGCGGCGCCGAGCCCGAATTCGGAGGCGACGCGCAGGATGGTCTCGAATCCGGCGCCGGTATCGGCGGCAGCGACGGTCAGCAGGGTGCGGGTATCGGCCGGCAGGTCCGCGATCTGCGCCCGGAAACTCTCCTGGACCCGCCGGGTCACCGGTAGTGGCCCCACCTCGTGGCCGGGTTCGGCCCGGCCGGTGCGTTCGGCGGTGTGTCGTGCCGAACCGAGTTCCAGGAGTGCCAGTGGGTTACCCGCCGATTCCGCGAGCACCCGCTCCCGGCCGGGAACGGTGAGACCCGGGGAATGCCGGTCGAGCAGTTCCGCGGCCACCGCGCGGGGGAGACCGGAGAGCACCATGGTGTCGATTCCCGGCGTGGGAAACGGAACCGCCGAATCGCGTACCGCGAGCAGTACTGCTATCGGATCTGCGTGGAAGCGCCGCGCGGCGAACAACAGGGCGTCCGAGGAACTCTGATCGAGCCACTGCGCATCGTCGATCACCAGCAGGGTCGGTGTCTCGGCGGCGAGTTCGGCCAGCAGTGTCAAAGTCGCGGCGCCCACCAGGAATCGGCTCGCATCCGACTCCTCGGCCTGTCCGAGGGCCGCGCGCAATGCCCTGGCCTGCGGGGCCGGTAGCCCCGCCAGCCGTTCTGTGAACGGGTGCAGCAGCAGATGCAACCCGCCGAAGGCCAGCTCCGCCTCGGATTCGATACCCACGCCGCGGATCACCCGCATATCGTCGGCGGCGCGCACCGCGTGATCGAGCAGCGCCGATTTCCCGATACCGGCCGCACCGCGCAGTACCAGCGCGCGGCTGTGTCCCTTACGCGCGTCCGCGAGTAATCCGTCCATTTCGGTGCGCTCGTCCTCGCGCCCCAGCAACATGGCGTCAGCGTAGCGACCGGTCGTACGGTACGGCGGGCCGTCGGCCGTCCCACGAGCCCGGCGATCCAACGGGCCACGGACGGCCGCCGCACCGACCGGCGGCTACGGTGCTTCCACGTCGGCGGTTTCGGCGGGTTCGTCCGCGGGCCGGGTGAGCGGGAGCCATACGGTGAATCGGGTATCGCCGGGCCGGGAGTCGACCCGGATATCGCCGCCGTGCTTGTCGACGACGATGCGGAACGAGATATCCAGACCGAGCCCGGTGCCCTCGCCGACGGGTTTGGTGGTGAAGAACGGTTCGAAGATACGGCTCTGTACCTCCGCCGGGATCCCGGGACCCGTATCGCCGATCACCACCACCGCGCAGTCGTTCTCCAGCCGGGTGCTCAGTGTCAAGGTTCCGCTGCCCGCCATCGCGTACACCGCGTTGTCGATCAGATTCGTCCACACCTGATTGAGTTCGGCGGCGTAGCAGGGGACCTGGGGCAGGTTGCGGTCGTAGTCCTTCACCACCTCGATCGAGTCGCCGATCTTGCGGCTGAGCATCACGAGCGTGCTGTCGATCAGTTCGTGCAGGTCCACCACCTGGAACGGGGCCCGATCCATCTGTGAATACTGTTTGGCCGCGTCCACCAGCGTCGAGATACGCGTGGTGGAATCGGCGATCTCGTTCATCAGCAGTTCGGTTTCGATGGTGTAGTTCAACCAGCGGAACGCTCCCTCGAGGACCTGCGGCGGGCACCCCTCGAGGGTGGCGGCCACCCGTTCGAGCCAATCGGTATCGAAACCGGCCTGGACATAGTTGGGCGCCAGTTCCCAGCCGTCACGGATCCCGTGGTCCTCGAGCCAGTCGCCGAGCAGATCCTCCCGGTCGGCGGCCTCGAGCGGCGACAGCTCCGGTGCCTTGGCGACCTGGGCGGCCGCCTCCTCCTGCAACCGGACCAGCGTTTCCAGCACCGCGGTATCGAATTTGCCCTGCGCCATCATGGCCAGCTTGTGCCGCATACCCGCGATCCGGTCGCGCAGGCCCGAGGTCGCCCGGACGGCGGCCGCGGCCGGATTGTTCAGTTCATGGGTCAGGCCCGCCGACAGCGAACCGAGGGCGAGCAGCCGCTCCCGCTGGGCGATACGCGCATTGGTGTTGCGATTGCCGAAGAAGGCGCCCTCGAGCAGATGTACGGCCATCGGGAACCAGCTGTGCATCATCCGGGCGAAGATCTGCGCGTCCAGTACATAGAATCGAGACGGCTTCGTCGCATACAGCGAGTGGTAGTAGTGGGTTTCGGCCCGTTCACCCAGGTATGCCGTCCACGCGCCGGCATAGGAGCCGCGATGGTCGGTGTGCACCATCTCGATCTCCCGGCCCGCGGACAGTTTGGTGAGCCGGACCTCACCGTCGATCAGGACATAGAAACAGGTCGCCGGATCGCCCTCGTGGTACACCGGACCTGGTTCGATGGTCTCGATGCGACCGTCGGCGCACAGCCAGTCCAATTGTTCGTCGTCGAGTTTCTCGAACAGGAACAGCGAGCGCAGTTCGCCGGGATCACAGATGCTCATTGTTCGGCCTCTCTATGCCAGGTATCGGTGCACGAGCATGACGGCCATGGCGCCCTCGCCGACGGCCGAGGCCACCCGCTTCGCGGATTCGGCGTGGACGTCACCGGCCACGAAGATCCCCGGCACGCTGGTTTCCAGATGGTGTGGCGGCCGGGACAGCTCCCAGCCCGCGGGCCGGTCACCGTCGATCAGCAGATCCGGGCCGGCCAGGACGTATCCCGCGGTATCGCGCTCGACCACACCGTCGAGCCAGTCGGTCTGCGGAGCGGCGCCGATGAAGAGGAACAGCCGTTCGGCGGGTGCCTTCTCCTCGTTGCCGGTCCGGTTGTTCCGCAGCACCAGCGTGTGGAGATGGTCCTCACCGTCCACGGCGACCACCTCGGTCTCGGTGTGCACCCGGATGGTGGGGACCTGGGCGATCTGCTGGATCAGGTAGTGCGACATGGATTTCTCCAGTGCGTCGCCGCGCACCACCAGGTGGACGGTGCGCGCGTTACGGGACAGGAACATCGCCGCCTGCCCGGCCGAATTGGCGCCGCCGACGATATAGACGTCGTGACCCGCGCATTCGGCGGCCTCGGTCATGGCCGAGCCGTAGTAGACCCCGCGGCCCGTGTATTCGTCGACACCGGTGCCGGGATGGCGCCGGTAGTCCACGCCCGTCGCGATGATGACCGTATGACCCGACAGCGCCCCACCGTCGGCGAATCGTACGGTGCGCGCCGAACCGTTCACCTCCAAGCCGACGACCTCCCGGGTGGTGACCACCTCGGCCCCGAACTTGGCCGCCTGGCGGCGTGCCCGGTCGGCGAGCTGGGCACCGGAGAGCCCGTCCGGGAAGCCCAGATAGTTCTCGATCCGCGAGCTCTGGCCGGCCTGTCCGCCGGTGGCCGTACGTTCGACCAGTACGGTCCGCAACCCCTCGGAAGCCCCGTAGACCGCGGCGCCCAGCCCGGCCGGACCACCACCGACCACGATCAGGTCGTAGAAATCACCGGACGGTTCGGTACTCAGACCCACACTTTCGGCCAGTTCGCTGTCGCTGGGCTGCACCAGGGCCTGTCCGCCCTCGGTGATCACGACCGGGCAGCGGCGTGGGTCGGCGCCGGCGGCCTCGAGTAGTCGCGCGCCCTCGGGTTCCTCGGCGAGGAACCACCGATAGGGCAGCTGGTTACGCGCCAGGAACTCCCTGACCTGAGACGACCGCGGCGACCAGCGGTTGCCGATGACCTTGGTTCCGTGCACCGGCCGGTGATCGCTGCTGCGCCAGGCGTCGAGCAGGCTGTCCAGTACGGGGTAGAGCTTCTCCTCCGGCGGATCCCACGGTTTGAGCAGGTAGTGATCCAGATCGACGATATTGATCGCATCGATGGCGGCATTGGTATCGGCGTAGGCGGTGAGCAGGACCCGCCGGGCGTAGGGATCCAGATCCATCGCCTGCTCGAGGAACTCGACACCGTTCATACCCGGCATCCGGAAGTCCGCGATGAGCACCGCGACAGGTTGCCCGCGCAATTTCATCTCGCGCAGCACCTCGAGGGCCTGCGGGCCGGATTCGGCGCGCAGGATCCGGTAGTCGGCGCCGTAGCGGCGGCGCAGGTCGCGGACCACGGCCCGGGATACGCCCGGATCGTCGTCGACGCTGAGAATGGCGGGCTTGCTGGTAGCGGGGGAGCTCACCTGACGAGTATGCCGCGTCGGCGGACAGTCGTTGCGGCGGCGAGGTCAAGGTTCGGTCAGGAAGCGCGGGCTGGAGGTCAAGGAGATGTCAAGGCCTGCTCCGGTGACCCGGCGGACGAGTAGTCCTGATATCGGCCCCGCATACCGAACGGCGGGGACACTTCAGGAGCACACCGTGACACTGCTCGATATGATCCCGTCGTTGCAACCGGCGATTCCGCCCAGGTTGAGCCCGGTGATCTGGCCGCGCGGGACCGAGTACGACAGCGAGGGGCACATCACCCTCGGCGGGGTGGCGCTCACCGAGATCGCCGACCGTTACGGGACGCCCACCTACGTGCTCGACGAAGCCGAGGTGCGGGCACGTTGCCGGGCCTACCGCAGGACTTTCCCCCGGGCCCGCGTCTACTACGCCGGCAAAGCGTTGATGATCCGGGCCGTCGCGGACTGGGTGACCGCCGAGGGCCTGTCGATCGATATCTGTTCCGGCGGTGAGCTCGCGGTGGCGTTGTCGGCGGGGGTGGACCCGAAACGGCTGATCATGCACGGGGCCGGGCGATCCTGCGACGAACTGACGGCCGCGGTCCGCTGCGGGGTCGGCCGGATCGTGCTGGACTCGCTCACCGATATCGCGTTGCTCGCCGGTTCGCCGGAACGACCCCAGCCGGTACTGCTGCGGCTCTCACCCGGTATCGATGTACACGGGCATCCCGCGGTGCGTACCGGGGTGCTGGATCAGAAGTTCGGCTTTCCGCTCGGCAGCGATACGGCGGCCGAAGCGGTGCGCCGTGTACTGGCCCGGCCCGATCTCGAGCTGGTGGGGTTGCACTGTCACCTCGGATCCCAGATCCACGATCCGGACCACTACGGCGAGGCGATCCGGCGGCTGATCGGGGAGATGGCCTGGATCCGGCGCGAACACCACCACCTGCTCACCGAACTGGATCTGGGTGGCGGTCACGCGGTCGCCTACCGTCCCGGGGACGCCGAACTGAACCTCGCCGAACTCGCCGATATCGTCGACGACGCGCTGGACGCCGCCTGCGCCCGGCACCGGTTCCCCCGTCCGGAGATCGCGCTGGAGCCCGGCCGGGCCGTCGTCGCGCGGGCCGGGGTCACGATCTATCGGGTCATGTCGATCAAACGGATCGACGGCGGTACGACCTTCGTCACCGTCGACGGCGGTATGAACGACAATATGCGGGTGGCGCTCTACGGCGCGCGGTACGAACCGGTGGTGGCCAACCGTCGCCCGCACGGGCCGTGGACGACAGCGACCGTGGCGGGACGTTACTGCGAATCGGGTGATGTACTCGCCCGCGATATCCGGTTACCGGCCGATGTCCATCCCGGCGACCTGCTGGCGGTGCCGTGTACCGGCGCCTATCACCACAGCCTCTCCGCGTCCTACAACTGCGTCGGCCGGCCGCCTGTCGTCGCCGTCCGGGACGGTCGGGCACGCGAACTCGTCCGGCGGGAGACGGCGGGCGATCTACTGGCCCGTGATATCGGTAGGTGAACCGATGCGTGGTTCGTGGTCCGGTGTCGCCGGAATCGAGATCCGCGCGGGTGCCCGGCGAGCGAACGAGGCGGCAGTCCGGAATCGCGGTCCGGGTAGCAGGAGGTTTTCGCGATCTCTCTCGGCGCGCCTGTTTGACGTACCCGGCTCGGGGTATTTGCCGGTTTGTAGCTGCCGGGTCTCCCGGGTGGAGAGCCGGGCCCGCTACCAGGTAGGTGCAGCGCGCCGCGCCCGACCCGATCCGTTCAACCGGGAGCGACGAGCACGCCGAGCGGCAACGTCGTCGGTCGAGGTCCGCTCAGTACCCGGCCACGAGCCGGAGACCGGCCGGGCCGGTCCCGGTCGCGACCGCGCAACTCGGTTCGCCGGCCACGTATCGGACGAGAATCGAGGAAGAAAGCCATGGCTCAACATGTGGAAGACTTGATCGGCGACGCAGTCTACGACCTGGGCGGCGCCAAGATCGGGAAGGTCAAACGGGTCTACGTCGACAACGCGTCCGGCGCACCGACGTGGGCATCGGTCAGCACGGGCCTGTTCAGCGAGGACTCACTCGTGCCGCTCGCCGGCGCGCAGTTGCGGCAGGATCCCGCCGAACTCCAGGTGCGGGTGCGCAAGGAAGCGGTGAAAACCGCACCGCATCTGGCACACGACGGCCTGATCACCCAGGATTCCGAGAACGACCTGTTCGTCCACTACGGTGTCGATCCCAACCGGGCCGGTTGGGAGGACTACGGCCGGCATGCCGGTACACCCACCGGTGGTGAGATGCGGGCCACCGATACGGCGAGGAGCGAGACCACCGGCACCGCGGCCCCCGGACCCACCGAGCCCGCTATGCCCGAGAAACGCAAACCGGACTTCCTCGTACGGTCGGAGGAACGGCTCAATATCGGCACCCACCAGGAAGTGTCCGGGCACGCGCGGCTGCACAAGTACGTGGTCAGCGAGGAACAGACGATCACCGTGCCGACCAGCCGCGAGGAAGTGCGGATCGAGCGTGAGCCGATCAGCGACACCTCGGCCCTGCCCGCCGACTTCGGTGAGCAGGAACAGGAGGTCACCCTGCACCGGGACCGGGTGACCGTCGAGAAGGAGATGGTTCCGGTCGAACGAGTCCGGCTGATCATCGATCAGGTCGAAGAGGACCAGACGATCACCGAAACGGTGCGTAAGGAGCGGATCGAGATCGAAGGAATGGACCGCGACGACAAGCTCCGCTGAGCGTCGCCGACCGCCGCCGGTGGGTCCGGGTTCCGGCCCGGCCCACCGGTGCGCGCGGTATCAGGACCAACCCGCCCGGTTCGTACCGCTCTCCCGCGAGATCCCCGAACCGGTTTCCGGGAAGGAGCCGAAACGCTCGTTGTGCAGGTGGGCGTAGAAGTAGCAGAACCTCTCGCATTCGGCATCGGTCACGGCCACGGCGGGATCGGCGGCGACGGCGCGGTAGAAGTCCCGCCCCATCGCCAGGATGAACCCGCGGCAGTACAGGAATCCGTCGTCGGATCCGTCGGTCACCGCCTGGATATCGGCCCGGTCGATATCGTGCAGTTTTCGTTCGGCCACCCGGTCCAGGGCGGTCAGGTCCGCGCTCGACAGATCCTCGGTGAGCGCGCGCAGCCGCAGCAGGAATACGGGTAGGTGCGGGTCGAGGGAGAAGGCGAGGTCGTCACTGTCCCTGTCGGCCAGACCCTTTCGCACGATATCGGGCTCGGCGCCCACCTGAGCCCATGCGGTATCGATCAGATCCCAGAATCGGGTTTCCTCGGCGGGTGTCACGATCTCGTTCACAGTTCCGGGACGCTAGCAGGCCGGTACGACGCGCCGACCGGATCACCCCCTGAGCCGCAGTACCGCCAGCACCCGCCGATGGTGCGTATCCGAGGGCGGCAGGTCGAGTTTCGTGAAGATGTTCCCGATATATTTCTCCACCGCGCGCTCGGAAACGCTCAGTGCTGTGGCGATCGCCTGGTTGGTGAGCCCCTGGGCCGTCGACTCGAGTACTTCGCGCTCCCGGGGCGTGAGTCGGGCCGGCGGGTCCTGGTGCCGGGACGCGCCCAGCAACCGACTCACGACCTCGGGATCGAGCGCGCTACCGCCGGTGGCGACCCGGTAGAGGACTTCTCGCCGGTGCCGCCGCATTCGAGGGAGCAGGCCACCGATCCCATGGTGGGGCGGACCTCGCCATCGGCCACAACATCTCGCGCGTAATCGGTTTCCCGGCAATCTCAGACGTACTGCGGTGTTTCCGCCGGATCCCGCTGCTCGTCCGGCGTCTCGGAAGCTGTGTCCACCGCGTTCTGCGCGGTTCCGGGCAGCAGCCGCGGCAGTACCGTCGCTCCCGTGGTCGCGGCCAGTGCCGAGGTGTTCGCGATCGTCCAGCCGACCGGACCGAGCGGAGTACAGCCGAAATACGCGCCCAGACCGGGCGTCATGACCACGACACCGAGCACCGCGCCACTGGCGGCGGTGGTGACCCACACGAGGGGACTGCGGTAACCCGCGACCAGGGTCTGACCGAGCTGGGTACCGATCAGCGCCACCAGGCCGATCGTATCGGCGCGCCGCTGGGTGCCGGTGTACCGGCCGGCCATCCAGGCCACGGCGGCACCGGTGGCGGTGGCGACCCCGCGAACCCCGATGGTGCGCAGCAGATCGGCGCCCAAGCGGGCCGGCGGGATATCGCCGAGCTGACGGGCGCGCTGCTCCACCCACTGCGGATCGTGCTCCGGCTCCGGGGTCTCCTGGTCACCGGCGAGCGCCAGGGCGAGCGCGGGGAACATATCGGTCAGAAGGTTCACCAGCAGGAACTGGCGGGTCCGGAGCGGGGCGCGACCACCGACCGCGGTGCCGAACAGGGTGAACGCCACTTCACCCGCGTTACCGCCCACCAGTACGGTCACCGCGTCCGCGACTCGCTGCCACATACTGCGACCTTCGACCAGCGCGTGCAGCAGAGCCCGCGGATCCGGTTCGGTCAGTACCAGATCGGCCGCATTGCGCGCGGCGGCCGAACCGTGCGCCGCGATCCCGATGCCGATATCGGCGGTGCGGATCGCCGCGGCGTCGTTGCTCCCGTCACCGGTCATCCCCACCACATGTCCGGTCCGCCGTAACGCGGCCACGATGCGCACCTTCTGCTCGGGGTCGACCCGGGCGAAAACGGTGCTGCGTTCGATGAGTTCGGTCTGCGCGGTGTCATCGAGTTCGTCCAGATCGGTGCCGGTGGTGACCGTCTCGACGGTGATCCCCAGCTGGCGCGCCACGGCGGCCGCCGTCACCGGATGATCGCCGGTGATCATCCGGACCCCGACTCCGTTGTCCTCCAGCGCGCGAACCAGATAGGGCGTCTGCGGGCGGGGTGTATCGGCGATGCCCAGGAACCCGAGCAGGGTCAGTCCCGCCACGGCGTCCTCGAGTTCGTCGGGTGGATCGGTGATATCGAGCCGGGCCACCACCAGCACCCGCAGCCCCTGTTCGGCGAGTTCGTGCACCGTCGCGTCGGCGCGCTCGCGTCGCCGGGCGGTGAACGAGCGATCCGAGTCGCCGGAAGACCCGCCCCGGACCCGCGTGCACCGCGGTAGTACGACCTCCGGTGCGCCCTTGACCACCAGGCGAAGTTTGTGCGCGGTCCGGCCGAGTACCGCCGCGTAGCCCCGATTGGATTCGAACGGTATCTCGTCGATCGGTTCCCAGCGGTGCGCGTCCGCGCCCAGGATCTCGCCGGCCGCGTCGAGAACGGCCCGGTCCGTGGCATGCAGGACCGGACCGTTGTCCGGATCGGGACAGGCCCGCGCGGCGGCCCGCAGCAGCCGCCGGGCGGCATCGCTGCCGGTGGTGGGCTCCCACTGGTCGTCCAGATCGGCCAGTGCGGTAAGCCGCAGCCGGCCCTCGGTGAGGGTGCCGGTCTTGTCGAAACACAGGGTGTCCACCCGGCCCAGGGCCTCGACGGCGCGATTGGCGCGGACCAGCACGCCGTATCGGGACAGCCGGCGTGCGGCGGCCAGTTGCGCCACCGTCGCGACCAGCGGCAGGCCTTCGGGTACCGCGGCTACCGCGACACCCACCCCGTCGGCGATCGCCGCCCGCAGGGTGCGGCCGCGCATACCACCGAGGGCGGTCACGATCGCACCACCGGTCAGGGTGAGCGGAAGCGCGCGATCGGTCAGGGCCCGTAACTGCGCCTGCACCCCGCCCTTCTCCGGCGGTACCGCGCCCGCGGTCGCCCGCCCGGCCTGGGTATCGGCGCCGACCGCGACGACCACCGCCACCGCCGAACCGCTCACCACGGTCGTGCCCTCGAACACCATGCAGGCGCGGTCGCCCAGGGCCGCGCCCGGAGTGGCCTCGACCTGTTTGGGTACCGTCACCGATTCGCCGGTGAGCCCGGACTCGTCCATTTCGAGATCGTCGGCGCGCAGCAGGCGGGCGTCGGCGGGCACCACTTCTCCGGCGCGTACGGCGACCACATCCCCGACCAGCAGGCTATCGGCGGGAAGTCCGGCGGTGGCGGGGTCGTCGGTATCGATATCGGCGCGGTCGATCACCCGCCCGGACAACCGTTCGCCCTCGATGAGATCGGACAGCTCGTTCTCGGCGGCCTGCCGCTGCCGCGCGGAGATCATCGCGTTGACCGTGAGTACCGAGGACAGCAGGACCGCGTCGGAAGGGGAGCCCAGGATCGCGGTAGCCGCGGCGCCGACACCCAGGATCGGAGTCAGCGGATCGGCCAGTTCCCGGCGCATATGCCCGAGGAAATCGGTCAGCGCCGCCGCCCGGGCCGCCACCGCACCGCGGGACTCCGGTTCACCGGTATCCCGATCCGGCGGCGGTACCGGTTCGGGGAGCCGGGCCAGTACCTCATGCGGTTCCAACGCGTGCCAGGGCAGCAGCGGTGCGTGCCCGGTCGACGGCTGCGTCCGGACGGCGCGCGCACCCGTCACCGCACCGTTGAACAGACCGGCGAAGTTCGCGGCGATCATCGGCGCGGTCCGCGAGCGCGCGGCAGGCGCGACCGCGAGCAGCAGGCCCGTGAGACTGCACGCCGAGAGGGCGAGCGTCCGGCCGCGTTCACCGGCCTGCCGGGCGGGACCCACCGCCCCGAGTATGCGCTGCACCTGGCCGAGGTCCCGGCACAGCACATCGGCCGACCAGGGCACGTGTATTCCGCCGCCTTCGCAGCCGATGAGGCCGACGGCCACGTCGGCGTGGTCCAATGCCTTGTGTGCGCGGGTGGCCAGGACCGCGACCACCTGCCCCTGCTCCTGGAGACGCTGGACACGATCGCTGAGCGAACCGCGGGCGGAGACGAATTCATCGGCGAGACCGCGTAGTTCGCCCGCGTCCCGGTGTGCGGCCAGCACGATGCGCAGACCCGCTCGCCGGGCAGTACCGAGCAGATCGTGGGCGCGCGGATCGAGTTCGCGTCCCACCAGCACTCGGCCGAGAACCTCGTCGCCGTCGCGGAGTTCGCGCCAGACCGGCCGGGTGGTGGCTCCCCGGTCCGGTTCTCCCGAATTCGGGTGGACGAGCCGTACCGAATCGTTGCCGCCCGCGTCGGCCTTGTCGTCGGACTCCCAGAGCAACCGTTGCGCGGTACTCCAGACCCACGCGGCCGGCCGGTCCGCGTCCGCGGTGTCCACTTCGAGCACCACCCGCCCGGCGGTGGCCAGTGACTCGCCGTCGACGACGAGTGCGGTGAGCCGGTCCAGCCGCCGCCACACCGCCGGGTGCAGAGTGAGGACACCCGTGCCGGCGAGCGCGGTCGATACGGTCGCGGCGAACACTTCGCGACCCGCGCGGGCCGCTTTCGGGGCGCCGAGCATCAGCGCGTCCGGCACATCACCGGCCCGGCCGAGTCCGGCCAGGGTCGCCGCACCCGCCAGCGACGCGGCCGCCATCTCGTCGGCGACGCGTTCCACCGGACCGCGCGGCAGCTCGGCGGGGCGGGTATAGGGCGGTAGCGGATCGTCGACCCCGAAATGTTCGGCGTCGACGATATCGGCCTCCCATTCCCGCCACTGCGCCCGGCGGGCCAGTGCCTCGGTGAGGGCGAATCCGCGTTGGACGGCGTCGGCCAGCAGATTCGTCACGCCACCGGTCGCGCCCTCACCCAGCGCCGCGCCCGCCGCGTTGGCGATGGCCAGTACGAGGTCGGCGCGGGCGCCACCCAGCCGGTCCTCCAGATGTGTCCGCAGCCGGGGCTGCGCGTCGGTGAACGCCGCGACTGCCCGCACACTGCGCATCAGGCCACGGAGCGGCGGCACCGTACCCGCGGCCGAGACCGCGATGGCGCAGAGATCGCCGGCCACTTCGATCGCCGCCGCCAGCACCGGTTCCCGATCGGCCGGGAATTCGTCCGCGCGACTCCACCCGGTATCGGCGACCTCGGATTCCTCTTCGACCTCTTCGACCGCCGCCAGCAGTTTCTCCAGATCCGCGCCGCTGGACAGTGCGGTGACAACCCGTCCGGTGACCGCGTTGACCCGCCACCATTCCACGCCGCGCAGCCGTCCGAGATGCTGGTCGAGCGAACGGGTCACTGCCGGACCCTGGCCGTTGTCCAGACCGCGTATCTCGATGGTCGCCAGATCCTCGCTGACGGCGATCCGGCGTTGCGCGCGGCGGTCGCGTGGATCGATCAGTGCGGTCAGATCGTCGCGCAGGCTGGTCGAGTGGTCCGACTCCAGGGTCGACAGGCCCGTCGTGACAGTGTCGGCGACCTTCTCCGCGGCTCGCCACGGTGCCTCGACCAGCCGGGCTCCGGTATCGACGGCACGGCTCGCGCCGGTGCGTGCCACCGTGGTCACTGTGGCGGCCGGGGCGGTCAGCAGACGAGGTGACAGCATGCTTCGCACAGAAGGGGCCATAGGCGCGCGCCTACCCGGCGCAGGCACGGGCAAACGCCTCCGCCGGCTGTTCGTGCCGCTCGGGACGCGATCGCGACCGGTTCGCGCCGGATAGATATAGATATCGACTGCGCGACGGTGTGCGGGTGCGACGGTGTCGAGCCGAATCGGCCCGGATACCGGGTCTAGCCTGCGAGGTGGTGCAGTGTCCGGATCGGCGGCAGGGCACAGCGCCGGGGCCGGACCACCGCGGTGGCGCCGAGCGTCCGGTAGCGATTCGCGTCCGGCCGTGAGCAACCTCGACCGAGGAGAGCTATGCGTTGTGTGGTGTTCGGGGCGACCGGTTATCTCGGCGGGCGTCTGGTCCCGGAGCTCCTGCGGGCGGGCCATACCGTCCGGGTCCTCGCGCGGACACCGGGCAAGCTCACCGATACACCGTGGCGCGACCGGGTCGAGATCGTGCGCGGCGATGTGACGGACGCCGGTGACGTCCGGGCGGCACTGCGGGACCAGGAGGTCCTGTACTACCTGGTGCATTCGCTGACCCGTGCGGATTTCGACACCGTGGACCGGGACGCGGCCACCATCGTCGCCCGGGAGGCCGCGGCGGCCGGGCTCGACCGGATCGTCTACCTCGGCGGTATCGCGCCCGCGGGGCAGGAACTGTCCCGTCATCTGTCCTCGCGCGCCGAGGTCGGCCGGATATTGCTCGACGGTGCCGTCCCCGCCCTGGTCTTCCAGGCGGCGGTGGTGATCGGGTCGGGTTCGGCGAGTTTCGAGATGCTGCGCTATCTCACCGAACGTCTGCCCGCGATGGTGACTCCCCGCTGGGTGCGTTCCCGGATCCAGCCGATCGCCGTGCGCGATGTGCTGTACTACCTGACCCGCGCCGCGGAACTTCCGCCGGCGATCCGCGGCGCCTTCGATATCGGGGGCCCCGATGTTCTCACCTATGAACAGATGATGCGGGTATATGCCGAGGTGGCCGGCCTGCCCCGGCGGGTGATCGTGCCGGTCCCGGTGCTGACACCCTGGCTGTCGGCGCAGTGGGTGAACCTGGTGACTCCGGTGCCCCGGGCGATCGCTGTTCCGCTGATGGAATCGCTGGTCAACGATGTCGTCTGCGGTGAGCACGAGATCGCAGAGCATATTCCCGACCCGGAGGAGGGACTCACCGGGGTCCGGCGGGCGGTGGAACTCGCGTTGACCAGGATCCGGAATCTGGATGTTCCGACCCGCTGGTCCGATGCCGGCCCCGCTCCCGCCGAGCCGTTGCCCACCGATCCGGAATGGTCCGGCGGCTCGCTCTACCAGGACGTGCGGGAACGTCCGACCACCGCCGACCCGGCGGCGCTGTGGGCGGTGATCGAGGCGATCGGCGGCGAGAACGGCTGGTATTCGTTCCCGCTGGCCTGGTCGCTGCGCGGCTGGCTGGACCGGCTCGCCGGCGGCGCCGGGCTGCGCCGCGGCCGCCGTGATCCGCATCGGTTGCACGAGGGCGAAGCGCTGGACTGGTGGCGGGTGGAACGGATAGAACGACCCGGTCTGCTGCGGCTGCGCGCGGAGATGCGGGTTCCGGGACGTGCCTGGCTCGAACTGGAGGCGCGGCCCGGGAACGGCGACACCGGCGCGATATACCGGCAGCGCGCGATGTTCGAACCGCACGGGCTGGCCGGACATCTGTACTGGAAGTCGATCGCACCGTTCCACGCGCTGATATTCGGCGGGATGACCCGCAATATCACGGGCGCCGCGGAGAGTATCGACGGCGGCGGCAGTGGCCCCACACGCACCGGTCCGCTGGGGCGCATACCCCGGCCGGGCCGGACCCGGCACTGAATTCCGGCCGCGCACACGCGGTCGGCGAGTCGGACGCCCGCCGGGCGCATCCCGGTGTCGGAGGCCACCGCTACCCTCACCTCCATGTCGCTGGCATGGTTGCGTTCCAACGCCGTCGCCTGGGCACTGCCACGCAGCCCGGGTTCGCTCGCCGAGGCCCTGGCCGAACTGGAGTTCGTCCAGGCCGACCCCATTCGCTCACCCGCGCGGGCGCAGGATCTCATCCTGCGGCACCGGGTGCGCGGATACCGGGCCGGGGATCTCGATCGCGGTTACCGCGCACTCGGCCTCGACGAGGATTTCGTCTATGCCTACGGCTACACCGTGAACCGGCTGCGCCCCTACCTGCATCCCCGCCGCCACCCGCGCGGTACCGGCGGCGAGTTCCCGCACGACACACGGTCGGTGGAAATACTGGATTTCGTCCGCGAACGTGGCGTCGTGCATCCGCGCGACCTGCAGGCGCATTTCGGGCACCGCGGTGTGGTCAACGCCTGGGGCGGGACATCCTCGGCCACCACCGTCGCACTCGACGAGATGCACCGATACGGATTGTTACGGGTGGCCGACCGTATCTCCGGCATCAGGCGATACGAAATCACGAATCCCCCGGAGACCGTGCTCGACCCGGACGACCGCAGGCGCGCGCTGGTACTGCGGGTGGCCCGGACCTTGGCCCCCGCAACGGAATCGACGCTGGCGGCGACGGTCAACCGCGTCGTTCGTTCCCTCGGGGGCGCGACCGGTTCGGCGACGATCCGCGAACTCCTCGCGACGGGCGAACTGTCCGCCGAGACCGTCGACGGCGTGCGCTATCTCTGGCCGTCCGATCTGATACCCACCGATCGCCCACCGCAGTCGCGGGTCCGATTCCTGGCACCGTTCGACCCCCTCGTCTGGGACCGCAAACGTTTCGGCCTGCTCTGGGGCTGGGACTACCGATTCGAGGCCTACACCCCGGTGACCAAGCGGGTTCGCGGTTACTACGCGATGCCCATGCTGTGGCGCGACCGGGTGATCGGCTGGGCCAATTGCGCGGGACCGGGTAGCGGTGTCGAGGTGGGATATGTGGACGGCGCCCCGCGGGGCCGCGCGTTCACGATTGCGCTCGACGCGGAGATCCAACGGCTGCAGACTTTCCTCGGCCCGGTGTGATCCACCGGGGAGTGCCCCGGCCCAGACGGGTTTCCCGGCGATCGGCTCGCGGCCGGTCAGCTGATCGCCAGGTACCCGGCGAGCCCGAACCCGCACAGTGCGACTCCGATGCGCATGGCGGCCGGGGGTAGGCGGGCCACCAGTGGTGGCCCGTACCAGCCGCCGGCGAAAGCGCCCAGTCCCATGGCCGCCGCAGCGACCCAGTGGACCGGGCCGAACACCGCGAACCCTATCGCCGCGACGAGGTTGGCGACACCGGTCAGTACGCTTTTGAGCACACTGGCCCGCCAGATCGTCTCCGAGGTGCATACGAGGATCAGTGCCAGGAACATGACACCGACTCCGGCGCCGAAGTAGCCGCCGTACAGGGCCACGACGGCGGTGGCGAGCGGGTACAGCCGGGGGAAACTCCGTCCGCCGGCGAGTTCGCGCAGTTTGGGTTGTAGCAGCAGGCTCGCCGCGGCCGCGGCGATCAGGAACGGCACGACCGCGGCGAATACCTCCGCCGAGGTGGTCAGGAGCAGTGCCGCCCC
This sequence comes from Nocardia sp. NPDC003963, assembly GCF_053605105.1. Taxonomy (NCBI): domain Bacteria; kingdom Bacillati; phylum Actinomycetota; class Actinomycetes; order Mycobacteriales; family Nocardiaceae; genus Nocardia; species Nocardia sp. NPDC003963. The sequence continues at coordinate 966,384 of NZ_JBSGIP010000001.1, forward strand.
GCCCAGGCCGCCCAGGGCGGCGGCACCGGCGTGCAGGAGAAGTGATCGGGAATCGTCGTTGACCGCCGCGCCCGCTTTCGCGGTGGAGCCGACGCCGACCGCGACCATGGCCACGGTATTGGTCACATTCGCCGATACCGGGGGTAGGCCGGCGGCGAGGAGGGCCGGATACGAGATCAGTGATGCCATACCGGTGACGTAACCGACCAGTCCGGCGAAGAAGCCGGCGACCGTGACCAGGCAGAAGGTGAGCACGGTCAAGGTCGGATCTCCTGGGTGGTACGGAAGCCGGCGGGCTGCGCCGCCGCGGAGGGAGTGGACCCCCGGCCTCCGCCGGGGCGGCCGGGCTGTCGCGGCGTCGTTGCCGGATCGTGCCGAGGACGATCTGCCGCAGCATAACGGTCGTACGGATTGCTATGTCGAGCGGCTCGGGCCGGGCGTCGTCCGTCATCGGTGGCCCTTCGGTTCCCGGCTCCCATTTGCGACGAATTGTAAATATGTCTCAATAGGGGTTGAACTCGGACCCGAAGTGCGGAATACCTATAGGGGAGTAGGCGATGTCGCGACGGCGCGGCACGGACCGGAGGAGACACACTGTGCGCATATTCACCGGCAAGGACGAGGTACTCGCCGCGGTGGGAGAGACGCTGGGTACGAGTGGCTGGATCGAGGTCACCCAGCAGATGGTCGACCAGTTCGCCGAGGCCACCGGAGACCATCAGTGGATTCATGTCGATCCGGAACGCGCGAAACGGGAGAGCCCGTTCGGTGGGCCCATCGCGCACGGATATCTGACGCTGTCCCTGCTGCCGCAGCTCGGTTCGCAGATCTTCGGCTTCGACAACGCCAAACTGGGTATCAACTACGGTTCGAACAAGGTCCGGTTCCCGAGCCCGGTCCCCGTCGGCGCGAAGGTACGGTCGACGGCGGTGCTGGTCGATGCGAGCGAGGTCGCCGGCGGGGCGCTGCAACTGGTCGTGCAGCACACCGTGGAGATCGACGGCGGGGCGAAACCGGCGCTGATCGCGGAAGCGGTGAGCCGGGTCGTGTTCTGACCCGGCCCCACGCGATCGTCAGCGATCCGCGTCGGTGAAGCGGATGACACCGCGGATATTGCGGCCCTCGAGCATATCGGCGACGCCCTCGTTGATCTGCTCGAGGGAGTACTCGCGGGTGACCATATCGCCGAGTCCGAGATCGCCGAGTTTGTAGAGCGCCAGCACTTCCGGAATGAGCAGCTGGGGATTGCCGCCGCCGAACAGCGTGCCGCACAGGCTCTTCTGCTGGAAGGTCAGCGCGGACAGGTTCATCCGCGGGTTGGTATCCGCGGCGTCGCCGGTGGCGGCGAGGACGCAACTACCGCCCTTGGCCGTGATCCGCATCCATTTGGCGAGGTCGTGGCCGTCGCAGCGCCCCACCGCCACGATCACCGTGCGACACATCTGTCCCCCGGTCACCTCCTCGATACCGCCGATGGCCCGGTCGATATCGGAATAGGTGTGGGTGGCACCGAATTTCGCGGCCTGGGTGCATTTGGCTTCGACCGGATCGACCGCGAAGATCCGGCGGGCTCCGGAGATGACCGCGGCCTGTACCGCGGCGCTGCCGACCGCGCCCGCTCCGATGACCGCGACATCCTCGCCGGGCCGCACCGTGGCTGTATTGACCACGGCGCCGTATCCAGTGGTCACACTGCAGCTGGCGAGGCAGGCGATATCGAAGGGGATCGACGGATCGATCTTGACCACCGAGCTCTTGTGTACCACCGCGTACGGTGCGAACGCGCCGATCAAGGAGGTGGGGTGGACATTGCGGGCACGGGCGCGGATCCGGAAGGTGCCGTCGGAGACCGCACCCCGGGTGAGTAGGTCCTGGCCTCGATCGCACAGGTTGTGGTGACCGGATAGGCAGGATTGGCACATCCCGCAGGCCGGGATGAAGGAGAAGACCACATGGTCGCCCACCTGTAGCTGGTCCACGCCGCCGCCGACCTCGACGATCACGCCGGCGCCCTCGTGCCCGCCCAGGATCGGGAATTCGGCGGTGGGTACATCGCCGCTGGCCAGACGCTGATCGAACTGGCAGAGACCGGCGGTCTCGACCCGGACTTTCACCTCGCCGTACTGGGGGTCGCCGATCTCGATCTCCTCGACCGACCACGGCTGCGCGTAATCCCAGATCAAAGCACCCTTGGATTTCATCGGCTTCCCTTACTGTCGTGGCGGTATCGCGTGTCGATTCGCGGCAGTACCCAGGTTGCCTGATAATGGCGTTCTCGGAAAGTGTTATATCGAATTTTCCTGCGCAGTCCCTCGCCGGGGCCCGCGCTTGCGAGATCGGTGCCACGGAGCCGATCGTGGCGTGACGGGCAGTGGAGTCGACCGGCTGCGTTGGCGGCCGATGCCCGTGCGCCGCGGCGGCCGCGAGCGGGTGGAGGTAGTGCAGTCACGGCCCCACCCCCGCATCGGTGACACCGACACGGGCGGCGGACCGGGACCGCGTGGTTCAGTACTGGGCCGCGCCCAGGTCGACCGAGATACTGGTCGCGGTGACGAACCGCGATTCGTCGCTCGCCAGCCAGCACACCGCATCGGAGATGTCCTCCGGCTGCGCGATACCCTCCGGTAGCAGCGGGGTGTTCATGCGGGCCAGCGTTTCGTTGGTCTGCGCGGCCCGGACCAGCGCGCCGACCATATCGCCGGAACCCATCGGGGTGGCGACCGGTCCGGGGGCGACGCTGTTGACGCGGATCGAGTGCCTACCCAGTTCGGCGGCCAAGGCCCGGGCCATCCCGGTGACGGCGTGCTTACTGGCTGTGTAGTGCACCATGAACGGCTGCATCGCCACGCCCGACGCGGAACTGATCAGGATGATCGAACCGCCGCGACCGCCTTCGATGATCTGGTGCGCGCCCGCGGTCACGGTGTTCCAGGTGCCGGTCACGTTGGTATCGAGGACCGCCCGGAACGACTCCTCGGTGATGGCGTCCCACGGTTCGGGAATGCAGATCCCGGCATTGGCGACGATGACGTCGAGCCGGCCGAACGCGGCGACGCCCTCGTCCACGGCGGCGCGCAGGGCCTGCAGATCGCGGGTATCCGCTACGGTGGCGACGATTTTTCGCCCGGTCTCCTCGACCAGGCGGACGGTCTCGTCGAGATCGGCGGGTGTCGCGGCGTCGTAGGGGACCGCCGGCGGCAGCGGACCGGCCAGGTCCACCGCGATGATATCGGCGCCCTCCGCCGCGAGTCGTACCGCGTGGGCCCGTCCCTGGCCCCGCGCCGCGCCGGTGACGAAAGCTACTCGCCCGGATAGTCGACCGCTCACTTGCCATTCTCCTGTCGTTGCGGACACATCCGACCATTGTGTGCCGATCCGGGCGGAGTGCGCACGGACCCGTGGACGCGGCGGGTGGCCGAACCCGGCCGGTCCACTATTCCGACAGGGCCTTCAAGGCGATTTCGGCCAGCTCCGGCCGGCAGATGAGCAGATCGGGGAGATACGGGTCGGGCCGGTTGTAGACCAGCGGACTCCCGTCGAGGCGGGAGACGTGTAACCCGGCGGCGGCCGCCACCGCGACCGGTGCACAGGAATCCCATTCGTACTGCCCACCCGAATGAGCGTAGATATCGGCGATCCCCCGGACCACGGCCATGGCCTTGGCGCCCGCCGAACCCATGGGCACCTCGGTGGCGCCGAGCCGGGCCACCAGCCGCCGGACTTCGAACGACGGTCGGCTGCGCGACAGCACCACCCGGACGGTTCCGGGCGGGGGCGGTGGCGGGAGTACCGGTGGCTGTCCGGTATGGAGCACCAGATCCTGGGCCGGGAGAGCGACCGCTCCCGCGGCGGGCTTCCCGTCGACCGCGAGCGCGACGTGCACCGCCCAGTCCGCGCGCGCCGGTTCACCGTATTCCCGGGTCCCGTCGAGCGGATCGACGATCCATACCCGGGAGCGGTGGACGCGATCGCCGTCGTCGGGGGATTCCTCGGAGAGCACGGCGTCCGCCGGGCGTTCCCGGGCCAGTCGTTCGAGCAGGAACTTGTCGGATCTCCGGTCGCCGACCGCGCCGCCGAGTTGCCGGATGCCGAGGAGTAGTTCGCCGGCTTCGCCGGCCAGGGTCGCGGCGAGAGTGTGGTCGTCCATCTGGATCCTTCCCGGCGAACGATGCCGCCCAGATCCATATACCACGGTGCGTCCGAGGTACCCGGCGCGCGGTGTCGGTGAACGGCCCGGTGTCACCGGCCCGCCACGGGCCGGTGCGGCGGGTCAGTACGCGATGAACAGGATCTCGTCGCGGCTGTAATCGTGCCCGGGATGGTTCTCGGTGAGATGTTTGCGCACGATGTCGACCAGTTCGTCCTCGTTCGTCCCGGTGAGATGTTCGCCGCACGGGCAGTTGAGCCTGGTTTTCATCGGAATTCCTTTCGTAGCGTGGAACGATCGGGAACAGCGTACGTCCCCGGGCTCCGGCGCGGCGGCTATCGGGGCCGCGGTACGGGTGACGGGGCTTCCGTCGCACAGACTCATCCGGAATTCTGTGCGGTTCGGACCCATGCCGGCGGCCGCTGTGCAACGCTGTGCGATGTACACAGTAAAGCGACGGCCGGTGGCGGATTCCGCTGCCCGGCCGGCGGCGCGTGCCAGCAGAGGTGGAGAACATGGGAACACCGGTAATCGTCGGCGCGGCCCGGACCGCGATCGGGCGATCCTTCAAGGGAACGCTCACCAATGTCCCGACCGAGGTTCTCGCCACGACGGTCCTACCCGAGGTGGTCCGCCGATCCGGGGTGTCCCCGGAGCTGATCGACGATGTGATCTTCGCCGAATCCCATTACGGCGGGGGTGATATCGCGCGGTACGCGGCGGTCGCCGCGGGCCTGGAGAATGTGCCCGGACAGGCCGTGAACCGGCATTGCGCGGGCAGCCTCACCGCGCTCGGTAACGCCGCCGCGCAGGTGGGTTCCGGGATGGAACGGGTGGTGGTGGCCGGGGGCGTCCAGTCGCTGTCCACCAACCCGATCATGAAGTGGCGGGTACCCGGCCCCGAACTCGCCTTCACCGAAGGCTGGATGCCGCCCATCAATCCCGAGACCCCGGACGCGCCGGCCGGGGATATGTCCATCACCGTCGGCTGGAACACCGCGCAGGCGGTAGGGATCACCCGGGCCGAAATGGATGCCTGGGCAGTGCGTTCACATCAGCGCGCGGTCGCGGCCATCGACGCCGGGAAGTTCCTCGACGAGATCGTGCCGATGAAGGTGACGCTGCCCGACGGTACGGTCGCCGATTTCGCGGTGGACGAATTCCCGCGCCGCGATACGACTCTGGCACGCCTCGCGGAGCTCCCGGTGCTCCACCCGGAGATCGAGGGCTTTTCGATCACTGCCGGCAACAGCAGCGGTATCAACGACGCGGCTGCCGCGGTGGTGGTCTCCGACGCCGTCTTCGCCGCCGCCGAAGGTCTCACCGTGCTGGGGTCGGTGCGCGCCTGGGCGAGTTCGGCGGTGGCGCCGCGCGATACCGGCCTGGGCGCGGTGGCGGTGATCGGCAAGGTGCTGCGGCGCGCCGGGCTGGAACCCGCCGATATCGCGCTGTGGGAGATCAACGAGGCGTTCGCGTCGGTGCCGATCGCCGCCTGCCGGGAATACGATCTGGACGAGGAACTGGTCAACTTCTCCGGAAGCGGTTGCAGCCTCGGCCATCCCATCGCCGCTTCCGGAGCGCGGATGGTCACCACGCTGCTCTACGAATTGCGCCGGCGCGGCGGCGGTATCGGTGTGGCCGCCATGTGCGCCGGCGGTGGCCAGGGCGGCGCGGTGGTACTCGAGGTCTGATCAGGCCCGGCGAACCGGCATCCGTTTGATGCCGTGCACGAAATCGCTGTGTACGTACTCCGGTTCGCCGAGCACCACCTCGGGCATCCGGGTGAGCAGTTCGTGGAAGAGCAGGCGCAGTTGCATTCGGGCCAGCCAGGCACCCAGACAGAAATGCGCGCCGCCGCCCCCGAAACTCGAGTGCGGGTTCGGGCCACGGGTGAGGTCGAAAATATGCGGTGCGTCGAGTGCGGTCTCGTCGCGGTTGGCCGAACAGTAGAACAGCACCAGCTTCTCGCCCGCCCGTACCGTGGTGCCGGCGACCTCGGTATCGGTCACCGCGTGCCGGGCGAAATGCAGTACCGGCGTCGTCCACCGCACGAATTCCTCCACGGCGCCGCCGATCCGGGCGTCGAAGTCCTCCAGCAGCCACTCTCGTTGCGCGGGATGGTCCACCAGCGCCTTGAATCCGTGCGAGGTGGTCTGCTTGGTGGTGTCGTTACCCGCCGAAGCGAGTAGCACCATGAAAGCGCCTATCTCGTCGTCGTCGAGCCGGTGACCGTCCACCTCGGCCGCCACGATCGCGGACATGAGATCGTCGCGCGGTTCGCGGCGCCGGCGCGCGGCGAGTTCGGTGCCGGCGCCGTGCAGGATGCCGAACTGGGTCATGAAGAACGACGCACGCTCTTCGAGGCTCGCGTATTCCTCGTCGCTGGAACTGAACATCGCCTCGGCAGCGTAGGCCACGGCCTCCCGGTCGGCGCCCTCGATACCGATCATGTCCGATACGGTGCGCATGGGAAGTTTCCGGGAAAGGCTGTCCACCAGGTCCACCGATCGTCCCGTCGCCAGCTCGGCGAGGAACTCGTCCACGATCTCCGCGGCGTTGGCGCCGATCTGGGACTCGATACGCCGCACCTGTTTCGGCGTGAACGCCGAACTGATGAGGCGCCGGTACCGCGTGTGCTGCGGCGGATCCATCGTGAGGAAGAAGCTGGTGGGGCGCTGCAACTCCACCGGCATCGGGTCCATGCTGATACCGCGGGCCGAGGTGAAGAGCTCGGGATGACGGCTGATGTAGGCGATATCGCGATGCCGGGTCACCGCCCAGAATCCCGGCTCCTCATGGGGGAACAGGGCGGGGGCGGGCGCGTGCCAGCTGAGTCCGGGTTCGGCGCGCAATCGGGCGAACACTTCCTCGCGGGCCCGGAAATCCCGGGCCCAGAAGGCCGGTGCGGAGATATCGAGCCGGTGGAAGCGGCGGGCAGTGGCCGGGGCGCTGTCGGCAGGGTTCATGAGCGGCTCCGAGCTCGGCAAACCAGGGGTACCGCACGCGGTGCAGGCCGCGGAGACGAGCGCGCGCCGGTAGAAACACTCTAGAGCGCGCGACTGTCCCCGGCGGCTGCTTCCGGCGAATCGAGATGAGCCCGGCGGACCCGCCGCAGGAGATCGTCCAGCGGTGCCTCGTCGGGAGCGGCGGGCAATACGCAGACGGCTTCGTCGAAACGGGCACTGTATTCGGCCAGTAGCGCGCGTACCGCCGTGGCGTCGGGGTCGGCGCCGACCGACCGGCCGAAGGCGTGATACCGGTCCGGGTCGGGCACCCGGATGGGAAGCCGGCCGGTGGTGTACAGCTCGTACCCCTGCCACAGCAACCGCAGGGTGTGCCGGGCGTGCTTCTCGCGCCGGGCCTGCCGGTCCGCTCCGGACGGCCCGCGCATCAGCCGCTCTGCCTGACTGGTGGCATAGCCGTAGAACGCGTCGCGTACCCGGGCCGCGGAGAGGAAGCAGCTGCGCAGCGCCACCAGTTCGCGGCCGAAATCCGAAGCGGCGGTGTACTCGTCGAGCCAGAGGATCTCGGTGGCGGTCGGGTTGCAGGACAGCATCAGCCGCATCGCCTTGCCGATTTCGTGATAGGTCGCGTCCGCTCCGGCGCGGCCCTGCCGGGTCTGCTTCGCCGGGGGGTGCAATCCGAGCAGGTTGTGCGTGGGTTCGACATAGATTCCGGCATAGTCGGTATCACTGGCCGGACCGGCGAGGCCGTAGGCCCGGGAACCGACGACGCCCTCCAGCAGCAGTTGTGGTGAGCCGTGCATGCGGCGCTCCTCCCCGGTCGTCTTTCGCGCCGGTTCATGATGAGCGACGCGACGGCCGGACTCCAGCGAATTTTTTCCGATCGCCCACAGCGAAACTTATCGTTTCGAGATCTTTGTCGACGAATCTGTTCCCGGAGCGATTAATTCGTCGCATTGTGGTCGTCGTATGTGTCGAGCCTCACTTGTCGATATCGCGCCGTATCAGACCGGATAGAGAGAAACCGATGCCAGACACGCCGTTTCGCCCACCGGCCACCGGCCGTTCACCTGTCGGAGTCGATACCTCCCGGGCCAGTATCGCCCGGGTGCACGACGCCAGTCTCGGTGGCAAGGACAACTTCGAAGTGGATCGCCGAGTGCTCGACGCGGTGCTGGCCGTCGCGCCGGGGATGGTGGAGGTCTCCCGGCGCAACCGGGCCTGGTCGCGCCGGGTGGTGCGGTATCTGGCGGGCATCGTCGGGGTGGACCAGTTCCTCGACGCGGGGGCCGGGCTGCCCGCGTCCGGCAATACCCACGAGATCGCCCAGCTGGTGAATCCGTGGGCTCGGGTGGTGTACCTGGACAACGACCCCATGTGCGTCGCGCACGGCCGGGTGATGCTGGAGACCAACGAGGACACCGTCTATCTCCAGGGCGATCTGACCGATCCCGGAGTGCTGGCGCCGGATTCGGCGGTGTGGCGTTATCTGGACCGGAGCCGGCCGGTGGCCGTTCTCCTGGGTTCGGTGCTCCATCACATAGAGAGCGCCGCGGATCCGGCGGCGATCGTGGCGCGCTGTGTACAGGCGCTGAGCCCGGGCTCGTTCGTGGCGATCACGCACTACTGGGACCCCGCCGACGGTTCGGCCGAGCACGAGCTCGCCCGGGCGGTGGAGCGGCGTTTCGTGGAGAACGGGCTGGGGACGGGCTGGTTCCGGAGCCGGGCCGAGATCGTCTCCTACTTCGGTGAACTCGAATTGGTGGAGCCGGGTGTGGTGCCGGTCGACGAGTGGTGGCCGTCCGGGCCGGCGCGTTCGCCGCATACGCCGGAAGAACGGCTGATTCTCGGTGGTGTCGGGTGTAAGCGGAGCGTGGCTTCGGTCGTGCCACTGCTCAGAGGCAGGTGACGGAAACCCGGACGCGGCGGCCGGTTGCGGGGCGCCGGTGCGATAATAACATTCTCCTTGAGAGAGAATTGCATTATACTTCTGCTGGACCGGCTGCCTCCGGTAGGTGACGAACCAGGTCGCGGGGGCGGCGTGAACCGTGCTGGAACTGGATAGATGCCGTGAGCTCTTCGAACGAACCGTGGACAGTGGCGGAGGCGCCCGACCAATCGGGCCGGACCGCTGTGGTGACCGGATCGAATACCGGAATCGGGCTGGAAGTCGCCCGTGGCCTGGCCGGCCGGGGCGCGACCGTCGTGCTCGCCTGCCGTAACGATGTGGCCGCCGCGGCGGCAAAGGCCGATATCGAGGCCTCGGTGCCGGGAGCCGATATCCGGACGACGCATGTCGATATCGGCGATCTGAGTTCCATCGCGGCCTGCGCGCGACGGTTACACGACGAACTGCCCGGAATCGATCTACTGGTCAACAACGCGGGTGTCGTGGCGGGTAGCTGGACGCCGACCGTCGACGGTTTCGAAAGTGATTTCGGGATCAACTTCCTCGGACATTTCGCGTTGACGGCGCAGCTGGCCGATATGATCACCGCCGCCCCGGCCGGCCGGATCGTCGGTGTGGGCAGTATGAGCCACGGACGCCGCAGCGCAGCGCTGGATTTCGAGGATCTGCAATCCGAGCGCAGCTTCGGCCGGCTGGTCACCTATTCGCGCTCGAAGACCGCCTCGATGACGTTCATGGTCGAATTGCAGCGCAGGCTGACAGCCGCCGGCGCGCGAGCGCTGTCGGTGGGGGCCCATCCCGGTGGGGTGCGATCGACCATTCTGCGTGACAGGAGTCTGCTGGTCCGGATCGCCTACAGCGATGTGGTGATGACGCTGGCCCGGCTGGTCACCCAGACGCCCGAAGCGGGCGCCCGATCCATTCTGCGAGCCGCCGTCGATCCCGAGGTTGCCGGCGCCGGGTTCTACGGTCCGGTCGGCCGCTGGGGGCTGGTGGGCCCGCCGGAGCCCCTGGCCGTACCCGGTGGCGCCGGGGACCCCGAGTCCGGACGGCGATTGTGGGCCGCCGCCGAGGAACTGACCGGAGTGGAGTTCGCACTCCGCCCGCAGCACTCGCCGGAGGCACCGGCCGCCGGGGTGACGCCCGCGGCGGAAGCGGGCGGCGGTACCGCCTGACGAACAGATATCGGCGGTCCGGGTTCAGCGCGGCGCCCGGGACCGGATCAAACCCTCCTGCATCGTGGTAGCGCACAGCCGGCCCGAACGGTCCAATATCTCGCCGTGCGCGAGCCCGCGGGCACCGCCCGCCCAGCGACCGTGCTGGTCGTGCAGGAACCATTCGTCGACCCGGATCGGGGCATGGAACCAGATCGAATGGTTGACGGTCACGACCTGTAGTTCCCGGTCCCGCAGGGCTTCCCCGTGCGGGCCGGTGGTGGCGGAGAGCAACAGCAGATCGCTGAGATACATCAGGCAGGCGGCCTGCTCGAGGCTCGCGTCGGGCACCGGCTGCCGGGTCCGCAACCAGACCCGCTGCCGCGGTGTGGCCGCGGCACCGCGCATCGCGTGTGCGCGAGCGGGCGGATCGGGGAATCGGGCGTCGACACCGAGCGCGTCCAGGAACGTGCTGGTCCAGCGCAACGCTTCCGGATGCTCCGCGAAAACCTCCGTGAGATCGGGTACCTCGTCGGGGCCCGGGGTATCGAGTTCGGCGACCTGATGGGCCAGACCGTCCTCGGGGCGGTGGAACGAGGCGAGCATCGTGAAGATCACCCGGCCGTCCTGGATCGCCTCGACCCGCCGGGTCGAGAACGAACCGCCGTCGCGGACCGGTTCCACCGTGAATTCGGTGGGGACGGTGGTATCGCCCGGCAGCAGGAAATAGGTTTGGGCGGAATGGATGGGCCGGTCCGCCGGTGCGGTGCGTCCGGCCGCCAGCACCGCCTGACCGGCGACCTCGCCGCCGTAACTGCGGCGCGGGGGCCCGTCGTGGGCCCGCCCGCGGAAGCGGTACTCCCCGACGCGTTCGAGGGTGAGCCGGTCGGCAACCGACTCCGCGTGGCGAACGCTTTCCAAGGTCATGGATACCTCCGTGGGGCGCGATGCGGCCCGTTGCCGCGGCATCGTGGGACGTCGGATCTCATTGTGATGCGCGCCCTCGGAGCGGCTCCGCGTCGGCTCCCCGGCCGGCCCCGGGGTGCGGGCGGCCGGGGCCGGACCGCGCACACCGGGGTCTTCCCGGCCTCATTTGGGCGCGAACCGCATTCCCGCGTCCAATCGCAGGCACTGGCCGTTGAGCATGCCGTTCTCGACGATGGCGGCGGCCAGTTTCGCGTATTCCTCCGGCCGGCCCATCCGCTTGGGGAACGCATTGCCCGCGACCAGCGGTGTGACCATTTCCTCGGGTACCCCGGCCAGGATGCCGGTATCGAACAGCGACGGGGCGATCGCCAGCACCCGGACGCCGACGGACCCGAGATCACGCGCCATGGTCAGTGCCATACCGGCGATTCCGGCCTTCGCGGCGGTATAGGCGACCTGCCCGATCTGCCCCTCGAAGGCCGCGATGGAGGCGGTGTTGACGATGACGCCGCGCTCGCCGTCGGCGTTCGGTTCGCCCTGGCTCATATGCCACGCCTGCAATCGGTTGAGGTTGAACGTGGCGATCAGGTTGAGGTTGATGATCTGGGTGAACGATTCCAGATCGTGCGGGCCGGTCTTGGTCAGGGTGCGTTTGGCGATTCCGCCACCGGCCGTGTTGACGGCGATATCGAGGCCGCCCAGTTCGGCCACCGCGTCGGCGAGGACGGTTTCGACGCCCGCGTGGTCGGTGACATCGGCCTCGAAGAAGGAACCGCCGAGATCGGCCGCGACCTTGTTACCCTCACTGGCCGTCCGGTCGACGATCGCAACCTTCGCACCGCGCGCGGCCAGGAGTTCGGCGCTGGCCCGCCCCATCCCGGAGGCCCCGCCGACGACGACTACCCGTGTTCCCTGAATCTCCATTGTCCCTGTCTTTCTCGGTGTGGTGCCCGGTCGTCGCACGCCGAACGTATACCGGCCTACGTTATAGCGGCCGAGGGCGGCCGGACCACAGTTTTCGTAGAAGTCTCGGTGATAGTGCTGGTCAATCGCTCAGAGAGGTTCGGGTGCGTCGAGCGGGTACCGGTCCGCGGTGCGGGCGCGGTTGCCGTAATGGAAGGTCACGACCAGATCGTCGGCCACCTGGATCGACACATCCCGGCCCTCCACCGGCCCCACCCAATCCGCGGGGAGTGCGGCCAGGCCGTGCCGGGCGCCGAGCAGATTACCGGCCACGGCACCGGTGGAATCGGAATCGCCGGAGTGGTTCACCGAGAGGAGCAGCGCGGTGCGCAGATCACCGGTCTGTTCGGCGTGCAGTGCGCAGTACACCGCGATCGCGAGGCACTCCTCGGCGACCCACCCCTGTCCCACCCGCTCGACACCCTCGGGGGTCGCCGGTTCAGCGGCGAGCGCGACAGCCCTGGACAGCGCTTCGATCGTCTCCTCGGCGCCGGGAACGGTACGGAGGTATCCGAGGGTCTCGTCCAGCGCGGCGGGCAGGGCTGTTCCGGTGACGAGACGGTCGATCAGGGTGGCGAAGGCCCCCGCGGCGATGTATCCGGTCGGATGGCCGTGGGTGAGCTGGGCACACCGTGCGGCGGTGGTGAAGGCGTTCTCCGCGCCGGCGCCGGTCAGCCCGAAGGGCGCGGACCGCATCACCGTCCCGCAGCCTTTCGAATCCGGATTCACCGGCCCGTGTTCGCCGAACGGTCGCGGTGGCAGCAGGCCCGCGCTCTGGCGCCGCAGGCCGCTCATACAGGCGTTCCCGGGCGCGCGGACCGCATAGAGGAACGGGAGCCCGGCCAGCCAGCCGTCCGGGCGTGGGTCCGGGCGCGGTTCCTGCTGGGTCCGCAGCCAGCGGAGGTAGGCCCGGCGCAGCACCGGTACCGGATCCGCGTCCGGCGGGCAGCGCAGCAACCCCTCGGCGGTGAACAGTGTCATCTGGGTGTCGTCGGTGATCGCCTGCGGCGCATCGGGTTGCGGACCGGCGAGGAAACCGGTGACCCCGGTCGCACCGTACCGGCCGTAGATATTGTGCAGGGAGAGGAATTCGATCGGCCAGCCCAGGGCATCGCCGATCGCTCCACCCACCAGCGTTCCGCGGACCCTGTCGACGAGTATCTCGTAATCGCGCACGGTCAGCGATCCTCGCACCATCATCGGTTCGGGTACAACGGCTTCCGCGTCACCCGGACTACCATTCGGGCCGGCCGGACCCACGCGGCACCGGCACCGTGCGTACCGGCCACTGTTCGGCCATGCGTACTCGTGCGTCCACGAGTCTGCCGTGTGAGGCGTATGCAGTCGGATCGAGGTGCCGCTATCGCCCGGGGCCGAGGAGTTCGAAGACCGGGTGCCGCTCGGCCTCGGCGACGAATCGCTCGACGGGATCGCCGCGACCGGCCAGGAAGTAGTCGCGGGTCGCGGAGGCGATCTCGATATAGCGCCGGAGCACCGGCCCGGCCTCGGCGGCGGACACTTCGCGGACCTGGTGGTCGCGATCGGTGCGGCGGCGGGTGAGCCGCACCGAGCCGGCGGCCCGGGCGTTGTGGACCCAGCCGACCGCTCCGTACGGGGCTACCAGCCAGCGGCGGCCCTCGTGCTCCACGATCAGTACCGGGTTGCGCCGCGGCCGCCCGGTACGGCGGCCGTAGGTGGTGAGCACATACGAATGCGGTATCAGACCGGCCCGGGTGAGCGCGGTCATGACCGTGTTCTCGAGCCGGTGCAATCGCCCCGGCGCGTATTGCCGGGGCGAGCCGGGATCAGCGGAATCGGACACGGGCACCACCTTTTCGCACGAGTACGAACCTACCCGCGGATCTCTGCCTGCGGATGTGGTTCGCGCGCGGTGTCTCCGGCCCTCCCGGTGGTCAGGCCGTGGCCTGCAGATTCCGAGCGGACAGTCCGACCGTCGCGGGTCCGGAGCCGACCAGCATCCGTTTGAACACTTCCTGCTCCCGAATACCGCGCTCTTCGGCCCGAACCCGGGCGGCCGGGCTGACCCGGGTGGTCACACTGCGCACCAGATTGACCGGCATCCGCAAGACGGGATACCACGGCGGCATATACGGCCAGAGGCCGAGCTTGCGCATGGCACTCGGTCCCAGATACATGGTCGCGATCGAAAGATGCTGCGCGCGGGCAATTCTGCCGCGCAGCCACGGCAGGTTGGGATAGTTCCAGGTGAGCGGGTCGTTCGCCATCGGCACCGCGAGTTGGCGGGTGGTCTCGTCCGGGTTGGTGATGGCGGACATGCAGTGGTAGAGGATTCGCACACTGTCCCGGAATCCGGTGGGCAGCCATTCGTCGGCGACGCCCATGAGCCAGCCCACGTAGCGGGCGAGATGGGCGGCTGCTTCCCGGTCCCCGCCGGAGGGGAGGATACCCATCGCCATACCGCCGATGAACGGGGCGATGAGCGCGCCGACGAGTGTCGCCGCCATATCCGTCTGGTTGATCGGCAGCCCCCAGGCGTCGCCGTCCCAGTCCGGCATGGCACCCACATGGCGGCGCACCAGCGAGTGGACGAATCGCACATGCAGGGTGGAGCGATAGCCGGGGCCGAATTTCTCCATCCCGTTCTGGACGTCGAGCGCCCACTGCATGGTTTCGGCGAACCGCTGGGCGGGGCCTTTCTCGAGGGCTCCGGTGCGCAGCAGTGTCTTGTTGAATCCGGAGGCGAGATAGCCACCCAGGAAGGAGACATCACGGGCCAGGTACAGCCCATCGAATCCGCCCCGGCGCAGTACCTGTTCGCCGCGGCGCAGGACCGCCTCGTCCAGCCAGGCCGGTGGCGCCTCCACGGCTTCGAAGAATTCGCGCAAGGGTGCGGGGGCATCGGGTACGGAGTGGATCCCGGAGTGCAGGGCCTGTTCGAACAGCGGCCGGGTCGTGCTCATCCCGGTCGTGATCATCCAGTCGACCAGCGAATCCATCGGTTCGTCCCCGGTGAGCAGGGATGCGCCCATGGCGTCCCACTGGTCGGCATCGGGTGCGCCGATGCCCATCAGCAGGGCGAAAGGCCGCAACCCGGGAACTCTGACCGGAGCGGCGGGATGACGGGTGGGAATAGTGGCACCCGTGTTCTCGGAACCCATGAAACAAATGTATTGACTGCGTTACATTGTGTCAATCATGGGGTTCACGAGATCTGGGAGAAGCAGATGAACGATGCCCGTCGTTATGTCGTGATCGGCGGCGGTCTCGCCGGTCTGGCCGCCGCGGTCTGGCTGGCCGAGGAGGGCAAGCAGGTGACGCTGCTGGAGCGGCGCGCCCGGCTGGGCGGTCGTACCCAGGCCATGGCGGTGCCCGAGGTGGATGACCTCCCGGACAACGGCCAGCATGTGGTGGCCAGCGGTTACCGCAGCCTCTTCCGCTACCTCGAGAGCGTGGGTACCCGCGAGCATGTCGAATTCCCCGGCGGCGGTACCCTGCGCTGGCCCGGCGGACGTGCGGTCATGCTGTACACCAAGGGTTTCCGTGCGGCGAAGACGTTGCTGGGGGCACACCCCGACGCCGGCGCCCTCGACCGGCTGCGGGCCCTGCGCGCGACGCTACGACTCGGCCGCCAAGCGCTGTTCCAGCCCGCGGATCTGGCCGATATCACCACCGAGCAGTGGTTCGAGCGGGTGGGTATGCCGGCGAAAGCGCGTGAGGCACTGTGGGACTGGCTGGCGCTCGGTATCGCCGCCGAACCGGTGCAGCGTGAGTCGGCCAAGGTTTTCGCCGATGTGCTGGCGACCGGGATCCGGATCGGCGTACAGGACCGGGTGGGCGTCACCATCGGGTATCCGACCGTGGATCTCGACACCCTCTACATCACCGGCGCCGAGCGGGTATTCGAGAAGTACGGCGTCGAGGTGCGTTTCCGGACGGTGGCCCGCCGGATCGTGATCACCGACGGCCTGGTGACCGGTGTGCAACTGGCCGACGGTACCGAGATCCCGGCCGACGCGGTGGTGTGCGCGGTGCCCAACTCACGAATCCACGGCCTGCTCGACGATCTGCCCGAACACGCCGAGATCTACGCGGCGGCCGACAAACTGGGTGTCACGCCGATCGTCAGTACCAACCTGTATCTGGACCGGCCCTTGCGTACGAAATCCGCCATGGAGGCGCTGATCGGCGGTACCGGAGTGATCGACGAGGTATTCGACCGGCAGCGGATGCACGGCCGTACTCCGGACGGGGCGTGGCTCTACTGCCTCACCACCAGTGGTGCCTACGAGCAGATCCACAAGAGCAACGACGAGATCATCACCGACCAGCTGGCGCTGATCCGTCGCTACTATCCGGAAGCCGCGGCGGCGCAACTGGTGCACGCGCAGGTGGTGAAGATGCCGAACGCCACGTTCTCGCAGTCGCTGGGTACCGACGGCCTGCGCCCGGACCAGCGGACCTCGGTGCCGAATCTGGTTCTCGCCGGCGATTGGACCCGGACCGACTGGTCGGCCACGATGGAGAGCGCCGCGCAGAGCGCCGAACGCGCGGTGGCGCTGCTGCTGAACGATGCCACCGCTACCGATGCCACCGCTGACCCGGCGAAACGCACCCTATAATTTCGCCATATGGTCCGCAGCTACGACGAAGTCGACGAACGGATCCTCGACGCCACACTGGGACGGATCCTGCAGGTCGGTATCCGGCGCAGCAGCCTCGACGATATCGCCCGCCGGGCCGGGGTGACCCGGGTGACGATCTACCGGCGCTTCGCCGCCAAGGACGATCTGATCGACGCGGCACTGTCGCGCGAGATCGGGCGGGTACTCGGTGCGGCGACCGCGATCGCCACCACCACCTCGGGTATCGACGCGCAGATCGAGGAAACCGTGCTCTACATCCTGCGGCTGACCCGGACACATCCGCTGGTCACCCAGTTGCTCGCGGTGGCGCCCGAAGAGGCTCTCGGCTTCTACACCGTGCGCGGTGAGGAGATGGTCTCGCAGGGCATCGACTACATCGCGGCGGTGTTGGAAACCGGTCAGGAGCAGGGTGTTCTGGACCGCTACGAGGCGCGGCCGGTGGCGGAGATGATTGCCCGGATGGCGCATTCACTGCTGCTCACCCCGGCCGCGGGGGTGGATTTCGGTGACGAGGACGCGGCGCGCGCGTTCATCCGGACGGCGATAGTGCCACTGATGAAGTACGGATTCGGGCCCGGCCCGGCAGGCCCGGGCCATGGAGCGGGTATCGGTAACGGTCGTACCTTGACCGAGTCCTGACGATCAGGCCCGGATTCCGGCATGGTCCGTGCCGGACCCGGTGGGTGCGGCCACGCCTAGGATCGACGACGAATTGGGCCGACAAGGAGCAACAACCGTGGTGAGAATATCCCGGACCACCGAGGTGTCCGACAGTGTCGTGGTGGATATCGATCCGGAGACCGCCTACGACGCGGTCACCGACCTGACACAGATGGGCCGGTGGAGCCCGGAGAACACCGGGGCCGTGGTGCCGGAACCGGGCCGCCCCGCCTACGCCGGTATGGAATTCGTGGGTGCCAATCGGCGCGGCGCCATGCGTTGGCACACCGGATGCACGGTGGTGGTGGCCGAGCGGCCGAATCGATTCGTTTTCGAAGTCCGCCGCTGGGGCGTGTGGAAGCCGTTGCTGCCGGTGGCCGTCGCCACCTGGGAGTACCGCTTCGAGGAGGTGCCCGGCGGGACCCGGATCACCGAGACCTGGTTCGACGATCGCGCCGGCTGGCCGGATACGCCCGCGCTGTGGTTCGACCGGATCGCCACCGGTAAGCGCGGCTTCGCCGAATTCCAGAAGGGCAATATCCGGCGGACGCTGGAGCGGATGAAAGCCGAACTCGAGACGGGCCAGGGGGCTTGAATTCGGCTCCGACCTGCGCTGGACAGGTGTCCATGTCGCGATCTCCGGGCTCAGGAAAAGGTCGCTGAACTGGTGCGATAAGGCTATTCGGGGCAGTGGCGGCGAAATTGGGCGAGCGTCCGATAGGTTCTTGACACCTGACCGGACATGTATCTAACTTTGACCCCGCCCGGGGAAAGCTCCACGGGCACTCCGCTTGTCGGCTGTCCCGGCCGCTGCGTTCCGGGACGGTGCGCGGCGGGGGCGGCTGCTGCGCGGAGTCGTGTGCACAGCTGTTCGGAGGTCGTCCTTGTCCGCAATTTCACGGCGCACATTCCTGAGCGGTACCGCCGCCACTGCGGCCGGTATCACCTTCGCGGGCACGGCCGTCGCCGCCGCGGCGCCCGGGAGTGCGGCGCCGCGGCGGCGCACACCCGTGGTGCGCGAAGAACACCGGGTGATCGTGGTCGGCTCCGGATTCGGCGGCGGAATCGCCGCGCTGCGTCTGGCTCGGGCGGGGGTGCCCGTACTGCTGCTCGAACGGGGGAAGCGGTGGGCCACCGGCCCGAACGCGGATACCTTCGGCAATCCCATGAACCCGGACAAACGACTACTGTGGCACGGCTCGGACCCGCAGCTCTTCGGCAAACCGGTCACGCTGGAGCCCTACACCGGGCTGCTCGACGCGGTCGTCGGCGAGAACATGACCGCGCTCTGCGCCGCGGGCCTGGGCGGTGGATCCCTGCTCTATCAAGGGATGTCGCTACAGCCGGCCGAGGCGGTGTTCAACACCCACTTCCCGCAGGAACTCGACTGGCAGCTGATGGACCGCGTGCACTATCCACGGGTCGCCTCGATGCTGCGCCTGGCGGTGGCGCCGGACGAACTGATCGCGCATCCGCACTACAAGGCCGCGCGGATCTTCGCGCGCAACGCCGCGGCGGCCGGGTTGCCGGTATCCAAGATTCCGATGCCCATCGACTGGAACTACGCCCTCGCCGAGACCCGAGGCGAGATGAAGGCCTCGTATTCCAACGGTGCCGGCGCTTTCGGGGTGAACAACGGCGGTAAACATTCGGTGGATGTCACCTATGTCGCCGCGGCCGAGGCCACCGGGCTGGTCGATGTTCAGGTCATGCACAACGTGACCGACGTGGAACGTGGCCCGGACGGGCGCTGGCTCGTCCACGTCGACCGGACCGACGAATCCGCGCAGGTGCTGGAGCAGAAGATCCTCACCACCAAGGCGCTCGTCATGGCGGCCGGCAGCCTCAACACCACCGAATTGCTCATGCGTGCTTCCGGTAAGGGGCTAGTTCCCGATATGCCCGACGGGCTGGGTGCGGGGTGGGGGACCAACGCCGACCGGATCTACACCTGGACCAGCCTGGCCGAGGATTTCGGTGCCGAACAGGGCGGCCCCGTGGTCTACGGCAGCCTGAACTGGGACGACCCGGCCACCGCGCATACCGTGATCCAGGCTTCGATTCCGCCACTCGGGATGGACGCCCACACCACCATGCTGGTGGGTTACGGGGTCAGCGAGGCGCGCGGCCGGTTCGTCTACGATTCGGCCGCCGACCGCGCCCGGCTGTCCTGGCCCGCCGACGGAGATGCCGCGATCCAGTACGGCCGGATCGAGAAGACCGTGCACAAGGTGGCCGGCCCGGCATCGGTCATCGGCGATACCAACCGCGCGTTCCCGTCGACCTGGCATCCGCTGGGTGGTGCCTGTATGGGCACGGTCTGCGATCTGGACGGCCGCGTATACGACCAGCCCGGCCTGTACGTGCTCGACGGTGCGCTGCTCCCGGGCAACGCCGCCGCCTGCAATCCCTCGATGACCATCGCGGCAGTGGCCGAGCGCGCCCTGGACAACCTGGTCGCGCACGATGTGGGGACGGCGATCTGACGGATGCCGCCGCGGGCGAGCCGGGGGATGCGCTCCGAGTATCGGCGGGCTCCGTCGAACCGTCCCGCGGGGGGTGTAACGTGTTCTAATCTATGGTTCCGGTACCGCATCGGGACCACGACAGAGCCCGCCGACCGGAATGAGAACCGTGCCTGTTGCGCTGACCGCCGACCAGTCCGCGCTGGCCGAAACCGTGACCGGATTCGCCGGTCGCCGGGTCGGCCGGGAATACACCCGTTCGAACACCGAATCGCTCGAAACGGGTGTGCGGCCGGAGTTCTGGGCCGAACTGGTCGCCCTCGGTCTCGCGAGCGTCCACCTGCCGGAAGACGTCGGGGGACAGGGCGGGACACTCGACGACCTGGCGGTGGTGGTCGCCGAATCCGGCCGCGCACTGCTACCCGGCCCGCTCCTGCCCACCGTGGTGGCCAGTACGGTCCTGGCGGCCGCGGCCGGGACCGAGTTCGTCGACGACCTGCTGCGCAAGTTCGCCGGCGGAGCGACCGGCGCGGTGATCTCGCCCGAGCACGCGATCGTGCTGGACGGGGTATCCGGAGATGGTCAGCGCCTCACCGGCGAGACCGGTCCGCTGCTCGGGGCCGCCTCGGCCGAACTGTTCGTGGTGGCCGCGGCAGCGGGTGCGGATATCCGATGGTTCGTCGTCGACCGCACCACCGCCGGTATCGAGGTCGAGGCGAAGGACGGGGCCGATCTCGGACGCGATATCGGAGTGGTCCGGTTCGCGTCGGTATCCGGCGGGATGCCGGTGGCCCTCGACACCGAACGGTCCGCCGCGGTGGCCGTGGCGCTGTCCGCGGTCGAGGCGGCCGGGGTGATCCGCTGGTGCTCCGATACCGCTACCGATTACGTCAAAACGCGCACCCAGTTCGGTCGGCCCATCGGCGCTTTCCAAGCGGTACAGCACCGTACGGCGCAATTGCTGATCACTGCCGAACTCGCCGCGGCGGCGGCCTGGGACGCGGTCCGCGGCCTGGACGACGATGCCCGGCAGCGCACCCATGCGGTCGCGGCCGCCGCCCTGACCTCGCTCGGTAACGCGGTGCACGCCGCCGTGGAATGCCTCGGCCTGCACGGAGCCATCGGGTTCACCTGGGAACACGATCTGCATCTCTACTGGCGCCGGGCCATCTCGCTGGCCGCGCTGGCCGGTCCGCTGGAGTCGTGGGAACAGCGGCTGGGTACGGCCGCCCTGGACGGCCCGCGGGACTTCGCCGTACCGCTACCGGAGGAGGATTCGTCCTTCCGGAAGAGGGTTTCGGAAATCCTCGACCGCGCCGCCGAACTGGACAACCCGGGGCCTTCCAAGATCGGCGACACCGATTCGGTGAATCCCGGTCCGCGCCGGACTCTGCTGGCCGACAACGGTCTGGTGTCGCCGCCGATGGCCGTGCCCTACGGAATCGAGGCCGGACCACTCGAACAATTGATCCTGCAGGACGAATACGACCGCCACGGTATCGCCCAGCCCTCCATGGGGATCGGGCAGTGGGTGGTGCCGATCGTGCTGCACCGCGGCACGCCCGAACAACTGGACCGGCTGGCGGCACCCGCACTGCGGGGCGAGGAGATCTGGTGTCAGCTGTTCAGTGAACCGGAGGCCGGATCCGATGTCGCCTCGCTGAGCCTGCGGGCCACCCGGGTGGCCGGTGGCTGGGAGTTGAACGGGCAGAAGATCTGGACCACGCTGGCACATCGTTCCGACTGGGGGCTCCTGCTGGGCCGTACCGATCCGGAGGCCGGACGGCATCAGGGGCTCACCATGTTCCTGGTCGATATGCACGGCACGGGTGTCACGGTTCGCCCGATCACCCAGGCCAGTGGCGACGCCGAGTTCAACGAGGTCTTCTTCGACAATGCCTTCGTACCGGATTCGATGGTCCTGGGCGAACCGGGACAGGGCTGGACACTGACCCTGGAAACCCTGGCGCAGGAACGGCTGTTCATCGGTGGTGTCCGGGATCCCGGACACAACAAGCGGATCAGGGAGATCATCGAGCGCGCGGAGTACGCGGGTAGCCGGGACGACGCGGTCCGTGCGCTCGGCCGGATCAGCGCCCGCGGCGCGGCCATCTCGGCGCTGAACCTGCGCGAGACGATCCGGCGGCTGGACGGTCAGCCGGTGGGCCCGGCCACCAGTATCGCGAAGGCGGCGGCGTCCATGCTGCACACCGACGCGGCGGCCGCGGCCCTGAATCTCATCGGCCCGGCCGGTGCGCTGGGCGAAGCGGTCTGCGAGCCGGTGCACCACGAACTCGATATCCCGACCTGGATCATCGGCGGCGGAACGCTGGAAATCCAGCTCAACACCATTGCCACCCTCGTGCTCGGGTTGCCCCGGAAATAGTGCTGCCGGCCGCGGACGGCGTGCCGGGTACCGGAGTTCGGCCCGGATCAAGGGGCGCGCGCCCTGTTACGGTCGGCACTGTGACCGAGCGCCTACCCGAGATCCTCCGCGCCGAACTGCGCCTACCCGTGATCGCCGCCCCCATGTTCATCGTCTCCGGGCCCGAGTTGGTGCTCGCCCAGTCCAAGGCGGGGATCATCGGCTCCTTTCCGGCGCTGAATGCCCGCACAACGGCCACGTTGCGGGAGTGGCTCACCCGGATCACCGACGAACTCGCCGCCACCCCCGGCGCGGCCCCGTACGCGGTGAACCTGATCGTGCACAAGACCAACGCGCGGCTGCTGGAGGATCTGGCGATCCTGGAGGAGTTCCGGGTTCCGATCGTGATCACCTCGCTCGGCGCCCGCGCTGATGTCAACGAGCGGATCCATGCCTACGGCGGCGTGGTGCTGCACGACGTGATCAGCGATACTTTCGCCCGTAAGGCGGTCGCCAAGGGCGCCGACGGACTGGTCGCGGTGGCGGCCGGCGCGGGCGGACACGGCGGCACCGTCTCACCGTTCGCGTTGATCCGGGAGATCCGCGAATGGTTCGACGGGCCGCTGGCACTGTCGGGCGCTATCGCGCACGGCGACAGCGTGCTCGCGGCGCTGGCCGCGGGCGCCGATTTCGCCTATGCCGGTTCGATATTCATCGCGACCGACGAGGCCACCGCGGTTCCCGAGTACAAGGAGATGATCGTCGCCGGATCGGCCGGCGATATCGTCTACACGGACTTCTTCACCGGCGTGAAGGGCAACTATCTGCGCCCCAGCATCGTCGCCGCCGGTATGGATCCGGACGCACTGGGTGACCCGGGCGCCGGATCCGGCTCGCTGGAGTTCCTGAGCTCCGGAGAGACCAAGGCCTGGCGTGATATCTGGGGTGCGGGTCACGGTATCGGCGCGGTGACCGAGGTGGGCTCCACCGCCGCGGTCGTCGACCGCCTGGTCGCGGAGTACCAGCGGGCCCGGCAGCGGCTCACCGCCCTGCGCTGAGCAGTGCGGTCAGCTCGGCATCGGATGTGCCCGGAAGAAATCCCAGATGAGCGCGGTGGCGCTGATGGAGTCGGTGTTGTCGCCGACCAGCGCCGCCGGAAAGATCTCCGAGCGAGTGCCGAACCAGGTGTGGCCGCCACCGAGAACCGACCACAGCTGGACTTCGGCGCCCGCCGGGCACGGGTACGCCGCCAGCGTCACATCCCCGGTGACCGGTTGTTCGGCGGGTTCGGTCCCGCATCCGTTGCGCGCGGCCCACGCGGCGGCATTGTCCGGAATCGACTGCGGGCCGGGTCCTTCCACAGCGGGACCCGGATGTCCGGGGTCGGCCGAACCGGTACCGTCCGGCGACGGAAGCAGCCGGGCATTCGGTCCGGTACCGCCGGTATAGGCGACGATCGGATCCGCGGTGCCGTGCAGGGCGATCACCGGTACCGGGCGGACCGGATCACACCAGGCGAAATCGGACAGGCCCGCGACCGGCGCGATCGCGGCGATGCGGTCGGCCAGTTGGCACCCCAAGGACGAGGTGGTGAAACCGCCCATGGACAGCCCGGTGGCGTAGATACGCCGAGTGTCCACGCACAGTGTGGATTCGACCTCCGTGAGTAGATCCGCGAGGTACCCGATATCGGCGGATCCGTGGCCGAAATCCCAGCGGGGCAGTCCCGCTCGCAGTAGCTGTGGCGTAACGGTGACGAAACCGTGGGTACGTCCATAGGCGCCGAATTCGGTGCTCGTGTACTGGATGAACGCGGGTTCGAGATACCCGTGCAGGTCCAGGACAACCGGCGTCGGTCCGTCGACGCGGTCGGGGATATCGCGCCCGTAAACTCCCGAGACGCCCCGGGAACTGAACAGGACCGGTTCGGTTCCGGGCCGCGGCTGTGGGAGCGAGCATCCGGCCGAGGGGAGTGGCGCCGGTTCGGTGGGCGCGGCGGACGCGGGGCCGGTGGCGACGCTGGTGGAAACGACGGCGATCGCGATAACGGTCAGCACCGAACGAGGGCCCGGGTGGGCGCCGGCGGACCTTCGAGACCACCGGCGCACCAGGGAAACGGGATTTCTGTTCACGAATACGATGATGACAAATCGAGGCAATTTGCTTATCGGAATCGGAAATCCGAACAGGGCCGATCTGCCGGGCGTCCGGCCCTGGTTCTCCCGTCAGTCGTTCGCGCGGCGCAGTAGATCGTCGAGTTCCCCGGCGGTCATCAGGCCGCCCAGCTGGAGTGCGATCCGGCCGATCGGAATGGAGCCGATCATCCGCGCCATATCGATTCCCAGCCCGGCACCGGCGGAACTGCCCTGCTCACCGAGCAGCGGCTGCAGCAGCGCGCCGAGTACCGCGCCGGCCACCGGATTCGCCATGACCTCGGAGAACGGTGATTCCCGAGTGAGTGGCACCTGCACCGCGTCGCCGTCGATCCGCACGGTCGTGTGTACCGGTAGATCACGGCTGGAACCGCCGATATACGCCGTGTACTCACCGCCTTCGACCACCCAGCGGGCGGCCGGTTCGTTCCACCGAGCGAATTCGTGCCGGGGTATCCGGACAGTGACCTCCCGCGCCACGCCGGGTTCCAGCTCCACGGTGGCGAACCCGGCCAGTTCCCGGGGCGGGCGCACTACGGACGACGACTTCAGGCCCGTATAAACCTGAACGATCTCGCGGCCGGCCCGCGGGCCGGTGTTGGTCACCCGCACGGTGACCGAGATACCCTCGGTATCGGCGACCGCGCGCGCGTCGGCGTATTCGAAAGTCGTGTAGGTGAGTCCGTGCCCGAACGGGAAGCTCACCTCGAGTTCCCGCCGGTCGTACCAGCGATATCCGACGAAGATGCCTTCCCCGTACCGGACGTGTCCGTGCTCACCGGGAAAGTTGTCGTAGGCGGGGACATCGGTGAGGCGGATCGGCACCGTCTCGGTCGATTTGCCGGACGGTGCGGTGATCCCGAACAGCAGATCGGCGATCGCACCGCCGGCCGCCTGGCCCAGTAGCGCGGCGTCCAGGATCGCGGCCGCGGCGTCGACGATCGGTGCCAGCCGCAGTACTCCACCGTGTGCCAATACGACGACCACCCGGGGCTGTACGGCGCGGACTGCATGCACTAGTTCGATCTGATCGGCGGGTAGCTCGATATCTTCGCGATCGAAGCCCTCCGATTCCTGCGCGGCCGCCAGCCCCAGGAACAGGACGGCGATATCGGCCCGGGCGGCCGCCTCGACGGCGTCCGTCCGCAATTGCCCGGCAGCAGAACCGGATCCCGTATCGAAACCGCGGGCATATGTGACTTCCGCCGATCCGGCGTGGGCCCGGATCTCGTCGAGTGCGATATCGACCCGGGTCGCGGCGACATGGGAGGAACCGCCGCCCTGATAGCGCGGTTCGGTCGCGAACTCCCCGATCACCGCGATATTCCCGCCGGGTGTCAGCGGCAGTGTCGCGCTGTCGTTCTTCAGCAGTACCGCGCAGCGGGCCGCCGCGGCGCGAGCCAGCGCATGATGCTCGTCGGCATCCCAGGTGGTCTCCGGATCGGCACTGCCGGTGGCGCGTACGGCGAGCGCGGCGATCCGTCGCGCCGAGGATTCGAGAACTCGCGGGTCGAGCGAGCCGTCGGCGACAGCGGCCACGACCCCGCGGTCCCCGGCCTCGTCGGCGCCCGGCATCGTGAGATCCAGGCCTGCGGCGACCGCGGCGACCCGGTCGTCGACCGCGCCCCAATCGCTCACCACCACCCCGTCGAAACCCCATTCCGTACGCAGGACCTCGGTGAGCAACCAATGGTTCTGGGCCGCGTACACGCCGTTGATCTTGTTGTACGAGCACATGACCGTCCAGGGCGCGGCCTCCCGGACCACCTGCCCGAACGCGTGCAGATAGATCTCGCGCAGCGGTCGCGGATCGATATCGGAACTGGAGGTCATCCGTTCGTGTTCGGTGTTGTTCGCCGCGAAATGTTTCACCGAGGCCCCGACACCCTGCTGCTGGAGCCCGCGCACCCAGCCGGTCGCCAGTGCGGCGGTGAGCCGGGGGTCCTCGGAGTAGTACTCGAAATTCCGCCCGCAGCGCGGATCCCGCTTGATATTGATTCCCGGGCCGAGCACGATCTGCACCCCCGCCGCCCGCGCTTCCCGCCCGATCGCCGCCCCCACTCGGAAGGTGAGTTCGGGATCCCAGCTCTGCCCCAGGCCGACCGCGGGCGGGAAGCAGGTGGCAGGGATACTCGGGCCGATACCCAGTGCGTCCCCACTCTTCTGCGGGTCCTGGTATCGGAGACCGTGCGGGCCGTCGGAGAGCGCGATCGACGGAATATCGCCGATCGGCTTCGTCGACCAGAAACCACGTCCACTGCCGAGCCCGGCGCGCTGTTCGGTGGAGAGCGGGCCGATCAGGTCTTCCGGGCTGGTCGCGATCGGGTCCGGCATACGAAGCTCCTCCTGACGTCGGTTACCGTGTCGAACCTAGTCGGTGGGAGCGGGGCGGCGCGGGATACGACCGGCGCCGCGTGGGAAACCGCGGCCGGTACGGGCGCGGCCTCGGAGCGGTGATCGCGTCAGGCTCCGGCCGGACCGTAGTCCAGATGCA
Organism: Nocardia sp. NPDC003963; assembly: GCF_053605105.1. NCBI lineage: Bacteria > Bacillati > Actinomycetota > Actinomycetes > Mycobacteriales > Nocardiaceae > Nocardia > Nocardia sp. NPDC003963. The sequence goes on from NZ_JBSGIP010000001.1 coordinate 993,209, forward strand.
CCACGCCGTTGGCGTAGACGTCGTGGGCCTTCAGCGTGAGCGTGGTGGTGCCGGACCCTTCGGCGAACAGTTTCTCCCCCTTGCCCAGGGCGACCGGGTACACGAACAGATGCAGATCGTCGACGAGACCGTCGGCGAGCAGCGCCCGGACCAGGGTGCCGCTGCCGCTGATGTAGATCGTGCCGTCGATATCGTTCTTGAGGTCACGCAGGACCTCGGCGTCGTAGGCGCCGAGCGAGGTGCTGTTGGACCATTCGGCCTGTGGTTCGTGCGCACCCACCACGTACTTGACGGTGTCGTTGAAGAACGGTGCGCCCGGATCGTCCTCGACGGTGCGGGTGGACCATGCCGGAGCGAACATCTCGAAAGTCCTGCGGCCCAGCAGGATCGCCCTCGCCGCACCGGTGACGGCGGCAAGGGTTTCGCCCATCTGCGGGTCGAATCCGAATTCGAAGGTCCACGAGGGATCCTCGTATACCCCGTCGAGGGAGATGAATTCGTGGACGGCGATGGTTCCCATGATTTTCCTTCCTGGTCGGCGGCGCGTGGCTGCCGATTCCGGTGTGGCGGCCGGTCCGCCGTACTGTCGGGCGGTTTGCCGGTTCTGCACAGGTAGACGGGGGCCGGAGAGGTTTCTCATCGGTGCCGGCGAGGAGCGCGCCGGGAATGCTTCTCACCAGCGGGAGCACTCGATATACCGGCGGATGGAACTCTGTTAAGGAAGTGGTGGTGTACTGGGCGCGGGACGGAGGGCGATGGTCGTCGCAAAGGACTGGACACTCCGGCGTCCGCGGAATGCTCCGCTCCTGAACCCCTATATCGACTATGCCGAGAAGGTCCTCAAAGCACTGCAGAACGGTCTGGGTGACCGCACCGCGACAACCCTCACTGCCCAGCAGCTCGCGCGCCTGGCCGGTGAACGTCCCGGCGACGGTGAACTCGCGGAGAAATACCAGCTCAGGGATCAACAGGTCGCGGACTACAAGAACGACTGGAGCACTCTCGACGACCAGATCGCCGATCTCGCCGCCTTGGCCGCCGACGACGCCAACGGAGTGAGCGGGTCCTTCGACGATCTTCTCGGCGCGGTCATCGAGATCACCGAAGGCGTGCCCGACAGTCCCACCACGCGTCAGCAGTTCGACGCGGTCGTCGCGATCGACGACACCATCGGCGCGACCGTCCGTAAAGTGCAGTCCACGCACAACGAACTGTCGAACAAATCCCTGCAGGTGCCCCAGGAACGCTCGGAGGCCACCAATGCCGGTGCCGGTGCAGGCGCTCCGACCAGCCCACTCATGGGCGGGCAGTCGCCGAGTGGCAGCAGCGGCAGCGGTGGCGACTCCGATTCCGGAGACGACTCCGATTCCGGCGGGGCGATCACCGGTACCTCCGGAACCCCGACCAAGATGCCGACCGGTGACGTTGCGCAGTGGATCGATCAGGCGATCGAGGTGCTGCGCGAGAACGGTTACGACATCAAGGATTCCGACGCGGCCATTATCGCGACGATGATCGAGAAGGAATCCAGCGGCAATCCGAACGCGATCAATCTGTGGGATAGCAACGCGGAGGCGGGAACCCCGTCGAAGGGCCTCATGCAAACCATCGATCCGACCTTCAACGCGCACGCCCTGCCCGGTCACACCGATATCTGGAATCCGGTCGACAATATCTGCGCGGGCGCCGCCTACGCCATCGACCGATACGGTTCGCTCAGTGCCGTACCCGGTATCGTCAACATGTCCCAGGGAGTCGGTTACGTCGGGTACTGACCGTAATCGTCCGGGGGCCGACGGAGTTCCGGGTGCGTGACGTATCCGGAGCCGTTGTTAACGCCACGTCTTCGTGGGGGAATTAGAGTTCGGACGCGGCGCCACCCCGGTGACGCGCAGGAGAGCAAGGATTACAGGACTTCCGTATGGGTCACCCGCAACAGCCCAATCCGTACCAGCAGCAGCCGGGTCAGCCGTACCCGGGGCAGCAGCCGTATCCGGGGCAATACGGCCAGCCCTACCCGCCCGGCCAACCGCAGTACGGTGCGCCCGGCGGTTACGGTGCTCCACCGCCGCGCTCCGGTGGTAACGGTGGCAAGATCGCGCTCGTTGTCGGTGGTGTCGCGGTGGTGCTGATCGCCGTCGGCGTGGGAGCGTTCTTCCTGTTCAGTAGTGGCAGCGGCTCGATCGTGGGCGGTGGCTACGACGATCCGCGTGATGTCGCGCAGGCCTGGGTGGATCAGGACGGCGACCCACAGGATCTGGTCTGCTCCGCGGACCTGGACGAGATCTCGCAGTACGAGCAGCAGAACCCGACCAAGCCCACCGATATGCCCGATGTCGACCTGCCCGAATCGACGACCACACTGAAGAGTGTCGACGTCCCGGCCGGTAGCGATAAGGGCACCTTCACCATGGAGATGTCCATGGAGGTCATGGGTACGTCGAGTACCACCAGCATGACCTACGACCTTGTCGAGGAGGACGGCGGCTGGAAGGTCTGCGGCATCCTCGATCCGGATATCGAAATGGACGATTCGGGTTTCGGGCTGGGCGGTCGCTAGATAGACCCCGGCCGGACAACGTATCCGAACTCGGCGGCGCGACCCGGTCCCGCCGTCGAGTTCGTTCGTGCCGGGCCCGAACGGCGCACGAACACTGCGTATGCGAATGAAAGGCTGCGGCGCACCCCGCAGCGCCGCAGCCATGCATTCCCACACACTGGGGCGGTCCCCGACGGCCGGCCGCGGATACTGCGGATTCCCGGCCGGATGCCGGACCGGCCCCCTGCCGGCCCCACCGGCGCGAACGCGTACTTCCCGGGCGGTCGGTGTCGAAGCCGGAATTCTTCGTCCTTGGACGAATTCGCGACGGTGAGGTCGCCGTCGGCTGTCACCGGTGTGTTCGGTGGTAGCACGCGAACGGTGCCGGGCGCGCGAAGGCGACCGGCACCATTCTGTTCAATCGACCCTACGGGTTCGGGCAGAGGTGCGAGAGGGGCGGATGCGACAGGAAACGCTCTGTTTGCGACACGCGGGCGGAGGCCGAAGGATGCGCTGACCGGGTTTTCTCGATCATAGGGACCGTCCGGTTTCCGATCGAAGGCCGCGGACCGTATCCTCCCCGGCGTGGATGTCGGGATTCTCGTAGTGGACGGAGTAGCCGATTTCGGGCTGGGCGCACTGCTCGGTGCGTTCGGTACGGCCAATGCGCTGCGCAAGGAGCTGGAGAATCCGCCCGCGCCCTGGAACATCCACACGGTATCGCTGGGAACCTCGGTCCGGTCGGGCAGCGGGAACCTGGTGCCGACCACCCCGCTCGGGGAGATCCCCGTTCCGCTCGACGCTCTGGCGGTCGCCGCGGTCGACATCCTGGAACCCCAGCCGCTGGTGGAGCTGGTCACCGATCCGGTTCATTCGCGGGTGCTCGAACACATCCGGGTTGCTCGCACGCAGGGAGTGCACCTGGCCGCGGCCTGTACCGCGACGTTCTTCCTGGCGGAATCCGGTGTGCTCGACGGTTCCCCGGCGACGACCAGCTGGTGGCTGGGCGCGTGCTTCCGCGGCCGCTATCCACGGGTTCAGCTGGACGAGAGTTGTATCGTCTGCCACGGCGACGGCATCACGACCGCCGGAGCCTCACTGTCCCATATGGATATGGCTCTTTCGCTGATCTACCGGACCAGCCCCGAACTGGCCGAACGGGCCATGCGCTATCTGGCCGTCGGATCGCGGGCGAGTCAGGCGCCGTACGCTATTCCCGAGGTGGTGGCCCGCGGTAATACGCTGATCGTGCGGTACGAACGCTGGGTCCGCGATCACCTCTCCGAACAGTTCCTGATCGCCACCGCGGCCCGGGAACTCGGTCTGACCGAACGCAGTCTGCAGCGGGCCACCCGCGCCGCACTCGGTATGTCGCCGAAGGATTTCGCCGACGATATCCGGCTCGATCGCGCCGTTCAGTTGCTGCAGTCCGGCAACCTCACGGTGGGCGCGGTCGCCCGCGAGGTCGGCTACGTCAACGCCAGCGCACTACGCGCACTCGCCCGGCGGCGCCGCGGCCTGTCTCTGGCCGAGATCCGCGCCCATCGACTGCCCTGGTGAGGGTGATTCGTCCGCTTCCACTGGCGCGCGGCGGCGGACTACCTACACTGTCCGCATGTCTGTTCGACGGCTGATCGCCGCCCTCCTGCTCGTTTCCGCCGCATCGTTCGGAGTATCGGCGTGCACGGCAACGGGCCCGGGCGCGCGCAGCGAATGCGAGGTCAGCGGCTGCACAGTGACCTTCGATCGCGGTGTGGCGGCGAAGATCAGCGTCCTGGGTGTGGATACCGAACTCACCGCCGTAGAGGGCAATGTCGTCACCGTGTCCGTGGCCGGTCAGCCGGTCACGGTACCGGTCGGCGAAACCGGATCGGTCCAGGGCATGAACCTGACGGTGCAGGAGATCACCCAGGACAAGGTCGTGGTACGGCTCGCGACCGGTCTCTGAGCGACCCCGGCCCGGCCGTTCTCAGTGGCGTTCGGGTACCGGGTTCTCCGCCCACCGGGGCTCGGCGCGACCGTAGCCGGGCGCCGGGAAGGGGTAGTCGGGGAACTCGGCCAGGGCCGGTGCCGCGCTCACCACTCGCCCGTGGGTCACCGTGGTCTTCGCGCCGGGGACCGCCGGAACCGGGTGGTCGGGTGTGCGGCCGCGTTCGCTGAGCAACCAGGTCGCGGTGCGGGCCAGTGATACGCGCACGTCGCGGCCGCGGCCGTCGGCGGAACGGGCGGCGAGCGCGTCCACGATCCCGGCCGCGAGGAGGTATCCGGAGGCGTGATCGAGTGCCTGCGCGGGGAGCGCGCCGGGCATCGAGGACGCTCCCTCGATCACGGCGATCCCGGTCGCGGCCTGGACGATACTGTCGAATCCGCGCCGGCCCGCCCATGGGCCGGTGAATCCCCAGGCGCTCACGCGCGCGTGGACGAGTCCGGGCCGCCCGGTGAGGCCGAGCCGTTCCAGCGCGCCCGGCCGGTATCCGGTGACCAGCACATCGGCGGTATCCAGCAACCTCTCCCACGCGGAGCTCGTCGTTCGCAGATCCAGCAGGGTCGAAGATTTGCCCTGGCAGGTATCGATGTACTGCCATGGAATCTCCGGCAGTCCGGGCGGATCCACCCGCAGCACCTCGGCGCCGAGCAGCGCGAGTGCACGGGTGGCCACCGGACCGGCGATGACCCGGGTCAGATCCAGCACCCGTACCCCCTGCAACGGCTGATACGGGGTCCCCGATACCGGCAGGGTGTAGCGGCGGCGGTCGTCGCGTGGCTGCACCGCCACCAGCGGTCCCGCCCCGGCCGCTGCCGCCTGCGCGGCCGCCCGCCACTGCGTCTCGTCCCGGACCTGCACGGCGATCGCGCCGCGCGCGGCCGCCAGCTCTTCCAGGTCGGCGGCGCGGATCACGGCGATCTGGGCTTCGACGAGTTCACGCGGAGCGTCGGCGGGCAGCTCGAGCGCGGCCAGTAGCCCGGCCCGGTGGTGCGGGTAGTTGGCGTGCGTCCGCACCCACCCGTCGAATGTGGGGAAGAAACCGGACAGCTCGGCGAAACCCGCGACGGGCTCGCCACCTATACGCAACAGCCGGTCGCTGGAGAACGACGCCGCGATCCGTGCCGGGTCCAGCCGGTGCCGGATGGGCCTGATCGCGCCGGCCGCCCGATACCGGTCCGCCGCCGCGACGAACGCCTGGACGGATCCGGCGGCCAGCCCCCACACCGGCAGGGTGGCGGCCAGGTAGTGCCCGGGGTCGGGCCGGCCCATCGGTGCCGACGCGTCGACGCCGGCTCCGTCTTCGTAATCACGGACCAGCCGTGCGCCCACGTCCACGGCACCGAGCGTACTGGTCCGTGTGCCCCGGTAACGCCCGGTCACCCGATGGCACAGCGATTTTCATCACACCGACACCGGGTCAACCGGCGATTCGGGCGGTCGGACCGTGTGGACGGCGGGCCCGCCACCACAGTCCCACCCACGAGACCAGCACGCAGGCGGCCACCAGGAGCTGTACTTCGGTGAGCATGTTCGCGGGATAGATCACGCCGGTGAGGTAGTGGTCGATGAAGCCCTCCGGCGGTAGCCCGGCGACCCCGGCGCGCAGCCTCGCCCAGTTCTCCGCGTAGGTGAGCGGGCAGTCGTAGCCGATCAGGACCGTGCCGAACCCCCAGGCCACGGCAGCCCCGTGCGCCCAGACGGTGCGCGGGAAACGCCAGGCCAGGAAACCACCCGCCACCACGTAGCCGATGAACAGCAGATGCAGGGTGGCGATCAGATCCGCGATCAGCCGGTACCACACCCTTCCAGGGTATGCGCTCGGCGGGATTACGGCACCGAATTCACCACGGGGACGGCCGGTAGTCCTTCAGGAAGCAGCCGTAGAGGTCTTCGCCCGCTTCGCCGCGCACGATCGGGTCGTAGACCCGGGCCGCGCCGTCGACCAGGTCCAGTGGTGCGTGGAAGCCCTCGTCGGCCAGCCGGATCTTCGTGTAGTGCGGGCGCTCGTCGGTGATCCAGCCGGTGTCCACGGCTGTCATCAGGATGTTGTCGCTGCCGTACATCTCGTTCGCGCTGGTACGGGTGAGCATGTTCAGCGCCGCTTTGGCCATATTGGTGTGCGGATGTCCCGGGCCCTTGTAACCGCGGGAGAACTGTCCCTCCATCGCCGATACGTTCACTACGTATTTCCGGCGCGCGGCGGCCGCGGCCAGGGCCGGACGCAACCGCGAGACGAGAATGAACGGTGCCACCGAGTTGCACAACTGGACTTCCAGCAGTTCGGTCGGGTCGACCTCGCCCACGGTGTGCACCCAGCTGTTGGTGTGCGCGAGATCGGGAACCAGCCCTCCGGCATCGATCGCCACGCCGCGGGCTATGCGTTCGGGGGTGGCCGACCCCGCGACGAGCGCCAGCTCGGCGACATCGGCGCCGGAGAGGCTCGGCGTGAGCGAGGCGGTGAGGGCGGTGGGGTGTGCGCGTGTGGTCTGGCCGAAGGTCACTTTCTCCGGCAGCTGCCCCGCCGGGAGCGGGCCGTCCTCGGCGGCGGCCAGGGCGCTGTAGGCGCCGGGGGAGCGCCGGACGGTCTGGGCGGCGTTGTTGATGAGGATATCGAGCGGTCCCTGGGCTGCCACATCGTCGGCCAGCGCCACCACCTGGGCGGGGTCGCGCAGGTCGATCCCGACGATACGGAGCCGGTGCAGCCAGTCGGCGCTGTCGGGCTGGGCGGCGAACCGGCGGATGGCGTCATTGGGGAACCGGGTGGTGATGGTGGTGTGCGCGCCGTCGCGCAGCAGCCGCAGCGCGATGTACATCCCGATCTTGGCGCGTCCACCGGTGAGCAGCGCGCGCCGGCCGGTCAGATCGGTGCGCGCGTCGCGCCGCTCGTGACTCATGGCTGCGCAGTCCGGGCACAGCTGGTGATAGAAGGCGTCGACGCGGGTGTATTTCTCTTTACAGATATAGCAGCCGCGCGGCCGGAGCAGTGTCCCGGCGGAGCCGCCGGTGGTGGTCGAACTGATCGGGATCCCCGCGGTCTCGTCGTCGATCCGGTTCGGTGAACCGGTGGCCGTGGCGGCCACGACCGCGCGGTCCGCGGTGGTTTTCACCTGCCGGGCGGCGATCCGGCGCTGTCGTTTGAGCTCCTTGAACATCCGGCCGACCGCGCGTTGCACGGTGATCGATTCCGGATGACCGGGGTCCAGCTGACCTGCCTGGTCGAGAACACGCAGACAGGTGGCTAGATCGGTCGGGTCGATACTGGGCTCGGCCATCGGTTCGGGGGATTTCCTTCGTGAGCTGGGAAAGCGTGGCCACCATTGTGGCAAAACCGCCGGGGAGCGCCGGTAGTGGGCCGCCCGGACGGTCGCACACCCGGTTCCGAGTCTTCGCTGTCGTGGGAACTCGCTTCGTTGACATGGCGCCAATAGTGCGAGAAGGTCGTTGCCGGACGATCCGGTGCGTCGGTGCCGGGCTGGGTGATCACGAGCAGAGGACGCGGATATGGCACGCCCCGCATGGAGCGACGACGAGGTCGAGGCGGTACGGGAACTCGCGCGCAACTACTTCGAGAAGGAAGTGGTGCCGCACGAGGAGAAGTTCATCGAGCAGGGCCATCCGGACAAGGCGCTCTACCGGCGGGCCGGTGAACTCGGCCTGCTCTGCCCTGCGGTCGCCGAGGAATTCGGCGGCGGCGGCGGGACCTTCGCCCACGAAGCGGCGATCATCGAAGAGCAGGTCCGCGCGGGTGACGGTGCCCTGGGCATTCCGGTACACAGCTCGATCATCGCGCCGTATCTGGCCGAATTCGGTTCCGAGGAGCTGAAGAAGCGGATCCTGCCCAGGGCGTGCAGCGGTGAGATGGTGCTGTCCATCGGGATGACCGAACCCGGCACCGGGTCGGATCTGCAGGCGATCACAACGCGTGCGGTCCGCGAGGGCGACGAATACGTGCTCACCGGCTCGAAGATCTTCATCTCCAACGGCTGGCTCTGCGACGGCATCATCGTCGCCGCGAAGACCGATCCGGAGAAGGGTGCTGCCGGTGTTTCGCTGATCTTCGCCGAGGTCGGCGACGACACCCCCGGTTTCACCCGCGGCCGGATCCTGTCCAAGATCGGCGGTAAGGGCCAGGACACCGCCGAACTGTTCTTCGACGGACTGCGGGTGCCCGCCACGAACCTGCTGGGCGGCACCGAGGGCCAGGGCTTCTATCAGATGATGCAGCTGCTGGCCCAGGAGCGGTTGGTCACCGCCATCATGGCCGTGGCGATGATGGAACGCGCTGTCGAGTTGACCGTCGAGTACACCAAGGGCCGCGAAGCGTTCGGGAAACCGCTCTTCGCCATGCAGAACACCAAGTTCGAACTGGCCGAATGCGCGACAATCGCCCGGACCAACCGCGTATTCCTCGACGATTGCATCACCCGTCATCTGCGCGGAGAGCTCGATATCCAGTCCGCCGCCATGTCCAAGTACTGGTCCACCGATCAGCTCGGCATCGTCGTGGACCGCTGTCTGCAGCTCTTCGGCGGCTACGGCTATATGACCGAGTACCCGATCTCCCAGCTGTACACGGGTGCCCGGGTGCTGCGCATCCTCGCCGGCAGCAACGAGGTGATGAAGGATCTCATCGCGCGTGGGCTCTGACCTCGAACCTTCGCCTGCCGCCGCGACCGAGGCCCCTACCGTCCCCGGATCTGCCGGGGACGGGGGCAGCGGCGCGGACGAGCAGCCCCGGCGGCGTCGGCTCGAACCCGACGAGCGCCGGGCACAGATCCTGGCCCAGGCCATCGAAATGTTCGGCGAACGCCCGTACGCGGCCGTGTCCACCGCCGAACTGGCGCAGCGGGCCGGGGTGGCTCGCGGTCTGATCAACCATTACTTCGGCAATAAGCGCGACCTCTATCTCGCAGTGGTCCACCGGATGGTGACGCTGCCGCGTGCCGATGAGCTCGCCGTGCCCACCGGCAGCACCCGGGAACGCGTCGAGGCCAGTGTTCGCTGGCTGCTCGATACGATCTCCGAACACGGCAGCACCTGGGTGAAGGTGACCAGCCACGAAGGCGTCGGCGACGATCCCGAAGTGCAGCAGATCCTGGACGCGGCCGACGATGCGGCCGCGCAGCGGCTCCTGGTCATGATCGGCCTGGCCGACGATGCCCCATCGGACGAGCCCCGCCGGGCGATGGTCCGTGCCTATGGTGGCCTGGTCAAGGTCGCCGGCCGGGAATGGCTGACCCGGGGCACCATGACCCGCGAGCAGGTCCACGCGCTGCTGGTCGACATGCTGAACACCCTGGTCACCGAATCCCTGCCGCGGGTCCGCCGCCCGAGCTGAGCGGCGGGGTGCCGGTTCCTACTGTGCGGCAGCACAAGCGGTGGGCCGGGGGCTTCGGACGGTGACCAGCGCTATCCGCGGTCAGGGGGATTTACCGGAACTCCCGGCCGGTCCCGGCCTATTCTTTCGGTTGCCGGGCGCAATTGTTCGAAGATGCGCCCGCGGGGCTCGAAGGGATCGGTCATGGCAGATACGCGCTGGGCGGGTGAGCGCTGGCCGGAAGTTCCGGCGGACTGGGACGAGCCGCCACGATCCGGTCGTGCACCCGACGATTTCGACGATCGCCCCGACGAGCCGTACCGCTACGAGGACCGCCCGGTCGTCAATCCCTACGCGATCGTGGCGTTGGTGGCGGCACTGATCCTGATCTTCCCCGTGGCGATCGTCTTCGGCTTGATCGCGTTCGGGCATCCGCGCGGCCGGTTCATGGCCTTCACCGCACTGCTGCTCGGCATTCTCGAGGTGGCCGTGCTGGCGGCCTTTGTCCTGCTGCCCCGGGACAGCTCCGGCGGAGTGCTCGCACGGGTGGGGGACGTGGTCGGAGAGGCGACCGGCGGACAGCGGGCGACCGAATCCACGGGTTCGGCGACGCCGGAGATCTCCGCGACCACCCGGACCGCGGTCCCCACCGAGAGTCCGGCCGTGACCGAATCCTCGGTACCCCGGAGCGGGGCCGGTGCGGCACCTCCGGTGGCCGAAGCAGACACTCCGTGCCCCGAACCGGGACTACTCGGTGTCGGGTCCGACGGTGGCACGCTGCTGTGCTTGACCGACGCCGCGTCGGTCACCGGATATCAGTGGTCGGGCCCCTTCCGGGTGGCCGAGACCGTGCGCGAGGTAGGGGTGAGCTGTACCGGTGCGGCCACCGCGCGCACCGCGGCGGGATACGCCCTGGTCTGTGAAGGCGGTACCTGGACCCTCTGGGCATCATGAGCCCGGCCGCGGCACGGCCTGATCAGTGTGGCGATCGGCCGCGGGCTCACCCGTCCGTCGCGGGTTTACGAGCGCGGCTGGGCTGCACCCGGGGTGGTTCGTTGGGCATTTTCGGGTACTGCGGCGGCCACGGCGCGTCCATGAGACCCGAGGCGAGATCCCGTTCGGACATCCGCAGCAGCGGTTCGATGCTCTGCTGGGCGCGGTTCTCCCAGGGATCGCCGTATTCGGCGAGCCGGGCCGGAACCGTGGCGATCGTCAGCTCTTCGGGAACCACCGAGTCCAGTTCGTCCCAGTTCAGCGGGGTGGAGACCTGGGCGCCGACCTTGGGGCGTACACACCACGCGCCGAATACGGTCTTGTGCGGAGCGTTCTGGTTGTAGTCGACGAAGACCCGGCGGCCGCGTTCCTCTTTCCACCAGTGTGCGGTGATGTCGTCGGGGTACCGGCGTTCCAGCTCACGGGCCAGTGCCACCGCGGCGGCACGGACATCGTAGCCGTCCCAGCGCGGCTCGAGCGCGATGTAGAGGTGCAGCCCGCGCGACCCGGAGGTTTTCACCCAGGTCTCGATACCGAGTTCGGCGCACAGTTCCCGGGTCCGGACGGCGGCCGTGCGCAGTTCGTCGAAACCGATACCCGGTGAGGGATCGAGATCGATCCGGAGCTGATCGGCGATCCGCAGGTCCGGCACGGTATTGGGCCAGACGTGGAAGCCGAGGCAACCCTGGTTCACCGCCCACAGCACATGGGCCAGATCGTGCGCGACCAGCGCGTCACTGGTCGTGCCGTTGGGGGTGGACACCTCGACGGTGTGCAACCAGTCCGGGGCGGATTTCGGCACCCGCTTCTGGAACCAGGATTTACCCGACGCGCCGTCGGGATAGCGTTCCAGCAACAGCGGGCGCCCGCCGTTGACCCGGAAGAACGGTTCGGCGATGCGCTCGTAGTAACGCACCAGGTCGAGTTTGGTTTCGCCGCGGCGGGAGAAGTACACCTTCGACGGATTGCTGATGGTGAGCACCCGGCCGGCGGCCTCGATTTCCACGGATTCGCTCATTTCGCCACCGGGGTCCCGAAGATCTCGTGCAGTTCGGCCGGCGGGGCCTCGTCCAATTGGGCGTAGGTGCACGATTCGGGCGTGCGGTCGGGCCGGAAGCGAACCAGCCGCCCGCCGTGCCGGAAGCGACCGGATTGGACATGTTCGTACCGCACCTCGGCCACCAGCTCCGCGCGCAGCGCCTCCCAGGAGAGGTCCTTCCCACCGCTCCAGCGGCTCACCCCACCGGGCATGGACCCACCGGAATCGGCCTGGGCCGCGGCATCGGCCCATTCCCGCCACGGGTGGTCCACCAGCGCGTTCTCCCGATAGGGGGCGAGTTCGCCGACCAATTCGGTGCGGCGTGCCGCGGTGAAGCTGCTCGCGACTCCCACATGATGCAGCTTGCCCGCGTCGTCGTACAGGCCCAGCAGCAGGGAGCCCACGCCCTGTCCGTCCTTGTGCCAGCGGAAACCCGCCACCACACAGTCGGCGGTGCGAACGTGTTTGACCTTGAGCATCACCCGCTTGTTCTGCTGGTACGGCTGATCGTCGGCCTTGACCATCACACCATCGAAACCGGCGCCCTCGAATCTGGTGAACCAGTCCCGGGCGACAGCCGGGTCCCCGGTGAGCGGGGTCAGATGCACTCGTCCGGGCTCGGTGTCCAGGATGGTTTCGAGCAGCCGCCGACGTTCGGTGAACGGTGCCCCGGTCAGATCCCGATCGTCGAGCGCGAGCAGATCGAACGCCACGAAACTCGCCGGAGTCTCGGCGGCGAGCTTGGCCACCCGGGACGCCGCCGGATGCAGACGCTGCTGCAGTACATCGAAATCCAGCCCGTTCTCGGTGACCAGGACGATCTCCCCGTCCACGACGCACCGATCCGGCAGCGCGGTCCGCAACAGTTCGGCGACCTCGGGAAAATACCGGGTGAGGGGCCGGTCGTTACGCGACCCCAGTTCCACCTCGTCGCCGTCGCGGAACACCACGCAGCGGAACCCGTCCCATTTGGGTTCGTAACTGAGACCCGGCCCCGGGGGGATATCGGGCGCGGATTTGGCCAGCATGGGCCGGACGGGCGGTAGCACCGGTAGATCCACACGATCCTCCTCGGGTCGACTCACCCGTATCGACGCCGTGGCCGGCGCCGAATCATCGCACCCGATGATAGGAGTTGGAACCGACAGATCGCCGGATCCGGCCGTCAGTCGTCGATCCAGCCCTGTTCGGCCGCGAAATCGGTCAACCGCTCCCGGATGGCGACGATCTCCCCGGCGGTCAGCGCCGGGGAGGCGTCCAGCAACAGTTCGGTGATCAGCCGGGTGTGTTCGTCTGCCGACAACCGCGCGCCCTCGGCCACCGGTTTGGGCCGGATGTGCTGGCCGCGCGGAGACCGCAGGTTGATCGCCTTCGGACCGCGATCACCCTCGGTGATATCGAATTCGAAGACCCGGCCCTGCCGGAGTTCGTCCTCACCCAGGCCGATATCGTTGACGTGCACGAACACGTCCGGCCCACCGTCCTCGGGGCGGATGAAACCGAAACCCCGCGATCCGTCGAACGACACCAATTTCCCGCTGGCCACCACACCGCTCCTCGCCGCAGTTCTGCTGGTCACTCTATATCCGGTTTTTCCTCGTCGGTGGCCGAAAGCGCCTTTTGCAGCGAGTTGAACACGGTGAGTCCCTGCCCGACCATGCCGTTGAGCAGTTCACCCACCCCGTCCGGGCCGTTGAGGACCGTCAGGTTGGCATTGGAGAGTCCGCGCGCGGCCTGCTCCACGATGAGCGGCAACTGCTCGATGAGCATCTGGTCGAGCGCGATGCGGTTGTTGGAGGCCGCCGCCTCGGCCTGGATCCTGGTGCGGTTGGCCTCGGCCTCGGCGAGGATCTGCACCCGCTCGGCCTCGGCCTGCGCCGGTTTCACGACCTCGGCCTGCAGCTGCTGTTCGCGCAGTTCGGCTTCTTTCCGGGCCTGAGCGGCCTGTGCTCCGAGCACTTCCTGCTGAGCGAGGGCGGCCGCCAGCGGCCCGGCGGCGGCCGCCTCGGCCTGGGCCTTGTCGATATCGCGTTGATAGCCGGCTTTGAGAATCGAGGTCTCCCGCGCGTACTCGGCCTGTTTCCGCAACGATTCCTGTTCGGCCTCGGCCGAAAGCTGGGCGGCCCGTGATTCCGCGATCTGCGCGTCCCGGTGCACGGCCGCGTTGTGCGGGGCAGCGAGCGCGGAGATGTAGCCGAGATTGCCGTCGTCGATGGACTGGATCTGGAACGAATCGACCCACAGGCCGATATTGCTCATCTCCACCTTGGACGCGACCAGGACTTCGTCGGCGAGCCGCTGACGTTCCCGGATTATCTCCTCCACGGTCATCGAGCCGACGATGGAGCGCAGATGACCGGAGAAGATCCGCCCGGTGAGCACCGACATCTCCTGCTCCTGTTCGGAGAGGAAGCGCTGGGCCGCGTTCACGATGGAAGGGGTGTCGTTGGCGACCTTGAAGGCGATGACCGCCCGCACCTGCAGGACGATGGCCTGTTTGGTCACGCAGCGTTCGGTGATCTCGGCCTCGAACATCGCCAGCGAGAGATAGCGGACCTTGCGGAAGAACGGCATCACCCACGCGCCGCGTCCGATGATCACCCGGAACGGTGAGGCGTCGCGACTCTTGGCGCCGCTGACCAGCATCGCCTCATCGGGATCGGGCACGTGATAACCCAGCACGTAGAACTCCTCGCGTCGTGTCGTTACGGTGCCGGGTCCGGCGTGAGGGGCAGCCAGGGCACCACGTCGGCGATACGACCGGAATCGACAGCGACGACCAGCACGGTGCTCCCGGCCGTGATCGCTTCGGCGGCTCGCGCGATGTACCCTTCGGTTCCCCCACGGACGGCCACCAGGACCTCACCCAGCGTCCCGGGGCCTCGGATCGGCGAGATCAGCTTACCGGTCGACCCGACAACTTCGTCGTGCATTGTTCTCCCCGATCTCCTTGCCCGGCTTCGTTTCCGGATACGGTCCCCGGCCGGGCCCGTGACTAGCGATAGAGACTCCGGTACGCGCCCAGCATGGCGACGAGATGTTCGATGATCTCGGCGCGGGTGGCGCGCAGAGATCCGTTGAGCCAGGCGGAGAACATTCCCGCGTTGCCACTCGCCATGGTGACCGCCGCGAGGCGCCGCCGGACCGGATCCTCGATCTGTGCGAAGAGGTGGTCCTGGATGAGCCGGGTGAAGGCGGGCATGACGGCGATGGTGGTCTGGCCGAGGCCGGTACTGGAATACGGTTCGACCAGGAACAGGCGCGATTTCCGGGGGTCCTCGAGAACCTTGTCCACCAGTGCTTCCGAGAGCGCCCGGTCGCGCGAGGCGTCGTCGGCGACGGCGAACGCGGTCATCGGATCGAGGAAATCGTCGGCGATCTGCCGGTAGAGCACATCGAGCAGTTCGTCCCGGCTGGCGAAACTTTCGTAGAAGTACCGATCGGTGAGATTGGCCCGGCGGCATACCGCCCGCATGGTGACCCCGGCGGCGCCGGATTCACCGATCAGATCCAGCGCGGCCTCGAGCAGCGCGGTGCGCCGTGCCTGCTTTCGTTCGGAAAGCGTGGTGCCACCCCAGATCCGGGGTCCGCTGTCGTCCGATCGTTGATCTGAATGCACCCGTCCACAGTAGTGGGCGCCGGTCGCCCGCCGTTCCGGGTGGTGACGGCACCGGATACCCGTCCGGCAGGTCAGGAGCGGGGGCCGGGATCCACCGGGCGGGCGAGGAGTACCGCTCGGCCGGCGGCCGGGTCGATCCGATCGCGCGGTGGTGCGCCGTCGGCTTCCTCGTCGCGCAACATGGTCTGCGCGGCGCGGTGATCGAGCTGGTCTCGTTTGCTGCCGTACCAGAAGGCAGTGATCTCCTCGACACCCGCGGCGGCCAGCCGGACCGATGTGTCGTGCCGGTTCCCGCCGCCGGTCTTCGGGAAGCGGGTGTAGACCCAGCGCACCGCGGCGGCCGCACCCAGCAGGAACATCGCGACGGGCGCGCCGAGAAAGAGCACCTCCATGAGCCCCAGCGTAGCGGCCGTCCGGTGGTCCCTGTCCGTTTCCGGCCGCCCGCGCCGGAGGACCGGGTACGACTAGGGTGAAAGCGTGCTGGGGCTCGCTGTGGTGCTGTGCGCGGTGTTCGCCGCGACGACCGGATACGTCGTCGCCGGTGATGCCACTACCCGGATCGACCGGCCGATCCACGACTGGATGCTGAGCCTGCGCGCCGAACCGTTCACCACGGCCGCCACGGTGGTCACCCATCTCGGCGGTTCGGTGGCCATGTGGACACTGGCACTCCTGGCCTGCGCGGTTCTGCTGAAACGTGGTGCGCAGGCGGATCTGCTGCTCGTGGCCGGAGTGGGCGCGGCGTCCGCGGTGCTGGTGCCCGTCTCGAAGCAACTGGTGGGCCGGCCCCGTCCGCCGGTGGCGGACCAACTGGTGGCGGTGAGTGATCCGTCGTTCCCCTCGGGCCACAGTGCCGGGTCGGCCGCGGTGGTCGGGGTGCTGGCGACCCTGTTCTGTATGCGCACCGCGCACCGGATCGCGGGCGCGATCGTCGCCGTCCTCGCCGCCACCTTCGTCGTGCTGGTGGGACTTTCCCGGATCTACCTCGGGGTGCATTGGCCGACGGATGTACTCGCGGGCTGGATGCTCGGCAGCTTCCTGGTCGCGGTCGGGGTGGTGATCCGGACCCGGGCGGAACAGCCGGATCGACCCCCGGTCCGGCCCGGCCCCACGGCCGGACCCGGGAGAGATGCGGATGCCGAATGGCACACAAGGCGCTGACCGAACCCTGATTTCGCGCACCTCGCGCCGATCCCGGACACACCCCGGCCTCCTTTCGCCGCGGGTACCGGCTGCCCGTCAGCTATCGCGTTCCAGCCCCAGACCGGCGGCGCGCCAGCCCGCGATACCGCCGTCCAGGCTGTAGGCCGTATGCCCGGTCCGCCGCGCGGCCGCGGCGAACCGCCGCGAGATATCCCCGGTGGGACAGGTGAATATCACCGGCTGGGCCCGGGAGAACGGGGTGCCGTGGGCGAAGAGGTCGGTGAGCCGATCGTCGGGGATATTGATCGCGCCCGGAATATGCGCGACCCGGTATGCCATGGCGCCGCGGGTATCGACGATCACCGGGTGCGCGGTCCGGAGCAGATCCGCCAGCTCGGTCGGCATCAGCGCCGGAGCGGCGGCGGTCTCGGTGGGATCCGGCGGGCGTGGTCCGCTCTCGCGGCCGAACAGATCGGGCCGGCGCTGCTTGATATAGGACAGATACGGTTCGAGGCGGTCGCAGACGATGATCACACCGACCGTGAGTGATCCGGTGCGGCCGGGGCGCGTGAGCACTTCGCGCGCGGCGGCATAGGCGGCGCCACTGGTGGGCCCGGCCAGGACACCGTAACCGGTGGCGAGTTCGAGTGTGGCCTCGATCGCCGGACCGGATTCCACGGTCATGATCTCGTCGTAGAAATCGGGCTGGAACAGGCCCACTTCCCACATCTCCCGTTCCGACCGGATACCCGGGATGAAGTCCTCGCGTTCGGAGACCACGGCCACCGTGCGCAGCTCCGGGTGGAACTTACGCAGATAACTGCCTGACCCGCGGCTCGATCCGGTGGTGCCCAGCCCGCCGAACAGATAGTCGATCCGCTCGATTCCGGCGGCGGCGAGATCCTCGTGGATCTCGCGGCCGGTGCCGTCGTGATGGGCGGCGATGTTCTTCTCACTGGTGTACTGGGACAGATGCCGGAATCGGGCGGGTTCGGCCGCCATGGCCGCGTCGATCGCGGAGTACACATCGTTCGGGGTGGTGGGGTCCGGGCATTCGGAAAGCCCGGGGAGTTCTACGATCTCGGTGCCGATCAGCCGGAGCAGGTCACGCACCTCGCCGACCTTGATCCGGTTGGTCATCGCCTGTAGGCCGATACCGTGGATCGCGCCCAGGATGCGCAATGCTTTGGCGGTATTGCCGCTGGACGCTTCGATCAACGTCCGCCGCTGCGCCCGCAGCGTATCGAGTTCATCG
The DNA here is from genome assembly GCF_053605105.1 of Nocardia sp. NPDC003963. Taxonomy (NCBI): domain Bacteria; kingdom Bacillati; phylum Actinomycetota; class Actinomycetes; order Mycobacteriales; family Nocardiaceae; genus Nocardia; species Nocardia sp. NPDC003963. The sequence continues at coordinate 1,011,101 of NZ_JBSGIP010000001.1, forward strand.
CGCAGCATCGCCCACGCGACCCGGTCCTTGACCGAACCGAACGGATTGTGCGTCTCCAGTTTCGCGTACAGGTCGACGCCCTCGAGCCCGTGGACGGCCGGGTCCAGGCGGAGCAGGGGTGTATCACCGATCAGATCAGTGATGTGCTGATGGATCGTCACGAAACCTCGGAATGTGCTGGATCTGCGATGGGGGAGGACGGCTCGTAGTCCGTGTCGGGTACTGCGCGGAAACGTCCGTCGTGGTGGATCACCGCGACCTTCGGAGGAAGCGGATGCATGGCGGCCGCGGCCGCCGACAGATCCATGTGGTATGCGGCCGTATTCGGGAAAACGACCAGGTCGCCCGGCCGGGGCAACCACGGCAGCCAGATCATATGCGTGGTGACGAGATCCCTTTCGAGACAGAGCCGACCGGCCAGGAATACACCGACCGGCTCGTCCGGCGGCACCGGCCCCTCGCCGGGCAGCAGCAGCGGATCGACCATCACCTCCTGATCGGCCGGGGTCACCGCGTCGCGGCTGATATCCACATGGACGAGCACACTGCCGTCGGAGGCTTCCTTCACGAACTCGACCCGGGCCACCGTGATTCCGGTGTGATCGGCGAGCGCCTTACCCGGCTCCAGCCAGATATCGAGGAGGTTGTCGGCCGCAACCCGGGCGATACTGCGGCCGCCGTGGCGTTCAAGCGGGGCGTCCAGGAAGCCGGCCAGCATCTCGTCGCCGGGGACGGTATTGGCGTATTTGTGGAAGACCGGTGTCCCGCGGACCGCCCCGCCGTCGACGTGATAGCCGAAAGTATTGTTACCCCAGCTCATCGGCGCGCCGTCACCGGCGAGCGCCGCCCGCAGCCGGCTCACGTACTCGTCGAACCGATCGCCGTCGGCGGTGAACACCTGGCGCAGCCCACCACCGATATTCAGTACCGACGGTGCGAGGCCGGCGGCATAGGCCTGTTCGAGGAGTGCGAAGCAGGTATCGGTGGCACGAACCCGTTCGCCGGTATCGCCGGTATCGAGATGAAAGGCCGTGCCGTGGAATACGAGCCGATCCCGATACCGGGAAAGGATGGTCAGCGCGCGATCGGCGTGCTGCACCGGAATACCGAAACGGCTCACCTGCGAATCGGCGAACCCACTGATCCGGAGCAATACCGGGACCGGCCGCGCCGGGTCGGCGAGTTCGGCGAGTGTCTGCAATTCCCATTCGTTGTCGACATTGACCGTCACCCCGGAATCGACCAGAACTCGCAGGAAAGCAGCACCTTTCGGCCCGGTGGCCTCGATCCGGCCGGGCTCTAACCCGGCGGCCACCGCCGAGTCCAGCTCACCGGCCGAGGCCACATCGATACCGATCCCGTGCGCCGCGGCCGTGCGTACGAAAGCCCGCGATCGGTTCACCTTGTGTGCGTAACAGATGCGGTATCCGATTCGCGCCGCGTCGAGCACCGCGGTCAGCCGATCGATGTTGCTCGCGAAAACCTGTGGAAACAACAGATGCACCGGTGTCCCGAAGCGGTCGAGTATCGCGTCGAGTTCCGCCCGGTCGGAAAGGAAGGCCCGGGCGAGCGGGTCCCAATGCGCCGGTAGCGCCGGCGGTCCGGTCCGGTTTGCCGGTATGGGCCGCTCGGCGCGTAGCGGCGGCCGTATCGTCATTCCCCGTTCCCCTGGAGCATCGGTTCCGGTCGCTCGCCCACCGGGTTGTATCCGCCGTCGCGCAGCGCCTCGAAGGCGCGGGCCCGGTTACGCGGGCTGCGGAACTCGGCCACTACGCGCTTCCTGTCGAGGTCGATATCCACGACCCTGATATCCATCGATTCCAGCACTCCGCCGATTGTGCGTACACAGTGTTTGCAGGTCATATCGGGGACGTAGAAAACCCTGTCCTCCCTTGCGGCCGGGCCCGTGCCCGGCTCGTCCCGCGCCGGGACGGCGACTGGTTCGCACTGCGCGGCGACCTCGGTGAAGACCTCGATCAAGCGGTCCACCACCGCGGGCAGCAGAGCCGAACTCCCGGCATCGTCGCGGTGCGTGACCGCGGCCGGGCAGATCGGGTGCTCGTCGTCGGGTAGTAGTGCGTACTGGCGGGAGATGAGATCCAGATCGTCGTGGTATCGGGCGATCGCCGCGGATACGCTCAGCCCTTCTTCGGTGGTTGCCCGATCCATCACGCGGTGCGCGTCGGCGATGGTCGCGTCCTTCATCGCGCGCAGAGTCGCGACCGACTGTGCGGAATACCGCACCGAGCCGTCCGGTTCGGTGCGCAGGGTCACCGGGATCATTCCCCGCCGATATGTCGAGGCCTGCAGTTCCCAGAACCACCGGGTCGCGACGGCGGTGAAGATTCCGGAATCGCGCAATCCGCGGGCGAACGCACCGGCCGTCCGGTAGGGGGTCTGCGGTGCGATCAACGCGTGCTGGGCCAGGGCCCGGGCCGCGGATTCTACCCCGACCCGGAAGATATCGATGGGCTCGTGATCGGTGGTGGTTCCGGCCAGCACCGCGCGCGCCGCGGGGGCGAGGCGGGAGATCCGTTCGGCCAGCGCGCGGTTGTCGTCGATGGCCCGCCACAGCGCGAGCAGCGCTTCCCGGGTGGCTATCGGTACCAGTGGCCCCAGCGCGTCCGCTCGATAGAAACCCGTATTGGGAATACCGGCGCTGTCGACCCAGGTCATCCGGTGGGTCGCGGAGGTGACTTCGGCGGCGCGGCAGGGACGCATGAACCGCTCCAGATACAGCCGCTGGGAGAAGGTGAGGTGGCTGCCCGGTTCGGCCCGCAACTCGGTCGCGGTGTATTCGATCCGGGTCACGTCCACGGCGCGATGGGCGGCGAACAGGCCGGGCCGCGCGAGCTCGGCCAGGATCCGCGCGGCGGCCCGCCTGTCGTAGTGAGTGGCGGCTTCGGTGGATGCGCTGATCTCGATACTCATGGCAGCTCCTCGGCGAGGGTCCGGACACAGTCGACGAAACGATCGATATCGTCGAGGCAGGTGTAGACATGAGTGCTGACCCGGACCGATTCGGGGTCACCCCCGGCGGTGGGCACGCAGTGTGCGCCGGTCCGGACGAGGAAGCCGTATTCCGCGAGGACGAAACCCAGATCCGCCGCGGAGATCCCGGCCAGAGTGAACGAGACGATGCCGTATCCGTCGTCGGGCGCCTCGTGGGCGGGTCCCGGTAGGAAGCCGACCCCGGGCACCGCCCGCAGTCCCCGGATCAATCGCCCGGTCAGCGCGCGGTTATGCGCCGCGACGGCGTGCATACCGTAGGAATCGAGCTCCTCGAGTGCGGTGCCCAGCGAGAGTATGCCCGGTATATCGGGTGTGCCGCCCTCGAGGAGCCCCGGCATGACACCGCCGGTGAACCCGGTGGCGGTGAGTACGGCATCGGTGGTTCCGCCGGGAAGGAACGGGCGCAGCTCGGCATGGATCCGGCGCCGGCAGTACAGGAGCCCGGTACCCGGCGCCGCGAACATCTTGTGCGCCGCGAACGCCGCGAAGTCGGCACCCAGCGCGGTGACATCCACCGGGATATGGCCGCCGCTCTGGCTGCAGTCGAAACAGAGGAGCACCCGTTCGGGGAGGTGGTCACGCAGTTCGGCCAAGGTGCTGAGGGCGCCGTACACATGGTGTAGATGCGTCACGGTGAGCAGGCGGGTGCGTGGGCTCAGTTTCTCGGCGATATCAGCGATATCGGCCCGTCCGGCCGCGGTGACCCGGTAGGGCACGAGTTCGATCCGCCGGCCGAAATGCGCGAGAGTGTCCCGGAGCAGGAGCCAGGGCGCGATATTGGCCGCGTGGTCGCGGGGGCTGTACATGATCTCGTCGCCGTCGCGCAGGGCCGCCAGGCCCCAGGCCAGTGCGACGGCATTGAGCGCCGCGGTGGCACCGCCGGTGAAAACGATCTCGTCGGCGTGGGCGGCGCCGATGAACCGCGCGGCGCGGGTCCGGACGGTGGCGATCCGGTGCGTGAGTGCGGTCGACCACGGGTAGGTGCCGCGCGCGGCGTTCGCGGTGGCGACGGCGTGATAATCCCGCACCGTCTCGACTACGGCGCGGGGCTTCTGGGTGGTGGCGGCACTGTCCAGGTAGGTTTCGGTGCTGTCGGCCAGCGCCGGAAACGAGGTACGGATCGCCGCGGGCAGCAGGCCGGGCAGTGCGTTCTCCGCGTCGTCCGGAGCGAGCCCCGGGTACTCCGGACGACGCAGGGGTGATCCCATGTGATCGCTCCTTCCGCCGGTCCGCCCGGACTGCGAACAACGATACTCATTGTCGGAAAGTTCGCCCAGTGGTCTTGGTGCGCAACCGGTTTCGAGACCGTGTGACGAGGTCCCCGGGGATGTCGGTGTGCCGGGTTATGGTGCCGGTATGCCACTCACCCTCGACGAACGTCAGTCGTTTCTGGCCGAACCGCATATCGGTGCGCTCTCGGTATCGGCGGGCCCGCAGCGGGGTCCGCTCACCGTGCCCATCTGGTATCAGTACCGGCCCGGTGATGAACTCTGGGTGCTGACCGGGCCGGAATCGGAGAAGATGCGCCGTATTCGAGCAGCCGGGCGGTTCAGCCTGATGGCCGAACGGGTCGAGCCGACCGTTCGCTATGTGAGCGTGGAAGGCCCGGTGACCCGGGTCGAGTCGATGACCGACGACCAGCACCGGGAGATGGTGGCGCGCTACCTGCCGCCCGACCGGGTGGAGGCCTACCTCTCCTTCGCCGCGGCCGAACTCGGGGAACATGTCGTCGTGTTCATGCGCCCCGAGCGCTGGTTGTCCGCCGACCTCGGCTGACCGTCAGTATCCGCCCTGGAGGTATTCGACCAGCTGTTCGCGCTCGGTCTTGAGCTCGGAGATCGCACTTTTGACCACATCACCGATGCTCACGATGCCGACCAGTTCGTCACCGGAGACCACCGGAAGATGTCGTACCCGGTGCTCGGTCATGATCCGGCGCAGTCCTTCGACATGGTCGTCGGGCGCGCAGGTACGAACCACGGTGGACATGATCCGCGATACCGGGGAGTCCAGTAGCGCGGCGCCGTGCCGGTGCAGGGCGCGGACGATATCTCGTTCGGAGACGATGCCGGCGATCCGGCGGCCGTCGGCCGAGACGACCACGGCTCCGATGTTGTGTTCGGCCAACAGGGCCAGTAGCGCCCGGATATTAAGATCCGGGCGGGCGGTCGTGACGGCGCTGCCCTTGTTGCGCAATATCTCGGCGATTCGCATGGTCACCATCCACTCGAGCGCGGGATTACAGAATAGCGCGCGCTCGATGCGGGAAAGCCAGCACGAATCGGCATCGGCCGACCTTTTTCGTAGGACGCCGCTCCGGCGGCCTACTCGTCGTCGAGGCCCGCGGACAGATAGGCGGCGGCGGCCAGCCACTGGCGGCACTGCGGGCCGTGGACGTCGTGGATGTGCAGAATCTCGCGCGCCTGCCGATAGGTGAGTACCGGTGGGTCGGCGCTGCAGTCGGCCCCGGCTTCGGGGGCCGCGTAGCGGCGTAGCGGTTCTGGATGATGTCCGAGCGAATGAGCGCCGCCGGTGCTGCCGACCGCGCTCCGATGGGGACTTCGGAATGGTTGGATCATTCGGTTGCCCCTCACATGCGACGTTGCGGGGCGACACATCCGGCCGGCGAATCAGCCTGGAGAAAGTGCTGCGTATCGCCCCTCTTGTGCGCCTGAGTCTAAGCCGATGTCGCTTACAAATGCAAGTACATCTGCAAACTACAGACGAACTTGCAGTTGCTGGCCCCCCGGACGATTTCGCCGTGATCGGCGCTGTGGCGCTACATCTTCCGGTATTTCCACCGTCGCTGCGGCGCGTCGCGCGGCATCGGCGTGGCGTCCGGCGGCGATCACGGTTTGCGTCCCACGCCGCCATAGGCGGAGAGCGGCCGGTCGCCGACGGCGTCGGTGCCGTCCGGGCGCCACTGATCTATCGGCACCACGCCCGGTTCCACCAGCTCCAACCCGTCGAACGCCGCCCGGATCTCCGAATGCGGGCGCGGGATATAAGGGACACCTCCGGAGTCGGTGTAGTTGCGGCACAGCGTTACGTAGGCCGCGCTGTCGTCGGTGCCGTCCCAGAGGATCAGATAACTGCCGGACGAGGTGGCCTCCATTACGGTGTGGACGATCCGCCGCATCTCCTCGGCGGAGTGCGTATGCCCCAGTACGCCCATGAACATCACCGCCACCGGCTGCGTGAAGTCCAGTACATGCCGCGCATCGGCGACGATGAGCTCGGGCCGGTGGTAGTCGGCATCGAGGTAGACAGTCACCCCCTGGTCGGTGGTGTCGGCCAGTAGCGCCCGGGCGTGCGCGAGCACGAGCGGATCGTTGTCGACGTAGACGATCTTGGATTCCGGTGCCACGCCCTGGGCTACTTCATGGGTGTTCTGCATGACGGGCAGGCCGGTGCCGATATCGAGGAATTGCCGGATCCCCTTCTCCGCCGCCAGGAATCGCACTGTCCGGATGAGGAACTGCCGTGATCGGACGGCCATGGTGGTGATCTCCGGATCGACCGCGATGCCCGCGTCGCCGGCGATGCGATCGACCTCGTAGTTGTCCGTGCCGCCCATCCAGTAGTTCCAGATGCGTGCGGAGTGCGGGATATCGGTGCGGATCGTGGGGTGGTGTTCTTCGGACATGGCGAACTCCTGGCGGTCATGGTCGGAGTGCGCCGTGCGGGTACCGGCGGCGAGCCCGACGGCTGGTGAAACCGATGTCCACTGCGACGGTACAAGACTCGCTGTCTCCGATCGGGCGGTCGACACAGCCCGCTGTCCGGTAAGTCCTTGTCCGCGTGTATCGGCGGACCGGCGTGGGAGGGCTCCGGAGCGGGGTCACGGGCCCCTCGGGGCCTGTGGACGCGGCTCGGCGAACTTCGTGCTATCGTCCTGATGTCGGTGCAGATGCAAGAACACCTGCGTTTGCATCTGTAAGAACCGACGGTATGCGACAGTGGCGTCAGCGACCATGAGCAAGGAGTGGGTCCCATGTCGGAAGTAGGGAACCAGGTGATCGGAGCCTGGCGGAAGAGCACCTTCAGCAACCCGAGCGGGAACTGTGTCGAGTTCGCCGAGGCGGCCAACAACCTGGTGGCCATGCGTAATTCGCGTTTCCCGGACGGGGGCGTGATCTTCTACACGCGCCCGGAGATCGAAGCGTTTCTGCAGGGCGCCAAAGCCGGAGAGTTCGACGATCTGGCGGGTTGAGGGGTAGCATGGGCCGTCGGCGTGGTGTGCCCGATCCGATGAGTGGCGCACCGTGGGTTAACCCGAAAGCGGAGACGACTCCATGATCGCAGAGCCCGAGAACCGTGGTGGCGCGCAGTCTGCCGAGGCGGAGCGTGGCCCCACGGTTCTACGCATCGCTCTGGGTGGCCAGTTGCGAAAGCTACGCGAGAGCAAGAAGATCACCCGAGAGGCCGCGGGTGACGCCATCCGCGGCTCTCATGCGAAGATCAGTAGGCTCGAGCTGGGCCGGACGAGTTTCAAAGAGCGCGATATCCGGGATCTACTCACACTGTACGGTGTCGACGAACCCGAAGAGCGGGAAAGCTTTCTCGAGCTCGCGCGTAAAGCGAACGAACCGGGCTGGTGGCATCGCTACGGCGATCTGCTGCCGCCCTGGTTCGGCCAATATCTGGGTCTGGAGCAGGCGGCCAGCAAGATTCGCACCTATGAATCGCATCTGGTGCCCGGCCTGCTGCAGACACCGGATTACGCCCGAGCGGTAGTGACGCTGGGCTACGAGGATTCCGATACCGATCGCCGGGTGGCGTTCCGGCAACGCCGGCAGGAAATACTGCATCGCGCCGATCCGCCGGTGATCTGGGCGGTGCTCGATGAAGCGGCTCTGCATCGACCGGTCGGTGGCCGGGATGTACACCGGGCGCAGATGGAACATCTGCTGGATCTGACCCGGTTGCCGAATGTGACGATTCAGGTGGTTCCGTTCTCCGCGGGTGAACATGCCGCTGCGGGAAGCTCTTTCACGATTCTGCGCTTCGCCGAAACGGATCTTCCCGATATCGTCTACCTCGAACAGTTGACCAGCGCTCTGTATCTGGATCGGCGCGAGGATCTCGCCTTGTACCTGTCTGTGATGGACCGGTTGAGTGTGCAGGCGGCGCCGCCGGAGGAGTCGCGCCGGATCATCGCGGAATATACGAAAGGCTTGTAGCGGCCGCGGATTACCCAACGACAGTTATCGTCTCGGCGGATTAGCCGAGACGATAACTATATGCGGGTGAGCGTCAGGCCCGGATGAAGGTCGACGCGACGCGCCAGAAGGTATCCGGCCGCAGCAGCCGGAAATCCCAGTCGTCTGCCAATGCGTGTGCGGTCGTGACGATCTGATCGATGTCGAAATCGTCACGGGTGGCCGCACCGGTGGATTCGACTGCGTCGATAACGAATTCGATCGCGGTTTCACGGGTCGAATCACCGAGCGGGCGGCCGCTGCGGATGCCGAATGTAGTCATATCAATACCGTTCGCAGGCTTACCGATCGGGGCGGGATCGATTCTTGCTGAACTATTTCCGAATCGGGTCGGATCCGTCGGGCTCTCCCGCAGATGCGGCAGTAAACCACTGGCGAATGTTGTCGTCGGCTCACTCACGCGGCCTCCCCTTGTTTTCCCCTGTATAGCGGTGTGGGAAGAGTCTAGGTCGGGGGTGCTTTCAAATGCAAGTACATCTGCACGATCGATTCTTTGTGTCCGAACGCTTTTCGGCCACCGTTTCAGGGTGCGAGTGCGGCGATCGCGGCCTCGATCGGAGTGCTGCCGCTGACGAGATCCAAGGTCAGACCGGTGGTATGGCTCGCCTCCAGCAGTCCGGCGAGTACCGCGGCCACATCGGCGCGCGGGATATCGCCGCGGTCGAGTCGCGGTGGCGCCAGGGTGACCGCGCCGGTTCCGGGGGAATCGAGCAAGCGACCGGGGCGCAGGATGGTCCAGTCCAGGTCACGGCCCCGGAGATCGTCTTCGGCCTGGGTCTTCGCATCGATATAGGCCGCCCACACCTCGTCGGTTCCGGCAGCCGGGGCAAGCCCCGCGCCCATCGCCGAAATCTGCAGGAACCGGCGCGTCCCCACGCGTTCGGCCGCCTCGGCCAGCAGCACCGACCCGTCGCGGTCCACGGTGTACTTGCGGGCGACGCCGCTGCCCGGCCCGGCCCCGGCCGCGAACACCACGGCATCGGCGCCCTGTACCGTCGCGGCCAGGTCGGTCACCACGGCCCGTTCGAGATCGAGGACCACCGATTCGGCACCGGTGGCGTACACCTCGGGCGCGTGGGAGGAATTGCGGATCAGAGCGATGACACTGTGGCCCCGCCCGGTGAGTATTTCGGCGAGCAGCAGGGCGATCTTGCCGTGTCCACCGGCGATGACGATGCGCATACGAGTCCTTTCGTGGTCAGCGTTCGGGTCCGCCGGGATTGCAGGCGGCATCGACGGTCGCGTCGTAACCCACCGACGGCCGCCAGGGTTCCAGATTCCAGCTCGGTTTGTCCGGGGCGATGAGGCGCGCCCATTCCCAATGGCAGCGGAACTGATCCCACATACCCGGCGTATCCGCGTCCGGGTCGGCGATCCGGATCTCCTGCCATGCGCGCAGATCGGATCCGGGAAAGGTGGTGTCGCGACCGGCGCGGGTCGGGTGGACCAGCAGGCGCGGGCCGTCGGTGGTCTCCGTCCACTCCACATGGTCGATCAGTGGTTGGCCGGCGTACGGGTCGACCGTGGGAATGGGATGCGGGGTGGTGGCCGCGGCGGTGATCGTGGTGGCGGTGATCGTGGTGGCGGGCGGAACGTCGGAGCTGTTGCCGGAATCCGAGCATCCGGTGGCGACGATCGAGAGGGCAACGAGTACGCCGGCCGCGCGGGCCGCGGGTTCGATCGGCATACGCGCTCCTGCGGTCGGAGTCGGCCCGCTCATCGCGCCGACTGCCCCCGAGCCTAGAGGGTCGGCGCGCCCCGGTGCGGATCCTCCGGCGAGTGTGGCGTGCGCAGGGGTCTATTCACAGAGCTGCGCGGCCGGACCTCGGTCCAGGGCCTTCGTCGGGTATCGGAGAATGCGAGCGGTACCGGGGACCGTTCACTCAGCGCCACAGGCTGTGACAGGGTAGCCTGCGCAGGTCCGGTCTTATCTTGCTGTCCACGGTCACGGTGAGTCCCGCGTGTACCGCGGCGGAGGTGAATTCCCAGGCTTCGGAATTGGTGGCCGCGTACTCCAGGACGAGAGCGTTGTCCGGCGCGGGGCCGTCGAAGTAGACGGTGACCCGGCGGGTGAGGCGGTCGTGGGCAGTGTCGTCGCGTTCGGCCGTGGCCGGTGTCGTGGCGTCCAAGATCCGCGTCTCCTTCCGGGCGTCTCCATCGGCGCCGTCGGATCCAACAGTAGGTTCGCACCATTGCTGAGAACATGTTCCGGCAGTGGATCTGGGGAAATCACAGGACGTCGCGGACCGCAGTGGGGGCGGTTCACCACGGTGACGAGACCAACGATCGGCGCGCCGGTACCGGGCCGTACTCGGTATGAACCGCTGCGGGCGAACCCGGTCGGGGAGCGGCGCGCGAATGCGGTCTCTACCTGAATGTCGTTCATGCCACGGGTGTTTCGTTTGGTCTCCGGTACCGCTCTCATGCGAAACTCGAATAATGGGTGCTTCTGGGATGCGATCGGCGTCGGCGGCGGAGTCCTCGTCGGTGCCGGGGTCCACGGCGCGAAACGCGGCGGAGGGCGGTCCGACGGTGCTGCGGATGGTGCTCGGTGGCCGACTGCGACGGCTACGCGAGGCCGGTGGATTCTCACGTGAACAGGCGGGTGATCACATCCGCGGTTCGGATTCGAAGATCAGCCGGCTCGAACTCGGGCGAACCAGTATTCGCGAGCGTGATCTGGTGGATCTGCTCGAGCTGTACGGCGTGACCGATTCCGAGGAACTCGACGCCTTTCAGGAACTGGCCCGGCAGGCCAACACTTCGGGATGGTGGCATCGGGACAACGATTGGCTGCCGAAATGGTTCGATATGTACCTGGGCCTGGAACAGGCCGCACAGGTGATCCGCTGTTACGAACCGCGTACCGTGCCGGAGCTCCTGCAGACCCCGGATTATGCGCGTGCGCTGCTGACGCTGGCGCATCCGGGTGAGCCGGAGGACGCGATCGAAAGGCGGGTGGCTCTGCGGATCCGCCGCCAGCACATTCTGAACCGGGCGAATCCGCCGCATCTGTGGCTGATCGTGGAGGAGGCCGCGCTCACCCGCCGGATCGGTGGTTCGAGGATCTGGGGTGCGCAGATGGATCATCTGCTGTCGGCCGCTCGGCAGCCGCACATCACAGTACAGCTCCTGGCCGATCATGTCGGCGGTCCGGCTCTGGCCGACGGAGCGTTCACCTATCTCCGGTTCGCCGAGGCGGACCTGCCCGATATCGTCTACCTCCAACAGCTCACCGGTGCCCTCTATCTGGACAAACAGGCGGATCTGGACGCCTACCGCGCGGTCGCGAATCAACTCTCGGTACATGCCGCGCCGCCGGAGTACACCCCGGGACTGCTGACCGCGCTGCGCCGGCGTCAGCCGCGGATCCTGGACCAGCCGGCGCGCCGGGAACAGGACCGGACCGGGCGCTGATCTCCGCATGAGTCCCGGCTGAGGGGCCGGTGGCCGGATGGGCGAATTTTCCGGGTGTTGCGCTCCCGGAGGGAAACTCGTTACCGTCTTGTGATCGAACCCAAACCGCGGCTCGGTCGCTGATGAACTGTCCGGACAAACGGTAGATCGTCTCGATCGGCGGCGAGAGAGGTTACTGTTCGGTAGTTATGGTGGGCAGTAGAGCCGATTCCGGGGTAACGGACCTGGAAACCGAACTCGTGGCGCATCTGCGGCGCCGCGATCGCTTCACGGGAACCGCAGACGTGGTCACCACGGTTCGGCACTGCCTCGCCGATATCGCGGAAGATCTCGCACCCGACCCCGCGGCCCCGGCCGCCGCGCCCCCGGCGGTAGTCGCCGCGGCGGTGCGCTGGGCACATGAGGGGGTGGCGCTGGAAACAGTGCTCACCGCGTGTCACGGATGCGCGCGGGACGCACTCGAGTTCCTCGCCGAGCGGATCGCCGCCGCGGCGTTACGGGCCGAGGCGATGGCCGACGGTGCCCGATTGCTGGTCCGTGTGATGGAAGTCGTGACCACTGCCGCCGCCGCGGCATATCTGGACGAACACCGGGTCGTCGCGCGGGAGCACCAGACCTCCGCGCAGACGATGGTGGCCGCGTTGTTGAGCGGGCACGGTGTGGCCACCCTGGCCAAACGTTCCGGTATCCGGGTGGCGCCCGCGTACCAGGTTGTGGCCCTGGCGATTCCGCCGCATGCCGAAGAACGCGCCGGCGGTTTCGAGGCCGTATCGGCGGCCCGCCGCAAACTGCGCCGGGTCCAAGCGGCGCTGGGCACCCCGCTGGGATCGCGGTCGCTGTCGCTGCTGCGTGCCGACGGCGGCACTGTGCTGATTCCGCTGGAGTCCGCACAGTGCGTACCGGGCGGCGCCGGTGTGATGAGTGCCGAAGTGCTGCAGTTGGTGGCCGAGGCCGCCGAGGTGCGCCCCACGGCCACCGTCGCCGCCGGTACCACGGCGGAGGTGCCCGAGCTGGCCGGCCGCACCCACGATGTGCTGGACCGGCTCCGGTCCAGTGGGCAGCCGCCGGGTCTGTACCGGATAACCGACGATACGACTGCCGAGCACGCCAGCACGGCGGCCGCCGGGAGCCAGGTGCACCGGCTACCGCGCCCCGCCGGAAAGAGCCGCCGGTCCAGGCCGGGCAAACCGGGTGCGGCGTGAGGCACGGGTCGGTGCACGAGCATTACAACGAGGTGTGAGATGAGATCACGGGTTTCGGTCCTGGCCGCCCTGGCGCTGGTGGGGGCGATTACCGGTACACCGGCTCCGGTCGGTGCGGTCCCGGTGACACCGGCGGCACCGGGACCGCGGGCCCCGGCATCGAGCGAACCGGGGGCCGGCGCGCAGTTGTTGCGCGTCCAGGTGCTCGACGATCGGCGGATCCGGCTGCATATCCGCTCGGTCGCCATGGGCCGGGAGATCGCGATCGACACCCTCGTCGGGACAGGTCCGGCGCCCCGCCCCACCCTCTACCTGCTCGACGGTGTGGACGGGGGTCCGACCTCGGGCTGGCTGACCCGGGGTGGAGCCGCCGAATTCTTCGCCGACAAACCGGTCGACGTGGTGTTGACGACCGGTGGCACCGGGAGCATGTACGCCGATTGGATGCGGGTCGATGCCGCTCTCGGACTGAATCGCTGGGAGACCTTCCTGACCGACGAACTGCCACCCATTGTGGAGAAGTACTTGGGCTCCAACGGAACTCGTGCCATTGCCGGGGTATCCATGGGCGCCCAGGCGGCGATGATGCTTACTCAGCGGCATCAGGGCTTCTATCAGGGTGTGGCAGGTATGAGCGGCTGTTATTCCACCTCCGACCAACTCGGCCGCGCCGTCACGACCATGACCGTCGCCTCGCGCGGCGGGAACCCGGAGAACCTGTTCGGGCCGCCCGCGTCGCCGGAGTGGCTCGCCCACGACAGTCTGCTGGGGGCGGACAAATTGCGGGGCACCCGGATCTATGTCTCGGTGGCCAACGGTGCCCCGAGCAATGCGGCGCTGATGTCGGTCGGTGACAGCCCCGAAATCCTCGCGGTACTGCTCGGCGGCGGCTCGCTGCTGGAATCAGGGGCCCGGTTGTGCACGGAACGATTCGCCGGCCGGCTGACGGAACTGAATATTCCGGCGGTGGTGGATTATCTGCCCGAAGGAATGCATTCGTGGCCGGATTTCGAAGTGCAATTGCACCGTAGCTGGCCGACGCTGAGCGCCGCTCTGGAAATCCCGCAGAAGCCCTGAATTACCGGACGGATCTGTGATCTTCCCACGGGGTGGGAAATGTCCGGACGGCCGCTCACCGATCGGGAGTGAGGGCTGCTACGAAATCCGGAATCTGATGCGGGGTCAGCGTCGCGGTCACCGGTATTCCGGCTGCCACGAAATTTCGCGCCGCCCGGCCGATATGGTCCGGTGAAGTCACCACCACGGCGTCCCGGGCGCCCAGTGCGTGGACCAGCGCGGCGCTGTTGCGGGCATTCTGCACCGTCGTCGCGGCCGCGTTCTCCTGGTGCACCCGCTGCGGTGGGATGCCCCGGGCGATCAGCCAATCGGCCATCGCGGCGGCCTCGGTGACACCGTTGCGGGGGTTGCCGCCGGTGACGATGACAGGGGACCGCGGGGCTAGCAGTGCCTGGATGTATCCCGCGCGCAGCCGGTCGACGAGCTCGGGTCGCATGCTGCCGTCGGGCCGGAGTCCGTAGCCGAGGATCACGATCGCGGTGTCCGGGCCGTGCGGGCGGGCGAGTGGTCCGGTCAGTGCGTCGATCAGTCCGGCGTCCCCGGCCGGCCCGGGCGGCGGTGTGGCACCGGCGTTCCCGGACAGTGTCATACCGAGGGCCGCGGTGGCCAGCAGTGAGGTCAGCCCGGCGCGAATCGCGGTGGGGATTCGGGTGGGGCGGCGGTGACGGCCGGATCCGGTGTATGAGCGGAACATCGGTCCTCCGAACGGACGTGGCCGGGCAGCCGGGATACGGGTTATTGGTTCTTCCATGATCGGGTATCGATGTGATCGATTCGTGATCTGGCGGGATTATTGGAGAGTTCACCGTGCGGATGATGGTTCCATTGGGGCGCAATACGGTCGAATATCGTGAATATGGGCGTACGCACAGCGTTTCCCGGGAATCGGTGGTCGAAGCCCGCTGTGAGGAGGTCCAAATTCGATATCGGGAAATCGTGAGGTCTCCAGTTCCTGCTCGGGAACGGCCGTAGAAGAGTTCGGCGACCGTACTGTCGGCGCAGCTCATCTGCCGTGAAATCGATACGGCGGCAGGTGGTTCGGACAGTGATGTGCTCCAGGAAGGCCCCCGATGACAAGACCGAATCCGGCCCGGCTGCGGTCGGCCGTGCTGCTGGCAGCCACCGTGCTCGTATGCGGGCTCACCGGTACGGGCGCGCAGGCGGACCCCGCGTCGGCACCGACCGAACAGGACCTCGCCGCCTATATCGCGGCCGGCCGCACGGGGCAGCCGGTCGCGAATTCCGGGAGTGCCAGTGGTTCGGCCTGTAATTCCGGGAGCGGCGCCGGCTCGGGCAACGGTTCCGGCGACTGCTACGGCGGCTCGGGCAGTAGTTCGGGCCTGTCGGGTGGATATGCCTCGGATACGGTCGGTTACGGTCCGGCGCAGACCGCGTGGCTGGCTGCCTTCGGGTACGGGTTGGCACACGGTGATGCGGCACCTCCGGGCGCCAACGACTGGAACTGCAAACCCAGCCCCGAACACCCCCGCCCGCTGCTGCTGATCCACGGCACCTGGATGAACGCCTACAACGGGTTCGCGTTCATGGGTCAGCCGTTGAAGGACGCCGGCTTCTGTACGTTCACCTTCAACTACGGTCGCTCGAACCTCGTGCAGGGTGGCGGGCTGGGCTCGGTGCTACCGGGCACCATGGGCACCGGATACATCCAGGACTCGTCGAAACAGCTGGCCACTTTCGTGGACCGGGTGCTCGCGGCGACCGGTGCGTCCGAGGTCGATATGATCGCCCATTCCCAGGGCGGGTCGATGGCGAACTGGTACACCAAGTTCGACGGCGGCGCGGACAAGGTGGACAAGCTGATCACCTTCGGTGCCACCCATCACGGAACCACGCTGGACGGTATCGGCGCGCTGGGCCGGGCGATCAACAACTTCGGGATCGATATCCTCGGCTTCATCGAGATATTCGTCGGGCACTCCGGTATCCAGCAGACGGTCGGCTCGGATTTCGTCGATCAGCTCAATGCCGGCGGGGATACCGTGCCCGGGGTCGATTACACAGTCGTGGGCACCCGCTACGACGAGGTGACCACACCCTACGATCTGACCTTCCTGCAGCCCGGGCCCGGCGCGACCGTCCGCAACATCACCCTGCAGGACGGCTGCGAACAGGATCTGTCGGACCATCTGACGCTCATGTATTCGCCGCGGGCGCTGTCCATCGCGCTGCAGGCACTCGATCCCGGGCGCTTCCCGGCCCTGCAGTGCACTTTCAATCCGTGGCTGATCGGCGGTGGCGGCAAGCTGTGAACACCCCGTAGACGGGTGCGCTCCGAGGCCGCACGGGCCGACTCCGTCCGGCTCGGCGCGCACACGGCCGCCGCGGGCATCGGGTGGGCTCGTTCGCCTCACCTTTCCGCACCGTGTCGTCCGCGGCCGGCGTAGTGGACCCACCGGGCGGTGACCGCTCATACCGCCCGGTGGGTCCATCGCCGATCCGGGAGATATGCCCGAATCCGGTCGCCACCGGTCCCGTACCGCGTCCGGGCCGGTGGCGCCGGACTCATCCGCGCGTGAGCAGGTCGGCCGCCTGGGCGCCGATGAACATACTGGGCGCGTGGGTGTGCCCGCGTATCAGTACCGGCATGATCGACGCGTCGGCGACGCGCAGCCCCTGGACACCGCGCACCCGCAGTTGTGGATCCACCACGGAGTTCTCGTCCGACCCCATCCGGCAGGTACCGGCCGGATGATAGAGGGTGTGGGCGTAACCGTTGAGTGCCAGCGCCCGGGTCGCTTCCGCGGCGCCGTCACCGGGTGCGTCCGGCGGATAGCAGAGCGGGCCGAGTACTTCCTTCATGGCCGCGGTTTCGGCGATGTCGGCGCAGTGCCGCAGGCCGGCCATCAACGCGGCCCGATCGATCCCCTGCTCGTCGGAGAGGTACGCGGGGTCGATCAGCGGTTTGGCGAACGGGTCCTTCGAGGCCAGCGTGATCGTGCCGCGACTGTGCGGGCGCAGCAGTACGGTCGCCAGGATGACGCCGTGGGCGGTCGGGTCGACGAGGCCTTCGTGATAGAACGGGGCGGGGGCGTAGACCAGTTCGAGGTCGGGGTGTTCCAGTTCGGGGCGGCTGCGTACGAAACCGTACGCTTCACCGACATTCGAGGTGAGCATCCCGCGATGCCGGAGCAGATAGTTGACCAGCTGAGCCGGTTTCTCGGCGTCGAACAACGAATCGGTGCCCACCCCGTATCCGAGCCCGGTGACGAGATGATCCTGCAGGTCGGCCCCGACCGCGGGGGCGTGCCGGCGGACCTCGATCCCGTGCCGTTCGAGGTCGGCGCGGTCGCCGATTCCCGAGAGCATGAGCAGTTGCGGGCTGTTGATCGCGCCGCCGCAGAGTACGACCTCCCTACGGGCGGTCACCTTCTCGATGCGGCCACCGCGCGAATACTCGACACCTACGGCCCGATCGCCGTCGAACAGCACCCGGGTGACCGTCGATTCGGGAAGCACCTGGAAGTTCCGTCGTTTCGCCGCCGGCCGCAGGTAGGCGTCGGCGGTACTCCAGCGGCGGCCCCGGTGCTGGGTCACCATGGTCTGGCTGAACCCTTGCGGCTCCGGCAGATTCGCTTCCTCGACGGTGAAGCCGCGTTCGGCCACCGCCCGCAGGTAGGCGGCCGTCGACGGGCGCGGACTGCGCTGGTGGGAGATGTGCAGGGGCCCGCCGGTACCGTGATCGGCTGCGGTGGCGCCCTCCACATCCTCGATCGCGCGGAACTGCTCGACCGCCCTGTCGAAACCCCATTCCGGTCCGGCGGCGACCGACCACTCCTCGTAATCGGCCCGGAAACCGCGCACCCACATCTGGGCGTTGAGCGAGGACGAACCGCCGAAGGTCTTGCCACGGGGCCAGTAGATCTGCCGGTTGTCGAGCTGGGGCTGCGGTTCGGTGAGATAGTCCCAGTCGTAGGGGGTGCGGAAGAGTTTCGCGAACGCGGCCGGTATGTGGATGAATTTGTCCTTGTCGGCGGGGCCGGCCTCGAGCAGGATCACCGAGCGGCCCGGATCCGCGCTGAGCCGGTTTCCGAGCAGGGCTCCCGCCGATCCCGACCCGACGATCACATAGTCCGCACTGACGTCTGTCACCTTCGCACCTTTCGATCTCGTGTACCGCCAACATACGAGAGCCGGGGCGTATGTGGGGCATCTTGGCCTCGGCGTCTCGAATTAGGGGTCGACCGGACGTGACATCCGTGAAGGCCCGCCGCGGACAACTGCGCGCGGCGGATATCTCGCGGGATCGAAAACCTCGTTCGCGAGTGACATCACGCGCTACCGGGGTATAACCTGCGCATGAGTTACCCGGTGGACTTCGGGGTGCTGCAGGCCGGTTCGATCCTCGCGATCATCCTCGGTGTGGCCCTGCTGGTTTCGGCGTTGATCGCATTTCGCAAGAGGGGACCGCGGGCCCTGATCGCCCGCGGTGCCGGAGGCGCGCTACTCCTCGCCGCCGCGGCGCTGGTGCTGTGGATCGCCACACTCGTCCAGACCTATCTGGGTCTGACGGGAGAGGTCCGGGCGGCGCATGTGGTGGTCTCGCCGGTATCCGGTACCGAACATCAACTCGAGGTGGAGCTGACCCTGTTCGACGAGGACGGCGGGACCGCCGAGCGCAGTACGCACCGGGTCGAAGGTGATATGTGGGTGCTGCAGGCGCAATTGGTGGAGCTCGAGCCGTGGGTGAACGCCCTCGGCTTCCATTCCGGGTACAAGGTGTCGCGGCTGTACGGGCAGCGGCTCGACGGAGTGGCCACCGCGCAGAACCATATCTTCCTCAACGGCGGAGATCGCGATTTCTTCGAGGATATGAGCGAGGACCGCTGGTTCACATCGCCGTTCGTCCGCTCGGCCTACGGGAACGCGGTGATCGCCACCCCCGGAGAATACGATGTCCTGATCTCACGGGATGCGATCAAGACCCGGGCGGTGGAGTGACCGGATCCGCGGATCCCCCTTCCGCCACTGCGATACGGCAGATCTCACTCAGTTCCTCGACGACCGTATCCAGTGCGGCCGGGTTGCGTTCGGGCCGCGCGACGATGAGGGCGCCCTCCAGCGCGCTGATCACCAGCAGTGCGATGGACCGGGCCCGTTCCGGTCGTGCCCCGTCCGCGACGAGTTTGGCGGCGATGAGCTCGCGCAGGCTGTCGAAGGCGGTTCCGGCGGCCGCGACGGCGCCGGGTTCGTTACCCAGTGCGGCCGCTGCGATCGGGCATCCGAGCGCGTAATCGTGCTGGTCCAGCCCGCGAGCCAGCATATCGGCGATCACGCGTAGCGCCGCGGCCGACTGCGGGGCGTCCAGCGCGCGGGTGACCCCGGTGGTGACCCGCCGGCTCGCTACCTCGGTCGCCTCGGTGATCAGCTGTGCCCGGCCACCGGGGAAGTGGTGGTACAGCGATCCGCGGGGCGCGCCGCTGGCCTGGAGGACATCGGTGAACGAGACGGCCGCGACGCCGCGCCGCCGGATCAGCGAGATCGCGCTGTCGATCATCGCCGCCCGTGGGCCGTCGGGATCCTTCGGTCGTGCCATGACTGCTCCCTCTTGCCTGTAATTACTATGTATGTTGTCATACTTACGATTACTTCGCTGCCGGAAACGGCCCTTATCTGCAGGAGGATCTGTGACCGGGATCGATGCGCCGGCCCATCCCTTCGATACCGCGATCGCCGTCGAATACACCGATGCGCACCAGTTGGCCGGTCATACCTGCGCCGACTACGCGAATATGGTCGGCCCGTTCGGGGGAGTGACCGCGGCGGCGCTGTTGCGAGCGGTGGAACGGCATCCCGAACGGCTGGGCGACCCGCTGTCGCTCACGGTGAACTACGCGGGACCGATCGCCGACGGTCCCTTCGAGATCACCGCACGGCCGATCCGCACCAACCGGACGAATCAGCACTGGCTGCTCGAACTCGTCCAGGACGGCGCGGTCGTCACCACGGCGACCGCGGTCTTCGGGATCCGGCGGGACACCTGGTCGGATCTGGAACTGACCATGCCGTCGGTTCCAGGGCCCGACGAAGCCGTACCGCAGATCTTCCCCGACTTCATCGCATGGGGCCGCAATTACGATCTACGGTTCGTCACCGGTGCCGTACCCGATATCGAGCCCACCGCCGAAATTCCGGAGAATCCGGATTCGGTGAGCACATTGTGGTTGCGCGACAGTCCGGTCCGGCCGCTCGATTTCGCCTCGCTCACCGCCATGTCGGACGCGTTCTACCCGCGTGTCTTCCTGCGCCGTGGTCGCTACCTCCCGGCCGGCACGATCTCGCTCACCGTGTATTTCCACGCGACGGCCGAGGACCTGGCGGCGCAGGGCACCGAGTATCTGCTCGGCCGGGCCCGCGCCAATCGC
The DNA here is from genome assembly GCF_053605105.1 of Nocardia sp. NPDC003963. Lineage (NCBI taxonomy): Bacteria > Bacillati > Actinomycetota > Actinomycetes > Mycobacteriales > Nocardiaceae > Nocardia > Nocardia sp. NPDC003963. The sequence continues at coordinate 1,031,414 of NZ_JBSGIP010000001.1, forward strand.
TTCGGCCACGGGCATTTCGACCAGAACGCCCAGCTGTGGGGCCGGGACGGCACGCTGCTCGCGACGAGCCACCAGCTGGTCTACTTCAAGGGCTGAGGCCGTTTCGAAGGCGGAGGCCGTCCGGCTCAGCCGGCGGCGGGGTCGTTCACCGCCACGATCGGCAAGCGCAGCGCGCCCGGCGCCGAATCGGGAACCACCGGGGATTTCGGCGGGACCGGTGCGATCCGGCGGTACGGCGCGTCCTGCGCGGGGCGCGGATCCTGTTCACCCTTGTTCGGCCAGTACGCGGCCGCCCGCTCGGCCTGCGCGGTGATGGTCAGCGACGGATTCACCCCGAGATTGGCCGATACCGCGGCCCCGTCCACCACGCTCAGCGTCGGATAGCCGAACACCCGGTGGTAGGCGTCGATCACCCCGGAGTCGCGGTCGGCGCCGATCGCGGCACCGCCGAGGAAATGCGCGGTGAGCGGGATATTGAAGACCTCGCCCCAGGTGCCGCCCGCGGTTCCGCCGATCTGTTCGGCCACCCGGCGGGTGGCCTCGTTGCCCGCGGGGATCCAGGTCGGGTTGGGTTGGCCGTGTCCCTGCTTGCTGGTGAGTTTGCGGCCGAACAACCCGCGGGTCGTATAGGTGGTGATGGAGTTGTCCAGATGCTGCATCACCAGCGAGATGATGGTGCGCTCGCTCCAATTGCGGACGCTGAGGAAACTGAGCAGCAGTAGGGGATGGCGCATTGCGGTGCCGAGGAACCGCAGCCAGCGCGGAACCCGGCCGCCACCGTCGACCATCAGGGTCTGCAGCAGTCCCATCGCGTTGGAGCCCCGGCCGTAGCGCACCGGTTCGATATGGGTGTCGGGGGTGGGATGGATAGACGAGGTGATCGCGACGCCGCGGGTGAAATCCTGTCCCGGGGCGAGTTTCTTGGTCGCGGCACCCACGATCGATTCGGAGTTGGTACGGGTGAGCAGGCCGAGCCGGTCGGACAGCTCGGGTAGTACCCGGCGATCCCGCATCTCGTGCAGTAGCCGCTGAGTTCCCAGAGTTCCTGCCGCGACCACGACCTGCCGTGCGGTGTAGGTGGTGCGCTGTTTGCGGAACCAGGCGCCGGTGCGCTGCGCCGACACCACCCAGCTACCGTCCGCCTGCGGCCGCAGCTCGGTGACCGTCGTCATCGGCACCACCTGCGCCCCGGCCTGTTCGGCGAGGTACAGATAGTTCTTGACGAGGGTGTTCTTCGCGCCGAATTTGCAGCCGACCATGCAGTCGCCGCATTCCAGGCATCCGGTGCGGGCCGGCCCCACTCCGCCGAAATACGGGTCGTCCACCGTTTCGCCGGGTTCGCCGAAGAACACCCCGACCGGTGTCCGTACGAAGGTCTCGCCGACGCCCATATCCTCGGCCACCTGTTTGAAAACCTCGTCCGCCGGTGTCATATGCGGGTTCTGTACCACGCCGAGCATCCGTTTCGCCTGCTCGTAGTACGGGGTGAGCTCGCCGCGCCAGTCGGTGATATCGCGCCACTGCGGGTCCTGGAAGAACGGCTCCGGCGGGACATACAGCGTGTTGGCGTAATTGAGCGATCCGCCGCCGACTCCCGCGCCCCCGAGGATGAGCACATTGCGCAGCGGGTGGATGCGCTGGATGCCGTAGCAGCCCAGTTTCGGCGCCCACAGGAATTTGCGCAGTTCCCAGCTGGTTTTCGGGAGCTCGTCGTCGGCGTAGCGGCGGCCCGCCTCCAGGACGCCGACGCGGTAGCCCTTCTCGACGAGTCGCAGGGCGGTGACACTGCCACCGAACCCGGAACCGACGATCAGAACATCGAAATCCGTGGCCGCCTCGGACATGGGGCTTCTCCTCGATTCGGATGGTCAGCAGTGACTTGCGGTAACATTAACACAGGCCGATGGGAGCAATGCTCACTATTGTTGACACTGCTCTCAAAATTGGTCAGGCTGAGGGGATGACCACCCCTCGTGCCCGCGCCCGGGTCCAGACGATGACCGATATCAAGCGGATCGCGCGCGAACATCTTGCCACCGAAGGTGCCGCCGCCCTGTCGTTACGCGCGGTGGCCCGCGATCTCGGCGTGGTCTCCTCGGCGGTCTACCGCTATGTCCGCAGCCGGGACGAACTCCTGACCCTGCTGGTGGTCGACGGCTACGACGCGCTGGGCGACGCGGTCGAAACCGCCCTCGCCGCCGCGCCCGACGACCCGATCGAACAGTTCCGCGTCACCGCGCGCACCGTCCGCTCCTGGGCCCTCGCCGAACCCGCCTGGTACGGCCTGCTGTTCGGCACCCCGGTACCCGGATACGCCGCCCCCGCCGATCGCACGGTCACGCCGGGCACCCGGGTGATCGTCACGCTGATGGGACTGTTCGACGCGGCCCACCGCCGGGGGCTGCTCGTGCCGCCCGCGGCGGCCGGGCCACCCCTCGCCGGACCGCTCGCCGGCGATTTCGTCCGGATCCGTGCCGAATTCGGGCTGGAGGTCCCGGACTGGCTGCTCGCGCGCGGACTCACTGTCTGGTGCGCGTTGTTCGGGGCCGTGAGTTTCGATGTATTCGATATGTACGGCGCTGATACCTTCTCCGACCGCGCACAGGTCTTCGAAACCCATATCGCCGCGCTGGAAACCCTGCTCGGCGTGGCGTGAGATCCGGCCCCGGAGGGCTATCCCCACCGGGGCCGGGCGGCTACTGGTCGGATTCCGTGGCGGTTCCGGCTTTCGCGGTGCCCACCTCGGAGGCAGCGGGCTCCGCGGACTTCTCCGCGACCGGATCGGCCTCGGCCACCACGACATCGATCTGTTCGCTGATGTAGCGGACGACCACCGCGACCACGGCCACCACCGGCACCGCCAGAAACGCTCCGGTGATGCCGTACAGGGTGCCACCGCCGGTGACCGCGAGCAGGACCACGACCGCATGTAGTTTCATCGTGCGGCTCTGGAGCACCGGTTGCAGCACATTGCCCTCGAGCTGCTGGACCGCGACGATGATGATGAGCACGATCAGCGCCGTGGTGAACCCGTTGCCCACCAGCGCGACGAGCACCGCCAGCGCACCCGCGACGAACGCGCCCACCATGGGAATGAACCCGCCGAGGAACGTCAGTGCCGTGAGAACTCCCCACAGCGGTACACCGAGCAGTACGAGTCCGAGGCCGATGAAGAACGCGTCGATGAAACTGACCAGCGCCTGAGTGCGGATGAATCCGCCGAGCACATCCCAGACCCGTACGAGTACTTCCTCGAAATGCCGGCCGCTGCGCCCCCCGGTGAACCTGTGCATCCACGGGACGAATTTGGGCCCGTCCTTGACGAAGAAGAAGCAGAGAATCAGCACCAGGAATATCGTGACCAGCACCGAGGTGGCGGTACTGACGCCGGTGAACACACCCGAGGCGATCTGTTCGGCACTGGACTGTACGCGCGAGACCACGGCGTCGACCGCCGAATTCAGTTGTTCGTCCCTGATGTTCAGCGGCGGGCCCTGCAGCCAGTCCCGGACGGTGTTGATTCCCTTGGTCGCCTTATCGGAGAGTTCGGGCACCTGATCGACCACCGAGGGCACGATCAAGGCGATACCACCCGCCAGCACGCCGATGAATCCGACCACCGTGAGCGAGGCCGCCGCGGCCGGCGGTAACCCCGCCTTCACCAGTAGCCGGGTCGGCGGCCACAGCACCGTGGACACCACAATCGCCAGCAGTACCGGTAACAGCACCACCCACAGGCGCGCGGCCAGGAACCCGAGAACCCAGGCCCCGGCCGCGATCGCGACCACGCATATCGCCCATTTCGCCACCCACAGCACGCCGGAGCCGAATATCTCCCCCCGATCCGGCGGCCGGGTGGCGGTGGCGGAGCGAGTGCTGTCGGCGTGGATTTCCTTCTCCCCGTTCACCCGGCCAGTCTCGCATGCCCGGTCCGCCCGGGCACCGCACCGGACCGGGCCGAACAGGTCACAGCGCCACGCCGGGATTGAGGATGCCGCGCGGATCGAACGCCCGGCGCAGCTCACGCTGCACCGATACGTTCACGGGGTCGAGCTCCCGGGTGAGCCAGCTCGCCTTGAGCCGCCCGATGCCGTGTTCACCGGTGACGGTGCCACCGAGCGCGAGTGCCGCCGCCGTGACCGCGTCGAAAGCGGCGGTTGCCGCGGCGACCGAACCGTCGTCCGCACCGTCGAAAATGATCGTCGGATGCAGATTCCCGTCCCCGGCGTGGCCGAACACACCGATGGTGAGCCCGGTATCCGTCGCGACCCGTTCGACAGCTCGGATGAGATCGACGACCTTCGCCCGCGGTACACAGACATCGTCGAGCAGCCAGTCGCCGAGCCGCTCCAGCGCGGGCAGCGCCAGCCGCCGCGTCTCGAGCAGCATCTCCGATTCCGCGGCCGAATCGCTACGCCCGACCTCCGCACCCGCCTCGGCGCAGATATCGGCCACCCGGGTGAGTATCTGGTCGGCGTCGGCGGAGTCCGCCTGCACGAGGAGCATCGCCGCGGCCTCACCCAGCCCCATCTTCGCGTGCGCGTCCACGGCGCGCAGGGTCGTCCGGTCCAGGATCTCCACCGCCGAGCACGGGACCCCGGCGGCGGTGATCGCGGCCACCGCCGCACCCGCCGCGGCCAGCTCGGCGAAGGTCGCCACCACCGTGGCGGCGGGTCCGGGCGCCGGTACCAGGCGCACGGTGATCTCGGTGACGACACCCAACGTCCCCTCCGAACCGACGAACAGCCCGGTCAGGTCGTAGCCCGCCACCCCCTTGACCGTGCGGGTCCCGGTCCGCATCACCCGGCCGTCGGCGAGCACCACCTCGAGCGCCACCACGAAATCACCGGTCACCCCGTACTTCACACAGCACATACCACCCGCGCCGGTGGCCACATTCCCGCCGAGCGTGCAAAATGCCACCGAACCGGGGTCCGGCGGATACAGCAGCCCCTGCGCGGCGACCGCTGCCCGCAGCTCACCGGTCACCACCCCGGGTTGCGCGACGGCCAGCCGTTCCACCGGATCGATACCGAGGATCGCGTCCATCCGGTGCAGCGAGAGCACCACCCCGCCCGATACCGCGTTGGCGCCGCCGCTCAACCCACTGCCCGCACCCCGCAGCACCACGGGTACCCGCAGGTCGTGACAGGCCCGCAGACAAGCGGACACTTCCGCGGTACTACGCGGTGCGAGCACCGCGAACGGTATCCCGGCCTCGGTGAACCGTGATTGGTCCCGCTGGTACCCGGCGATGATCCCGGGGTCACCGATCACGATCTCCGCCGCCAGATCGCCCAGCGCGCCCGCCAACTCCGTCCGGCGATCGACCGCCGCCGATGTCATCGAGCGGCTCCCGCACCCACCTGGGCACCGGCCGCCGGCGCCGCGGCGACCGGCGGCCACCCCTGGGCCAGCAGCATGTCCCGCAACGTCCGTTTGACGATCTTGCCGTACCCGGATTTCGGCAGTTCCTCCCACACCACGACGTGGCGCGGCACCTTGTAACCCGCCAGTTTCGCGCGCAGGAACTCCCGCACCGCCTCGCCGTCGACCGCGCCACCCGGGCGCGGCACACACACGGCCACCCCGATCTCGCCCCATTTCGGATCGGGCATCCCCAGTACCGCCGCCTCACCCACATCCGGATGCTGCAGCAGTTTCTCCTCGATATCGCGCGGAAAGATGTTCGAACCGCCGGAAATGTACATATCCGAGGCTCGGCCGGTCACGTAGAGGAAGCCCGTATCGTCGAACATGCCCAGGTCACCGGTCCGGAACCAGCCGTCGCGGAACGCCGCCGCGTTCGCTTCCGGATTATCGAGGTAACCGTGACAGACCGCCGGCCCGGCCACACAGATCTCGCCCTGCGCACCGGACGGGAGTTCACCGCCGTCGTCGTCCTGGATGCTGATCTGCATACCGGTGCGCGGGACACCACAGGTTCCGAATTCCACGCCCGCCGGGCGGGGATGGTCGTGGGCATCGGGCGGCAGCACGGTGATATTGCCGGTGACCTCACCCAGTCCGTAGTACTGCACGAGCACATCGCCGAGCACCCGCCGCGCGTTCTCCTGATCCGCGATGTACATCGGGGCCCCGGCGTAGATCACGTAGCGCAGCGAGGAATGATCCCGGGTCCGCGCGGCCGGATGTTCGGCCAGCATCTTGAGAATGGTCGGCACCGTGAACATATTGCTGACCCGTTCCTGCTCGACCAGCCGCCACACCTCGTCGCCGTCGAGACCCGCGGCGACCGGGATGACCGTACGGGCACCGCGCGCGATCTGTGGCAGCAGATGGATACCCGCACCGTGCGACAGCGGCGCCACCGCCAGCGATACATCGCCGGCTCCGGTGCCGGGCATGAGATCGCACAGATGGTTCAGGGTTACGAAACCCATCTGCTCGTGGGTGAGGACCGCGGCTTTCGGGGTGCCCGAGGTCCCGGAGGTGAAGAAATACCAGGCGTGCTGTCCGACGGTGACGTCCTGGTCACCCAACCGGGCCCCGTCCTGCGGTATCCCGGACACGGCGTCCGGTCCGCCGCCGCCGATGAGCATCGTGCCGCAGTCCAGCCCTCCGGCGGCCGCGATCTCGGGCACCTGCTCGGTCAGGCTCTCGTGGATCAGCAGCAGTCGCGGCCGGCAGACGCCCGCGATCACCGCGATATCAGCGGCGGTGAGGCGGAAGTTGGTGGGCGCCAGCACCGCACCGACCCGCCAGGTCGCCAGCATCGCCTGCACGAATTCCGGGTGATTGGGACTGTGCAGCATGACGCAGTCGCCGGTCCGGACACCGCGGCTGCGCAGCTGCGCGGCGAGTAACGACACCCGATCGTCGAGTTCCCGCCACGTCCACCGGGTATCCCCGTGCACCAGAGCGTCCCGGTCGCCGAACCGGCGCGCGGTCTGGGTCAGGAAATGCGCGAGATTCATCGCGCGAGCCGACGGGGTCCCCATCACGCGACCTCCAGCACCGACGCGTAGTTCGCCACCGCGGCGCCGCCCATATTGAACACCGCCGCCCGCTCGGCTTTCGGCAACTGCATCTCGCCGGCCTCCCCGGTCAGCTGCAGCGCGGCCATCACATGCTGGGATACACCGGTGGCACCGACCGGGTGTCCCTTCGATTTCAGCCCCCCGGACACGTTCACCGGTAACCGGCCGTCCCGTTCGGTGATGCCCTCGGCGAGCACGGTGGCACCTCTGCCCGGTTCGGCCAGTCCGAACGCTTCGTACTGGATCAGTTCCGCCAGGGTGAAGCAGTCGTGGGTTTCGATGAGATCCAGCCCGTCCAACCCGATACCGGCATCGCCCAGAGCGCGGCCGAAGGCCCGCCGCGCCCCATCGAAGGCCACCGGATCGGCCCGGTCGGCGACAGCGAAAACATCATTGGCGTGCGCCCGCGCCGCCACTCGCACCCGCCGTCGGGCAGTGCGCGCGATATCGGCCGAGGCCACCACCAGTGCCGCCGCCCCGTCGGAGACCAGCGAACAATCGGTCCGCAGCAACCGTCCCGCGGTCACCGGATTCTTCGCCGATGGGGTCGAGCAGAATTCGAAACCCAGATCGCGCCGCATCTGCGCCCAGGGGTTCGCGACACCGTTGCGATGGTTCTTCGCCGCGATCTGTGCCAGCGCTACGCGCGGATCACCGTACCGGTCGGCGTAGATATCGGCGAGCCGTCCGAATATCGCCGCGAAACTACCGGCGCTTTCTTCGGTACGGCGATAACTGGCCCCCAGCAGCGCGTCGTTGACGACTTCCGACCCGACCCCGGTCATCTTCTCCGCGCCCACCACCAGGGCGATCCGGCCGCGGCCGGACTGGATATGGTCCATCGCCGCGTGCAGTGCGGCGCTGCCGGTGGCGCACGCGTTCTCCTGGCGTGCGGCCGGAATGCGGGCGAGTTCGGGCCGTCCCGCACCCAGCAGCGCGGCCTCGAAGGATTGCCTGGAGAAGCCGGAGTTGAAAACGCCCACGAAGGCCGCGTCCACATCGTCGGCGGCCAGTCCGGCATCGGCCACGGCGGCGGTGGACACCTCGGCCATGAGGTCCTCGACGGTGACCTCGGGGGCGGTCTTACCGAAAACGGTATGCGCCCACCCGATCAGGAAGGGATCAGTGCTCATAGGGCCAGTGTGTGAGACGGCTTACTCCGATACCACCTCGGCCTGACGGGAGATCCCGGGGCCGGTTCCTCGCTTTGTAGGAAAGCAGTGGGACAGTGAGCGCATGGCGGAACGCGAATTACAACGCCTCGTCGACACCCTCGCCGAACAACTCGGCCGGTCGGTGGTGCTCGACGACCCCGAGGTCAATCTCATCGTGGCCAGCCGCCACTTCGGTGATGCCGACGAACAGCGCGTCCGCGCGGTATTGCAACGCGATGTCGGCGGCGCCGCGATCGGCTACATCCTGGGGCAGGGGGTCACCCGCTGGAACGGCCCGGGGGTGATCCCGGCGCGTCCGGACCTGGGTATGAAGAGCCGGTTGTGCCATCCGATCCGCTGGCAGGGCCAGCTGCTGGGGCTGCTGTTGGTGATCGACGACGACCAGTCCATCACGGAGCTGGAGACGGACGAAGTGATCCGCACCGGCCGTGAGATCGGGGTACTGCTGCTCGGCGAACTGCTCGGGCAGGACCGGCTGCGCCGGGAGGTGGAGGCAGCGGTCGCCGATCTGCTCGGCCCCGATCCTGCCCGGCGCGGCGCCGCGATCCGCGACCTGGACCGCCACACCGCACTGCGGCACGCCCCCCAGGTATCGGTCACGGCGGTGGAATCGACGCGCGCGGGAGCCACCCCGGATGCCACCGAAACCGCCCAGGCGCTGCGGATCGCGACCGCCGGAGTGGCCCGGTCGCGTTCCGGCTACGCGGTCGGAGTCGTACTCGGGAACAGGGGAGTGCTGGTGCAGACCTGGGACCGGCCGCCCGGACCGGAACGACTCCGGGAACAGGCCGCCGAACTCCGGGAGTCGGTTATCCGGGTCCTGGGGCCACATACGTCGTCGATCGCCGGAGTCGGACGTGTATACGACAACATGCTCGACGCCCATCGCTCGTACAGCGAAGCCGAGACGGCTCTGCGGGCTGCCGACCGGGTGGCTGCTGTCGGGGGTACGGCGCTCGCCGCGGATCTGGGACCACTGGAACTCCTGCTGAAGATCCCCGAGGCCGAGCTCACCGAGGCATCACTACCCGAACCGCTGCGCCGCTTGCGTGCCCACGATCGGCAGGGTCGTCTCGTACATACGTTGCGCTGCTATCTCGACCACGCCGGTTCGTCCCCGGCGACCGCGGAAGCGCTGCACCTGCACCGCACCTCTCTGTACTACCGGCTCCAGCGGATCGAGGAATTCGCCGGTGTGGATCTCGACGACGGCCGGGCCCGGCTCGAGTTGCATCTCGGTGTCTACCTGCTGGACCTGCTGGAGCGCGCCCCGTGACTTTCCTACAAAGCGTGGAAAAAGCCCGCTCAGATCCCAACGCCTGACGGTCGTGACCCCGATCACATGCGATGCACCATCGTGACGTGACGCAATCCGATACCTTCCAGAGCTCCGGCGCGAGCCACACCTCCGGCCCACCGACCGTGGGCATCGTCGGGGTCGGCGCGATGGGCCTGCCCATGGCTCGCAGGCTGCATGCGCACGGGTTTCCCATCCGGGCCGCCGATATCGCACCGGACCGGGTCGAGCAGTGCCGCGCCGAGGGTATGCGTGCCGCTACCGAGCTCGGGGTCGTCGCCGGTAGCGATATCGTCCTGGCCATGGTCGCCACCGGCCGGCAGTTGTGCGATCTGCTCGCCGACCCGGTGATCACCGGCGGCGGGTTGCGCGGCGCGGTACTGGTGGTCATGAGCACCGTGGGCCCCGAACAGCTCCGCGACGCGGCCGCCCTGGCCGAACGCCACGGGGTCCGCGTCCTCGATTGCCCGGTCACCGGCGGTGTCCGGGGCGCAACCGCCGGCCGCCTGACCCTCTTCGCCGCCGGCCCCGAATCCGTGCTGGACGCCGCCCGCCCGGCGCTCGCCGTCGTCGGTACCGTCCGTCCGGTCGGGTCGCGTCTCGGCGACGGCCAATCGTTCAAACTGGTCAATCAGATGCTCGCCGGAATCCATCTGGCCGCCGCCGGTGAGGCGATCGCGTTCGCCGAACGGCTCGGTCTCGATCCGGCACTGGTCCAGGAACTGCTGACGACCGGCGCCGCGTCCTCCTGGATGCTCACCGACCGCGGCCCCCGTATGTGCCTGCCCGCCGATCGGCGTTCCACCGAAACGCAGTTGTCGGTCTTCGTCAAGGACAGTCATCTGGTCCGCGCCGCAGCCGAGGGCAGCGGCGCCCACGCACCCCTCACCCGGGCCGCGGGCCTGGCCTGGGTGGCGGCCGACGAACTGGGCCTCGGCGCCGCCGACGACTCCGGCATCGTCGAGGTCTTCCGCCGCGGCTGATCGCTCTCCCCGCCCGCCGGACCTGCCGCCCCGTGCCGCCCCGGCGGAATGTCTACCTACGATCGAAAGTCATATGATGTCCGATTCCACCGCCGCAGCGCTGCGTCCCGTGGTGCGCCGTAAAGTCCTCGTCCGGCTGATGCCGTTCCTTCTGCTCTGCTATTTCGTCAACTACCTCGACCGCAGCAATATCGGTATCGCCGGTCCGAACGGGATGAACGAGGCGCTCGGGCTCACCGCGACCATGTTCGGTATCGCGTCGGGAATCTTCTTCATCGGCTACATCCTGCTCGAGGTGCCCAGCAATCTGGCGCTGCACCGTTTCGGGGCCCGGATCTGGATCGCCCGCATCCTCATCAGCTGGGGTGTGGTCGCCGCGCTGACGGCGTTCGTACAGAACGCCACCATGCTCTACTGCCTGCGTTTCCTGCTGGGCGTGGCAGAGGCCGGTTTCACCCCGGGCATCCTGCTCTACCTCACCTACTGGTTCGCCCAGCGTGACCGGGCCCAGGCGTTCGCGCTCTTCCTCGTCGGCATCCCGCTGTCCTCGACCATCGGCTCGCCGCTGGCCTCCTGGCTGGTGCAGAGCGGTGAAGGCCTGTTCGGACTCGACGGCTGGCGGTTCATGATCCTGGTGACCGGATTGCCGGCGGTGCTGCTGGGCCTGGCCTGTCTGTTCGTCCTGCCCGACCGTCCCGCGAACGCCTCCTGGCTGACCCCCGACGAACGCGCCGTGCTGGAAGCCGATATCGCCGCCGACGCCGGACAGACGAACTCCGGCCACAGCGTCCGCGGCGTTCTCGGCAACCGCAAGGTCTGGTTGCTCGGTCTCGGCTACTTCGGGCTCGTCTACGGCCTGTACGCGATCAGCTTCTTCCTGCCCACCATCATCGACGGTTTCCAGGACCGGTTCGGTGTCACCTATTCGATCGTCGAGGTCGGTCTGCTGACGGCCGTACCCTACGGCTGCGCGGTCCTGTTCACGCTGTTCTGGGCCTGGCATTCCCGTGCCCGCGACGAGGTCCCGCTGCATGTCGCGGGATCGGCCGTCCTGGGTGCGACCGGAATCCTGCTCGCGATCTGGGTCGATTCACCGTTCGGGATACTCGTCGGCGTCGCGCTCGCGGCGATGGGCCTGTGCTCGGGTATCCCGCTCTGCTTCGGGATGTCGACGAAATTCCTCGCCGGCACCGCCGCGGCTGCCGGACTCGCACTGGTCAACACGATCGGCAACCTCGGCGGCTTCGCCGGCCCCTACATCTTCGGCTGGGTCAAGGACCTCACCGGAACCGACGACACCGGCCTCTATCTGATCGCCGGACTATCGGCCATGTCCGCGGTGATCGCCTTCGCGGTATCGCGCTGGCGGTCCCTCGGCCCCGCCGACGGACCGCAGGAACCGGCCGCGAAAACCAGCGGAACATCCACGCCGCCCGTCGAGGTCGGCTGAGCGGACCGAAGCGACCGGGTCACCGTGGCGCGGCTCAGCGCGGCACGGTGACCCGGTCGACGCAGCTGGTGAGTCCGTCGACGATCGAGCAGGTGGCGGGCCCCCGGGTCGGCCGGTAGTCGCTCGGTACCCCACCGTTCCCGGTGATCGCGGTATAGGCGGCCACGGCGTCGGTGGGCCGGCGGGTGAGGGTGGGATCGCCGAGGACATCGACGGTATAGAGACCGAATCGGGGGGTGTAGGAACCCCATTCGTAATTATCGGTCAGGCTCCAGTAGTTGTAGCCCATCACGTTCATACCGTCGGCTGCCGCGCGCTGTAGCCAGTAGACGGTATCGCGCAGCAGATCGGCGCGGGTGTAGCCGTCCGCCCGTGGCTTCCCGTTCTCGGTGGGCATGCCGTTCTCGACGATGTACAGAGGTTTGCCCGGAAAGCGTTTCGCGTAGTGGTCGAGCGCGTAATAGATACCCTCGGCCTGCAGCGACAGTGTCCACAGCTTGCCGGGGTCGGGGATCCGAGCAAGTACCCCGGCGGGGGAGAACCCGTAGTAGTAGTCGATACCGATGTAGTCGAGTTTCGCGCCGACCCGGTCGATGAACGCGCCGTTGACGATATCTTCGGCAGTGGGAATGTAGGCGACATTGCTGCTCACCATCGCCCCGGGTTGCACGCGGTGGATATGGTCGTAGGCCGCGTTGTGCGCGGACGCCATCCGATCCTGCATCGCGGGGATATCGGTCAACCCGATTCCACCGTGGCGCACCTCGTTCATCAGATATACCGCGGGTTCGTTGAAGGTGATCCACAGCGGATCGTGCCGCGCGTACCGATCGACCACTGTCCGCGCGTTGGCCAGCCAGTCGTCGACCATCCCGGCGCGCCGCCAACCACCCATATCCACCTGCCAACCGGGATAGACCCAGTGGTCGAGGGTCAGCATCGGCCGCATACCCGCGGCGCGGATGGCCCCGACGACCTCGTCGTAGAAGCGGAACCCGTCCTCGTCCCATTCGCCCGGTCGCGGTTGTACCCGCGCCCATTCGATCCCGATCCGGTAGGCGCGCACCCCGAGTTTCCGGGCCAGGGCGATATCGGAGCGGTAGCGCGAGTGGAAGTCGACGGACTCGCGATAGGGGTCGTCGGTTTTCCCGGCCGCTATATAGCGAGTCCAATTGCTGTCCGGCGCATGACCTTCGGACTGGAATCCGGAGGACGCGACGCCCCACAGGAAGTCGGGTCCGAGCGGCGCGACCTCGACCGGGGGAGCGGGGCGGGCACCCGCCTGTCCCGCTCCGAATACGATAGTGCCGGCGGCTATCGCGCTGGTGGTCAGAAATCGGCGACGGTTCACGGGGCCCATCGGATCGTCTCCTGTTCTCTGTTCGTCATCGCGGCGCTCGCACCAGACTAACGGCGCAGCAACGTAATCGGGCCGAAGCGGACGTATCCCGACCGGCCGCAGGCCAGAGGAGTGATGTGCGACCAGGCCGGAGAAACTGTCCCGGCCGGCGACGCGTTCTGCGTAACTCCGATTCTCCCGAGGGCCGTCGCCGGGTCACGTTTTTAAACAAGTAACTATCTAGATATGCGCATCTACCTATGTATCTACCGTTTGCAGTAATCGCACCCGGGGGAGCGATTTGTCATGGACGGCACCGGGTGATGCGCGGATGGCGTCTCGTCTCATCCCCAGGTGAGGGGATCCAGGTGAAGGTAGAAGTTCAAGCGGTTACGGTCCAGGCCGAGGCCGTACCTGTCCGCGAACGCCGTGTCCGCAGCCAGCGCCTGCTCCTCGTTCTCCCAGGTTTCCCGTGCGTTGGCGAGCAGGAGAGCCAGATCGGCGTAACGATCGGCAGTCCCGAGACGGCCCAGGTCGATGAATCCGGACAACTGGAGTGTTTCCGGGTCCACAACGATATTGGGGAGGCACAGGTCTCCGTGACAGACGACGGTGTCCACGGCCTCGTGGGCGATCATTCGCGCGATATCGGGTTCGAGGCGGGCCAGTAGTTCCTCAGGCGGTGTCCGCTGCTGCTCGACGGGAAGGAACTCCGGGTTCACGGCATTACGGCCGACGACGTCACCCGCGATGGTGACCATCGTGTCCAAACGTCGGTCGAACGGGCACCGTTGCGTCGGTAGTTCGTGCAGCCCACGCACTGCGTCCGCGATGTGTTCCCAGGCCGCGTGGAGATTCGCGGCCGGTAGCCGATCCGCGGAAACGCCGGAGACTGCACTGGTCACCAGCATCGCTCCTACCTCGTCGGAGTGCCAGTCGAGCACCCGTGGACCTGGCACGCCCTGGTCGGCCAGCCATTCGACACGATCGTGCTCTGCCTGCAGTGCGGCGGTCTCCGTGGCGGGCACGCATTTGGCGTATCGGGTGATGTCCTCGTTGCGAAAGACTTGGGCGCCCGACTCACCTGTAGTGACAGGTGACCAGTCTTCGATGCTGTATCCCGCACTCGCCAGTATTGTTCGCCGGTCGCGGTTGCTGCTCATTCCGGCCACTGTAGCCAGTCGACACCCCGCACCCGCTCGGCCCCACGGGCGGCGCCCGCTTGTGATCCGAGGCCACCAGCGGCCCGAAACACTTGCTACCCGATTCCGAAAGCCTGCGCGCTCCGAATCACATCGCCGACCTCATACCGACCCAGGTCGCGCACTGCCTTGTCGGCGCGGTATGCACGACATCGCCAACATGGTGGGCACAGTGCTGAACCATTTCTGGTACCCGGTCCAATCGGTGACAGGTATGTCTTCGTGCGGTAGAGAAGGTGGTTCGTGAATTCCGGTGATCACCAGTCCGTGCCGGGTCAGCTGTTCTGCGTACCACGAGAGTGGGCGGTGGTAGTGGCGATGTCCACCGAACGACTCGATCCACCGGACTTCATGATCCAGATAGCCGGTGACCTTGCGATAGCGTTCCCCGCCGGGGCTCTCGTCGACGATCTCACGGCTGAAGAAGGCCGGATGCAGTATGGAGAAAATGAAGACGCCTTCGTCTCGCAGTGCCGCCTCGATATCGGTGAACAGCCGGTCCAGGACAGGTACGTCCATGAGAACCATATGCGCGACGATCCGGTCGTATCGGTGGGCCGGGGCAGGAAGTCCGAGCGTCAGATCGTGCTGACGGAAGTCGATTCCGGGGTAGTGCGTTCGCGCGGTGGTCAACAGTGCCTCGCTGCCGTCGATACCCCTGACGCGGGCGCCGGCCCGTCGGATGCACTCGGCCAGCCAGCCGTGCCCGCATCCCAGGTCCAGGACATCGAGATCGGTGACCGGCCCCAGCTGAGACCACAGGAATCCGTGTATCCGCCGGTAGAAACTGTCGCCGGGACCGGATACCGTCGCGGCATAACTGTCGGCGGCCGCATCCCATAACCGCAGATCGTCAGAGCTGTCCTTCATCGGAAGAGCCTGCCCGGAATCGGCGGAGCGAGCAACCTCACCCATCGTCACACCCGCTGACGACCGTGCCGCCTCGACCATGGAATCGAACGAGATATTCCGCCCCGCTCCGACCGGAGTAACAAAGGATTATCCGATGACGAGTACCGGTGCTCCTGTGGGTCCGATGGGCGGTAGCGGGGTAGGGGAGTGGCGGGGACAGAAACCGATCCGCGCCCGCGCCGGTTCGATCGAGGTCCGCAAAAGGTCGAGATCGGCGGCCCGGCGCCGGCGAGCGAACTGGATCAGGTGGAATCGTTGTGCACGACCTTTCGATAAAGAGCGATACAACGATATGCGCATCCAGACATGTTAGTTATCTACCACTCAACCAACCAAACGGACTGAAGGCTGTTCCCCAAAAAGCAACTAGGACAAGGGAGGGTCTTCCTGCGGTATCGCACCGATACCGCAGGAAGACCGTTACGGCCGGTCAGCTCACCGGTTCCGCCAGGATCTCTCCGATCCGGGCCAGATGCGCGGCCCGGCCTTCGGCGCGATCCCCGAGCGCACCTGCTGACCGGCGCGCACTGGGACACCGCACGAGCCGTCGGCGATGCTCGCCGAGCACGCCGAAGCACCAGCCGACCAGCAACGGCTGGTCCACCCCAGTCGCCTCGACTACTGCGTCGACGTCTCGCAGACACCCCTCGAAGGAATAGTCCGCCGACCGCTTCGACCCGCCGCGAGCCCGCTCGTCGTAGGTGACATGCCGCCACTGCGGGCCGAGCTCGGCAATCACACGTCGCCAGGACCGCTGACTGGCATAGGAGCCGTTCAGATACACAACGGGACGGCCGGGGCCTTCGGTGTCGGTGACCGACAGGGCCGTGTCATCGACGGGCACCATGCCTGCCCAATATGAAGTGGATGAACGAGTCGTGTGACCAGCCTTCACCTTGACCTCGGGTCAAGGTCAAGCTAGACCCGCGACGCCACCCGGTCGAGTGCCCGTGGCCACGCCTTGCAGGTGACCGACGCAATCACCGGACCGTCCGTGTCACCAAACCATCCTTTGACGACAGGGCGCCGGACCGGCCGGCCCCCGGATACGGGGCCCGCCGCGCCGGCGAAATCCAGCTGTAGGTTTCGCGTTGGGACTGCTCACGCACGCGGTCAGCGACTGGAACGGCGCCGGGCAGCCGGATCGCTGTCGGCTTGATATCGCCGCAGCCCTTCGTCGGAAACCCGCGCGTACTTCGCCAGGCTGCGTACCGAGGTGTGCCCGGACAGCTTCATCAACACCGGCGTCGAAGCACCGTCCTCCGCAGCATGGGTGAGTCGGGAGTGGCGCAACGCCTTGCTCGAATCCGGCGGCGCGGGCCTCGCCCGCAACCGCACCACATGGTGTGTGAGTATCTGCGGTAACTCCTTAGCGTGACTCTTCTCGCCGATGTTCCCGGACCCCCGAAGCGGCCGGGTGTCCGTATCGGCGGGCTCGCACGCTGGTTCTGGCCGGTGGGTCCTACGCCGCGGCGGCCGCTCCGGGTGTCACCGTTCTCGCGCCGTGCTGATTCCCAGGTTTCGGATCCGGGTCATGCCGGGGTGGTGCCGGCCGCCAGGTCCGCGATACGTGCCACGATGTCCGGATAGCGTTTGGTGTGGGCGCCGCCGTCGAGATCGATGGCCGCGCCGGTCATCCAGCCGGCTGCGCCGGAGGTGAGGAACCCGATCGTCTGTGCGATGTCCTCGGGTGTTCCGGGACGTCCGAGCGGTGTGTTCTCGACGTATTCCTCGACGAGGCCGGGGACGAGCGTCGCACCGTGGGTGAGTGGTGTGTGGACGAATCCGGGGTTGACCGCGTTGACGCGGATGCCGCGGGGCGCGAGTTCCATGGCGGCGACTTCGGTGAGCATGAGGACTCCGGCTTTGGCCGAGCAGTACGCTCCCATCGCGACTCCGGGCTGGCGACCGTTGAGGGAGGCCACGAGTACCACGGAGCCGCTGTCGCGGAGGGCGCGTGCGGCCTCTTTGACGGTCAGGAACGCGCCGGTGAGGCAGACATCCACGGTGGCCTTCCAGTCGTCGAGGGAGAGTTCGGCGAGGGTTCCGGGCCGGGATATTCCGGCGCAGTCGACGACGGTGTCGACGGGCCCGTGCTGTGCGGTCACTGTGTCGAAGAGGGTGTGCATACTGTTTTCGTCGGTCACCTGGACCGGGTGGCCGCTCGCGGGGGCGCCGAGTTCGGCGGCGCGGGAGCGCGCGGCGTCTTCGTCGAGGTCGGCGATGACAACGGTGTCTCCGCGTCCGGCCATGAGCTGTGCGGTGGCCCAGCCGATTCCGGAGGCGCCGCCGATGACGACCGATACGGGGTGGTCTGTGCTCATGGGTGTTCCTCCGTCGCGCTCGATTGCCGGGGTTGCTGGTGTCCGGTGTCGGACACAATCTACGGACAAGCATCTGTACAGGTGTCTAGCAGTCGGGCCGTGATTTGGCTAGCATGCAGCGATGAGCACGGAGGAGCTACGTACGCTACGCGCGGGTGGATTCGATTTCGAAGTACGTGTCCGCCCGGGGGCGCGTGTGAACGGTGCGGATGTGCTCATGCTGCACGGATTCCCACAGAGCGCGGCGTCCTGGGGGCCGGTGTCGGAACTGCTGGCCCTCGACGGTGTGGGCTCCGCAGCCCTGGAGCAACGCGGTTACTCACCGCGCGCGCGACCCGTAGCGGTGCACTCCTACGCGCTGCCGGAACTCACCGCGGACGTCCTCGGGGTCTGTGACGCGCTGGGATCGGACCGTGTTCATCTGGTCGGCCACGATTGGGGCGCGATCGTGGCGTGGAATGTGGCCGCCCGGCATCCGGATCGGGTCGCTTCGTTGACCGCGGTTTCGGTACCCCATCCGGCGGCGTTCGCGTGGGCTCGCCGGCACGACCCGGTGCAGGCGGAGAAGTCGGGGTATATGGAGTTCTTCCAGCAGCCGGAGGCCCCGGAGGAGCTGTTGCTGGCCGATGATTGTGCCGGGTTGCGAATCGGGTTCGGCGAGGCGGTGCCGGCGGAGTTGGCGGACCGCCATATCGCTCGGTTGCGGGAGCCGGGCGCGATGACGGCCGCGTTGAACTGGTATCGGGCGGCGGGGGATTCGTGGGAGTCGGTCCCGGCGGTACAGGTGCCCACGACGTTCGTCTGGGGCGATGCGGATCTGGCGGTGGCGCGGTCCGGAGTCGAGCGGAGCGCGGATCATCTGACCGGTCCGTATCGACTGGTGGTGCTGGAGGGTACCGGTCACTGGATTCCCGAGGAGGTTCCCGGCAGGTTGGCGCAGATCGTGCTGGAGCGAATCACGGATTCGTGATCCGCCCCAGTCCCGGATCCCGCTGGCCCATGTCTGGGGCGGTGTCGGTGGACGGGCTGCGGTTCGTGGCCCGGTGCGCACCATCCATGCCCGCCCGACACCAAGTACTTCGGCCTCGAACGTGGGACCACCTGGCCGAACATGATCAACGATCAAGCCAGCGGCCTTGCTGCCCAAGTATCGACGGAAGTGTTCGGTCAGCTGAGCGGAACCTCGTCGCGATGTGGGCCGACTACCGCGCGCTCGGATACCGGCGGTTGCTCTGCATCAACACTGCCAGTGTCCCGGGAGAGGTGACCGACCAGTTGACCGCCGCCCTGGGAGACGACCCCCATATCACCGGATTTCGCGGCACCATCGGCGACCCGATTCAGCGGTAGACCGTCAGACCGTCCGCCAATTCCTCCTCATCACCATCGTGGTGGGCGGCGAGGGCCTGCTGCAGGGCGAAGGTCGAGGCGATCGCAGTGATGCGGGCGGTCGTTTCGTGATCCGCCCAGCCACCGAGTGTGAGTACGCGCCGTAACAGGGAATCGCCGTGGCCGGCGCCGATGGCTGCCAGGTCTTCGGCCGGGTCACCGAGACCGACCTCATCCCAGTCGACCACCCCGCTCAGGCGCGGCAGCCCGTCGGCGCTCTCCCACAACACGTTCTCGGGCCCGAGGTCACCGTGCACCACCGCCGCCGTGAGGTGGGGAAGACCTTCGACTGCGCCGAGTTCCTGTTCGGCACGTCGTCGCCCACCGGCGGACATGAGCCCGAACAGCTCGGTGCGGACCTCCGCCGCGAACCGATGCCACCGGTCTTCCGGAGCCGGCAGTGCCGAGCGCACTCTGTCGTCGGCGCCGGCTCCGGCCAGACCGGCCAGCAGCCCGACGTACTGGCCCGCTACCACCTGAGCCACCTGTGGATCATCGAGTACCTCAGCGGTCAACGGAGCTCCGGGAACACGACTCGACACCAGGAAAGGCTGCTCACCGATACCGTCCGCGTCGCCTTCCTCCAGCGGAACCGGTATACGGAAACCCAGGTCGAAGTCGGCGAGGACACGCAGCACAGCTGCTCGCCGCGGCAGGCGGGCCGCCGCCGCCTCGGTGCGAGGCAGACACACAACACGGTCCGTGCCGATCACCACCAGATGGAACTGCCCCTGCCGGACAGCGAAATCCTCCGGTTCGGTGTCCGGCAGCAACCGGCGCAACAGAACTCGATGCCGTCCGATCACCGTCTCCACGACACCACCCGCTCTGTTGATCGCTGCATACGACGAGCCTTACGGTCGGTGAGGAACGGCGGTCCAGGTCGGCGGCCGACCAGCATCTGCGGCAACAACCGCATCGTACCGGGCCCCGCTACGATGCGCTCGGCACAATTCCGATAGCGACACGCCACGATTATCAGATACGAAACTGTGAGCTCCATCGATTGCCGATTTCGGAATCCGTGAGCTCTCACCCCCGCCGGCAGGTTCGTATCGGCCGAGTTCTGCCATCGTGCCGTGGCTGCCGGCTGCCCCACAGGAAACTCCCGCAGAGCCGGAAACGAGTACGGGGTCCGCTGAACCGGTGAGTTCATCGGACCCCGCCTCGGCTGTATCCGGGTACCGGGCGAAGGCCCGACCGGATACACACTCGATTACATCTGGCGCATCTGCTGGCGTACCTGGTGCAGCTGCAGCTCCCACTGCATGGCACGGTCCTGGGAGCGGCTGGACTGATCCTCGGCCTGCTGCGCGAGCTGGGCCGCCTGGTCGGCCTGGTCCTGGGCCGACTGACAGCGCTGGGCCGCCTGGTTGGCCTCGCTCTGCGCCTGCTGGGCCTGAGCCTGGGCCCGGTCGGCCTCGCTCAGCGCCTGCTGCGCCTGGTTCTGCGCCTGGATCGCCTGCTGGCGAGCCTGCTGGGCCTGATTGTTGGCCTGGTTGGCCTGGTTCTGCGCGATCTGCGATTGGTGCTGAACCTGGCGGGACTGCTGCTGCACCTGGCGGGCGAGGTTCTGCGCCTGCTGCGCGAATTGCCGCGCGTTCTGGCATTCCTGCCGGATTTCGTCCAGGCCCATGCGCAGCATGTCCAGGCTCTGGATTTCCTGCTGACTGCTTCCGTTGCTGGAACGGGTGGCAGTGCTGGTGTCTTGCGCCATCTGAGCATCCTTCCAAAGGGTTGGTTTGAAACGGACTGACTCGTGGAGCGCTCAATATCCTCGCACAGCACGGGCGCTGACCATGGTCACGTTCGAGCAAACATCGCTGGTAAAACCGCAGCTCGGGCGGCATATCGCGGTTATCGGACGCGACCCCGGTACGACGCCGGGCGATGCACGCACCCGCGCCATCGGCGGATGCCATACCGAGACCGCACCGTCATGTGCACCGGCCCCGGGCGACCCCCGACGCCGCGGTGGTACCGGCGGACCGGGACCACCGCTGGCCCCGAAATCCCGAAACTCGCTACGCGTCCCGATGCGGGGTGTGCAGTCGTTTCCCGAGCTCGGCCGGAAGCTACCTCGCGCACCGTCACCCCGGGCGCGGACGGTCAGAGTCCGAGTTTGGTGACTGCGTTGTCAGCGAGGGGGTCTGCGGTGCGGATGTAGCGGTGCACGGTACGCGGGTTACTCCACCGGCCCTGCCGCATGATTTCGCGGTCTGCGGCGCCACCGAGGGCGGCCTGGGTGGCGAATCCGGCGCGCAGCGAATGGCCGGAGAAGAGTGCGGGATCCAGTCCCGCGCGCCCGGCGTAGCGTTTGACGAGTTCGGCGACCGCCCGCCCGGATATCGCGGTGGCACCCAGCCCGCCGTGCCGGTTGATCGCGGGGAACAGCGGCTGTTCCGGCCGCAGCCGCGGGTCGGGGTGATAGCTGTGGCAGCGATGGATACGGGTATCGGATTCCGTGGCGGCCTGTTCGGTGACCCAGCCGCGCAGGTTTGCGGGATCTTCGGTGTGCGCGGTGAGCAGACGCATCCAGTCGGCGCAGGCGCAGACGGGGCAGGTGTGTGCCTGCCGGCCGCGGGGGAGCGCGACGTGTTGTTCGGTGATGCCGGTGGGGTCGGTTTTGGTGGTGGGCAGGTGTATCAGCAGGAGGGGTTCGCCGGTGCCGTGGTCGGTGCCGAACTGGATATCGGCGAGGCGCAGGCTCGCGAGTTCGCTGCGGCGCAGTGCCCCGGCGAAACCGAGGAGCAGGAGCAGGGTGTCGCGGCGCCGGGCGGGTTCGCCGGGCCAGCCGGGTTCGGGTAGTCCGGCGAGGAGTTCGCCGAGCGTGTGCAGCAGGATCGGTCGTTTCCGGTTGGGCCGGGTGCGGCGGGTGCGCCGGATACCGCGCAGGGTGAGCCGGACGACGTCGCTGCGCGTGGGCGCGGGTAGTCCGTTGGCGGCGTGCACGGCGGCGATGGCGGCGGATTTGCGTTCCAGAGTGGCCGGTCCGTAGGCGTGGCGGCCGTCGGGTGTGCGGGCGTCGGCGGCGGCGGCGAGGTAGACGGCGATATCGAGCGGGTCTGCCGGTAGCGCGCAGCGGTTCTCGTTGGCGCACCAGGCAGCCCAGGCGATCCAGTCGCTGCGGTATGCGCGCACGGTGTTGGGGGATTGGGAGGCGGTGAGGTAGCGGCCGAGCGCGGTGGCCTGTTCGGTATCGAAGCGTTCGCGTACCTGCCGCAGTGCGGCGGTGTCGACGAGGACGCTGGTGACGCCGCGGCGGAGTTCGGTGCGCACGGTGTCGGGTAGCGCGAGGTCGGTGTCGTGCTCGTTCATCTGGGCCCCTGGGTAATTGCGTAGCAGGAATCGTTTGGTTTGCAGCAACGAAACGAAACATATTGCGAACAAACCGATCACCACTCACCCTACAATCCTGGCCTCCGATAATGTTCACTTATCGGTGGCCAGAACCAATCGGATTCTCAACCTCTCCCGAGAGCCTCATTCCATTACGTTTCGTGTAAATACGTAGTATTCCAACGAAACAACGCTACGATTCTCCGGTGCCCACAGTCTGCAACTACCCCGGCTGCACCCGCCCCCTCGCCAAGCCCGCCGGCCCCGGTCGCCCCTCCGAATACTGCGAACTTCCGGACCACACCCGTTGGCGCGCTTGGCGAGAGCGACAGCGGCTACAGCAGGAAGCGGAGAGTCCCACCGAAAACGTCACTGTGACAACGCAGGGTCCGGTTACCATCGCCCGGCTGCGAGCCGATGAACTGCTCACCCAATTCCGCACACTCGCAGACCAGCTCGGCACCACCCTCACCGCCGCCGTCACCGAGATGAACACCCTGGCCGACCCATCCGCCGCCGAGGCACAGGTACAGGCGGTGCAGGCGGATGCCGCCCGCCGGATCGCCGAAGCCGAAATGGCCGCCGCCGCAGCCGAACAGGCACGGCGGGAAGCCCACGAAGCCCGCGAACGAGCCGAAGCAGCCGCCGAGGACGCGGCATCCGCCGCCGAAACCGCCGAAACCGCTATCGCCGCTGCGGAGACCCGAACCGCAGCAGCCCTCCGCGATCGCGATGAAGCGTTACGCGAGGTGGAAAAAGTGACCGCCCGCGCCGCCGATGAAGTCTTCGCCGCCCGCAGCGACGCCGAAGACCGGATCCGCACCGTACGCAACGATTCCGCGGATGAGCAGCAACGTCTGCGCGACCACTGCACCGCCGAGATCGGGCGTGCCCAGCACACCGCCGATGCCGAACTAGAACGGATGCGACGCGAGTACACCCAGCGTGAATCGGCCGCGGCGGCCGAACGTGACCTGGCCGTGCAACGTGCCGCCGATACCGAGCGTGCCCTCGATCGCGCCGAGCAATCGGCCACCGAACGTGCCGAGGCCGCCCAGGAGATGAGGCTGGAGCTGCAACGCCTGCGCGCGGATACCGATGTGCTGCGCAATGAACTCGCGGAGGTCCGCCGCACCGCCGCGGCCGACCTCGCGGCAGCGCGTACGGAAGCCGGCGACCGGCTGGAACGGGCGGTCACCGAGGCTACCCAGCGAATGGAAGCGCTGGAACACGCACGCGCTCAGACGCTGACTCGCGCCGAACGTGCCGAACGGCAGCTCGACGATCTTCTCGCCGAACGCGCGGCACACGCTGCACATGCCCGGGTACCCGCCGGTGACGCGGGATGACGTAGCACAATCTCCGGTATGGCTGTTATCCACCGTACGACCATGGAACCGTCGAAACTGGACCTGCTCGGCCGTTGGCTCCCCAGTCGCCCGTGGTATTCGGGACCGGGCAGAGCGGAGGATCTGCGCCGCGTGGGTGGTTTCCGGCTCGACGATCCCGCCGGTGAGGTGGGGATCGAGATGCTGGTGGTGACCGATACCGGCAGTACCGAGCCGATCACCTACTTCGTACCGCTCAGCTACCGGGGTATCGAACCGGAGACCGACACCGACGCGTTGCTGGGCACTTCGGAGCACGGAGTGCTCGGCACCCGGTGGATCTACGACGGCACCCGGGACCCGGTGGCTGTCGAACGGATGGCCGCGCTGCTGGCCGGGGGTGCGCAGGCACAGCACGCTACCGACAGTGCCACTCCCGAGCTCGGTGTTCTGGTCGCTGCCGCCGGGCTTCCCACCGACGGGTCGGCGCTGGTGTCGGCGGCGGAGAACCCGGTGGGTACCGATATCACCGTCACCGACGGTCAGCTGCGGGTGCACCGGGTACTCGGCCGGTCGGAGCCGGTGCTGCGTTCCGGTCAGGTGATCGTGCCGTGGAGTGCGCCCGACGGCAGCACGGTACGCAGTGTGGTGCTCTCCGAATTGCGCTGACACCAGCGCAATGTCTTCGGATCGGGCCCGGTCGGCCGGTGCCGTATTCGGTACGGGATATCCCGCTGCCCGAGTGCGGTGAGGATGGGTGTGCCGGGGAAACGTACGGCGAACCATGCGTACGCGCCGGGCTCGAACTCCCGTGCACCGGACGCCGTACCGGGAACGACGCGACGACCCCGGGCGGAGCGCGGCGACCACCGGATGATTGACCGGGCGACGCACTCCGCCGTTCGGGATTTACTTCACGTACACCGTGTCGTAGAACTGCATCGCCGCCGCGATCCCGACCGGCACCCCGATCAGAACCACACCCGCGGCGACACCGAGCGTGACCCCGGCCGCGGCCCCGGTGATGCACAATCCGATCGGTCCGACGAAGAACGTCGGAACCACCAGCGGGGCTCCGATGACGGCCCCGGCGACACACCCGAGAGCCCCACCGATGAGACTGCCCAGCAGGGTGCCGATGCCGGTGGCCAGACCGAACTGGGTCGCGGCCATGCTCAATGCGCTGTCGAAGTCCTCGGCGCCGACCGGCTGCAACATGGCCGCCGGGCGGGCCTGTGCCGGATCGGTACTGGGGGTGAAGGTGGCGGTGTTCCCGTCGACCTGGGCCGCGATCGGCCATTCCTTACCGTCTTTGAGGTAGGTGAGGGGCAGGCCGGCGACGAGGCGGCCCTGGTCGTCGAGGACCTGGAACTGACTGCCCTGCACCGTGAGCGAGCCGCCCTCGGTGCGCAGCACGACCGAGCTGTCGACGATGCTCGCCGTGTAGTGGATACCCGGCATGATGTCGGTCTGCAGAGTGGAGCCGTTATCCGGTGCGGAGGGCGCCGGCGCGGCGTAGGCGGTGGCGGAGGTGGCGCCGAGAGCGGCGACGGCGAGCAGGGAAGCGGCGATGTACCGGCGAGTTTGCATCTGTCTACAGCCTTTGTCTTGCGGCAAATGGATACGAGCTGCCCCACCCGGACCTCATCGTGGGGGCGCTCGGCGGGTCCGTACCGGCATACGTACCCGCCAGACGATCGTGGGTGCGCAGTGTTACCCCACCGTTACCCGCGGCCTTCCCATTCGGTTAACGCGTCAGCGAAATATTGTGACCGCGTTAACTTTCCGCTTCTCTTGTGTTCACATCCGCAGCGGCAGACCGGCTTCCATTCGCGCGACTCGGTCGTCGTGCACGATATGGGCCTGTTCGAGCAGCGCCATCAGTTCGGTTTCGCCTTCCCGGATCCGCCGGGCGTATTTACGTGGTAGCCCGGCGATCGTGTCTTCTTCGCCGGTCATCTTCGTATACGTGCGTTCGCGTAGCGTCTGGTCGGCTTCGTAGCCGAGATCGAGATAGCGGGTGGCGTGCCGGCGGGCGTTGGCCACCGCGGTCTGCGCGCGGCCCGCCGGGCTGAGCAGGGAGGCCGCGACGGTTGCCAGCAGCACCACCACGATCACCGCCAGGGACGCGGCGGTGGATATCTCGGTGACCGGCACCGGATCACCGTTGTTGATGAAAGGCACAGTGTTCTCGTGCAGCGCGTGCAGGACGAGTTTCACCCCGATGAACGCCAGGATCGCGGCCAGTCCGAAACCCAGATAGATCAGGCGATCCAGCAGTCCTTCGAGCAGGAAGAACAGTTGACGCAGACCGAGCAGGGAGAAGGCGGTGGCGGTGAAGACGAGGAAGACGTTCTGGGTGAGTCCGAAGATGGCGGGAATCGAATCCAGGGCGAACAGTACATCGGTGCCACCGATGGCGACCATGGCCAGCAACATCGGGGTGAGCCGGGTGCGGCCGTCGACCACGGTGACCAGTCTGTCGCCGTCGTAGCGGTCGGTGGTGCGCAGGAACCGGCGGGCCAGCCGCAGGACGAAGGTGTCGCCGGAATGACTGTCCTCGCTCTCCGGTTTCAGCATATTCCCGGCGGTGATCAGCAGCGCGGCGCCGAATATGTAGAAGACCCAGGCGAACCGGTTGATGAGGGTGGCGCCGACGAAGATGAAACCGGTGCGCACCAGCAGCGAGAACACGATCCCCACCAGCAGTACCTTCTGCTGTGCCGCGCTCGGTACGCGGAAGGTGGTCAAGATGATGAGGAAGACGAACAGGTTGTCCACCGATAACGCCTTCTCGGTGATGTACCCGGCGAAGTATTCGACTCCCATCGTCGTCCCACCGAACAGCAATACGCCGAATCCGAACGCGATGGCGACACCGACATAGGCGGCCGACCAGATCGCCGCCTCGGACAACGACGGTGTGTGGGCGCTCCGGACATGGAAGAAGAAATCGAACAGCAGCAGACCGGCGATAAGCGTGAGCGCACACACCCATGCCAGCGCGGGAACGGTCACATCGCCCTCCTGCCCGGTGCACTGTGCGGGACTGGGGCGACTGTAGCCGCGCAACCGCACGCACCGGGGTTTGCGCAGGTGGCGTCGAAGGGTCGCCGGGCTAGTCGGTATCCGCGGTGCGCCCGAGCCCGGTGCGGGGCTGAAGGTGATGCGACCGATGTCAGGGGATGAACGGACACTCCCGGCAACCGTTGGGCAATCCAGGGTGATGACCCATATCATTCTGCTATGCCGACCTACGAGGAAGCGGATGCCGTTCCGGTGTTCGGTCGTGGTGTACGCCAGACAGTGCTCGCGATGGGGGTCTGTTCGGTGGTGATCGGAGTGGCGACGGTGATCTGGCCGGACAAATCCCTGAGTACGGTCGGCAACCTGTTCATGTTCTCGCTGCTGTGCAGCGCGGTGACCTTGGCGGCGGTGGCGTTCGGTAGCCGGCTGGGCCGGTTCCCGCGTGTGTTGCTGCTGCTCGCGGCGCTGGTATCGCTGCTGACGGCGGCCCTGTGTTTCCGGGCGGGGGATTGGACGCTGCTGCTGGCGATGTGGCTGGGGCTGGCGTGGTCGGTGCGCGGTATCGCGCATGCGGTGGCGGGGGTGTGGGACGACGACGAGGTGACGGGCAGTGGGAAGCAGGAGGTGTTCGGTCTGGTGACGCTCACCGCCGGCCTGGTGATCGCGATCGCGCCGTTCGACGATATCGAGACGCTTGCCTTGGTCGCGGGATGCTGCATCACGGCGTTCGGGGGGCTGGAGATCTGGACGGCGGTCCGTTCGCCGGCGGCGGTGCGGGGTGCGGCGGGGTCCGATGCGCTGACTCCGGACGAGCATCTGACCACGGTGATCGCGAGCGCGGGAGGTTCCGGGGGACGCACCCGCGACTGAGGCGCCGTACGGACCGCTGTTTCGATACCCTTCCTGGTATGGCGATCATTACGAGCCATCGGATCATGCGCCTGCGGGCGCTCATCGAGCATCCCAATACCGGCGCCGACGAGCGCGCGACAGCGCAGCGCATGCTGGACCGGATGCTGGACCGCTCCGGTCATTCGGCGACCGGTGACCGCACGTACGGCAATCGTCATCACCGGGTCGGCAAACATGCCGATCTGCCGTCGGTGGCCGAGATGATCCGTGCCGATATCGCGTTGGGCCGCATCATGTTCGCTCCGCAGACCCGGCTCGGTGAGCCGGCGGTGCGGGATCCGCTCGGTGATGCGCCGGTGCAGATCTTGATCACCGTGGATCTGCCCCATCACGGCTGTATCGATATCACCATCGACAACGTTCCCCGGGATTGGGGCTGGGTGGTCGAGGACAGTATCGAATGCGTCAGCCCGCAGTTGCAGGAGCTGGCGACCGAACTGGCCGACATCATGAACGGCTACAACTGCGACGGCAGCGATATCGCGAAACGTTTCTTCGGCCGGGTGCGGATCCCGGACTTCACGCTGGTCTGGTAACCGCCGGAGTGACCTCGGCCCGATACCGCTGCCCCGATTTCACGCTTTCTCGTCCCGCAGGTCCAGCCCGATCGGGGTTACGGCCGGGATCTCCCCGGTGGCCAACACGGCCCGGGTCAACGGGCGCAGCACCCGCACGAGTTCGTCACGTTCCTCGTCGGTGAGTGTCGCGTACGCGGCCGCGGCGGCCGCGTCGGTGCGGGCCTCGATCTCGGCTTTCACCGCCGCCCCCTGTGCGGTCGGGCCATCCGCGCCGACCAGGCCCGCGGCGCCCAGGGCCGCGAGCCGGATCTCCCATTCGGGTTCGTCGAAGTCCCTGGATACCGTGTAGATCTCACGCGGAACCCCGTTCACCAGGGTCTGCAGGACATGCGATTCGCGGCCCCCGATGCCGGCTGCGAGCAGGGCGGCGATATGACCGTCGCCGCGATGTTCGCGCAACAGTGTCGCCGCGTGCCACAGCCGGGCCACCGGGTCTCGGGGTAGCGGCAGCGCCCGGTTGGCGGCGAACAGCGTCCGCCCCTCCAGCGGCGCGGCGGCGACGGCGGACTCGGCGAGTTCGGCCGCGACGGATATGTCCGGACTGTCGGCCAGTTCGCCGAGTTGCCGGCGCAACGCGGCTGTCGCGCCCTGTTCCCGGGCGGCGAGCGCGGCCGCCGGCGGGGCGTATTCCCACGCCGACGGCAGGGCCCGGCGCACCCGTTCGAGGGTGAAGTTGTAGAACAGCGCGTGTACGACTTCGGGTCCGGCCGCGCCGAGTGGAGCCGCACGGCCGGCGAAGTATCCCATCCAGAACCCGCGATACCCCGCCGCTTTCAGGGCCTGCAACGGTTCGGGGGAGAAGTAGGTGACGGCGTGCAGCGGTTCGAGCAGGCTCCATGCCTGCCGCGCGAACGCGGGAAGTGCGGTGCTCATGCCGCCACGCTACTGCCGCCGGGTCCGGAAAGCCCCCGATCGGCTGCCGCGACGACTGCTGAATCCGCGGCGCGCCGCTGTCACCGCCAGCCGCCTTCCAGGGCGCGACGGAAGACGGCTGTTTCCGGATATCGAACGCCCGCGGCCCCATCCGGGCGCGATGGTCAGTCGGTCCGGGCGGACTCACCCTCGCCGATACCGACGCGGTCCTCGGAGCCTCCGCCGCCGGCCTGCGTGCCAGAGTGTCCGGCCACTTCCAGATACGCCGCTGTCAGTTCGGCGAGCACTCCGCGGTCCGGGGTCCCCTGCCGCCGTAGGTGGATATCGCGGAGTTCGTCCATGAATCTCGTACGGAGCGTGGGCCCACCCTCGGCGAGTAGCCGGGCCCGGATGGCGAGTTCGGGCGTGGTCGGCATCCAGCGTGCGCCCCATGCCCCCAGCTCGGTGATCAGCGGTACCAGCTGGATCGCGGCTTCGGTGAGGTGGTATTCCACCTTCTGCCGGTGGCTGGGGTCGTCGTCGCGGCTGAGCAGTCCGGCGTCGACGAGTTTGGACAGCCGGGCCGCGAGCATATTGGAGGCGATGCCCTCCATGGATGCGCCGAGCAGTTCGCGGAAGTGGGTGTTTCCACTGAACATGATGTCGCGCAGCACGATCAGACTCCACCGGTCGCCGAGGAGTTCCATCGTCATATTGATCGGGCAGCCGGATTTTCCGGGCGGCACAGGCAGCACTTCCGGCGAAACTGGTTGCGTCATGAGATCAGTCTAGGTAGGTTCTCAACCAATTGCATATTACAATCAGTTAGGATTCCCGATGACCCAGCTCGTTCGAGTGCAATGCTTCACTGTCTCCAGCGACGGTTACGCCGCCGGGCGCGGCCAGAGCCTCGACCGCCCGTTCGGCCACGCCGACCCCAGCGCCATGATGTCCTGGGCCGGCGCGACCGCCAGCTGGGTGAACCGCACCGAACCCGGCGGCACCCGCGGCCTCGACGACTATCTGACCCGCGATATGCCCCGCAATATCGGCGCCGAGATCATGGGCCGCAACAAATTCGGGCCACAGCGCGGCCCCTGGGAGAACTACGACTGGCAGGGCTGGTGGGGCGACGAACCCCCGTTCCACACCCCGGTCTTCGTTCTCACCCACCATCCGCGCCCGTCGTTCACCCTCTCCGACACCACGTTCCACTTTCTCGACGCCACCCCGGAAGCGGCCCTGAAGGAGGCATTCGCCGCCGCCGACGGGCGCGATGTACGCATCGGCGGGGGTGCCACCACAGTCCGCGAATTCCTCGCCGCCGATCTCATCGACACCCTGCATATCGCGGTGGCGCCCATCGAACTCGGTGACGGCGAACGCCTCTGGGAACGCCCCGAGGAACTCACCGATCGATTCCATCTGGAGAAGATTCCCAGTCCCAGCGGGGTCGTGCACCATTTCTTCTGGCGACGCTGACCCGGATGACGACGCGGCGCCCGGGAGTCCGAAGACTCCCGGGCGCCGCGCGGCCGGTGTGGGCCGGATCAGACCAGATCGAACCGGTCCGCGTTCACCACCTTGTTCCAGGCCGCGACGAAGTCGTGCACGAACTTCTCCCGGGCGTCGTCGGCCGCGTACACCTCGGCCACCGCGCGCAGTTCGGAGTTCGAGCCGAACACCAGGTCGTAGCGGGTGCCGGTCCACTTGACCTCGCCGGTCGCGGTATCGCGGGCCTCGAAGGTCTCCTGCGACTCATCGGTGGACTTCCACTCGATACCCATATCGAGCAGGTTCACGAAAAAGTCGTTGGTGAGCGTCCCGACCTTGTCGGTGAACACACCGTGCGCCGACTGCTTGTAGTTCGCGCCCAGCACACGCAGGCCACCGATCAGCACGGTCAGCTCCGGTGCGGTCACACCGAGCAGGTTCGCCCGGTCGATCAGCAGATGCTCCGACGGCAGCCGGTGGCCCTTGCCGATGTAGTTGCGGAAACCGTCGGCACGGGGTTCGAGCACCCCGAAGGAATCCACATCGGTCTGCTCCTGCAGCGCATCGTTGCGTCCTGGCGCGACCGGCACGGTGACCTGCACGCCCGCGGCCTTGGCGCCCTGTTCGACACCGGCGGCGCCGGCGATCACGATCAGATCGGCCAGCGATACCTTCTTACCGCCGGACTGGGCGCCGTTGAACGATTCCTGCACCTTCTCCAGCGCACTCAGAACGGTGGCGAGCTGCTCGGGTTCGTTGATATCCCAGCTCTTCTGCGGCTCCAGCCGGATACGGGCACCGTTGGCGCCGCCGCGCTTATCGCTGGAGCGGAACGTCGACGCCGAGGCCCAGGCCGTGGACACCAGCTGCGGCACGGTCAGGCCGGTGGCCAGCACCTGCTCCTTGAGGGCGGCGATATCGGCCTCGTCGATCACCTCGTAGTCGACGGCCGGGATCGGATCCTGCCAGAGCAGCACCTCGGCTGGGACCTCCGCGCCCAGGTACCGTTCGACCGGGCCCATATCGCGGTGGGTCAGCTTGTACCAGGCGCGGGCGAACGCGTCCGCGAACTGGTCCGGGTTCTCCAGGAAGCGACGTGAGATCGGCTCGAACTCCGGGTCGAAACGCAGCGCGAGGTCGGTGGTGAGCATCATCGGCTTCTTGCGCTTCGCCGGGTCGTGGGCGTCGGGGATGATCTCCTCGGCGTCCTTGGCGACCCACTGGTTCGCACCCGCCGGGCTCTTGGTGAGTTCCCATTCGTAGCCGAAGAGGATCTCGAAGAAATCGTTGGTCCACTGCGCCGGTTTGGTGGTCCAGGTGACCTCCAGGCCGCTGGTGATCGCGTCACCGGCCTTACCCGATCCGTGGGTGCTCTTCCAGCCGAAGCCCTGCTGCTCGATGAGCCCGGCCTCGGGTTCGGCGCCGACCAGATCGGCGTCACCGGCGCCGTGGGTCTTGCCGAAGGTGTGACCGCCGGCGATCAGCGCGATGGTCTCCTCGTGGTCCATCGCCATCCGGCCGAAGGTCTCCTTGATGTCCACGGCGGCGGCCAGCGGATCCGGGTTACCGTTCGGGCCTTCGGGGTTCACATAGATCAGCCCCATCTGGACCGCGCCGAGCGGGTTCTCCAGATCGCGTTCCCCGGAGTAGCGCTCGTCGTCGAGCCAGCCCGATTCCGGGCCCCAGTAGACGTCCTCGTCCGGCTCCCACAGATCGGCGCGGCCACCGGCGAAGCCGAAGGTCTCGAAGCCCATGGATTCCAGCGCGACGTTCCCGGCGAAGATCATGAGGTCGGCCCACGACAGCTTCTTGCCGTACTTCTTCTTGACCGGCCACAGCAGCCGGCGGGCCTTGTCCAGGTTGCCGTTGTCGGGCCAGCTGTTCAGCGGCGCGAAGCGCTGCATACCACCACCGCCGCCACCGCGGCCGTCGATGGTGCGGTAGGTGCCGGCGCTGTGCCAGGCCATGCGGATCATCAGCGGGCCGTAATGACCGAAGTCGGCGGGCCACCAGTCCTGCGAGTCGGTCAGGATCTCGGTGATATCGCGGCGGACCTCGTTCAGGTCCAGGGTTTCGAACTCGGTCGCGTAATCGAAGTCCGGCGCCATCGGGTCGGACGCGGGCGCGTTCTTCCGCAGGATCTTCAGGTTGAGCTGGTTGGGCCACCAATCACGGTTGCCGGCACCCGTCGTCGGGTGTTTGGCCGTGAACGGGCACTGGCCTGTGGTGCTGTCGGACACTGCGTTCCTTCCGGTGGATAAGGGTCATTTCGGGCTGGGCGATACAGAACAGTCGGGGCACAGACCCCAATAGATGACCTCGGCTTCTTCGATCGTGAAACCGTGGTCGTCGGCGGCGGTCAGGCACGGGGCGGGGCCGGTGGCGCAGTCGACATCGGCGATCGCGCCGCAGGACCGGCATACGAGATGGTGATGGTTGTCGGAGACCCGGGTCTCGTACCGGGCCACCGAGCCGGTGGGCTGGATACGGCGCAGCAGACCCGCGGTCGTCAACGCGCGCAATACGTCGTAGACGGCCTGGTGGGAGACGGCTCCCAGCGATTCGCGTACCCGGCCGATGATCGTGTCGGTATCGGAATGCGGGCTCTCGTGTACCGCGCTCAGTACCGCCAGCCGCGGTGCGGTCACACGCAGCGCTGCCTCGCGCAACATGTTCTCGAACTCCGCGGTCGTGGTCACATTCCGGAGCTTACCGACTTTCTTGAATGAATCAAGTATCTGTTCGGGTCAGAATCTGGGCTTGATCAAGAAACCGCCCGGCAGGGCGGTGCGCTCGGTATCGTGCACCCACGCTTCGTGACGATTCCGACCCACTCGGGAGGGCAGACTATATGCGCAGCACGGTTCGCCGCAGGATTATCACCGCATTCGCTGCCGCCGCCCTCGGCTGCGGCGGTCCGGCCGCGACAGCGGCCGCGCAACCCACCTACTACGACCCCGAGATCAGCCACTGCGGCCACCTGTTCCGGACACCGCTGGAAGCTCCCCGTCCCGGCGCGGTGTACTGGAGCCCGTTCGGCACCAGCGGAATCGTCTGCTACGACAACGGAACCGGAACGGCCGACTTCTACCAGCGCGACCCGGCAGGTGCCTGGCACGATATGAATGAACTCGCCCCCGGGCAGTTCTTCTACAGCATCTTCACCACCGGCATCCCGGACGCCGCCCACTGGCGCTGACCCACCGCCCGGCCGAGTACCTCCGCGCGTCCGTCGCGCCCGGCGGACAGCGCGCTCGCATACGGTAATACCGGGGTATTATCGTAAGCAGTCGTGGAGTACGAATGGCACGCATCCAGCGAACCGTTCCTTCGGCACTTCGAGGTCGCGGCCTGGGAAGTGGTGGAGGTGCTGTACTCGCCGCAGCGGTGGTCGCGTCCGGCGGCCACCGCTCAGGGACTGGCGGTGCTCACCGTATGGGGCCGCACCGAGGGCGGGCGGCCGCTGGTGGTGGTCCTGCGACCGCGTTCGTATCCCGACCGGTGGCAGATCCTCATGGCCGCACCCATGGGGTCACGTCAGCTCGCCGAATTCACCACATGGGAGGCGACCCGAGATGAATAACGAACACGAACCCGGTTTCCCGCGCAGCGCCGCCGAAGCCGACCAGTTCCTCGACGAGTTGGCCTTCGACGACACCGTGCAGGTGCCGCCGCTCCCGCCGGCCACCGACGAGATCGAACGCGGTATGGTCACGACTTCGCTCAAGCTGCCGCAGGATATGCGCGACCGTATCCGTGAGGTCGCCGCGGCACACTGCATCACACCGTCGATGCTGATCCGCCAGTACATCGAACTGGGCCTGTCCAGCGAACAGCCCGAACGGATGATCCCGCTGTCGGACGCCATCCGCGTGCTGTCCAGCCTGCGCCCCACCGCCTGAGGTCGCGTGGGCGCCGGGCCGGATGACGGCCCGTGCGGCTCTCGCCTGCGCGCGGTCCGCTGCAGCCCCGGACATGCCGGCTCTCCCGCGTGCCGTCGCGGGCATCCCGGCCGCCGGGCCGTGACGACACGATTACCCGGCAGATTTCCGCGTCGATCACGCAATACCCGATTGCTTATCCTGACGAACTACCGGAAATCGCCCGTAAACCCTTCTTTTCCCCCGCTGTGGCGGGCTGTGAGAATCGTCGTTGCGGACCTCGCCGGACCTCGCTTATTATGGCGTTCCGAAGCTGGTCGTCGAGATTTCCGAGAATGCACTTCGACGACTGCCGGTCCGATTGCCGGAATTGCGGCAGATCGGCACGACAAAGGGGTTCCTCCGATTGTCGGGGTTGTGGGGAATCCACCGGGACAACTGGCACAGAGGTAAGCCACGGCCAGAAGGCGATTTGGTGCTACCGATGAATATCGACGATGTTCGCCCCCCGCTCACCGACCCCGACTCGGTTTCGAGCCATATACGTGACCTGCATGTATCCCACCTCTGGGATGGTAACGATGCGTGCACGAGCAGTGCGGAACCCCTCTGTGCAGGGCCCGCCGGGCGGCGACTCAGCAGCCGTCCGGCTCGGCGAAGACGGCGCAATATCTAGCTTCTCACGGCGACTACGGCGATAGGTCGAGCGCGCCTCCGGAACCTGCCGGAAACATAACCGTCAGGTCTCGCTCATCCCAATTTATTTCCATTCGGAATCGAATTCGGGAGATCGGGTGCTGCATTCCCTGGGCAACGATGCAGAAATATCTCGAATCGGCGACATGAATTGTCGTTTCAATAATATCCCCTGCGCATTCGGGGAAGCCGCCGGCGGTTCTTCGGAGCAGCTTCCCCGTTACGGGAAATTGGAGGACAGGTGACCCAGTCCGAGCGCAAAATCGACAGCAGCCCGAGCCGGACCGGCTCCACGCAGCCCGGCCCGTCCACGACGCCGGCCGGTCCGGCCTACGGTAACGGTTCGGGCGCGCAACCGGGCACCGGTACGTTCACCGGGCCGTCCCGCCGTGACATCCTCCGCCTGTCGGCCGCGCAGCGCGGAATCTGGTTCGCCCAACATCTCGCCGGTTCCTCACCGATCTCGGTCGCCCAGTACGTCGAGATCATCGGCGAACTGAAAACGGATCTGCTCATCGAAGCGTGCGAGACCGCCGACCGCGAGTTCGGCTCCGGGCATATCCACCTCATCGAGGTGGACGGCGAGCCCTGTCAGTACGTCGACGAATCCGTCGGATCCCCGGTATCGGTAGTGGATCTACGGCGCCACAACGATCCGGCCGCGGCCGCACACCGCCTCATGGTCGAGGACTACGCGGCGCCGCTGGACCTGCTGGGCGACCACCTCATGAAGAGCGTTGTCTACCAGGTCGGCGCGGACCACTACCTGTGGTATCAGCGCGCCCACCATATCGCGCTGGACGGATTCGCCGCCGTGACGATGCTGCACCGCATCACCGAGCTCTACAACGCCTGGATCGAAGGGAACGACGCACCGCCCGCGACCGCGAAGTACCTGGGCGAGATCATCGAGCAGGACCTGGGCTACCGGGGGTCGGAGCGGTTCGAGAACGACCGCAGGTACTGGACCGAACACCTCGCCGGCGCTCCGCCCGTGGTCAGCCTGGCGGGCCGCGTCAGCAAACCGACCATCCATCCGGAACTCATCAGCGCGTCCCTGCCCGCGGAGACCGCGCGGCTGCTCGACCATGTGGTGGCCGAGCGCGGTACCAGCGTCACCCCGATCGTGGTCGCGGCGTTCGCCGCCTACCTGGCCCGGATGACCGGAAGCGACGAAGTGCTGCTGAGCCTGCCGGTGTCGGGTAGGCATTCCGCGGTGCTGCGCCGTTCCGGCGGCATGGTCGCCAATGTGGTCCCGCTGCGGGTCGCGGTCGCCGGCCGCACCGTGGGTGCGTTGATCGACGCTACGCAGAGCGAACTCACCAGCGCGCTGCGGCGTCAGCGTTACCGCCAGGAGGACATCTTCCACGATATGGGGATCGCACGGGACGAGGCCGCGTCGTTCGGGCCGGCCGTGAACCTCATGATGGTCGAGAACGAGGTCGTGTTCGGTGAGACGACCGGCCGCCTCAACGTGCTCACCTCCGGCCCCACCGCCGACCTGTTCGTCAACATCTACCCGGGTGCCGGGCGTGAGAGCACCCATATCGATTTCCAGGGGAACCCGAACGTCTACAGCCGTGCCGAGCTCGCCGACCACCACCGGCGATTCCTCATGTTCCTGCACGAATTCCTCGCCGGAGGTACGGAATACCGGGTCAGCGGCCTGCCGCTGCTGGAAGCGCGGGAACGCGCCGCGCTGCTACCCGTCCGGGGTCCGCGCGGCACCGGAACCCGGCTGTTACCCGATATCTTGTCCGACAGCGCTGCCGCGTATCGCGACAACACTGCCGTGGTCGCACCCGGCCGGACGGTGACCTACGCCGAACTCGACACCAGATCCTCGCAGCTGGCCCGGCATCTCATCACGCTGGGCTGCGGCCCCGAGACCGCGGTCGCGATCGTGCTGCGCCGTTCCGTCGAATCGGTGGTCGCCGCGTGGGCGGTCGCCAAATCCGGTGCCGCCATCGTGCAGATCGATCCGGAGTACCCGTCCAAACGTATCGAGCACATGGTCGTCGACAGCGGCGCGCGGGTGGCGATCACCCTCGATGACCATCGGGATCGGCTACCGCGGCAGGTGCGCCCGGTCGTCCTCGACGACCCGGCGACCCGGCACGAGTTCGATTCCGCCGCCGGCGATCCGGTGACCGATACCGACCGGATCCGGCCCCTGCGGCCCGGTAATCTCGCCTACCTGACCTACACGTCCGGCTCCACCGGTCTCCCGAAAGGCGTACAGGTCACCCATACCGGGCTGGCCAACCTCATCGCCGACCGCAGTGGAACACACGGTATCGACACGACATCGCGGGTGTCCTATGCGCTCTCACCCAGCTTCGATGCCTCCCAGGAACAGTTCCTCACCTGCTTCGCGAACGGGTCCACGCTGATCGTCGTACCGCCGGAGGTGATCGGCGGTGACCCGCTGACCCGGCTGCTCGCCGAAGAACGCGTCACCCACCTGATCCTGACGCCCGCCATGCTGGCGACCGTGGACCCCGAACCGCTCACCGATCTCCGCGTCGTCGTGGTCGGCGGCGATGTCTGCCCGCCGAACGTCATCGAGCGGTGGACCGGATCCGCGGTGATGCACAACGAGTACGGCCCCACCGAGGCCACCGTGACCGCCGCCGGGACGCCGGTCGACCCCGGTCGCGAACTCACCGTCGGCGGCCCGATCCGGGGTGTTTCCGCCATGGTGCTGGACCGGACCCTGCAACCGGTGCCCAGGGGCACCGCGGGCGAACTGTATCTGGCCGGTCCGGGCCTGGCCCGCGGCTACAGTCACCGCGTCGGCGAAACCGCGGCCCGTTTCGTCGCCGACCCCTACGGCACTCCGGGAGACCGGATGTACCGGACGGGCGATCTCGCGCGCTGGTCCTCCGCCGACCACGACGAGTTGGCGCTGGAACTGATGGGACGTAGCGATTTCCAGGTGAAGATCCGTGGCTATCGGATCGAACCGGGGGAGATCGACG
The DNA here is from genome assembly GCF_053605105.1 of Nocardia sp. NPDC003963. NCBI lineage: Bacteria > Bacillati > Actinomycetota > Actinomycetes > Mycobacteriales > Nocardiaceae > Nocardia > Nocardia sp. NPDC003963. Next base: position 1,069,574 of record NZ_JBSGIP010000001.1, read on the forward strand.
CCGCCCTGACCGGCCACGAGGACGTGGAACTGTCGGTCACCGTGCCGGTGCAGAACAAGGCCGGCGCGACCGTACTGGCGTCCTATGTCGTCCCGATCCAGGGCCGCCGCATCGATACCGCCGGACTCCAGCGTTTCGCCCGCGAATCCCTGCCTCCGCATATGGTCCCGGCGGTCATCCTGCCGATGGACCGCCTGCCGGTGAACGCGTTCGGCAAAATGGATCGAAGCGCCCTGCCCGAACCCGATTTCGCGACCGCGCCCGCCGGCCGGGCACCGGCCACACCCCGGGAGAACCTGATGGCGAGCCTGTTCGCCGAAGTTCTCGGGGTCGGCGATCCCGGGGCGGACGACAGCTTCTTCGCGCTGGGCGGCGACAGTATCCTGTCGATCCAGCTGGTGGCCCGGGCCAAGGCCGTCGGATTGAGCTTCTCCACCCAGGATGTCTTCGAGTGCAAGACCGTCGCCGGGCTCGCCGCCGTGGCCACCGAGGCCGGTGACGCACCGCTACTGGCCGAATTGCCCGGCGGCGGTGTGGGGCCCATGCCGCTGTCGCCCATCATGCACGCCATGCTCGGCCGCGGTCATTACACCCGGTTCGCGCAGGCCACCCTGGTCCAGCTACCGGAGCACGTCGAGGACCCCGACCTGGTCCGGGCCCTGCAGTCACTGCTGGACCACCACGACATCCTGCGCGCGGTACTGCGCGGCGCCGAATCGCTGGATCGGTTCGTCGACGTTCTCGACCAGGGCACCGTCGACGCCGACGCGGCCCTGCTGCGGGTGCCGCTGGAACAGCGCGACGCCGCCGAGGTGGACGCACAGCTCCAGGCGGCCGCGGATCGGCTGGACCCGGGCAACGGGGTACTGCTGCAGGCCGTCCGGCTACAGGACAGCACGGGTTCGGGACCCGACCTGCTGTGGCTGGTGATCCACCACCTGGCCGTCGATGCCGTATCGTGGCGGATCCTGCTCACCGATCTCGCCCAGGCCTGGGCGCAGGCCGCCGAGGGCGGCGAACCGCATCTTCCCGCGCCCAGCACTTCGGTGCGGCGCTGGGTACACGGGCTGGTCGAACAGGCACCGGCCGGACGTGCCGCGGAACTGGAGCTGTGGCAAGGTGTCCACGCAGCGGGCGACCGGCTTCTCGGCGCCCGGCGCCTGGACCCCGAACGCGATGTCGCGGCCACCGCCGGACAGATCCGGATCCGGATCCCGGCCGATGTCACCGAAGCCGTGCTCACCACTGTCCCGGCTCGCTTCCACGGCAGCGCCAACGATCCACTGCTGACCGCGCTGGCCCTGGCGCTGGGTGAATGGCGGCGCCGGCGCGGTATGAACGCCGGTGCGGAACTGATCACTCTGGAGGGCCACGGCCGCGAGGAACAGGCCGTACCGGGGGCCGATCTCAGTGCCACGGTGGGCTGGTTCACCACCCGATTCCCGATCCGTCTCGAATTGCGGGATATCGATCCGGAGGATGCCTTCGCCGGCGGTCCCGCCGCGGGTCGCGCGATCCAGCAGGTGAAAGAGCAGCTGCGGGCGGTGCCGGACAACGGTATCGGCTACGGGATGCTGCGGTATCTGGACTCCCGGGGTAGGGCCGAGCTGGGGAGCTCGCCGGAACCTCAGATCAGTTTCAACTATCTGGGGCGGGTGGGTGTCCGCGAACTTTCGGGGGCGTGGACACCCACCCGTGAATTCACCTCGCTGACCTCCACCGGCGATCCGCGGATGACGCTGCCCGCCCTGCTCGATATCAACGCGATCGCCGAACCGGGACCCGAGGGACTCGAACTCGAAGCGACCTGGGAGTTCGCCGCGCAGGTCCTCGACGCCACCGAGGTCGACGAACTCGCCGGACTCTGGGTGCGCGCGCTGCGCTCCCTCGCGGGACATATCCGGTCCGAATCCGCGGGCGGTTTCACCCCGTCGGATTTCCCGCTCGTCACCGTTACGCAGGACGAGATCGACGACTGGACGCGCGACTACCCGTCGCTGACCGACGTGTGGCCGCTGACCGCGTTGCAGGCCGGGTTGCTGTTCCACGCGATCTACGACCGCGACACCACCGACGGGTACACCGTGCAGGCGGCGCTGACCTTCGCCGGGGAAGCCGACGCCGAGCGGATGCGCTGGGCCGCGCAGGCACTCGTCGACCGCCACGACAGCCTCCGTACCGCGTTCGTCGAAAGCGCCGGCGGACCACGCCAGCTCGTACTCGGCGACACCCGTGCCGACTGGCAGTACACCGATATCAGCGATATCGGTGACGCCACCGACCGCGACCACCGGCTCCGCGAGCTCGCGGTCGCGGCGGCAGCCCCGTTCGATCCGGCCCGGCCGCCGCTGCTGCGGTTCCATCTGATCCGCACCGCCGCCGACGAATGCCGGCTGCTGGTCACCAACCATCACATCGTGCTCGACGGCTGGTCGATGCCGCTGCTCATCCACGAACTGCTGTCGCTGTACGCGTTCGGCGACGCGGCAGCCGAACTCGCGCCGCCGCGTTCCTACCGCGACTACCTCCAGTGGCTGCACAGCCGCGACTCCACGGCGGCGACCGCGGCATGGCAGCGGATGCTGGCCGGGATCGAGAGCCCGACGCGGGTCACCGGCCGCGCGGACCGGACGACCACCGCGCGCAGCGGCGAGGTCGGGCTGAAACTCGATGCCGCGACCACCGCCGCGCTGCTCGATCTGGGCCGCTCCCACGGGGTCACCGCCAATACCTCGATCCAGGTGGCGTGGGCGCTGCTGCTCACGGTGCTGACCGGCCGGTCCGATGTGGTGTTCGGGAACACGGTGTCGGATCGCCCGCCGCATATCCAGGGCGTCGAGCACATGGTCGGCCTCTTCATCAACACCCTGCCGGTCCGGGTACGGCTCGATCCCGGTGAGACCGTCGCCGATCTGCTGGTCCGTACGCAAACCGAGCAGGCCGCCATGCTCGATCACCGCCATATCGGTCTGGCGGAACTGCAACGGGCCACCGGTGTCGCCGATATGTTCGACACGGTCACGGTGCTGGAGTCCTATCCGCTCGACCGGGAGGGCCTGGCCCGTGATCTCGGCGCGGCGGGACTGCGGCTCGTCGATCTCGACGCCCAGGACGCGACACCCTACCCGTTGAGCCTGCAGGTGACCCCGCCGTCGCGGGATGCCGCCGATACCGAAGAGTCCGCGACCCATACGGTGACCCTGCGGTACGCCGGCGACCGCTTCGAGCCCGACGACGCGCGCACCCTGCTCGAACGTTTCGAGCTGCTGCTGACCCGGCTCGTCACCGATCCGGAACGCCCGGTCGCTGCGGTCGCCACGAACTGGGATCCCGAACGAGCGGAGCTGCTCTCGGTACACGGCGAACCTCCGGTCGCCGAACGCAGCCTGTACGACATCCTGTCCCGCACCGCGCGCCGATACCCCGACGCTCTCGCCGTCCGCCACGGCGATACCGCCCTGACCTATCGTGAACTGGAACAGCACGCCGACGCACTGGCCCGGCGACTGATCACCCGCGGCGCCGGCCCGGAAACGTTCGTGGCGCTGGCGCTTCCGCGATCCGTCGAGCTGGTCGTGGCGGTATGGGCCGTGGCACGGACCGGCGCGGCCTTCGTCCCCCTCGATCCGGCCAACCCGCCCGAACGTATCGCGGAGCTGCTGGCCGATTCACGCAGCGAACTGGGCGTGACGATCGACGCCGTCGCCCGGCAGCTGCCGGATTCGGTCGACTGGTTCACCGTGGACGCCGCGCAGCTCCCGGCCCCGGCCCGGAAACCGGTCGTCCCCGGGCGTCTGCTACCCGACAACACCGCCTACGTGATCTACACCTCCGGGTCGACCGGTAAACCGAAAGCAGTACAGGTCGGCCACCGCGGCCTCGCCGATATCGCTGCCGCTCAAGCCGAAGCGTTCGGCACGACCACGGATTCGGTGGTGCTGCAGGTCGCCTCGCCGGGATTCGACGCCTCCGTATCGGAGTTGCTGCTCGCGCACAGCAGCGGCGCCTGCCTCGTCGTGGCGCCACCGGAGGTATACGGCGGTGACGATCTGGCGCGACTACTGCGCGCCGAACGGGTCACCCACGCCATCATCACCCCGTCGGTACTGAGCACCATGGACCCGGCCGGTTTGCCGGCGCTCACCACGGTCGCGGTGGTCGGCGAGGCCACGGGATCCGACATCGTGCACCAGTGGGCACCCGGCCGCCGGCTCATGAATCACTACGGCCCGACCGAGACCACGATCTGGGCGACCGGCTCCGATCTCCTGCGTCCCGGCCAACCGGTCACCATCGGCGGCCCGATCCGCGGTGCGACCGCCGCGGTGCTCGATATGTGGCTGCGCCCGGTACCGGTCGGCACAGCCGGGGAACTGTACATCGGTGGTCCCGGGCTGGCCCGCGGCTACTTCGACCGGCCGGCCACCACCGCGGCACGATTCGTCGCCGATCCACGATCGACCCACGGGGACCGCCTCTATCGCACCGGCGATTCGGTGCGCTGGGTACGCGGCCGCACCGGCCTGGAACTGGAATACCTGGGCCGGGGCGATCAGCAGGTGAAGATCCACGGTCTGCGGATCGAACCCGGCGAGGTCGACGCCCATCTGGCCCGGCACTCCGCCGTCGCCCGCGTCGCCACCGTCGCTCAGCAAGGCCCCGCCGGTGAGCCGGTACTGGTCTCCTATGTCGTTCCCACCCCCGGAACGACGCTGGATGTGGCGGCCCTGCACGATGATCTCGCCGCCGAGCTGGCCCGCTACATGAACCCGGCGGCGATCGTGGAACTGGAGTCGATGCCGCTGACCCCGGTCGGCAAGATCGACCGGAAAGCGCTGCGCGAACGCGCGTTCCTCGCCGAACAGGCGGCCGGCCGGCCACCGTCCACATCCGCCGAACAGGTGATGGCGCAACTGTTCGCCGAGGTACTGCACCTGGACACCGTGTCGGCGGAGAGCAACTTCTTCACCCTCGGCGGTGACAGTATCGTCTCCATGCGGCTGGTGGCGCTGGCCCGCGCAGCCGGGCTCACCCTCACCCCGCGTGATGTGTTCGACGGCAAAACCGTCGCCGCCCTCGCCGCACTGGCCCGCAGCGAATCCGACGCGCCGACCGCCGCGGATCTACCCGGTCGCGCGCGCCGCATCGAGGACCGCGCGTACCGTCCGGCCGACTTCCCGCTGGTCTCGCTCGGCCAACCCGATATCGAGCAACTGGAACAGCGCTACAGCACACTGGCCGACGTATGGCCGCTGTCGCCGATGCAATCCGGTATCCACTTCCATTCCACCTTCGACCCCGGCGTCGGCGACAGCTACACCGTGCAGACGGTCATCGGTTTCACCGGTCACGTCGACGGTGAGCGGCTACGCCGCGCCGCGCAGGCGGTGGTCGACCGGCACGACATCCTGCGCGCCGCATACGTGGAAACCCCGGTCGGGCCGTGTCAGCTGGTACTCGACCACGCCGAAGTCCGTTTCCAGGAGATGGATCTCGCGCTCGGCGACGGTACCGACCCGACGGCCGAATGGGACCGGATCGCCACCGCGGACGCCGCGGCCGGTTTCGACCTGTCGGCTCCGCCGCTGATCCGCTTCACCCTCATCCGCGCCGCCTCCGGCATGTCCCGGCTGCTGATCACCAACCACCATGTGATCCTCGACGGCTGGTCGATGCCGTTGATGCTGCGCGAACTGCTCGAATACTACGGAGCGCCGGAACATATCGGCGCCGCCGGACCTGCCCCGTCCTATCGTGACTACCTGAGCTGGCTCGCCCGGCAGGACCTCGCCGCGTCCCGGGCCGCGTGGGCGCAGGCCTACGCCGACGTCGATTCCCCCACCCTCGTGGCCCGCGGCGCCGGCCCGGCGGGCTCGGTCTCGGCCACCGAGGTCACCGCCGAACTCCCGGCCGAACAGCTCGCACACCTGCGCGCGGTGGCCGCCGATGCCGCCGTCACCCTCAACACCGCCGTCGCCGCCGCCTGGGCACTGAACCTGCGCACGCTGACGGGCGAGACCGATGTGATCTTCGGGTCCGCGGTCTCGGGCCGTCCACCCGAACTCCCGCGAGTGGAGCAGACACTCGGCATGTTCCTGAACACGATCCCGGTCCGGGTTCGGCTCGACCCCGCGGTCTCGCTGCGCGAACTGCTGACCCGTATCCAGGCCCAGCACGCCGGTATGCTCGACCACCACTACATCGGGCTCCCCGATATCCATCGCAGTGCCGGCGTGACCGAGCTCTTCGATACCGCGATCGCGTTCCAGTCCTTCCCGGTGGACCGTCCGGCCCTGCAGCAGCTCGTCGAATCGGCGGGCCTGCGCGTGGACGAGATCAGTGGCGTCGACGCCACCCCGTTCCCGCTGAGCCTGGTGGTAGCGCCGAAGCAGGACGAGGACGGCGCGGGACAGAGCCTGCACATCACCCTGCGCTTCCTCGACCGCGAATTCGACACCCCGCAGGCCGGCCGGATCCTGGACCGCTTCGTGGAACTACTGCACCGGATCGCCCACCAACCGGCAACGAGGCTCGGTGAACTCGCCCCGGACGATCCGGCGAGCCCGGTACTGCCCGCCCCCCGCGCCGAGAACCTCCCCGAGATCACGCTGGGCGCCCTGTTCACCGCCACCGCGGCCGCCCACCCCGATGAGATCGCGGTCACCTACGGTCCGGTCGCTCTGACCTACCGGCAACTCGACGAACGCGCGAATCACCTCGCCCGGCTGCTGCTCCGCCGCGGCGGCCGCCCGGGTGTCCTGGTCGCCGCCGCGCTGCCCCGCTCGCTCGACATGATCGTCACGATCTGGGCCGCGGCGAAAGCGGGCGCCGCGTTCCTGCCCATGGACCCGAATCTGCCCCCGGACCGGACCGAGTTCCTGCTGTCGGACTCCGGCACCACTCTCGGGCTCACCGACCGCGCCTCCCGTCCACAGCTGCCCGACAGTATCGACTGGCTGATCGTCGACTCCGCCGCGAGCAGTGAACCGGACGAGCCCGCCCCGATCACCGACGCCGAGCGCGGCGGACCCGTCCGGCCGGCGCACCCCGCGTACGTGATCTACACGTCCGGATCCACCGGAACACCGAAGGGTGTGCTGGTCGCCCACCACGCGCTGGCCGAGGTCGTGGCGGCCCAGCGCAGCATTCTCGGCGTCGGTTCCGACGCGACCGTTCTGCAGGTCGCCTCACCCAACTTCGACGCCTCGGTGTTCGAACTGCTGATGGCGCACGGTTCCGGCGGCCGGTTGGTCGTGGCGCCGGCGGATGTGTACGGTGGCCCCGAACTGGCCGATCTGATCCGCCGCGAACATATCTCCCACGCTGTCCTGACCCCGTCGGCGCTGGCCACCCTGCCCCGCGAGGGACTCGACGACCTGCGGATGCTCTCCACCGCCGGTGAACCGGTCGGACCGGAACTGGTCGAACAGTGGGCCCCGGACCGCACCATGGTCAACCTGTACGGGCCCAGCGAAACCACGATATGGGCCACCGCAGACAGCGCGCTGGCCGCGGGTGCTCCCATCACGATCGGCCGGCCGGTCGGGCCGGTTTCCGCCACCGTCCTCGACACCTGGCTGCGACCCGTCCCCGCCGGAGTCGCGGGCGAACTGTACCTGTTCGGTCCCGGGCTGGCCGATGCCTACATCGGCCGCCCCGGACTCAGCGCGGCCCGGTTCGTGGCCTGCCCGTTCGACGGGCCCGGCCACCGCATGTACCGCACCGGCGATATCGTGCGCCGCAACCACGACGGCGCACTGGAGTTCGTGGGACGTAACGACTTCCAGGTCAAGGTGCGCGGCAACCGGGTCGAACTCGGTGAGGTCGATGCCGCCCTGGGCGCCCGACCGGACGTCTCGTTCGCGGTGACCGTGCCGCGCAGTACCGAGGGCAGGCCCGTGGTGCTGGTGTCCTATGTGGTGCCCGCCCCGGGGGCGACCGTCACCGGTGCGGAACTCACCGCGGCGCTGACCGAAGCGCTGCCCGCGTACATGGTGCCCGCCGCGGTGCTGCTGCTCGACCACATGCCGCTGACCTCCAACGGGAAACTCGACCGCGACCGCCTTCCGGAGCCGGTTTTCGCCGTCCGGGAGTTCCGGGCGCCGGGCACACCGGTGGAGACCGTGATCGCGGAAGCTTTCGAACATGTCCTCGACGCCGAACGGGTGGGTGCCGACGACGACTTCTTCGAACTCGGCGGTGATTCGCTCAGCGCCTCACTGGTGGTGGCGCGAGTCGGCGCCGCCCTGGATGTCCGGGTGCCGGTGCGGGCGATGTTCGAAACACCCACCGTCGCGGGTCTCGCCGAATACACGGCCTCACTGCACGGTGGCGACCGCGTACCGCTCACCGCGGGAGCACGCCCGGACCCGGTCCCGCTGTCGCTGGCACAGCAGCGCATGTGGTTCCTCAACCGCTTCGAACCGGAATCGGCCGCCTACAACATCCCGGTGATGCTGCGACTAACGGGCCGCCTCGACATCGCCGCCCTGGCCGAGGCCCTGCGCGATATCGCCGATCGCCACGAGGTGCTGCGGACGATCTATCCCGAAACCGCGGGTGAGCCCGAACAGGTGATCCTGGACGAACCCGAGGCAGCCCTGGAACCGGTACCGGTGGACGAGGCCGCGATCCCCGAAGTGGTCGGCGAATTCCTGCGCCGCGGCTTCGATGTGACCGTGCAGGTGCCGATGCGCGTCGGACTGTTCGAAACCGGTTCCGGTGACCGGCCCGCCGAGTACCTGCTGGTGCTGGTGGTCCACCATATCGCCGGTGACGGCCAGTCCATGGGTCCGCTGGCCCGCGATGTGATGCGGGCCTACGCCGCCCGGGTAGCCGGACACGCACCCCTGTGGGAACCCCTGCCGGTGCAGTACGCCGATTTCGCCCTGTGGCAGCGCCGGATGCTGGGATCCGCGCAGGACCCCGGCTCGCTCATGTCGGCCCAGCTGGAGTTCTGGCGCGACACCCTGGCCGACGCACCCGACCGGATCGACCTACCGTCGGACCGGCCCCGCCCCGCCGTGGCCTCGCTGGCCGGTGGCCGGGTCCCCCTCGAAATCGGCGCGGATCTGCACCAACGATTGATGGATCTGGCGCACGCGCGCGGTTCGTCACTGTTCATGGTCCTGCACGCCGCCGTCGCGGTACTACTCGGCCGCTCCGGCAACACCGACGACGTGGTGATCGGCACACCGATCGCCGGACGCGGCGAACCCGGCCTCGACGATCTGGTCGGGATGTTCGTCAACACCCTGGTACTGCGCACCCAGGTCCACCCCGGCGAACCCTTCGCCGACCTGCTGACGCGGACGCGGGAAACGGATCTCCAGGCATTCGAACACGCCGACGTCCCGTTCGAGCGGGTCGTGGAGGAGCTGAAACCGCAGCGGTCGCCGGACCGGCATCCACTGTTCCAGGTGGCGCTGGCATTCCAGAACCTGTCGTCGGTCGATGTGGTGCTCCCCGATGTCAGAGTGTCGCGCGCCGAAGTGGATACCGGTATGTGCCAGTTCGACCTGCAGCTCATCGTTTCCGACAACTACGGGAGGGGCGGTGCGGCACAGGGCATCTCCGGAATGATGATGTTCGCGCGCGACCTGTTCGACGAAGCGACGGTCGCCGTGTTCGTCCAGCGGCTGATCCGGGTACTGGAAGCCGTCGCCGCCGATCCGTCCACCGCGGTCGGTGATATCGACTGGCTCGATACCGACGAACACACCACCCTCGTATCCCGCGTCGGACCCCGTATCGAGGGTGCGCCCGCACTGCTACCGGACGCTTTCGCCGCCGCGGTCCGGGACAACGGTCCCGGCACGGCCCTTATCGCCGGCGATACCGCACTGACCTACACCGAACTCGATATCCGGTCGAACCAGTTGGCACGCGCGCTGATCCAGCGCGGCGCCGGACCGGAGGATCCGGTACTGGTCGCCGCGACGCGGTCGGTGGAATCGGTGATCGCGTGGTGGGCGGTGGTCAAATCCGGTGCCACCTATGTACCGGTCGACGCCCGCTATCCGGCGAGCCGGATCGAACAGATGATCGTCGATTCCGGTGCCACGCTAGGCGTCACGGTGACGGCTGCCCGCACCGAACTACCCGACGCCCTGGACTGGCTCGTCCTCGACGACGCCTCCGTGCGCACCCGGATCCGGGCACTGCCCGGCGACCCCGTCACCGACGCCGACCGGCGCGCCCCGCTCCTGGCCACCCACACCGCCTATATCGTCTTCACCTCCGGATCCACCGGCGTCCCCAAGGGCGTCGTCGTGGAGCACCGCGCCATCGCCGATTTCCTCGCCGCCCAGCACGCCTGGCACCACACCGGACCCGATTCCCGGGTACTGCATTTCGCGTCACCGTCCTTCGACGCCTCGCTACTGGAGATCCTGCTCGCGATCGGTGGCGCCTCCACGCTCGTCCTGGCACCGGCCGGTATGTACGGCGGCAGCGAACTCGCCGCCCTGCTCCGCACCCAGCGGGTCACCCACGCATTCGTCACCCCGGTCGCCCTCGCCTCGGTCGACCCCGCCGGACTCGACGACCTGCAGGTCGTCATGGCCGGCGGCGAAGAGGTGCCCTCCGAACTGGTGAACCGGTGGGCCGGCACCGACCGGGCCGGTACCCGGGAATTCCGGATCCTGTACGGACCGACCGAAACCTCCGTCGTCGCCACCAGCGCACCCCGCATGCTGCCCGGCGACCGTCCCCGCATCGGCGGCCCCCGAGCCGGAATGCGGGCTCTGGTACTGGACGACCGGCTGCGGCCCGTACCCGTGGGAGTGGCGGGCGAACTGTATCTGGCCGGCCCCGGGCTGGCACGCGGCTACCTCAACCGGGCCGCCGTCAGCGCCGGCCGCTTCGTCGCCACTCCCTACGGTGAACCCGGCCTGCGGATGTACCGCACCGGCGACGTCGTACGCTGGAACGCCGACCACGACCTCGAATTCGTCGGACGCAACGACTTCCAGGTCAAGGTGCGCGGCTTCCGGGTGGAACTCGGCGAAATCGATGCGGTGTTCAACGCCCGCGACGATATCGCGTTCACCGTCACCGTCCCACGCCGCGACGGTGTCGGCCCCGTCCTCCTGGTGTCCTACGTGGTACCGGCGCGGGGCACCGCTGTCTCCAGCGAAGAACTCAGCGCGGCGGCCGCCGCGAAACTGCCCTCCTATATGGTCCCCGCCGCGGTGATGGTCCTCGACGAGATCCCGCTCTCACCCAACGGGAAACTCGACCGCAAGGCCCTGCCCGCACCGGTACTCCAGGCCAGGCAGTTCCGGGCCCCGTCCTCACCGGTGGAGGAGATCGTGGCCGGGGTGTACGCCGAACTGCTCGGCGTCGACGGCCCCGTGGGCGCCGACGACGACTTCTTCGAACTGGGCGGCAACAGCCTGGTCGCGACCCGCGTCGCCGCCCGGATCGGTGCCGCCCTCGACGCCTCGGTCCCGGTATCGATCATCTTCGAGGCACCCACCGTCGCGAAACTGGCCGCCCGTGCCGAATCACACGCCGATACCGGCCGGATCTCGCTCACCACACAGCAGCGCCCGGATCGTATCCCGCTGTCCTACGCCCAGCAGCGGATGTGGTTCCTGAACCGGTTCGAACCCGATTCCGCCGCCTACAGCATCCCGATCGTGATCAGGCTGACCGGACGGCTCGATATCGACGCGCTCCGCACCGCCGTCGACGATGTGATGACCCGGCACGAAGTACTGCGCACGGTCTACCCACAGTTCGAGGGCACCCCGGCGCAGGTCGTGCTACCCGCCGCCGGCGCGATGCCGCCGATGGCCGTCACCCCGGTCGAACGAGCCGACCTGGTCACCGAACTCTCGGCTTTCGTATCGGCAGTGTTCGATGTGACCACCGAAGTGCCGTTCCGGGTGCGCCTGTACGAACTGGGACCCGACGAGTGGATCCTGGCCGTGGTCCTGCACCACATCTCCGGCGACGGATCATCGCTGGCCCCGCTCGCCCGGGACATGATGGCCGCCTACTCGGCGCGGCTGCACCACGAGCCGCCCGCCTGGCCGCCGCTGGCCGTGCAGTACGCGGACTACGCGCTGTGGCAGCACAGCGTCCTGGGCACCGAGGAGGACCCCGATTCGCTGCTGCACGCCCAGATCGACTACTGGACCGAACAGCTCACCGACCTACCGGCGCTGCTGGAACTTCCCACCGACCGGCCGCGGCCGCCCACCCAGACCTACGCGGGCGCCAATGTCCCGATCGAACTCGATGCCGAACTGCACGCGAAGCTCGAAAAGGTCGCCCGGGCACACAACACCACTCTGTTCATGGTGTTCCACGCGGCACTCGCGGCCACCCTGGCCCGGCTGGCGCACACCGACGATATCGCTATCGGGACCCCCTACGCCGGGCGTGGCGAACCCGAACTCGACGACCTGGTCGGCATGTTCGTCAACACGCTCGTCCTCCGGACCCGGCTCACCCCCGGAATGTCGTTCACCGAACTGCTCGAACATGTCCGCGGCACCGACCTGGCGGCCTTCGGGCACGCCGATGTCCCGTTCGAACGGCTGGTGCAGGAACTGAACCCGGTACGGACCCACGCCCACCACCCGCTGTTCCAGGTGATGCTCGCCTTCCAGAACCTCGCCACCACCGACTTCGAACTACCGGGACTGTCGGTGTCTGCGGTCGAAGCCGATACCGGAACCTCCCTGTTCGACCTCCAGATCACGGTATCGGACTCGCACGATGCCGCCGGCGCGCCGACCGGCATCACCGGCGGTATCACCTACGCCACCGACCTCTTCGACGAGGCCACCGCCACCACCTTTGTCGACCGCCTCCTGCGACTGCTCGACGCGATCGCCGGCGACCCCGCCCGGTCCGTCCACGATGTGAACCTGCTCGATCCCGACGAACGCGACGCCGAACTCGTGTGGTGGAACACCACCGCCTACCACCTCGGACAGGACGAGACACTCGCCTCGGTGTTCACCGACTCGGTGCACACCCACCACGATCTGCCCGCCGTCACCACCGCCGACGAAACCCTCACCTACGCGCAGTTCGCGTCCCGCGTCAACCGGCTGGCCCGGCTGCTCATCTCCCGCGGGGTGGGCCCGGAAACCCTGGTGGCACTACAGATGCGCAGATCGCTGGATCAGGTCACCGCGATGTACGCGATCCTCGCCGCCGGCGGCGGATACGTCCCGATCGACCCGGACCATCCGGCCGAACGGATCGACTACATGCTCGACACCGCGCATCCCGTCATGGTCCTGTCCACACTGGACGGCCTCGATGCCTCCGGATTCGACGACAGCCCCGTCACCGACCGTGAGCGTCACATCCCGCTGCGGCCGGAGAACGTCGCCTACGTGCTGTTCACCTCCGGTTCCACCGGACGGCCCAAGGGAGTATCCGTACCGCACCGCGCAGTGCTCAACCAGCTGCGCTGGATCAACGGAACGTATTCGCTGACCCCCGATGATGTGGTCCTGCAGAAGACCCCCGCCACCTTCGACGTCTCGGTATGGGAATTGTTCGCCACCCTGATCGCGGGTGCGCGGATGGTCATCGCGGCACCCTACGGACACACCGACCCCGCCTACCTCGCCGAAACCATCGACGCCCACCAGGTCACCGTCACCTCGTTCGTACCCTCGATGCTCGCCGCGTTCGCGGACGCCGCCCCGCCGGGATCGCTGGCATCGGTACGGGCACTGCTCGTGGGCGGCGAGGCATTCGGCCAGGACGTCGTCTCCGCCGCCCGCCGGGTGATGCCCGATGTCGACCTGCACAATCTGTACGGGCCCACCGAATTCACCTTGCACGCCACCGAACACCTCGTCACCGGAGACGACACCGGCAACATCCCGATGGGCACACCGGTCTGGAACGTACGCGCCTATGTGCTCGACAGCCGACTGCAACCGTCACCCCCCGGAGTCGCGGGAGACCTGTACCTGGCCGGCCGTCAGGTCGCCCGCGGTTACCAGGACCGGCCCGGTCTCACCGCGGAACGATTCGTACCCGACCCGTTCACCGCGGGGGAGCGGCTCTATCGCACCGGCGACCTGGCTCGCCGGCTGCCCGGTGGCGAACTGGAATACCTGGGCCGTACCGACTTCCAGGTGAAGCTACGTGGCCTGCGGATCGAACTCGGCGAGATCGAAGCGGTTCTCGCCGAACACGACACCGTCGCCCGCGCGATCGTCGCGGTACACACCGCCCCTGCCGGTGACCAGCTCGTCGGCTATCTCGTCCCCACCGCCGGCGCCACCGTCGACCCCGACGCTGTTCTCGCGCACGCCGCCACGGAACTACCCGGCTACATGGTCCCCACCACCGTGATGGTGCTCGATACGGTGCCTTTCACCGCCTCCGGCAAGCTCGATCGCGGTCACCTGCCGGAGCCGGAATTCGCGGTAGGGGAGTTCCGGGAGCCGGCGTCCTGGCTGGAAGGAGAAGTCGTCCGGGCCTACGGTCACGTGCTCGGCGTGGAACGTGTCGGAGCCGACGACGACTTCTATGCCCTCGGCGGCAACTCGCTGCGTTCGGTGCAGGTGGTGAGCGAGCTGAAGAAGGAACTGGACTACGACGTCCCGATCAGCTGGATATTGACCGACCCGCGCCCGGCCGATCTCGCGAAGCGGATCGAATCGGGGATGCGTTCCGGCCACACCTATACCGATCCGGCGGCAGCCTTCGGTTTCGATGTCCTGCTGCCGATCCGCACCGGCGGCGACCGAGCTCCCCTGTTCTGTATCCACCCCGCCTCCGGCCTGGCCTGGAGCTACCGCCCGTTCGCCGAATACCTCACATCCGACCGGCCGATCTACGGTATCCAGGCTCCCCAGATCAGTGGGGACACTCCCGGGCCCGCCACGATCGAGGAGACCGCCCACCGCTATTTCGCCGAGATCCGGCAGGTCCAGCCGCACGGCCCCTACCATCTGCTCGGCTGGTCGCTGGGTGGCCAGATAGCCCATGCGATCGCCGTCGAGATGCGGGCGGCGGGTGAGCAGGTCGCCCTGCTGGCCCTGCTGGATGCCGAGGCCGGCGCTATCGATCCGGCCGAGCTCGCCACAGTCACCGCCGGTGAACTGATCAGCAACCTGGGGCCGGTCCTGGGCATCGATTTCGTCGACGAGGACGCCACATCCCAGGAAGCCGCCGACCTCATCAGGCAGCATCTGGGAGAGGGGTTCCCGGTGGACGCGGACATGATCCAGCGGATGACCGACGCCTACAACCAGTCCATGCGCGCAGCGAGTATGTGGCGGCCGCAGGTCCTGGACGCCGATCTGCTCTACTTCACCGCGACGGTGGATCGCAGCCCCGACGCCACCGGCTACGAAGGCTGGACGCCGGTCGTCCGCGGCCGGATCTCGAATACCGATATAGACGCCACCCACCTCGCCATGACCGATCCGGCGGCCGTCGAGCAGATCGCCCGAATCCTCGACGCCCACCTCGACTGAACTCGATACCCGGGCAGCTCGGGTATCGAGTTCAGCCCTGTTCACGAGAGCCGCCGCGCCGAGTTCTCAGATCGGTAGCGGTGCCGACGGCGGGAATGTCACCGGGAGCGCAGCCAGCGCCCGGTGGAACGGTCCCACCCGCCACTGCAACTTCTCCGGAGGACACGCGAGCTCGATCTCGGGGATCACATCCAGGAGCTGTTCGAGGGCGACTTCGGCGATCATGCACGCCGGGTCCCGTGCCGGACATACGTGCGGTCCGGCACTGAACGCGAGATGCGAGCGGTTGGCGCCGACGTGGGCGGTACCGCGGATCGCGGGGTCGGTATTGCACGCCGCCATACTGATCAGCACGGGCTGGTGCGCGGGCAGCCACACACCTTCCACCAGGGTGGGTTGCCGCGGATAGCTGATGCAGTAATTGGCCATCGGCGGATCGTTGAACAGCACATCGTCGAGCGCCGCCCGTACCGACAGGCTCCCGCCGAGCACATCACCGGCGAAACGCTGATCGGTCAGCATCAGTCGCAGTGCGTTACCGATCAGGTTCACACCCGGTTCGATACCCGCCGCGTACATGGTGATCAGCTGGTCGATCAGTTCCGCGTCGCTGAATCCGACGGCGTGCGTGATCAGGCGCGTGGCCACATCCTCACCCGGAGTCTCTCGCTTGGCCGCGATCAGCGTCGAGAGAGCGTGGAAGATCTTACCGTTGATGACGTCGGCGTCTCCGCCCTCGAACATCGCCGCGAACGCTTCGACGAGCTCGCCGGCGACTTCCTGCGGGCACCCCATCATGACATTGAGGACATCGAACACCAGCGGGAACGCGTACTGCTGCAACAGCTCGGCCGACCCGTCCCGGCAGAAGGCGTTGATCAGCGGGAGAGCACGCTCCCCGACCATCCTGTGCAGTGCGTACGGGTCCACTCCCGCCAGCGCCGCCACCGTCGGCTGCCGATACCGGGTGTGCTCGGGCCCGGAATTGCGCAGGGCATTGAGCCGGTACTCCATCATGCTCTTGACCGGGCTGTCCGGCGGCAGCGCCTTCTGCCAGGTCCGGGGATCGGCCGGGAACCTGTCCGGATCGTTGAGGATCTTGACCGCGGCGTCGTATCCGATGACCAGGGTCGCGGGCACGCCTTCGGCGAGTTCCACCGGGACCAGTGAGTGGTGGGACTGCCGCATCCGCGCGTAGATCCGGTGTGGGTCCGCGGCGAATTCCTCGGTGTACAGCGCGAACCCGCCGGCACTGCCCAGCGGCGATCCGTGCAATACAGGGCGGGCAGTGGTGTGCGGGTCGGTCGTCAACGGTGTTGCTCCATGGAACTCTGATCGATCATTGATAGTGAGGCCGGACTCCGGACCTTACCGATGAAGGTTTCGTCCGTGCCGATCGATAGCGATCGACGATCCGTACGAATGCGACTCTAGTCCGATGCGGCACCGTAAGGCACTGTGCGCGTGCGTATTTGGCCCATATGAGAAGTCGGGCGGCATTCCGGTCCCCGGCCCGTCAGGTGGGCGCGGCCCGTGCCGCCCCGGGGTTCGGGGCGGCACGGGCCGCGCGAAGGCCGCGGGATCAGGATCCGCTCAGATGGACCGGGAGCCGGGTGTGCCCGTTGGCGATGAAACTGTCGATAGTGTCGATCGTGGCGGGATCGACAGCGAAGGACATATCGGGGAACCGCTCGAACAGCGCCGGAAGAGCGATTTCGGCTTCGAGGCGAGCCAGCGACGCCCCCAGACAGTGGTGCGCGCCGTATCCGAACGACAGATGATCTTTCGACGTCCGCGCGGGGTCGAACTCGTCCGGTCGGACGGCATGGATCTTGGGATCACGGTTGGCCGGCGCGAACGAGGCCAGGATGGCCTCACCCTTGCGGATCGGGGTCCCGGCGATATCGTCGACGGCGTATCGCAACGGAAGGTGCGCGACCGGCGGGGCGAAACGCAGCGTCTCCTCGATGACATCGGGCCAGGTGAATTTCCCGGCTCCCAGCGCGGTCAGCTGCGCGGGGTCGCTCAGCAGCATATAGATGGCCTGGCCCAGCAGGTTGACCGTTGTCTCGAAGCCGGCGCTGATCATCAGGAGCAGGGTGTCGACGAGTTCCTGTTCGGTCAGCCGGTCGCCGTCCTCGTCGCATTCGGCGATCAGCGCGCTGGTCAGATCGTCGCCCGGATCCACGCGGCGGCGCTGGACCAACTCACCGAGTGTGCGCAGGAACTCCAGGTAGTTCTCCTGGGGATCACGCTGCGGAGTACCCGAGAACAGTTCGTCGACGCAGACCCGCAGCGGCGGCTGCAGATCCTGTGGGACACCCATCAGCTCGGTGATCACCCGGATCGGCAGAGGTTCGGCGAACGCGGCCCGGATGTCGACCGGCTCGCCGGCGGGGTGCTCGGCGAGCGCGTCGAGCAGCTCCGTGGTGATGGACTGGACCCGTGGCTTCATGATCTGGGTACGGCGGTGGGTGAAGGCGGGAGCCACCAGCTTCCGCAGTCTTCGGTGGTCGGGACCGTAAGCGGTGAACATATTGGCGACGCCCACCCAGGTCCCCAGGGGCCAGTCCGCGGGGATCTCACCGTTGATGAAAGCGGTCCAGTGCTGTTTGGGATCCTTGGATACCAGCGGGTCGGCCAGGAGCTCGCGTAGGACTGTGTATTCGGTGACCGACCAGGCCCGCACACCCCGGGGAAGGACCACGGGAACAATCGGTCCCCGTTCGCGCAGTTTCGTGCCTTCACCGGCGATATCCGCACCGGTTACGTCGAGTACTGCGGGAGGGGTTGTAGCGGTCTGGAGATCGGGCATCGGGGTCCTCACAAAGGGCTGGTTCAACGAAAGACGGAGCGTCGACCGGGAGGACGGCGTTTCGGTCGTCGAACTGCACCGGAGCACCGCCCTCTCTGTCTGCACTGCGGCCGGCGCGGGCGCCGTGCCGCGGGTGTCGCCACCCCGTCGGGTTTGTCCGGTCGGCCGGACATGTCCGAGCATCACACAGTTTTCTGATCGCCGCTCACCAAATAGATTGTGGTACTCAGGGTTTCGAATACCGGCGATGATGTGATAAGGCGGTCCGCGGTGCCGCCGGTAATCGATCCGCTCGACGTACCGGTGCGGACCACCGAGACCGCCGGAGACGCGAAAAGGGCACATACCGCCGACGCGAAAACACCTGGTCACCGGCACCCGGAGAGGATCGGAATACCACGAAGTCACGATATTGGTGAAACCGGCTCGCGCCGGAAAGGGTTGTCGTCCAATGGGAAGTGCCCGCAGGAGTCGATGTGTAGCCTCGGGCGAAGTGAGCTGCTGTCAGAGCAGCTCACTATCGAGCCGGGTGACAGAAGAGTTGATGCATGACCAGGTACGCGCATTTCGTAGGAAGCCTCCCCACCGAGCTGATGAAAGGAGGAGACCGCAGCGTCCTGGAATGGTTCCTCGCCCGGTCCGCCGGTCGCCCGTTGACCGCGGTGCCGTGTGATCTGGACCCCGACTGGATCGTGGCCTATCTGCGGAGCCTCGGAGAACGTACCGACGCCCTGGAGATTCTCGACCCGGGCGAATTCGACGGTTACGCCGATTTCACGACCTATGGCGTCCGGCCCGGCCGGACGCTCGAACCCGCGGATATCTCGATGAACCGCCTGGACCGGATCGACGAGGTCGTGACAGCCTTCCGTTCCCTACAACGAGACCGGCCCGAACTGGCGGAGGTGAAACTACAGATCGGACAGCCACACCCGCTGGACCTGGCGATGTTCGTCTTCGCCGGGGGAGCGGTGGCCGGCGGGATGCCCGTCGGGCTCGCGCTGCGCCGCTCCGGCCTGGTGGTCGCGGCACTACGGCAACTGCCGGTGTTCGCCGCCGCCGCGCTGGCCGAGCTGGCCGAAGTACGCCGTCGATACGGCGACTCCGTGCTCTGGCAGGTGGAATCGCCGGTCTCGCTGTTGAGTACGGTCAAGGGACAACAGCTGGGGTCGTTGTGGGCACTGGCTCCGCTCGTGGCCGGACAGCTGGCAGGTTTCCTGGAGAAGGCGCACGAGATCGATCGTGAGCACGGTATCGAGGGAGGTATCTCGGTGCACCTCTGCTACGGCGACTATCAGCATCAGAGCCTGCTGAGCCCGCGCAATCTGGCCCCGGCGGTCGCCTTGCTGAATCGGACCGCGCGACTGCTGGAGCGCCGGAACTCGCCCCTTCCGGCGGTCCACATTCCGTGCGCCTACGGCGCCCACGCGGCGCCACTGGATGCGAAGTTCTATGCGCCACTGAGCAAGCTGAGCCCCCAGTGGAATGTGATCGCCGGCATCGCCTCCCCCGACAAGGAACAGAGCACACAGGCCCTCGGCCTGTTCGAGGCGGCGACCGGCCGAACCGCCTACGGCGTGGCCGCCGCGTGCGGCTTCGGGCGACACAGTACAGCGGATGCCGCGCAGGTCGCGGAGATCACCGTCGAACTCGCCGGCCAGGACCGGGCCGCCACGAGCTGAACCGGCGCGGCCCGGATCGGACGCGACAGCCCGCGGGACGCCCGGCTCTACGGAGCCGGGCGTTCCGCGGCCGGATTCCGGGGTGCCGCCATCGCTCGGCTGCTAATCTGAAAAGCTCTCTGCCGGAATGACGCAGCGCGGATATCGCAGGTAGCCACCCCGGTCGCCCGTCGATTGCCGGACCCGCGTCGCACGGCCGGCTGTTCGTGCATGTGCATTGTGCACTTGCACGCGCAATCGTGCGTTCGTTGATACACTTCCTCTGGCGCCATTCTGTTTGAAACCATCTGCGGCATCGCGATTTCGGGTCCATGGGCCCGGTCGGCCCGGCCACCGATGGCGGACCTCATGGTCCGTTCAGCCAATCCAGGAGTCAGCTATGGCGCACGATCCCCATGTACTCGTCATCGGCGGCGGCCCCGCCGGGTCGACCACCGCGGCCCTGCTCGCGCGAGCCGGCATCCGCGTCACAGTCCTGGAGAAGGAAGCTTTCCCGCGCTACCACATCGGCGAGTCGCTACTGGCCTCCGTCCTGTCGACACTGCGGCTCTCCGGGGCCTACGACAAGGTTGCCGCACACGGCTTCCAGGTCAAACGCGGTGCCCACTTCCTATGGAAGGACGACCCGTGGTTGCTGAACTGGTCTGAGCTGGTCGACGCCGAAGCCTGGTCATGGCAGGTCGACCGGGCCGAATTCGACAAGATCCTCCTGGACAACGCGGCGGATCAGGGCGCCGAGGTCATCGAACAGGCCACCGTCAAACGAGTCGTCTTCGACGACGAGGGCCGTCCGTCCGCCGCAGAGTGGGTCCGGGCCGGAGACGATACCGTGCGCACGATCGAGTTCGACTTCCTGGTCGACGCCTCTGGACGCGCGGGAATCCTGGCCAAGCACTTCAACATGCGCCGAATGCACGACGGATTCCGCAATATCGGTATCTGGTCGTACTGGACGGGCGCACGCCTGCATCCCGACAGCCCCGAAGGCGCCATCAACGTGGTGTCCACGCCGGAAGGGGGCTGGTTCTGGCATATCCCGCTCGCGGGCGGGAAGTTCAGCGTCGGTTATGTGGTCTCCACCCAGGTGGCCGCCGAGCGACTGCGTAGACACCAGTCGAAAGAAGCGTTCTACGAGGCCATCATCGGCGAGACCCCGGAGCTACAGGAATTGCTCGCCGATGCCGAGCAGATCTCCGACGTGCGCACCGAGCAGGATTACTCCTACGTTGCCGACCGCCTCTGCGGCCCGGGCTACGCCCTGGTAGGGGACTCGGCGCTGTTCCTCGATCCGCTGTTGTCCACCGGAGTGCACCTGGCCACCTTCGGCGGCCTGACCGCCGCCGCTTCCATCGCCACCTACCTGCGCGGTGAGATGGAGGAAGCGCAGGCGCTCGCATTCCACGAATACGTCTACCGGCGGGCCTACGAGCGGTTCCTGAGCCTGGTCTCGCGTATGTACCGCGACTACATCGGCTCCGAGGAATATTTCGAGCACGCGGCCACACTCACCGAAGAACGCGCGACGGACAGCCCCGCACAGTCGTTCACCATGATCATGGCCGGAATCACCGACGTCCTCGAATCGGACGGCAGCCAGGGCCGGACGGCGACCGCGACCATCGTCGACGAGGCCGATGGTTATCACGCCGAATACGGGGACGGCGCGAACACCGAGTACATGGGCGCCATCGATATGGCTCCGGTCTGGGATCTGTGGCGAGACCCCTTGGGAGCGGATGTGACGATGGGCGACTACCGGATATCCACCGTTCCGCTGGGGATCACCACAGCGACTCGCAGCGCTGCGGAGAAAGCGGCAGTGGTGCGCCCGGTCCGGCCACCGGTCGCCGCCGAAGACGCTCCGGCAGGCTGAACGGTCCGGAGATCTCCATGATCCGCGAAGCGCGGAGCCGGCGATGACCGCCGCGCCCCTGCTGCCCGAGCCGTCCGGGTTCCCCCCGGGCGCCTCGGGGTTCCGAAACCCCGTCACCCGGTCGTTACTCGCCGACCACGGCTTCACCACCCCCGCCCTGGAGGCGATCGCCGGAACCGATCTGACGGTGCGTGTACTCCAGCAGCACGACACCTGCGCGTCCCGGCTACCACCGACCGTGGCCGGTGTCCTGTCCGTCTCCGGGCGCGATCTGGTCTTGGTCCGGCGATCCGAGCTGGTCCACTCGGGCTCGACGGCATCGGTCAATCTCGTGTTCGCCGCTCGCGGCCGGGCCGCGGACTTCGGGGTCGACGATGTCACCACTCCGATCGGGCGGAGTCTGATAGCACGCCGTGCCGACCAGCAACGGCGCATCCTGCGGGCCGGTCTTGCGTACTGGACCGACGGCCGGCTGTGTGCGGCGCGGGCATACGTGATGATGCTCGACGACCGCCCCCTGTGCTACATCAGGGAGTCCTTTTCCCCGGAGGTCGTCCCGCCGGATCATTCCGACCCGGGCCGACGTATTTTCTGGGACGATGAGCCCGGCCCCGCGGGCGTCCACCCGACGGTCCGCTGACTCACGCAGTCTCCGGTGCGGTTGCCGCCGGGACCGTTCGTCCCGGCGGCGCGCGAGCCCGCACCGCCGGGGCGCTCCAGCGGAAGTGTGCCGGCGTTTCGGTTGCTGGCCGGGACGGTCGCCGGTCAGCTACCACCCAGGAATTGCGATCTTCATAGCGCGGACTATAGTTCTGGTCCGAGCTGACGAGAGGCAAGCATGAATGTAGGTGGCGCCGTGAAGATTTCATGGTCCGGACCAATTAATGCAAGGGTTGAGATCCGCGGCGAATCGCGCGGATCGAATTCATCCGTACGCCCATCGACGCCTGCATGATCGTTCGGAACAACAGTCGGAGCCGAATCCGGGCGGATTCCTCCCCGTTCCAGGTTGTGCAGACAGCTCGAATCTCTACCCATAATCGCGATTCAGGCCCTGTCCACTCGTCTGGAGCTACGTCTTGACCATGCAGTCGTTTCCGACCTACCCGGGCCACGCGCCCCAACCCGAACGCCGGTATGCCCTCTACCTGCCGGAGTTCGCCGCCGATCCGCATCGGGTGTACCGAGATATGCGCGAACACCACGATGCCCTGGTACCCGTCGAAATCGCACCCGGCGTACCCGCCACACTGGTGATCAGCCATAAGACCGCGGTGAAAATTCTCCACGACGAGGCCCATTTCCAGCGTGACCCGAGAGATTGGCAGGAGTCCGTCCCGAAGGACTCACCCATTCTCGCCATGCTGGGATACCTCCCCGCCGCGCGATTCAACACCGGTGTACCACACGAGCGCTACCGCAGCGCATCGATGTTCAGCATCGAGGGCGTCAACCTCAACGGCCTGATGCCGACGATCGAAGCGATCGGCACCGAGCTGATCAACAATTTCTGTGAGTCCGGAACCGCCGACCTGATGATGGACTACGCGTTCCCGTTGGTCCTGGAGCTCCTGAACCGCATCTGCGGCTGCCCCGACGATATCGGCCGCGCCGTCGCCGAGGGCATGGCGAAACGTTTCGACCAATCCAGCCCCGCCGAGGCGGCGGAGGGTATGAAACAACTCAAGAACGCGCTGATGGAGCTGATCCAGCTCAAACGTGATCAGCCCGGCGACGACGCCACGACCCGGTTGGTGCAGCATCCCACCGACCTCGACGACCACGAGGTCTGGGCTCAGCTCATGTCGTTCTACGGCGCCGGCTTCGAGCTGCAGCGGAACCTGATCGTCAACACCCTGCTGATGATGCTCACCGACTCCCGGTACAACGACGGCGCCGGCCGGAACCTGTCGACCGGTCCGGCCATCGACGAGGTGCTTTTCAACGACCCACCTATGGCGAACTTCTGCACCACGTACCCGCGGCAGCCGGTATCCCTGGACGGCGAATGGCTCCCCGCGCACCAACCGGTCGTCATCAGCCTCGCCGCGTGCAACAACGATCCCGATATCCGCGACTCCCATCTGGAAGTACCGGGCGGTCCGCACAGCGGCAACCGGTCCCATCTGGCCTGGAGCGTCGGAGCGCACGCGTGCCCGGCGAAGCCGCTGGCCTACAACGCCACCCAGATCGCGATCGATTGGGCGCTGAACGCCCTGCCCGATATGCAAGTGGCGGTGCCCTATCAGCAGCTGGTATGGCGGCCCGGTCCCTTCTCGCGAGGTCTGATCGCGCTTCCGGTCGTATTCGACCCGGTTCCACCCATGTGACCTTCCGGGTGTCCCCGACCGCGGTCGGGGACACCGACCCGTACCCGCGGGTCGGCCCACCCGGCCACCGTGGATCGGCTCCCGGCCCGGAGCAGGCCGGATCGTGCGATCGCACGGGATGCGTTCGCGGACAAAGAATATATGGGATGATGATCTTGGATCTACGTTCTGATGTTCGAGTTGGAAAGGGGGCAGGGGTCCTGCCCCCGCGGTCGGGGCGAGCCCCGACCGCCATATGCTGAAATCCATCGTCGGAAAACACCTGCGGCTCTTCCTCCCCAACGGCTGGGTCTTCGAACCCTGGTTCACCGGGCCCGATTTCATCGAGTACCACCTGGAAGAAGGGCCCCACAAGGGCCGCCACGCGATCCAGATACCCACCCTGCGCCGTCCGGCGCCCGGCGTGGAAATCCTGCACTGGGTCGAAGAGACCGGCACACATGTCAACCTCACCTGGTACCTGGAGACCGGGGAGGTCGATCGCTACGCGTCGGTTCCACGCTGGCTCGCGGAACAGGACATGACAGTGACCACCGGCTGGAACAGGGACCCGGATTATCTGGACAAGATCGAGGAAATGGCGGCCGTAGGCCCGGATATGCCACGGCATGTGTACGCCGACCGCGGATATTTCGAAATCCTCGACGACGACACAGTCGCCAAACACCAGGCATACTTCGGCAAGCAGCGCAAGACTCCGAAGCTCGACGGCCACCCCTACGCGCACGCACCACGCTGAATCCCGTCGAGCGTTCGCTCGTCGAGTCGGCCGCATCGAGACAAGCCCGGCGCGTGCCATCCCGACCTCGTATACACAGCCGCGCGTGCGTCGAATCGACGGGTGCCATCCAGCACAGCATCGCTCTCAGCACGAGCTGGATGGCACCCGAGCGTCAGGCGATCGGAGACATGAATGTCCAGTAACCAGATGATCGTCCTTCTGCTGGACCTCGTCCTGATCATCGGCCTCGCCCGCATGCTGGGCGGGCTGGCCCAACGGTTCGGCCAGCCCGCCGTCATCGGCGAGATCGCGGCCGGGATCCTCGCCGGTCCCACAGTTCTCGGCGCCGGCCTCTCCTCGACGATCTTCCCGGCCGATATCACTCCGCAACTGACCGCGCTCGCCAATATCGGCGTCGTCATCTTCATGTTCCTGGCCGGCCTCGAAGTCGACCGTGAGCAGATCAGCGGGAACCGGAGCTCGATCACCACGATCGCGCTCGCCTCGTTCGCCACACCGTTCGTTCTCGGCTGCGCAGTGGCGCTCTGGCCGCTGGCCCGGCATCACCAGGACGGCCACCTCGGATTCGTACTCTTCATCGGATGCGCGCTCGCCGTCACCGCTTTCCCGGTCCTCGCCCGGATCCTGCAGGACCGCGGCCTGTTCACCACCTCTCTCGGCCAGCTCAGCCTGGGCAGCGCGGCCATTGTCGATATCCTCGCCTGGGGCGCGCTGGCCGCGGTGTTCGCCCTCGCCCGCCCCGAGTTCGACGATCATTGGCGCCTGCTGCTCCTCGTCCCGCTGGCCGCCGTGCTGTGGTGGGGAGTCCGGCCTCTGCTCACCCGGATCACCGCCGGACGCGCGAACGAAGCAGCCACCATCACGATCGGTATCGCGGGCGCGATGGTCACCGCGGCTGTCACCGAGTGGATGGGCCTGCACCTGATTTTCGGAGCATTTCTGTTCGGGGTGATATTCCCGCGCTCGGAACGCCCGACCGTCGAGCCCGGCGCCCGCTTGATCAGCAGTATCTTCTTGCCCGCATTCTTTGTATGTGCCGGGCTGCGCGTCGATCTCAGCGGGCTCGACAAAGCGGCATGGGTGGAAGCCATCCTGATCCTGGTGGCGGCCGTGGTCGGCAAACTGGGCGGCACCTACATCGCTGCCCGGGTATGCCGCTTCGACAAGCGGACCTCCGGTGCTCTTGCCGCGCTGATGAACACCAGAGGGCTCACCGAACTGGTGGTCCTCAATGTCGGGCTCACGATCGGCGTGATCGATACGCAGCTGTATTCGATCCTGGTGATGATGGCACTGGTGACGACGGCGATGACCGCGCCGCTACTGACCGTATTCGGAGTGAAACGTCCCGGTACTCCGGAGAACGACCTCGCCGGCCGGGATCAGCCTTCGCGGCAGGGACGCGCATAACATTCGCACGACCTTCGGACCGGACTTCGTGCGGATACCGCCCGAAGTCCGGGGACCGGCGGCAAAGCATCCAGGAGTTGACAACTACGCCGGTGCTCGTTCACCGCAATATACGTCAAGTGACGATTCTCCGTCGGGCTCATGGGACGGCGGCAGTCGACCCGAGCGGAAGCCTCGACTACGTGATCGGGAACGGGCGACTCAACCGTAGCGCGCAAGTACCCACCGGGCCTCTCGATCCGGCGGCAGCGGGGATCACCTGCCGGGGGACAGGCCGGACGGTCGGGGCCGTCGGCCGTCGGTCACACCCGGAGCGCCCACCCCGTCCGACCCCCGGAGGTGATGGCTACGGTAGCCGGTCGGCTCGAATGCGATTTCGACGAGCCCAGCCGAGTCGCTATGGCGTAGTCCGGATCAGTCGCTGGACGAATACGCGGTGAACGCACGAGACTGACGAGCCGACTGTTCGGACGATGCCAGTGCGCACGCCACCGACCGCCCGGGGTGGTCGCGGCGAAACCTCGGAGCGTGTCGATAGTGCACGGGGAGAGGTCTCGGCGATCTACTACCCTGCGTATCCGATTCGTGCGTATTCGGCCGGATCAGAGTTGGCAGGCGTAGAGTTTGCAGCTCGATGCGGCAGGAGTTGACGATGTCCATACACGCCAGACCAGCGATAGTCCGGACGGCTGCGATCGCCGTGGCCGTGGGTGCCGCCACGCTCTTCGGCACGGTTGGAGAAGCGTCCGCCGACGTCGAACCCGGCGCCTATACGTCCACGACGTGGTCGTCCGGCATCGTGCTCCTACAACGCGACGGGCGCGTCGAGGGCGGGGACCTGGTCTTGATAGGGCGTTATCCAATTCATTCGACGCCCGACGGTGGTTACGTGGATCTGTTTCCCGGCCACCGAGTTCTACTGATCAGCGACGGGCATGGCGGGTACAAGGGTCCGGCGTATTTGGGTGGAGTGATGGTCGGCGCCATCACGCTGACGCCCCGCCGCTGACCGATCGAGGTCGCGCTTCATCGATTGTCCGGTGCTGCATGTAGGAGTTTACTGGTAACCCTGCGTATTCGATCGAGATCTATTCCCCGCAGGCTCAGAGATTCCGCCTGGCTCGTTGCGCCGGGAACCCTGCCTCAGGGGCGTGGTATGGTGTTGAGCGGCAACAGGATTGCTGAGCAGCACGATGGCTCCAGGATCGAATCCAGGTAATCCACTAAGCGGCCGGTCGCGGGTTCAAGTCCCGTCAGCTCCACAACATGGGGCTGTAGCTCAGTAGGCAGAGCAGCCGCTTGACTTAAACCTCTCCGCGCCGCATTGGCGGCGCGGAGAGGTTTGCGGACCACCTGGTCCTCAACAGCGGTCGGGTCACGGACTGACGTAGTGGTGAAGGACTGAGGCTCGCCCGTCGGCGGTCGTCCAGCCGCCTGGTTCGCTATGGACTCGTCTCCAACCCGCGCGCTCATAGAGTGCGATCGCTGCCGCGGAGCCCGTCTCGACGTTGAGTACGGCCTTTCGCTTCAGTGCATCGGCCTTCATGGCGGCAAAATCGAGAAGCCGTAGGCCGACGCCGAACCCACGGCTCGATGGGGCGACATAGAGGCGAATCACCGAGATCAGTGGCGTGTTCGGGAGTATGCGCCGAACTGCGGCGGGAATCGCACTGTCGCCCAGGCCGATTTGGCCGACGACGGCGCCATCGATTTCCGCGACAAATGCCTCAACGAGTTTCGACGGCGTCAACCAGCCCTCAGGGTCCTTAGGCCAAACGGCAGGATAACCGTCAGTCTCGTGGACCCCACGAAGGGCAACGACACATTCTGGCAGGTCATGAACGGTTCTCGGCCGTATGACGACCATACCTATCGAACTCCACGGTTTTCGCCGGGCTGTGCGGACGTGCCGCCGACGGCGTATCGGGCCCATGGTTGTGCCGCGAGTTCAGCGTGTTTGTGCGCGACTTGGTGACTGTATCCAAGCATTTCGGCGGCGGGTGGCGGGATCTGAGTGACAAGGGTTCGCAGAAGACCATTTCTAGTCCGGTCAGGGCTCGGGGCGGATCGCCAGAGGGGAGGCTTCAATGATTCATCTGATGCAATAGGCAGTACTTCAGTTGACATAATGTAGATTATCGGCGTTTGAGGAAGCGCGGGTTCCGAGGCGGGTGCGGTTTCGGTGCAAGGCCCGCCGAGGCGGTTTCCCGACCGGTCGCCCGTCGGAGCGTCTGCAGACGTCGGCGGCCGTCGCGGTATCGCCGGAAGGCTTCGGAGTGCGTTGATTCCGTGCATCTTTCCACCCACCTTCATTTCGTCACCTGTGATGAAATGAAGGTGGGTGGAAGCTCTTCCGGCACGTCCTCGGCTCACGCGCCTCCCGGATCCGGCTGCGACGAAATTGCCGTACCGGCGGCCAGCAGTCGTTGTGCCAAGGCCTGGCAGCGCTGCGCCAGCTCCGGCGGGTCGAGCACCTCGAAGTCGTGCCCGAGCAGGACCATATGCAGGAGCACGCTGTCGAGACTGTTGTCGGCGCCGCTGCGTACTTCGCACAGTTCGTCGGCACGGTGTTCTACAACGGCCGCCGAAGCGGGAATCTGCGCGCGTACCGTCTCGGCCGGTGCGTGGACGAGGAAGCGTGCCCGGTGCGAATAGACCCGGCTGGCCACACCTTCCTGTACGTATGCTGCCGCTTCGGGTGCCGGGCGTGGCGGGTAGCGCCAGGTCCGCGCGGTCACCTCGGTCATCCGGTCGACCCGGAACGTCCGCCAATCGGCTCGGTCGAGATCGTAGGCGAGCAGGTACCAGCGGCGGTCGGAGGCGACCAGTCGATAGGGCTCGACCCGCCGCCGGGTCGGACTCCCGGACAGGTAGTCGAACCCGGCCTCCACCTCGTCACGGCATGCTCTGGCCAGCGTGAGAAGAACCTCGGGATCGACCGGGGTTCGGCCGCCGCCGAAGGACTCCACCGAACCGGTCAGGGCCCGGACTTCGTGCCGCAAGCGGGTGGGCAGGACGCGGTCCAGTTTGGTGAGTGCCCGGAGTGCGGCGTCGCCCGAGCCTGCTACCGCGTCGCCCGCGCCGATGAGGAGCGAGACCGTGACGGCGATCGCCTCTTCGTCGTCCAGAAGCAGTGGCGGCAGGTCCTGTCCGGAGCCGAGCCGGTAACCGCCGCCGGCGCCCTGGTTGGCGTGAATCGAATAGCCGAGGGTGCGCAACCGCTCGATATCGCGGCGCACGGTACGCGGTGTGATCCCGAGCCGGGCAGCGATCTCGGGGCCGGTCCAGGTCCGTCGTTGTTGCAGCAGCCCGAGCAGGGTGAGTACGCGTTCGGTCGTACCCCGCTCGTTATCGCCTGTTCCGTCCACTCGGGCCAGCCTGCCAGATATAGCGGACCGATTCTGTCCGCCCGGTGTGCCAGGCTGGCCTCATGGATGCAGACCAATTCGACTGGAACGGGACACTGCGCGACCAGTGGGAGTTCCATTGGAACCATCAGCTGCGTGACCGGCTCTCCGGGCTCACCGATGCGGAGTATTTCTGGTCACCGGTGCCGGATGCCTGGAGTGTGCGTCGCCGGGGTAGGTCGAGTGCACCTGTGCAGGCCGGCGCGGGCGATTTCACGATCGACTTCGCTTTTCCGCAGCCGGTCCCCGTTCCGTTCACCACCATTGCCTGGCGTCTCGGCCATGTCATCGTCGGTGTGCTCGCCGCGCGTAACGCGGCGCATTTCGGTGCGGCACCGGCGTCGTACGAGACGTGGGAGTATGCCGAGACCGCCACCGGCGCGCTCGATCAGCTGGAGACTCAGCTCGGTGTCTGGCTGGACGGGTTGCGTACTGTCGGCGCGGCCGGGCTCCGGGCTCCGGTCGGTGAGATCGAGCCCTACCCGGACTTGCCGGTCGCGGCTCTGGTGCTTCATATCCACCGTGAACTGATCCATCATCTGTCCGAGGTCTGTCTGCTGCGTGACCTCTACCTGCACACTCACCTTTCCGAGAACGGAGCCACTCGATGAGTCGTCATATCCAGATCACTTTCGACGCCCATGATCCGCGGGCGCTGTCGTTGTTCTGGCGCGAGGTGCTGGGCTATGTCCTTCCCGGTCCGCCGGGGGTCGAGTTGTCCGCGGGCGCCGATCCGCTCGCGGCGTGGGACGAGTTCCTGGCTCGGATCGGGGTCCCGGAGGATCAGCGCAATACACGCTCGGCTATCGAGGATCCGGCCGGGCAGGGTCCGCGGGTGTTCTTCCAGCAGGTGCCGGAGGACAAGGTAACCAAGAACCGGGTGCATCTCGATGTCCGGGTGGCTCCGGGTCTCCAGGGTGATGATCGGATGGCGGCGCTGGAGACCGAATGTGACCGGCTGCTCGCGCTGGGGGCGTCGCGGATCCGGCGTCACGAACCCGCTCCCCCGTTGGAGACCGGTTTCATCGTGATGGCCGATCCCGAGGGCAACGAGTTCTGTCTGGACTGATCCGCCCCTGGTGGTGCTCCTCCCCCGCGACGAGCCGACGGCGTTCGGTTCGCGGCTGCGGCGAACCGCTCCGGCTAGGCTCGGACGTTCAGGGCTCGGTCAGCGACGACCTCCAGAGGTGAGCAATGCGCAGACGTCGGGTGGTGGCTCTCGGGGTGGCGGTGGTTTCCGCCGCGGGTCTGGTGTCGGGGTGTGGTAACCGGGAACCCACGCCGGTGCCGGGCGCTGCCGCGCCCTCGACGTCGGAGGCGGCGCCGCGGCCCGATCAGGCCGCCGGAGTGGCGATCCCGCGTGGCCGGGTGGAACATATCCTGGGCACTCTCGAATATCGTGCCGAGGAATTGATGCGGAACACGAATATTCCCGGTATGGCGGTGGCCGTCGTCTACGACGGTGAGGTGGTGTTCGAGAAGGGGTTCGGGGTCCGGGATGTGGACGGGCGGCAGCCGGTGGATGCGGAGACGGTGTTCCAGCTGGCGTCGCTGTCCAAACCGGTGGGTGCCACCGTGGTCGCGCGTCAGGTCGGGTCGGGCGTGGTGAAATGGGATACGCCGGTGCGGGAGCGGGCGCCCTGGTTCGCGTTGAGCGATCCGTATGTGAGTGACCATGTGACTGTCGGTGACCTGTACGCGCACCGCTCGGGGCTGCCCGAGCATGCCGGTGACAAGTTGGAGGATCTGGGATTCGACCGGGCCCAGATCCTGGATCGCTTGCGGATGCTGCCGCTGGCGCCGTTCCGTGATTCGTATGCGTACACGAATTTCGGGCTCACCGCGGCGGCGATGGCGGTCGCGGATGCGGCGAAGCAGCGTTGGTCGGTGTTGTCGGAGCAGTCGATCTATCGGCCGCTGGGGATGATGTCGACCAGTTCCCGGTATGCCGATTTCCTGGCGGCCGGTGACCGGGCGTCGGGGCATGTGCTGGTGGACGGTGAGTATCGGCCGGCGCGGCCGGGACGGCAGCCCGATGCCCAGTCCCCCGCCGGTGGCGTGAGTTCGTCGGTATCGGATATGGCGCAGTGGATGATGATGGTGCTGGCGAACGGGAAGCACGGCGGTGATCAGCTGGTGGCGCCCGAGGCGCTGCTGCCGGCGGTGTCGCCGCAGTCGGTGGCGTCGCCGCCGAGTGCGCCGGATGCGCGGGCGGGTGATTACGGGTTCGGTTTCAATGTGGGCAATTCGGCGGCGGGGCGGGTGGTGCTGAGCCATTCGGGGGCGTTCGATCAGGGTGCGGCGACGGCGATGACGATGATTCCGTCGGCGAATGTGGGGATTGTGACGCTGACCAATGCGGCGCCGGTCGGTGTGCCGGAGACGTTGAATGCGGAGTTCGCTGATCTGGTGCAGTTCGGTGAGGTGCGGCAGAACTGGTGGGAGCTGTATTCGGGGGCATTCGCGCAGGTGAACGCACCGGTCGGTGAGTTGGTGGGGGCGCCGCTACCGGCTGCCCCGGTCCCGGCGCGGCCGCTGGAGGACTATGCGGGCAGCTACGGTAACGACTTCTACGGTCCGGCCGCGGTGTCGGTGGACGGTGATTCGCTGTTGTTGACGATGGGGCCGCGTCACGTCGCGATGCCGTTGCGGCATCGCGACGGTGACACGTTCGTCTTCTCCCCCACTGGTGAGAGTGCGAATCCGGGCAGTGTTTCGCAGGCCCGGTTCGACGGGGATCGGTTGTGGCTGGAGTTCTACGATTCGGACGGGTTCGGCACGTTCGTGCGGTGAGGCCGGGTCAGGCGCCGACGTAGGCGGCGAGGTGTTCGCCGGTGAGGGTGGAGCGGTCGGCGACGAGGTCGGCGGGGGTGCCTTCGAAGACGATGCGCCCGCCGTCGTGGCCGGCGCCGGGGCCGAGGTCGATGATCCAGTCGGCGTGTGCCATCACGGCCTGGTGGTGTTCGATGACGATAACGGATTTTCCGGAGTCGACGAGCCGGTCGAGGAGTCCGAGCAGTTGTTCGACGTCGGCGAGGTGCAGGCCGGTGGTGGGTTCGTCGAGGATGTAGATGCCGCCTTTTTCGGCCATCTGGGTGGCGAGTTTGATGCGTTGGCGTTCGCCGCCGGAGAGGGTGGTGAGTTGCTGGCCGAGGCGGAGGTAGCCGAGTCCGACGTCGGCGAGGCGGTCGAGGATTTTGTGGGCGGCGGGGATTTTGGCGTCGCCGGAGCCGAAGAATTCTTCTGCTTCGGCGACCGACATTTCGAGTACTTCGGCGATATTGCGGCCGCCGAGGGTGTATTCGAGGACGGCGGCCTGGAATCGCCGGCCTTCGCATTCTTCGCAGGTGGATTCGACGGTGGCCATGACACCGAGGTCGGTGTAGATGACGCCGGCGCCGTTGCAGGTGGGGCAGGCGCCTTCGGAGTTGGAGCTGAAGAGGGCGGGTTTGACGCCGTTGGTTTTGGCGAAGGCTTTGCGGATGGGGTCGAGTAGTCCGGTGTAGGTGGCGGGGTTGCTGCGGCGGGAGCCGCGGATGGCGCTCTGGTCGATGGTGACGACGCCGTCGCGGCCGGATACCGAGCCGGTGATCAGGGAGCTCTTACCGGATCCGGCGACACCGGTGACGACGACGAGGGCCCCGAGGGGGATGTCGACGTCGACGTCGCGCAGGTTGTGGGAGTCGGCGCCGCGTACTTCGAGGGCGCCGGACGGGGTGCGTACGGTTTTCTTGAGGGTGGCGCGGTCGTCGAGGTGGCGGCCGGTGAGGGTGTCGCTGGCGCGGAGTCCGGCGACGGTGCCCTGGAAGACGATCTGTCCGCCTTCGCTGCCGGCCCGGGGGCCGATATCGACGATGTGGTCGGCGATTTCGATGGCTTCGGGTTTGTGTTCGACGACGAGGACGGTGTTGCCTTTGTCGCGGAGTTGGCGCAGCAGGTCGTTCATGCGCTGGATATCGTGCGGGTGCAGGCCGATGGTGGGTTCGTCGAAGACGTAGGTGACGTCGGTGAGCGAGGAGCCGAGGTGGCGGATCATCTTGGTGCGTTGTGCCTCTCCCCCGGAGAGGGTGCCGGAGGGGCGTTCCAGGGAGAGGTAGCCGAGGCCGATATCGGTGAACGAGTCGAGCAGGTGCTGCAGACCTCTGATCAGGGGTGCGACGGCGGGTTCGTCGAGTTCGCGGACCCAGTCGGCGAGGTCGCTGATCTGCATGGCGCACAGTTCGGCGATGTTCTTGCCGTTGATCTTGGAGGCGAGGGCTTCCCGGGTGAGCCGGGTGCCGTCGCATTCGGGGCAGGTCGTGAAGGTGACGGCGCGTTCGACGAAGGCCCGGATATGGGGTTGCAGGGCGTCGACGTCTTTGGCGAGGAACGATTTCTGGATTTTGGGGATGAGGCCCTCGTAGGTGAGGTTGATGCCCTCGATCTTGATTTTGGTCGGTTCTTTGTAGAGCAGGTCGTGCAGTTGTTTCTTGGTGAATTTCTTGATCGGTTTGTCTGCGTCGAAGAAGCCGCAGCCGCGGAAGATGCGGCCGTACCAGCCGTCCATGCTGTAGCCGGGGACGGTGAGGGCGCCGTCGTTGAGGGAGAGGTTCTCGTCGTAGAGCGCGGTCATATCGAAGTCGGTGACCGAACCCATGCCTTCGCAGCGTGGGCACATGCCGCCGAGGCGGCTGAAGGTGGCCTTCTCGGCGACGGTTTTGGCGCCGCGTTGCACGGTGATGGCGCCGGTGGCGGTGACCGAGGGCATGTTGAAGGAGTAGGCGTTGGGCGAGCCGATATGGGGGTCGCCGAGGCGGCTGAACAGGATGCGCAGCATGGCGTTGGCGTCGGTGGCGGTGCCGACGGTGGAGCGGGGGTTGGAGCCCATGCGTTCCTGGTCGACGATGATGGCGGTGGTGAGGCCTTCGAGCAGGTCGACGTCGGGCCGGGCGAGGCTGGGCATGAAACCCTGGACGAAGGCGCTGTAGGTTTCGTTGATCATCCGCTGGGATTCGGCGGCGATGGTGGCGAAGACGAGGGAGCTCTTACCGGAGCCGGAGACGCCGGTGAAGACGGTGAGCCGCCGTTTCGGGATCTCTACGCTGACGTCTTTGAGGTTGTGCACGCGCGCGCCCTGGACCCGGATCAGGTCGTGGCTGTCGGCGGCGTGTGTCGTGGACGCCTGCATATCGGTCTTGGTGGCGGTGGTCATCTGTCTCCCTCTGGTGCGGTCGTCGACATCGGCCTGTCGGTTCGGGGCGGCCGGGTGTTACCGGCCGGCCCGGCGGGGCGGGCCGGCTTGTTCCGGTCGGGTCCGGGTGGGTGTACCGCCGGTCAGCGCAGTTGCTGGATGCGGATCATATTGCCCGCGGGGTCGCGGACGGCGCAGTCGCGGATGCCGTAGGGCTGTTCGGTCGGTTCCTGTACGACTTCGACGTCTCCGGCCTGGAGGCGTTCGAAGGTGCCGTCGAGGTCGGCGGTGGCGAGGTTGATACCGGCGTAGGTGCCCTTGGCCATCATTTCGGCGATGGTTTTGCGTTCTTCTTCGGTGATGCCGGGATCGGCGGCCGGGGGGTGCAGGACGATCGAGACTCCGGGCTGCCCGGCGGGCCCGACGGTGATCCAGTGCATGCCGTTGTAGCCGACGTCGTTGCGGACTTCGAAGCCGAGGGTGTCGCGGTAGAAGCGGATGGCTGCTTCGGGGTCGTCCTGGGGCAGGTAGCTGGCGTGAATGCTGATATCCATGCAGATCACGCTAGCTGCGGGTCGGTTACCGGGGCTTCTCGATTCCTGATCGGTCTGGTCACCTGTTTGGCCGTGCAGGACGGGATGCCGGCGGTGGCGTCGGTTTCCTGTCGCCGGTAGGCGCTGGGTGGCATGCCGACGAGTTCGGTGAAGCGGGTGCTGAAGGTGCCCAGGGACGAGCAGCCGACCGCGAAGCAGACTTCGGTGACGCTGAGGTCGCCGCGGCGCAGCAGCGCCATCGCGCGTTCGATACGGCGTGTCATCAGGTAGCCGTAGGGTGATTCGCCGTAGGCGAGTTTGAATTGGCGGCTGAGGTGCCCGGCGGACATGTTGACGCCGCGGGCGAGTGCTTCGACGTCGAGGGGTTGCGCGTATTCCCGGTCCATGCGGTCGCGGACGCGGCGTAACAGCGCGAGGTCGCGGAGATGCTGCTCCGCGGTGGGTCTGCTGGTCACGAGGCCGATCGTTCCATATCGTGCCCGGCTTGCCCAGTTTCCAGTGGTGGGATCGGGTCGCCCGGGAGGTCACATGGGTAGGGTGCCGCGGCGTAGCTGGTGTCGCAGTGCGCGAGGTACGGTCAGCACTCCGGAACCGCGGACTTCGGTGTGTGGGCCCAGGGCCTCGATATCTGCGGACAATCGCCGGGCCGCCGCACCCGCGCCGAACGTCTGGTCTTGTTCAGGGTCGACTTCGAGTCCCTCGAACTCGTCGGGTGCCTCGGGTTCCTGGTCTTCCGGCGGGAGTCGACTGTCTCCATGGCGTTGGTGTAGCAGGAACGACAGTGCTTCCGCCCGAGCTTCTTCTTCCTTCGGTGAGTGCGGTTCGTGCCGTCGGTCGTTGGTTTCCATCCAGGCGTTCAGTTCGTCGAGGGAGTCGACCGGATCCGCTTCTTCGCAGCGGTACACGTAGACATCGTCGGCGGATATGCAGTGCATGCGGATGTCACCGTCCTGGGCGCTGCACCATTGGCTCCATGCTGTGGGTGTGTAGTCACCGGTGAGTTCGTCGTAGGCTTCGTCCGGGAAATGCTCGAACCAGTGCGCGGTCCCGAACCGCCGGCTCAGGTGCTCCATCCGCCGGTACATCTCGTGCCGGCGCCGGACCGGGATCGGGCCCGGTTCCACTCCCCCGAGTGCCGTGTTACCGCAGAGGACCAGTGTCCACCCGTCCAGTGCCGGGGTGACGAATACTTCGGGGTATTCGTCGTGGTCGTACAACCGCAGATTCTCGGTCCAGAATTCGTCTGCCCGCTCGTTCCATCCGTATGTGGGTATCGCCCGGCGTGGCTGCCACCGCCAAGACCGGAATCCCGTGCGCAGTGTGGCGGGTACGGGATCGGTGAGGTCCAGGGCGTCCAGGACGGCGGTCTGATCGGTGGTCGGCAGGGCATACCATGCCCCGCGCACGTCGCGCAGAGATTGTGGTTCCGGTGTTTCGTCGCGTTGTTTCATCCGGACGAACCGTCGCAGCACGTCCAGGTCACCTGCCGGGATGTGGTGCCATCCGAATTCGGCGAGCGCTGTCAGCGCGACTCGTCGTATCGAGGGGTTCGTTCGGCGCGCGGCGTGGAGCGCATCGATCGGGCCCGGCCCGAATCGGCACAGTGCCGTGATCGCTTCGTCGCGGATACGCTCGATCGAGCTACCGAGGAGGGCGATCACAACGGGTAGGTGTGTGCACTGGTCTGCCGCGACGACGCCACCGCAGCCGGGCCACTCGCAGTCGATGGGCGTCGGCGGGCAGTCCGGGAGGAGTGCCGGTACGCGAGTCGCGGCGGGCAGGCCGAGCGCGGCGGACAGTACCTCGGTCAGTCGTTCGCTGGGGGCGTCGGCCAGCACCCCGATCAGGGTCGTGTGGTCGATCACCGGCCCTCTCAGCATGAGGATCCTGGTGTTCGGCGACTGTCGTAGTACTTCGATGGCATCGGGCCATGCGTAGTCGAAGCGATCGTCCCGCAACAGGTTCAGGGCCGTCGGGGCCAGGTGCTGCTGGTCGGCGAGGATAACCCGGCGTACCTGGGCGCGGATCTGCGGGTCGGTCTCGGTGAGCAGTGTTTCGAATTGCGGTGTCTCGAGATCGCCTGTGAGCGCACCGTAGAAATCCTTCCGAGTGCTCTCGTCGAGAAGGAGTTCCAGCGCTTCCCACGTCTCCCGTCGGATGACGGGATCGGTATCGGTGGCCAGCATCCGCACGCAGTGCAGCAACCTTTTTGCCGCCGACCAGGACAGCCAGTCGTGACTCGGTTCCGATCTCTGTGCGGCCAGTAGGGCCCGCAGCTTGTCCGAGAGCCCGTCCGAGTCGATCTTGCGCATCGCCCGTAAATTACACGCGTTCACCGACACCGAGCGAACTCGCCGGGGTCGCTCCGGTGTCCGTCGGTTGCCGCACCCGAAACATCTCCGGATCTGGAACGGTGGTGCACCGACCGGTTTCCGGGGTTCCTCGCTCGGTGTCGGCTACTCGCAATCGCGCGTATAGCCGCGGTGCACGGCGGTACCGGATCTCGTCGCGTGTGGCGTTCGACCGGTGCGAACAGGTGCGGCGTCACGGTTCGTCGGGACGGGCTTCCTCGTCGGTACCGGTGCTCCGGATGCGGCGCGTGGTGCGGGCGCCGCGGAAGGCGGCGGCGAGGCGGGTGTGCGGCTGCCAGTTCAGGCCGTTGGGCAGGCCCCAGCCGAATCGGACGGCGGCGAGCCTGAGCACCAGCGAGAAGGCGATACCGGCGACGATGCCGACGGCGGGTGCGCCCAGGTAGGTGGAGATCACCATGGTTCCGGCGACCACGGCGGCGACGGTGGCGTAGAGACCGTTGCCGCCGAAGACGGCCGGTACCCGCCGGAGCAGGACATCGCGGGTGGCGCCGCCGCCGACCGCGGTGGTGATGCCCAGCAGGACGGCGGGGAGCCAGCCGAGGCCCGCGGCGAGGGTTTTCTGGGCGCCGGTGACCGCCCAGAAGCCGATCACGGCGGCATCGAGGGCGGTGAACAACCGGTCCCAGGAGTGTTCGCTGAGGTGGATGAGGAACGAGATGAGAGTTCCGGCGACGGCGGTGGGTAGGTAGGCGTAGTCGGTCAGCGCTACCGGTGGGCCCTGCTGGAGCAGGGTGTCGCGGATGATGCCGCCGCCCAGTCCGGAGACGATACCGACGACGAGGAACCCGAACAGGTCGAGTCCCTCGGTGCGGGATACCGCGCCGCCGAGCATGGCGCAGGCGAAGACTCCCGCGAGGTCGAGATAGCGCGTGACCTGGTCGATGGTGTCGATGGGTGCGGCCACCGCAGCAAACTAACACGCCCGGTTTCCGGTTTTCGGTGGTGGTGGGCGCCGCGGGCGGGGTGCGTGGCGCCCACCGGGCAGGTCAGACGCGGGGTTTCACGGTCGGTCCTCCGCCGGCAGCGAGCCGCATGAGGTCGGTGTCGAGGTCGACGCCGGTTTCGCTACCTCCGGCGCTCCCGAAACTGTGCTGGTAGCTGTCCCATGATTCGTTTTTGACCTGGTGCGCGAACCCGCTCTCCATCAGCAGTACCAGTTCGAGTGCGGCGCGGTCGATGCGCTTGTCGAGGTCGGTATCGCTCCAGTCCTCGGAGGCGGCGAACAGTGAGGTGGGCACGGTCATGGTGCGCAGGAACGCGAACAGGGCGCGCATCTGTTCGTCGACGACGAGGGCGTGTCGGGAGGTACCGGCGGTGGCGGCCAGGATCACCGGTTTGGCGATGAGCAGATCGTTGTCGAGGACGTGGAAGAAGGAGGTGAGCAGGCCGCTGGGTGCGGCTTTGTAGACGGGGGCGGCGACGATCAGGCCGTCGGCGGCGGCGAGCGTGTCGATGGCGGCGGTCATCTTGGGGCCCATGAGCTGGGAGACCAGCGCGGTGGTGATCTCGGTGGCCAGTTCCCGCAGGTCGATGACGGTGACAGTGGTAGTGGCCCCGCGGCGGCGGGTGAGTGCACCGATACGTGCGGAGACGCGGTCGGCGAGCATACGGGTCGAGGACGGGTTGCTGGTGCCGCCGCTGACCACGACCAGCCGGTAGGGCGTGGTTCCCTGGCCGTTGGTGGTTGTCATATCTCGTTCCCTTTCGTGGTGTCGGCGAGTTTGCCGCAGATCTGTTCGAGGGTGCGCAGTTCTTCGTCGGTCAGGACACCGGTCAGGGCCCGGGCGACGCCGACGGCGTGGCGGCCGCCGATGCGGCGTTGCCGGGTCCGGCCCTCGGTGGTGAGTGAGAGCCGGACCCCGCGGCCGTCGTGCGGGTCGCGGGTGCGTTGGACGAAGCCGCGGTCGATGAGGCGGTCCACCATCCGGGACAGTGCGGGCTGGGTGAGCAGGACGTGCCGGTTGAGTTCGGCGGGGCGGATGGGTTCGGGGCATTTGGACAGCGTGTAGAGGACGTCGTACTCGCGCATGGTGAGTCCGTGCCACACGTCCTGTGCCGCGAACTGTTTCATCAGTAGCGCGTGCGCGGTCAGTACCGCTTCCCAGGCGTCGTTGGCGAGTCGTCCGCTGGTCCTGGCCGTTTCCGCGCCGGGGCTTCGGGGCCCGGCGGGCGGGAGCGCGGGATCGTCACGCTCCCGCCCGGCTACTGCGCGCGGACCGGGCTCGCTCATGCTGTCTCTCCTCGGCGTATGAGCGGGGGCCCTGCGTGGTCACGCTTCGCTACCGACTCCGGGCCTGTCCCGCTCATACGGTGGCGTCCTGGTAGGGGCTGGCGCCGGCCAGGTTGTCGCCCTGGTTGGCGTTGGGGCGGGCCTGCCGGGCCGGCTTGTCACCGTATTCGGCGGCGACCCGGGCCGTGTGGGTGGGCGCGGGCGCGGATTCGGGGTCGCGGCGGTCGTCGAGTTCCTTGCGCAGGACGGGCACCACTTCCTCGCCGAGCAGGTCCAGTTGGTTCAGGACCGTTTTCAGCGGGAGGCCGGCGTGGTCCATCAGCCACAGCTGACGCTGGTAGTCGCCGAAGGTGTCGTGGAAAGTGAGGGTTTTGTCGATGATCTCCTGCGGGCTGCCGACCGACAGCGGGGTCATCTCGGCGAAGTCTTCCAGCGAGGGGCCGTGGCCGTAGACGGGGGCTTCGTTGAAGTAGGGGCGGAATTCGTTCCAGGCGTCCTGGGATTTCTTGGCGATGTAGGCCTGGCCGCCGAGTCCGACGATGGCCTGTTTCTTGGTGCCGTGGCCGTAGTGCTCGAAGCGCTGCCGGTAGAACTCGATGAGCTGCAGCGAGTGGGCGGTGGGCCAGAAGATGTGGTTGGCGAAGAAGCCGTTGCCGTAGTAGGCGGCCTGTTCGGCGATCTCCGGGGTGCGGATGGATCCGTGCCAGACGAACGGTGGCACACCGTCGAGCGGGCGCGGGGTGGCGGTGAAGCCCTGCAGCGGTGTCCGGTAGTTGCCTTCCCAGTCGACGACGTCTTCGCGCCACAGCTGGTGCAGAAGGTTGTAGTTCTCCAGGGCCAGCGGTAGTCCGGCGCGGATGTCCTTGCCGAACCACGGGTAGACGGGTCCGGTGTTGCCGCGGCCGAGCATCAGGTCCATGCGTCCCTTGGACAGGTGCTGCAGCATGGCGTAGTCCTCGGCGATCTTCACCGGGTCGTTGGTGGTGATCAGGGTGGTGGCCGTGGTGAGGATCAACCGTTCGGTGGTGGCCGCGATATGGCCGAGCAGCGTGGTCGGTGAGGAGGAGAAGAACGGCGGGTTGTGGTGCTCGCCGATGGCGAAGACGTCGAGGCCGACTTCTTCGGTTTTGCGGGCGATCCGGACGATCGCGTCGATCCGTTCGGTTTCGCTGGGCGTCACGCCGGTCACGGGATCGCGCGTGATGTCGCTGACCGAGAAGATTCCGAACTGCATCGTGTGTCACTCCCACCGTAGTTTCTATGCGTTTGCATCTACTTGAACGGCGGGGGTGGTGGGGTTATTCCACAGGCCGGCCGAATGGTGTGGCGGCGACGAGTCCGGACAGGATTCGCAGGGCGGATTCGGCGGATGAGCCGGGTTCGGCGGTGTAAACGGCCACCCGTTGTCCCTCGTCCTCGGGAAGGGTCATGAACTCGGTCGTGAGCGTCATGGCGCCGACGACCGGATGGTGGTGGGTGCGGGTGGAGCCGCCGCAGTCGGCCACGGAGTGCGCGGCCCAGAGGGTCGCGAAGTCGGGGCTCGCGAGGGTCAGGTCACCGATCAGATTGCTCAGGGCGGGTGCGCCGGGATGCTGTCCGGCGATCAGGCGCAGGTCGGCCACGGTGGA
This sequence comes from Nocardia sp. NPDC003963, assembly GCF_053605105.1. Classification (NCBI taxonomy): domain Bacteria; kingdom Bacillati; phylum Actinomycetota; class Actinomycetes; order Mycobacteriales; family Nocardiaceae; genus Nocardia; species Nocardia sp. NPDC003963. The sequence goes on from NZ_JBSGIP010000001.1 coordinate 1,111,251, forward strand.
TCGGGCTTTACGGGGCCAGTCGTCGTACAGTTCGCGCGTATGGGGGTCGAGGAACACCATGCGGGCGATATTGGGGCGATCGTCGGGACGGTTCGGCGCGTCGACGTCGAGATGGCCGGCCAGTAGCGCGTGTGCCATCGGGTTCCAGGCGAGGATGTCGACGAACCGTCCCAGGACGAGGGCGGGTACGTCACCGAACGAGTCGATCATGCGTCGTACGCCGGGCCGCACCTGCTCGGGCTCGGCGATAGTACGGCGGCGACCTTTCGGTTTCGGCCGGGCCAGGGAATACAGGTGCGCGCGCTCGGCCTCGTCCAGACGCAGGACGCGGGCGACCGCGTCGAGGACGGAATCCGAGGCATTGGGGCTCTGTCCCTGTTCGAGACGGGTGTAGTAGCCCGCGCTCACGCCGGCGAGCTGCGCGAGCTCCTCGCGGCGCAGTCCCGGCACCCGGCGCCGGCCTCCGTACACGGGCAGACCGGCCTCCTCCGGTTGCAGCCGGGCCCGCCTCGATCGCAGGAATTCGCCCAGCTCGGTGTACGTGCTCACGGCTACCAGTCTCGCGGATCCGCGGCCGGTGAACCTGCACCTGCCGGATGCACCCATCGCGGGTGTACCTACGGCAGTGGTCTGGGACCGGGGCACCGGCCGTCGCAGGCTGATGTCAAGGGGCCGAACCGGAGGAGAGGACAGCGATGAGGATTCTCGTGATCGGGGCGACGGGCACTATCGGTGGCGCCGTCGCCGCGGGGCTGTCGGTGCGTCATCGGGTGGTGCGTGCGTCACGTCGTGGGCCCGCGCGGGTTGATATGGCGGATACCGCGACGATCGATCGGCTGTTCGCCGAGGTCGGCGCGGTGGATGCCGTGGTGTGCTGCGCCGCGAGCGGCGGCCTGACGCCGCTGGACGCCCGGTCGGATACGGCGTTCTGGGCAGGTCTCGACGGGAAACTCGTGGGGCAGGTGGATCTGGTCCGGCGAGCGGCGGCCCGGGTACGGGACGGCGGTTCGGTGACCCTCACCAGCGGCCGGTTCACCGAACCGGTCCCGGGGAGTTCGCTCGGCTATCTGGTGAACGCGGGCCTGGAGGCGTTCGTGCAGGCCGCGGCGATCGAGATGCCGCGCGGTATCCGCCTGAACACCGTCAGTCCGGGCTGGGTGCGCGAAACCCTGATCGGACTGGGTATGGACCCGGCCGGCGGCACCCCCGTGGCCGATATCGCTCAGCTCTATGTGGACGCGGTGGAGGGCACTGTCCACGGCCGGACGCTCTCGGTCGGTAGGCCGCGCGGGCCTGCCCGCGGCGGCGCTCGAGTGGTCGGCGCGGATTCGTGACTGTCGTCCGGGTGAGGTCACTCGGCCGGAGCCGGGCGCGGTGCGGGCGAGCGCAGGGGCGCCGGCTGCCGGTTCAGGGAGTCGAGGTCGCGGATCGCGGCGCAGCTGCGCCGGATCATGGCGGCGAACATGGCGTCGCCGCGTTCGGACGCAGTGCCGTAGGCGGCGCCGAACACCACCACCAGCGGTCCCTGGAGAGCGGCGAAGCGATAGTCCTGCCAGCAGTCCTCGACGGTGTAGCCGGTCACGCCCAGTTCGGTGAGGCGCTGGTGATAGGTGGTGACGAGGTCTTCCTCCGCGGTACGGCGGATCTCGGGGTCGAGTCCGGTGGTGATGAAGTAGGCGAGATCGCGGGCCGGGAGGCCGAGATTGACGGTCTGCCAGTCGACGGCGGTGACCCGCGGTGTGGCGCCGGTACCGAAGAGCAGGTTGTCCAGGCGGTAGTCGCCGTGGACGAGCCCGAACCGTTCGGGGCGGGCGAGCAGCCAGTCGGCGATCACCTCGCCGCAGGCGCGCAGGGTGGTGTGGTCTTCGGTGGTGAGCCGGTGCCCGAGCCGGTCCAGGAAGATATCGGTGGTGGGTCCGTAGAGTTCGCGCAGCGTTTCCGCTTCGCCGGGGCCGTTGCGGCTGAACCCCTCGATTTCGAGCAGGGTGTCGTCGCACCAGCGGGGGGCGTGCAGGCCGGCGAGATCGGCGACCGCCGGATGGGCGTGCGCGACCGGACAGCCGGCGATCTGGTCCCCTTGCCGGTCGGGGGCGAGGTCTTCCAGCAGGAGTACGAATTCGGCTCCGTCGCCGTGGATCTCGGCATGATGGCAGCGGGGTGTGCGGATGGCGACGGTGGGAGCGATCTCGGTGTAGAAGCGGACCTCCTGGCGGTAGGCCCCGGCCAGCATGGCGCGTACGCCGGGGTCGGCGGCGGGTAGTTTCGCCAGCAGTTGTCCCGGGACCCCGTCGCCGGTGAGCCGTAATCGGTGCACCGTGCCGATCTGGCCGGTGCCCACGGCTTCGGCGGTGACGGCGGTGACGCGGCGGCCGAGGGCGGCGGTGAGCCAGTCGGGAGTGAGGCCGGCGATATCGGTGGGGCTGGTCATGCGCGGCTCCTGCCGGGGTTGGCGGGCAGGCCGGCGAACCGGGCGGGGTCGCGGTGCCGCCGCCACGCGTCGAGGACGGGGGCGAGTTCGGTGGGAGTGTTGCCGTGCAGGATGACACCGTCGGCGCCGGCGTCGAACTGGTCGGCGATCCGCGCGGCGCACTTCTCGGGGGTTCCGGTGGCGGAGGCAGCGAGCCATTCGGCGGGCAGCAGGTCTTCGACCGCGGCGAGGGTGGTGGTGTCGGCGACGGCGTCGAGGGCACCACCGGCGCCGGTGACCAGGGGGTGCGCGCGGAAGTCGTCGAGTACCTGCGGGTCCCAGCCGTTGACCTGGGCGAGGATATCGCCGTAGCCCTGAAGGTAGGTGCCGAGGCGGCCGACGAGTTTGCGCAGGCGGGCGGTTTCGCCCTGGGTGTCGTCCACGACGGCCAGGACCGACCAGATCCGGACGGTCGCGGGGTCGCGGCCGGCGGCCGCGGCGGCGGTGCGGATGGTGTGTACGGCACGCGCGGTGGTGTCGTCGGTGAAGAAGGTGTGCAGGACGACGGAGTCGGCGATCTGTCCGGCCAGGCGCAGGGTGTTGGCGCCGATCGCGGTGAGGGTGATCGGGATGGCTTCGTCGTAGGTGGGGTCCAGGTGCAGGATCGGGTAGTCACCGGCGGGCCCGTGGTGGCCGACGACGGTTTCGCCGCGCCAGAGCCGCCGGTAGAGGTCGGTGGCGTCGCGCAGTTGGGCGGAGGTGATCCGGGGCAGGCCGATGACGTCGAAGAGCGCGCCGAATCCCCGGCCGAGGCCGAGGCTGTAGCGGCCCCTGGTGAGGCGGTGCAGGGTGACGGCGCCGGCGGCGGCGATCAGCGGGTGGCGGGTGTTGTGGTTGGTGGCGGCGGTGCAGATACCGAGTTCGGTGGTGACCGCGCCGGCGGCGGCGGCGAGGGCGAAGGCTTCTTTGGTGTTGAAGCGTTCGGACAGGAACACGGCGCCGAGGCCGAGGTGTTCGGCATCGCGGGCTTCGTCGAGCAGGATGTGCGGGTCGGTGGCGTGCCCGGCGAGGCCGTAGCAGCCGAGTTCGGGGAATTCGGTCACCGGGAACCGTCCTCGGTATCGCGGCCGCCGATCATGCGGTGCAGTTCGTCCTGGGTCCAGGGCTGGGTGTCGTGGTGGTCGCGGAAGGCGAGGATGCTCGGGGTCGGGCGGTCGTAGCGGCCGACGAATCCGCCCGCGGCGACGAAGATCTGCCCGGTGATCTGTTCGGCGGCCGCACCGGCGAGGTACAGGTACAGCTGGGCGACCCAGTCGGCGGGTGGGGCGTCGAGGGCGGCGTTCTTGCTGATCTCGTCGAGCATGCCGCGGCGGTAGAGCTCCATGATCTTTGCTTCGTAGGCGAATCCGCTGGAGAGCCGGGTTTTGGCGCCGGGACAGACGATATTGGCGCGGACTTTGTGTTCGGCGAGTTCCGCGGCTATGGCGAGGGTGAGGGAGTTGACCGCGCCTTTGCCGGCGGCGTATCCGGTGCCGCCGTAGTCGCCCAGGTAGGCGAAGGAACTGGTGTTGATGATGCTGCCGCGGCCCTGGGCGACCATTTTCGGGGCGGCGGCACGGCAGGTGTTGAACGTGGTGGTGAGGTGGGAGTCGAGCAGGGCGTGCCAGTCGCGGGTGCTGACGTCGAGGATGGAGGATCCGGCGGGTTCGGCGATACCGGCGCAGTTGACGAGGACGTCGATGGCGCCGAAGGTGCGCACGCAGGTGTCCACGAGTTCGGTGGCGGTGGTTTCGTCGGCGGCGCTGCCGGTGACGCCGACGGCGCGGTGTCCGGCCAGGGCCAGGGAGTTGACGGTGCGTTCGACTGCGGGTGCGTTGCGTCCGTTGACGACCACTCCGGCGCCGTGCCCGGCCAGGGCGTGGGCGACGGCGTGGCCGATGCCGCTGGTGGCGCCGACGACGACGGCGCCGCGTCCCCACAGGGTCTGGTTTCCGCTCATGGGCCTGTTCTCGCTCGTTTCTCTCGCCCGAACACTATTCCGTACAGGTGTCCGGACAGTATGGCATTCTGACGGCGTCCCGGTGGCCGATCGCAGTGTCGCGCGGACCGGCACGCCTTGCTTGCGCACAACACCCCGTAGTACTGTCCAGACAGGTGTCTACCATAGATCCTGGACAGTAATCTGGGGAAGGATTTCCACATGACTTCGGTGAAACCGCCGCGGGTGTCCGGAGGCGAACACGAGCACGGCCACCTGGAGGAGTTCCGCACCGACCCGATCGCGCTGATGCGCCGGGTCCGCGAGGAATGCGGTGATGTCGGTGAGTTCGAACTCGCCGGCCGTCACGTCATCCTGCTGACCGGCGCCGAAGCGAACGAATTCTTCTTCCGCGCCGCCGACGAGGACCTCGACCAGGCCGCCGCCTACCCCTTCATGAAACCGATCTTCGGCGAAGGTGTGGTGTTCGACGCCAGCCCGGAGCGGCGCAAGGAGATGCTGCACAACTCCGCGCTGCGCGGCGACCAGATGCGCGGGCATGCGGCGACCATCGAAAAAGAGGTCGACCGGATGCTGGCGACCTGGGGTGACGAAGGCGAGATCGATCTGCTCGACTTCTTCGCCGAACTCACCATCTACACATCCTCGGCCTGTCTGATCGGAACCAAGTTCCGCGAGGAACTCGACAGCCGGTTCGCGCACCTCTACCACAACCTGGAGCGCGGGACCGACGCGCTGGCGTACGTGGACCCGTATATGCCGATCGAGAGCTTCCGCATCCGCGACGAATCCCGCGCCGCGCTGGTCGAGCTCGTGCAGGAGATCATGAACGGGCGGATCGCGAACCCGCCCGCCGACAAAGAGGACCGCGACCTGCTCGATGTGCTGGTCTCGGTGAAGAAAGAGGACGGCACCCCGCATTTCAGTGCCAGTGAGGTCACCGGCATCTTCATCTCGATGATGTTCGCCGGGCACCACACCACCTCGGGTACCGCCGCCTGGTCGGTGATCGAACTGCTGCGCCACCCCGAAGTACTGTCCGGCGTGGTGAAAGAACTCGACGAGCTCTACGCCGACGGCCAGGAGGTGAGCTTCCACGCGCTGCGCCAGATCCCGCAACTGGAGGCGGTGCTCAAGGAGACGCTGCGGCTGCATCCGCCGCTCATCATCCTGATGCGCGTGGCGCAGGGCGAGTTCGAGGTGTGCGGGAACCGGATCGAACCCGGCGATCACGTGGCCGCGACGCCCGCGATCTCCAACCGGCTGCCCGAGGATTTCCCGAACCCCGACAGTTTCGATCCCGGCCGCTATATCGACCCCAATCAGGAAGACCTGATCAACCGCTGGACCTGGATCCCGTTCGGCGCCGGCCGCCACCGCTGCGTCGGCGCGGCCTTCGCGCTGATGCAGCTCAAGGCGATCTTCTCGGTGCTGCTGCGGGACTGGGAATTCGAGATGGTGCAGCCTTCGGAGTCCTACCGCAACGACCACTCCAAGATGGTGGTGCAACTGCAGCAGCCGTGCCGGGTGCGGTACCGCCGCAGGCAGCAGGAGAACTAGATGGCCTACGTCATCACCCAGCGCTGCTGCAACGACGCCAGTTGCGTGGCCGAATGCCCGGTGGACTGTATCCGGCCCCGGCCGGAGGATCCGCAGTTCGCGACCGCGGAAATGCTCTACATCGATCCGGACACCTGTATCGACTGCGGCGCCTGCTACGAGGCATGCCCGGTGGACGCCATCTACGCCGAGGAGGATCTGCCGCCGTATCTGGACGGGTTCCGGGAGGTCAACGCGGGCTATTTCGCCCGGCACCCACTCGAACCGGATATGTCCGCCCCGGCACCGGTGCGGCGCCTGGCCAAAGACCTGGGCACGCTGCGGGTGGCGATCGTGGGCACCGGCCCGGCCGCCTGCTACGCCGCCGAACAGTTGCTGGTCGCCGGGACGGTCGAGGTGGAGATGTTCGACCGGCTCCCCACCCCGTGGGGTCTGGCCCGCTACGGTGTCGCACCGGATCACGCCCAGACCCGCGGGGTCACCGATATGTTCGCGTCCGCGTTCAAACGTGATGCGCTGCAGATGTATCTGAACACCGAGATCGGTACCCATCTCACCCATACCGAACTGCGGGAGAGCGCGCACGCGGTGATCTACGCGGTCGGCGCGCCCGCCGACCGGCGGCTCGATGTGCCCGGGGAGGAATTGCCGGGCAGCGTATCGGCCACCGAATTCGTGGCCTGGTACAACGGCAACCCCGGCTACGCCGACCGCGAATTCGACCTGTCCGGGGAGCGGGCGGTGATCGTCGGCAACGGGAACGTGGCCCTGGATATCGCGCGGGTGCTCACGATGGATCCCGACGAACTGGCGCGCACCGATATCGCCGATCACGCACTGGCCGCGTTACGGGAGAGCGCGATCCGCGAGGTGGTGATCCTGGGGCGCCGCGGGGTGCTGCAGGCGGCCTACACCGCGCCCGAATTCCGGGCGCTGGCACAGCTCGACGGTGTCGATATCGTGGTCGATCCGGGTGACCTCGTCTTCGACGAGGCCGCGCAGGCCTACCGCACCGGCTCGGACGCACCCTATGAACTCGGGCTGAAACTGGCCGCCGCCGAGGAATTCGCCGCCCGTCCGCCGCACGAGGGCAACAAACGGATCGTCTTCCGGTACTGCGTCTCCCCCACCGAGATCGTGGGCACCGACCGGGTGACCGGGTTGCGGTATGTCCACAACGAACTCACCGGCCCGGCCGCCACACCGACTGCCCGGCCGACCGGGGAAACCGGGGAAGTCGATACGTCGCTGGTCGTGCGCGCGGTCGGATATCGGGGTGAACCGGTGGGTGAGCTGCCGTTCGACGAACAGCGCGGTGTGCTGCCGACGGCGGACGGCCGCGTGGTGGACGCGGCCGGGGCGCCGGTGACCGGTGTGTACGCGGCGGGGTGGATCAAACGTGGGCCGCGCGGGGTGATCGGGTCCAATCGGGCCGATGCGGCGGAGACGGTGGCCGCGATCCTCGACGATTTCAAGGCCGGGGTTCTGCCGGTTCCCGGCCGGGACCGGGCCGCGCTCGCGGATCTGGTGCGGACCCGGCAGCCCGAGGTGGTCGACCGTACGGCGTGGCAGGCGGTGGACCGCGCCGAACGTGCCGCGGGCGCGGCCGCCGGGCGTCCGCGGGTGAAGCTGGCGACGGTGGAGCAGCTGCTCGCCACCGCGCGCCGCGGCTGACGCCGGCCGGCCCGCGCCGATTTTCGAGAGAGGGGGGCGCGGGCCGGCCGGTATCAGCCGGTCACGGCACGGCGGGCATAGGCACGGACATCGGCGTCCGGATCGTCGACGGCCCGCCGCAGCAGCTCGTGGGCCGGTGCGTGATCCGGCCAGGACGCCAGCGTGAGTACGGCGGCCTTGCGGACATCCAGATGGGGGTCGGTGAGCGCGGTGGTCAATTCGGTGACGGCGGGGCCTGGTTCGGCGCCCGCGAGACCTCTGGCCGCACCTACCCGGACCTGCCAGGCGCTGTCGCGCAGCGCCGCGGCGCACGATGCGATATCGGCTTCGGTGGCACCGATGTCGGCGAACGCGGCCAGTGCGGCCGCCCGGACCAGCGGGTCGCGGTCGGTGACCAGTGCCCGGACGGTGCCCGCGCCTCCGGTGCCGATGGTGGCCAGGCCCTGCGCGGCCGCGATGCGGACCTCACGGTTGGTATCGGCCGCCGCGGTGGCCAGCGCGTCGTACTCGTCCAAAGAAACCAGTGCCCGCACCGCCGCGATCCGCACCCGGTGATCGGGGTCGGCCAGTGCCGCACGATAGTCGGCCGCGGCACCGGCGCGGGCCGCGCGCAACAGATCGAGGACGACCGCACGGACGACCGGGTCCCCGGAGTGCAGGCGTTCGGCGAGACCGTCGGCGGCGGGCAGCACCTCCACCAGTTCGCGCAGGGCGGCAGCGGCGGCGGTGCGCACCGGGGCGGCGGTATCGTCGAGCGCGCCCACCAGCAGTGCCGCGAAACCGTCGGGGGTGTTCTCGGTGAGTGCCGCGATCGCCGCCACCCGGACCCGTTCATCGGTGTCGGACAGGTACTCCGAGAGTTCTTCGGCGGTGGGGGCGTCCAGTGCGAGCAGCGCGAGCAGTCGCGGAGATGCGGTGGAGGTCGATTCCGCTGCGGCGGTGCGGGGTTCGGCCGCCACGACGCTCGGGGCGCGGCGGTGGCCGACGAGTTCGGGTTGTTCGACCGGTACCGGTTCGCCCCGGGACGGCAGATCGTCGAGCCCCGGGACCGGCACCAGATAGGGGGCGACCGGCCGTTTGAGGAACTGCATCGCACCGTCGGTGCCTTTGCGCAGGTTCAGGTGGTAGCGCCAGGTGTCGTCGTCGCGTTCCGGGAGGTCGGCACGTTCGTGGTAGAGGCCCCAGCGGGATTCGGTGCGGGTCAAGGAACTGCGGGCGGCCATCTCCGCGCAGTCGCGGATGAAGGAGACCTCGGCGGCGCGCATGAGCTCGTGTGGGGTGCGGGCGCCCATCTCGGCGATATCGCCGCGCATCCGTTCGAAGGTTTCGACCGCCAGCGAGAGTTTCGCCGCGGTTTTCGGCGGCGCCACATAGTCGTTGACGAAACGGCGCAGTTTGTATTCGACCTGTGGTTGCGGGGGGCCGTCCGGGTTGCGCAGCGGCCGGTAGACGAGTTCGTGGGCGGCGGTCACCTGATCGGCGGGCAGCTCGCCCGGGGCCGCGGTATCGGCCAGTGCGGCGGCGGCGTGCGCGCCGGCGAGTTCGCCGAATACGAAGGCCCCGATCATGTAGTTGTGCGGGACGCACGCCAGATCACCGGCCGCGTACAGGCCGGGCACGGTGGTGCGGGCGTTCTCGTCCACCCACACCCCGGAGGCGGAATGCCCGCCACACAAACCGATTTCGGAGATGTGCATCTCGATATCGTGGGTGCGGTAGTCGTGGCCGCGGTTGGCGTGGAAGGTGCCGCGGGTGGGGCGTTCGGTGGTGTGCAGGATATCTTCGAGCGCGGTCAGGGTCTCGTCGGGCAGATGCGAGACCTTCAGATAGATGGGTCCGCGCGCGGAATCGATCTCCCGTTTCACCTCGGCGATCATCTGCCCCGACCAGTAGTCGGAATCGACGAACCGCTCCCCTCGGGCGTTGACCTGGTAGCCGCCGAACGGGTTGGCGACGTAGGCGCAGGCGGGACCGTTGTAGTCCTTGATCAGCGGGTTGATCTGGAAACATTCGATACCGCTGAGCTCTGCGCCCGCGTGATAGGCCATCGAATAGCCGTCGCCGGCGTTGGTGGGGTTCTCGTAGGTGCCGTACAGGTATCCCGAGGCCGGCAGCCCCAGCCGGCCGCACGGCCCGGTCGCCAGCACGACGGCCTTGGCGCCGACCGTGACGAACTCACCGGTGCGTGTGTTCAGTGCCGCCGCGCCGACGGCCCGGCCACCGTCGGTGAGCACCCGTACCGGCATGAGGCGGTTCTCGATCCGGATCTTCTCCCGCATCCTGCGCTGCCGCAGGACCCGGTAGAGGGCCTTCTTCACATCCTTGCCCTCGGGCATCGGCAGCACGTACGAGCCCGAGCGGTGCACCCGGCGCACCGCGTACTCGCCGTATTCGTCCTTCTCGAACTTGACGCCGTACTTCTCCAATCGCTGCACCATCGCGAAACCGCGGGTTGCGGTCTGGTACACCGTGCGCTGGTCGACGATGCCGTCGTTGGCGCGGGTGATCTCGGCGACGTAGTCCTCCGGTTCGGCTTTGCCGGGGATGACGGCATTGTTCACACCGTCCATGCCCATCGCCAGTGCACCGGAATGCCGCACATGGGCTTTTTCCAGGAGCAGGACGTTCGCGCCCTGTTCGGCGGCGGTGAGCGCGGCCATGGTTCCGGCGGTGCCGCCGCCGATGACCAGCACATCGCAGTCCAGGCGGACGGTATCGGCGAGATCCGGGGCCGCGAGCAGGGTGGGTGCGGTCACGACAGGGCCTCCACGAGTCGGTCGCGCTGCTGTCGCCGGTCGGCGCCCGCACGCGGATTCGGCACATCGACCAGGGCGCGCAACGGTTTCCCGGCGCGGCCGAGGACGGCGACCCGGTCGCCGAGCAACAGCGCCTCGTCCACATCGTGGGTCACGAAGACGATCGTTGCGGGATGGGTTCGCCAGGTCTCGATGAGCAACCGCTGCATGGTGGCGCGGGTCTGGGTGTCCAGCGCCCCGAACGGTTCGTCCATCATCACCGCGCGCGGCGCACCGGCCAGGCCGCGGGCCAGTTGTACGCGTTGCCGCATACCGCCGGACAGGCTCTTGGGCAGGAAATCGGCGAATCCGGTGAGCCCGACCTCGTCGATCCAGCGGTCGGCCGCGGCCCGGCGCCCCGCCTTGGGTTCACCGCGTAACCGCAGCGCGAGTTCGATATTCGATCGCACACTGCGCCACGGCAGCAGGGCGTTGTCCTGGAACACCACGGCCCGATCGCGGGAAGTGGTGGTGACCGGTTCCCCGTCGGCGAGGACCCGGCCGGAGTCCGGGGGCAGCAGCCCGGCCAGCGCGCGCAGCACCGTGGACTTTCCGCAGCCCGACGGGCCGGTGAGGACGAGGATCTCGCCGGGGCGCACCTCCAAGGTCAGCCGGTCGATCACCGGATCCCCGGTGTAGGACAGCGAGATCTCGTCCAGGCGCAGGCTCATTCCCGGTGCGCCGGTGCCGGCGGCGGGGGTTTCGGCGGTGAGTGTGGTGGTCATCGGTTGTTCTCCTCTCCCCGGGGCAGCCAGCGGGTGACCCGGCGGCCGAGCAGTTCGATCGCCGCCGAAGTCCCGAAACCGAGGATGCCGATGGTGATGATGCCGACGAAAACCCCCGGATAGTCGACGATCGTGTAGGCCTGCCAGGTGCGGTAGCCGACCCCGAGGCGGCCGGAGATCATCTCCGCGGACACCAGGCAGATCCAGGCGACACCGATTCCCACCGACAGCCCGCCGAAGATCCCGGGGAGCGCGCCGGGGAACACCACCCGCAGCAGGACCTCCCAGCGGTTGCCGCCCAGGGTGCGCACCGAGTCCTCCCAGAGAGTGGGCAGCGCGCGGACCGCGTGCCGGGTGCTGACCATGATCGGGAAGTAGGCGGCGAGGCTGGTGATGAAGACGATGCCGGCTTCGTCGTCGGGGAACAGCAGGATCGCGATCGGGACGACCGCGATGGCCGGGACCGGCCGGGCCAGTTCGGTCAGCGGCCCCAGGATCCCGGCGAACAGCCGCGAGCGGCCCAGGGCGATACCGCTGGTCACGCCGAGGACGGTGGCGATACCGAAGCCGGCGAGGATGCGGATCAGGGATTGCGCCAGGTCCAAGTAGTAGACGTCGGTACCGAGCTGACGGCCGAACGCGGCGATCACCTCGGTTACCGAAGGCAGGGTGTCGAACCGCAGCCACAGCCGGATATCGGCGGTGGTCAGCACCTGCCAGAGCAGGATCGCCCCCAGAACCGAACCGAGCCGCAGCAGCCGGCCCGGCCACACCGTCCGGCCGGGCCGCCGGACCGCCGCGGTAGCGGTGCCGGCCGCGGCGTCCTCCGCGAGCGCGGTGACCGTGGTCATGACCGGACCTCCGCGACGGCCTGGTCGTAGGTCACCGGGGCGGCAGCGGGATGCGCTTGCCGGTAGCGTTGCGCGGCTGCCTGAGTGGTGAAGGGCAGGAAGGTGGTGCCGTCGCGCAACCAGACCGCCTTGTCGGCGAACCAGCGGGTGCCGAGTTCGGTATCGGCGATATAGGCGGCACGGACTTTCGTGCCCGCGGCGCGGGCGGCTGCGACGGCACGCAGCAGTTCGGCCGAGCTACCGGCGGGACGGGTGGTGTCCTGGCCGTCGAGCCACAGTTCGGTGCCCGAACCCGCGGTGCGGTTCGTGGTATCGGCGAGTGCCCTGTCGTAGTCCTGACCGCGGGCGGCGAACGCGGCGCGCAAGCGCTGGTCGTCGACGAAACCGTCGATATCCAGATCGGCGAAATCGCCGATCGACTTCAGGTACCGCACATCGTCCTTGAAGGCCGCGATCAGGTTCGGTTTCAGGGTGGTGTCGAACGAGGTGCCGCCCGGGCCGTTGTAGAGGTACACGACCTCCTGTGGCAGATCCGAGCCCTCGGCCACGATCCGCGCCGCCTCCAGCGGCTGTTTCCACAGGAATTCGGTGGCGTCGAGCTGGGCCTGCAGGAACGCGTCCACCACCTCGGGATGTTCGGCGGTGTAGTGCTCGCGAGCGACGACCCCGTGGAAGGTAGGCACGTTCAGTTCGGCGCCGTCGTAGAGCAGTTTCGCCTTGTCCTGGAACACGAGCAGCCCGGGCCACGCCACGAACTGGGACAGCGCGGCGACCTGACCGGATTCCAGCGCCGAGGCACCCACCTGTGGCTGCTGGTTCAGCACCTCCACGCCGCCGGCCGGGTCGACCCCGGCGCGGGTGAGGGCCTGCACCAGCGTGCCGTGCCCGGCGGAACCGACACTGGCGGATACCTTCTTACCGGCCAGCTCACCGATACCGGTGAGCGGTGAATCCGGCGGGACGACCACCATGTTCAGCGCGCCCTCGGGGTTGTATCCGGTGACGGAGAGGAATTCGGTGCGGGAACGTTCCCCGGCCTGGGTGCGGGAGCCGTTGATGAGCAGCGGGTAGTCGCCCATCGAACCGATATCGATCTTCTCGGCCACCATCTGGGCGGTGATGGGGGCGCCGGTGTCGTAGTCCTGCCATTCGACTCGGTAGGCGGGGCCGCCGTTCTCGGTGATCTGCCGCAGCCGCTGTTCCAGGTAGCCCTGGGCACGCAGCAGGGTGCCCGCGGTGACGGTGTTGATGGTTTTGGACTGGTAGCCGACGACGACGGTGACGGTATCGCCGGCGGCGGCTTCTTCCAGCGAGCACCCGGTGAGGGCCAGGGCCGCGGTGGCGGCCGACGCGGCCAGGCGTTTCAGAACAGGCATAGGAGGTCTACCTCAGGAGATACGGCATGTTGACAGTGACGGCGCCGGTGGGACAGCGGGCGGCGCAGGGGCCGCAGTACCAGCATTCGTCGACGTGCATGAAGGCTTTCCCGTTGTCCGGGTTGATGGCCAGGGAGTCGAGCGGGCAGATCTCGACACACAGCGTGCAGCCTTCGATACACAGGGATTCGTCAATGGTCACGGGGATATCGGTGCGCTGGTTCGCCAATGCCATCTAGAGGACCTTCCATTCGGGGATGCCGCGGGAGAGGCTGCCGCGCAGCGTGATCCGGTCACCGCGCATCCGGACGTATTCCAGGTCGACAGGGGTTCCGTCGTCGAGCCGGGTGAGGCGTTCGAGCATGAGCAGCGGAGCGCCGCCGGGGACGTCGAGAGTGGCGGCGGTGTGCCGATCGGCGGGGATCGCCTCCACGGTGAGATCGGCCGATCCCAGCGACCGGCCGCTGAGCTGTTCGAGCAGGACGAAGACATCGGTGTGCGCGAGATCGTGTTCGAGGACGCGCACACCGATATCGGGAGTGAGGTAGGTGAGGTCGAGACTGAGCGGCTGCTCCGCCAGATACCGCAACCGCTCCAGATAGACGACCGGCTCGCCCGGCGCGATACCGAGCCGCCGGGCCACCGCCGGTGGTGCGGTGATGAGCTGCCCGGCCCGCACCTCGTTCCGGACGGTGCCGCGGCCCTCCAGGGTTTCCTGCAGGCCCAGCAGGGCGTCGAGTCCGTGATCGAATTTACGGGCGGCCACCCGGGTACCGACGCGGGGTGCGCGGTCGATGAGCCCTTCGTCGCGGAGCAGCGCCAGAGCGTCGCGGATGGTGTTGCGGGAGGTTTCGTGTTCGGCGGCGAGGTGCTGTTCGCTGGGCAGGGTATCGCCCAGGGTGCCCGCGTGGATCTGGTGGCGGAGGATATCGGCAATGCGCCGGGCCTGGTCGGCTCGTAACCTGCGGACCCCGGCCGTACCGCCTGCCCGCTCGGTGTTCATATCGCTGACCTGCATGAACGCTGACGATAGTGGTGTCCGGGGCCGGTATCGGACCGGCCGCGGACGACGGTCGAGCGGACTGCCGGAATTCGCCGGGTGCCGAGCGGCTCCACCAGCGCGGATCCCGGGCGGGAGCGTTATTGCGCCACCCGCCGGCGGGCGACCGGGTTTGGGATCAGACCGATTCGAATGATCGGCCGCGATCCCGGCGGGCGAGAGCGGGCCGGGTCACCTCACTCCGCGACCGGCCAGCAGCTCCTCGGTCAGGGCCGTGAGACGGTCGGCCCGGGCAGCGTCGAAATTGCGGCCGCGCAGCGGTAACGCGGTGGTGCGGCGGAATGCGGTGACCGGTTCGGCCCGGGGGGTGGTCCAGGAGAGCGAGCAACGGTTTCACCGCCCGGTCGACCGGCTGCGCCGCGACGGCGGCCAGTGCCCGGGTGATCGTGCGGGTGACCGGCGGCAGCGGATCGGCCATCGCGGTGCGTCCGAACAACGGGTTGTACAGCACATAGCGGGTGCGGGCCGCGGGGTACCGGCGCGGGTGGGCTACGCCGAGAAGGTCGTTGCAGCGGGGGGCCTGCATGGGCGCATACCGGTGTAGCCCGAGCCCAGGGTGAGATCGTCCCAGTGGACTGTGCCGGGGAGGCCGCCGCTGCCGCAGATATTGAGCACGACGGGGGCGGTGGCACGTTCGAGGGAGCGCTCTATACCGAAGCCATGCGGTTACCCGTCCCGGAAGGGCTCACCCGGGGGTCGCAGCGTCCGGTCCCCCATATCGCCGACGCCATGCTGCGGGAGGTCGTCTTCGGCCAGTGGCCGGAATTCGACGGGGAGCACCCGCTGGTGGCGATGTTGCGTTCCTCGGGTCATCCGGGTGTACGCGCGGAACTGCGGGACGGGATCTGCGGCGGATACCTCGCCGATATGGCGGACGGGATCGGCGGGCCGGACGCGCAGTTGCGCGCCGAGATGGTGGGCGCGTTACTGCTCGGGCTGGGTGTGCTGCGCGATGTGGTCGGGGCACCGGCGATCTCGACGGCCTCGTTCGAGCAGGTTCGCGGGCTGGTCGCGGATATGGTCCGCGCCGCCACCCGGACCGGGGACTGAACGTACGGTATCGGGCCGGACACATCCCGGGCACGACCGCCGCCGCGCCTTGACCTGGAGTGCTCTCCAAGTCGTAGCGTGTCCTGGACGGATAATCCACCACGGCAAGGGGAGACGACTCCGATGGAACTCGGGTTGCACATACCTATCTTCGAGATCGACGGCGGTACCGCCGCCATCGCCGGGGAACTGGCGCGCGTGGGCGCGGCCGCGGAGCAGGCCGGAGCGACCTGGCTGTCGTTCATGGACCATTTCTTCCAGATCGAACCGACCGGGCTGCCCGCCGAGGCGAATATGCTGGAGGGCTACACCAGCCTGGGGTATATGGCCGCGCACACCTCCACCATCGAACTCGGCCTGCTGGTCACCGGCGTCACCTACCGGCATCCGGGCCTGCTCGCCAAAATCGTCACCACCCTCGATGTGCTTTCCGGCGGCCGCGCCGCACTCGGTATCGGGGCCGCCTGGTTCGAACGCGAACACCACGGGTTGGGTGTGCCGTATCCGCCGGTCGGCGAACGGTTCGACCGGTTGGAGGAAACGCTGCGGATCTGCGCGCAGATGTGGGATCCGAAGAACAACGGGCCGTTCGAGGGCAAGCACTATCAGCTCGCGGAGACCCTGTGCTCGCCACAGCCGCTGCACCGGCCCACCGTGCTCATCGGTGGCGGTGGTGAGAAGCGGACCCTGAAACTGGTCGCGCGCTACGGGGATGCCTGCAACCTGTTCGCGTCGAGCACCGAGGAGGTGGCGCACAAACTCGATGTACTGCGCCGCCACTGCGACGATCTGGGCACCGATTACGACCGCATCCGCAAAACCGTGCTCGCGGGCAGCCCCGACCCCACCGCGCACGACGATTTCGTACGGCAGATGGCCGGGTACACCGAACTCGGTGTGCACTCCGCGATCGTGATGCCGCCCGGCGGCTCCCCCGCCGGCTGGATCGACACGCTCGGCCCGGTCGTTCCGCGGCTCGCCGAACTCTGAGGCGTTGCCGCCGTCCAGGCGGTTACCCGGTCACCCGTGGACCGAGCATCCCCTGGACAGGGTGGCACGGCCACCGCGTCACCGATGCGGGTGATATCTTCCGCTCCCGGTATCGGATCACGCGCCGGATTCCGGCGGCGCCGACAGCAGACTCTTCCGGACCTCCTCGACGTGTGGCCGCTGTAACGGCCATCGGAGCGCGATGACCGACAGTATTCCGTTGATGACGGGCATATCGTCGACCAGTGCCGGTGGAACCGGCTGCCGGGAGAGTCGGCCGAGCATATTCAGCTGCAAGCTGCTTCCGTGCTCGTTCATGCTCGCGACATATCCCGCGACCGCGACCGATCCGGACATCGACAGCGAAACCGATGCCACAGCTGCCGCCGCTCGACAACGTCGTCAGCTGGTTCTCGACATCCACGAGATCCGGTGCCGCCGTCTTGGCCTCGTGGAAGGTTCCGATGATCTTCTTGATTTCGTCGGAGGCGTTCTTTACAGCCGCGGCTTCCGCGAACTACCCGTCCATGACCGGCCCACGGGCGATCCCGACACACCCCTCCGGGCGGCGTCCACCGAAGGCGACGCGAGCCCGCCGAGCGGCCCCGGCCGAGGCCCACGCGCCCCGGCCCGGTCTGCAGACGCCGGAGCGAGCCGGCCGATATCAGTCGCGACTCGGCACAACCGGCCGGGGCTAATACAGGTTCGTCTCCGTCGGGACCGGGACGGTACGCCCTATGGGACGGTGGGCTACCCGCTGCTGACCTGGACGGGTACGGGCTCGGCCGGACCGGCATCGGCGGCGAGGTCGCGAAAGATCCCGTTACCCGTGGTGGTTCGGGAGAGGGCGTCGGCGGCCAGGACGACCGCGGCGCCGGTCCAGGTGGTGCGTTCCACCGGCCAGCGCTTCCCGTCGGCGTAAACCAGCCCGGTCCAGTAGGAGCCGTCGGTCTCGCGGAGATGCTGGATATCGGCGAACAACCGCTGTGCTCGCTCGTGGTCGCCCAGGGCATCCAGGGCCATGACCAGTTCGCAGGTTTCGGCGCCGGTGACCCAGGGACGGTCGGAGACGCACCGGATACCGATATTGCCGACGACGAAGGTGTCCCAGCGTTCAGCTATGCGGGCGTACCCGGCGCGCCCACGGAGCGCACCGCCGAGGACCGGGTAGTACCAGTCCATCGAATAACGGTCCTTTGCGGTGAAGACCTCGGGGGTTTCACGCAGCGCGGTCCCGAGACGGCCGCGGGCACGTTCCCATTCCGGATGCGGGTCGCCGAACTGCCGTGCCAGCTCCAGAGCGGCGCCGATACTGTGATACATGCTGGCCGAACCGGTCACCAGCGCTTCGGGCAGGATATCGGCGCCGTCCCGTAACCAGTAGATCTGGCCCTGTTCGCCCTGGCAGTCGAGGACGAGGTCGATCGCCGCACGTACCACCGGCCACATATCGGATGCGAACGAAGTATCGCCCGTGACAGCGAGATAGTGCCGGATCCCGGTGGCGATATAGGCGCAGAAATTGACGTCGGTAGCAGCGTCCTCGATCTCACCGGCACGGAACTGCATGGGCCAGGAACCGTCCGGCCGCTGGGTGCGAGCCGACCAGGTATAGGCGGCGACGGCTTCGTCCCGCAGCCCGGCCACGGTGAGCGCCATCGCAGATTCGATGTGATCCCACGGATCGGTGTGACCGCCGGAGAACCACGGGATGGCACCCGAGGACTCCTGTTCGGCGGCGATCGATTGTGCGGTCTGCAGACATTGGCGGCGGGTGAGCACCGAGGGTACCGACGGCAGGTCAACCGGCGGCACGGGCCACCGCCGGTTTACTGAAGTAGAGAGCGACGCTCTTACCGACCAGCGGGTCCAGTGCCTTCTCGGCGGCCCTGGTGAGCATCGGCTGTTTCATCATGTCCCACACCAGCATCCGGTGGTAGCCGCGCACCAGCGGATGTTCGGTCTTGTGTACGCCGACCGCGCATTTGATCCACCAGTACGGCGAATGCAGCGCGTGGACGTGGGTGCGGTGGGTGTGCCGCAAGCCGAGCGCGGTGATCTTGTCCCGCAACTCGTCTGCCTTGTAGATGCGGATATGCCCGCCCTCGTTGGCGTGGTATTCGTCCGACAGCGCCCAGCAGACCCGTTCGGGCAGCCACCGCGGCACGGTTACCACGAGCTGTCCGCCCGGGCGCAGCACCCGGACGAGTTCGGCGATGGCGGCATCGTCGGCGGGGACGTGCTCCAGGATCTCCGAGGCGATCACGACATCGAACTCACCCGCACCGTAGGGCAGGTCGAGGGCGTCACCGTGCACCGCTTCGGCTTTCGCTCCGGCGGGTGCTTCCCCGACCCGGGCCATGGCCTCGAACATGGTCGCGACCCCGGCGAGTTCGGGTGCGTCCTGGTCGAAGGCCACCACATCGGCGCCGCGCCGGTAGGCCTCGAACGAATGCCGGCCGGCACCGCAACCCACATCGATGACCCGGGTGCCCGGGCCGATACCGGCGCGGTCGAAGTCGACGGTCAGCACGAGGCGCCTCCTGTTACGAGTTCTGCGCCGGTGTGCCGGGCGATGGCCCGCTCGTACACCTGCACGGTCTGGGCGGCCACCGATTCCCAGCTGAACACCGAGACGGCGCGTTGGCGGCTGGCGGTCTGCATCCGCTGCCGGGTCTGCGGGGAGTCGAGCAGTTGCGCGATCACCCGGGCGAGTTCGGCGGAATCGCCGGGGGTGATGAGTTCGGCGCAGACGCCCGGTTCGCCCACGACCTCGGGGAGCGCACCGGTGCGGCTGACCACCAAGGGGGTGCCCGAGGCCATGGCCTCCACGGCCGGCAGCGAGAACCCCTCGTACAGCGACGGGATGCACGCGATCTCCGCCGAGGCCAGCAGTTCGGCGAGTTCGGTATCGGTCAGCCCGGCGCGGACGGTCACGATATCGGAGAGGCCGAGTTCGGCGATCTGTTTCTCGGTGGGCCCGTTGGGTTCCAGCTTCGCCACCAGCTGCAGCTCCACCTTGTGGGTGATCCGCAACCGGGTCAGTGCCTGCAGCAGGTGGGTGATGCCCTTGAGGGGTTTGTCGGCGCTGGCGACGGCGACGATCCGGCCCGGGACCCGGGGGCCGCGCGGCGCGAACAGTTCGGTGTCCACGCCGAGGGGTACGACATCGATCCGGCCGGGGTCGACACCGAAGTCGTCGGCGATATCGGTCGCCGACGACGAGGAGACGGTGAGCAGATCGGGGATCCGGCGGGCGATCCGCTCCTGCATACCCAGGAAGCCGTACCAGCGGCGGACCAGGGGTTTGCGCCGCCAGATCGCGGCCGCCAGATCCACCTCGCGGTCCTTGGTGATCGGATGATGCACGGTCGCGACCAGCGGCAGCCGTTTCGCGATATCGAGCAACCCGCTGCCCAGGCACTGGTTGTCGTGTACCACGTCGAAATCGTCGATCCGGCCGCGCAACAGCCGGGCCGCGCGCATGCTGAAGGTCCGCGGCTCGGGGAATCCCGCCGTCCACATGGTGGCCAGTTCCAGCAGATCGATCCGATCCCGGATCTCGCGGGGATGGGGGGTGCGGAACGGGTCCTCGTCGCGATAGAGGTCCAGGCTGGGCACCTCGGTCAGGGTTACGCGCGGGTCCAGGTCGGCCGGGTAGGGCTGACCGGAGAACACCTCCACGTCGTGGCCGAGTTCGGCCAGTCCGGCGCTGAGGCGGCGCACGTAGACCCCCTGCCCACCGCAATGGGGCTTGCTGCGGTAGGACAACAGGGCTATCCGCACTAGCTGTCCTCGCCCGTCTCGGTGATCGAATTCATGCTCCGCAGTTTGCCAGCCAGCCGTTCGAGATAGGCACGCACCTCCGGTTCGCCCTTGTCCGGCAGGCCGTACAGGACGTCGGTGACACCGTCGGCGGCCCAGGAGGCGAGGCGTTCGGCATCGGGTTTGAAATCGAGTGCGACCACGCGCGGCGCACCCTCTCGGCCGGCGTCGGCCCAGGCTTTCTTCAGGGTCGCCAGGCTGCCGGAGATATCGTTCTCGCCCGGCGTGGTGATCCAGCCGTCGGCGTGTTTCGCGATCCAGGCGCACGTACGTTCGGTACCGGCGGCGCCGATGAGTACGGGCACCGTGCGGTCGACCGGTTTGGGCCAGGCCCAGCTCGGGCCGAATTTCACGAAGTCGCCGTCGTAGGAGGCCTCGTCCTCGCGCCACAGCGCCCGCATGGCTTCCAGGTATTCGCGCAGTGCGGTGCGGCGTTTGTTGCCGGGGATGCCGTGGTCGGCCAGTTCGTCGGTGTTCCAGCCGAAGCCCGCGCCGAGGGTGACCCGGCCGCCGGAGAGGTGGTCCAGTGAGGCGATGGTCTTGGCGAGGGTGATCGGGTCGTGTTCGACCGGTAGCGCGACGGCTGTGGCCAGCTCGATACGTTCGGTGACCGCGGCGGCGCCGGCGAGCGCGACCCACGGGTCGAGGGTGCGCATATAGCGGTCGTCGGGCAGTGAGGAGTCGCCGGTCTGCGGATGCGCGGCCTCGCGTTTCACCGGGATATGGGTGTGCTCGGGGACGTAGAACGAGGAGAATCCGTTGTCCTCGGCGGCGCGGGCCGCCGCTGCGGGGGCGATCCCGCGGTCACTGGTGAACAGAACGATGCCGAAACGCATACATATGCCTTGTCTGTGGTGGGGCCGGCGGGCGGTGGTGGGCGTCCCGGCGGGTTGTGGATTGCGGTCGTCAGTGACCGTTCTGGGCGGCTTTCTTCGCCTTCTTGGCGTGCTGGTCGATCTGGGCGCCGATCACGTGGTCCAGCGAGGTTCCGGCCGGCCAGCCGACGTAGTGGCAGAGGAACAGCGAGATCTCGCGCAGCTCGGTTTCGTCGAGTTCCTCGTTCTGCAGGGCGGCGCCGATCTGGATACCGGCGACATCGAACAGGCCCTGGGCGGTGAGTGCCCCGAGGAGCAGCAGCCGACGGTCACGCAGGGTGAGGCCGGGGCGGGACCAGATATCGGCGAACAGGTGGTCGGCGGTGACGGCGAAGTGGTCGCCGGGGCCGTCCTTGAATTCCCATCCGTACACTTCCGC
The DNA here is from genome assembly GCF_053605105.1 of Nocardia sp. NPDC003963. NCBI lineage: Bacteria > Bacillati > Actinomycetota > Actinomycetes > Mycobacteriales > Nocardiaceae > Nocardia > Nocardia sp. NPDC003963. The sequence goes on from NZ_JBSGIP010000001.1 coordinate 1,132,817, forward strand.
CATCTTGGCCAGCCCGCGTTCACGCACGGTGGACTCGGGGGTGGGGTCGCTCATGGCTGCTCCTTCTCCGGCGGATCGGCCGGCCGGAAGTGTCTGGACAGGTGTACGGAATATAATTCGGACACTCTAGGCCACGCAAGAACATGTTCTCGTTCGCGCCGCGGGAAACCGTCCGGACCGGCCGTTGCGTGATATTCCCGAATCACCTCGAGGGCTGACTCCGATTCTGGGAAAATCGCTGAATCGTTGTCGGACACACCTGTCGATGGTAGCGTCCAGACACATGTCCAGCTATGTGTCTTCCCGAGCGGCCGCCGGCCGGTCACCGGGGAGGAACTCGTTCTCGGACCGGGAAGGTTCCGCCCCGGTAGCGCTACACCCGGCTACCCCGGGAAACCGCCCCGCACACCCCACGCCGAGGGAGCACACACCATGAAAATCGTGGCAGATCTGGACCTGTGCCAGGGACATGCCGTCTGCGCCGCCGAAGCGCCCGACGTCTTCTCCGTACCCAAGCGCGGGCAGGTGGAGATCCTCGACCCGAACCCGGGCCCGGAACTCCAGGCCGATGTCGACAACGCCGTCCGCTACTGCCCGACCCAGGCCCTGATGATCGCCGCCGATACGGAATGAGCGGGCAGCCCGGCGTGGTCGCGTAGCGCGACCACGCCGGGGCCTCGCTCGTTCCCGGCGAACACAGCGACCGACCGACCCACCCCGACCAGGTTCTTTTCGAAAGGGACGAATTCATGACAGGTTTCGATCGCGCCGAGCTCGACGAGATGGTGCGCCGCTGGGTGGCGGAGAACGAACGATGTGAGAAGCTCGGCGACTGGAAGCCTCTCGCCGAGATGTACACCGCGGATGCCACCTACGGATGGAACTACGGCCCCAAAGACGAGTTCATGGCTGTCGGCCGCGACGAGATCCGCGATCTCGCCCTCGGCCAGGAGATGGAGGGCCTGGACGGCTGGGAGTACCCCTACCAGCAGTTCGTCATCGACGAACGCAGCGGCGATGTGATCGGCTTCTGGAAACAGGTCTACGACACCACACCCCGCGCCGACGGCAGCAAGTACACCGTGAACGGCATCGGCGGCAGCTGGTTCCGTTACGGCGGCGACTACCAGTGGTCGTGGCAGCGCGATTTCTTCGACTTCGGCAATGTCTCGGCGCTGTTCCTGGAGATGATGACCGATAAGGCGATGTCGGACGGGATGAACGCGCGGATCACCAAGGCCACCTCCGGCCGGCTGCCCGGGTGGTACAGGATCGGCACCTCGCCGGCCTCGCTGTGGTGACTCCGATGACCGTTCCCACCAGTCGTTTCCACGAGCTGAGCCGAGAACAGCTGGCCGCACTGGTGCCCGAACTGCTGCTGTGCGGGCAGTTGATCGACCGGTCCGGGATGGCGCACTGCATCTCCGCGTTCGGCCGCGAAGGTATGGCCGAGGTCGCCATCGAGGAATGGCAGCTGTCCAGCCCGATCTATACCCGGCGGATGCAGCAGGCGCTCGGCTACACCGGCGACGATGTGGTCACCATCTTCAAGGGCCTGCAACTCGATATCGGGGCACCGCCGCAGTTCATGGACTTCCGGTTCCGTGTCGAGGACTCCCGCCACGGCGAGTTCTGGCTGGACCACTGCGGCGCCCTGGTCGATGTGGAGCCGATGGGTCCGGACTATGTGAAGGCCATGTGCCACGACATCGAGGACCCCACCTTCGACGCCACGGCACTGGCCACCAACAAGTACGCCCAGGTGCGGCCCATCCACCGCCCGCCACGCCACCCCGCCGATCGTCACCCCATGTGCGCGTGGACGGTGATCATCGACGAATCGCACACTCCGCCGGAGGTACCGCGCAATACGCCGCTGGTCGCCGGATCGGTTGCCGCGCAGCTGCCGCTGGGTGATATCGATCCCGCCGGGGAGGGCCGGGCCGATTACAGCGGTCCACTGCTCAGTGATCTGCGGTTCGGCGATTTCTCGCATTCGGCCCTGGTGCGGATCGCCGAGGAGGTGTGCCTGCAGCAGCATCTGCTCGTACTCGGATTCATGATCGCGGTGCACGAACGCATCGACGACGACGCCGCGCTGGAGATCGGGCGCAAACAGTTCACCGGGATCGCCGGAGTGGCCTCCGAACGTATCCGCGCCTGCCTCGGGCTGGGCACCGACCTGGCGGCACTCGCCCGGGTGCTGGCGGTGCATCCGGCACTGAATCCGCGGCACTACACCGATGTCGAAGTCGAGCCCGGCATCCATGTACTGCGGATCCGGTTCCCCGCGAGCAGTGGCGCGCTCACCGACCGCGGCTGGCTGTCGATGATCGACCCGGACCATCTCGGGCCGCTGGATTCCCTCGTCCGCGGGGTCGACCCGCATCTGCGCAGCCGGGTCGTCGACGAGGGCCCGGACGGGTGGACCGCCGAGATATCCCGCGCCGACGAACCGTTCGCCGAGGCGCCGGAGGTCGCCGTCACCCGGTTCAGTACGGGCGTCGACTTCCAGTTCACCGACCGCGGTATCCCGCTGCCCCTCACTGTTCTCTGATCCCTCCCGGCACCCAGTGCCCGGCTCACCGCAGGACTGATATGGCCAATAACTTCGCCGACCTGTTCGAACACTCGGTCGACGCCATGCCCGACCGGATCGCGCTGATCGAGGCGGGCCGGCGTATCACCTACCGCGAGCTGGAGGAGCGCGCCAACCGGCTCGCCCACCATCTCGCTGCGCAGGGTGTCACCCGGGGCACCCATATCGGGTTCCAGATGCACAACAGCATCGATACGATGCAGACGCTGATCGCCTGCTTCAAACTGGCGGCCGTACCGGTCAACATCAATTTCCGGTACGGCCCCGACGAACTCGCCTACCTCTACGACAACGCCGACCTCGAATACCTCGTCTATCACGCGTGCTACGGGGATGCGGTGCGCGCGGCGGCGCAGCGTTCGCCGCGGCTGAAATACCTGCTGTGCGCGGCCGACGACCGCACCCCGGCCGACTCCGGGGTGGACTGTCTGGCCGAGGTGACCGCGGCGGCCCCCGCGAGCCGGCCCGAGGTGGCGCGTACCGCCGATGATCTGTTCGTCATGTACACCGGCGGCACCACCGGGATGCCCAAGGGGGTGCTGTGGCGGCAGGAGGATATGTGGCGGGTCCTCGGCGGCGGGATCGACTTCTACAACAACGAGCCGGTCACCGACGAATACCAGCAGTCGCGGACCGGTGCCGCGGGTGAACCCTCCACATGGATGATCCTGCCGCCGCTGATGCATCTGGCGGCGATGATGCCGACCTTCATCGCGCTGTGGTCGGGTAACTGCGTGATCTTCGTGCCCCGGTTCGATCCCGCGCAGGTATGGCGGACGGTCGCCGCCGAACGGCCCGGGGTCATGGTGGTGACCGGTGACGCGATGGCCCGCCCGTTGATCGATTCCTACCGCGCCGACCCGGTGGATGCCACCGGGTTGTTCATGATCGCCTCGGGTGCCGCCCTGCTCACTCAGCCGACCAAGAACGCCCTGCTGGATCTGATGCCGAACCTGTTCGTCTCCGATTCCATCGGTTCCTCCGAAACCGGTTTCGGCGGGATCGGATTCGCGCAGCGCGATGACGACCCGGCGCGTAAACCCCGCGTATCCATCGGGCGCGGTGCGGTGGTGGTCGACGACGCCGGGCATCCGGTGGCGCCCGGCGACGAAGGCTGGCTGGCGAAAACGGGGGCTGTCCCGCTCGGCTACTACAAGGATCCCGAACGCACCGAAAAGCTGTTCAAAGTCGTGGACGGGCAGCGGATCGTGGTCACCGACGACCGGGCCCGGCTGGAGGACGACGGGACCATCAGTCTCATCGGCCGCGGCAATATGGTGATCAACACCGGCGGGGAGAAGGTGTTCGCCGAAGAGGTGGAGGGCGTGGTGAAATCGCACGCCGCCGTCTACGACGCCACGGTGATCGGGGTGGCGCACGAACGCTGGGGACAGCAGGTGGCGGTGGTCGTGAGCCTCACCGGTGACACGCTGGATCCAGACGATCTGCGCACACATGTTCGTCGCCACCTCGCCGGCTACAAGGTGCCCCGCGCGGTGTGGATCACCGAGACGATCGTCCGCTCACCCAGCGGTAAACCGGATTACACCTGGGCCCGGAAGTACGCGGCGGAGCGAGACCCCGACCATCGGGCGGACTGACGAGTAATACGGCGCGGACCGATCGGTCCGCGCCGTATTACTCGTCACCTGTGGTCGTCGCGCCGACGGGGCGGCGGAGTGCGTCGACGACGAGGTCCAGCAGGCGTCCGATCCGGTCCGGTGTCTCGTCGGTGGCTGTACCGAGGAAGACGCCGAGCAGCAGGGCGGTCACATCCCCGGCGTCGATATCCGCGCGCAGTGCACCCGTATCCGCTCCGGCGGCGAGGAGAGTGCCGATCGCCGCGGTGATGCGTTCCCGGGTGGCCGGGGTCGTGATTCCGCCGGTGGACCCGCCGGCGCGCAGAGCTCCGGCGAGTCCGCGTTTGGTGGCGACGAAACGTGCGTAGCGGTCCAGCCACGCACGTAGCGCGATCTCGGGAGTTCCTGCGGCGAGCAGAGTGGCGACGCTTCCGGTGACCTCGTCGCGGGCGTGGCCTGCGTACAGAACTCCTACAGCCTGGTGTCCCGCGACGACGAGGACATACTGCGACTCTGCCTCGCCGAGAACATCGCGTGGATACCGTATTTCCCGCTGGGTGGCTCGTTTCCCGGTATGCCGAAGGTGACCGACGAACCCGCGGTCCGGGCGGCCGCCGCTTCGCTCGGTCATACGGCGTCGCAGATCGGCCTGGCCTGGCTCCTGCACCACGCCCCGAACGTGCTGTTGATCCCGGGCACGGCCGATACCGGACATCTGGAGGAGAATGTGGCCGCGGGCGCGATCGCCTTCGACGAGACGACAACTACCGGTCTCGACGCTGTCCCCTCACGGTCCGGCGACCTCGCGCTGGACCGGCTCACCCGACCGTAGCCGCGCCGGATCACCAACCGGCGGGTTGTTCGGTATCACGCGCACCACGGATCCGATCGTCCAGCACCGCACCTCCGGTGGATTCGGCGCGCGGCCCGGCGATCGCCGGCGAACGCAACTGCCCGTCGCGTACTTCCACGACCCGGTCGGCGGACGCGAGATGAGTGGGGTCGTGGGTGACCATGACAGTAGCGGTGCCACGCCGGTGGGTCAGGCGGGTGATCAGATCGACGACGGCCGCGCCACGTTCTCGATCGAGGGCACTGGTGGGTTCGTCCACCAGGAGGACCGCAGGGTCGTTCATCAGGGCCCGGGCGATGTTCACCCGCTGGCGCTGCCCGCCGGAGAGCTGATGTGGGCGCCGGCCGGCCACCTCCGCCAGGCCGACGGATTCGAGTATCGCCAGAGCTCGGTCGCGCGCGCCCCGGGAACTGCGACCGGCGATCCGAGCCGTGACCACCAGCTGTTCGGCGGCGGTGAGCGAGGGCAGCAGGTTGGGCTGCTGGAAGACGATCCCGATCTTCTCCCGGCGCAACTCGGCCAGCGCTCGCCGCGGCAGGCCCGCTGTCCCGATACCGGCGACGGTCACCGTGCCGGTATCCGGAACGATGAGAGTTGCCGCGACCGCCAGCAGGCTGGATTTACCGGAGCCGGAGGGACCGACCACCGCGGTGAGCGTGCCGGCGGGCACATCCAGGCCGACGTCACGGAGTGCGGTCGAACGGGTGGGGCCATCGGGATAGGTGAGGGTGACACCGGTCAGATTCAGGCTCATCGGATGCTCTCCAGGGCAGTCAGCGGGTCGACCGAGGTGATGTGGCGGATGGACAGGGCGGAACCGAACAGTCCCAGCACGGTCATCGACACAGCCGAGACCGCGGCGGTGGCGGGCGTCAGCAGAAACGGCACATCCGATCCCACGGCGACCGCACCCAGCACGACGGCGAGCGCGGTGCCGAGCAAGGTGCCTCCGGCCAGCAGCACCACAGCCTGGCCCAGGGCATCGGCGAGCAGCCGCGTCGTGGACGCGCCCAGCGCTTTCAGGACGGCCACATCGCGGCTGCGCTGAATCGTCCACACCGTGAAGAAAGCGCCGACTACGAGCGCGGAGATACCGAACAGCAGGCCGCGCATCAGCTGTAGCGAACTGTTCTCGGAGGTGTAGGACCCGATCGCGGCCAGCGAATCCCGCGTCGAGACAGTCGTCGTTCCGGTGGCTTCGTCGACGGCGCGCGTATCCACGCCCGGGGCCGTGTTCAACACGAGGACAGTGGCGGCGGGTTCGCTGCCCCCTACCGCGACGGGCACCGAGCGGCGCCACGTATCCAGTCCGGTCCAGACCACCGGTGTATGCGCGAACGACGCGTCCCCGTCCACCGCGGCCACCGTGAGCGTCTGCCCGGCGAATGTGAGGGTCGCACCGGGCCCGACTCCGAGATCGTCGGCCGCGGCGCTCGACAGGACCGCGGTCCGGTCGCCGATCCGGTCGCTGCCGGGGGCCAGGACCGAGCCGGGAAGGACACCGAAAACGCTCACACCGGCGCTCGCGCTTCCCGCTTTCGCGGTGACCGTGCTGATTCCCAGCGGCTCGGCGATGTCGACGCCGGGGGCACCGGCCCACGTCTGCCACTGGCGCTCGGTGACCGTGGACTCGGTGTACGACGGGTCCGCTCCGTCGCCGGACATGCCGAAGACGATCTTGTCCGCGGGCAGGCCGGTGATCGCCGAGATGTTCTGCTGGGCCAAGCCGGCGGTCAGACCGGACAGCACGCCGATCAGGAGGGTGATCAGGACGATGACGGTGCCCATGAGGGCGAATCGCCCACGGGCGAACCGCAGGTCTCTCCAGGCGACGAACACTTCCGGGTCCTTTTCGTGAGGGGGTGACCCTTTCACCTTCACCGCACGGCCCGGTCCGCACATCTGTCCCAGGCCGGAATCCGGCCGTCCCGAAGACGGTGCACCGGTTCCAACTTTCGACAGAGGCGGTAGTGGGGCACGCTGTTTAGGCTGAAGGCACCGTGAACACCACCGTCCACACCTTCACCCCACGAGCTCTGGCCTGGTGCCTGCACCTGCTGGTCGCCGCGCTGCTCCTCCTCGCGGTCGGCCGGGCGGTCGCCGGTGACCATTCGCATCTCGGTGCGGTCGCGGCTGCTGCCGCGGCGTGCGGACTCGTCTATACGGCCGGATCGGTGCTACCGGCGACCCGTCGTTCCCGGCGGGCCGCCGCGGTGTGGCTGGCCGTCCTCGTCTGCGCGTGGCTGGTATTGCTGGTGGTCACCGCCGACGGGGTGTGGGTCGCGTTCCCGCTGTATTTCCTCCAGCTACATCTGCTGCCTCGCCGCGCCGGGGTCATCGCGGTCGCCGCGACCGCGGCGGTCGCCGTCTGTGGGTTCGCGGCGCATCAGAGTTCGTTCGGTGCGCCGATGGCGATCGGGCCGGCGCTCGGGGCCGCGGTGGCCGTCGCGGTCGTCCGCGGGTATCAGGCTCTCTACCGGGAGAGCGAACAGCGCCGGCGTCTGATAGAGGAACTCACCAGCACCCGCGCCGAGCTCGCGGCAGCGGAGCACGCGGCCGGGGTGCTGGCCGAGCGGGAACGTCTGGCCCGCGAGATCCACGACACGCTGGCCCAGGGGCTGTCCAGTATCCAACTGCTCTTGGGTGCTGCCGAACGTGTACTCCCGGGCGCGCCGGACAACGCGTTGCGCTATGTCCGGCAGGCCCGTCAGACCGCGGTCGACGACCTGGCCGAGGCCCGCCGGTTCGTCGCGGCCCTCACTCCGCCCACGCTGGAGGGAGCTTCCTTGGCCGACGCACTGGAACGGCTCTGCGCCGCGACCGGTGCGCGGCACCGGATCACCGCCCATTTCCGTCGCACCGGCGACCCGGTACCGATGCCCACCTCCTACGAGGTCGCGTTGCTGCGAATCGCTCAGTCCGCTCTGGCCAACACTGTCCGCCACGCCGATGCGGGCACCGCCGAGATCACCCTGCGATATCTCGGCGACCGTGTCGTTCTCGATATCGCCGACGACGGACGCGGTTTCGACTCCGGCGGATCACCTTCCGGGACCTCGGCGGGAGGTGGCTTCGGGCTGGCGTCGATGAGTGACCGTGCCCGCGCGCTCGGTGGGAGCCTCACTGTCGAATCGGAGCCGGGCTCGGGCACCACTCTCACGGCCCGGCTTCCGCTGGATCCGCGCGCCGGAAGTGCGGTGAATCCATGACCGGGGCCCGGATTCGGCTACTGCTGGCCGATGATCACCCGGTCGTGCGGGCGGGGCTGCGCGCCGTGCTGGAGACCGAACCCGGGGTGGAGGTGGTGGCCGAGGCCGCTACAGCCGAAGAGGCGATCGTCCGTGCCGCCGCCGGCGATATCGATATCGTGCTCATGGATCTGCAGTTCGGTGCGGGTATGAACGGTGCGGCGGCCACCGCCCGGATCACCGCACGGCCGGGCGGCCCGCGCGTTCTCGTGGTGACGACCTACGATTCCGAAGCCGATATCCTGCCCGCGATCGAAGCGGGCGCCGCCGGTTACGTCCTCAAGGACTCCCCACCCGAAGATCTGGTGGCGGCGGTGCGGTCGGCATCCGCCGGTCGCACCGCGCTGGCACCCGCGGTCGCCGACCGGTTGATGAACCGGCTGCGCACACCGGGTGCCGCGCTGACCCGCCGCGAAACCGAGGTCCTGTCTCTGGTCGCGGCGGGTCTGTCCAACCGGGCGATCGGCACGGATCTGCACCTCACCGAGGGAACCGTCAAATCCCATCTGGCGCGCATCTACACCAAACTCGGCGTCGATTCCCGCACGGCCGCTGTCGCGGCAGCCACCGAGGCCGGCCTGATCCGCCGTCGGCCGGTGTGACGGGCCGCGCTGTCAGGGGTGTTCGCCCGGGTGGACCCGTTCCAGCACGCGCAGGGAATCGGTGACCGAGACCTCGCGGAATTCACCGCTGTCGAGCGCGCGGCGGTAGATGCCGTAGGGGGCCTGGCCACCGTCGGCCGGGTCGGGGAAGACATCGTGAATTGCCAGGCCGCCGCCGGGGACGACCCATTTCACCCAGCCGCGGTAGTCGCGGTCCGCGGCCTCTTCGGTGTGGCCGCCGTCGATGAAGAGGAAGTCGATGGGGGTGCGCCAGGTGGCCGCGACCCGCGCGGAGTTGCCGACTATCGCGATCACGGTATCGGAGAGGCCCGCGGTATCGATGGTGTGCCGGAAGCGGGGCAGGGTGTCGAACAGGCCCGTCACCGGGTCGACCAGGGTGGTGTCGTGGTACTCCCAGCCCGGCTGGTGCTCCTCGGAGCCGTGGTGGTGGTCGACGGTGAAGACCACCCCGTCCCGGGCGCGGGCCGCGGCGCCGAGCAGGACGGCCGATTTGCCGCAGTAGGTACCGATTTCGGTGATGACGCCACCGCCGCGGCAGTACTTCACGGCCGCGGCGTGCAGGGCGCGGCCTTCCTCCTCCGGCATGAATCCGGTGGCCCGGCGGGCATGGTCGAACAGCTGCTCGTCGGTCAGCGATCGGGTGGGGACTGGCAGGGGCATCGAGCCTCCTTCGAAGCAGGTACATACGGGCCGCGGAGGCCGAAGTGTTGACGGAGGTATCGCATCACGGCGGTGACCGACGTTACTTCATGGGCCGTGTGCTGGGAAAAAGTTGATCCGGCACCTGACCGACACTACTATCTAGACACATGTCCGAAGGCGATTCCAGAATTCTCGAGGCCACCCGGCGGCGCTTGAGCGGCAAGCAGGCGGACACCGTGGACAAACTCACCAGAGCCGCGATGGAAGTACTGTCCCGGGAAGGTTTCGCCGGCCTCACCATCCGAATGGTCGCCACCGCCGCCGGTGTGGGCACCGCGACCGCCTACACGTACTTCTCCTCCAAAGAACATCTGGTCGCGGAGATCTTCTGGCGGCGCATCCGGTCCTCGGAGACTCCGGTCAGCGACGACGCCGACCCCACGGTGCGCGTTCTGGCCGAACTCCGCGGAATCGCGCTGCTGGTAGCCGACGAACAGGAACTGTCGGGCGCGGTCACCAGCGCTCTGCTCGGCCGCGACCCCGATGTCCAGCATCTGCGCACCCGGATCGGGATGGAGATCCGTCAGCGCATCACCCGGGCCATGGAGCCCGAGGCCGATCCCGCAACCGTGGAATCGCTGGAACTGCTGTACGCGGGAGCGCTGGTGCGGGCGGGTATGGGCTACGAATCGTATGCCGATATCGCCGACCGGCTCGAACGGGCCGCGCTCCTGGTCCTGAAATGACGGTCGGCTAGCCGCTCACCACCGGGCGGCGGATATGGGAGTAGACCAGCCGCGCGTACTCGCCGAGCAGTTCCTCCAGGCACACCTGCTGACCGGCGGCCACCATCTGCTGGTAACCGATGAGCAGTGCCATACCGAGTTCGGTGTCCACCGCGGCGATACGCTCGTCCCCCACCACGGTCATGATGGTCTTGCGCACCGTCCGGCGCCGGGATTCGTCCACCCGCTTCAGCGCCACCCCCACCGCTTCGTCGTTGGCCGCCCAGGCCCGGATCGCCGCTTCCGCCCGATGATGCAGGCCCAGTGTGAGATCCGACAGTGCCCGGATCGCGTCGTCGGGAGTGGACGGGTCGAAGTTGAGGGTACGCAGGATCAGCACCTGCCGGTTCTCCCAATGGTCCAGCAGCGCATCCACATACGACTGCCAGCTGCCGAAATGGTGATAGAACGAACCGCTGGTCACCCCGAGCCGCCGGCACAGCACACCGATATTGAGATGCCGGAAACCGAGTTCGGACAGAACCTCCAGGCCGGTGTCGAAGTAGTTGTCCTTACTGACGATACGAGACATGCGGCGCCGATCTCTTCGGTGAACGGGTGGGGATTTCGAGGATCGAACAGTACCCCATGACACCACATCCCGGCCGCCGGTGGTGAAAGGTCACCGCCGTGGCGGGGGTGCCGTCGTCGAATGGAAGACCCGGCCCCGGAAGCCCGGATTCCCGGCGCGACCGGTCAGCGCAGATCCACACCCAGCAGCGCGTCCACCGCGGCCGCGATATCGGCGCCCGCCCCGGGGTCCGCGCCGCCGTAGGCGAGCGTGTCACGCGCCCAGGCGTCGAGGGCCGCGAGCGCGGCCGGAGTGTCCAGATCGTCGGCGAGATGGGTACGCAGGCGAGCGACCGTATCGGCGGCCGGCGGCGCGGTGGGTGCCGCCACGGCCTGCCGCAGCCGCCGCAACCGCGCTTCGGCCTCGGTGAGCACGCTGTCGGTCCACATCCGGTCCGCCCGGTAGTGGCCGGCGAACAGACCCAGCCGGATCGCCGACGGATCCACACCCTGGGCACGCAGTTTCGACACCAGCACCAGATTGCCCTTGGACTTGGACATCTTCTCCCCGTCCAGCCCGATCATCCCGGTGTGCACGTAGTGGCGGGCGAAGCGGCGGCCGGCGGCCAGCGCCTCACCGTGGGCCGCGGAGTATTCGTGATGCGGATAGATCAGATCACTGCCCCCGCCCTGGATATCGAACTCGGAGCCCAGCCGGTTCACCGCGATCGCGGAGCATTCGATATGCCAGCCCGGCCGGCCCGGACCGAACGGCGACGGCCACGACGGTTCCCCCGCCCGCTCGGCCCGCCACAGCAGCGCGTCCAGCGGATCACGTTTCCCGGCGCGGTCCGGATCACCGCCGCGTTCGGCGAACAACCGCTCCATGGTGGCCCGGTCGTAGCCGGATTCGTATCCGAACTGCTCGGTGGCATCGGTACGGAAGTAGATATCGGGGTACTGGTCGTCCTCGACGGTGTACGCGGCACCCGAAGCCAGCAGTTTCCCGACCAGTTCGACGACCTCGTCCACCGATTCGATCGCGCCCACGTACTCGCGCGGCGGCAGCACCCGCAACGCCGCCATATCCTCGCGGAACAACTCGATCTCGCCGGTGCCCAGATCCCGCCAGTCCACCCCGTCCCGGTTCGCCCGCTCGAACAGCGGATCGTCGACATCGGTGACGTTCTGCACGTAGTGCACCTCGTGCCCACCGTCGCGCAGCAGCCGGTTCACCAGATCGAAGGTCAGATAGGTGGCGGCATGGCCGAGGTGGGTGGCGTCGTACGGGGTGATCCCGCATACGTACATGGTGGCTGTCTTGCCGGGGGTCACCGGCCGAATACAGGAGTCGGCCGTATCGTGCAACCGCAACGGTGGCCCTGTTCCGGGGACCGCGGGGATCGGGGTATCGGACCAGGACTGCATACCTTCGAGAGTAGAGGTCGCGACACACCGGGCACCGCCCACCCCGCCGCGTGTTCCGCGACCACGCTCATCCGGAGCGCACGGACCTGCGCCGACGCGGCGCCCGGGAGAAGGCAACCGTTGGAGTCGGACAGAGCGAATTCGGCGACGGTGCCGGTCACGGAGTCAGAAAGCCGGCCACGGAATGGGGCGCGAGGTCTCCGGGAACGGCAGTACCGGTTCGTCGAGCAGCCGTTTCGCCCGCCGCAACAGCGCGTCGATCTCGGGGTCGGTGAGATGTTCGGCCAGCAGGTCGGCGAGTTCACCGGGCAGGGTTTCGGCGAGCGCCGCGATATCGGCGAGCAGATCGGCCGGAATCGGCTCCCCGGCCCAGCCCCACAACACCGTGCGCAGTTTGTTCTGCTGGTGCAGGCAGATCCCGTGATCGACGCCGTACACCTGCCCGTCCACCGATTCCAGGGCATGCCCGCCCTTGCGGTCGGCATTGTTCAACAGCACATCCAGTACCGCCATCCGCAGCAACCGCGGATCGTCGGCATGGACCAGCGCCACCTCGTCCCCGGCGCCGTCGTAGGCCCGCAGCACCTCCCGGAAACCGTCCGGCACCAGTTCGGGCGGGCACAGGTCGATCAGATCCAGCCGGCCTCCACCCGGCTCCCGGGGTTCCCGGATGGTGATCCAGCGTTGCACCATCCCGGCACCGTAGGGCCCGTCCCGTAACACCGTTTCCGGGATCACCGTCCACCCGAGCGCCTCGCTGATCAGATACGAGGCCACCTCACGCCCGGCCAGGGTCCCGTCCGGGAAATCCCACAGCGGTTGCTCTCCGCGGATCGGCTTGTACACCACCCGCAGGTCACCGTCGCCGGTGGCGAGATCGCAGACCAGCGTCACATTGCTGGCGACCCCCACCCGGCCCAGCACCGTCAACTCACCCGCGCGCAGCGCGTCCACGGTGCCGGACACGGTCATTCCTCCAGATCGCTCGCGCCGAACAGTTCACCGCGCTTGTACCCGTTCGTACGCACACACATATGCCCGCGCGCCGACAGCGGTTCCCCGCACAGCGGGCACGGCGGCCGCCCGGCCGCGATCACCCGGGTGGAGCGCAGCGCGAATTCGCGCGCCTGATCGGGGGTGAGGAACACCCGCACCGCGTCCGGGCCTTCTTCGGTGTCGTCGAGGACCACCGATTCGTCGACCTCGGTTTCGGTGATCGCCAGCAGTTCCACCACCACCGCGCCCGCGTCGGCGTCCCAGCCCAGGCCCATGGTGCCGACCCGGAACTCCGCGTCGATCGGGGTCACCAGCGGGTCGTTGTCGGCGACCTGATCGGCCTGCGGCGGTACCTCGGCACCGAACCGCCGCGCCACCTCGTCGAGCAGCAGCCCCATCCGGTCGGCGAGTACTTTGACCTGCTGCTTCTCCAGCAGCACGCTCACCACCCGGGGTTCCTCCACCGCCTGCAGGTAGAACGCGCGATCGCCCGGCTCACCGACAGTTCCGGCGACGAAACGTTCGGGGGTGCGGAAAACATGGATTGCGCGTGACACATGCACCTCCTGATACGTGACCCTGTTCGGCTGCGGTGCTCCGCTGCGCCGTATCCCGGCGCGGACGCCGCTTCACCCGATGCCGCCGAGCCGGCCGCGTCCGCCGATATCGGGCATACCCATTATCCGTCTTTCCTTCCCGCGCCGATCTCCCCACCGGGCACCGGTCCCGATGTGCCGGATTCGGCCTTCGGCGCGGGTGCCAGACCGGACAGGTCCGCGCCGGTGTCGTTCATCCGAGTGACGAACGGCGCGGTGCGGGTGTAGCGGACGACGCTCAACGACGCGGGCTCGACCATGATCCGCTGGAATCCGTCGAGATGGATACCGAGCGCGTCGGCGAGCACCGACTTGATCACATCACCGTGGGTGCAGGCCACCCACAGCTGGTCTCCGTCGTGCAATTCGGCCAGGGCCCGGTCGTGTTCCCGGATCGCCGACACCGCGCGCGCCTGCACCTGGGCCAGGCCCTCCCCGCCGGGGAACACCGCGGCCGAGGCATGCCGCTGCACCACCTGCCACAGCGGTTCCTGCAGCAGATCGCCGATCTTGCGGCCGGTCCACTCGCCGTAATCGACCTCCGCGAGCCGGTCGTCGACCACCGGTTCCAGCCCGAGGTCGGCGGCCAGCGGGGATACCGTGCGCTGGCAACGCAGCAACGGCGAGGTGACGATCCGCGCAATCGGCAGGCCGGTGAGGCGTTCGGCGACGGCCAGGGCCTGTTCACCACCGCGCCCGGTGAGTTCCACACCGGGGCTGCGGCCGGCGAGAGTGCCACCGATATTGGATGTCGACACACCGTGTCGCAGGAGGATCACCGTCATGTGGCCAGCCTAATGGGCGCAGGTGGGCGCAGCCCATCCGCGAGCCCACGCACAGCCGGAGCGAACCTCATGTGGCCGACACGACTCCGCCCGCGAGCAGGCCGATGATCACGAATCCCAGCACGATCCGGTAGCCGACGAACCAGTAGAACGAATGCTTCGTCACGAACTGCAACAGCCACGCCACCGACGCGTAGCCGACGACGAACGACACCAGGGTCGCCACCAGCAACTGCGCACCCGACGCGTTCAGGCCCTCACCCGCGGGTTCGAAAGCGTCCGGGAGACTGAACAGTCCGGACGCGGTGACCGCCGGGATCGCCAGCAGGAACGAGAAACGCACCGCCGCCTCACGTTTCAAACCGAGGAACAGGCCCGCGCTGGAGGTGGCGCCCGACCGGGAAACCCCCGGGATCAACGCCAGGCACTGCGCGAAACCCATCACCAGACCGTCGCGGGTGGTGAGCTGTTCCAGCGCCCGCTCTTTCCGGCCGAAATGTTCGGCCGCCGCGATCACCAGCGCGAACACGATCAACATGATCGCCACCAGCCACAGATTGCGGGCCCCGGTGCGGATCTGGTCCTTGAACACGATCCCCAGCACGCCGATCGGGATGGTGGCGATGATCACATACCAGCCCATCCGGTAATCGAGTTCGCGCTGCGCTTCCGCGCCCGGGTCGTATCCGGCGGGACCCGATCCGGTGACGACCGGGAGTTTGGTGGTGACCATTTCGCTCACCGGCACATTCTCCCGGGAACGCCCGGTCAGCTTCTGGAACACGGTGGCGCACCACACGCAGATGATGCGCCAGATGTCCTTCGCGAAGAACAACAGGACAGCGGCTTCGGTGCCGAGCTGGGTGACCGCGGTGAACGAGGCGCCCGCATCGTCACCGAAGAACACCGAGGACACGATCCGCAGATGCCCCGACGACGAAACCGGCAGGAACTCCGTCAGACCCTGCACCAACCCGAGCACCAACGCCTGCACCCAGGTCATCGACTCGCCAACCACACATCCTCCTGTACAACGCCGAAAACCCGCTCCGCCTTCGGTCTTACGGCACCCCGGTCGCATCCGGGCACGGCGACGACCGGCAGCGACCCTACAGTGCCCGCTTCCGGTCCCGCGCGGCGGCCGCTCGCGCGGCGGACACGCCGCGCGGACGGTTCGTCCCGGACCTCCTCCGCGCCGGCACGCTCTAGGCTGGGCGCCGTGAGGAAACGTCGGACCGTGCCGGACACGGAGACTCGGTGATGGAACAGCGCACCGTCGGCCGCAGCGGGCTGCGGGTATCCCGGATCGGGCTGGCCACCCATACATGGGGTAGCCACACCGACCCGGAGACCGCCGCCGCGCAACTGATCGCGTTCGCCGAGTCCGGCGGCACCCTCGTCGACACCTCCCCCGCCTACACCGGCGGGGCCGCGCAACGGATCCTCGCCGACCTCCTCGGCGATCTGGTTTCCCGCGACGAACTCGTGCTGTGTGCCGGCGCCGGCCTGGTACCGCATCTGCCGGCGACCCCCGCCGGCAGCGACCCGCCACACACGCAGGCCCGGATCAGCGTCGACTGCTCCCGCCGCACCCTGCTCCGGCAACTCGACCGCACCCTGCTCGAACTGGGTACCGACCATCTCGACCTGTGGCAGATCACCGCCTGGGATCCCGGCACCCCACTCGACGAGATCGCCGCCACCCTGCAGTACGCCGTCACCTCCGGGCGCACCCGCTACGCGGGCGTCCGCGGATTCACCGCCTGGCAGCTGGCCAGCCTCGCCGCCGTGAGTCCGATCACCGCTGTGCAGACATCGTATTCGCTGCTCACCCGCGGCGCGGAAGACGATACGGCGCCCGCCGCCGCCCATCACGGCGCCGGCCTCGTCGCCACCGCGCCGCTGGCCGGCGGCATCCTCACCGGCAAATATCGCGACGGCGTCCCGGCCGATTCGCGCGCCGCCGACGAGGCCACCGCCGCCGAGATCCGCGGCCGCCTCGACGACGACCGCGCCACCGCCGTGGTCGACGCCCTCGTCACCGCCGCCGACGGACTCGCCACCTCACCACTGGCCGTCGCGCTGGCCTGGGTGCGCGACCGGCCCGGGGTCGCGAGCATGCTCGTCGGTGCCCGCGATATGGGTCAGCTCACCGGGGTGCTGGCCGCGGAAACACTGGAACTGCCGCGTGCGATCGCCGCCGCCCTCGACGATGTGAGCTCTACCCCGTAGACCGGGGCGGGCGATCACCGTACACACCCCCACGGATTAGCCTTGCCTTCATGAGGTATCACCGGGTCCGATCCGGACGGGCGCGCGCACTGCTGGCAGGACTCGCGGCGATCCTGCTCGTCCTCACCGCCGCCTGCGACAGCCCCGAACCCGCCGGCGCCGCCGGACAGCAGGGGCCGGCCACCGCGGTCCTCACCGACCTGGACCCGGTACCCATCACCCCGCCACCGGCCCCGGTCCTGCCGGCCACCGTCCGCTCCTTCGACGGCACCGACGTCACCGTCACCGACGCGAGCCGTATCGTCGCCGCCGACCGGTACGGCACCCTCGCCCAGATCGTCTGGGCGCTGGGCATGGGCGAGAACCTGGTCGGACGCAGCACCGCCGCGGCGTTTCCCGCCGTCTCCCAGCTGCCGAACGTCACCGGCGGCAACGGCTCCCTGAATGTGGAGTCGATTCTCGCGTTGCGGCCCAGCGTATTCCTCACCGACACCACCAGCGCCTCCCCCGCCGTCCGGGAACAGTTGCGCGCCACCGGGATCAACGTCGTGTACTTCGATCCGCAACGCACCATGGAAGGAGTGGTCCCGCAGATCGAGGCGGTCGCCGCCGCCCTGGGCGTACCCCAGCGCGGACAAGAACTCGGGCGCCGCACCAGTGACGAGATCGCGGCCGCTTCCGCCGCCGTACCCGCCCCGGACCCGCGGTTGCGGATCGCGTTCCTGTACCTGCGGTCCAGCGCCATCACCATGCTCGCCGGGCCGGGCTCCGGCGCCGACGCGCTCATCGCCGCGCTCCACGCAGAAGACGCCGGACAGCGGGCCGGGCTCACCGAACCGTTCACCGCCATCACCAGCGAAGCCATGATCGCGGCATCCCCGGATGTACTGCTCGTCATGACCGACGGGATGAAATCGATCGGCGGGGTCGACGGGATCGTGCAGATCCCCGGCATCGCGCAGACCCCGGCGGGGCGCAACAAACGCGTCGTCGATATGTCCGACGCGGTCCTGCTCTCGTTCGGCCCCAACACCGGCCGTGTCATCTCCGCCCTGTCCGACGCCGTCTACGGCCACACCGGCGCATGAGCGAACCGGAGCCGGAAACGGCAGCGCACACCAGCCACGGCGGGTCCTCGCTCGTGCGTACGGACCCGGTATGACCGTAGAGCTGGAGAAACCACAGGCGCCCCCGGTCGGCGGTCATCGACGGCGCCGTGCGGTACTGGCCTTCACCGTGGCCGCGGTCGCGCTGGTGGCGCTGGCACTGGCCTCCGCCGCCATCGGGCAGGTGCCGACGACCCCGGCCGAAGTCGCCGGGAGCGTCGCCCACCGCATCGGACTGGACTGGGGACCGCTCCCCGCGCATCCCGCCGGAGAGGTCACGCTCTGGGAGGTCCGGTTCCCGCGCGTAGTGCTGGCGATCCTGGTGGGAGCCGCCCTCGCCACCGCCGGGGCACTGCTCCAGGGGGTGTTCGCCAACCCGCTCGCCGAACCGGGCGTGATCGGCGTGTCCTCGGGCGCCGCGGTGGGAGCCGGGGCGGTGATCGTATTCGGTGGCGCCTTCGTCGCCGCCTGGTCGGTCGCGGCCGCCGCGTTCGTCGCCGGACTCGTCACGACCGCGCTGGTGTATCTGCTGTCGCGGTCGGGCGGCCGCACCGAAGTGGTGACCCTGGTACTCACCGGTGTCGCTGTCAACGCCTTCGCGGGCGGGCTCATCGCGTTCCTGCTGTTCGTCGCCTCCCCCGCCGCCCGCGACCAGATCGTGTTCTGGCAGCTCGGCAGCCTCAACGGCGCCACCTGGGACGCGGTCACGGTCGTCGCGGTACTCACGGCCGCCGGAATCGCCGCCGCGGTCTCCGTCGCGCCCCGGCTGGACCTGCTCGCGCTCGGGGAGAGCGCGGCCCGCCACCTCGGCGTCGATGTGGAACGGCTGCGGCGCACGGTGATCGTGATCGTCGCGGTACTCACCACGGCGGGGGTGGCGTTCACCGGGATCATCCTGTTCGTCGGCCTGATCGTCCCACACGTGGTGCGGATGATCGTCGGCCCCGGGCATCGGGCCCTCATCCCGGTCAGTGCGGTCCTCGGCGCCGTGGTACTGCTCACTGCCGATGTCGCCGCCCGCTCCTTGGTCGACAATGCCGACCTGCCGCTGGGCATGCTCACCTCGCTCATCGGCGCCCCGTTCTTCTTCTGGCTGCTGCGCCGCACCCGGGCGCGGGCGGGAGGCTGGGCATGACGAGCACACAGTCCTCCCTGCGCCACGGTCTGACCGGGCTGCTCCGCCGCGCCCACGAACTGCCCCGCCCCCCGGAAACAGGCCAGGTCATGTTACGGGCCCGGGAGGTCACCCTGGACCGGCACGGAGGCGGCGGCGGGACCAGGCGGGTACTCGATACGGTGGATTTCGACGTCGCGGCCGGTGAGGTCGTGGCCCTGGTGGGCCCCAACGGTGCCGGGAAATCGACCCTGCTCGCGGTGCTGGCGGGCGAGCTGGAGCCCGGCCACGGCAGTGTCGAACTCGACGGCCGCCCGCTCGACCGGTGGACACCGATCGATATGGCCCGCCGCCGCGCGGTACTGCCCCAATCCCATACTGTCGGGTTCCCGTTCACCGCCGCCGAGGTGATCGCCATGGGTCGCGCGCCCTGGCAGCACACGCTCCGCGCCGAACGCGACGAGGAGATCATCACGGGCGCCATGGCCGCCACCGACAGCACCCATCTCGCCGGTCGTGCCTTCCCGAGCCTGTCGGGGGGCGAGCGGGCCCGCGTGGCACTCGCCCGGGTACTGGCACAGGACACCGCGACCCTGCTGCTGGACGAACCGACCGCCGCACTGGACCTGGGGCATCAGGAGGCTGTGCTCACGCTCGCCGCCGAACGTGCCGCCGCCGGTGCCGCCGTGGTGGTGGTACTGCACGATCTGGCCTCGGCCGCCGCCTACGCCGACCGCGTCGCCGTTCTCGACGCGGGACGGGTCGCGGCCGCCGGGCCGCCGCGCGAGGTCCTGACCGGTGAGTTGCTCAGCCGCGTCTACCGGTACCCGGTCGAGGTCCTCGACCATCCCGGTACCGGTGCGCAGATGGTGCTGCCTGTCCGCCGGGGACGCGGCTGAGCGGCAGCGCCCGTCACTTCGGCCGCCACACCAGTTTCAGTACGGCGGGGGTGAGCAGCATCCGGATCACGGTCGCGTCCAGCAGCAGCGCCGCGATCATCCCGTAGGCGATGTACTTCATCATCACCAGTTCCGAGAATCCGAACGCGCCCGTCACCACGATCAGGATCGCCGCAGCCGAGGTGATCACCCCGCCGGTGTGCGCGATCCCGTAGCGGATCGCCTCCGGTGGTTCGGCCCCGGCGGCCCGTGCCTCCACCACCCGCGACAGCAGGAACACCTCGTAATCGGTCGACAACCCGAACACCACGGTCACGATCAGCACCAGCACGGCGAACATCAGCGGCCCCGGCGTGAAATCGAACAACTGCGCCCCGTGCCCCTCCACGAAGATCCAGGTCAAGATGCCGAGCGTGGCGCCCAGTCCCAGCGCCGACATCGCCACCGCCTTCACCGCCAGGACCAGCGACCGGAACGCCGCGTACATCAGCGCCAGCGCCGCCGCCACCAGAATCGCGGCCAGCAGCGGTAATCCGTCGAGCAGCCCGTTGATACTGTCGCGTTCCAGCGCCGGGACTCCGGCCACCATCACCCGCACACCGTCGGGCTCCTCGATACCGCGCAGGACGGCGATCGCGGTATCGGCGGCCCGATCGTCGAGCAGCCCGGCCTCCAGTACATTGATCCCGTCCCGGGTAGGCGCCGCCGGCTCGAACGGCCCGGTCAGACCGGGGGTCGCATTCGCCTGGATGCGGATATCGCTCAGCTGCGAGGCATCGGCTCCGGTCACGACCAGGCGCAACGGTTCGGTCCGGAAGCCGGGGAACAACGCGTCGAACTGTTCCTGCGCCACCCGTGCCGGATTGTCCTGGGCCAGATACTTTTCGCTCAGCCCCCCGAACTCGATATGCCGGAACGGCACCATCAACAGGAGCAGGCCCAGCACCACCGGCACGATCACCGCCCACGGCCGCGCCGTGGCCCACACCGCCAGGCGGGAGAAGATCCCGCGATCGATCTCGGCTTCGCTGCCGGCCCGCGCGAACCGCCGCCACTGCCACAGATCGATCCGGTGACCCGCGATCGCCAGCATCGCCGGCAGCGCGGTCACCGACAACACCGCGGCCAGCAGCACCGAACTGATCCCACCGTAGGGCACCGAGCGCAACACCCCGTTCGGGAAGATCAGCAGCGCGCCCAAGCTCACCGCGATGATCGCCGCCGAGAACAGGACGGTGCGCCCCGCGGTGGCGATCGTCCGCGCCACCGCGTCCTCCACACTGCGCCCCGCCGCCAGCTCTTCCCGGAACCGGGTCACGGTGAACAGGCCGTAGTCGATCGCCAGACCGAGACTCACCAGGGTCACCACGGCGCTGGCGAAAACGTTCACTTCGATGAATCCGGTGAGCATCCGCATGATGCCCTGGGTGGCCAGAATCGTCATACCGCCGACCAGCACCGGCAGCAGCGCGGCCACCACCCCGCCGAACACGAAATACAGCAGGATCGCCACCAGTGGCAGCGCGATCATCTCCGCCCGCCGGATATCGTCCTGCATCCCGGTGTTGATGCCCTCCACCACCGGCTGCAACCCCGCCAGCTGCACCGTCGTCCCGGCCGGACCGGTACCGGTACCGCCGGCGACCAGGTCACCGGCGATCGCCTGGAAATTGTCGACGGTTGCCGAACCCTCGCCCCGCAGCCCGATACTGGCGAACGCGTGGGTGCGGGAATCGTCGGCGAACTGCCCCGACAGGGCACTGTCCCAATAACTGTCGATCCGCAGTACCTCGGCGGGATGGTCACGCAGCAGCCCCGCCAATTGCGCGGTCACCGCCGCCCGCACCTGCGGATCGTCCACCGTGCGCCCCGGCGGCGCGGTGTACAGGGCGATCACGTCACTGTCGGTATCCCGGCCGAAGGTCGCGTCGGCGAGTTCGGAGGCCGCCACCGATTCGCTGGACTCGTCGAACCAGCCCTCCTGGGTCAGCCGGTCCGCGAGATCGCGGCCGTACAGGCCCGATACTGCCACCAGCAGCAGGAACAGCGTGAGCACCGCGGCCCGGTGCCGGTACACGAAACGACCCCACCGATGGATCCCCGCCGTGCGCATCTCCCCGGCCCGCCGCCTACCCGCAGGCCGCGGTTCGATAATCGGCCGAACGCAGGATTCCGCACAGATCGGTTCGCGAGAGCTTCCAGGAACCGTCGAGGAAGATGAAATGCACCACCGTGGTACGCACCGCGGTTCCGGAACCGTCCTTGTCCAGCCGCAGCGTCGCCGTCACCGTACCGTCGTGATTGTCGAACACCGGATCGGTGACTCCGTACACCGCCCGCGGATTGTCCTGCAGCGCCTTGTACATATCCGGAATGGCCTGCGCGAACGCCTCGCCGTCCTCGATCAGCGCGATCCGCTCCGAATCCGGCAGCGCCGGGTCCAGCGCCTGTTTGATCCGGCCGTCCAGCTCGGCCGCCGTCGGCAGCGCCCGCGATGCCAGTTCCCGTGACGTGGCCGCCGCGGACGAGGACAGTGCCGCTTTCGCCGACGACCGCGCCGCCGCTACCGCGTCCTCGTCGACCCCGGACCCACAGGCGGTTACCGACACCGCCGCCGCGAGCAGAATCACGAGTGACATAAATCCGGTGCGCACTTCGCGCACCAGCCGGAAAACAGGTATGTACCGCATCACGTCATGAATACCATCATTCACTGCATACCTTCGATCACGGACCCGATCCGGGCCAGCAACGCCCGGACGGTCGGAACATTACGGCCCCGCGGCGGCGGCTCGGCCGTGGGGAGCAGATCACGCACCAACGCCACCACACTGCGCACATCGTCGAGATCGGTATCGGCCACATGGGTTTCCGCGATCGCCACCACGTCCTCGGGGCCCGGCACATCCTCCGCACCCAGATCCGGCCGATACACCTCCAGCCGCAATATCGCCCGCACCGTGCGGAACGCGAACGACCGCCCGTCACCGGTACGACCGAATCCGTGCGCGAACGGGCCCGTGGTCACCTCGTCGGCGGAAAAACCCGGCACCTCGTGCATCGTCAACTCCTGACCTCCGCACCGTCTGATCCGTACGGTAACCCGGCCCACAAAAGAGCCCGGCTGCCGACACCCCACATACCCCCCTGCCACCACCGTCAATCCTCGTCGTGATCAGATGATCGAATGCAGCATCGGTCGTCTCCGGACACAGCGCGACGGGTCCGGCGCCGGAAACCCCGCGTAACCGCCGCCGCCACACTGCTCGCCGCCGCCGTGCTGCTGAGCGGCTGCTCCGGTGACTCCGAGCCCGGCGCCGGTGACGTACCGACCCGCGAACCGGCGACACCGGCAGTGTCACCGCCGGTGGCCACCGCACCCGCCGGGCAGCTGCTCCCGGCACCGACCCGGCTCACCGCGCTCGTCAGCGACCCGGGTAGCGGCAACCTCGCCGGACTCGATCCCGCCGGAACCACCCTCACCCTGTTCACCCCGGCCACCACACCACCCACCGCCCACCAGGTGCCGCTCCCCGCTCCCGCGGCCGCGATCGCCGCAGGGACCCCCGGGGAGATCCTCGCCGCCACCGACGGTGCGATCCTGCGCGTCGACGCCGCGACCAGAGCCGTCACCCGGATCCCCGTCGACGGAAATCTGCACAGTGTGCAGTCCCGTCCCGACGGGACCCTGATCGCCGGCACCGCCGACGGCCGCGTCATGGTCCTCGACCGGACGGGCAACGTCCAGCAGAAGGTGTCCGGTCTGGTCTCCGCCGACGCGCTCGCCCTCACCGGCGACACGCTCGCAGTGCTGGACCGCCGGCAGACCCTCCTCACCGAGATCGCACCCGGATACGAACGACTCGGGCTCGCTCTGCGCGCCGGAACCGGCGCCGCCCAGCTCGTCGAAGCACCCTACGACCGGGTCGTGGTCACCGACCCCGACAGCGGCCAACTCCTGGTGTTCACCACCGATCCGCTCGTGCTCCGTCAGCGCTACCCGGTAGGATCGTCGCCTTACGCACTCGCCTACGACCGGCGTTCTGACACCGTATGGGCGACGTGCACGCAGAGCAACGAAATCGTCGGCTACGACCTGTCGACGGGAACACCGCGTGAGGTGGGCCGGTACCCCACCGTCCGGCAACCGAACGCGGTCACCGTCGACGACGCGACCGGCGATCTCTATATCGGCTCCGCGACCGACCCGGGTCTGCAGCGCATCCCCGCAGACCAGCGCAAGAGAGGGCAGTGATGGCATCCACTCGACGTGCAGCGAGCTCGCGCACCGTGCTCCCGGCCGGCTGGGAGACCAGCAGCGACGATTACGAATACGTACCGCTGCGTCTTCCCCCCGACGTAACCAGGGTCACCGCCTCGATGCGACTGGCGATCCAGGCCGAATACGGCGGCTGGGAACTCTCCCGCGTCCGCGCCTACACCGACGGCAGCCGCCGCGTCCTGTTACGCCGCCGCAAGACCGCGCTCACCAGCCCCGCGGGGCATTCCGCGGAGCTATGAGCGTGCTGTACCGATTACTGCTCCGTGTCATGTTCCTGCTCCCCCCGGAGAGCATCCACCGCATCGTATTCGGCGTGATCCGTGCGGCCACCGCGCTGGCTCCCACCCGGGCCCTGCTACGCCGCCTGTTCGGAGTGAACGACCCGATCCTGCGCACCACCGTGTTCGGCGTCGAATTCGCGGCCCCGTTCGGCCTGGCCGCCGGCTTCGACAAGGACGCCTCCGGAGTGGACGCCTGGGGCGCCCTCGGTTTCGGATTCGCCGAGATCGGCACCGTCACCGCCGCCGCCCAGCCGGGTAACCCGCAACCCCGCCTGTTCCGACTCCCCACCGACCGCGCCCTGATCAACCGGATGGGCTTCAACAACCACGGCGCGGCCGCGGCGGCCGCCCGCCTGCACAGCCGGAAGACGACCGTCCCGATCGGCGCGAATATCGGCAAGACGAAAGTCGTCGACGCCGCACACGCCGCCGACGATTACGCCACCAGCGCCCGCCTGCTCGGATCGCTCGCCGATTTCGTGGTCGTCAACGTCAGCTCGCCCAACACACCGGGACTCCGGGATCTACAGGCCGTCGAATCCTTGCGCCCGGTCCTCACCGCCGTCCTCGACAGCGTGCGGGTACCCGTCCTGGTCAAGATCGCGCCCGACCTGTCCGACGAGGACATCGACGCGGCGGCCGATCTCGCGGTGGAACTGGGCGTCGCCGGAATCGTCGCCACCAACACGACCATCGGCCGTACCGGGCTCGCCAGCTCGCCCGAGGAAATCGACGCGATCGGAGCCGGGGGACTGTCCGGTCCGCCGGTGGCCGACCGCGCCCTGGAAGTGCTGCGCCGGCTGTACGCGCGGGTCGGCGACCGGCTGATCCTGATCTCCGTGGGCGGTATCGAAACCCCCGAACAAGCCTGGGAACGCATCCTGGCCGGGGCCTCCCTCCTGCAGGGCTACACCGGATTCATCTACGGCGGGCCGCTGTGGGCACGGCGCATACACCGTGGAATCGCGGCACAACTGCGGGCCGGTGGTTACCGCAGCCTGGCCGACGCCGTCGGCGCCGGCCAGGCTGCGCACCGCTGAAACCGCCGGTTCCTCACGCGGCGGAACCGCTGCGTATCGCGCCGGAATCATCCCGGTAGAGACCGCCCGGCGCGATACGGTCGTTCGAGAACTGCGATTCCAGCAGCCGGGCCTCCACCCGTTTCGCCAGCAGTACGACCACCTGCTCCCACACCATGCCCAGCAGATCCACCGCCTCGGCAGCACGGGCCATCGCAGCCCGGTCGTGTATCAACGCGGGATCGGACAGGGTCTCGTCCACCGCCATCCCGGCATAGGCCTGGTCGAACGACAGATCGTGGCCGGGCAACCAGCTCAACCGCCACCGGGACCCGTGCCGGGTCTGTACACGTTCAGCGAATTCGGGCGAGATACCACTGGTCATAAGCCAGTCGGTGATATGGATGGTCACAGCTGCCTCCTCAGGGGGCTCGGCACCGAGACCGGGCCGGTGAATCGGCCGGCACGGCATCGCTGCCGTCGGGGGTGAACGACGAATCGGCGTGGGCGCTCAGCGCGCCCCGGCGGAGGATGGCTCCGCGTCCGCGCTCGCACCCGCACTCGCACGATCGATACCTCGTCGTGCCTCGAACCGTCGCCCGCCGGCCAGGGATTTCCGAACTGCGATCACCAGGCCCTCCCGTTCCTCTTGATCGAGGGAAAAAACTCTCCTCAAGTCTGTCATTTGACACTTTGTCGGTCAATGCAGATGTCAAACGCCCTTTGCACTATGGTTATTGCCAATATCGAACGGGTCGAAACCCCGGGCGGCGGCGGAACACCAGAAAGGCGTGCCACATGGTCCCCCACGACGACACGGCCATCGTCGCGATCCGGAACATCCTCACCCGGCTCTGCAAACGCTCGGGCCTCAGCCAGGACCGGCTCCGAACGACCGAAATCGACATCAGCCCCCTCCTCGATTTGCCCGTGGTACGGAGGTACGCCGAGGAGCACAACCTCACCCGCCTCCAAGCCGTCCCCCCGGTCGTACGCGAACACGCCCGCCGGCTACCACCCACCCACCGCGTGATCACCGACGCCGAACTGTCCCTCGGGCTCCTCCGGGAAACCGAGGAACCGGAAATCGACCGATCCGCGCTCTACTCCCAGGACCTCGGCGCACGTCGCGAATACCTCTCCGCGCACTGGCGGCGGCTGCACGAAATCGCCGCCGCGGACCCCATCCCACCGGCCCCCACCGTCCGCTCCCTCCGCGCGACCCCCGAACGCCGCGCCTTCACCGCCCTGGCCGCCCTGCTGGTCACCGGCACCGTGCACACCGACGACCGCCCCGGCCGCATCCCCGAACGCACCGGAACCGGCACACTCACCGTCATCGGCGACGCCGTGATCGACCACGTGTACCAGGTGGACACCATCCCCGACGCCCGCGGCTTCGCCCGCGGACGCTTCACCGCGAACCCCGGCGGCAAGGGCCTCAACTGTGTCGTCGCCGCCGCTCGCCTGGGAATCGACGTCCGGTTCATCACCTCCGTCGGAGACGACGAGGGCGGCCGGCGCATCCTCGACTACCTGCGCTCGGAGAACATCGACACCTCATCGGTGAAAGTCGTACCGAAGGCGGCCACACCGATCACCGCCCTCCTCGTCAGCCGTACCGGGATCACCGGCACCATCGCCTGCACCGACGACCGAATCCGGCTGACCGACACCGAACTCACCGCTCCACTCGTCCGATCCGCCCTCGCCGACTCCGATGCGGTCCTGATCACCCTCGAACCACCTCTTCCGGTGATCGAACAGGCCCTGGCCACCGTCGCGGCCCTACCGGACCGCCCACCGGTACTCGTGACCTCGGCGAAGGTCGACACACCACAGGTCCTCTACCGCTACCTGCCGGCCGTCGACTACCTGATCGGATCGGTCCGCGAACTGGACTACCTCGTCCCCGAGGTGCCCGCCCGCTCCGGCCCGCACATCGCCGAACAACTCCGGATGCTCGGCGCCCCGGCCGTCTGCGTCGTCGAGGACTTCGGCTGCACCGTACGCTCCGACCGGCTGGCCCTCGACATACCGCGTATGCAGGCAGCCGCACTCACCGATATCCCCGGCTCCCGGTCCGCGTTCGTCGGCGCACTCATCTACCGCCTGCTGTCCGGGACCCGCGAGCACGACCGGACGGACCCCACGCGGCGCTTCGCGAACGAACACGACTTCGCCTGGGCGACAGCCGCCATGGTCGCGACACAGGCCTTCGCCGGGAATATCCCCGGCACGATGCCGACGGTCGACGAAGTGGACCGCATCATCCGGCTGACATCCGAGAAACACTGATACCGCCTGCGTAAGCAGGCGCTCACGCAGGCAAATCGCCGTACAGGATGCCGAACCCTCGGTAACATAGTGGCCCACATCACTCCCGCGGCGGACCGTTCCCGACGGGGCCGGCAGTACACACACGTGGCCGCGGCACACCCAGCACCGGGATCGGACCATGACCACAGAAACCGCCTACCGGCACCGCACGGGCACGCTCGTCGACACGGTGCCCGCGGCCTTCCAGCAGACCCTCACCCTTCGCCCCGACGCCGTCGCGCTGCGTACCGTCGGCGGGACTCGGCAGATCACCTGGCGCGAATACGGCGACCGGGTACGCACCCTCGCCGCCGGCCTGTCCGCACTCGGAGTACGCCCCGGCCACACCGTCGGTGTCATGCTCACCAACCGCCCGGAATTCAACCTCCTCGACACCGCCACCCTCCATATCGGCGCCACCCCGTTCTCCGTCTACAACACCTGTTCGCCCGAACAGATCGCGCACGCCTTCACCAACGCCGGAAACAAGGTCGTCCTCACCGAACAGCAGTTCCTCGACACCATCCGTGCCGCGGGCGTCCCCCTCGAACACATCGTGCTCGTCGACGGACCCGCGGACGGCACCCGCTCACTGGCCGACCTGGAAAACGATCCCGACCCGGACTTCGACTTCGACGCCGCCTGGCGGGCCGTCGAAGCCGGCGACCTCGCCACCATCATCTACACCTCCGGCACCACCGGGCCGTCCAAAGGCGTCGAGCTCACCCACCGCAATGTGCTCGCCCAGATCACCGCACTCAACAGCGGACCCATGGACGTCGGACTCGACGATCGCGCACTGTCCTACCTCCCCGCCGCCCATGTCGCCGACCGTATCTCCGGGCACGCCATCAACCTCGTCACCGGTATCCAGATCACCACCGTCCCCGACCCCCGGGAGATCGCCGCCGCACTACCCGACGCCCGGCCGACCGTGTTCTTCGGCGTCCCCCGCGTCTGGCAGAAGATCAAGGGCGGCGTCGAAACGAAACTGGCCGCCGAGACGGGCGCCAAGAAGGCCATCGCCGAATGGGCACTGGCCACCGGAATCGCCGCCGCCAGAGCAGATCTCGCGGGAACCGGGCGTGGACCGCTGCTCGGCCTGCAGCACCGGATCGCCGAAAAATTGCTCCTCGGCAAGGTCCGGGACGCCCTGGGGCTCGGCGATCTGCGCGTCGCCTCCTCGGGCGCCGCCCCCATCCCACCGGAAACCCTCGAATTCTTTCTCGGCCTGGGATTCTGCGTCTCCGAAGTCTGGGGGATGTCGGAAACCACCGGTGTCGCCACCTACACGGAGCTCGACAAACCGCGCCCGGGGTCGGTGGGCCGCGCGGTCGACGGAATCGAACTCCGCCTCGCCGCTGACGGCGAAGTCCTCGTGCGGGGCGAGATCGTCACCCACGGCTACCGCGGTATGCCCGAGAAGACCGCGGAAGCCCTGGACTCCGACGGCTGGCTGCGCACCGGCGATATCGGAGTCCTGGCCGACGACGGCTATCTCCGCATCATCGACCGCAAAAAAGAAATGATCATCAACGCGGGCGGGAAGAACATCGCACCCAGCAATATCGAGAACGCTGTCAAAGCGGCCTCCTCGCTCGTCGGGCAGGTCGTCGCTCTCGGCGAAGCCCAGCCCTACATCACCGCGCTGATCGTGCTCGACGGTGATATGGCCGCCGTGCGCGCCAAGGAGATAGAAGCCGCGTCGGCCGATATCGCCGAGCTGTCCCGCCGACCCGAGATCATCGAGGACATCCGCGCGGCAGTCGCGGCCGGGAACACGAAACTGTCCCGGGTCGAACAGATCAAGAGGTTCGTCGTGGTCGACACGGTATGGGAACCCGGCGGTGACGAGCTCACCCCGAAGATGTCGCTGAAGCGGGCGCCGATCGCCGCAAAATACGCGGCGCGGATCACCGACCTCTACGCGGACCCGCTCCCGGCGGGTGTGATCGAGGTGCAAGCGAGATAGACGTGGTGTGGGCCCCGGCGGATCAGCCGGGGCCCACACCACGTGACGACTCACTTCTGCTCGTAGGTACCCACCAGGACAGCACGTGCCAGCGTGTGCGAGAACAGGTTGAATCCCAGGAAGGCCGGCGAGGCCTCCGGTGGCACACCCAGCGAATCCACATCCACCGCGTGCACCACGATGAAATACCGGTGCGGGCCGTGACCGGCCGGCGGAGCCGCGCCCACGTATCCCACGAACCCGCCGTCGTTACGCAGAGTCACCGCACCCGACGGCAGCTCGCCGCCCTCGCTGCCGGCACCCGCGGGCAGATCCGTCACCGTAACGGGGATATCCGCCACTGCCCAGTGCCAGAAACCGGACGCGGTCGGGGCATCGGGATCGTAGACCGTGACCGCGAAACTTTTCGTCTCCGCCGGGAAACCCGACCAGCTCAGCTGCGGTGAAACATCTTTGCCACCGGCGCCGAACACACCACTGACCTGATCGTTGCCCAGGGACGTGCCGTCGGAGACATCCGCGGAGGTCAGCGTGAAGGACGGTACCGAAGGCAGAGCTTCGTAAGGGTTGTCGGCCATGTTCTCCTCTTTCGAATCGGATCAGCTGTGCAACAGGAAGTGTTCCAGTACCTGGGTGCCGAATTCGAGCGCGTCCACCGGAACTCGCTCGTCGACCCCGTGGAACAGGGCCGCGAAATCCAACTCCGGCGGCAACCGCAGCGGTGCGAACCCGAAGCACCGGATACCGAGATGTGCGAAGGCTTTCGCGTCGGTACCTCCGGAAAGCATGTACGGGACCGTCCGTCCCTGCGGATCGTGCGCCAGGATCGCCTCGTTCATCGCATCCACCAGATGACCGTCGAAAGTCGTTTCGTAGGAGTCGAGTTTGGTGATCCACTCCCGCTCCACATCCGGTCCGATGAGCTCGTCGACCTCACGCTCGAAAGCCGCCTGCCGACCCGGGATCACCCGGCAGTCCACCACCGCCTCGGCGGTCTGCGGGATGACGTTCGCCTTGTATCCGGCGTTCAGCATGGTCGGGTTGGCGGTATCGCGCAGGGTGGCGCCGATGATCCGGGAGATGGAACCGAGTTTGGCCAGGGTGCCCTCGATATCGGGACTCTCCGGATCGAACACCAGCCCGGATTCCTCGGAAACCGCCGCCAGGAACTCCGCGACCGAATCCGAGAGCACCAGGGGGAAGGTATGGGTACCCAGCCGGGCCACCGCGGCCGCCAGTATGGTGACCGCGTTGTCCTCGTGCAGGAACGAGCCGTGACCGGCGCGCGCCTTCGCACGCAGCCGCATCCAGCCCAGTCCCTTCTCCGCGGTCTCCACCAGATACAGGCGGCGCTCGCCGCCGTCCGGGCGCGGAACGGTCAGCGAGAATCCGCCGACCTCACCGACTGCCTCCGTGACTCCTGCGAAGAGGTCCGGCCGGTTCTCCACCAGCCACTGTGAACCCCACTTCCCGCCGTTCTCCTCATCGGCCAGGAAGGCGAAGACCAGATCCCGCGGCGGAACCGTGCCCTCGATCTTGAACTGACGCGCCACCGCCAGCATCATCCCGACCATATCCTTCATATCGATCGCGCCACGGCCCCATACATACCCGTCCTGTACGGCGCCGGAGAACGGGTGCACGCTCCAGTCCGCAGCCTGCGCCGGCACGACATCGAGGTGCCCGTGCATCAGCAGTGCCCCGCGACTCGGGTCGGCGCCGGGCAACCGCGCGAAAACGTTTCCGCGACCGGGGGCGCCGGATTCCACGTACTCGGTGGTGTAGCCCGCCTCCTCCAACTGCTGCGCCACCCACTCGGCACACTCTCGTTCGCCCTTGGTGGTCGCGAGATCGCCGGTGTTGGAGGTGTCGAACCGGATCAGCGTGCTGACCAGCTCTACCACCTCCGCCACGGCACGAGAACGAGAGGAACCCGAGTTATCACCAGTAGCGGCCACGCCCCCTTCCTACCATCTCGGGCGTCTTTGTTTCCTTTTGGTTCGGTTGATCGATGACCTATACATATTCAGATGCGCATATCTACGTAGGAGCATTTTAAATCGGCACTTCGGACTGGTCCGGTTCTCGGCCGGCCGGGATGTTCGGCGAGAAATCGCCGAACTCCTACGCGGAACCGGCTACAGCCCGAGAGATGGGATGTTCCGCGAGCACGTGCGGCCCTGTGCCACTCCCCTGCTCCACTCGGTCTCGGGGTGGGGGGCCGCCTCCTCGGCGGGGTTACTCGACGGGCAACTCGGAGAGCACTCTGCGGAGATAGTCCCGGCTCTCCCCCGGGGTGAGGGCGATAACGCTCAGCTTGTTCATCACCGTCATATAGACCTCGACGTCCTGTTTCTTCTCCAGGTAGTGCGAGGTGGTGAGCTGCTCCATGTAGACCATATCGGGCAGCTCCGGCTCCGGGAACCGGAGGATACTGAAGGAACCGCCGGCCGCGGGATGCCCGCCCACCGAATACGGCAGTACCTGGATCTTCACATTCGGGCGATCGGAGACCGCGATGAGATGTTCGATCTGATCGCGCAACTCCGGATAGCCGTCGATCGGGCGACGCAGCGCGTTCTCGTCGATCACCGCCCACAGCGTCGGCGCGGCGGCCCGGCTCAGGATGTCCTGGCGACGCATTCGCATCCCGACCCGGCGTTCGGTCTCGTCGTCGTTGCCGAGCGTGATCACCGAACGGGCATAGGATTCCGTCTGCAACAGGCCCGGTACGAACTGTGCCTCATAGGTGCGGATCGTCGTCGCGGCCTGTTCCAGGCCGATATAGGTTTCGAACCAGTTCGGCAGCACATCGTTGAACGGCTGCCACCAACCCGGGTCGTTGGCCTTCTTCATCAGATCCAGGTACACGGCCAGTTTGTCCGGATCGTCGACGCCGTAGAGCTTCAGCAGATCGAGCAGGTCGCGCTCACGGAACCGGGTCCGCCCCAGCTCGAGTCGGCTGATCTTGGCATGGGAACCGCGGATATGGTCGCCCGCGTCCTCACGGCTGATCCCGCACGCCTCCCGCAACCGGCGCAATCTGCTGCCGAGCGAGATACGCAGCACTGTCGGCCCACGATCGGCTTCCGCCTGATCCGGGATATCGGAATCGTCCTGCTCGTTAGTCATGGTCGCCTCTGGCCAGTTCGTGCTGTGCTGCATCGTACGGCGCCCGCCACCGCCGAACCGCACCGGTCGGCAGGCGATCCTACTCTCTGGTAGACGCGTATTCCGGTAACGCGCCCACCCCCGACGGGACCGGCGACCGGGGGTGAACCGGCCGCCACGGATATCTCGATCGAATCCTACAGTGCCGCATACCCGTAGCACTTTCCTGTTTGCACGCGGTATCAGGTTTCCTTGCGTAAACTCGCCCACGACACGACGTCCGGCTTCACCTGTACCGCGAAGACCTGGGGAGACGACACCCGATGACGGCATCGGCAGAAGGAGCGAGTACCACTGCAGTTGTCTCCAGCATAGCGCGTGCCTCCCCGAGCCGCGAAGGCCAACCGGCCGGTCCCCACCACTCCGGCAACGATCACGCGAACCGGCGCACCGCGACCGTCGATTCGCGTAAGCCGCTGGCCGCCAAGGCTTTACCTGCCTCCTCGCTCAGCCGGAACGGCCACGTGCCGATAGGGTGGTCCGCAGTCACCCGGAACCGGCCGCTACTGCCGAGGCAGCCTGATTCCGCCGCACATCTCGACGAACAGGACCCGGCTCCGCGTATGCCCCACCGACCGCCACGCGACCCGTCACAGCGCGGATCTCCCCGCGACCACGGCTCGACGGCCTCTGGTATCCGGCTCTCTTCCACCTGACCGCAGCGATCCGGGACGCCCACCTCGGCGCCCCGGGCCGAATCGACCCCACACACCGACGAAACAACGGAGGCCCGAAATGACAGACGAAGTCACCACAACCGAGATCCGCAAGAAACTCACCGAGGTACTCGGCCACTCCAGTATCGACCTGGCCACCTCCAAGAACGGGGTCAACTGGGCCACCAGCGCCTATTTCGCCAATCTCGACGAAGACCTCTTCCGGCTCACCCTCATCCTGGAGAACAGTGGCCGGACCCTGGATCAGCTCCGGGCCAACCCCAATGTGGGTGTGAAGGTCGTCCCGGGTGGAGTCGCGGAGCCCTTCGCTCAGGGCCTGGGCACGGTGACAGTGCGCGACGAAGCCGACCGTGACGAGACCTTCCAGGCCCTGTTGCGCAAGGAACCCCAGATCGAACCGTTCTTCGCCACCCCGGTCACCGCGATCCTCGTCGATATCGACTGGTGGCGGGTCACTCATCTGGGTGGCGGCTGGCTGCCGGGCAAGGTGCTCGAGCGCAGCGCGGACGCCTGAGGGGACGCCACCGAACGGACGGCATAACATCGCTCTGTTCGATTCGCAACGTAGAGAGAGGTATTCATGGCCGAACCGGCTCATCGGACAGGGGTTCGCGTACCGGTCGGAGTGGACACGACCCGGCCGAGCATCGCCCGTGTCTACGACTACAGCCTCGGCGGCAAGGACAACTACGACGTCGACCGCGCCGCCTTCGAGCAGATCCAGCGAATAGCACCGAGACAGGGCGATGTCTCCCGGATGAACCGGCGGTGGCTCCATCGGGTTGTCCGCTACCTGGCCGGGCCGGCCGGTATCGACCAGTTCCTCGATATCGGAGCCGGTCTGCCCACGGTCGGCAACACCCATCAGATCGCCCAGCAGGAGAACCCGGAGGCCAAGGTCGTCTATGTCGACAACGACCCGGTCTGCAACGCACACGGACGAGTACTTCTCGAACAGAACGAGAACACCCACTTCGTCTCCGGCGATCTCCTCGAGGAGAACACTCTCCTGGAGAACAAGAATGTCCTGCAGTACCTGGATCCCGACCGGCCGATCGCGGTGATCCTGTGCGGATTGCTCCATCATCTCGACGACGAACTGGATCCGCCGCGGGTCATGCGGGAATACATCGACCGGCTCCCCGCCGGGTCGTACGTGGCGATCACGAATTTCTGGGATCCCGCGGACGAGAATCCCGAATTGCACGAGCTGGCGAAACAACTGGAGCGGGCCTTCACGGAGATGGGGCTGGGCTCGGGCTGGTACCGCACCCGCGCACAGCAACTCGAATACTTCGACGGCCTGGAACTGATCCCGCCCGGCCTGGGCGAGCTCGAGGACTGGTGGCCCGCCGGGCCGGCCACCCGGCCGCGACTTCCGGAAGAGAAGGTGATCATCGGCGGGGTCGGCTTCAAACGCCCTGCCGAAAAGGTACGACTGCACAGCGTGAACGGAAGAGATTAGCGAAGGGATTGTTGTCCGGTGGTGCACGACGCCGGGTTTCCACCCGGCGGCCGCCACGGCCGGACAACAGCGGCGCCACTTTTCGCACAGATGTTTTCACAATAGGGACAACCCTGTCCGATCGCCGCGCCGAAGGCGCATATCCGAGATAGGCTCGGCCCACTCCGACGACGCGAACCATCCTCTCGCGCAGTTCGATCGGCGCCGATCGCCCCACTCCGGCACCGCGTACTGGGCTCGGTGACCGGACTCGAATTTTCCAGCTCATTTCATTGCACGAAGGAAGGGTCGATATGGCCGAACCGGCGCACCGGACCGGCGTTCGCAAACCGGTCGGCGTGGACACCACCCGAGCCAGCATCGCTCGTGTCTACGACTACAGCCTCGGCGGCAAGGACAACTACGATATCGATCGCGCTGCCTATTCGGCGATCCTGGAGGTCGCACCACGGCAGGGTGATGTATCCATCATGAACCGGCGCTGGCTGCACCGTGTCACCAGGCATCTGGCCGGCTCGGCCGGTATCGACCAGTTCCTGGACATCGGAGCCGGTCTGCCCACCGTCGCGAACACCCACGAGGTCGCCCAGCAGCAGAATCCGGACGCCCAGGTCGTCTACGTCGACAACGACCCGGTCTGCAACGCACACGGACGAGTACTTCTCGAACAGAACGAGAACACCCACTTCGTGCCCGCCGATCTCCTCGAAGACGAGACCCTGCTGCGTAATTCCGATGTCACCAAGTATCTGGATATGGACCGGCCCATCGGGCTGATCCTGTGCGGGCTGCTGCATCATGTCGACGACGAACTCGATCCGGTCGGAATCATGCGCAAATACGTGGAACTGCTGCCGCCGGGGTCCTATCTGGCCATCAGCCATTTCCACGATCCGGGCCCGGCCGACCCCCAGCAGCACGCACTCGCCAAAGAACTCGAACGCAGCTTCACCGAAAAAGGTCTGGGCTCGGGCTGGTACCGCACCAGCGAGCAGATCCTCGAATACTTCTGTGGCCTCGAGCTCATCGAGCCCGGCCTGGTTCAGCTGGACGAGTGGTGGCCCGCCGGACCTCCGCTGCGGCCGCGGTATCCCGAGGAGAACGCCATGTTCGGTGGCGTCGCCTACAAACCGGCAACCGCCGGCACCCTACCTACGACGTAACCGCCGTAAACCGGGGCCGGACGGCCACTATCCGTTGACGCGGCGGAACGCGGCAAGGATCCCGGACGGGATCCGGCCCCGCGCCGACACCTCGTGCCCGTTTCGTAGCGCCCATTCCCGGATGACCTTCGGCGAGGCCGACCGGGCCGGCCGCTCGCGCTTCGTTCGCGCGGCCCGTCCGGCCTTGCGGGCGAACGGGGTCCACTTACCGAAGACCGCGCGCAGTTCCCCCGCGTTGGCTTCGGTCAGGTCGAGCTCGTACATCACGCCCTCGAACGCGAACACCACAGTCTCGGCCGCGGGTGATTCGCCGTCGAGGTCATCGATCAAACTGATGACGACCTTGCGCGCCATGGGCTTGCTCCTCCGATCCCCAATTACCTTGCCAAATATGACATCAGCTACCCCGCGGCTGTGCGAAAAGATCCGGGCCTGCCCACAGCACCGGCACAGCGACCTCCTCCGGGGGATGTGAGCATACCGCTGTCGGCCGCGGAGATATCGGCGGGGCACGATCGATCGACCCGGGTTACCGTGACGGGGCCGAACGAGAGGAACTCCCATGGGCGTGCACGAGGCCGATCGTCCCGAGACGATCGAGTACCGGCTACCGCACCTGGCGATGACGGCGCTCGCCTGGGGTGATCCCGGTGGACGCCCGGCCCTGTGCCTGCACGGGTTTCCCGACAGCGCCTGGACCTGGCGGCATATCGGGCCCGCACTCGCCGATCGGGGCTTCCGGGTGATCGCTCCGTTCACCCGCGGCTACGCGCCGACCGCCGTACCGGATGACGGCGTCTACAAGCTGGGTGCCCTCGCCTACGACGCCCTCGCACTGCACCGCGAACTCGGCGCGCCACCCGAGGCTGTCCTGATCGGCCACGACTGGGGTGCGTTGACCGCGAATACAGTTGCCGCTCAGCCGGATTGCCCGTTCTCCCGAGTCGCTTCGCTCGCGGTACCGCCGATTCCGGCCATGCGCCCGGGGCGGGGCGCCGGTGTGGCCGCGTACCTGCGGCAGCTGCGATTCAGCTGGTACATCCTGTTCAACCAGCTGCCCCGGATTTCCGAGCGGTCGCTGGATCGGCTCATTCCCAGGCTGTGGCACGACTGGTCCCCCGGATACGCGGCCGACGCGGATATCGCCCACGCCCTGGCCGCCCTTCCCACCGCCGCCCACCGGACCGCGGCGTTGTCCTACTACCGGGCGGTCGCCCGCGTCGCCGGTCGGCCACCCGCCCCCTACACCGAACTCCATCGGCATTGGGACGGCGCTCCGCGCGTCCCCCTGTTGTATCTGCACGGCGGTGCCGACACCACCATCGATCCGGCGTTCGCCGCCGGGGTGGGCGAGGTGGTGGCACCAGCGGGCGGGATCGCCGAGACCGTTCCCGGAGCCGGCCATTTCCTTCATCTGGAGCAGCCAGCGCGTGTAGTGGGGCTTCTGGTCGATTTCTTCGCCGACCGGTCACCCGGCGCGCACTGATACCGCTCCCCCGGTCCCGGAGCCGTGATTTCTACACTCCGGGTGGGCTGCCACGCCATATCCGGACTCCATACGACCGCAGACCCGCTATGTTTCCGGTCACATCCGAGATAATCCCGCTTCCGCGACTATTACGGATGCTCATATGATCGCGCGGTGGCAAGTGAGTCGGAGACGAGCACCCTGATCGAGCACTTCGTGCTCGGCGTCTGTGATCCCGGACGGTGGCAGGGAGTCGACCGGCTGGCCGAACTGGATCTGACCCTGGCGCAGGCCCGGGTGTTGTTCAGCGTCGTCCGGCGTACCGAGCCACAACCGATCCACACCATTGCCGGCGAACTGGGCCTGTCGATGACCGCGGCCGGCCGCAATATCGACAGGCTGGTCCGCCTCGGTCTGCTCACGCGGCAGGAGAGCCCCACCGACCGGCGAGTGAAGCTCGTCGGTCCCACCGAACACGGGCACCACCTCGCCTGGGACCAGATCGCGATCCACCGGGCGACGATCGACAAGGTCGTCGACCGCATGCCCGACGCCTTACGTGAGGACCTCCGACGGGTTCTCACGGCTGTGCTCGAGTCCGGGGCCATACACAACGTCGTGGCGTGCCCCCCAGCATCGTCAGGAGACAATTCGTGAACGCAAGCCCAGCCCCCGCGACCGACGCGGGGGCTTCGGACAGAATCGACGCGTCGGTTCTGAAACTGGCCGGTGTGGTGGTTCTCGGCGCCATCATGTCCATCCTGGACATCACGGTCGTGAACGTCGCAATGCCGACGTTCCAGACCGAATTCGACGTCGCCAACTACTCCACGGTGGCCTGGACTGTCACCGCCTACACGCTGGCGCTCGCCACCGTCATTCCGCTCACCGGCTGGGCCGCGGACCGTTTCGGCACGAAACGGCTCTATATGACGGCTCTGGTGCTGTTCACTATCGGCTCGGTGCTGTGCGCGCTGTCCTGGAA
Organism: Nocardia sp. NPDC003963; assembly: GCF_053605105.1. Taxonomy (NCBI): domain Bacteria; kingdom Bacillati; phylum Actinomycetota; class Actinomycetes; order Mycobacteriales; family Nocardiaceae; genus Nocardia; species Nocardia sp. NPDC003963. Next base: position 1,171,615 of record NZ_JBSGIP010000001.1, read on the forward strand.
CATCGGCGCGCTCATCGGGTTCCGGGTCATCCAGGGGCTGGGTGGCGGCATGCTGATGCCACTCGGTATGACCATCATGACCAAGGCCGCGGGCCCCGAGCGGATGGGCCGACTGATGGCCATCCTGGGTGTTCCGATGCTGCTCGGCCCGATCCTGGGCCCGATCCTCGGTGGTTGGCTCATCGAGGATGCTTCCTGGCACTGGATCTTCCTGATCAACCTGCCGCTCGGCGCGATCGCCCTCGTCTACGCCTGGTTCGTACTGCCCAAGGACGAACCGCATGCCGGTGAATCGTTCGATTTCGTGGGCATGCTCATGCTTTCGCCGGGTCTGGCGCTGTTCCTCTACGGCATCTCCTCCATCCCCGAGGAAGGCACCGTGGCCACGCCGAAGGTGTGGGCGACCATGCTGGTCGGCGGCGCCCTGGTGGTCGCTTTCGTGTTCTATTCCTTCAAACCCAAGAATCCGCTGCTGGACCTGCGACTGTTCCAGAACCGCGATCTGACCGTGGCCACTGTCACGATGTTCCTGTTCTCCGCCTCCTTCTTCGGTGGACTCCTGTTGATCCCCACCTACTTCCAGCAGGTGCGGGGCGAGAGCGCACTGCTGGCCGGACTGCTGGTGGCGCCGCAGGGCATCGGTTCGCTGCTCACCATGCCGATCGCCGGCATGCTGGTGGACAAATTGCCGGTCGGCCGGGTCGTGCCGGTCGGGCTGGCGATCCTCACCGCGACCATGTTCGGACTCACTCAGATCGAGGCCGACAGCTCGTATTTCTACGTCCTGGGTGTGCTGTTCGTGATGGGTCTCGGGATGGGCCTCACCATGATGCCGCTGATGACGGCCGCGTTGCGCACGCTGAAGGAGGCACAGGTCGCCCGCGGATCGACTCTGCTGAACATCATTCAGCAGATCGCCAGTTCGGTCGGTGTCGCGGTGATCTCGGTGGTGCTGACCAACCGGATGCAGAACTCCGAGGCCGTCTCGGCCGGGCAGGCGATGATGGAGGCCCAGCGGACCGGCGAACAGCCGGATCCGTCGGTGCTGCAGTACGTCGCGAGCCTGGGCGATAAGTTCGAATCCGTCGTGCTCGGCGAGATGTCGGACGCCTACGCCGGAACCTTCTGGGTGGCATTCGCGCTCTGCCTGGTCACCCTCGGGTTCTCCGTCCTGCTCCCGCGCAAGGCGAGCGATGTCCCGAAATCCGATTCCGACACGCCGGCCCCGGTGCTCATGCACTGATATTCCGGCGATTCCGGTCCGCACCGCCCGCTCGAACCCACCGGTTCAGGCGGGCGGTTGCGTTTTCCGGAACCAGTCGAGAACCTGTGGGAGGGCGACGCGAACGGTTTCGCCGTGATCGATATCGCCGAGCTCCACCAGTTCGGTGGCCCCACCCAGTTCGGCCTTCATACAGCGTTGCGAATTCTCGAAGGGCACAGTGCGATCACCCGTCGCCGCGAAGAGCCGGACCGGCACGGCCGGCGCCCAATCGCACACGGTATCGCTGTCGGCCATGGCCCGCAGCGCGGCGCCGGTGGGATTGCGTGCCAGCTCCAGAAATTGCGGGGTGAGCAGTTCCTCCGGGTCCGCGGGCAGGCCCGAGGACACCGCCAGTAGATCGTGACGCCCGTCGAACAGCGTTTCGATCCGTTGCGCATAGGGTTGCCGGAAGGCCTCGGACGGATCGTCGTAGAGGTGATAGATCCGGTTCATCGCGGTGATCCAGTAACCCAGGTAGAGCACCGCTCCACGGCCTTCGACCCGGCCGTCGAGGGCGGCCGGGGCCTGCACTTCCTGCACGGCGTAGGCCCCACTCACCGCCGCGGTGGCAGCCAGGCCGAATCCCTCGACCGCGCCGTCGCTGAGCTCGCGGCCGAGCGCGAGGGCGGCCTGGGCGCCCTGGGAGAAACCGGTGACCAGGACATTCGGGTCCAGTTCCCGGCCCTGGTCGGTGAGCAGCGATCGGGCCGCCCGGAGCAGATCCGCGGACGCGGATCCTTCGGTCGGGGCATGCGCGTACGGATGGAAACCCGGGCCCTCGCCGAGACCGAGATAATCCGGTGCGACCGCGACGTATCCGGCGGCGGCGAACTGGACAGTGCGGGCGCGTTCGATTTCACCGTCCGCCGACGGGGCCTCGTCCCGGCGCACCGTGGTGCCGTGCGCGTAGGAGACCATACGCAACCGCGCAGTGCCCGTTTCCGGGATCACGACCAGACCGCTGGCGGTCGTGGGCGCACCGTCGGCAGCGACGGTTCCGTAGACGACCCGGTGGGCGCGAACCCCGTTCGCGCCGGCGACCGGATACTTCCATTCGGCGAGATAATCGGATGTCTCCGCTCCGGTCATCTCGAAAACCGGCGCCACCGAGACGACGCTGCCACGTTCGAGTCCCTCCGTATCGTCGTTCCCCTCGCCGCCGCATCCGGCGGCGAGTACGCACAACAGCACACTCGTCACCGACAGCAACGCCCGGCGCATGGTCACCCCCTCTCCCGGCTGTGGTCCCGCGACTGGATCGGGGTCACCGTATCCGATGGCGACCCGGCCGGGTACGGCCCGGCAGCGGTGCTGCGGGGCCGCGCATCCGGAACGATTTCGGCCCCTCCGATTTCCGGACTGCGGGATACCGCGCCCAGCCCCGGCGCACCCGCGAAACACCAACGCGGCCGGCGACGATGACAGGGATGTGAATCCCGAAGTACTTCCGCCGACAGAGCGGGTGGAGATGGTGCGACGCCTCGTCGCCCTCTGCCATATCGCCAACGATCTGGTCGAGATCGCCGAAACCGGAACGGCGGACGGCGGCCCGGTCCCCGAAGAGGTCCGTGAGCACGCGCGCCGGATCCAGACCGTGGTCCGTGACCTCGTAGTGGACCTCGTGGCCAACGGTCGCGCGGAGCATCCGGACGCGGCCTGAACTCGGCGTCCGGCACCGGCACACCGCGATATCGCCGATGTTCCCAGTGGTGGACGCAGAATTAAACTGGGGTGATGGTCAAACCGAGCCCGTGGGGAGCGAGCGGCGGTGACGGCGCCGGGTCGTCGAGCACGGTGCGCACCGCGACACCGGAGCCGGTCGCGGCTCCCGCCGGCGCCCGGTCGGAGGTCTGGGAGCGACGCCGGACTGTGGCCCGGGACGGTCTGCAACGCGCCGCCGAACATGCCGAGGCCATCCGCACTTCGCCCCGGATGAGTGGCAAGTGGGGATATGTGTGCACGGCCCTCGGCGGTGTCATCGTCTTCGTCCTGATGTTCAAACACTGGATGGTCGCGCACGGGCCGGACGGTATGGCCGCGGCCACCCCGTTCGGCCAGGTCGATTCGACCACCCGGTATCTGACCGTCTGGTCTTCGCAAGGGACACCGCCCGCCGCCGATCTCACCGGTTCGTGGGCGGTCACCGCGAGCAGTATGATCGCGCTGACCATCGCCGCGATCGCGATCCATATCGCCACCAACTCCGAACGTTTCGCACGTATCGCCACCGGAGGCGCGGTCTGCACGGCGCTGCTGGTGATCGCGAATATGCTGTATCTGACCGCCCGGCAGAAACAGCTCAAGAATATGACGATCCGCCGCTGGGATCTCGGCGGTCAGGTCGGTTCCTGGATCAACTGGGCGGTCAACGACGGGTCGAAGCCCGTGGCCGGTCTGAACGAAGTGGAATACGTGGCCAGCGGTACGATCACGACCGCCGCGATCGCGGCGGTGATCATCGCGGTCGGTTCGGCGGTGATCGCGGTGGCGACGATGCCGCGCACCGCCACCGGAACACGGATGCCCTGGCGGGTCACCGTATCCAGGGAGGCGACGACCAACTACTCGGCGTCCGGCGCCGAACCCGCGGAAGCAGCCCGGACCACACCGGCGGAAGAACCCGCCGCGGCCGGCACGGCAGCATCGCCCGCACCGGAGCCCGCCGCACCCGCGCACACTGCCCCGACCGGCGAATCCGATCCCGCCACCGGCGATTCCGGGCCCGGGAAGAGCTGACCCGGGCCCGGAATCCGGTCAGTCCTCGGCGACCCGCACCTCGACATCGATATTTCCGCGAGTGGCATTGCTGTACGGGCACACCTGATGCGCTTTGTCCGCCAGATCCTGTGCTTCCTCGGCGGACAGATGCGGGAGGGTGACCTCGAGGATCACGGTCAACCCGAAACCACCGCCCTCGGTACTGCCGATCCCCACTTTCGCACCCACTGCCGAATCGTTCACATTGGCCTTGGCCTGGGAACCGACCAGACGCAGGGCGGAATGGAAGCATGCCGCGTATCCGGCGGCGAAGAGCTGTTCGGGGTTGGCCCCGGCGCCGCTGCCGCCCATTTCCTTCGGGACGGCCAGTTCCACGTCGATCCGGCCGTCGGTGGTGCGGGTATGGCCGTTACGGCCGTCTCCGGTGGCCAGCGCTTCGGCCGTGTACAGCACACGCATCGCCGTCTCCTCTGCTCGTATCACGCACGGTTGTCGATCCCGCCGCAGCGAATGCCACGGGACTGTGCGCAGTGTAGTGTCGCGCGCGGTGCCGGATCAGTTGCGGCACAGGGGAAAGTTCGGAGTATCATCCCCCGGCCCCCACTCGGCTCGAGCGATCGCGAGGCATATGTTCCCTGACCAGACCTCCACCCACTATCCGGTCTCCCCCATCCCCGACGACGTCTACGGCAGCGGCGCGCCGATTCCCGCGCCCCGCGAATCCGACCTGGTGATCACCGGGTTGCTGTGGTTCCTGCTCGCGACGCTGGCGATCGTCTCGGTCGCCATCTCCCCGTGGTTCCTGCTGGCCACCGGAGTATGCGAGGGGCGCGCGGACTGCAGTACCGATCCGAGCACCGGTAACTGGATCATCGTCCTCGGCGGCTGCTTCGGGTTCCTCGTGGGCGCCGCCACCACTGTCAATGCCGCGCGCAGCGGCCGTGCGCTCTACCCGGGCGCACTGCTCGGGCTGGTACTGGTACTCGCCGCCTGGCTGGCGGGTTCATTCCTGATGGGCTGAGCTGTGTGCGTGCCGCGGCCCGCTGTGGGCCGCGGCACGGACGTTCAGGAGGCCGCGGTCGCGAAGCGGCGATCTGTGTAGCGGCGCAGATTCGCCAGGAAGCGGCGGAACGCCAGGTTCATCAGCGGAGCCGCGGCGAAGGCGGTGAACCGGGCCGGACCGGCCAGCCGCTGCGCCAGGGTCCAGGTCAGCCGGCACCCCTCCGGGGTCTCCACCACCCGGTAGTCCTCGGCGAAAGCCGCCAGCGCACTGGTGGAGCTGCTGTTGAACCGGAACGCCATCCGGGTGTTCGGCTCCCACGCCAGGAATTCTTCGTCGCCGACGATTCCGCCGCGCATATCGACGACCCGGGTGGTACCCACCCCGCGAGGTTCGGGGCTGGTCCAGGTGACCTTGGTGATCACGGTGGCCCAGTGCGGCCAGGATTCGGCATCGGCCAGCACTTCGAACAGCTGCGCGGGGGTGATCGCGAGATCGACACTGTTGCTGAACTTCAGTGGAGCGTTGTCGATGAACTCGAGACCGACGCGCTCACACGGACGCAAGGTGCTCATCGCCGGCCACCGCCGTATCCGCTCCCCTGTTTCCGGTCGTTCATGCGCAGGTTCCTCTCGTCGGTCGGTGCGGCCGCGCCCTCCCGGCCGCACACCGATGGTTACACCTGTCCAGTCATCTGTCCATAGCGGTCCGGTCGGGTGCCCTGAGTTGGGACCCGGCGCAGGAAAGACCGCACCCAGCTGGCCCGCTTCACAGAATCCACGGGATCGGCGGTGCCCGGTCCGGTGCGGGGATTAGCTTCCGGCGATGCCATATCCGCGCCGGCCACGCCGTACGAGCCGGGCACTGCTCGTCACCGCCACCGTTCTCGCCCTCGCCCCTGTGGCGCCGGGGACAGGAACGGCCACACCACCGGAAACAGCTCCACCCGGACACCCGGTCGCGGCCGCCTCGGCGATCCTCGGAGCCGCTCCGCGCGGTGCGCGCGAACTCGAGCTGGCGGTGTACTCCGCCGCGATGGGCCGGGTGGTCCCGGTGCGTGTGCTGCCCGCGGCCGACCCCGCGGGCCCGGCGCCCGCGCTCTACCTGCTCAACGGGATCACCGGCGGTGCGGACGGTGGCAACTGGTTCGACCGCACCGATATCACCGAGTTCTTCCGGGACGAGCAGGTCACCGTGGTCAACCCGCTCGGCGGGGCGGGCAGCTATTTCACCGACTGGCGCGCCGACGATCCGGTACTGGGACGTCAGCGCTGGACCACCTTCCTCACGCGGGAACTCCCACCGCTGATCGACGGCCGGTTCCACGGTACCGGCGCCGCCGCGCTCGCCGGGATCTCGATGGGCGCGGCCTCGGTACTACAGCTGGCGCTGGCCGCGCCCAACCGTTATCGGGCACTCGGTTCCTACAGTGGCTGTGTGCGGACCAGCGATCCGCAGGGGCGTGCCATCGTGGAACTGGTCGTCCGCAGCAACGGCGGGGACCCGAAGAACATGTGGGGCCCGCCCGGGGACCGCGCCTGGGCGGACAACGATCCTTTCCTCCACCCCGAGGGCCTGCGCGGCATCGCGCTCTACCTGTCCGCGGGAACCGGCTCACCGGGGCCGCTGGACACCATGGACGGGCCGGGAATACACGGCGATCCGGCCGAACTCGCCGACCGGATACTCGTCGGCGGGCTACTGGAAGCCGTCGCGGCGGGTTGCGCGGTACGGCTGCGCGACAGACTGCGCGAGCTCGATATTCCGGCCACGGTTACACTGCGACCCGACGGCACTCATTCCTGGGGTTATTGGCAGCGCGACCTGCACGAATCCTGGCCGCTTCTCGCTGCGGCACTGCGGAATTGAGCGCCGGGCGCGGTGGTCGCGCGGCCGATTCGAATATCCTGGGCTACTTCACAATTCGGTACCGGCACGGTTGTGCGGTGACAGAAGGTTGCCCGCGACCCGTTCCAGCGACCGGGAATCGCTCGGTAGTCTCGGCCCCGATGTCGTAGCGGCACCGGACATTTTGCGAATTCTCGGCACCACTGCCGGACTTTCGACACGACCAGGAAACTCCGGCGATATGCGCGACGCGTAACCCTGCTTTCAGATGTTCCCGGCGGGAAACCGCGGCTCGCCCCGGGATTCGGGAGGACATACAGATGTCGGACATTGCCATTGTCGGAATCGGCTGCCGCTTCGGCGGGGGAATCGACTCCCCGGAATCCTTCTGGGATTTCGTCGTCGACAAACGCGATGCAGTCGTCGAGATACCACCGGACCGCTGGGACTACCGCCGCTATTACGACCCGGAGAAACGCACCCCGGGACGTAGTTACACCAGGCACGGCGCGTTCCTCACCACCGATCCGTGGGAATTCGATCCGGATTTCTTCGGCATCTCCCCGCGTGAGGCCACCGGCCTCGACCCCCAGCAGCGCCTGCTGCTCGAGGTGACCTGGGAGGCCCTCGACGACGCGGGTGTCGCGGGACGCGCCGCCGGCGAATCGGTGGGGGTGTACATCGGCGGGTTCGTGGTCGATCAGTCGGTAGTGGGCGTCGTGGGCCCGGCGCTGGCACATGTGGATATGCACACCGCGGCCGCCGCCTCCTACACCATGCTGTCCAACCGGATCGCCTACGCACTCAACCTGATCGGGCCCGCACTCACCGTCGACACCGCGTGTTCGTCGTCGCTGGTGGCATTCCATCTGGCCTGTCAGGCGATCCGCGACGGCGACTGCACGACCGCGCTCGCCGGCGGCGTGAACGTCATGCTGCAGCCGGAAACCTTCGTCATGATGTGCAAAGGCGGATTCCTGGCCGTCGACGGACGCTGTAAATCCTTCGACGCCGCCGGGGACGGATACGGGCGCGGTGAAGGCGGCGGTATCGTCGTGCTGAAGAAACTCGATGACGCGCTGCGCGACGGGGACCGGGTGTACGCGGTGGTCAAGGCCACCGGATCCAATCAGGACGGGCGCACGGCGGCCATCACGGTGCCGAACGCCGATTCGCAGGAGGCGCTGGCGCGTACGGTGTGCGAACGGTCGGGACTGGCGCCCGAGCAGATCACCTATGTGGAGGCGCACGGTACCGGCACTCCGGTCGGCGATCCGATCGAACTGCGCGCGCTGGGTTCGGTCTACGGCGCCGCCGAAGTGCGGGGGCAGACCCTCGGGGTGGGATCGCTCAAGGCGACCCTGGGGCATACCGAGGCCGCCTCCGGTATCGCGAGCGTCATCAAATCCGCTCTCGCCCTGCACCATCGCACGATTCCGCCGCAGGGCTGGCTGAACGAACCCAGTCCGGACATCCCGTTCGCCGACCTCAATCTGCATATCCAGCTCGAGGCGCAACCGCTGCCCGCCGACGCGGGGGCGATGAGTATCGCGGTGAACGGGTTCGGATACGGCGGCACCAACGCGCACACCATCCTGCAGGAATTCCGGCCGGTCGCCGGTCCGCCCGCGCCGCGTGTGCGCGAACATCTCGGAGTGCTGCCGGTCTCCGCGCGCAGCGCTCCGGCGGTCCGGGCCATGGCCGGCCGGTTCGCCGATCTGCTCGCCGCCGGGGCCGACCCGGATCATCTGGCAGAGGCGGCCTGGACGCGACTGGCCCACCACTCCTTCCGCGCCGGTGTACCGGTGCGCGAACGTACCGAGATGGTCGACGAGCTGCGGCAGTACGCGGGCGGCGAGGGCCGGGACGCTGTACGGACGGTTTCTCAGCGCGTCGGCGAACCGGTCTTCGTGTTCTCCGGTATGGGTCCGCAGTGGTGGGGTATGGCACGCGACCTGCTCGCCGCCGACGGTGCGTTCGCCGATTCGGCACGTGCGGTCGACTCCGCCTTCCAGCGGGTGGCGGGATGGTCGATCATCGAGGAACTGCTGCGCCCGGAGGCGGAGTCCCGGGTGAGCGCGACCGAGGTCGCCCAGCCCGCGAACTTCCTGGTGCAGGTGGGACTGGTGGCCGAGCTCGCCGAGTACGGCATCACCCCGGCGCGGATCGTGGGACACAGTGTCGGCGAGGTGTCGGCGGCCTATGTGACCGGGATGCTGTCGCTGGACGAAGCGGTCACCGTGGCCTACCACCGGTCGCGGTTGCAGGCGACGACAGCCGGCGCGGGGGCGATGCTGGCCGTGGGCACCGGGCCGGACAAGGTGCGGGAATATTTCGGCACGGACGACGCGGTGGATATCGCGGCCGTGAACAGCCCGGGGTCGCTCACCCTCGCCGGCGATATCGACCGGCTCGACGAGATCGCCGAGAAGCTCACCGAGGAGGGCGCATTCGCCCGGGCACTGCGGGTGGAGGTGCCGTACCACAGCCGGTTCATGGATCCGATCCTGGACGAACTCCGCACTGTGCTCGCCGGCCTGCGGCCCGCCGCGCCGCGTATCCCCCTGGTGTCGACGGTGACAGCGGAAGCGGTGGTGGAGGCCGAGGACGGGTTCGATGCCGAATACTGGTGCGCCAATGTCCGGCAACCTGTGCGGTTCGCCGACGCCGTCGCCGGACTGGTCGCGGCCGGGCACCGGGTGTTCCTGGAGGTCGGGCCACATCCGGTGCTGTCCGGCAATATCCGCGAGATCCTGCTGGCGGCCGGGGAGAACGGCGCCACGGTCGCCACGCTGAACCGCAAACAGGACGATCAGAACAGTATCCGCCGGACCGTGGCGGGTCTGTACGCCGCCGGCGTACTCGATACGAGCGGCGCGTTCCCCGCGGACCGGCGCGCCACCGAACATCTTCCGCTGCCCCGCTACCCGTGGCAGAACACCCGGCTGCACAACCCCCTTCCCCTCTTCGAACAGCTGCGGCTCGGGAGCCCGGACACCTACACGATGCTCGGCGACCCAGATATGGAGGGGAGGCCTGGCTGGCTGCTGCAGGTCGGGACCGAGCTGCTGCCCTGGCTACCCGATCACGTGGTGGGCGGGATGCGGATCATGCCGGGCGCGGCCTATCTCGATGCCGCGCTCAGCGCCGCCGCCACCCGCTCGGGCGATGGACGGGTCGCGCTCGAGGATGTCCGATTCGTCGCACCGCTGGTGATGGCCCAGCCGGATGTGCCGTTCCTCGAACTCGGGATCGAGGACGCCAGTGGCCGATTCCTCATCAGATCGCGCAGTGCCACCGGATCGGTATGGACGGTGCACTCCACCGGGCGGGTGCTCACCGGCGCCTACGAAACAGCGGTGGAGGCCGTCCCCGAACCGGAATCGGCGATCGATATCGAACCCGGGATCTTCTATGCCGCACTCGCCGCACGCGGTCTGCAGTACGGTCCGGCATTCCGGCGGGTCACCGCGGTGCGGGCCGGGCGGAACGCGGTCGTCGCCACGGTCGACGGCGGTATCGCGGCCGATTCCGGGCATCTGGTACATCCGGCCGTGGTCGACGCCGCCATGCAGACCGTCGCGCTGCTGTTCGCGCAGGACGGTCTGGGTGCGGGCGCCATGGTGCCGGTCGGGGTCTCGGCGGTGCGCATGTACCGTGCGCTGCCCGCGGAGGTGACCGTGGTCGCCCGGCGCGATCCGGAGGCCGCTCATCTCTCCGATGTCCGGCTGCTGGCCGGTGACGGCACTCTGTGCCTGCATCTGCGCGGCGTACAACTGGGCGCGCTCACGCCCGGTGGCAGCCCACTCCAGCGGATGGCGGATTTCTACTACTCCGAAACGGTCGAACCGGCCGAACCGATCGACCCGGCGGTCCTGGGCGATACCGGGGCCGCCGCGACGATCGTGCTCGCGCTCGGCGAGAGCGAACGGGCCCGCGATCTCGCCGCGGCCCTGCCCGGGGCGACCTACCGGCTCACCACGGGTGCCGATCCCGGCCTGGAAACCGAGCTCATCGCCCTGCTGCGTGCGGGTGCCGACGACCCGGGTACCGACCGGGTGCACCTCGTAGTGGTGGCCGGGCGGACGGGCGACGATCTCGCGGATCTGTGGACGCTGAAACGGATCGCGGTCGCGGCCCACCAGTTCATCGCCCCGGGCGAGAGCGAGACCCCGATGGTGGGCATCGGGGACGGCACCTGCCATATCTCCCTGGTGACCGAGTACGCCTTCGCGCTACCCGGCACCGCCACGGCCCCGGATTCACGCCAGGCGGCGCTGGCCGGTGCCCGCCGGGTCCTCCTCAACGAGCAACCCGCCCTGCGGTGGCGGCTGATCGATACCGAGCCGGCCACGACGGCGGCCGAACTGCTCACCGAACTGGCTGTGCCCGGCGCATTCCGATACGACAACTCCGACGAAGTGCTGCTGCGGTCCGGCGGCCGGCTGCTGCCGCGGATCACCCAGCCGCTGCCCGAGCGGATCGACGCGCTGGAGACCGCCGAACCGCTCATCGACGCCGAGGCCGATTTCGCGCTGGAGATACCGCGATCGAAACTGCTGTCCGCGCTGGCCTGGCGGCGCGCCCCGCGCCGCGATCCCGGGCCGGGCGAGGTCGAGGTCGGCCTGCGGATCATCGGGCTCAACTACAAGGACCCGCTGAAGGTCATGGGGATCCTCGGCGAACGCGAACTCGCCGAAACCTTCTTCGGCACCAGTCCGGGTATGGAGGGTGTCGGTGCCGTCACCCGGTTGGGCGAGGGGATCACCGATCTCGCCGTCGGCGATATCGTGGCGCTGGCCGCCAAGGGCATGATGCGGCGCTATCACGTGGTGGAACGCGGCGCGGTGATCCCGTTACCGCCGGGTACCGACCCGGCAGTGTGCACCAGCACCACCGCATTCGGGACGGCCGAGTATTCGCTACTGGATCTGGCCCGGCTCGAACCCGGCGAAACCGTGCTCGTCCACGGCGCCGCCGGTGGCGTGGGCTCGGCGGCCATCCAGGTGGCGAAGGCGCGCGGCGCCCGGATCATCGGTACGGCGAGCACCGAAGAGCGCCGCGCGCATATTCTCGAACTCGGCGCCGATCACGCACTGAACTCGCGATCGCTCAATTTCGCCGACGATGTACTGGGTCTCACCGACGGCGCCGGCGTGGACGTGATCCTGAGTTCGGCGCCCGGCGAAGCATTGCGCCAGAACTTCAAGGCGATCCGCGAATTCGGCCGGATCGTCGAGGTCGGCAAGGCCGATATCTACACCGGCGGACTGCTCGAACTCGCCAATTTCGACAAGAACCTCTCCTACTTCTCCATGGACCTGGACCGCATGTGCCGGGTCCGGCCCCTGCAACTCGCGGATCTGCTGAGCCGGGTGGTGGAGAAGTTCCGGTCCGGTGAATACCGGCCGCTGCCCTACGAGCTGTACGGCACCCACGAGGTCGCCAAGGCCTTCGACGACACCATCCGGTCCGGCAAGATCGGCCGGATCGCGCTGTCGATGACCGACGAGGCGCCACCGGTTCGCCCGATGCTGCCCGAACTCGAAATCGACCCGGGCGGTGCCTATCTGATCACCGGCGGGTTCGGCGGGTTCGGGATGGCCACCGGTACCTGGCTGATCGACCGGGGTGCGCGGCGGCTGGTACTGGTCGGCCGCAACGGCGCGGCCACTCCCACAGCGCGCCGGCAACTCGCGGCGTGGCGGGCCGCCGATATCACGGTGATCGAGGAACGCGCCGATATCGCCGACCCCGAGGCGGTCGCCGCCGTGGTGAACCGTGCGCACGACGCGGCGCATCCGCTGCGCGGGGTGTTCCACGCGGCGGGCGCGGTCGCCGACAACCGGGTCGAGCATATGGACGAGGAGCAGCTCGCCCGGGTGTACCGCGCCAAGGTGCACGGGGCGCGGGTCCTGCACGCCGCGGTGCTCGCGGCCGGCGCCGAACCGGATATGTTCGTGCTGTACTCCTCCGGCGGATCCATGTTCGGGATCTTCGGCCAGTACAACTACACCGCCGCGAATCTGGCAGTGGAGGCACTGGCCGAGGAATGGTCCCGGGCCGGGGAGCGGGTGCTGTGTGTGGGCTGGGGACATATGTCCGGCGCGGCCGGGGGTATGGCCGCCGACGACAAGGTCGCGAAGTATCTGGAACTGGCCGGATTCGGGGCGATCGATATGGCCGAGGGCACCCTCTACCTGGAACAGGTTCTGCGCCTGGGGGTCACGCGGGCAGCCGTCATCCCGACCGATTGGTCGAAGCTCACCGCGGCGTTCCCGCAGATGGGCCGGACCGGCCGGCTCGCCGCCCTGGTGGCAGCGTCGGTCCAGGACAATTCGATACTGGCCACGCTGAAAGCCGAACTGGCCGCGCTGGAGGACGGTAAACGCGGCCAGGCCATGGCCCGGATGCTCGCCGAGCAACTGGCCGTCGTGATGGGCGTACAACCCGACACCATCGATCTGACGGTCCCGGTCACCGAACTCGGCCTGGATTCCCTGATGGCGGTCGAATTCGGTTCCCGGGTGAGCAAACAGCTCGGTATCGAGCTGATGTCGCTGCAGATGGGCAGGTCGTTCAGCCTGGAGCAGGCCGGGCCGAAGGTGGCCGAGCTGATCCTGGCGACCGATCCGGCGGCGGATTTCGCGGCATCGCTGCCCGCCGACACCGGTGCGGCGGGTGCTCCGGTGGGAGCCGGCGGAGACGATTCGTCCGGGAACGGTCACGCGGCGAACGGGAACGGCGCTCCCGTGGCCGCGGAATCGGGGAACGGGAACGGGTCCGCCCAGGTGGCTACCCCGGCCCGCGAGGTGCTGGTCGTCGACGAGGCGCGTCCGTGATATCCGGCGCCGCCCCATCCGGGTCCGGCCCGGGCGCCTGGGCGGCGTTCGCGGGCTGCCTGCTGTCGGTGTTCATGCAGATGATCGACGTGACGATCGTCAACACGGCGTTACCGGCGATCACCGCGGATCTGCACGCCTCCGCCGCCCAGCAGTTGCTCATCGTCTCCGGGTACTCGCTGGCCTTCGCCTGCACGCTGCTGCCGGCCGCCCGGGCCGGGGCGATGATCGGCCGCCGCCGGATGTTCCTGGCGGCGGTGGTGGCGTTCACCGCGGCGTCGGTCTGGTGCGGGACGGCCGGCAGCGCAGATGAACTCGTCGTCGCCCGCGTCGCACAGGGGCTGGCGGGGGCGGGTATGGCAGCGCAGACCATCGCGATACTGACCGCTCTGTTCCCGCGCGAGCTGCACACCCGGGTTTTCGCGCTCTACGGCGCCACCTCCGGATTCGCGGGGCTGCTCGGGCCGATTCTGGGCGGCGCCCTGGTCACCGCGGATCCGGGCGGATACGGCTGGCACAGCATCTTCCTGATGAACCTGCCGCTCGGTATCGTCACCCTCGTCCTGGCCTGGCGGTACCTGCGGCTCGATGCCCCGCGGCAGCGGTCGGCGCTGGACCTCACGGGTGTCGCGCTGTCCGCCGCGACCCTGTTCGGTCTGCTCTACGCCCTGTCGGAAATCCATCTGAGCGGCTGGCGGCCGATCCCCTGTCTGGTCATCGCGGCCGCGCTCCTGCTCGGGGTGGTGACGATCCGGCACGAACGCCGAGTGGCCTGTCGCGGGGGCGGGCCGCTGCTACGCCTGGACCTGTTCGGCGATCGCGGCTTCGCGATCGGCTCGATCGTGGTCACCGGATTCTTCGGGGTGTTCACGGCGTTCGTCTTCGCCATCTCCATCACCCTCCAGGATGTGCTGGACTTCTCGCCGTTGACGACCGGTATCGCGATGACCCCGTTCGCGCTCGGCGCGGGCGCGGGCGCGCTGCTCTCGCCGGTGTTCGTCCAGCGCTGGGGAGTCCGCACACTGGCCGGCGGGCTGGCACTGTTCGCCGGGTGCGTGCTGGTGGGCGTGGGTTATGTGAACATCACCGACGGCCGGGTCAGCCTGCTGCTCTGTGCCGCACCGGTTTTCCTGTGCGGATTCGGAGCCGGGTTGTTCGCGGTACCCCTGCAACCGATCATGCTGTCCGGACTGGACGACGGGCAGTTGGCCGAGGCCTCCGGGCTGCTGCCGACTATCGAACAGATCGGCAACGGGGTCGGCCTGGCGCTGCTGTCCGCGGTGTTCTTCCGCGCGCACACTCTGGGCGGCAGCACCGTCATGTTGTCGGCGATCGCGGTGGTGGCATTCGCTCTCGCCGCGGTGACACTGGCGCTGCCCGACCCGGCACCGGCGCCGGACCGCTCCGAACCGGCGACCGCGCCGGTGGTGAACTGAGGAACGAGTGATGGTCGATTTCGGACTCATCGACGAATGGAATCCGGCGCCCGGCCGGGTCGTGAGCTGGGTGGCGACACCCCGGTCCCGGGCGGCCGCCGATGCGGCGCCGGTACACGACGTACCGCCGTCCCACCAGCAGGAACATTATCTACGCCGGTCCCATCGCAGCACCGGCGCCGACTATCGCACCTCCGGGCTGTGCCTGGTGACCGCGGAGGTACCGGCCCTCCTGGAGCGGGACGCCATGACCGCGGCGGTCAACGAATTCCTGGAACGGCACGACACGTTCCGGAGTTGGTTCTCGCTGGCGTCCGACGGTGCGATCCGGCGGCACCTGCTCGAACCCGGCCGGATCGAATTCGCCCCCGTCGACCACGGTCGTATCGACAATGCCGAGGCCGTACGCGATCTGGTCCAGAAACAGACACCCCCGCCGTCGCAATGGGACTGCTTCACCTTCTGGACCATCGAACACGAGCAGTCCACCACCGTGTACCTGGCGGTCGACCATCTGCACACCGACGGTGTGGGACAGCACATCTCGTGCTTCGAACTCGCCTGTCTGTACGCGAAACACGCCTGGGGGCACACGCCGCCCATACCGGGACCGGCCAGCTATACCGAGTACTGCGCCCGGGAGCGTGCCGCGTCGGACCGGCTGACTCCCGCGTCTCCGGAAGTCGCGACCTGGCTACGCCTGCTGCGCGGGAACGACGGCGAGCTACCGTCCTTCCCGCTCGATCTCGGGATCCGCGACGGCGATTCGGATCGCAGCGCCCATCGCACGGTGCCCCTCTTCGAGGAGGACGAGGCCGCCCGGTTCGAGAAGATCTGCCGGGACCACGGCGGCGAATTCGCCGGCGGTGTGTTCGCGGCGGCGGCCCTGGCCGAACGGGAACTCACCGGCAGCGACTACTACTTCGGGATCACCCCGCTGAACACCCGGTCGACCTTCGAGGAGATGGCTTCGATCGGCTGGTATGTGGCGCTGGTCCCGGTGGCGTTCCCGATCGGTGTGCGCCCCACCTTCGAACGGACCGTGGCCCGCGCGCAACGCGCCTACGAGAACGGGATGCGTCTCAAAACGGCGACCATCCACCGTGTGCTGGAGCTGGCGCCGCCCGACAGCGGTATCCAGGTCGGCCCGAACTGGTCCAATCCGATGATCTCCTATGTCGATGCGCGCGACTTCGCGGGCAGCGAGTATTTCGATATCGCCCGCGGCGGGCTCTACGGAAACCGGGCCGCGAGCGAAGAGGCCCTCGTCTGGATCAACCGGCTACCCACCGAAACCACCGTCAGCGTGATCTACCCCGATAATTCGACCGCGCACGAATCGGTGGACCGCTATCTGGACGCCCTCGGCCGCGTTCTGCGCGAAGCCGCCCGCGAACACTGACCGATCAGTCCACGGCAAGGGCCTCGACGATGGGCATCCGCGCGGCCCGTAGCGCCGGCGGCACCGAACCGAGCAGTGCGAGCAGTAACGCCACCACACCGTAGACCACCAGCAGCGCGCTCGGTTCGTACACCACATCGATGGTCATCGCGTGGCCGATGGCGATCGCGGACAGATACTGCACCGCCGCCCCGACCAGCAGACCGAGAGTCGCACCGATCACGCCGATTCCGGCCGCCTCGGCCAGCACAGATCGGATCAGGAAGCGGCGGCTGGTGCCCATGGCGCGCAGGACCCCGATCTCGCGGCGACGGTCGAGCACCGACAGCATGAGCGTGTTCAGCAGTGCGATGGTAGCGACGAGCACCACGATCCACAGAATATTCGTGGCCAGTGCGGTGCCCTGGCGCAAACTGCCCGAGGTGGCCGCCACGGCCTCGGCACCCGAGTCGATATAGAGCTCCGGCGGAACCACCTCGCGGAGTGCGGCGCGCACTGTCGCCGGGTCCGCGCCGGGCACGAGATCCACCGCGAGGGTGGTCTCGCCGGGGCGCTCGTACCAGGTGCGCATCCGTTCGAGGTCCATCATGATGACACCGGCGATCGCGGAGAAATACGGGATCACCTGCAGGACACGGACTTCGTGGCGGCCGGTGGGCGTCGGCAGGGTGAGGGCATCGCCCACCGATACCCCCAGCGAGCGCGCGACATCGCGCGAGACCACCACACCCTGGCCGGTGACGAGTTGCCTGCCGACTTCCGGGGTGATCTCCGCGCTGAGCCGGGTGCTGTCGGCGGCGGCCGGAAAACCCTGTAGCAGTATCCGTCCCGCGCCCACACTGGCGAACGCCAGCTGTGCCGGATTCACCGCCGCCACACCCGGCACGGCCGCGAGCCGCTCGTCCAGGCCGTCGGGTAGCAGCGGACCGGTCGGGAACTGTGCCATGGAACCCGGGGTGACCCAGAAGTCGGTGGCGGCCAGGTTCTCGAAACTCTCACCCGCCGAATCGACCACATTGCGGGTCGCGCTCCCGGTGGACACCACCGCGGCGACCCCGATCAGCACCGTCATCGCGGTCGCCCACACCCGGCGCGGCGCCCGTTCGAGGGTGGTCGCGCCCAGCGCGCCCGGGCCGCCGAACCAGCGGGCGATCGCGCCCGCGCCCCGCACGATCGGCCCGGTCGCGGCGAAGCACAGGACGATCGCGGCGCCGAACGACAGGGAGATCGAGGCCAGTGACCACAGACCGAGATCGGTTTCGGCCAGATAGATCGCGGCGGCGACCATGAGCAGTCCCGCCACCACCGCCGCCCGGCGCCGTGCCGGGCGCACGGTATCGGTACCGGCCGCGCCCACCGGTACCAGCGCTTCGATCGGCTGGACCCGGTAGACCGCGCGCGCAGCGAACGCCGAGGCCAGCACGCTCGCCAGTACGCACAGCGCGACCGCCACGGGGACGGCGTATCCGGGCACCTGGTATTCGGTGCGGGCCTCTACCGATTGCACGATCGCGGCGGGCAGCTGTCCGATCGCCACCCGGCCCATCAGAATGCCGAAACCCGCGCCGATCACCCCGCCGAGGACCCCGACCAGTACGGCTTCGCCGAGCAGATCGCGCACCATCGGGGCACGCCGGCCGCCGATCGCGCGCAGCAGCGACAGGGTGGGGCGGCGCTGGGCGATCGCCATGGCCATGGCGTTGTAGATCAGGAACGCCGAGACCACCAGCGCGGCCGCGGCGGCCATCAGGGTGGAGTAGCGGATGATCAGCACTGCGCCACCGGCCTGCGCGGCGCGCAGCCCGGAATCGGCGACCACCGCCCGCCCCGCCACGGTATCGGTCAGCGCTGCCCGCAGTCGGCCCGGATCGGCACCGGGTTCGGCGATGATCTGCACCGAATCCAGCTGTCCGGGCCGGCCGGTCAGCTTCTGGGCGGTCACCAGCGTGGTGGCCACCAGGTAGCCACCGTTGAGCTGTCCGGCGCCGTCGGCGTCCAGGATCCCGGCGACAGTGGCGGTACCGTTACCGAGTGGGAAAGTATCGCCTTCCCGGTATCCCATCGCCGCACCGGTGAGCACACCGTCGGGCACGGTGAGCAGTTTCGCGGCGCCGCTACCGAGCGATCCGGTGAGCGAACTACCCAGTTCGGCGATCCGCGCGTCGGCGCCGACCAGCAGGGCCCGATCGGCATCGGCCCCGGTCTGGGCACGCAGCATCGGAACCGCGGTCCGGACCCCGGGCGTCGCCGAAATCGGTCCCAGCAGGTCCTGACCGAATCCGGCATCGGTGATACCGCTGACCTCGAGGACGGCGTTCCCGCCGAGTCCGGCGACGAGTTGGTCCACCGACCCGGTGACCGAGCCCGAGATACTGAACACCGCCACCAGCAGCGCGGCCGATACCGCCATCACGGTCAGCGACAGCAGACTGCGCCCCCGGTGCACCAGCAGATCACCGATATTGAACAGCCGGAACCGGTCCCAGACCGCCCCCATCAGCGCCCACCCCGGTCGGCCGTTCTGTTTCGCCGCACAACACTCCCCGTCCCGATCCGGCCCACCGGGCCGGTGTTTCCGATTCCGGTTCATCCTGGTCCATCGGTGACGATCGCGCCATGCCCCGGACCGATCCCTGTGCCGGCTCATACTTTCCACGCCGACGTCCCTGTGGTACTCGTGGCGGCGGTGCGGATCTCCGCGCTGCCGGAGTCGCCGGTTCAGTGCCCGCCGCGGTGGCGGCCCGCGCCCTCCACCGAGCGATCGGACCGGGCAGCGGAACCGCGGCCCACCCCGGGCGCCGTACACCCCGCGGGTAACGCGCCCCCCGGGGGGTGGGTGCGGAATACCCGCGTTCAGGCGCCGATCGCCCGCGCCAGATGCGGCCACGAATCGTGCAGGTCGTACTCGAACTGACCCCAGGTATGTGCCCCGGCGGGCCGGTCGATATGGACCGCGCCGATCCCGAGCGCCCCCAGGCGGCCGGCGAAGGCCGAGGTGCACGCACTGGCGATGGCCTCGACCGGCGGGAAACCCCAGCCGCGGTCGATATCGCCGGGCGCACCCGACGCGGCGGAGAGGTACACGGTCTTACCGGCCAACCGGGCGGCGTTCGCGAAGGCATCGTGGGCCAGCCAACCGGCGGCACCCGGCGGACCCCACATATTCCCCGGGTTGGCGCCGCCGCGCACCACTTGCGCACTGACCATCGCGACGCCCGCGGCATCGGCGGACCACGGACATCCGCTGTAGGACGCCACCGCCTGGTATCGGCCCGGCGCCTGGATCGCCAGATCGACGGCCGACCCCCCGCTCATAGAGACTCCCGCGATCGCATTGCGCCCGGTGGTACCGAAACGGGCGTCCACCACCGCGGGCAGTTCCTGGGTGAGGTAGGTCTGCCAGCGGGCCCGCCCCACCACGGGATCGTCGGTCTGCCAATCGGTGTACATCGAGTAGGCGCCCCCGATCGGCAGCACCACGTTCACGTTCTTGTCCCCGAAGAACTGCCGGACATCGGTATCGTCCCACCAGGAGATACCGTCGACCCCGCCCCCGATACCGGTCAGCAGGTACACCGTGGGCGCCGGTCCGCCCCCCGCCGCCGGAATGACTCGATTGGCCACCACGGTGTTCATGGCGGGTGAATACACTTCGAGGACGATCGCCCGGCCGTCGATCGATTTCTCCGTATCGATCCGCGGCCCCGGGGCGGCCGCGGCGGGTTGGACAGTGAACAGGGTTGCCGCGACGGCCAGTACCGCGGCCGGCATCGTGAGCAAGAGTTTGTACCGCACCCCTCCGGTGTACCCATTCGGAAGCCGGAGCGCCGCCACCGAATGTGCCGAAGTTCCGTTGTGCGCCAGCACGACTCGCCGGCCACCGGGGAAATCGGCAGCTCGGGCGGCAGACCCGGGATACGTTCGATACCGGCATACGACACCACCGGAACCGCCGCCCGTCGGCGTGGCGCTCCCACCGCTCCCCGTGTCGTGCCGGCCACGTGCGCACGGTTGTCGGCGGGTCCGCGCACGCACGCGACAGGCCACCCGGTAGAAAGAAGACAGGGTAGTCGCCGGACTCGCGGATGATCTCCACGATCGTCGCGGGCCCCGGTGGAACCCGCCGAAATGTTGGATACAGTCGAGCGAAAGAGCTGGTTCATGGCGTCCTCCACAGCCCGTGCACAGATCGGGGTCACCGGCCTGGCCGTGATGGGCAGCAATATCGCCCGCAACTTCGCCAAGCACGGATACACCGTCGCACTGCACAACCGCAGCGTCGCCAAGACCGACGCCTTGCTCGCCGCACACGGCGACGACGGTGATTTCGTCCGCACCGAAACCGTCGCCGAATTCATCGCCGCGCTGGAGAAACCCCGCCGAGTGCTCATCATGGTGAAGGCCGGGGATGCCACCGACGCGGTGATCTCCGAACTCGCCGACGCGATGGAGACCGGCGATATCATCATCGACGGCGGCAACGCCCTCTACACCGACACCATCCGGCGCGAGGCCGCCCTGCGTGCCCGCGGGCTAAACTTCGTCGGTGCCGGTATCTCCGGTGGCGAAGAGGGCGCGCTCAACGGGCCGTCGATCATGCCGGGCGGGCCGGCGGAATCCTACGAATCACTGGGTCCCCTGCTGGAGTCGATCGCCGCCCAGGTGGACGGCACGCCGTGCTGCACCCATATCGGCCCGGACGGGTCCGGTCATTTCGTGAAGATGGTGCACAACGGTATCGAATACGCCGATATGCAGTTGATCGGCGAGGCCTACCACCTCTTCCGGGCGGCGCTGGACCTGGATCCGAAGCAGATCGCCGATATCTTCACCCAGTGGAATTCCGGCGACCTGGAGAGCTACCTGGTGGAGATCACCGCCGAGGTACTGAACCAGGTCGACGCGAAAACGGGTAAGCCCCTGGTCGATGTGGTCGTGGATGCGGCCGAGCAGAAGGGCACCGGTCGCTGGACCGTGAAATCCGCACTCGACCTCGGTGTTCCGGTCACCGGCATCGCGGAGGCGGTTTTCGCGCGGGCCCTGTCGGGATCCCGTGGGCAGCGCGCCGCCGCGCAGGGTCTGGCCGCCGGCGAACTGGCCGCCAAACCCACCGATATCGTACAGTTCACCGAGGACATCCGGCAGGCGCTGTACGCGTCCAAGGTCGTCGCCTACGCCCAGGGTTTCGATCAGATCGCGGCCGGTAGCGCCGAATACGACTGGGATCTGACCCCGGGCGATCTGGCCACCATCTGGCGCGGGGGCTGCATCATCCGTGCCCGCTTCCTGAACCGGATCAAAGAGGCCTACGAGACCGATCCGGCGCTGCCCAGCCTGATCCTCGCGCCCTATTTCCGGGACGCGATCGAAACCGCGATCGACAGCTGGCGGCGGGTGGTCGCGACCGCCACCCTGCTGGGTATTCCGGTTCCAGCGTTCTCCTCCTCGCTGTCCTACTACGACGCGCTGCGGGCCGACCGGCTCCCGGCCGCGCTCACCCAGGCACAGCGCGATTTCTTCGGCGCGCACACCTACGAGCGGATCGATGCCGAGGGCAAGTTCCACACCCTGTGGAGCGCGGACCGGTCCGAGGTCGCGGCCGACTGAACGCGGATCCGCCGGGCCGGGCGCCCGGCCCGGCGGGCAACCTCCTCTTGACCGCAGTTGTCACGAAGTCCTCTCGGGGTGATCGGATAATGCCTCACCGCCGGTCGGCGGGCACCGCGAAGGATTCGAGACCGTAACTGCGGCAGGCGGCCACGAGTTTCTCGTACTGGAAGCGGTTGTAGGCCAGCGGCTGCATCAGCAGTCGATCGGGCAGTGTCCGCCAGGCCAGCTGCAGCAACCACACGTACAGCGCGAATTCCCGGTCGTGGCGCGGCGCGAGTTCGAATCCGGTGAGCCGCTGCACGGCCGGATGCATGGCCTTGGCGGAGCACACCTGGATCACATGCCCCGCGACCGGACGCACCACCAGCCACATGGGTGTCAGCGCACGGCGCAGCAGCGGCGGTAGGCCCAGGGTCGGCAGCGGCAATTTGGTCAGATCGGCGAATTTCTGGACCAGGAACGGGTTCTCCGCCAGTTCCTCGGTCGCCATCCGGTCGTAGTAGGCGCGCGCCTCGGCCAGATCTACGGGTAGTTTTCCAGCGGCACTGGGCAATTCGAGATCGGCGAAGGCCGCACGCAGCTGCTGGTAGGCAGCCTCCTCCTCGTCCGGCCGCAGTTCGGTACCGGTGCAATAGGTGAAGGTGTCGAGCACCACGAAGATGCCGCTGACCGCGATCCATTTCCAGGCGAACGGGTTCAGCGCACTGTATTTCACCTCACCGAATGCCGCGCTACCGGATCCGCGCACATCACGGTGCCGGAGCTTCAGCCATTCCGCCTCGGCCCGGCGGTCGTCGGAATCACCCCACAGCGCGATCATCGCGGAAACGCCGCTGCGCACCCCGCGATCGGCGAAGTTCTGCTCGAACCGGCCGGTCCGGTCCACCGCGGCGGCGACCGGGACCAGCGCCACCTGGTCGAAAGCGGCGCCGGCGAAGGCACCGGCCAGGACGCTGCCGGAATGTTTGCGGAATTCGCGCAGGACCTCGGGCCGGACTCGGGGGTCGGTCGACTCTTCGGCGGTGCGCTCCGTAGCGTGGGTCGCCATCTCGTCACCTCGGGCGGGAAATCGGTACGGAAAGTGATAGATTGAACACCCTGATTCTATCATTCGGTGTGTCCGGAGACCACGGCTCGGCGCGGGCCGTCCCCACGGTTCGGTGTCCGCCGCACTCACTCGGCTCGGGTGGACCCCGGTCTCCACCACAGCCGGTCGACGAGCCCGGCGGCACCGCACCGGTCCCGCTACCGAGCCGGTAGGCTGAGCGGAATGGAAACGACAGCTGCGCAGTGGAGTGAACTGCAGCAGCTGGACGCGAAATCACGCATCATCGTCGACGCCGCCCGCGAATGCTTCGCCGCGCACGGTTTCGAGGAGACCACCATGGTGCGGATCGCCGAGTTCGCGGGCGTCGGCGTGGCGACCGTCTACCGCCGCTTCGGTACCAAATCGGCCATCGTCCGGTACGCGCTCATGGCCGAGTCGCAGCGGCTGGCGACGATCGTGGCCGACGCGATGCACCGGTCGGCGGGCCCGGTCGGGGCGCTCGCCGATATGTTCGCCGCGTTCGTCGGTGAGGCCACCGCACCCGAACTCCTGACCCGAAGCCTGCGACTGTCGGGGGCGGCCGGGCAGCTCACCGACTTCCTCGGCGACGACGATGTGATCCAGCAGGGGCGGGGACTGGTCGCGCAATTCCTCACGTACTGGCAGGACCGTGGCGAACTCGGCAGTTTCGATCCCGAGGTGGTGGCCGAACTCTTCGTCCGGCTCACCGTCTCCTTCATCTCCAACCCGCGCGGGGTACTGCCGCTCGGCGATACCGACGCCGCCCGGGCATTCGCCCGCCGCTATCTGGCGCCGCTCATGTATCCCCATCCCGGCATCGGCTGACCCCGCGACTCAGCCGCCGGGAACGAGGGTGATCGGTTCGCGCGGCGTCTCCTGCCGCGGCCGCACCCGGTAGGCCGCCGATTTCAGCTCCCGCTGTTTCATCTTCTGGATCTGCTGATGATGTTTGCGGGCATGATAGGCGATCGGAAAGTAGGTGAGCCGGTCCGGCAGCACCCGGTAGGCGAACCGGACCGAATAGATGCGTTCCAGTGCTCGCTGGTCCGCCTCGGACCAGTGCGCGCCGATCATCGCGCGCAGTCGGGGGTCGAGCAGCCCGACGATGGACAGGTAGTTGAACCGGATCATCGGATAACCGAGGAACCCGGCGATACGCCCCGCGGGAAATCCCATGGCGCGGAACTGGTCCAGATCACCGGTGCGCAACTGACGGTACTGTTCGCGCACCTCGTCGTCGGCCGAGAGCACCTCGGTGACGATGCGCTCGTAATAGTCGTCGAATCTCGCGGGGTTTCGGACGCGGATGCGGTTGTCATACTTTCTCCTGAACAGAGGGTGATGGAACATTCAGCGGATCCCGGCGCGGATCGGGATGGTACGGGCGCCGGACCGGCCGCCGGCCGCGAACCACTCGCATCGGCGACCGTCCGGCACCGCGGCCCGATTCGATATCACGACGCGGGCGGTGGTCGTGGTGACACCGATGCGTGCGCACACCGATCGGTACCGATATCCCATCGGCGGACAGCGCCGAAGCCGCCGCGAAGAGCGCTGTCCGGGGCAGGGTTTCGGGTACCGGGATGCGCGGGCGCGCGTTGTCCGCCGGAGTGATCATCGAGGTGCGAGCTCCGAGCCGGACCACACCTCGAAAGGCCGGAAGCCGACGGCGGCCGCGGCGGGTCCACCGGCCGCGGCAACGCGATCCTGGGACATGGCGACTCCTGGCGCGGGCGGTCCGCCGCGTCGTCGGGGCGGACCGCATCGGCGAACCGAAACCCACAGTGATAGTGGATCAATCAACAGACTATCAATCGTTGCCGATCGATGGACCGGTTCCGGAGACTCCCGTGTGGTGGACTATCGGTCCACCGGAGGCGATGGAACCCGTCAGGCAGGGGTCACCGATACCGGCACGCCGTTGAACACGGCGTTACCCGACGGAACGTCCAGCACCGAATCGTCGGTCAGCACATTGACATTGACACCCGCGTTCTGCCGCGCCACCTGCTGGGAGCTGGTGGCGTGCCCCCACCCGTGCGGCAGGCTCACCACCCCGGGCATGATCGAATCGGTGGCCTCCACCGGAACCGTCAGCGAACCGACGGCGGATTTCACCAGCGCCCGCTCCCCCAGTCCGAGGCGGGCGATATCGTCGGGATGGATCTGCAGTGTGCAACGATTCGTCCCGCCCACCAGCCGGGGCGCATTGTGCATCCAGCTGTTGTTGGAGCGCAGATGGCGGCGTCCGATCAGAACCATTTCCGCCGGTACCGCGGCCGAGCCGGCCCGCAGCCGAGCGAGATCGGCGAGTAGCGGCGCCGGGGCCAGATCCACCTTCCCCGATTCGGTGCGCAGCACCTCGGACAGCCGGGGACGCAGTGCGCCGAGATCGATACCGTGCGGATTGTCCAGCAGCGTGCGCAGATTCAGCTCTCCGCCGTTCCACTCACCGTACGGGCCCAGCCGCAACATCAAGTCCAAGCGCTGCTCGGTGCTGGTCCGGCCCGCCAGTTCGTGTCGCCGCTGTTCGAGACCGGCCGACCGCAGGGTGGTACCGATGACGAGTTCGTCGAACGCGGCGAGCGGATCGTAATCCGCGGTCGGATTGTGCGGCTGTCCGCCGACCGCCGCGGCCAGCCGCACGTACACCGCGGCCTCCGACGGCCGGCCCGCCAGCGGCACCAACGGAGGCGAGTACCGGGCGTAGTCGCGGACAGCGAACTGCAGCAGCGCGAAATCGTAGTGCGGGGACTGCACCGGGCGCGGGGGCGGCAGGATCACATCGGCATGCCGGGTGGTCTCGTTGAGATAGCAATCCAGACTGACCATGAAATCCAGTCCGGCGAAGGCGGCGTCCAGCCGGGCACCGCCCGGCGCCGACAGCACCGGGTTACCGGCCGCCGTGATCAGCGCCCGGACCTGACCTTCGCCGGGTGTGGTGATCTCGTCGATCAGGGTCGCCACCGGCAGTTCACCCATCGCCTCGGGCAGGTCGCGGACCCGGCTGCGCCAGCGGCCCGGCCGGAAGGGTTTGGTGCGTACGATCCCGCGGACCGCCGCCGTCGCGAACATGGCACCGCCCGGGGTATCGATATTCCCGGTGAGCACGTTGACGGCGTCCACCAGCCACTGCGTCACGGTGCCGAATTCCGCGGTGCAGGTCCCGATCCGGGCGTACACCACCGCGGTCGGGGCCGCCGCGAGTTCACGCGCGAGCCGACGCACCGTTTCGGCGGGCACGCCGGTCCGCGCGGAGACCGACTCCGGATCGAATTCCATAGCGGCCGCACGCAACTCGTCCAGGCCGGTGACCTCGATATCGACCTCCGTGAGCCCCTCCGCGAAGAGGGTGTGCACGATGCCGAACAGCAGATAGGCATCGGTGCCCGGCCGGACGAAGAGGTGCTCGTCGGCACGGGCCGCCGTGCGGGTGCGACGCGGATCGACGACGACCAGACGGCCGCCGCGCGCCCGCAAGGCCTGCAACCGGCCCGGGAAATCCGGAGCGGTACACAGCGAACCGTTCGATTCGAGCGGATTGGCGCCGAGCATCAGCACGTAATCGGTGCGATCCAGATCGGGTACCGGGACCGCGAGCGGATCGCCGAACATCAACCCGCACGCGAGCTGTTTGGGCATCTGATCGGCGGTGCTGGCGGAGAAGACGTTCTTCGACCCGAGCGCCCGGATCAGCGCCGGTGCGTACAGCGTCCCGGCCACGGTGTGCGCATTGGGGTTGCCCAGGTACAGCGCCACCGACTGGTTACCGTGCTCGGCCTTGATCGCCGGAATCCGCGACGCGATCAGATCGAAGGCTTCCGCCCACGCCACCGTCCGCCACGCCCCGGTGGCGCGATCTCGCACCATGGGTTCGGTGAGCCGGTCGGGATCGCCGTCGAGCTGTCCGAAGCTGGCGCCCTTCGGGCACACGAAGCCTTTGCTGAACGGATCCAGCTTGTCGCCACGCGCCCCGGTCACCCGATCGCGCGAATCGACGGTCAGTTCCAGGCCGCAGGCCGCCTCGCACAGCGGGCAGGTACGCAGCAGGTTCCGGACGGCGGTATCGGGTGCGGCAGGGTTCGGTGCGACCATGACACCATCATGGCTCTTTGATACACCGACCGGAAGGTGTATCGAGAGATCCGCGGCGAACAAGCGCTGCGGACCGGAATCCATCTCGGCGCCCACCGGGCCGGATGCCGAGTCCGGCCACCGCCGGCCCCGGCTCCGGCGCCGATCGAGAATACGCCGGGAACCGGCGAACTCGTTCCCGCGTCCGCGCGAACGACGGATGGCGGATTTCCGTTGCAAACTGTCAGATTATCGGAAGCGTGACACGAGGGCCGGTTGTGAGCATGGAGCCCGTGCGACGAAAAACCTCCGTTCTCCTGCTGGCCGCCGGTCATGCCTGCGTCGATGTCCACCAGGGCTCGGTCGCCGCGCTCGTGCCGTTCTTCGTCGCCGAACGCGCCTACACATACGCGGCGGTCTCCGGGATCGTGCTCGCCGCGTCGCTGCTGTCCTCGGTGGTACAACCGGTGTTCGGCGCGTTGACCGACCGATGGTCGATGCCATGGCTGCTGCCGGTGAGCACGGTGGTCGCGGGCGCGGGTATCGGTGTCAGTGGCCTATCGGGTTCCTACGCGCTCACCCTGGGGTTCGCGGCGATATCCGGGATCGGTGTGGCCGCTTACCATCCCGAGGCGGCCCGGATCGCGCGCGTGGTGAGCCGAGGCAGCCACACGTCGATGGCCTACTTCGCCACGGGCGGCAATATCGGGTTCGCGCTGGCGCCGCTACTGGTCGCGGGCACGGTCTCGATCGGTGGGCTGAGCTGGACACCGCTGCTGCTGGTCCCGGCCATGGCCGGAGCGGCGGTGACAGTGCCGGTACTGCGCGCCCTACAGCAGCGCCGGACCGACCGGGGCGCCGAGTGGACACCGGCCGGTCGCGACGATTTCGCGTCGTTCGCGCGGTTGTCGCTGGCTGTGGTGTTCCGGTCGATCGCGTTCGTCGGTACGAGCACCTTCATCTCGCTCTATATCGGCCAGCGGATGGGCGGAAACGCGGCGACGGGCACGGTGGCGCTGTTCCTGTTCTACCTCGGCGGCGTGGCCGGCTCGGTACTCGGTGGCCATCTGGCCGCCCGCTGGGACCGGGTGACCGTATCGAAATGGTCGTATGCGGCGACCACTCTCGCGATCGCCGGGGTGGTGTGGATGCCGGGCCCCGGTGTCTATCTGTTCGTGGCGGCGACCGCGGTGGGCCTGTACGTGCCGTTCTCGCTGCAGGTGACCCTCGGCCAGGACTATCTTCCCGCGCACGTCGGCACGGCCGGCGGCGTCACGCTCGGGCTGACGGTCTCCATCGGCGGGCTGGCCGGTCCGGTGCTCGGCCGCCTCGCCGATGCCACTTCCCTGCAGATCGCATTGGCCCCGTTGGTCCTTATGCCCGCACTCAGCTGGCTGATGTTCCGCACCCTGCGCGACCCCGCTACCCCCCGGGCCAGCGGAACCGCGAGGGCCGCCGCACCGGCCTGACCTCGTGCCGGCCGTCCGGAACCCGGTCGGGCGCACGCGGTGTGCGCACTAGGATCACACGATGGAGTTCAGGCAGGTCGAGCATTTCCTCGCGGTCGCGCGAGCCGGAAGCTTCACCGCCGCGGCCCACGACGTGCACATCGTGCAGTCGGCATTGAGCGCGTCGATCCGCAAACTGGAAACCGAACTCGGCGCCGCCCTGTTCGAACGGACCACCCGCCGGCTGCGACTCACCGAGGCCGGACAAGCCTTTCTGCCGCGAGCCCAGCGACTCGTCGCCGATATCGACGCGGCACGCGACGAGATCGCCGCCCTCGGTGAACTGACCCGGGGGCGGGTGGCCATCGGCACCATCCAGACCCTGACCGTCATCGATCTGCCCGACCTGCTCGGCCGGTTCCGGCAGCGATACCCCGGTATCCACCTCTACGTACGCGACGGCACTGTTCCGGCCCTGGCCGCCGCGGTCGGTAGCGGCGAACTCGACCTGTCGTTCCTCGCCCGTGATCGACCACTGCCCGACGGGCTGATCAGTTTCACGCAGTGGACCCAGCATCTCGTACTGCTCTGCCCCGCCGGGCACCGGCTCGGAACTCGGCGCCGGATCCCGCTCACCGAACTCGACGACGAGCCTTTCCTGGTGTTCAGCCGCAGCGGTATCCAGGAGATGCTCGACCGGCACACCGCCGCGGCCGGTGTCCGGCTGAACCGGGTATGCGAAGCGACGCATGTCCCCCTGCTGATCGAACTCGTCGCGGCCGGTCTCGGGGTCACCCTGCTCCCATACGATGTGGCCGAACGTTCCGGTCTACCGTTCACCCACCTCGACCATCCCGGCTTCCGGCGCCGGATCCACCTCGCCGGCCGGGAGCAGACACCGTCGAACCCGGCTGCCCGCGCTCTGCTGGCCCATCTACTGCCCTGAAAGCGCCGCCGCCACTATCGCACCCGCGCGAACAGCAGACCGAATCCCACCAGCGCCACACATCCCGCGAGGATATCGTGACCGCCCAGCCCGACGACCCCGGCCAGCACCAGCGCATACACGCCGAACCGCCGGAACAGCCCGGCCATCTCCGCGGCGGAGCCGGCCGCACCCGAATCCTCCGCCGCCCGCGGAAGGTCATCGGATGATCCGGCACTCACCGGGCCCACCGCCCCGGCCGTGGCCCTCGGCGCGAATACCTCTTCATACCGAAAAGTATTCGACCGGGCCCAGGACTACGTCCAACACATATAATCGCTGCCATTCAGCTGTCCGAGCGATAGCGGCTGAAGTAAAGAGCACCCGGCGGTGGCTGAACTATGCCGGAAGGCCGCGAGTTCCTGCGTACTGTGTAACTGCACTGGCCACAGCGACAACTTCCGACGGCGCCCGCAAACCGGTCGGACAAGGAGAACCCTGTGCTCGCAGCATTTTCGATCACCCCGATCGGCGATAGTGAGAGCGTCGGCGAACAGGTCGCCGCTGCTGTCCGGGTCATCCGCGCCAGCGGCCTCCCTTCTCGGACTGCGGCATCCTTCACAGAGCTCGAAGGGGAATGGGACGAAGTCATGGCAGTGATCAAACAAGCCACCGATGCGGTCATGGCGGTCTCGAACCGAGCCTCCATCGTCATCAAGGCCGATATCCGACCGGGCCGCACCAACACTCTGAACAACAAGCTCGAATCGGTCGAACGACACCTCACGTCGTAGGCGAGCACCGACCTCGCTGGTCAGGTACCGAATGTGCCACCACGCGATCGTCGGCCCGGTACCCGCAGTGAATACCATCCGAAGCGGACAGCCACCGGCTCCCCTGTGCATCGTCTCCAGCCGCAAGACATACCGCGAGCTCGATGGAAACCTCGACGAACCGGCATAACTGCCGCGGGAGCGTCGATCACCGTCGAGTCGGCAGCCGGGATCGCCGCCCGGTCGCGGTGGTCGAGAAGCTCACCGATCCACAGTGGGACGGGCCGCAACCGGCCGCCGCGGTGTGTTCAGCGTCCGGCGTTCGCGATATCACGGAGAGTCAGGGCGGTGCCGAACTGCACAACAGTGTCGAGATCCGCGAAATCGCAGTGGGTGAGCTCCTCGATCCGGTGGATACGCTGTTTCACGGTGTTCACGTGCACATGGAGCACTGCCGCCGTTTCGGGCCGGCTCAGTTTGCAGCCGAGGAATGCTTCGAGCGTATCGACGAGATGCGTCCGGTGATTTCGGTCGTAGCCGACCAACGGTGCCAGCACTCGATCGGAATAGGCCGCCAGCTGGTCCGGGTCGTCGAGTTGGAGCAGCAGACCCGCCAGGCCGAGATCACCCAATTCCACTACCGCTCCAAGGTTTCCCGACCGGACGGCCACGTCCAGCGCGCCCCGGGCGACCCGGTAGGACTGCGCACAGGAGTCCCGGTCGCCGCCCGCGAGGGCGACAGTCGCGGTAACCGCACGTGACAGCGTCAGCGCCGCCCGGACGCGCTCTGCCATCCGGCGGCCCGCTCCCTCGACTTCACCCGATTCCGCCGCGGCGCCGTGCGGCCACAACACCACGATATTTCCGCGGTGCATGGCTGCGAGAGGTCGCGGACGATGGCCGCGGGCCAGCTGTGTCACCGAGTTGAGGGCGCGCGAATAGGTGCGGATATCGGCCTCGCTGCCGTCGACTGTCAGCGATCCCACGATCGCGCAGTGTGGTCGGGTCAGGTCGTGGCCGAGCCGCTGCGCCCGCCGCATCGTTTCCTGCGGCACGTCGCCGCCGGTGAGCAGCTCCGCCAGCAGCTCGCCCCGGAGCCGATGCTCGACCTCCGTTCCGGTACGGATCCGGAACAGCTCGAGCGAGATGACCA
Organism: Nocardia sp. NPDC003963; assembly: GCF_053605105.1. Lineage (NCBI taxonomy): Bacteria > Bacillati > Actinomycetota > Actinomycetes > Mycobacteriales > Nocardiaceae > Nocardia > Nocardia sp. NPDC003963. Next base: position 1,203,177 of record NZ_JBSGIP010000001.1, read on the forward strand.
GCGCCGCGTGCTCCACTGCGCGTTCCCCGAGCGGATCGAGTGGCCCGCGGTCGCCCGGATACCAGATCCGGGCCACGACCTCGCTGTCGAGCCGTACCACCGAAACCCAGTAGGAGTCCGGAGTATCCGCTACCGCAACTGGTTTCGCCGATTCGGCCGCGGGCACATCGGCCTCGGCGCGGTACGGCGGACCGGGGAGTCGCGCGATATCTCCCGCCGTCGCGAGCACAGCTCCGCCGGGGTCCTCGACGAGCAACGGGCGCGCGATCAGCTCACCGAGCACCTCGGCTATGCCCTGCAGCCCGCCGGATCGGAGGGTTACCTCGAGTAGGCGCTCGTGAATCTGTTCCGAGCGGGTCAGCAGGTCACGCTGATCGCGCAGGGACGCGTTGAGCCGGCTCAGTTCCGCCAGCCTGCGCGCGGAGGTGAGGGCGATCGCCGCGTGGTTCGCGAGCAGCGACATCCGCTCGGTCTCGTACTGGGTGAAGGTGTGAACGGGCTTGTAGTACCCGTTGAGAGTTCCGAGGACGTGACCGGCCGCGATGAGCGGCACGGACACCATGGCGCGATAGCCCTGGTCACGTGCCACATCGCCCCACGGGCCGAATTGGGGTTCGGCGGTGATGTCCCTGATGACCACCGGCCGTCCCGTCCGGAAAGCACGGGTGGAGGGTGCCGCGCTGTCCAAACCCACCGGGCGGTCGGCGTTGATCCGGGCCACATAGTCGGCGGACAACCCGCTCCAGCCGGTGATCAGCAAACTCCCCTCGGTAGCGGCAGGTGTGAGGACTCCACAGAAGTCGAACCCGAGCAGCGAGCGGGCCGTGGCGGCAACCAGGTCGAGCACATCCCGCAGGCCCTCACCGGATACTGCGGCCGAGCTGAGTGTGCGCAGGCTGTCCAGCCAGGTCACCAATTCGGCGGAATGGCCGCCCTGCTGTCGTTCGGTCACCGGCCCAGCGTGACACACTATGTATCCATCGGACATATCTTTCGAGAGATTATGTAGTCCAGAACATTGATGTCGCGGACACCGGACTCGATACTCGATCTGCGCCCGTTGTTGTGCCGAAGTCTTCGACCCGAGCACGGTCCTACACCGGGCGTCCCCATCGAGACGCGATACGAAGGGCTCGGCGCCATGACCGACAGCACGACCGACCTGCACCCGCACGAGGCCGCCACGGGCCGAGCCACCGGCCCCACGCGTGAGATCCTGGATCCGTCGACCGGAGCAGTCATCGATATCGTCGCCGAACAGGGCGCCGACGCCGTCGACGAGGCAGTCCGGACAGCCCGCGCGGCATTCGAGTCCGGGCCGTGGCCGACCATGCAACGCAGCGAACGCGCCCGGCTGCTGCTGCGGATCGCGGATGCCGTCGAGGCCGCCTCCGCCGACCTGTTCCGGCTCGAAACTCGCAACAACGGCCGACCGGTCACCGAAACCCGTGCCCAGTTGTCACGGGTACCCGAATGGTTCCGGTACAACGCCGGGTTGCTCGTCGCCCAGCGAGACGCCGTCCTGCCCAGCGACGGACCGTATCTGACCTATCAGCGCCGTGCCCCGCTCGGCGTATGCGGCATCATCACGCCGTTCAATCACCCGATGCTGATTCTCGCGCGCAGCCTCTCCGCCGCCCTGGCCAACGGCAACACCGTGGTGGTCAAGCCCTCCGAGACCACCCCGCTCACCACCCTCGCACTGGCCCGTATCCTGCGGGAGGCCGGACTCCCCGACGGAGTCGTCACCGTCGTCACCGGCGGCCGCGAGGCCGGCGAGCGGCTCACCCACCACCCCGATGTCGCGAAGATAACCCTCACCGGCGGCACCGAAGCCGGCCGGTCGGCCGCGGTCGCCACCGCGTCCCGATTCGCTCGCGTCACCGCCGAACTGGGCGGCAAGACACCGATCCTCGTCTTCGACGATATCGACCCGGTCGTCGCCGCCGAGGGCGCCGCATTCGCGGCCTTCGTCGCCGCGGGCCAATCCTGCGTCGCCGGATCCCGATTCCTCGTCCAGCGCGCGGTCTACGACGAATTCGTCACCGCTCTCGGCGAGCGGGCCCGCGCCATCCGGATCGGCGATCCCGCCGCATCCGATACTCAGCTGGGTCCGCTCATCAGCGCACATCACCGCGACCGGGTCCGTGAACTCGTCGGCACAGGTGTCCGGGAAGGCGCTCGTCTCGTGGCGGGCGGCGGCGTTCCCGAGCTGCCCGCGCCGCTCCGGGACGGGTTCTTTTTCGAACCCACAGTTCTCGCCGACGCCACCAACGATATGACGGTGTCCCAGGAGGAGATCTTCGGTCCCGTCGCCGTCGTCGTCCCGTTCGACAGCGAACAGGACGCCGTCGTGATGGCGAACGACAACCGCTACGGACTCGGTGCCGGCGTGTGGACCCGCGATATCGCCCGCGGACATCGCGTCGCGGACCGGATCGTCGCCGGGATGGTATGGGTCAACGATCATCACCGGCTCGAACCGTCGCTGCCCTGGGGCGGGGTCAAGGAGTCCGGCACCGGCAAGGACGCGGGCACCGAGTCCTTCGACGACTTCTCCTGGATCAAAACCGTCGTCGTGCGCATCGCCGACGACCACGTCGACTGGTACGGCAGCCCGGACGACAACACCCGCCTCAACTGACCCTCGCGTCGCGTCCACCCCGGCGAGCCCGCCCGGGGCGATGCCGCGCGCCCACCTCCCCTTTTCGACCACGCGACCTTCGCGGAAGGAGCGTCGATGACGACGCCACAGACCGGTGCAGGCACCGTCCGCACCGAGATCAGCCGGATGCAGTGGCTGGTACTCGTCGGCACCACCCTCGGGTGGGGCCTGGACGGATTCGCCGGCAGCCTCTATGTCCTGGTCCTCGGTCCGGCCATGTCCGAACTGCTGCCCCACAGCGGAATCACCGCCGACAGCTCGGCGATCGGCTTCTACGGCGGCCTGACCGTCGCCCTGTTCCTTCTCGGCTGGGCGGTCGGTGGGATCCTGTTCGGCATCCTCGCCGACTATTTCGGCCGCACCCGGGTCCTGTCCCTCGGAATCCTGACCTACGCGGTGTTCACCGCGGTCGCCGCGTTCGCCGATACCTGGTGGCAGATGGGTATCCTGCGTTTCATCGCGGGCGTCGGCTCCGGCGTCGAGGCACCCGTCGGCGCCGCGCTCATCGCGGAGACCTGGCGCAACCGGTATCGCGCCCGCGCGGGCGGTGTGATGATGTCCGGATACGCCGCCGGATTCTTCGTGGCCGCGGCCACATACGCGGTCCTCGGCAGTCACGGCTGGCGCATGATGATGGCGCTCGCGGTCGTTCCCGCGCTGCTGGTCTGGTTCATCCGCCGCTATGTTCCGGAACCGCCCGAGATCGAAGCGAGCATCCGGGCGCGCAGGAACCGCAAGGATCGCGAGAAGGCCACTGCCGAGGACGTATTCGTGCTGCGGCGCCTGTTCTCGGGGCAGCTGTTGCGGCCCACCCTGGTATGTACCGCGCTGGCAACCGGTTCGCTGATCTCCTTCTGGAGCGTATCGACCTGGTACCCGCAGATCATCCGGCAGATGACCGCGGGCGACGCCACCGTGACCGCCGGCACCGCCGATCACCGGGTGGCACTCGCCTCGATGCTCTTCAACGCCGGCGGGATCCTCGGCTACGCGTCGTGGGGTTTCCTCGCCGAAGTGCTCGGGCGACGCCGCACCTTCGCGCTGAGTTTCGTCCTGTCGGCTGTGGCGATCGGCTACGTATTCCCCTTCGAACACAGCTATCTCGGCTTCTTGATCGCGATGCCGGTGCTCGGTTTCGGACTGTTCGGTGCCCTGTCCGGCACCTTCATCTACGGACCCGAGGTCTTCCCACCGAGCGTGCGGGCCACCGCCCTCGCCGTGGTCAACAGCGTCGGCCGGGTGATCACCGCGGCCGGGCCGCTGGTCGCCGGCGTGATCGCCACGTCCTGGTTCAGCGGCAACCTCGGCGTCGCCACCGCCGCGATCGCCGCACTGGGCCTCGTCGCCTTCGTCGGACTCGCGTTCGCGACCGAGACCCGCGGCAAGCCGTTGCCCACCGACCCCATGCCCCCGGACAACACCGGCGCACCGGAACCGTCCCATCCCTCCGCACCGGCCACGGGCCGAGAAGAGAGCCATTCATGAACACCTACGACTCCGCCCGGGCGATAGTCGTCGGCGGATCCATCGGCGGACTGACCACCGCGCTGCTCCTGCGCGACCTCGGCTTCTCGGTCGATGTCTACGAACGCACACCCAGCGCCCTCGACGGGCGCGGCAGCGGGATCGTCCTGCAACCCGATACGGTGCGCTGGTTCGCCGAGCGCAGCACCCAGCAGCTCGCCGACCTGAGCACATCGACCTCGTACGTGCAGTACCTGGATCGGGCGAACTCCGTCGTATACCGAGAGGAACGCACCTGGACCTATACCTCGTGGGGAACCTTCTACCGGGCGCTGCTCGCGGATTTCGGCACCGAGCACTACCACCTCGGTGAATTCGCCTGCGGCTTCGATCAGGACGACGACGCGGCCACCGTCCGATTCGTCAGCGGTCGTACGGAGACCGCCGACCTGGTCGTCTTCGCCGACGGCATCACCTCGGTCGCCCGCGCCCACTTCGACCCCGACGCGACGCTGCAGTACTCCGGCTATGTGGGCTGGCGCGGGACCGTACCCGTCCGCGACGTCTCCCCGGCCACATCGGAGCTGACCGGGAACGCCATCACCTACAGCGTGGTGCCGAACTCCCACATCACGCTCTATCCGATCCCGGGCGATGAGGGCCCGGGCCCGGAGCACCGGCTGATGAACTACGTCTGGTATCGCAACGTCCCCGCCGGGCCGGAGCTGACCGAACTGCTGCTCGACAAACGCGGGTTCGCGGGGACGGTCTCGGTCCATCCCGGCCAGGTGCAGGACCGCTACATCGCGGAGATGAAAGAGACCGCGGCGGCCGTGCTGGCGCCGGCCGCCGCGGAGATCGTCACCGCGACGGAGCAGCCCTACCTCCAGGTGGTTTCGGACTGTCGCGCCGCGAGCACCGCGCTGGGACGGGTGGCACTGATCGGTGATGCCGCGTGCGGCGCGCGTCCGCACGCCGCAGCGGGCACCGCGAAAGCCGCGGCGGATGCCTGGGCACTGGCTTCGGCCTTGGCCGACGCCGACGGGCTGATCGCCGCGGCGCTGGCGAAATGGGAGCCCGGCCGGCTCGAACTCAGTGCGTCGCTGCTGGCCCGGGTACAGGCGATGGGCACCCGCTCCCAGTTCACCAACACCTGGACGCCCGGCGATCCCGAGCTGCGCTTCGGCCTCTACGGACCGGGTCACTGACCCACCATCCACTCGAGACAGGAAAAGATATGACCGACAACAGATTCCTCGACGACCTGCCGATCGCGGGCGAGCTCGTCGCCACCGATTTCGACAGCTGGCCGGACTGGCTGCGCACCGAGTTCGCCGATCACGCCTACGACGGCCACGTCGGCTCGGCCCTGCTCAGCGAATCGCCCCGGGTGCGGGTCTGGGAGATCCGGCTCGCCCCGGGTGAGCGATGGCACGCCCACCGGCACGTACTCGACTACTTCTGGACGGCCGTCCACGCGGGCCGCAGTCGTCAGCACACCCATGACGGCACCGTCCGGGAGGTGTCCTACACAGCAGGCGAGACCCGGCACTTCCATTTCGGCCCGGGCGAATACCTGCTCCACGATATCGAGAACATCGGCGATACCGACCTCGTCTTCACCACGGTCGAACACCTCGACAGCGCCAACCCGGCACTGCCGCTGAGCCAGGCCGGCACCGAGGGCGGCCGGGCATGATCGAGTCCGATATCGCGCCCGGCGTCGTCGACGTCCACGCACACTGGCTGCCGCGTGAGCTCTTCCACCTGCCGCCGGGCTCTCCGTTCGGGCGGATGCACGACCGTGACGGCGAGCTGTACCTCGGGACCGTCCCGCTATCGATCCGGGCCACGGCAATGAGCGATGTGCCCGCGATCCGCGCGGATATGCGCCGCGCCGGGGTCGGCGTCCGGGTGCTCTCCGCACCTCCGTTCGCTTTCCCCGTACACGACGCCGACGGGGCCGAGGACTACGCCGCCGCATTCAACGACGCACTGGCCGAGGTTGTCGCGTCGTCGGAGGGCAGCCTGCTGGGCCTCGGCATGGTCACCTTCGGCCATCCCGGCCGGACCACCGCGCAACTCGAACAACTCGCCGGGACACCGGGTATCGCCGGAGTCGCGATCCCGCCGCTACTCGGCAGCGAATCCCTCGATCGAGGTCCGCTGCACCATGTGCTCGCCGAGGCCACCCGGCTGGATCTGGCGGTGCTGGTGCACCCGATGCAACTCCCCCGGCCCGAATGGCCCGACTACTACCTGGTCAATCTGATCGGAAACCCGGTGGAGACCGCCACCGCGGTGGCTTCGGCCCTGCTCGGCGGCGTCCTCGAGGAACTCCCGCGACTGCGCCTCTGCTTCGTGCACGCCGGTGGCTGCTCGGCCGGGCTGCTCGGACGCTGGACCCACGCCTGGCACGCGCGCCCCGATGTCCGGAGTGGATCCACGCGGCCACCGGCGGAATCGTTCGAGAAGCTCTGGTTCGACACCGTGGCCCACGATCCCCATCTGCTGACCCTGCTGCGCGGCCACGCGGGTACCGACCGGATCGTCTGCGGCAGCGACTACCCCTTCGATATGGCGGAGGCCGATCCCGTCCGTTTCGCCGTCACCCACGGTGTCACCGAACCCGAGCTGGTCGCGTCCGCCCGGGAATTTCTCGGCCTCGCATCGCTGTGACAGGCAGCGGGCACACCACCGACGCCACCCGCGTCCCACCGAGTACCAGGAGAGGCAGGCCATGAGTCAGCTCTTCACTCCGATCACCCTGCGCGAGATCACCATCGCGCACCGGGCGTGGATGTCACCGATGATGCAGTTCGCCGCCGTCCCCGACGGTCCGGACGTGGGCACAGCGACCGACTGGCATCTACAGCACCTGGGATCCCGGGCGGCCGCCGGGGCGGCGCTGATCATGGTCGAGGCCACCGCCGTCACCCCCGACGGCCGCAGCAGCGACTACGACCTCGGGCTCTGGAACGACCGGCAGGCCCAGGTGCTGCGCCGCCACACCGATTTCCTGCGCGCCCAGGGCACGGTGCCGGGTATCCAGCTCGTACACGCCGGCCGGAAGGCGGCGACCGGGCGGCCGTGGCCCGATCCCGGCCGCGCACAGCGGACCTGGCCCACGGTGGGTCCGAGCGCGGTGCCGTTCGGGCGGCTGCCCGCACCCGCCGAGCTGAGCGCCGCCGACATCGCCACTGTCGTCGACGAATTCGCCGCCGCCGCCCGCCGCGCCGCCACCGCCGGGTTCCAGGTCCTCGAACTCCACGGCGCCCACGGATACCTCATCCACCAGTTCCTGTCGCCGCAGTCCAACACCCGCACCGACAGTTACGGCGGAAGCTTCGACAACCGCATTCGCTTCGCACTCCAGGTCGTGACCGCGGTCCGCCGCGAATGGCCGGCGGAACTACCGCTGTTCTTCCGCGTATCGGCCACCGACTGGCTCGGCGGAGACACCGAGGACCCCCGGCCGGGATGGACCGTCGCGGAGTCCATTGCGCTGGCGCCGCAGCTCGAGCGGCTCGGAGTCGACCTGGTGGACGTATCCAGCGGGGGTGCCGTGCCCGACGCAGCGATCACGGTGCGCCCGGGCTATCAGGTCCCGTTCGCCGCGCGGATACGCACCGAGGCAGGGGTCCGTACCGGCGCGGTCGGCATGATCGTCGACCCGGAGCAGGCGGAACAGATCATTGCGCGAGACCGGGCGGACGCGGTTTTCCTCGGCCGAGCCCTGCTGCGCGATCCCGCCTGGATCCGGCGGGCCGCGGACCGGCTGGGCGCGAAACTGCCGCACCCTCCTCAGTACGAACGCGCGTTCCGGCAGGCCACACCGGCAGCGCCGGCGACAGCCCGATAGCGACCGTGGTGGAGCGGGACTGCGTGATAACGCAGTCCCGGCCGGACACCCTGCCCGAACGCGGGTGGTGCGATGTCGTTCTCGGCACTGCTGGACCTGGTCGCAAAGACTGCCTGTGATTTCATGAACTACGGGCCGGCGCGGAGCTCACGGCGCCGACCTCGCGATCCGGAATCCGATATCGTCGAGCCGGACGGTGGGGTGGCTGCGGCGGCGGACCGAGGCCCGGCAGCTCCAGTGTTCGTCGAACCACCCACCGCCACGCAGTACCCGGTAACTGCCGTACACGTCCGGGTCGTACAGGTCCCAGCACCATTCCCAGACCGTACCGAGCATGTCGTAGAGCCCCCAGGCGTTGGGGCGCTTGGTCGCGACCTCGGGTAGGGCGCCCGCGGAATTCTCCCGGTACCAGGCGATATCGTCGATCCGGCCGTAACGCGGTCCGGTCGTACCCGCGCGGCACGCGTGTTCCCACTCCGCCTCGGTAGGCAGTCGGTACCCGTCGGCCGAGGGAATCCGGACGACCTCGTCGTCGCCGTCGAAACGGTACGCCGGCGTCGAGCCGCTCCGTTCGGACAAGGCATTGCAGAAACGAATCGCCTCGTTCCAGGAAATGCTCTCGGCGGGCAACCGGTCGCCCCGGTTCCCGCTGGGCCGCAGGCCCGATACCTCCGCGTACTGCCCTTGCGTGACCGGAACGGTAGCCAGCTGGTACGGACCTACCTCGACCGGCCACCTACGTTGCGTCCGCCGATCCGACAGCACGATCCGTCCCGCCGGGATGTCGACCAGCTCGAGCCCTGCCACGTCCGCATTCACAAGAGCCGAACCTACCGATACCTCGAAACGGTCCGACACGCACCATGCGACCAGTTGTCCGCCGGCCTGTCCTGGTCAGGAGTCCGAGATGGAGCATTGCCGCGACGCCGAGATCGCCCTCCGTCCGGTGGTCAGCGCCGCCGGTTGACGTGGCGCCACTTTGCGCCGCAGTGGCGTAACCATGCCGGACGACGATCTGCAGGCGGTCGCCGAACTGCTCGTCCGGCTCGCGCTGTCACTTCTGGTGAACCCCGAAGGGCGGCTGGATATCTCGGATCCCGCCGCGATTCGCGAGTATCGCCGGCGCTATCTGTCGCGGCTGGTGTGGTGACCCGGTTTCCCGGCCCGTGGCCAGGAGTGGCGCCCGGCCGGTATCGGGTCGCCACGACCGGGACCGATCGTTTCGCGCCCACTCGGAGCCTGATACAACTGGCTGCGGCCGTAGAGCGCCCTACGGCTCCGAACGGGTACGAGTCCCGCAGATCGAGAGGTTGGACACGTGGACAACACCTCCTATCAGAAGTTGTTCGACCTGAGCGGGCGGACCGCGATCGTCACCGGGGGCACCCGGGGCATCGGACTCGCGATCGCCGAGGGATTCGCCTGCGCAGGTGCGCGACTCGTGGTCGCGAGCCGTAAACCGGATGCCTGTGCACAGGCCGCGGCCAGGCTGCGTGAACTCGGCGCGGACGCGATCGGCGTACCGACTCATCTCGGCGATGTGGACGCATTGCACGCCCTGGTCGATACCGCCGCGGAAACCTTCGGCGGCATCGATATCGTGGTCAACAACGCTGCCAATGCCCTCGCCCAGCCGTTGGCGACCATGGAGCCCGCGGCGGTCGAGAAGTCTTTCGGCGTCAATGTGCAAGGCCCCCTGTTCCTGGTCCAGGCGGCTCTCCCCCAGCTGCGCGCGAGCGCGCACGCGGCCGTTCTGAATCTCGGCTCGGTCGCGGCGCTACAGTTCGCGCCCGCCCTGTCCATGTACGCCGCGGGTAAAGCGGCCCTGCTGTCGTTCACCCGCTCCATGGCCGCGGAGTTCGCCACCGACGGTATCCGGGTGAACGCCATGGCACCGGGTGCGGTCGACACCGATATGGTCCGCAAGAATCCGCCGGAATTCGTCGAGGCCATGGCCGGAGCCACCCTGCTGGGCCGGATCGCCCGGCCCGACGAGATGGTCGGGGCGGCGCTGCTGTTGTGTTCGGACGCGGGCAGTTTCATCACCGGACAGACCTTCCTGATCGACGGCGGTACCGTCGCCCGCTGATTCCGTCGACCGAAGGAGAGATCCGTGTCCGCACTGTCCACCGAATACCTGCCCTCCGGTGTCGTCGTACTGACGATCGACCGGCCGCACCGGCGCAATGCGCTCGACAACCAGACGGTCGCCGAACTGCACACCGTGCTCGACGAGATCAACGGCCGACCCGAGGTCAGGGCGCTCATCGTCACCGGCGCGGGCGCCGCCTTCAGCGCCGGCGCCGATATCAAGGCACAGCCGGCGGATTTCACCGCCACCGATGCCACACCGACCGCGGCACTGCTGAGCACTGTCCGATCGCCCGTCGCCCGGATCTATACCGCGCAGGAGCTGATGGCGTCGGCGTTCGAGAAGATCCACCGGCTGCGCCAGCCGGTGATCGCCGCGGTGAACGGCGCCGCGGTCGGCGGCGGGTTCGCGCTCGCGCTCGCCTGCGATATCCGCTACGCCGCCCCGGACGCCTCCTTCGGCGCGGTCTTCATCCGGCACGGTATCTCGGCCTGCGATATGGGCACCAGCTACCATCTGCCACGGCTCGTCGGTGCCGCGCGCTCGGCCGAACTACTACTCACCGGACGAGTGTTCGCCGCCGCGGAAGCCCTGCGGATCGGGCTGGTACTCGAGGTCGTCGACGACGACGCGCTGCTCGGGCGCGCGGTCGCCAAGGCCGAGGAGATCGCCCGCAACTCCCCGCTCGCGGTGTGGATGACCAAAGAGACGATGTGGCAGACCGTGGACGCGCCGAGCCTACGTCATGCGCTCGACCTGGAGAACCGTACGCAGGTGATGTGCAGCGCCACCGGAGAACTCGACGCCTCCTTCGCCGCCTTCCGGGACGGCACCGCGATCGGCCCGGGTCCGCTCTGACCGTCCACACAGCCTCGCGAACGTTCCACTGCCGCCGAACAGCCGGTCACATCACATTTCGGTCGAACTCGAAATCGCCTCGCACAGCGGGTCTCCCGAAATCGGCCGCGCCGCGCGGCGGAGAACGGGTGTGTCACTTCCGGCGGTGTGTTAGAAAGTGCGCGAGCGGCAAGGAGACGGTTGTGACAGGTCCATACCGGCTGATCATCTGGGGCCCGGGCGATATGGGCGGTCGCGCTCTGCGCACCGCCCTCGAATCACCCGATTTCGACGTAGTCGGCGTCAAGGTGTTCAGTCCGCACAAGGACGGCAGAGATATCGGCGAGCTGGTCGGGCTGCCCCCGACCGGGGTCACCGCGACCACATCTAAAGCCGAGATCCTCGCCCTCGAGGCCGACTGTGTCATCCATACCCCGACCACACCCGCCCTGATACAGGGCGCCGACGACGATGTCGTCGAGCTGCTCGAATCGGGGAAGAACGTCGTATCGGCGGCCGCGTACCACAATCCGTCCATGCCGACCTGGTTATCGGCCACACAGTCATCCCTCTCCGTGCTGCGCACGGTCGCCCGGATGAAAGTCACCGGCGACGCGTTCGGACCTCGACTGCGCACCGCGCTCGATACGCTGCGTATCGGGATGCACGCCGTGGACTCCCCACTCGCGCGACCGCTGCGCCCCGGGCTCGAATTACTGGCCGGCCCACTCGTGGACCGGGCGATCCCGCGGCGGCAACCCGGCAGCCGATTACAGCGCGCCTGTCTGGCCGGCGGGGTCTCCCTGCACGGCACCGGCCTGCATCCGGGACTGATGGTCGAACAGGTCCTGCTCCGGATGACCGCGCTGCTCGACGAAGTGCACGAAGTGCGGTTCCTGGAGGTGGGGGATCTGTCCGCCGCCCCCGACGGCATGTGGGGCGGACTGGAGAGCCTCGGCTTCGGAATGCCCTTGTCCGCAGTCGATTCCGACCACGCGATAGGACTCGTGCAGCATTTCTATTTCGACGCGGTACTCGGCAATGTCGCCCACGCGTTGTACGGAGCCGGATCCGACGCGGTCCGGGTCGAACGGCACCTCTACCCGGTTCCGGCGCGGGTGCGGGTACAGGCCGGCGGCACGGTTGTCGAACCCGGCACGGTCGGCGCGATCCATATGACCTACCGCGGATACATCGGTGACCACCTCTTCATGACGAACGAGGAGTGCTGGCATATCGGGCAGGGCAATGCCCACCTGGGACCCGACCATCCGAGCAGCCCGGCGGGCGGGCATGTGATCACGCTCGACGGGAACCCCGGCACCATCGAGATGCGTAACGAAATGGATGCCGAGGGCTATAGCGCAGATTGGTCGGCCGTCACCGATATCTCGGTCGCCGCAATGCTCGGTGTGGTGCCCGAGTTGTGTGCCGCGCCACCCGGTGTGGTCATGCCGGACCTGCGTCCTCACTACCTTCTGGAGTCGTCATGAGTTCACCCACGCTCGCCGTCGCGGTGCTCGGCGCCGGCCCGCTCGCCGACCGGATCGCAGACCGGATCCGCGCGCGGGCGGACCTGTCGGTATCCGTCCGGGCCGAAACCGTCCAGGCACCGCCGGAGGGGACTGCCTGCGTCGTCTACATCCCGGCTTTCGCCGAGATCGCCGCGGGTACACCGGCAGACGTGCTACCCCGGCTGCTGGCGGACGGCTACGACGTCGTCTCCACAGCACCGCTCGACGGACCCACACCACCGGCGGAACTGCTGGACGCCTGCCGCTCCGGTCGTTCCACCTTCCACGCCACCGGAGCCTTCCAGGCCACGATCCCGGCCCGGCTCATCCGTTCGCTGACCGAGGTGACGCGCGGGATCCGTCGCGTCGAACTGATCGAGGAACTCGATTTCCCGGACAACGGGGTGTACCCGTGGGACACCCGGGACGATATCGGCATCGGAACCGTCGGGCCCGAGACCGCCACCACGCGTGCCACCGCGGTGGACGGCTATTACGCGGCGGGCCTGCGCGTTCTCGACGACGCGGTGTTCCACGGCGCCGCGAGTACCACCGCGACCCCGAGCCGCGCCGTCGAGGCCGTGACCGATGATTCCGGCACGGTCCAGAAGGTTATCGTCGACCGCGAACTCGGCCCCGGGTTGAGCTACCGATCGATCTGGACCACCGCCACCGCGGACCGCGCGCCACTGCGGTATCAGCTCGTCACGACGACCGATACCGCGAAGGGGACAGCCAACGTCCGGTTCCGGTTCACCGACGGACTCCATCCCGCCGACCATCTGACCTGCGTGAACGTGATCGAGGCAGTACGTCCGGTGCACGAGCACGACCCCGGGATCGCGCACCGGGATCTCACGATCACCCGGGTGATGCCCGACGCGCGACTCACCATCTGATCCGGATACGACCGGCCACCCGAGGGTGGGCCCGCCCGGCGACCCGGGTGGCCGGCACGTGTTCCGGCGGCCGTCCCGGATCCCCCCCTCGGGGACGTATGAAATCGGTTGAAGGCCCTTTTCTCGGACCGCCCACGGCACACCTACGGGTTCCGGTTCGAACAGTCGCAGGTCTCGAAATCATCTACTCCGGTGCCCGCCCACGGCACCACGGCCCACTGATGCGATGCTGGACACCGGCACGAATGATCGCCCGGTTCCCGGGGCCGATCGGCACCCGGCCGGCCCCGGAGCGCCGCAGTGGATGCATCCCCGAAATTCAGTGCACATCGAACTCTCTGAACCCCGTCCTGCCCCCGCAGGCGGTGAAAGGTGAGCAACATGAAGCTGACAGTCATCGGCGGCACCGGCCGGATCGGTTCGCAGGTCGTCGCGAAGCTGAAGGCAGCCGGTCACGATCCCGTACCCGCTGCCCCGTCCACCGGTGTGGACCTGCTGACCGGGGCGGGTATCGACCAGGCATTGGCGGGCGCCGACGTGGTGGTGAACCTGGCCAACTCGCCGACCTTCGACGAAGCCTCGCTGGATTTCTTCCGCACCTCCATGGACAACCTGATCGCTGCCGGTGACCGCGCCGGCGTGAAACACCAGGTCGTGCTCTCGATCGTCGGGACGGACAGGGTTCCACAGCTGGACTACTACCGCGCCAAGACGCTGCAGGAGGAGATCCTCCGGCAGGGCCCCACACCGTATTCGATCGTGCGCGCCACCCAGTTCTTCGAGTTCATGGACGCGGTGATGTCCTGGTCCGCCGACGACTCCACGGTCCGGCTGCCCGCGACACGCCTGCAGCCGATGGCGGCCGCGGATGTCGTGGACGCGGTGGTGGGCGTCGCCCTGGGCGCTCCGTTGCAGGGCATCCGCAATATCGCCGGTCCCGATGTTTTCCCGTTGGACGAGATCGGCCGGATGACACTGATCGCCCGGCACGACGATCGGATCGTCGTCACCGACGAGACGGCCGGGATGTTCGCGGCTGTCACCGGGGACGAACTCGTCGCGGGACCGGACGCGCACCTGGCCCCCACCCACTATCGGGACTGGCTCGATACGAACCGCTGAGTCCCCGACCACCCGCGCGTCGTGCGGACACGGCGGTTCGGATCCGAGCGGCGGGCGGGCGGCCATCCATCGGAGCAGCACAGCCCTTCCGGCACACCGGAACAAATCCGTCGTCGTAGCGAAAGACGCTCGGCGATGATGATCCGGTGGCGCCGAATACAGACCCCGACGAAAGCCATCGCACACGCGAGGCCGACAAGCCCACCGTTCGCGGAGCGGTCCCCACCGATACCGGCCATATCGTCACGATTCGGCATCGGGTGGCCGAGGAGGGCAGATGGATCGGCGCCGAAGCGCCGTTCGATATCACCGCGGCGGCCCGCGGGATCCGGGCCGCGATCGAGGATGGCGAGCGCGGCGTATTCGTCGCCGAGGCGGACGATACGGTCATCGGCACCGCCGTCGTCGAGTTCGCTTCGCCGGGCGTGACGAGCTTCGCCATGATGCTCCTGGAACTCCATCGGGGCCGCGGCGCCGGCACGCTGCTGCTCGACCAGGTGATCGGCTGGTCCCGTGAACACGGCGCACACAAGGTCTCCCTGCAGGTGTGGCCCCACAACGAACCGGCCCTCGCACTGTACACCCGCGCCGGATTCGAGGTCGAAGGAATCCTGCGAGCGCACTACCGCCGTCGCAACGGCGACCTGTGGGACGCGGTGGTGATGGGATTGCCACTGCCCCGCTCCGCGGGCGCGCACGAATAACTCCCTTTCCTGAAGCAGCCTTCAGACCGCTTCAGGCTCCTTTCAGCACCTGCTTGCGACAGTGGCGACCGGAAGCAGACGACGAAAGGGGAATGCAGATCATGAATCCGACGGTCCGTATCGATGGACACCCCTACCGAGTAGTGGGCAGGACTCGGCTGACAGCGGTCTCGCGGGCGAGCTACGGGAAATACCGGTTCGTCCTGCGGCGGCTGACAGACGGATCGCTGTGGACAGCGTTCGACAGCCGGTTGACCCCGGCTTCGGAACTGATGCCACACCGGCCCCGCCCGTGAACGTTTCACCGATCGGGCAACTGCCGCCGAGAAGTTATGGACCAGTTATGGATCAGTTATCAAAGGATCAGTAACGCGGTATCGGTCGGGCCGGAATTTGAATCGCCCCCATTTCACGAAAGCGGGTTCGACGCCCCCGACAGTGGGCACTTCCCAAGAGTGCGGCGGCATAGACGATTCCGGCCCTTCGGTGCACATCCGCCCAACTCTCGGAGCCGCCCCGATTCCGCAACATAGACAATGCAAGGTTGCGGATTCAACATTTCACACAGCGCCGATGTGATTGAAACCACAGGCTTTTAAGCAAATGATCAGCACACTGCGACGAGGTGCGCGTCGTACTGTCTAGCCCTACACAGAAATTCCGGGATTCCCGGCGGAACGTTGGATGGACATGCTTCACCTCGAACACTTTGCGTTCGGCTGGTTAACGCCCGCCCTCGCCTACTTCCTCTCGGCCACCGGTTGCGCCATCGGACTACAGTGCACCAGACAGGCACGCTACGGCAGGCGCCGAGCGGTCTGGCTGACCCTGGCCGCGATCACGGTCGGCGGCACCGGTATCTGGGTCATGCATTTCGTGGCGATGCTCGGCTTTTCCATCGACGGCGCCCAGATACGCTTCGATGTACCGCTCACCCTGTTGAGCGCGGCCATCGCGATCGGTGTGGTCGGTCTCGGCCTGTCCCTGGTGACCACACCGAAGTCCGGTATCCCGGCACTGCTGACCGGTGGCGCGATCACCGGGCTCGGTATCGGAGCGATGCACTTCACCGGCATGTACGCGATGCGCACCGACGTCCATATCGAATACGACCCTGCCCGCGTGGCACTCTCGCTGGTGATCGCCACCGTCGCGGCCACCGCCACCCTCTGGTTCAGCATGCGGTCCTGGGGCCTGCTGTCCACCCTGGCCGCGGCCCTCGTCATGGCCGCGGCGGTGGCGACGATGCATTACACCGGCATGTCCGCCATGCACGCGCATTCCGTACCCGATGCCGCTCCCCCGGAAGGTGCCGAACCGCTACAGGTACTGGGCCCACTGCTCGGCGCCATCAGTGTCGTCACCGTAGTGCTGCTGATCGGAGTGAGCATGGCACTGACGAATCCGCACGGGGCCGCCGGCGCCCCGGTCGTCGCCGGCACCCGGGAGCAGGAACGGCGGCCGGTCCGCTGACCGGGCACACCTATTGATCTGCCCGAGAGCCGATTTCGGCGAGCAGAAAGCGCAGTTGTGCCGCCGCATAGCGGTCGGTTATGGGGAGCTGGCCCGCTCCGCCACCGCGGAAGACCCTTTCCACGAACGCGAAATCCGAT
The DNA here is from genome assembly GCF_053605105.1 of Nocardia sp. NPDC003963. NCBI lineage: Bacteria > Bacillati > Actinomycetota > Actinomycetes > Mycobacteriales > Nocardiaceae > Nocardia > Nocardia sp. NPDC003963. Next base: position 1,219,949 of record NZ_JBSGIP010000001.1, read on the forward strand.
ACCGCAAGCTCGCGGTCCAGTTCCAATGATCCGCGTAGGCACGAGGAGCACGTCGGTGGAATCACGATATTTCGCAGGAATCATCCCCAGGTAGTTCGCGGGAGCTCCCCCGCCGCGGTCGCCGGCCGGCCGGCCGATCGGCGAATGTTCCTGACTTCCGGGTAAGCCGGACACCGCTCCTCCCGGTTCGATATCGCCGGAGCGTTCGCCGATCGTCGCGCACGATCCGACTCGACGGGGCAGTAGTGACCACTCGGACGCGGACCCTGCCCGCCGGTTCCCGATTCCGCCTCTGATCGTCACCGGCGCGCTCGGATAACCGGTGATCGCGCCGGCGATATCGCCCGCAGCGGTATACGGGGACGCCTCCGCCATATCCCCCATCGGTCAAGTCGAGGCCCCCCTCGAATTCATGTTACGCTCGAAATCGAGGGGGGCCTCGACTTAAATAGAAGGGAACACGATGTCCGCCAAGGGAACGGCCGTGATCGTCGGCGCCGGACCGGGTCTGGGAATGTCCATGGCCCGCCGCTTCGGTGGCGACGGGTATCGAGTAGCGCTGCTGTCGCGTAGCGACACCCGGCTGGACGAATTCCGGCGCGAGCTGGCCGGGGACGGAATCGACGCCGAGACCTATCCGGTAGATGTCACCGATCGGCTCCGGTTGCGCTCGGCGCTCGGCCGAATCGGCAGCGGCGATATCGGTCTGGTCTATTACGGCCCCGGCCCGGTCCAGCATCCGATGCCTATCACCGAGGTGGATTCGACAACCGCCGAGGCGGCGTTCTCCTGGGTCTGGCCCGCAGTCGATGTCGTGAACGCGGTACTTCCCGGAATGCGGGCCCGGGGCCGGGGTGGCCTGCTCTTCGCGGGTGGACTCTCCAGCGTGCGGCCGATGCCTGCTCTCGGCCAGCTCGCGCTGGCCGCCGCGGCGCTGCGGAACTATGCGATCACGCTGCACGCGGCACTCGCCGAGGACGGCTTGTACGCGGGCACCCTCACTATCGGCGGCGTCGTGGAGCGCGGCGATATCCACGCGTTGATCAGCGCCGATACCGCACGTTACGGCTCGCTCGCGGGCCATACCCTGAATCCCGACCGGATCGCCGACACCGCGTGGGATATGGTCCGGAGCCGCGATCGAGCCGAAGAGGTTTTCGACGTGTTCGACTGAGCGCGGTCCCGGATGAAGTCGAGGAGATCCTCGATTTTGTACTATGGCGTCTGTGTCCAAACCCCTGCGCCGCGATGCCGCCCGCAACCGGGAAAAGGTACTGACGGCGGCCGCCGCGGTGTTCACCGAGCAGGGACTGAGCGGATCCCTGGAAGAGGTGGCGCGCCGGGCAGGCGTCGGTATCGGTACGGTGTACAACCATTTCCCGAATCGAGACGCGCTGATCGACGCCTTGCTTCCGGCACGAGTGGCGGCACTCGACGAGCTGGCCGCGGCCTCGGACGCCGAACCGGACCCTTGGCGCGCGTGCTCCGGATTCGTATCCCAGCTGCTCGACAGGATGACCGCAGACCGAGGACTCCTGGAAGCGATCACCGGCGACCACCCGGCAGCCGAGCACCTCGTCGAGGCATGTCACCGGAGCATGGCCCAGCTGTCGCGATTGCTCGAACGGGCCCGCACGGCCGGAGTGCTGCGCCGGGAGGTCACCGACAACGATGTCGTGCATCTGATCTGGGGGCTATCGCTACTGGGCGAAGCAGCGGGGCCCGAGGCGGCCGTCCGCTGCCTGACTCTGGCCTTCGACGGGCTGCGGGCCGGGAGCGCTTGAATCCGCGAACCGGTTCGCGCCCTCTACGAACGACCACGGCGGTGCCGGTGGTCCGCGAAGGGGCACCCGCACCGCCGTGGCCGTCAGCGGTCTGTAGTGGACGGCGTCAGTAATAGTGCCGCCGACCGGCGACGGGGCGACCCACCGAGCCGGCGATGGCCAGCACCGCGCCGACGACGAGCAGGACGAGTCCGATGGTGGTGAGCACACCGATACCGAGCAGGTAACCGATGATGAGCAGAACGAGTCCGAGAACGATCATGACATTGACTTCCTGATTCGAGATCCGAAATCCGGGCAGCCGCCCGTGATTACTTGGCCGCCGCCGCGTCCCTGTTCGGTTTGCGCAGCAATTTGCTCATCGACCAGGCCGGAGCTTTCGGTCCGGCGGGTGCCGGTGCCGGCTTCTTCGCCGGCGCCTTGGTATTGGCGAGATCCCGCTGAACCGCGGCGATCTCCTTGCGCGACTGCCGGAGTTCACGACGCGTCGCCGCGCCCTTGCGAGTGGAACGCCACGCGCCCGCCGAGACGAGACCGACGCCTACCCCACCGACCACACCGACAGCGATGCCGATGAGGAACAGTTCGCCGGTGGTACCGGCGAAGTGGTAGTCGAAGACCGAGAAGTCACTGGTCAGCCGATTGACATCACTGGTATTGGCCGCGACGCCGGCGACACCGGCGGCAACCGCCGCGACGGCGATCACGAGCCCGAGAACAACGATCATGGCAATTCCCAAGGGGTAGAGGGACGTTATGCTCCCGCTATTCCCGGTCGATGCGATGTCAAACGCCGCACGGCCGATATCCGCCGAACGGATCCACCGAATACGCTGCGCCGGTGCCCGTTCCGGCCGGAGTTCAGGCGAACAGGTCGCGCACGAACGGCACTGAATCGGGCAGCGAATCGTTGACCGCTCCGTCGTGGTCGGTGGGGTACACCTTCAGTGTCACCGGCTGCCGGTTCGCCGCCAGCACTGCGGCGAAGCGCAAGGTCTCCGGGGTGAGCACATCGGTATCGAGCAGCCCCTGCCCGAGGAACAGCGGTTCGGCGTAGCCGGATTCCGGCAGCCCCAGATAACGGGTGAGCAGCCCGCGCAGGTCCGGTATATCCGCCAGCGGGCGAGTGAAGAGCTCACCGATCACCACACCATCGGCCACCAGCGCCTCGCCGAGCGGGGACAGACATTCGGTGCGTGCCCGTTCCAGCCAGTACCGGCCGGAATCGGTCAGCAGTGCTTCGATATCCAGTCCGGGATAGCTGGTGCGCAGACCGTTCAGCAGATACAGCGCGTAGCCCGTGGTGTGCGCGCCGAGTTTCACCGGCGGCACGCCGGGCCCCATCAGCGCGAGAACATTCTCGATGTAGGCGGGGACACCGGTCGCGACCGCACCTCGGTAGTCCAGATCCGGACCGCCGAATTCGGTGGCGTACCGAGCGGTGGTCACCGCGGCGCCGCCGCCCTGGGATTGCCCGACCACGACCCATTTGTTCGACAGCGCCGGATAATGCCCGGACGCGGCGCGCACCGCGTCGACGATATTGTGCGCCTCCACGACTCCGTTGAGATACGGATGCTCACCGGGAGTACCCAGTCCGGCATAGTCGGCGGCAACGATCGCGTAGCCCTGTTCCAGCCATTTTCCCAGGTAGGCCCAGTCCCGTTCGACCGCACCGGGGCCCGCCACACTGTAGGCGCAGGAATCGCCCAGACCGACCGTGCCGTGTGCCCACGCGATGACCGGCCAGCCACCGGCCGGTGGCGCGCCGGGAGGGAAGTACACCGCCGCACTGGCGAGGGCAGGCTGCCCACCTACCGTCGTGCTCGTGTAGAGCATCCGCTCGCCGTCCACCGATCCGGGGAGCACGGCCGGCGCGGCCAATGGTTCGACGGATTGGACGAGGCCGGTCCCCGGATCCGCGGACGCGTACCCGCCCGGCAGACCGGCGACCGCCGCCGCGAACAGCGCGGTGACCGCGGCGGTACGTAGTTTCCGCATGGTGTTCCTTTCGCCGGATCGGGCACCGGTGCCGCCCCCGGCGGTGCGCTGACAGTCTTGCAGCTGGACGGACGACCAGCCACCTCGGCAGGCCGGGAGACACCACCACGATCGGACCGCGCACGGGCACCGGGTCCCGCGGAGGTTCGGGCCGGGCGGGTACGCGACGTTCGCGGATGTCGAGATTCAGTGCAGTAATGGCCTTTCGAATCCGCGGCGCCGTGCGGGACCGCAGGGCCGGAAACCGCGGGCGTACGGTGCTGGTACGCCCGGCCGCTAGGCCGGGCCCCGACGGAAGAAGGTGTCATGTCCTCGCATACGGGGTTCGCCGGGCGAACCTATGTCGTCACCGGTTCGGCCTCCGGTATCGGCGCCGCGGCTACGACGTTGCTCCGGGAACGCGGGGCCACGGTGATCGGATGCGACCTGGCCGACGCCGATATCCGGGCCGACCTGTCCCGGCCCGCCGGGCGGCGGACACTGGTCGACCAGGTGAGCGGGCCCGTCGACGGCGTGCTCGCGGTGGCCGGGGGCGGTACCACCGGCCTGCTCGAGACCAACTATTTCGGGGCGGTGGCCACCCTGGAGGGTCTGCGCCCGCTGCTCGCGCAGAGCCCGGCGCCGCGCGCGGTGGCAGTGTCCTCGACCTCCTCGCTGGCCCCGGCCGACGAGCGCATCGTGGCGGCCTGCCTCGACGGCGACGAAGCGGCCGCGGTGTCCTACCTCGAAGCAGATCCCGACGCGGGAGGTCTCACCGGCGGCTACGGAATCGCCAAGCGAGCCCTCAACCGCTGGGTGCGGCGGACGGCTCCGACCGCCGCCTGGGCCGGCGCCGGTATCGCGCTCAATGCCGTGGCGCCGGGAGTGGTCGATACCCCGGCCGCCGCCTGGATCTTCGCCGACGACGAGGTACGGAGAACAGTCGAGGCCTCCTCTCCACAACCGTTGGGCGGATTCCCGGGACGCCCCGAGTGGATCGCCGAACTCCTCTGCTGGCTGACCGGGGTGGACAACCGCTTCGTCACCGGCCAGATCATCTTCGCCGACGGCGGCACCGAAGCCGCGGCGATCGGCGATCGGCACTGGCTTTGACGTCCTCCCCGCCGTGACCGACGGGGATTCCTCCTGAACCTTGCGGTTCTCCGGTGGGTTCCTGTTCCACGGGGACTTGCCTTCCGCTGGGCGGCAGGACTTACGGTCCCTCCGTAGGCGTTCAGCCTGTCCGCCCGTCCGGCCGCCAAGATGTTCTTCGCGGCATTGAGATCCCGGTCGTGGGTCACACCACACGTGCACGTCCACTCCCTGGCATGCAACGGTTTCTTCTCGCCGATCGCCCCGCATACCGAACACATGCGTGTCGACGGGAAGAATCGGTCCACCTTGCCGAAGGCGCCTTGACTCGATCGGCTGAGCCCTTCTCCTTGCGGAACAACGCTTTCTGCGCTCTCCGCAACAGCAGCAACGTCCGGTTCAGGGCACGCTCGGGGCTCGGCGGCCCTCCCGCGTCCGCCTTCACCACCCGGCTGAAGCCCGGCGCACTAGCGGACATTCGGTAGCTCAGCGCGGACCGGAACGGCCGCGGAAGGTGGCTTCCAGTTCGGCGAGCGTGGCCCGCAGCTCGGCCGGATCGTTGCGCTTGAAGATCCCGTCGTATCCGGATTCGGCCCGGATCGCTGCTTCCACGGCCGGGTCGTGATAGAGCTCGGCCAGCGCCAGCAGTGTCGGATCGTCCTTGTCCTCGTCGCGAGCGGCGAAGATATTGATGTACTGGGTCAACTCCGGACGCTGCGGATCGTCGGTGTAGACGACATCGTCGGCGGTGAGACCGGCCGGGACGGCGAAGGTATCGTCCACGAATGCGGCGGCCACACTGTCCAGGGACTGCGCGGTCAGGGCGGGGTCGATCGTGGTGAGCCGGACCCGCGAGGCGGCGGTGTCGACATCTTCGATTCGCGAATCCCAGCTCGGACCGTTTTTCAGGACGATCAGTCCCGCGGCGGCCAGCCCCAGTAGCGGCCGCACGTGATTGGCCGGGTTGTTGCTCAGCGTGATCTCGCCGCCGCGCGGGATTTCGGCGACCGAATCGTATTTCTTCGAGTAGAGGGTCAGCGGGAAGATCTCGGTGGCGCCGATCGGGGTCAGATTGTCGTTGTCGGCCACGTTGTAGTTGGCGAGATAGCGCACGTGCTGGAATTTGTTGAGGTCGATCCGGCCCTGCGACAGGGCCGGATTCGGCTGGTTGTAATCGGAGAAATTCACGAATTCCACGGCGATACCACGTTCGGCGGCCTTCTCCCGGTACACCTCCCAGTGCGGCAGCGCCAGATCGTTCACCCCGATCCGGACCACATCCGGATCACGACTCGCACCACAGGCCGGCAGCAGGGCGGCCAGCGCGAGCAGGACCGGAACGACGACGAAACGACGCAGACCTCGCATTGTGCGCAAACTAGGCGGTCGTGTACCGCCGCGGCCAGAATTTGGTTCAGCCCAATCGCAACCGTTGCCGCCCCGCCCGCACCGCCGCTTGGATGGTCGAGTCCACACGGTCACGATCATTCGGGAGCAGGCGTTGAAATTCCCTCGGGTACTGGCGATCCCAGCGTTGGCAATCGCTGCCGCGCTCGCCCTCAGCGGCTGCGGCGGCAGTGATTCCGGCTCGGACGGCGTAGTACGGATCGGTACCACCGAAAGCGACCGGGCATGGGACGTGTTCGAGCAGAAAGCCCAGGACGCGGGTATCACGCTGCAGATCACGAACTATTCCGACTACTCACAACCCAATATCGCCCTTTCCCAGGGACAGATCGATATCAATCTCTTCCAGCACCTCCAATTCCTCGGCGAATACAATGTCGCCGACAATGCCGATCTGACCCCGATCGGCGCCACCCAGATCGTGCCGCTCGGCCTGTACTCGAAGAAACACAGAACTGTGGCCGATATCCCCGCCGGCGGTGAGATCGCGATTCCCAACGACCCCTCCAACCAGGCGCGGGCGCTGTTCGTCCTGAAAGCCGCGGGACTGGTGACACTGTCCTCGGATACCCTGGCGCCCTCCCCCGCCGATATCGATCGGGCCGCGTCCAAGGTGAAGGTGACTCCGGTCGACGCCGCGCAGACCGCGCTGTCCCTGGCATCGGTGGACGGTTCCATCATCAACAACACCTTCCTGGAGCGGGCCGGTATCGACCCTCTGACAGCGCTGTTCAAGGACGATCCGTCCAGTCCGGGCGCCGAACCGTACATCAACACCTTCGTCGTCCGCGCCGAGGACAAAGCCGACCCGACCTATCAGCGGCTGGTGGAGATCTGGCACGATCCCGAGGTCCAGCAGGCGGTAGCCGAATCGTCCAAGGGCACCTCGGTGGAGGTCCGGCGCAGTGGTCCCGATCTCGAACCCATTCTGCAGCGGGTGCAGCAGACGATCCGCGACGGACAGTGACCGGTACATCGACCGGGCCGGATACCTCGGTTCCCGCGGTGGAATTCCGTTCGGTGACCAAGATATTCCGAACGGGTAAGCACGAAGAGCGAGCGCTGTCCGGTATCGATCTACGGATCGAAAAAGGCGAGATCTTCGGGGTGATCGGCTACTCGGGCGCGGGTAAGAGCACCCTCGTCCGGCTCATCAACGCGCTCGAGAAGCCCACCAGCGGGACCATCGAGATCTCCGGCACCCCGATCACGGGTGTGCCGGAGGCCGGGGTGCGGCGGATACGCCGCGATATCGGTATGGTCTTCCAGCAGTTCAATCTCTTCCGCTCGCGGACGGCGGCCGGAAATATCGAGTACCCACTGAAGGTCGCGGGCTGGCCGCGGGCGAAACGTAAGGAGCGGCTGGCCGAGCTGCTGGATTTCGTCGGACTGTCCGATAAGGCCCGCAGCTACCCGGATCAGTTGTCGGGTGGGCAGAAACAACGCGTCGGAATCGCACGGGCCCTGGCCACCTCGCCGTCCTTGTTGCTGGCGGACGAGGCCACCTCGGCCCTGGACCCGGAGACGACCGGTGAGGTGCTGCGCCTGCTCCGCAAGATCAACGCGGAGCTGGGTGTGACCATCGTGGTGATCACCCACGAGATGGATGTCATCCGGGCCGTGGCGGACCGGGTCGCGGTCCTGGCCGAGGGCCGGATCGTGGAGCTGGCGAACACCTTCGATGTTTTCGCGGCACCGCGTTCGGCGCCCACCCGGTCGTTCGTCGATACCGTGCTGCACAACCGCCCGGCGCCCGGAGAACTCCGCCGCCTCGGCGAACTCCACCGCGGCCGGCTGGTGACCGTCGATATCGACGACGCCCGGGGTATCGGGCCCGCGCTCTCGACCGCCGCCCACGCCGGGGTGGGTTTCGAGGTGGTGTACGGCGGGGTGAGCACTCTGCAGGACAAGACTTTCGGCAGTATCACCCTCGCGCTCGACGGCCCCGACGAGGCCGTCGAGAAGGTGATCGCCGAACTGGACCGACGGTAGCGAGGACCGATATGGACACCGACTGGGACAAGCTGCGACCGATTCTCACCGAGGCCGTCGGCACCACCATCTATCTCGTCCTGCTCACCTTCATGGTGGGCGGGATCATCGGGCTGTTCCTGGGCACGGCGCTCTACACCACCCGTAAGGGCGGGCTGCTGGCCAACAGCCCGATCAATTGGCTGCTCAATGTGCTGGTCAATATTGTGCGCCCGATCCCGTTCATCATCCTGCTGGCCGCGCTGGGCCCGATCACCCTCGAGGTGGTGGGCACCACCATCGGCACCGACGCGGCGGCTTTCGTCATGATCGTGGCCGCGTCCTTCGGCATCGCCCGCATCGTCGAACAGAACCTGGTCACCGTCGACCCCGGTGTGATCGAAGCGGCGCGCGCGATGGGCGCGGGACCACTCCGGATCATCCTCACCCTGCTCGTTCCCGAGGCGCTGGGCCCGCTGATCCTCGGGTACACCTTCATCATCATCGCCATCGTGGACATGTCCGCGATGGCGGGCACGGTCGGTGGCGGCGGGCTCGGCGATTTCGCCCTGGTGTACGGGTATCAGCGGTTCGACTGGGAGGTCACGCTGGTGGCGACACTCCTCATCGTCGCCGGTGTGCAGGCCGTCCAGTTCCTCGGCAACTGGACCGCGCGCAAAGTACTGCGCCGCTGACCGCCGGTCCGGCCCTCAGCGGCGGACCGGCCGCGCGCGGTCCAGTATCGCCGCCACGGTCTCGTCGACGGTGAGGTCCGACGTGTCGAGCCACAGACCCAGTCGCGGTGTCGTATCGCGGAGCACGGTATCGAGCGCGGAAACCGTGAACGCCCCGTAGGCATTCTTGTCGCGGCCCGCTTCGCGCGCGGCGACGGTCACGGACCGCGGGGCCAGGACCACGACGTACAGCGGATCGGTTCGTATCTGTTCGACAGTCCACGGCAGGAATTCACCGAGCACGACATCCTGCAGGACAGAATCGAAACCGGCGCGAGCGTATTCGTCGGCGGCCGCCGCGGCCAGCCGATGACGCATCCGTAACTGCTCCAGCGCCGCCGGAGCGGGGTCCGCGCTCATCTCCGCACGACCGTTGACCACGAATCTCCGGAAGGTGTCGCCCCGCACATGCGCCGAGCGCGGTAACCGCTCGGCGAGCGCCTGCGCGACCGTCGACTTACCCGCGGCCTGGATACCGGTGATCATGAAAACGGAGCCCGACATATCGCCAGCATGGCAGAGCGCGGGTTCCGTACGCGACGTGATTTTGTGGTATCCGGCCAACGGCGACCGGTTCACCGACGACACGCTTCGGCGCGGACCGGCGGTTCGACCGCAGCGCGGACCCTACCGGGAATAGTTGCCGTATGGACGCGGACAGGGATACCGCAGCGGCGGCCGACCGGGTTCTCCATGCTGCGCTCGGCACAGTCGATCTGTTGTCGATATTCGTGGGAGATCGGCTCGGCTGGTATCGCAGCCTCGCTGACGAGGGCCCGGCGACGGCCGCACAACTGGCCGAACGCACCGCCACCCACCCCCGGTACGCCCGGGAATGGCTGGAACAGCAGGCGGTCACCGGACTGCTCCTCGTACAGCGCGACGGTGCCGCCGACGAGCGGGTTTTCGCGATACCGGACGCCGTCGCCGAGGTACTCACCGATGAGCACAGCGTCGACTATCTGGCCCCTGTCGCGCGGTTGTTCGGCGCGACCGGTCCGGCACTACCGCAACTGCTCGCGGCGTATCGGACCGGGGGCGGAGTGGGCTGGGACGAGTTGGGGGACGATGCGCGCGAGGGTCAGGCCGACGGAACCCGGCCCTGGTACGAACACCGGCTCGCCGCTGCCCTGGCGGGAGTCCCCGCGGTGGATATGCTGTTACGCGCCCCGGGCGCCCGGATCCTCGATATCGGATGCGGGGCAGGGTGGTCGGCGATCGCGCTGGCGCGGGCCTACCCGGCGGCGCGGGTACGCGGTGTCGATATCGACGCACCCTCGGTCAGAGCAGCGCGACACAACGCCATCACCGCGGACGTCGCGCAGCGCTGTGAGTTCACGGCGGCCGACGCCGCACAGCTACCGGAGGGAAGCTTCGATATCGCCTTCGCCTTCGAATGCGTGCACGATATGCCCCGCCCGGTCGACGTGCTGGCGGCCGTCCGGCGCGCATTACGACCCGGCGCCCCGCTGGTGGTGATGGACGAGGCGGTGGCCGACGAGTTCGCCCCGGACGGCGACGCCGTGGAGCGGCTGATGTACGGCTTCAGCCTGTTCATCTGCCTGCCGGACGGGATGTCCAGCCGGCCCAGCGCGGGCACCGGCACAGTGATGCGGCAGCAGACCCTGCGGGAGTACGCGTTCGCCGCCGGATTCACCTCGGTCGAGGTCCTGCCGATCGACGGCTTCGGTTTCTGGCGTTTCTACCGCCTGGGCTGAATCGCCGCGGATCGGCCGGGCCGGCGGGACACGCTCACCGTGTGGACGGGATACGCATTTCGACGGTTGTCCCGCGGGCGGTGATGGTGACCTCCACCTGCGGGATCAACGCCCGGATGATGGCCATACCGCGCCCGCGGACCTGGTCCGGGCCGGGGTCGGGGTTCTTCCAGCGACCGTGATCGGCGACGGTTATCCGCAGGCCGGTGGCCTCACGGGCGAACCGCAACCGGATCGTGCCACCGTCACCCCGGTGGCCGTGCTCGATCGCGTTGGCGCATGCCTCCCCCACTGCCAGCAGGACGTCGTAGGCCTGATACTCGTCGAGCGGGCACTGCGCCAGCCATTTCTGTGTCCGGTGCCTGACCTCGGCCAACCGGTCGGCTTTCGCCGGGAACTGTAACTCCCATCGGGTCGGCGGACAGTCCAGCCCGGGTGGGTGGGTTGTCGTCACCTCATCGCCTCCTGTAGGTCTCGCCGGACGGACGGCGTAGGCGGTACCGGGTCCGTGGCGTTCGGCTTTCTGTCCAGTCGGTTCATGTGTTCACTGCTAGCCATACCCATTCGTTCCCGGCGCATTCGACCGAGCGTCGTAGACACTTCCGGGGACCGGTGTTGCGGGACGACCGGTGTGGATCACGCCCGGTGGTCGCCTTCGATCCGGCTCAAACGTGGCGCAGATTACGAACTCCGGCGAGTGGATCCGTAGCGATGACTACGTTTTCCCGATCGGGTAGATTCTCTGCGGAGATCGACCCCGGCCCCGGTCGCGTGACACGCGGCGGGGCCTCGATACTGCAGAGGTGAGAAGTGGCGAATTGCGAGCCGGAGGATCCGCGATGAGTGGCGAGAGCACACCCCGCCTGCTCGACGTAGCGGTGCGCACGGAGAACGGGACCGCGATCGTCACTGTGCAGGGCGAGGTGGATATGGCGTCGGCACCCCAGCTGCAGACTGCCCTCCAAGACGCCCAGCGGGGCGGGAATCAACTGATCGTGGACATGTCGGCAGTCGGCTTCCTCGGGTCGGCCGGTTTGAGTGTGCTGCTCGTGGTCTCCGAGGCCGCCGATCCCGAGGCCGGGCTGCGCGTGGTCGTCTCCGACGCCGTCCGGCGTCCGGTCGAGCTCACCGGTCTGGACAAACTGCTGTCGGTGCACGAATCGCTGGCGGCGGCCCTCGCCGCGGGCACCGGTTCTTCGGCATCGTGAGCCGCGGCTGCCCCGCGGTTACCGGGCGCGGGGCAGCCGGACCACCTGGACGAAGAAATCGTCGATCTGCTTGATCGCCGCCACGAACTGGTCGAGGTCGACCGGTTTGGTGACATAGGCGTTGGCGTGCAGTTTGTAGCTGCGCAGGATGTCCTCCTCGGCAGCGGAGGTGGTCAGTACGACCACCGGGATATGCGACAGGTCGGGGTCGGCCTTGATCTTCTCCAGTACCTGTCGGCCGTCGTATTTCGGGAGATTGAGGTCGAGCAGGATGAGATCGGGCCGCGGCGCGTCCGCGTAGGGGCCGACGCGGTACAGGAAATCCAGCGCCTCCTGGCCGTCGTGCGCGACGTGCAGGGTGTTCCCTATCTTGTTGTCCTCGAACGCCTCCCGGGTCATCAGCTCGTCACCCGGATCGTCCTCGACGAGCAGGATATCGATCGGCTGGCCGGGTACGGTCATAGATTTCCTCCTTGGGGGACGGGTGCGGCCGGGGCCGCGGCATCGAGGTCGGCCCCGAGCGCGGGCTCGGCGATACGGAGGGTGAAGTAGATCCGGGTCCCCTCCGCGTTCTCGGTATCGAGCCAGATGGTGCCGCCGTGGTATTCGACGATCTTCTTGCAGACTGCCAGACCGATACCGGTACCGCTGTACTCGTCCCGGGCGTGCAACCGCTGGAAGATCACGAAAACCTTTTCCGCGAATTCGGGGGCGACACCGATGCCGTTGTCGGTCACCGAGAACAGGCGGACCGCCGGATCGTCGGCGACCGCATCCACCTCGACCCGGATGACCGGAGCACGGTCGGGACAGCGGAATTTGACCGCGTTGCTGAGAAGGTTCTGCCACAGCATGGTCAGCAGAATCGGCTCGCCCATGACCTCGGGGAGTTCGTCCGGCCGCTCCACCACCGCGTCGGCCTCTTCGAGCCCGGCCGACAGGTTGCTCAGTGCCCGGTCCAGCGGTTCATCGAGCAGAACCGGCTGTGTCCCCTCACTGACCCGGCCCACCCGGGAGAAGGTCAGCAGATCGTTGATGAGCACCTGCATCCGCTTGGCACCGTCGACGGCGAAGTCGATGTACTGCTTACCGCGATCGTCGAGCTGGGAACCGTAGCGTTTCTCCAGCAGCTGGCAGAAGGAGGCGACCTTGCGCAGCGGTTCCTGCAGATCGTGCGAGGCGACGTAGGCGAACTGTTCCAGTTCGGCATTGGAACGGCGTAGTTCGTCGGCCTGCAGGTCCAGTTCCGCCTTCTGCTGCCGCAGCAGGGTGCCCTGCGACCGCGAAGAGCCCAGTTCGGCGACGATCCGTGTGCGCATATCCTCGACCGCTTCGGCGACCTGGACGATATCGGCGGGCCCGCGGCTGTCGATGTGATGGTCGAACTCCCCGTCGGCCACCCGCAGCGACGATTCGGTGAGTGCGGCCAGCGGGTGGACGACCAGCCTGCGCAGCAGGACGGTCAGCACGATTCCGGTCAGCAGGAAGGCGACGACCATACCGGCCAGCACCACATCACGAACGGTGCGCGCATGCGCCAGCGCCCGGTTGTCCTCCGCGACCGCGGCGGCCAGCCGGTCGTTCTGCACGGTGAACAGCACGCGCAACTCGTCGAAGAGATCCTTGGCCCGGACCACTGTTCGCGCGGCCAGGGTCCGCGCCTGCTCGGGCGACGTGGTCGCGGCGAGCGGACCGGCGTACTCGGTGCGCCACTGCTGGGCACCGCGTTCGATCGCGTCGAGATCGGCGGCCAGGTCCGGCCGGTCGGACAGCAGTTCACGCAGCCGGGCCGCCGCGCCGTCCTGGTCCCGGGTGCCCTGGACATACGGTTCGAGGAACTGCGGATCGGCGGCGATCGCGTAACCGCGCAACCCGGTCTCCTGGTTGATCAGCGCGCTCTGCAACCGGTATGCCTCCGCGGCGGCGGGCAAAGTCTGCCGGGCCAGCCGGTCGGTGACCTCGCCGGTATTGGCGATCACCTGCGCACCGGCCACCGCACCGATCAGGACCACCAGGATCATCGACCCGAAGACCAGCTGGAACCATGCCTGCGCGGTCAGCCGCCCGACCACCCGGGAATCGGCGTTCGTCACGGAAGTTCACCCTTTCGACCGTCGTTCCAGCACATGTAGAGAATGGCCAGATCGTCGTCCAGACCACCTGCCGCGCTCGCGAGTTCTTCGACGCGGCCGATCAGATCGTCGACGAACACGCCGGGACGGGCCGCGGGGACCGATCTGGCGACGTCCAGCAGACCGGCTTCGCCGAGCCGGCCGCCGTCACGGCCGACCCGGCCTTCGAAGAGGCCGTCGGTGAACAGCACCAGCCCGGCACCCGGGGCCAATTCGATCTCGGCCGCCGGCCATTCGGCCCGGCCCGGCATGAATCCGAGTGCCGCCCCACCGGCGACCTCGAGCCAGCACAGCTCGCCGGCGCGGTGGTGCAGCATGCCGGGATGCCCGGCACGGCGCACCACGACCCGCTTCGTGGACGGATCCAGGGTCAGGCTGGTCGCGGTGGCGAAGGTCAGCCGGTCGGCGCGTTCGGCCAGCAGGACCTGCTCCAGCAATTGCAGTTGCCGCGACCCGGTCACCCCGGTGAGCACCAGTGTGCGCCAGGCCAATCGCAACGCGACACCGGTGGCGGCCGCATCGGGTCCGTGTCCGGACACATCACCGATGATGGCGTGCACGATCCTGTCGGGACCCTGGACGACATCGTAGAAATCGCCACCGAGCAGTGAATGGGCGCGACCCGGCCGGTAGCGGGCGACCACATCCACCACCCGGTCGGCGCCGAGCAACGGAGTCGGTAGCAGGCCGCGTTCCAGACGCGAATTCTCCTGGGCCCGCATCTGACTGGCCTGCAGTGCCGCACTGGTACGTTCGGCTTGTTTACGCTGGATCGCGTACCGCACGGCACGGGCGAACAGGTCCGGTTCGACCCGGCCCTTGACCAGATAGTCCTGGGCGCCGGAGGCCAGGGCCGCCAGCCCCGTACCTTCTTCGTCGAGCCCGGTCATCACCACCACGGCGACCCGATCGTTGTGCGCGCGGATACGGGCCACCGCTTCCAGGCCCTGGGCATCGGGTAGGCGCAGGTCGAGCAGTACACAGTCGGGTACCTCGACGGCGAGCCGCGCACCCGCCTCGGCCAGCGTGCGTACCCATTCCAGCCGCATACCGTGTTCGGCGTCGGCAACCAGTTCCTCGACGAGCAACGCGTCTCCGGGATCGTCTTCGACCAGCAGGACCAAGGGTTCCCGTTCGAACCAGCCCGTACCGTCGGCCGGACCGGAATCGGCCCCGGAAAGGTCACCGCGCACGGTCACCGCCGAACTCGGCAGCAGGCATCGACACCCCGGCCTCCGATCACACAGGAAACAGCGGCGACACAGCGCACGCTCACTGACTCAGCGGCCGGTTGCTGGACCGAGAGGCGAAGATGATCTTAACGGATGGCCGCGCGCGACGGTGAGCGGGAGGTGGACGGGGATTCGTACCGGCCACCTCGGGATCCCGGTTGTGCAGCCGGAGCGGGCGTGCGGCGCGGTGGGCGGGCCCGGCACCGGTCGCCACGTACGGTGAGTACCTCACTGCGCTCGGCACGACGCATACAATTCGCGACACGCCAGGGTTCGACTCTGCCCGGTTCTATCGGTCGTGATCGCGGACGACAGCTTGGGAATGTGGATGCGGACATTCGCATATCGAGACGTCGACGAACGGAGGTCGGTACGTATGACAGTGACCGATGACTATCTGGCCAACAACGCACGCTACGCGGAGCAGTTCGGCGGCCCGCTGCCCCTACCGCCCAGCAAGCACGTCGCGGTGGTCGCCTGTATGGACGCGCGGCTCGATGTCTACCGCATCCTCGGTCTGGCGGAGGGCGAAGCACATGTCATCCGCAATGCGGGCGGTGTAGTGACCGATGACGAGATCCGTTCGCTGGCGATCAGTCAGCGACTGCTGGGCACCACCGAGATCATCCTGATCCACCACACCGATTGCGGGATGCTCACCTTCACCGACGACGATTTCAAACGCGGCATCCAGGACGAAACCGGGATCAAACCGGCCTGGTCCGCCGAGGCGTTCCCCGATCTGGACGAAGATGTACGGCAGTCTCTCCGGCGTATCGAGGCCAGCCCGTTCGTCACCGCGACCTCGTCGCTGCGCGGTTTCGTCTTCGATATCGCCACCGGCAGGCTCGCGGAAGTCGTGGTCTGATCGGTCGCGACTCAGGCCGTGCCCGGTCGCCGGACAGCGGTGACCGGGCACGGCCGTTCACAGCGCGCCGTTCGCCGCCAGCACCTCGAAGGCGGCGTCGGCACTGCGCCACAACACATCCATCTCCGCGCGGACAGCCGGTTCCGCCGCCGGATCCTGCAGGGCCAGACCGTTACCGAAGATCACCACATTGGCCCCCAGATCGGCCAGCCGCAGCAGCGGGCCGGTCGCCACGCCCGCGCCGAGCACGGCGTCGAGGCCCTCCCCGAAGAAATAGAACCGCCACAGCGGGCCCAGATCGCCGCCGTATATCTCCTTCGTCAGATCGACGATGAGCGAACCGTGTCCCGCGATCGCGTCCACGATCCGGAAGTGGTCCGCCGCGTTGGCGGGGGTGGCATGCGTCGCGGCGACGGCATTGGACAGGTCGACGCTGAGATGGGCGTTGTAACCCGCCATCGCCACCCGGGCGGCGGACAGCTCACAGCGATGCGCGAGCCGGAAATAGTGATCCCACTGCGGTTCGGTGGGCGCCCCGGTGAACTCCGCGTGCACATTGTGCAGGAACCGCAACAGCAGATCCAGGCTGATGCGGTGCGCCCACTCGGGGTCGTCGAAGGCGCTCGGGTCCCGTTGCAACGGCATCACCGCCGCCTGTTCGACGGCGTCGAGCCCCAGGGCGAGCAGCCCACGCCGATCCCGATGTGCCACCAGGATCTCGGTGATCCGCCGATGCTGTCCGACCGCGCGCTCGAGCCGGTCCAGCGCAGATCCGGCGCTTTCGTCACTCAGCGACGAGGTCTCGGAGAGGTCGGCGACCTCGGCCAGCTCCGTGGCCGACAGCGGTGTGCCGCAGGCGGTATCGAGCTCCGATGCCGCCGCGCGCACCGGTACGACCAGCCCGGATACGACAATCAGGAAACTGGACGCGAGGACGAGGACGAGATGATTCGACCGCACGAGGCGTTCGCTGGTCATACCTGTTTTCGCTTTCACTCGACCGAGGAAGGACGACCGGGCCGTGCAATCCGACTACCGGCGATGAAGACGGAACGGCAGCGCTCACGCGAGCCGCCCCTGCCGGGCGCGGCAACAGCCTAGTGCAGCCGTGGCCCGGACTCGTTCTCCCGCCGGTGGAATCGGCCGGTCGAGGTAGGTCTCGCGTCAGCCGCGGAAGGCGCGCCGGTAGGCCGCCGGGGTGGTGCCCAGGAGCGTATGGAACCGGCGGCGCAGGTTCGTGGCGGAGGTGAGTCCGACCCGGGTGGCGATCGCCTCGACCGGGAGATCGGTCTCCTCGAGGAGCCGGCGGGCCGCGGTGACCCGCTGGGTGAGCAGCCAGCGGCCCGGTGTGGTGCCGAGCTGCTCCTCGAACCGGCGGGCCAGGGTCCGCGACGAGACACCCACCCGGGCGGCCAGATCCGCCAGGGTGATCGGCCGGTCGAGATGGGCGATACTCCAGTGCAGCAGGGCGGCGATGGACTCGCCGGTGGTGTGCGTGGTGATCGGCGCCGGGACGAACTGGGCCTGGCCGCCTTCCCGATGTGGTGGCATCACCATATGCCGAGCGAGCTGGGCGGCATAGGACGCGCCGTGATCGGTACGGACCAGATGCAGGCACAGATCGATACCGGCGCCCGCACCCGCGCTGGTGGCGATATCACCGTGATCGACGTACAGCACACCGGGCTCGACGCGCACCCGGGGGAAACGGGCCCGCAGCTCGTCGGTCCGCGCCCAATGCGTGGTCGCGCTCCGCCCGTCCAGCAGGCCGGTCTGCGCGAGTGCGAAGGCCCCCGAGCAGATGGAGACGAGGCGGGTGCCCCGTTCGGCGGCGCCGCGCAGTGCCCGCAGCAGCGCCGGTGACAGTTGCGCCGTGAACGGCAGCCAGCCGGGGACGACGATCGTATCCGCGGTATCGAGAGCCTCGAGGCCGGCGCTCACCTGCATCGTGTATCCGGCGGTGGTCGCCACCTCGCCCGGATGTTCGGTGCAGACCACGAAGTCGTAACGCCCGGGCAGCCCCTCGCGCGGTGTACCGAAAACCTCCACCACACAACCGAGTTCGAACGGTGCCTGAGGCGGCGTAACAAGGGCGGCGACCCGATGCCGCCCGTCCGGGGCGGCCCACGCGACGGTCATGGCAGAAAAGTACCTCAGAATGACTTTCCTGACACTGGCAGGGCCGGGTCATGGATCGGCAAGCTGAGTCCATGACCGCCACCCCGCATCCCGAGAACGGGCCGACCATGCCCGGTTATGCCTGGTCGAGCACATCCGACGCACCTGCACGGGACCTGTTCCCCGGTATCCGGCTGCGTTCGCTCTGGTCCGGCGCCGACGGCGCCTCGGCGCATGTTCTGGAAATGGAACCCGGCAGCCGATGGGAGGGTGTGGATGTGCACCGGCCCGGACCGGAGGAGGTCTTCGTGGTTTCCGGCACCTTCCACGACGGTGTCCGCGACTATCCGGCCGGATCCTTCATCCACGCACCGGCCGGATCCTGGCATGTGCCGCAGAGCGCGACCGGCTGCGTGCTGTTCGTCTTCTATCCCGAAGGCTGACCGGCCGCGACGTTCAGCGGGACGCGATCAACTCCAGCGTCTCCTCCAGCACACGGAGCTCCACCGCGCTCGGCACCAGGATGAACTCGTCCAATCCGGCGGCCTCCGCGGCGTCGAGGGTGCGATGCAGTGCCGCGGCGTCGGAGGTCTTCATCGAGGCGGCCGCTCCCACGGCCGCCTCGGTACCGAGGAAACCCAGGTACTCCGCCGTGAAATCGCGCAGTACCCGGTCGGGCTCCGCAACCCCGAGTGCGTAGAAACATCCGCTCACCAGGCGCGGCGTATCCCGGCCGGCCTCGGACCAGGCGCGTCGCGCGGCCGTGGCGGACCATTCGATCTCGGCCGGCACTCCACCCACACTGAATGCGACGACCCCGTCGGCCCACCGCGCGGCGCGGGCGAGCGATTTCGGGCCGAGCGCACCGGCGAGTACGGGCGGACCGCCGGGCTGGACACACGGCGGTCCGATCGGATGTCCGCCGTCCGTCGCGGGCCCACCCGCCCACAGTGCGCGCAATTCGCCCACCGCGCGATCGAGCCGGTCGTGCCGGCGCCCGAAACCCGCGGCGAGACTGCGGTAGTCGTCGCCGCGGCCGCCGACCCCGACACCCAGCGTGAAGCGACCGCCGGACAGCACATCCAGCGTCGCCGCCTGTTTCGCGACCAATGCCACCGGATGCGCCGGCAGCACGGACAGGTTCGCGATGATGCGCACCCGTTCGGTGACCGCGGCGGCAGCGGCGAGAGTCGTCCACATCTCGGGATTGTGGAACGCCATGCGCTCTCCGCACGAAATGCTGGAGACCGGCCCCTGCTCGGCCAGACGGCACCAATCGACAGTGGCCGCCCGGTCGTAGCCCCGGCACATGGTGGGTAGTGCGATCCCGATATCCATCGCCCCAGCATCGGGCACACGCCGGCCTATCGCAAGAACGTGTTCTAGTTCGCTGCCCCGCGGGAGTGGCTACACCGCGCGCGGACGGCAGCGGTATGCCGTCGGGCAGAGCACGCGGCCATCGATACGACGCGTCCCCGGCTCATCCGCCCCCGCCACAGCCACCGCCGCCCCCGCCACAGCCTCCGCCACCACCGCAGCCACTGTCACCACCACCACTGCAACCGCCGCTGTGGTCGCTCCCACCGCCGGAGTTTCCGAAATGCCACCCGGCCAGGCCCGCGGCACCCGCCGCGCCGGCCGACCGGGACGAGGCGCGGAGCGGAGCCCGGTCCTGCCGGACCCTGCGCACGACCGCGATGACCACCAGCACCACAGCCGCCGCGAAGAACCAGCCACCCACGATCAACCCGAACAGGTCGGTCAGGATCAGGCCGATGAGCGCGGCCGCCACAGCCGATATGAACAGCATGGTACCTCCCCGAATATTCGCTCCACCGCAGAAGAGGCTACCCCGCAACAGATCTCGGTGGATACTCTTGCACCGGTATTCCGCAGTGGCCGGCCCTCGACCGCACCGTGCGGATATCACGTCCCCCGGGCGGGATCGCTCGCTGTTCCGCCGCCCCCGGTCCACGCCGGTGCCTCCGGCGAATCGGCCCGGCCGGGCGACCGGGTATCGGGACGCAGGTAGGGTGATGCGCGAGTCGGCAAGGACGGCCGGGCCCGCGCGGCATACGGACCGTCTACCGGTGAACGACACCTGTGCACAGATCGGTGACGAAATGACGGCAAACGCCGCCACACAAGATGCTCCTGCCGACCGGATCGAGGTCTCCGGACCTCCCGCGGCTCCCGCACGCCCGGCCCGCCACAGCGACTACGCGGTGCTGTTGCGGCGGGTGCGCGACGCGGGCCTGCTGGATCGGCGCCCGTGGTACTACGTCTGGAAGGGCGGGGCCGTCCTGCTGGCACTCGCCGCCGGTTGGACCGCATTCGTACTGAT
Organism: Nocardia sp. NPDC003963; assembly: GCF_053605105.1. Classification (NCBI taxonomy): domain Bacteria; kingdom Bacillati; phylum Actinomycetota; class Actinomycetes; order Mycobacteriales; family Nocardiaceae; genus Nocardia; species Nocardia sp. NPDC003963. The sequence goes on from NZ_JBSGIP010000001.1 coordinate 1,240,537, forward strand.
CGGCGAATCGTGGTGGCAACTGGCCACCGCCGCCTTCCTGGCCGCGATGTTCGCCCAGTGCGCCTTCCTCGGCCACGATGCCGGACACCGGCAGATCGCGGGCAGCAGGCGGTCCGACTACCTGCTGGGAACGCTGTTCGGGAACCTCGCGATCGGGGTCAGCATCGGCTGGTGGACCAGCAACCACAACCGGCACCACGCGCATCCGAACACCGAGGACGCCGACCCCGACATCATGGGTGTGCTGGCACATTCGAGCGTCCGGGCCCGCGCGGGCCGCGGCCTGCGCCGGCTGATCTTCCGGTACCAGGGCTGGCTCTTCTTCCCGATGCTGCTGCTGGAGGGCGCCAGCCTGCACTATTCGAGTGTCCGGGCGATCGTGCGGCGCGATATCCCGCGACGCGGCCTCGAGGCCACCCTGCTGCTCGTGCACGCGGCCGGCTACCTCGGCATCGTCTTCCTGGTGCTCCCGCCATTGCAGGCGGTCGTATTCATCGCGGTGCAGCAGGGGCTGTTCGGGCTCTACATGGGAACCACGTTCGCACCCAACCACAAGGGTATGGCGGTGCTCCCGGCGGGCGACAATACCGACTACCTGCGCCGCCAGGTGCTCACCTCACGCAATGTCCGGGGCGGTGCCGTCGTCGATACGGCGTTCGGCGGTCTCAACTACCAGATCGAGCATCATCTGTTCCCCTCGATGCCCCGGCCCAATCTGCGCCGCGCTCAGCCGATCGTCGCGAAGTACTGCGCGGAGATCGACGTGCCCTACTGCGAGACCGGTGTGATCGACTCCTACGCACAGTCGCTGGGACATCTGCACACGGTCGGCCGGGCCGCCGCCGGAACCCCGCGCGCGGAATAACGCCGCGGGGCCGGATCGCCGAACTATGTGTGGTCGGTCCGGGCTTCGGGTGAGCGAGCCGCGAGCCGATCGAGCCGGGCGAGAGCCCATTCGGTTTCGAAGTCGATTCCCCGTTCGATCACCGCATCGTCGAAAGTGGCGTACGGGGAATGGTTCGACGGCGCGGTGGCGGGGTCGCGATCGGGCGGACAGGCACCGAGCAGTACGAAGGCGCCGGGCACCCGATCGAGGAACCACGAGAAATCCTCGGAGGCCGTGCAGGGATGCTCCATCACCTCGACCCCCCGGTCTCCGAACAGCCGCCGCGCGGTGGTGACCGCGAAATCGGCCTCGGCGTCCGCGCTGACCGTCGGGATCGCGACCTCGACCAGTTCGGCGGTCGCCTCGACCCCGTGGGTGTGGGCCACGCCATCGGCCACGCGGGCCACCAATGCTCGCAGCCGCGCCGAATCCTGTGCCGTGAACGCGCGCGCCGTACCGCTGACCTGCGCGGTATCCGGAATGACATTACCGCTGTGCCCACCGCTGATCTGCCCGACGCCGGCGACGACCGGAGTCAGCATGCCGAAGGTCCGGGTGACGGCCGTCTGGAGCGCGGAGACGAAATCCGCGGCGGCGACGATCGGATCGCGGGCCGTCTCGGGCGCCGAACCGTGCCCGCCGCTGCCCACGAACGAGACGGTGAACGTATTCGATCCCGACATCATCGGGCCGCGCCGCATCCCGAACACGCCGTGCGGCAGATTGTAGGACAAGACGTGCAGCCCCAGCGCGGCATCGACCGGGCGGCCCGCGGCCTCCAGTACACCTTCTGCCAGCATCGCCAGCGCCCCACCCCAGTTCTCCTCGCCGGGCTGGAATACGAAGACCACGTCACCGGCCAGTTCGGCCCGGCGGGCGGCGAGCCGGTGGGCGGCACCGATCAGGATGGCCATGTGCAGATCGTGACCGCAGGCGTGCATGGCCCCGTTGGTGGCGGCGTATTCCAGACCGGTCGACTCGGCGACCGGTAAGGCGTCCATATCGGACCGGATCAGGACGACCGGGCGCGGGTGGTCGGATACCCGGCCACCCCGCAGGACGGCGGTGACCGAGGTGGTGGCGGACCCCGTGGACACCTCCAGGCCGAGCCCGTCGAGGGCGCGCAGGATGCGGGCCTGGGTCCACGGTAGTACCAGGCCGACCTCCGGGTTGCGGTGCAGCTCGCGACGCAACAAGATCGGATCGGGTATCGAAACGGTCATCGGTCACTCCTGTTCGGGACGATCGGTCCGGGATGGATAGGGTTGGCGATATGGAGTGGTTCGGGAAAGCGCGCGACTGGGCCGCCGCGGCACGTGGGCGCCTGTACGCGGCGCCCGCCACGCCCTTCGATTCCGCGGGCCGGGCGCGACCCGAGTTCGCGGAGAGCTATTTCCGGGCTCTGGTGGCGGCCGGCGCCGACGGCCTGGCGATCGCCGCCCACACCGGCCGCGGCCCGCATCTGTCCGCCCCGGTGCGCGCGGAATTGATCGCCGCGGCGCGTCGGGTGGGTGCCGCGACCGTCGCCGGTGTGGTCGACACCGGCGAGGTCCGAGTGGCGGCCGAGGCCGGCGCGGAAGCGGTCCTGGTGTTCCCGGTACCGGGCGACGCCGCGGCGGTACGCGACCACCTCGATCGGCTGTGGGAGGCGGGCGGCCTGCCGTTGATCGGGTTCGACCTCTACACCGCACCCTATCCCGACGAGGTCTTCGCCGCGGTCGTCGCGCATCCGGCGGTGGCGGCGATCAAACTCGCCCGGCTGTCCGAGGCGATCGCCTGCCAGGACCGGATCGCGCTGGTCCGGGAGCACGGCAAACTCGCCGTCACCGGCGAAGACCGGATGTTCGGTGCGTCGCTCACCTGGGGCGCCGAGGCCGCGCTCGTCGGGATCGCGGCGGCCGCGGTAGGTGTCACCCGCGCGGTACTCGATACCTTCGCCGGCGACGATCTGCCCGCGTTCCGCGCGGCGACCCGGCGACTCGATACGCTGGCGGCCACGACGTTCCGGGAACCGATGGATGGTTACGTGCAGCGGATGGCCTGGATCGCCGGGGCCGAGGGACTGTTGCCCGGCGACCTGCTGACCGACCCCTACGCACCCACGCTGGCGGCCGGCGAACAGGCCCGGGTCCTGGCCGTGCACCGGGAACTGACGGCGGATCAGGCCCCGGTTCGCGCCAGCTGAGCCGCCGCCAGCGTAGTCCGCACCACGGCTCGGCTCCGGGGCCACGGCACCGGCGGCGGCGCGCCCTCCGCCATCGCCAGGACCGCCCGCAGGCAGTCGAGATAACCGAGGCTGCCGGGCGGTTCCAGCGATACCCGCCGGACCCCGGACTCGGTGTGCACCACCACCTCGTAGCATTCGCCGGTACCCGCTCCGACAATGTCCACGCTCACCGGGACGCCGCCCGCCGCGACGGCGTGTAGTGCGGCGACGTTCTCGGAAATAGTGGCACTGCCCGGAATCCGGGAGGTCACCCCGCCGAGCGGCGTGACCTCCCGGCCCAGGACGGTATCGAGCATTTCCCACGCGTGCAGTCCCATCGATACGGCGGTACCGCCGCCGGCGGCCGGATCGTCCTGCCAGCGGCGCTCGTTCGTGGTGAACGCGTCGATACCGTGCCGCACCGAGATATGCGCGGCGATCGGTTCCACCCCACCGAGTTCGGCGGCCAGCGCCCGGATACCGGGGGCGAACCTGAGTACCGAACAGGTGAGGAACCGGCCGGACCGGTCGCCCACCGCCGCGTCCAGCGCTGCCAGCGCGGCGGCATCGGCCGCCGGAACCTTGTTGAGGAAGCATGCGATACCGCGGTCGAGTACCGCCGCCACCACCGGGGCGATCCGGTGCGGTCGCGGCGTCACGATCACCACATCGGGTTCCCAGTCCAGGAGTGCGGCCAGGCTCTCGTGCGTATCCGCCTGCTGTTCCCGGACGAAGTCCGCGCGCCGGGACCGGTCGTCGGGATCCCAGACGGCCAGTTCCGTCACTCCGAGCGTGCGCGCGTTGCGCGCATCGCTGAACGGATGCGAGTGGGCCACGCCGGCGAAACCGATACGCATGCGATCTCCTTCAGTTCATCTCGACATCGCGTGTCTCCGGACTGAGCACGGCACCCACCACGACCAGCAGCCCGCCGAAGCACAGCAACGCCACCGCCGTGTACGGCAACGGCATGAAGGCCGACAGTCCGCTCTGGATATACGCGTAGAAGGCGGGGATCACCATGCCCAGCGAGTACCCGAGTCCATAGCCCGAAGCCCGGACGCCGAGCGTGAACCGCTCGGTCAGATAGGTGGTGAGACATCCCCACGGGACGCTGATGAGCACCGTCACCGAGATCAGCAGGATCAGGACGGTGCCGAATGTCCGCACATTGCCGGAGGCGATGAGCGTATACGGCACCGGCGCCACGAACAGGCACAGCAGACCACCGGCGATGAGCACCGGCCGCCGCCCCACCCGCTGCGACAACAGGCCACTGCCCATATAGACGGCCACCACGATCGCGTTCGCGATCACCAATGCCAACGTGGTGGCGTTCGGACTGAGTTCCGCTTCGCTTTTCATCAGGCCGGGCAGCACGGTGGTGAGCATGTAACTGGTGAACCACAGGCCGGTGGTCAGGACGAAAACCTGCAGGAAGTCCCGGCCGGACCGGCCCTTGAACAGTTCCAGCAGCGGAGTCTTCACCTTCTCCGACTGCTGCCATTCCTCGCTGTCCTCGACATTGCGCGCGTACCAGATCGCGAAACCGACCGACAGCACCGCACCCACGAAGAACGGGATACGCCAGCCCCACTGCACGTAGGCGGAGTCGATACCCTGCGCCGGCATGATCTGCAGCAGGCCGAGTGTGATCAGCGCGATCGAACAGTAGGCCAGGGGGAAACCGGTGGAGATGATCGCGCCGTTGAGGCCGCGCCGCTCCTTCGCGCTCTGTTCCAGGGCGGTCGGGGTGGCGGAGGTGTATTCGCCGCCGAGGAACACACCGTCGATGAACCGCAGCGCGATCAGCAGGACCACGGCGAGAATACCGATCTGCTGATAACCGGGCAGCAGACCGATCGCCATGGTCGTCACACCGAAACCGGTCACCGAGACGACCGTGATCCGGCGTCGGCCGAACTTGTCGGCCAGGTGTCCGAAGAGCATCGCGCCCAGCGGTCTGCCGATCAGTGTGGCGGCGAATACCGAACCGTTGATGAGTGCGGTGGTACTCGCGGAGACCCCGGTCGCCTGGAAGTAGGCCGAGGCGGGCGCCAGCACGATCACCGGCAGATAGATATCGAAGAGGTCGACGTAGAACCCGAGCCAGGCCCCGAACACCGCCTTCTTCGCCCGGCGGCCCTTTTCGGCACCCGGTAACGCGGGCGCCTCGACTGCGGTCGATCTCATGACATCCATCCTTCTGATCCGGCGGCGATGAAGCCGTCCTCGGCGCGCAACCATTCGTACGCTTCGGAGATTCGAGTCAGCTCCGCGGCCTGGCCGTCGGAAAGTCGTTCGTCGGGGTCCAGGCACCAGGTGCCCGCGAGCAGGCCCTGGCGGCGGAGCACCTCGTGCACCCCGGCGATCACCCCGGCGAAATCGTTACGGACATCGAACACGGCGGCGTTCGCGTCGGTGACCGCCGCCGCGAGCGACAGCGCCTCGTCACGGGCGTGCTCGTCACCCGACCACGCCTTGCCGACGATCTCGTGCAGCCGCACCGCCGACCGGGTCCAGACCGCCCAGTGACCGAGCAGGCCGCCGACGAAACGCCTGCTCACCGGACCGTCCGGGCCGGGCAGATCGTACCTGGCCAGCAGATCGCCGACGATGTTGTCGTCGTTGCCGGTGTAGAGCGCTACTTGGGCACCGCGCGCGGAGTCGACGATGCCCTGGACCAGCTCCAGTGTCCGGTACCGGTCGAACGGCGCCGCCTTCACCGCGACGGTGGATTCCTGGTCGGCGAGACGGCGCCAGTACTCCCGCGGCAGATAGCGGCCGCCGACCGCCTCCTGCAGATAGAACCCGATCACCGGCAGGACCTCGCCGACGGCGGCGGAGCGGTCGAGCAGGTAGTCGAGGTCTCGGTCGGCGAGGCCACCGGGTGAGACGAGTACCGCACCGTACCCGAGTTCACGGGCCAGTTCCGCCTCGGCCACGGCTTGGCCGGTGGGCCCGGCGACCCCGGCGATGCGCAGGAACGGCCGGTCGCCGACCCGCGCGTCGAGTTCGGCCGCGGCGAGTTCGAGGACCGGTCTCAGCAGGCCGATCTCGGGGCGGCGGATCTCGAACTGGGTGGTGTGCACGCCGACCGCGATCCCGCCGGCGCCCGCGTCGACGTAGTAGCGGGTCAGCGCACGCTGGCGGCGCTCGTCGAGCGCCCGGGTGTGGTCGAGTGCGAGCGGGTGGGCCGGGATGACGGTGCCCTGATGCAGTAGAGCGTATTCGGCTTCGGTCAGCGATCGGGACATCAGAACTTCCCGTCGCGACGCTCGAACTTGGTGGGTTTGTTCCAGAGCCGCCCGCCCGCGCCGAGCCAATCGGCCTGCATCCGGATCAGTTCGCCCAGGGTGCGGTCGGGATAGCCGAACAGGGTGTGGCACCTGCCGGCATTGCTGAGCAGACTCGTTTCCCCTTCCACACCGGTGAACACCGGTTCGATGCCGAGCGCGGCGCCGAGCTGGGTGGCGATTGCACGCACCGAGGCGGTTTCCGGGCCGGTCAGATTCAGGAGGAAGGGGTCGGTGTCGGCCTGTCCGAGCGTCCGCAGGACGACTTCGTTGGTGTAGCGCTGCCAGACCACGTTCACCGCCCCGATGGACAGGTCCACGGGTTCGCCCGCCTGTATCCGGCGGGCGATATCGGCGATGACGCCGTAGCGCGGTTCGCATGCGTAGTTCAGCCGCACCAGCGCCACCCGGGTGCCCCGGGTCCGCGCGCCGTGGGTGAAGACCTGTTCCCGGCCGCGGCAGGTGATGGCGTATTCACCGACCGGTGCGGTCTCGTCGGTCTCCACCGGACCGCCCGTCATCGGGGCGGTCAGCGGGTAGACATTACCGGTCGACAGCGCGGTGATCCGGGAGTTCGCGTAGCGGCGCGCGACATAGGCGGGCAGCACGGTATTGGTCATCCAGGCTTCGTCGGTATCGGTGGCGGTACCGAATTTCGCACCCACCAGGAAGACCACGCTGCCTGCGTCGGGAAGTGCGTCGACGGCAGCCGGATCCGATAAATCGGTCGTGACCGTATCTATTCCGGCGGTTTCGAAACGCGCCCTCGCCTCCGCGTCGGTCCAGCGCGACGCAGCCAGGACCCGCACCTCCTCGCGCCCCGCCTCGTCCAGGGCGCGGCGCGCCATGGCCGCCACTCCGGACCCGATCTTTCCGCCCGCACCCAGGATGATCACATCACCCTCCCAGGTAGCGGCTTCGGCGACCAGCCCCGCACCCGGCCGGCCGAGCTCTCGCTCGAGCTCCTTCTCATCCGCGAACATCACTCGGCCCTTTCTCGGATGGACTATTTCGGTCAGGACCGTAATAATGGGCGAGTATCCGGCAAAGCGCAATAGGAAGGAGCCACCGGACCGTGACCGTCAGCGTGTTCGACCTCTTCTCGATCGGTATCGGACCGTCGAGTTCGCATACCGTGGGACCCATGCGCGCCGCGCGGATGTTCGTCACCGAACTCGGCGCGATCGGCCGCCTCGAACGCGTCCACCGGATACGCGTCCTGCTGACCGGTTCGCTCGGCGCGACCGGTCGCGGGCACGGATCCGATACCGCGGTGATCGCCGGTCTGCACGGCGACGATCCGGAGACCGTCGATCCACGGCAACCGGCCCGCCTGCGTACGGCCGTCGCCACGACCGGACTGCTCCACCTACCCGGTGGGCACTCGATCGGATTCACCGACGCCGACCTGGTGCTCGACGGAACCATCCGCCACCCCGGCCACCCCAACGCCATGACACTCACTGCCGAATGCACCGACGGCACGCTGTTCGAACGGACCTATTTCTCGATCGGCGGCGGATTCGTCACCGAGGCAGCGGCGCCGGCACCCGCGGCGGCCGTCGCCGTACCGCACCCGTTCCGGTCCGGCGCCGAACTGTTCGCCCGGGCAGCCGAAACCGGCCTGCCCGTCAGCGATCTCGTACTCGCCAACGAGCGGGCACTGCGACCGGCAGCCGATATCGCCGCGGGCCTCGACCGGATCTGGTCGGTCATGCGCGAATGCGTGGCCACCGGTCTGCGCACCGACGGCCTGCTCCCGGGCCCGATGGCGGTCCGCAGACGTGCCCCGGATCTGCACCGCAGGCTCCGGAGCAGCGGCGCCGGTGCCGATCCCCTGCACCAGCTGGACTGGGTGAACGCCTACGCCATGGCCGTGAACGAGGAGAACGCCGCCGGGGGCCGGGTCGTCACCGCCCCCACCAACGGCGCGGCCGGGATCGTTCCCGCGGTACTGCACTACTACGACCGTTTCGTCCCGGGCGCCGACGCGGAAGGCATCCGGCGGTTCCTGCTCACCGCCGCCGCGATCGGCGCCCTGTACAAGGGCAATGCCTCCATCTCCGGCGCCGAGGTCGGCTGCCAGGGTGAGGTCGGGTCGGCGTGCTCGATGGCGGCGGGCGCCCTGTGCGAGGTCCTCGGCGGTACGCCCGCCCAGGTCGAGAACTCCGCCGAGATCGCGATGGAACACAACCTCGGACTCACCTGCGATCCGGTCGGCGGGTTCGTCCAGATCCCGTGTATCGAACGCAATGCCGTCGCGGCCGTCCAGGCCATCAATGCCGCGCGGATCGCCGCGGCCGGTGACGGAACACATCGGGTCAGCCTGGACACTGTCATCGAGACAATGCGCGAAACTGGAGCGGACATGCAGTCCAAGTACAAAGAAACATCGATGGGGGGCCTCGCCGTCAATGTCGTCGAATGCTGAGCACGCCTACCGGATCGGCGTGGTCGGACCGTCCGATCTGGTATCGCTGGTCAAACGTGTTGCCGCACTGGAGTTCACCGATCATCTCGTCGTCCCGCTGACCTACCGCAACGAGGCGCAGGCGGTGGAAGTGATCTCGGCCCGCCCCGATATCGACGCGCTGCTGTTCACCGGTGTCATCCCCTACACACTGGCCCAGACCGCGGGCGTACTCAACCGGCCCGCCGCCTATATCGACTACACCGGCGCGACTCTCTACGGCGCACTGGTGGAGCTGATGTCGGCCGGACACGACCCGGCGCGGATATCCATCGATACCCTGGCGCGCCCACTGGTGGTCGAGAGCCTGTCCCATGTCGGTATCGCCACCGCCGATATCGCCACCGCCGAATATCGCAGCGGTATCGATGTCCGGCGCTTCGCTCATTTCCACCGTGACCACGCCCGCGCCCGTCCCGGCGCGGTCGCCATCACCTGCGTCCGCTCGGTGTACGACCTCATCCGCGACGATGTCTACACGATCCGGCTGGCCCCCGCGATCGCCTCCGTGCGGACCGCGCTCGAAACGGTGACGATGGAGCTGGCGGGCCGGATCTCTTCCGACGCTCAGGTCGTCCTCGGCATGATCGAACTGCCCGAACCCGACGATCGGCTGACCGACGATATCCGCACGCTGGCCGGGAGCCTGTTCCCGACCGGACCGGCGAGCTATGTGCTGGTCAGCACCCGTGGCGTACTGGCCCAGCACACCTGCGACTGGACCGTCATGCCGCTGCTCGAACAACTCGCGCAACGGCACAACTGGGTGCGGATCGGTTTCGGTGTCGGTCGTTCGGCGGCCGATGCCGAAGCGCTGGCGCGGCGCGCCGTCGAACGATGCCGTACCGCGGGACCTTTCACCGCGATCGTTTCGGTGGGCTCCGGACGCGATTTCGTGATCACCGAAACCGATTCCGATACCGGCCGGCCCGACGAGCCGGTGAGCCTGCATGTGGCGGCCCGCCGGGCCGGGCTGTCCCGGGCGACGCTGGTCAAACTCGAGGCTGCGGTCGCCGCTCACCCCGGCGGCGAGGTCACCGCCGCGGATATCGCCGCGGCACTGGGGATCGAACCACGTTCGGCGCGAAGGACATTGAAACAACTCGAACGGTCGGGTCTGGCACAGCCGGTCGGGACCGTCGGCAGTGGCGCCGGCCGGCCGGCGGTACGCTACGCGGTCCGGCTGGAGACCTGACCGCGGGCCCGAATACACCTGGGACGCCCGACTACCGGCCGTATGCGCGCGCCACGGACCGAGTGCGACCGTGTGGCGGTAGCGGTGGCTTCCTGCCCTCAGGCAGCACGCGCTCCGGCGGCGACGGGCAGGGCGGTGAGGCCGTGCAGGGCCAGCCCTTTGCGCGGGACGGCGGGCCCGGCCTGTGCCAGTTGCGGAAAAGCACGCAGTAGGGCGGGAAAGGCGATCTGGGCTTCGAGCCGGGCCAGCGGTGCGCCCAGGCAGTAGTGCACACCACCGCCGAACGACAGCGGTGGTTCACCACCCCGGTCCAGGCGCAGCCGGTCCGGCTCCGGGAAGACCTCCGGATCGCGATTGGCCGCGCCCAGCAGTACGACGACGCGCTGCCCGGCCGGCAACATGAGACCGCCGCTGTGCAGATCCTCGGGCGCGGTCCGCGAGGTGAGCAGTTGTACCGGCGAGTCGTAGCGCAGCAGTTCCTCGGTGGCCGGACCGGCCAGTTCGGCATCCTCCCGCAGCAGCGCCGCCTGTTCCGGGTTTCCGAGCAGCGCCACCAGACCGTTGGCGAGCAGTCCGGTGGTCGTCTCGAACCCGGCGGCGAACAGCAGGGCCGCCATGGTGACGAGTTCGTCCTCGTCCAGGCGCACACCGTCGGCGGCCGGGACGACCAGGGCCGACAACAGATCGTCCTGTGGTGCGCGCCGCCGCTGCGCGGCCAATTCGCGCAGATAGCCGCCGATCTCGACGGCGGCGGTATCGGCCGCGGCGACGACCGGGCCGTCCAGCACATCGAGCACACCGGCCCAGTCCCGCACCAGCGGCTGGAATCCGAGCCGGTCGGCTTCGGGCACCCCGAGCAGCTCACCTATCACGGTGACGGGCAGCGGAAACGCGAACGCGTCGATGAAATCCACCGGACCGGAACCGGCCAGATCACCGAGCAACCGATCGACGGTCCGGGTGATCGCCCGGCGCAACCCGGCCACGCGGCGCGCGGTGAAGGCGCCGGAAACCAATCGACGCAACCGGGTGTGATCGGGCGGATTGCGCACCAGCATGCTGGTGAACATCATGCGCAGGCCCGGATGATCGCGCCAGTCCGGAAACCCGCTGACGGTGAGGCCGTGCTCCGGACGTTTAAGCAGCCGGTGATCGCGCAGCAGGGCGGAGGCCAGCCGGTAACCGCTCACCACCAGGGTCCCGTCCGGCGTGTGCGCCGCGGGACCCAGTGCGCGTAGCTCGCGGTACAGCGGATAGGGGTCGGCCTGCCCGGCCGGTGTGGTGAGCGCGGACATCAGTCCGCCCACGGTGTTCGCGGTTGTCGTCGTCATGGTCACCCCCGGTTGGTGGTGTCTCGGAGCGTCCGTGCCGAGCCTACCCCCACCGGCGGCGGCCCGCGCCCGGCCGCCGCCGAATCATCTACGGACTCAGTCGCATACGGCTCCGTAAGAGGCAGAACCCACCAGCCGCGCGTACTTGGCGAGCACTCCGCGGGTGTACCGGGGCGGTAGCGGGGACCAGCCCTCGGCACGGCGGGTGAGTTCGGCCGGATCGACCAGCAGGTCCAGGGTTCCGGCGCCGACATCGAGACGGATCCGGTCCCCGTCGAGCACGAATGCGACCGGTCCGGCGTCGACCGCCTCCGGAGCCACATGGCCCACGCACAGACCGGTGGTCCCGCCGGAGAAACGTCCATCGGTCAGCAGCAGCACATCCTTGCCGAGACCGGCGCCCTTGATCGCCGCCGTGATGGCCAGCATCTCCCGCATCCCGGGTCCGCCCTTGGGACCCTCGTACCGGATGACCACCACATCGCCCGCCGATATCGTCCCGTCCTCCAGCGCGTCCATCGCGGCCCGCTCGCCGTCGAAAACCCGGGCGGTGCCCTCGAAGACATCGGATTCGAACCCGGCGGACTTCACCACGGCACCGCCGGGCGCCAGCGACCCGTGCAGGATGGTGATCCCGCCGGTCGGGTGGATGGGCTCGGACAGGGCGCGCACGACTTTGCCGTCCGGGTCGGGCGGCGCGATATCGGCCAGGTTCTCGGCCACCGTCCGACCGGTCACAGTGAGACAGTCACCGTGCAGCAGCCCGGCGTCCAGCAGTGCCTTCATCAGGACCGGGACACCACCCACCCGGTCGATATCGGTCATCACGTGCCGGCCGAACGGTTTCACATCGGCCAGATGCGGGACGCGCCGGCCGACACGGGCGAAATCGTCCAGACTCAGCGGCACCCCGGCCTCGTGCGCGATCGCCAGCAGGTGCAGTACGGCGTTGGTGGATCCGCCGAAGGCCATCACCACCGCGATCGCGTTCTCGAACGCTTCGAGGGTGAGGATATCGGCGGTGGTGATCCCCTGCCGGATGAGTTCGACCACGGCCTGACCGCTGCGGCGCGCGTAACCGTCGCGGCGGCGATCGGTGGCCGGTGGTGCCGCGCTACCCGGCAACGACATCCCCAGCGCCTCGGCCGCGCTCGCCATGGTGTTGGCGGTGTACATACCACCGCAGGCGCCCTCGCCCGGACAGATGGCCCGTTCGATAGCGTCCACATCCGCCCGGCTCATGAGACCGCGGGAACAGGCACCCACCGCCTCGAACGCGTCGATGATGGTCACCTCGCGTTCGCTGCCGTCGGACAGTTTCGCGATACCCGGCAGAATCGAGCCGGCGTAGAGGAAGACACTCGCCAGGTTCAGCCGCGCCGCCGCCATCAGCATGCCGGGCAGGGATTTGTCGCAGCCGGCCAGCAATACCGACCCGTCCAGGCGTTCGGCCTGCATCACCGTCTCCACGCTGTCGGCGATGACCTCACGCGAGACCAGCGAGAAGTGCATTCCCTCATGGCCCATCGAGATACCGTCGGAGACCGAGATGGTGCCGAACTGCATCGGGAACCCACCCGCCGCGAACACCCCGTCCTTGCATCCGCCGGCGAGCCGGTCGAGGGACAGGTTGCACGGGGTGATCTCGTTCCACGAGGAAGCCACCCCGATCTGCGCCTTCCCCCAGTCGTCGTCGCCCATACCGACCGCGCGCAGCATGCCGCGCGCCGCCGTTTTCTCCAGCCCGTCGGTGACATCGCGGCTGCGGGGTTTCATATCGGGAACATTCGGTTCAGAAGCCACGGGGCCATCATCCTCCAACCACCCCGGAACACGACCGGACCACGCCCGGCGACCGCCGTCCTTCGCTCGCGGGCAGGTACCGCGACGTGCCCACCGGCCCGCTGGTGGCGACCGGCCCATCCGGAGGATTCGGGTATCACCCGCCGCTGTCGCGGGTCTCCGGGCGGGCGCCCGGACCGGTCGTACCGAGCAGCCCCTCCAGTTCGTCGAGCAGTTCGACGACCCGGGCCCGTCGTTCCGGCGTCAGATGCGGGAGTTCACTGCCCAGCGCGAGGTCGATCGGCGCCCGCCCGCGCGCGCGGAAGATCTCTTCGGCGACGCCGGGTTCGACAGTTGTCAGTACGCGGCGGCCGTCGGCCGGGTCGGGCGCGGTCGTCAGCAGGCCCTGCTCGCGGAATCGGGCGACGATGCGCGATACGAGGCTCTGCGTAATGGCCGTCCGCTCGGTGATATCGCGGATCGACGATCCCGGATGCAACGCGACATCCTCGAGCACGGCGTATTCACTCGGCGGTATCCGCCGTCGGCCCGTGTTACCGGTCGCGACGAACGCGATCGCCCGCAGCCGCCGGGCGACCAGGTGCAGGCTCGCAGCATCCATCACGGCAATATACATCGCAAGTCATATAACTTATGATCCATCACTATGCATGGAATATCTCGTCTGTTCTACGAGATCGGCCACGGACTGGACACCCATATCGGGCTCCCCCGCCTCCGCCGCCGGCCCGCACTCACCGAAGTGGTGGGCGGGCGGACCGTACTGGTCACCGGAGCGTCTTCGGGGATCGGCCGCGCGACAGCGGTCCGTATCGGCGCGGCGGGCGCCCGGGTGGCACTCGTCGCCCGGCGCGAAGAAGAACTGCATCGCCTGGCCGCGGAGATCCGGGCGGACGGCGGTACGGCCACCGTGCACGCGTGCGATCTGAACGATTTCGACGCACTCGACGCGGCGGTCGCCGAGATCCTGGCCGAACACGGCGGCGTGGACATCCTGATCAACAACGCGGGACGGTCCATCAGGCGCCGGCTCGACGAATCCTATGACCGGTTCCACGATTTCGAGCGCACCATGCGACTGAACTATTTCGCGGCACTGCGGCTGATGCTCGCCGTTCTCCCGGGGATGCGCGAGCGACGGTCGGGACATATCGTCAACATTCTGTCGGTGGCGAACCTGTTCGGCGGTCCGGGGTACAGCGCCTATATCGCCTCGAAGGCGGCGCTGGATTCGCTCGGCGCCAGCCTGCACGCCGAAACCCTCTCCGACGATGTGCATTTCAGTTCGGTGTACATGCCGCTGGTGCGCACCCCGATGCTCGCGCCGAATGCGCGCTACCGCGATACCGCGGCCCTGACGCCGGAGCAGGGTGCGCAGATCATCTGCCGCACCCTCACCGACCGTCCCCCGCAGGTCGGGCCGCTGTTGGGCCGGATGGCAGCGCTGCTGGATACCGTTCTCCCGGAACGCGCGCTGGCCGGACGCAGCGAACGGTTCACCCGCGGAATGTGACCGGGCGCGCCGCTACCGTGGGCCGATGCAGAACACCGTGGCACCGGCCCGGGTCATCTTCCTCAACGGGACCTCCAGCGCCGGTAAGACGACCCTGGCCCGTGCCGTCCAGGACGAGAGCGATACTCCGTTCGTCTACTGGGGAATCGACACGCTGTTCGGGCTCGTACCGCCGAACTGGGGCGGTGGGCGAGACGGTCCACGCAGCCGGGAGGGGTTCTGGTACGACCGGACCGGCCACGACAGGGCCGGCCGGCCACTGGTGGTGATCCGTTACGGCCCGACCGGACGGCGGATGTTGCGGTCGGCCTGTACCGCGGCTGCCGCGTTCGCCCGCGGCGGTGATCATCTGGTGGTCGACGAGATGCTGCTGACCCCGGACCTCTTGCCGATATGGCTGGATGCGCTGGCCGGGCTGGATATTCAGCTCGTCCGCGTCATATGCCCGCTCGCTGTCGCCGAACAGCGGGAACGGGATCGCGGACACCCGATCGGCTTGGCACGCGGACACCTGCGCACGGTCCACGACCACGGCCGCCCCTACGACACGATGGTCGATACCACCACCGGCAGTCCCGCCGAACTGGCCCGGGCCGTATTGCGACGCGAGCGAACTGTGCTCTGACAGCACCGAAGCCGCCGGGTCAGGACCTGGTGTCGCCACTCGGCCCGAAAGCCGTCGTGATGAGATCCGCGATCTCGCGGGATCGCTCGTCGAGATAGAAATGACCGCCGGGAAACAGGCTCGTCGCGAAACCACCGGTCGTATGGTCCCGCCATCTCTCCAGTTGTTCGGGCGTGGTCGTCGGATCGGACCGCCCGAGCAGCGCGTGGATATCGCAGCGCAGCCGGGCTCCGGCGGCGTACCGGTAGGTCTCCACCGCCCGGTAATCGTTGCGCACCGCGGGAAGTACCATCTCGGCGAGCTCGGGGCTCTCACGCAGCACACGGACGGACGAAGGATCGTTGGCGAGCCGCTCCAGATCGGTGATCAGACCGGCGTCGGGGCCGCGGTGCAGCGTGCCCTGATCGACGAACGCCGGGTCCGGACGGCCCGATACGAACAGGGCCGCGACGGTTCGCCCGCGCCGTTCGAGCCGCCGGGCGGTCTCGAACGCGACGGTCGCGCCCATACTGTGACCGAAGAGCACCGGGTTCCCGGGGATCTCGTCGTCGATCGACCCGGCGATGTGATCGGCCAGGCCGGTGACCGAGGAGACGAATTCCGAACCGATCCGATCGTGCCGGCCGGGGTACTGGACCGCGTACACCGCGGGGCCGGGGCCGAAGCTCGCGGCGAGACCGCGGTAGCTCTGGGCCGAGCCGCCGCCCGGCGGGCAGCACACCAGCACCCGGTCACCGCCGTCCCCGGCCTTCAGCTCGCGCAACCAGCGGGACCCGTCTCGGTTCGGCACCGATATCTCCCTCTCCGCTCCACGACGACGCGACTGCTCGTCGGTCCGGCCGGGCGCCCGCCGCCCACCGGGAAAGAAGCGAGCATAGCCGCCGGGACGTATGGGCATCCCACGGTGCGGAGTTCGGCGGCGGGCCGCGGCGTAGTGCGCCCGGCCCGCCGGCTACACCGATACCGGACGGCCTACCGGGGTTCGATGAGCTGGATCTCCAGTTCGATCTTCACGGCATCGCTCAGCATCCCGGGCAACGGACCCCCGACACCGAACTCGGTGCGTTTGATGGTGCCGGTCGCCGAGAATCCGGCATGCCGTTCACCACCGGGCCCGAAATCGCCGATCCCGCCCCACTCGGCATCGAGCGCGACCGGCCGGGTGACTCCGCCCAGGGTGGCCTCGCCCGCCACCGTGAACGAATCCGCGACGCGGACCGGTTCGAGCGCACGGAAGGTCAGGGTCGGGCGGTTGGCGACGTCGAGGAAGTCGGCAGTACGGATATGTGCGTCGCGGTCGGGGTTGCCGGTGTCGAACGAGTCGAGGTGGACGGCCGCGCCGATGGTGGCGGCGCCGGATTCGTCGACCACGAATTCGGTCTCGAATCGGGTGAATCCGCCGCGTACCTTGGCGATGCCGAGGTGGCGGACGGTGAACGCGACCGAGGAGTGCGCGGTGTCGAGCGCCCAGGCACCAGGGCGCAGGGTGGTGGCGGAGCCAGTGGTTTCCGGTGGTGTTGTCATGTCTTCGACCATCGCGAGCCCGGGAACCGTTTACCAGACCCCCGTTATCCTGGACCTGACAAGGCGCGGCTGCGCGGGCCGGAACAGGGCACGATGGTCGTATGGCCCGTAGCGCATTCGCGGAGTTCCTGGTCAGACGCCGCGCCGAACTCCGACCCGGCGATATCGGACTACCCGCGGGCGGCCGCCGCCGCACCCCGGGGTTACGGCGTGAAGAGGTCGCCGTACGCGCGGGGGTCAGCGCCGACTACCTGGCCCGGCTCGAACAGGGCCGCGATACCAATCCCTCGATCGCGGTGGTGGAAGCGCTGGCCACGGCGCTGTTGCTGGACGAACGGGAACGCAGCACCTTCGGCTGGCTCGCGCTGACCAGTACCCACGAGGCCAGATGTCCGGAGCCGGCCGACGAACCCGAACAGGTTCCCGAGACGATCGAGGCAGTACTGCGGGCACTGGCACCCACCTCGGCGTTCGTACTGGGCAGACGCCTGAACGTACTGGGCTGGAATATGGCCTGGGAGGATTTCGCCACCCCGCTGGGTCTCCTGGACAACCGGGACGAGGTGAATCTCGCACGCTACGTCTACCAGCATCCGATGGCACGGAAGGTGCTGCGCAACTGGACCGAGGCCGCCGATACCTTCGCCGAGACGCTGCGCCGCGCGAGTCTGCGCTGGCCCGGCGACGCCGGTCTGCGGGAGACGATCGACAGGTTGCACAAGACTCCCGAGTTCGCGACTCGCTGGCATCCGGAGGGGCCCGGACGCCCGATGACGCAGACGCTGCGTTTCGATCATCCGGGCCTGGGCGCGGTCGATGTTCCGTTCGAGAGTCTGGAGAGCGGCCGGGAACAGAGTGTGGTGGTGTGGCTGGTCGCCCGCGCCCCCGAATCCGCTCAGTCGCTGCGGCTGGTACCCCCGCGCGCCGCCGGGCAGTGATCTTCCGCACCGAGGAGGACACGACGTCGAGGTGATCGGGCCTGGGCTCGAGCGCACGGACCGATACGCGGTGCGGCCGCGGTCCCCTGTCGGTCGACGCCGACGTGGTGGTTCGGCACGAGCACCGATAGCCGGAAATACGCGCTGACCAGTGCATCGATAAAAATCCCGGAGGGGGTGGGTGCGCTGGGATTCGAAGCCGTATCCGGCGAAACGGGGTCGGCCACTCGAGAGCAAAGGACTTTTCCAGTCCCTTCCATGATCAATATATAGCGGACCCCGGGCCTTGCGGCAAGGCCCGGGTCGTACCGCAGAATCGTCCAGCGCGCAGCCGGAAACCCAGGGCCGGCCGGGCCAGGGCAGCGATCGTCGAACGAAATGAGGGCTTATGTCGGAGCAGGGGTACGAAGACGAGCTGCGGTCCGAACGCGACTATGTGGACGGCCTCTATGCGCGGCTGGATGCCGAACGCACACTGGCGATGGGGAAGTACCGCACCGCACTGCGTGGGAGCGGCGCCACGCTGCTGGAACGTGATGCCGAGGTGCGGTCCCTGGCCAGAGAAGTGAAGCGGCTGGACGTGGCGGACAACAAACTGTGTTTCGGCCGGTTGGATTCCGAAACAGGTGAGATCTCCTATATCGGGCGCATCGGTCTTTTCGACGAAGCGAACGAATACGAACCTGTGTTGCTCGATTGGCGGGCCCCGGCCGCGCGGGCGTTCTATACCGCTACCGCCGCCAGTCCGGAGAATATGCGCCGCCGCCGTCAGTTCCACTCCCGCGGACGCCGGGTGGTCGAGTTCACCGACGAGGTGCTGGGTCGGCCGGGTGGTGACGAGCGCGGCGATGCCGCACTGCTCGCGGCGGTCGCCGCGCCGCGCGGCGAGGGGATGCGCGATATCGTCGCCACGATCCAGGCCGAGCAGGACGAGATCATCCGGCTCGAGCATCCCGGAGTGCTGGTGATCGAGGGCGGCCCGGGTACCGGGAAAACAGTGGTGGCGCTGCACCGAGTGGCGTATCTGCTCTACACCCAGCGGGAGCGGATCGAACGGCACGGCGTGCTCGTGGTCGGCCCGAACACCGCCTTCCTGAACCATATCGGCCGGGTACTCCCCTCCCTCGGCGAATCCGATGTGGTCTTCATGACCACCGGTGATCTCGTACCCGGTCTGCGGGTGACGGCCGAGGACGTACCCGAGGCGGCGCGGTTCAAGGGCTCACTGCGGATCCTGGACGTTCTCGCGGCGGCGATCAGGGACCGGCAGCGCCTGCCGGAGCAGCCGCTATCGATCGAACTCGCGGATATCACCGTGCGGATCGACGCCGCAACCGCCGAATGGGCCCGCGAGGAGGCGCGCGGAAGCGGGCTGCCGCACAACGAGGCCCGGACGGTGTTCCGCGAGATCGTCACCTATGTCCTCACCGAACGAGCGATCGCCCGGATCGGCCGGGGCTGGATCACGCGCGCGGACAAGGAGGCGTGGGAGGATCTGCGCACGGATCTGCTCGCCGAACTCGCGGAGAACACCGAGTTCACCGGCGCGCTGGAACTGCTCTGGCCGATCCTCACGCCCGAGGGTGTGCTGGCGTCGCTGTACACCTCTCCCGAACGGCTCCGGGCGGCGGGCGCCGACCAGGTGTTGTTCCGCGCCGACGGTACGGCCTGGACCGTCTCGGATGTGCCGCTGCTCGACGAACTGGTCGATCTGCTCGGAGGTGGTGATCAGACCGAGGAGATCGCCGCACGGGAACGCCGGGCCGAAGCCGAATACGCGGCAGGCGTACTGGACATCATGGTCGACCGCGCCGATATGATGGACGACGAGGACCATCTGTTCGCCCAGGATCTCCTCTACGCCGAGGATCTGGCCGATCGATTCGTCGAACGCGATACCCGCGAACTCGTCGAACGCGCCGCCGCCGATCGGAACTGGACCTACCGGCATGTGGCGGTGGACGAAGCTCAGGAACTGTCCGAAATGGACTGGCGCGTACTGATGCGGCGCTGTCCGGGCCGATCGTTCACCATCGTCGGCGATCTCGCGCAACGGCGGTCGGCGGCCGGTGCGCGGTCGTGGGATTCGGTACTGCGACCGTATGTACCGGGCCGCTGGGCGTACCGGTCGCTGACGGTGAACTATCGCACCCCCGCGGAGATCATGACGGTCGCGGCCGCGGTCCTGGCCGAATTCGCGCCCGATGCCCGGCCACCGGAATCGGTCCGGGCCTGCGGTGTCCGGCCGTGGTCCAGGCAGGTCACCGGCGACGAACTACCCGCCGCCGTAGCGGAGTTCGTCCACGCCGAGGCCGGTCGTCCGGGCACCGGTATCGTCATCGGCCCGCCGGATGTTCCCGGTGCGGTCCCCGCGTCCGAGACCAAGGGCCTGGAGTTCGACGCCGTCCTGGTGGTGGAACCGGAGCGGATCCTCGCCGACGGCCCGCGGGGCGCGGCCGAACTGTATGTCGCGCTCACCCGGGCCACCCAGCGCCTCGGCGTGCTGCACCGGCAGCCGCTGCCCACCGCGCTGAACGGGCTCACCGATTCCGCGGTACCGGCTCCGGCCGCGGCCCAGCCTATCGCGCGGTGATCACGAGGCGCGGCGGTTCTATCGCTTGTTCAGCTGACCCGCGTCGACAGGAACGACGGTACCGGTGACGTAGCGGGCGTCGTCGGAGACCAGCCAGGCGATCGCGTTGGACACGTCCAGCGGTTCCACCAGGTCGACGGGCATCGCGTTGGACAGCGCCCGTGCCAGTTCCGGGGCGTGCTCCATGATCGCCTGTAGGTTCCCGTCCCCGGCCATCGGGGTGCGGACGGCGGTCGGGGCGACGCTGTTGACCCGGATATTGTGTGGCGCCAGGAAGTTCGCCCACGACCGCATCAATCCGATGACTCCGTGTTTGGCCGCGGTATAGCCGAGGAATCCGGCGGTCGGGATACCGACGCCCATGAGGCCGCCGGTCGAACTGGTCAGCACGATCGAACCGCCGCGACCGTGTTCGAGCATCGACGGGATCGCGACGCGGCCGGTGTTCCATACGCCTTTCAGGTTGACGCCGACGACCTCGTCCCATTCCTGATCCTCGGATGCCACCGCGCCGCCCGCGCCGATTCCGGCATTGGCCAGGACGATATCGACCGGACCCAGTTCGGCACGGCCGTCGTCGAACGCCTGCTTCAGTGCTGTCGCATCCCGGACATCGGCCTGCCGGGCGACGATACGCCTGCCCAATTCCTCCACCGCGCGGACGGTCTGCTCGAGTTCGGCCGCCGTCCCCATCGGATACTGCACGGATCCGAGCTGCTCGCAGATATCCACCGCGATCACATCGGCGCCCTCCTGCGCCAGCCGGACAGCGTGGCTGCGGCCCTGGCCGCGGGCGGCGCCGGTGACGAAAGCGACTCGGCCGTCGAGCTTTCCCATGATCTCTCCTCGGAACATCGTGGACTGCGTGGGTGGACGGGAATGTCGGATCGGCGGCGGTAGCGCCTAGTTCACCGTGACCGGGAGTGTTTCCCAGCCGCGCATGGTCGAGGTCGAGGACAGCTCCAGTGCGTCCCAGTCGACCTCCCACCGCGGGAAGTACCGCAGGAACTCCTCCAGTGCGACTCTGGCTTCGAGCCGGGCCAGGGACGCGCCCAGGCAGTAGTGAGTGCCGAACCCGAAGGTCCGCAGATTGCTCATGCGGCGATGGATATCGAAGCTGTCGGGGTCCGGCCAGCGGTCGGCGTCCCGGTTCGCCGAGGCGACGAGCAGCATCATCGCGCTGCCCGCGGGCACCGTGGTGCCGTGGAGTTCGATATCGGCGGTGACGTAGCGGGCGATGGCGTGACCGGTCGGCTCGAACCGCAGAGTCTCCTCGATCGCGCCGGGGATCAGGCTCGGGTCCGCGACGAGTTCGGCACGTTGACGGGGATGCCGGGCCAGTACCGAACCCAGCCAGCCGATCAGCCGGGCGGTGGTCTCGTTACCGGCACCCGCGACGACCGACACATAGGTCAGGATCTCTTCGCGCGTGAGGGTTCGTGTCACACCCCGGGTGTCCACGAACTCGGCATGTAGTAGTTCTGTCATCAGATCGTCGGAGGGATGGTCGGCTCGCCAGTCGATGTACTCCGCGAAATGGTCCGCGTGCGGAATCGCCCTGTCGGATACCTGCATCTGCTGTCCGGGCTCGGTTCGCAGGTGGGCGTCCGCGCGATCGCGCACGGCCTGCTGATCAGCTTCGGGAATACCCAGCAGCATCCCGATCACCCGCATCGGCACCTCGTTGGCGAACTCGCTCATGAGGTCGAATCGGCGGGCGCCGGCCAGCCGGTCGAGCGAGCGGACGCACAGTGCCCGGATCCGCGGTTCCAGCGAAAGGACCCGCCGGGGTGTGAACACCCGCGCCAGCAGTGCGCGATGGATGTCGTGCGCCGGTGGGTCCTCCATCAGCAGCGTCCCCGGCGGGATCTCGATACCCGCCTTGATGATCTCCAGGATCGGGCCGCGGGCGGACGAGAATGCCTGCCAGTCCAGTAGCGCCCGGTCGATATCGTCGTACCGGCTCAGCGCGTAGAAATCGTGCCGGTCGTTGTAATAGAGCGGCGATTCGGTGCGCAGCCGCCGGTAGATCGGATAGGGGTCGCGGGCTATCGCGCGGTCGAAGGGATCCCAGTAGACGGGGTCGTCGTCACGCACGGGCGAACTCCTTCGATCGCTGCGGTCCCCGCCGAGTCCGCCTGCCGCCCTTCCGGACGGACGGCCGGCGCCGCCTGCCGATAATACCGTTTCCCTATTTCGGAATCTTTATTACGAGCAAACGAACATGCGATTCTCATTCGGCATCACTCCGCCTCGTGCGGTGCCGGCTTTCCCTCGCCCGCCTCCCGGCCTATGCTCGGACCGGACGCGCTCCGACCCGTCCACCAGCACTTTCGGCATTTCCGGCAGTCCATGCCCCACCCGCTCCCGCACCCACGCGGCCGGAGCAACGCGATACGGGCACCTCCCGCTGTATCGAGCCGCCGGCAGCAGCGATATCCGCACAGGAGGGATCGGCATGACCGAGTTCATCGCAGGAGTCGCGATTCCCGGCGGCCACCTGGCCGCGGAGGCCACCGAACTGGTCCGCGACAGCGCACCGCCATTGCTCTTCCACCACTCCCGGCGGGTCTACCTGTTCGGGATGCTGCACGGGCGGCGGCGCGGGCTCGAACCCGACCCCGAACTGCTCTACGTCGGCGCGCTCTTCCACGATCTCGGCCTCACCGACACCTACCGCAGCACCGACCAGCGGTTCGAGGTCGACGGCGCCGACGAAGCCCGCCGGTTCCTCACCGAGCACGGTATCGACACGGCCGCGGCGCAGCGGGTGTGGACGTCCATCGCCCTGCACACGACGCCCGGCATCCCCGAACATATGGAACCCGAGATCGCACTGGTGGCAGCCGGTGTGGAAACAGATGTGCTCGGCATCGGCTATCACGATCTGGACCCCGCCGATATCCGGGCGGTCGTCGCGGCCCATCCGCGACCGGACTTCAAGAAACAGATCCTGGCCGCCTTCGCGCACGGTTTCGGCGATCGACCCGAAACCACCTTCGGCACCGTCAATGCCGATGTACTCGTCCATTTCCAGCCCGATTTCACCCGCACGGACTTCGTCGACGTCATCGAATCCGGTCCGTGGCCCGAATAGTCGACCGCTCACTCGCCGGCGGTGCGGCACACGACCGGTCCACCGTGTGGAAAAGTGCCATTTCACCAGCCCGCCGTCCGGTCTCGGTGATTCGGTTCGGCCATCGCTGCTGTTCACACAGTTACGGGAAATTCCGCGCCTGAACGCGGGCTGAGAATCCCGCGCCCGATTCCTCCGGTTACGAATGCGTCACGATACGATCGCGCCCCGTGACGGACACCATGGTGCGGGCGGACGAGGCGCCCACGGGCGAGCAACCACCACCACCGGGGCCGGCATACGGTAGATGGGCGGTATGGACCGCCCTGGTTTCCGGCCTGCTCGCCACGGTCCTCGCGGTCGCGGTACCACTGCTCCCGGTCCACGTGGACAAAACGACTCTCACCTGGCCACAGCAGGGATCGACCGGCAGTATCACCGCCCCGCTGATGTCCTATGCGCCGCTCACCTTCGATGTCACCGTCCCCGGCGCGGCGCTGGAACAGCTGGCCGAGACCGGCGGACAGGCCGCCGCGACCATGCCCGCGGACGCACCCGATCTCGAGAAATACGGGTTCGTGGCACGAGTACAGCCCGCACAGGACGGTAGACCGGCTCGCCTCGAGGTGGTGCTGCGCAGCCAGTCGATGTTCAGCGCGCCGCTCGACGAACTCCGTGACGCCACGCTCACCGTGCACTCCGACAGCTCCGCCACCACGGCCGAATTGACCGGGACCGCGACCGAACCGCTGTTCCTGGCCGGCGATTTCCGGCCACAGCTGGTCGGTGTGTTCAGCGATCTGACCAGTTCGGCGGGAACCAGCGTCACGGTGGAGGTCGACAGCCGGTTCTCGGTCACACCGACCTTCACGAAACGCACCGCGACGGTGCTGGCCGTCGTACTCGCCGCGGTGGCCCTGGTCGCGCTGTTACAGCTCGACCGGTCCGACGGTCGCCGGGTCCGGCGTCTGCTGCCGGAGCGCTGGCGCACTTTCACCGGTATCGACGCCGGTGTGCTCGCGACCCTGGTGCTGTGGCATTTCATCGGGTCCACCACCTCCGACGACGGCTACCAGTTCGGTATGGCGCGTACCTCGCTGGTGTCCGGCTATATGGCCAACTATTTCCGGTTCTTCGGTGTCCCGGAGAACCCGGTCGGTACGCCGCCCTACGATGTGATCGCGCATATGACCGAGATCAGCACGGCCAGCCCCTGGGTGCGCCTGCCCACGCTGCTGGCCGGGTTCCTCGCGTGGCTGGCGCTGAGCCGGGAGGTGGTCCCCCGGCTGGGAGCCGGGCTGCGCCGCGACAAGATCGTCATGGGCACCGGGGCGCTGGGTTTTCTCGCCATCTGGCTGCCCTACAACAACGGCCTGCGCCCGGAACCGGTGATCGCGGTAGCCGTCCTGCTCACCTGGGTCTTCGTGGAACGCGCCATCGCGAGCGGCCGGATGCTGCCGTACGCGATCGCCATCATGATCGCGGCGTTCAGTCTCACCGCGGCGCCGTCCGGGGTGATCTGTTTCGCGCCGCTGGCCGCCGGCGCCCGCTCGGTGGTGCGGTTCGGTATCCGGCGTGCCCGCGCACTGGTGCCGGCGAGCGAGCGCGCCGGACCGGGTGCGCAATGGCCGGCCCGGATCCTCGCCTACGGCGCGCTGCTGGCCCCCCTGGCCGCGGCCGGAACCC
Organism: Nocardia sp. NPDC003963; assembly: GCF_053605105.1. Taxonomy (NCBI): domain Bacteria; kingdom Bacillati; phylum Actinomycetota; class Actinomycetes; order Mycobacteriales; family Nocardiaceae; genus Nocardia; species Nocardia sp. NPDC003963. The sequence continues at coordinate 1,265,679 of NZ_JBSGIP010000001.1, forward strand.
TGGTGCTGGTCTTCGCCTTCGGTGTCCAGCCCCTGTCCGCCATGTTCGAGATGACACGGGTGCACAACGCGGTCGGCCCGGCGGTGCCCTGGTTCGACGACTGGCAGGCCTATCAACGGCTGTTCACACCCACCGCGGACGGTTCGATCGGCCGCCGGTTCGGCGTGGTCGCCATGTGGCTCGGACTGCTGGTGTGTGCCTTCGTACTCCTGCGCAAGGGCGGACGTATCCCGTTCGTCGCCTCCGGTCCGGCGAAACGCCTGCTGGGTATCACCTTCGGGGCGATGCTGCTGATGGCGACCGTGCCGACCAAATTCACCCATCACAACGGAGTCTTCGCCGGTCTGGCCGGTGCGGTCGCTGTCGTCACCGCGGTGGCGGTCGGGCCGAAAGTCATGCGGGCGCCGCGGTATCGCGCGCTCTTCGCCGCCATCGTGGCGGTGGCGATGGCACAGATCTTCACCGGCGTCAACAAATGGTTCTACGCATCCGGCCACGGCATTCCGTGGTGGGATTCGGCGCCGACGATCGCCGGTATCGGGATGAGCGAGATCTTCCTGACCCTCGCCGTCCTGTGCCTGGTGCTGGCCGGGTGGTGGCACCTTCGGGCGCCGGAACCGGGAACACCGCACCGGGTTTCGCCACATGCCTGGCGGCTGGTGAAGATTCCGCCGCTCACCGTCGCCGCCGCCGTGATCGTGGTCTTCCAGGTCGGTTCGTTCGCCACCGCCGCGGCCACGCAGTATCCGGCGTTCTCGCTGGCCCGCTCGAATATCGATGCGGTACGCGGGCAACCGTGCGGACTGGCCGACGATGTCCTCGTCGAATCCGATCCGAACGCCTCGATGCTCGCACCGCTGGCCGGTGACCCGGCCGGCGCCTTCGCGGCCGAGGCCACCGGATTCGTACCCGGCGGGGTTGCCGACGTCACCTCCGACGACGACGCCTCGGCGGACGACAACAGCATCGCCGCCGCGCTGAAGGACACCAACGACGGCACCTCGGTCACGCAGACCGGCGGCGCGCCGTTGCCTTTCGGGCTGTCCGACGATACGCCGGTGCTCGGTACCGCCGGGCAGCAGGAGGCCGCCGAACTGACCACCGGCTGGTACCGCTTACCCGAGCCGGACGACCGCTCCGGGATCATGGCCGTCACTGCCGCGGGGCGGTTCCGGGCGATCACCCAGGACGGCGAGGTGATGCCGGGCCAGCCCGTGGATATCGAATACGGTGTCGCGGATTCGGCGGCCGGCGCGCGGTCGCTCGGCGAGGTGATACCCATCGATATCGGCCCGACCCCGTCCTGGCGGAATCTGCGCGTCCCGCTGGACGAGATTCCGGACGACGCCGATGTGGTCAGGATCGTGGCCAAGGACAAAACGCTCGATCCCGACCAGTGGATCGCGTTGACCCCGCCCCGGATTCCGCAGACGCGCACGCTCAACGATCTGATCGGATCGGATCAGCCGGTACTGCTCGATTGGGCGGTGGGCCTACAGTTCCCGTGCCAGCGTCCGTTCGACCACAAGGACGGTATCGCCCAGGTCCCCGGCTGGCGCATCCTGCCCGACCGCCCGGCCGCGAACACCACCAATCTCTGGCAGCGTCACGACGGCGGCGGACCACTGGGCTGGACCCGGCAATTGCTGCGCTCGCAGACCCTGGCCACCTACCTGAAGAACGACTGGAGCCACGACTGGGGACAGCTCCAACGACTCACCCCGCTCGACGGTTCGGCCCGCACGGCCACGCCGATGGTCGGTCAGGAGAAACACCCGGGCCTGTGGAGCCCCGGTCCGATCAACGTCACCTGGTGACCGGGGTCGCCGGGCCCACCGCGGGCCCGGCGCCGCGACAGCCGGAAGCGGCCCGGGACTCCGGGTGAGAACTCGAAGTGAACCGGAAGAAGCCGCGAGACAACGCGACTGGAACACGTGTCTGCACAGTTTCTCCGCCGGGTTCCGTGATACTTGTCGCGTGCAGATCCCGAGAACCGATCGAACTCTCTTCGTGCGCGCCGTCGGCGCCGCACTCCTCGGCATTATGGCCGTGGTGTCCGTGATCGGCGCGAGCCCAGCCGTGGCAGTGCCCATCTACCCCGTACCCGATCCGGATCCGTTCTATGCCGCACCGGCCGATATCGATGCCCGATCCCCCGGGGAGGTGCTGGACACCCGGGTGATGCCGCCGCTACCGATATTCCCGGGGACCACCGTGACCCTGGTGAAATTCCGCTCGGCCGATTCGACCGGGCATCCGATCGCAGCGACCTCGACGGTGCTCACCCCGCACTGGCGGGCCCCGGACGGGCCGCTGTTGTCCTATCAGCACATCATCAACGGCCTCGGAAGCCGGTGCGCGGTCTCCCGGGTCCTCTACACCGAGGACCCCACCCTGCAGGTGCGCGAGGCCGCCGCATTGAACGTGGCGCTGGCCCGGGGCTGGAGCGTGGCACTACCGGACCATCTCGGCCCGAGCTTCGCCTACGGCGCGGCGCGCCTGGGCGGCCAGATCACCCTGGACGGTATCCGGGCGGCACAGGCCGCGGGTCTGGGCCTACAGCACAGCCGGGTCGCCATGGCCGGTTACTCCGGCGGCGGTATGGCCACTGCGTGGGCCGCCGCGCTCGCCCCGGAGTACGCGCCCGACCTCGAGATCGCCGGGGCGGCCACCGGGGGCGTACCGATGAACCTGGTTCGCATGATCGAAGCCGTGAACACCGGACCGCATCCCGCGTTCGGCCTGGTGCTGGCGGCCGGTATCGGTCTCGAACGTGAATACCCCGACCGCTTTCCCATCAGCGAATCGATGAACACCCGCGGGCTGCTGACCCGGAACACGGTGGCGAACGGCTGCACCAACGAGATATTGGCCGCCGGAGCCGGGCGCAGTGTGGCCGAATTCGCCGGCGATATGTCGATGGTCAGCGATCCGGACGCCCGGGCGGTGCTCGAGGAGAACAGTCTCGAATTGTTCGACGGCACACCCGATATACCTGTGCTCGAATGGCATTCGGCCAGCGATCCGCTGATTCCGGTGGATTCCATCGTCCGTACCAATGAACGCTACTGCGCGGCCGGGGTGCCCCTCCAGGCGGAACTGACGCTATCGCCGGAGCATCTGTCCGCGGCGGTACTCGGTGTGCCCGCGGTCCTCATGTGGCTCGAGGGCCGATTCCGCGGCGACCCCGCGCCGTCGAACTGCTGACACCCGGGTTCATCGAGCGGGCCGTACGGTCCACTCGATCGTCCGGAGGAATCCGGCGGTGGACCGCGTCCCGGATTCGGGGCGCGCGCACCGACCGGCCACGAAGTGGGTACGCGACCCCGGAACTCCCGGCCCCTCGTCGAGGTCCAGTCGCATAGAGGTGGCTCTGTACGACCGAGCCGGCGCCGGGAATGCTCGCCCTATGATCAGACGTGTCACCGCGCTGTTCGCCGGTCTCTGGCTCTACGGCTTCTCGATGGCCGTGATGATCCGCGCCGCAGTGGGTTTGGACCCCTGGGACGTTTTCCACCAGGGTGTCACCCGGCAGGTACCGCTGAGCTTCGGCACCGTGACCGCGCTGACCGGCGTAGTGGTACTACTGGCCTGGATTCCCCTGCGTCAGTGGCCCGGTGTGGGCACGGTGAGCAATGTACTGGTCGTCGGCATCTCGGTCGACGTAGGGCTGCTGATACTTCCCGAATGGGAGTCGATACCGGTCCGGCTGGGCGCGATGGCGGCGGCGGTGGTGCTCAACGCCGCGGCCAGCGTGCTCTACATCGGCGCAGGTCTCGGACCGGGCCCGCGCGACGGTCTCATGACCGGCCTGGTCCGGCGGACCGGCTGGTCCATCCGGCTGGTGCGTACCGTCCTCGAAGTATCGGTCCTGACGACCGGATGGCTCCTCGGTGGCAGTGTCGGTATCGGCACGGTGGTCTACGCGATCGCCATCGGACCGCTCATCCAGCTCATGGTTCCGCTGGTGGCGGGACGGTTGCCCGGATTCGACACGGCACCGAAGACCGAGCCCCGGCCGGCCCATACACGCCCGAGTCGCGGCGACGATCAGGTCCGATCGCGTACCTGACCGAAGACTCCGCGTCCGGCCACGGCACGATATCTCCGCACGTCGAGTGGGCGACGCCGGTTCCCCGCATCGCCCACTCGTACGCTCGGCTCAGTCGCGGAAGGCGTCCTTGACCTTCTCCCCCGCGTCCTTGAGGTTGGACTTGACCTGATCGGCCTTGCCCTCGTTCTCCTTGTCCTGGTCGCCGGTGGCCTGCCCGAGCTTTTCCTTGGCCTGACCGGCGAGATCTTCGGCCTTGTTGTTCAACTTGTCCGAAGCACTCATCGCCTGACCTCTCTCGTCGGGTGTGCCCGGCCTGCTGTCCGGCCGGTCGTGGGGCGATTAACCACCGACCGCGGTCTCAAACAGCCCGGCGCGAATCGTTCCTGGGCCACCCGCCGTCCGGCCCCGGCCGCCGGACTTTCTCCAGTGCCGGTGGCGCACTACTCGCCCGTAGCGTCGCGGCTGCCTATCCTCCACCGATGACAACGGAGTCGGGAACCGTCCATCCGTCCATCCGAGCAGATCGGCAGGCTGTGACTACGACAACTATCGAACCCCTCCCGACTCCGGCCGCGTCCGGCAGACGGCCCGAGGCGATCCATCGTTTCCTCGTCAAACCCACCGAGGCGGGTATCGCGGGCGCGGTGGACGGCGGCAAACTCCTCGAATGGATCGATAAGGTCGCCTACGCGGCGGCGGCCCAGTGGAGCGGGCGCTACTGCGTCACCGCCTACGTCGGCAATATCCACCTGGACCGGCCGATCGTGGTCGGCGAACTGGTCGAGTTGCACGCGAATCTCGTCCACACGGGGCGGACGAGCATGCATATCCTGGTCAGCGTCTATTCGACCGACCCCACCCGGCAGAAACCGGTCCAGTCGGCCCAGTGCCTCACCATTTTCGTCGCTGTCGACGACGAACGCCGGACCGTCGAGGTGCCCCAGTGGGAACCGTCCACCATCCTCGAACTGCGGCGCCACCGGCAGGCCAGGGCACGTATCTCGGTCCGGAAGCGAATCGAGGAGGCGATGGCGGCACAGCGCTACACGGCGGACGGTACCGCGCCCAGCGCGACCCTGCGTTTCCTCGCGGCCCCGTCCGATATCAACTGGGGCGGCAAGGTCCACGGGGGCCGCACGATGGGGTGGATCGACGACGCCGCCTATGTCTGCGGCGCCGATTGGGCCGGGCAGCATGTGATCACCTCCTATTTCGGAGGTATCCGCTTCTACCGCCCGATCGTCATCGGCCATATCGTGGAAGTCACCGCGCGGCTCATCCACACCGGGCCGCGCAGTATGCATATCAGCGTGCACGTGACCTCGACCGACCCGCATTCCGACGAACCCGCGCTCGCCGCGCACGGCCTGGCGGTCGTGGTGGCGGTGGACGCCAACGGGAAGGCCCGCCCGATCCAGCAGTGGACACCGGTGTCCGACGAGGATCGTTCCCTGGCCGCCCATGCCCGCCACCTGGTCGATCTGCGGGCGGAGGCAGAACCGTTCGCCACCGCTGCCGATCTGCCGGCCGACGCCGAACCCAGCCACTTCCGCGCGCCGATACCGGGTTGACCCGGGGCGCCCGGCCGGCCCTGCGTGAGCACCGCGGGCCGATGCCGGAGCGGCTGCGCCCGCTCCCCGCGTACTCCACGGAGACGGACCGGTCGTGTTCCTAGGCTGTGCCTTCCGATTCGGCGGCGGGGCCACCGGCGGTTCCGGCACCCGGCGGAGCGATCCCGTATTTCATCAGCGGAACGACGGTCGTCCGGACGAACGTGCGCGCCGCCTCGGGATCGGTGAAATCGACACCACCGACGCCCGGGGTCAACATCAGCGAATGCGCCAGGCGGGCAATGAGTTCGGCGACCGGGTGCGGGTCGTAGCGGTCGACCAGGCCGGCGTCCTGGGCGTGTGTGAGCATATCGACGATGTAGTCGATACCGATGGCGACCAGCCGCTCCCCCTGCACGGTGTAGAACCCGAGCGCCTCCTCCGGCGCCACCCGCAGCAGCTGGGTCACCAAGCGGTGGATCCGGGTCTGCAACAGCACATGCAGTATGGTCTCCTCGATCTGGGCCTCCACCGTGGTGGCCGTGGTGGCGATCGCGGTGACCTCGGTCAGCATCCGCTGGGTCTCCCGTTCCAGGACGGCCTCGACCAGATTGTCCTTACCGGCGAAGCGCCGGTGGATGGTGATCCGGTTGAGCCCGGCCCGCCGGGCGATATCTTCGAGGCTGGCCCGCCGGATCCCGACCTGCAGAATCCTCTCCAGTGCGGCGTCCATGATCGCTTCGTCGACGCTGTCGCCACTTTCAGCCATGTAACCAATATACAAATTCGGTTACATAACCGAGTGGACGGCCGAGCCGGCGCCGCCGCCTGCTACCGGTCGGTGCCGGCGGCGCGGTGCCAGGCGGCAGTGCGCAGCAGACGCAGGCCGTTGAGCCCGACCAGGATCGTGGAGCCCTCGTGGCCCGCCACTCCGAGCGGCAGCGGCAGCGTACCGAAGAGATCCCACGCCACCAGTACCACGATGAAGGATGCGGCGATCACCAGATTGGCGGCGACGACCCGGCGAGCACGCCGGGCCAGTGCGATCACCGCGGGAACAGCGATGAGATCGTCGCGCACGATCACCGCGTCGGCCGTGCGGAGCGTGAGATCCGAACCCACTCCGCCCATCGCGATACCGGCGTGCGCGGCGGCGAGCGCGGGCGCGTCGTTGATGCCGTCACCCACGACCGTGACGCCGGCGCCACCCGCACGCAGCTGCCGGACGGCGGCGACCTTGTCGGCGGGGAGCAGTCCGGCCCGGATATCGGCGATACCGACCCGGGCGCCCACCCGGTCGGCCGCCGCCCGGTTGTCACCGGTCAGCAGTACGGGGACAGTTCCGGTCAGGCGCCGTACCGCCTCGACCGCCGCCGCGGCTTCCGGACGCAGCTCGTCGGCGAGAGCGAGGACCCCGACGGGACGGTGGTCGCGCGTCACCACCACCGCGGTGCGGCCGCCCGCTTCCATCGTCGCGACCGCGGCAGCCGCCGCCGCGGCGGCGGAGCCCACCTCGGCATCCACCGGCAGTACCGCCGGCGAGCCGACCGCGATGCGATATCCCTCGACACGGGCGCTCACACCGCGCCCCGGATGCGCGATGAAATCATCCGCGGGAGGTACGTCGAGCCCCCGCGCACCGGCGGCCCGGACGACAGCTGCGCCGAGCGGATGTTCACTGGCCCGTTCCGCCGCCGCCGCGAGCCGGAGCACTTCGCTCGCGCCGGATCCGCCCGCCGGGCACCGGATCTCGGCCACTTCGGGAGTGCCCCGGGTCAGGGTTCCGGTCTTGTCGAACGCGAGCACATCGGTGGTCCCCAATTTCTCCATCGCGACCGCGGACTTCACCAGGACACCGTGGCGGCCCGCGGTGGCGATCGCGGCGAGCAGCGGCGGCATGGTCGCCAGCACCACCGCACACGGAGAGGCGACGATCATGAACGTCATCGCCCGCAGCAGTGCGCGCTGCACGGTATCGCCGAACAGCAGCGGGACCACGAAGATCGCCAGTGTGGCCACGACCATCGCCACCGAGTAGCGCTGTTCGATCTTCTCGATGAACAGCTGCGCACCGGCCTTGGTGCGGCTCGCCTCTTCCACCAGCGCCGCGATCCGGGCGACCACCGAATCCCGCGCACGGCGATCGACCCGGATCCGCAGCGCGCCGGTGCCGTTGACCGTGCCGGCGAATACCTCGTCCCCGGCGGATCTGTCCACCGGCAACGGTTCCCCGGTGATGGTGGCCTGATCGACCTCACTGCCACCGGATACGACTGTGGCGTCCGCGGGAATCCGTTCGCCGGGCCGCACCAGGACGGTATCGCCGACCGCGAGATCGGCGACCGCGACCGTCTCCTCCCCATCCGATTCGGTGACCCGGGTCGCGGTATCCGGAGCGAGATCGAGCAGCCCGCGTACCGAATCCTCGGTCCGGGCGCTCGCGAAGGCTTCCAGCGCGCCCGAGGTGGCGAAGATGACGATCAGCAGGGCACCGTCTCCGACCTGCCCGATCGCCGCCGCACCGAAGGCCGCGGCCACCATCAGCAGATCCACGTCCAGAGTTTTCTCCCGTAATGCCCGCAGGCCCGCCACGGCCGGTTCCCACCCCCCGGCTGCGTAGCAGGCCAGGTAGAGAGACCACCACAGCCAGTCCGGGCCGCCGGTGAGCTGCGCCGCGCCGCCGGCCCCGAAGAACGCTACTGCCGTTGCCGCCCATCGTGTTTCGGTCAGCGAGAAAAGACTCGTACGACGGACGGCCACCGGTGCGGGTACCGATGTCACGACAGTGGGCGTACGCGTCGGAACAACCACGGGGCACCTCCACAGGGAACGAACAGATCAGCCGACAATAACAGAACACATGAACATGTCTTCATCTCTGCTGGTTGATATGCTGTTCGCTTATGGGACACGGGGTCGAAGGCCGGGACCGCCCGACCACACGGTTGGACGCCGACGCGGCGGGCCGGGTCGCGACAACGCTGCAGGCGCTGGCGACGCCGAGCCGGCTACTGATCCTCAGCGAACTCCGGCAGGGACCGCTACCGGTGACCGAACTCGCGACAGCGGTCGGCATGGAACAGTCCGCGGTCTCCCATCAGCTGCGGCTGCTGCGGAATCTCGGACTGGTCACCGGCGCGCGCGCCGGGCGCAGCATCGTCTACAGCCTCTACGACAACCATGTCGCCCAATTGCTCGACGAAGCGATCTACCACAGCGAACACCTGCGTCTGGGACTCGCCGACCGCCCCGAAGCGGCCGGCTGAGCCGAACCCGCACCGCGCGCGGACCTGAGATCTCAGTCGTGGTCGGGTATCCCGCGTACGTGATGCTCGGCGGCGTTCAGCGCTTCGACCAGTAGGCGGCGCACATGCCCGCCCCGGGTGCGGTAGAGCATGCGCCGGCCGTCGCGCCGCCGGATCACCAGCCCGGCGAGTTCGAGTTTGGCCAGATGCTGCGATACCGCGGGCCGGGCCAGCGATACCCGTTCGGCCAGCGAACCGACATCCAGTTCGTCGCCGCTCAGCAACCACAGGAGCCGCAGCCGGGTGGGGTCCGACAGCATCCGCATCGCCCGCGACGCCGCCTCCACGAGATCCGGGGGCGGAAGTTCGGACCAATGGCTACTACTATCGTGTGCGTACACGAGCACATATTCTGCCGGTGCTCGGAACGGATCGAGGAGTCGAGGGTGTCACTGTTCGGCCATCGCGCCTACCGGCGTCTGTTCACAGCGCAGGTATCGGCGCTGGGCGGCACCGGTCTGGCGACCGTGGCGCTGGGCCTGCTGGCCTATCAGCTGGCCGGCCGGGACGCGGGCCTGGTGCTCGGCACCGCACTGACGATCAAGATGGTCGTCTATGTATCGGTGGCACCCGTGGCGGCGGCGTACGCGGATCGGCTGCCGCGGCGCGGACTGCTGGTCGGGTTGGACCTGGTACGAGTCGCGGTGGCGCTGACCCTGCCGTTCGTGCACGAGGTGTGGCAGGTCTACCTGTCGATCGCGGTACTGCAGACCGCGTCGGCGGTGTTCACCCCGGCCTTCCAGGCCGTACTGCCCGATATCCTGCCCGACGAGCGCGACTACACCCGGGCCCTGTCCGCCACCCAACTCGCCTCGACGATGGAGAACCTGCTCAGCCCACTGGCGGCGGCGCTGCTGCTCACGGTGCTGGACTTCCACTGGTTGTTCGCCGGGACCGCCCTGGGCTTCCTCGCGTCCGCGGCGCTGATATCCGGTACCGCGATCCCGGACGCCGCCCACCGCGCCACGACCGGGATATGGGACCGCGCCGCCGCGGGAATGCGGATATTCGCCGCCACCCCGCGCCTGCGTGGACTGCTCGGGGTGAACATGGTGGTGGCCGCGGTGGGATCGGTGGTGATGGTCGATACCGTCAACTACGTCCGGGATGTCCTGGGCGGCTCACCGTCCGATGTCGCGGTACTGCTGGCGGCCAATGGTTTCGGCACGATGCTCGCCGCGCTGGCGCTGCCCCCGGTGCTGGACCGGGTACGTGAGCGCCCGATCGTACTGACCGGCGCGGGCACGCTGGTACTCGGTATCGCCGCCGCGATGGCGATGGCGCGCACCGATACCGGTAGCCGGACGGGCGCCCTGATGATCTGGCTGGTCATCGGCGCCGGTACCGGGCTGGCGATCACCCCGGTGGGGCGAATACTGCGCCGCTCCGCCCGGCCGCAGGACCGGCCGGCCCTCTTCGCCGCCCAGTTCTCACTGTCGCATCTGTGCTGGCTCCTGGCCTACCCGCTCGCGGGCGGGCTCGCGACCGCGGTGGGTTTCGCCTTCGCCTGGACCGTCCTGGCCGCGGCCGCGGTCGGCGGGCTGGTAGTCGCGATCCGATGCTGGCCGCGCAACGACCCGGCGGCGCTCGGGCATATCCACGACGACCGAGCCGATCCGGATCATCTGCACGACGCCGTGCCGGTCGGCGCGGCCACCTATCGGCACACGCACACCTTCGTCATCGACGACGACCACCGGCGGTGGCCCACACCAGTCGGCTAACCGGCCAGCCTCCGGTTGGTGACCCGCAACTGCCGAGCGGTCGTCGCGGCCAGGGTGCGTACTTCGGCCAGGGTCAACGGACCGCACAGCCGGTCCCAGTGCAATGCGACGAGCTGCCCCGGGGCCGCGTCCGGAACCGCGGAGAACCCGTCTTCCCAGACCGGCACCGCAACCGGCTCCGGTGCCCGGAGGAACAGTCGGCTCCCGTCGAAATCCAGGCGGCGGCATCGCACCGTCAGGACATCCCCGTCGCGGGCCGATACCGTGCCCCAGCCGATCCGGCACCGGTCGAGCACCCGGATCGGTTGCTCCCCGCCACGATCGAGCAACCGGGTCCACGGATAGATGCCGAAGACGTGGAAGCAGTGATTCGGCGCCGCCTCCCCGGCCAGCCGATCCCGGGTCAGATACTGCCAATAGGTTCCCGCGGCCGGGCCGATCACCGCGAGCAGTTCGGTGACGAACGCGGCCGGATCCAGCGCCGCGCCGATACCGCCACCGAGCCAGTAGGACGCGACGAGCCGGTGATCGAGCGGATCGGCGATACCGGTCATCCCTGACATCACCCGGAGATAGGGCCAGGCCCCGGTGAAATGGCGCGCCGCGGCCCGCACCCGCTCGTCGGAGCCCGCGCGCAGGTCCGAGGTCCCGGCCGGGCCGCAGTAGCCGAGCCGGTTGGGCGCGTAGGCGAATCGGGCGAACATCTCGGTTCCCCGGGCGGTGACAGCATTCGGGCTCGTGTTCACGGGTCCACCGGCAATCCGCGCCGCCATCGCTGTTCGACCTCGCCGAACCGCCACACCGCGACAGCGACAGCCCAGGTCACCACGAACAGGCCGACGATGATGAACCCCATCGCGCCGAGGTCGAGCGAACCGATCCACGCGAGCGGGCCCGAGGTGAGGTCCAGTTTCTCGGTCATGATCGAGATGATCTCCTGGGCACCGATCAGCAGGGCCACCGCCACCGAGAGACCGGTGACCACGAAGTTGTAGTAGATCTTGCGCACCGGGCCCGCGAACGCCCAGCCGTAGGCGTAGTTCATGAAGGTCCCGTCCAGCGCGTCGAACAGCGACATACCCGCCGAGAACAGCACGGGCAGTACGAGAATCGCGTACCAGGGCAGATCGGTGGCCGCGGCGCCACCGGCGATGACCAGCAGGCCCACCTCGGTGACGGTGTCGAACCCCAGCCCGAACAGCAACCCGACCGGATACATCTGCCAGGGTTCGCGCACGGTCCGGATCAGCGGGCCGAACACCCGGTTGAGCGCGCCGCGGTCGTCGAGCCGGCGTTCGAGTTCGGCTTCGTCGTACCGACCGCCGCGCATCCCGCGGAACACCCGCCAGATCCCGATCAGCGATACCAGGTTCAGCAAGCCGATCAGGATGAGAAACGTCCCCGAGACCCCGGTACCGAACACACCGGTCCAGTGCTGTAGACGCGAATTGTCGTCCTGCAGATTGACCGCGAGCGCCTTCACACCTGCCGCCAGCAGGGCGACCAGAGCGAACACCACGGTCGAATGCCCCAGCGAGAACCAGAACCCGACCGAGAGCGGCTTCTTGTTCTCGGCGACGAGTTTGCGGGTCGTATTGTCGATGGCCGCGATATGGTCGGCGTCGAAGGCGTGCCGCATCCCCAGGGTGTAGGCCGTGATCCCGAGCCCGGCGCCGAAGACCGCCCCGTCCACGAGATAGCCGCCGGGCACCACGAGCAATAGTAACGTCGCGAACCCGATCACGTGCAGGGCGACGATCGTGAGACTCAACCCGGCGACACTGCGCCGCTGCGCCGGGTCCAGATCCGACCATCCCCGCCGCACAGCGGCCACCGATATCCGCACCGTCGGTGTCCCTCGTTCCTTCCGGGCGGCAGTCCGATCGGGGCTGCCGCGTCAACAGATCCGCGGCAGCTGCTCCCCGGCGGGTAGGTCGACCACCCGGGTGCCGCCGAGCGCGGTACGCGCCACCACCATTCCCGGATGCTCCTCGACACAGGTACCGATCACCGCCGCACGGGCCCCGAGCGGATGCGCGCGCATCGCCGCCAGCACCCGCTCCGCGTCCGCGGGGGGTACGAAGGCGACCAGTTTGCCCTCGTTGGCCACATACATCGGGTCCAGGCCGAGCAGTCCGCAGGCGTCACGGACCGCTGCCGGTACCGGCAGCGCGGATTCGTCCAGTGTGACGCCGATACCGGCGGCGCGGGCGATCTCGTTCAGGGTCGCGGCGACTCCGCCACGGGTCGGATCGCGCAGCGCGTGCAGGTCCGCACCGGTTTCCAGCATGGCCGACACCAGTCCGCCCAACGGTGCGGTATCGCTGAGTACGGTGGTACCGAATTCCAGCCCCTCCCGGCAGCTCATGACGGCGATCCCGTGTACACCGATATCGCCGCTGACCATGACGACATCCCCCGGGGCCGCCCGCTCGGGCCGGATATCGACGCTCGCGGCGAGCACCCCGATACCGGTGGTGTTGATGAAGATCCCGTCCCCGTGCCCGGCGTCGACGACCTTGGTATCGCCGGTCACCAGCGATACGCCGGCCGCCGCGGCCGCGGTGCCGAGCGCCTCGGCCACATGGGCGATCTCGGACAGGGCGGTTCCCTCCTCGAGGATGAAAGCGGTGGACAGCGCCAGGGGTCGCGCGCCGGCCATCGCGAGATCGTTGACGGTTCCGTTCACCGCCAGCTCACCGATCGAACCACCCGGGAAGACCAGCGGTTTCACAACGAAGGAGTCGGTGGAGAACGCCAGCCGGGTATCGCCGATCGCGAGTACCGCCGAATCCCCCATACCGGCATCGGCGGCCGCACCGAAAGCCGGGAGGAACAGATGCTCGATCAGTTCGCCCGACATGGCACCGCCGCCGCCGTGGCCCATCACGATATTCGGCGCGTCACGTAACGGCATCGGACAGACCCAGCCGTCCATATCGACGGCGGGCGTCTTCAGGTCTTCACGCATGGGCCACCTCCGCACGCTGGTCCAGGCGGCGGTACAGGTAGTAGGCGGCACATGCGCCCTCCGAGGACACCATGGTCGCGCCCAGCGGATTGCGCGGTGTGCACTGGGTACCGAACGCGGCACATTCGTTCGGCTTGATCAATCCCTGCAACACTTCCCCCGACCGGCAGACCGCCGATTCGGCCGCATGCAGATCGCCGACGGAGAACCGGTGTTCGGCGTCGTAGTCGCGGTAGCGCGCCGACAGCCGCCAACCGCTGCCCGGGATCATCCCGATACCACGCCAGGCGCGGTCGGTCACCTCGAAGACATCGTCCAGCATGGCCTTGGCGGCCGGGTTCCCGGCATCCGATACCGCGCGCGGATAGGCGTTCTCCATCTCGTACCGGCCCGCCTCGAGCTGCGCCACGGTGCGGCGGATGCCCTCGAGGATGTCCAGCGGCTCGAACCCGGTGACCACCATGGGCACCCGGTACCGCCGGGCCAGCGGTGGATACTCCTGGGTGCCCATCACCGTGCACACATGCCCGGCCAGCAGAAAGGCCTGTACCCGGCACTGCGGCGATTCCATGATCGCGGCGATCGCCGGGGGCACCAGCACATGCGACACCAGCAGCGAGAAGTTCTCGATACCGAGCCGCTGGGCCTGATAGACGGTCATCGCGTTGGCGGGCGCGGTGGTCTCGAATCCGATCCCGAAGAAGACAACCTGCCGGTCCGGATTGGCCCGAGCCAGTTCCAGCGCGTCCAGCGGTGAGTAGACCACCCGGACGTCTCCGCCTTCGCTCTTCACGTGGAAGAGATCCTTCTCGCTGCCCGGAACCCGCAACATATCGCCGAACGAGCAGAAGATGACCCCGGGCCGCGCGGCGATCTCGAGCGCCTTGTCGATAACCTCCAGGGGCGTGACGCATACCGGGCAACCCGGACCGTGGATCATCTCGATCTGATCCGGGAGCAGCTGATCGATCCCGTGCCGGATGATCGAATGCGTCTGCCCGCCACATACTTCCATGATCGCCCAGCGACGGTCGGTGGTGGCGCGGATCCGGTCGAGAAGTTTCTTCGCCAAGTGCGGATCACTGAATTCGTCGAGATATTTCACGGCTCCTCCTCGGGGTCGCGCGGCTGCGGCGCCGCCGGGTTGTCCACTCCGGCCTGCGCGGCCGCGACGGCGAAACCATCGGCGAATTCCTCGTTCAACACCCCGAGGTGTTCGAATTCGGCCAATGTGCGCAGGGCCGATTCCTCGTCCAGTCGCTGGATGGCGAATCCGACGTGCACGACGACGTAGTCACCGATCGCGGCGTCCGGGATGTACTGCAGGCATACGTCCTTGTGCACCCCGCCGAAATCGACGACCGACATCAGGGTGCCGTCGCGCTCCTCCAGGCTGAGCACCTTTCCGGGAACTGCCAGGCACATGATCGTCCTCCTTCTCCGCTCAGCCCGCGGCCACCGCGAGCACCTGTCCGAACGCGAGGCCCCCGTCGTTGGGGGGCAGCCGGTGATGGGTGAGCACGGTGAAGCCGTGTTCCCGTAGTAGTCGCCGGGTGGCCGACAACAGCAGGGCGTTCTGGAACACGCCGCCCGAGAGGGCGACGCATTCGGCCGGACCGGCGCGGGCCAGCGCGATATCGAGCACCAGCTGTGCGAGGGCGGCGTGGAAACGGGCCCCGATCACCGCCGCCGGTACCTCGCTCGCGGTATCGGCGACCACCGCCGCGAGGACCGGGGCGGGGTCGATCGACGCCGGATCGCTACCGGAATCGACCGCGAACCGATACTCCGCACCACCTGTTTCGCCGCGCCGGGAAACGCCTTCGAGTTCGATGGCCGCCTGCGCCTCGTACTCCACCGTGTGCCGGACCCCGGCCAGCGAGGCCACCGCGTCGAACAACCGGCCCATGCTCGAGGTCGGGACACAACCCAGTCCGGTGTCGAATTGATGGGCGAGCACCGCACGTTCGGCGGCCGGGCAGGCGCGCACCGACGCGATCGCGGGCGACCATTCGATCCCCGCCGCCCACAGATGCGCGAGCGCCATCCGGTACGGCCGGCGCACGCTCGTATCGCCGCCGGCGAGCGGTACGTACTTCAGATGCGCCAAGCGCCGGTAGCCCTTGTATCCCGCGGCGAGGATCTCGCCGCCCCAGACGGCGCCGTCGGGACCGAACCCGGTGCCGTCGAAGGCGATTCCCAGTACCGTCTCGGCCGGGCCGAGACCGTGCTCCCCCATCACCGCCGCGATATGGGCATGGTGATGTTGCACCGTATGCACCGGACGCCCGTTCGCGTGGCGGCGCGCCCACTCCGTGGACCGGTAGCCGGGGTGGGTGTCGGCGGCGAGCTGCACCGGGTGGACACCGGTGAGTTCCCGGAGATGCCGCTCGGTGGCGTCGAAGGCGCGCAGTGTCGCCAGATCGTCCATATCGCCGGTGTGCTGGCTCAGCCACGCGTATCGGCCGTCGGCGACCGCGCAGACGTTCTTCAGATCGGCGCCCACGGCGAGTGTCGGTGCCACGGGTACGGGCAGTGCGAGCGGCAGTGGCGCGTATCCGCGCGACCGGCGCACCGGCGATTCGGCACCGTCGACCAACCGCACCACCGAATCGTCACAGGGCACCAGGATCCGGCGGTTGTGCCACAACCACCCGTCGGCCAGACCGGCCAGGCGTTCACCGGCATCCATATCGTCGTAGCAGATCGGCTCGCTGCTGCGGTTGCCGGAGGTCATCACCAGCACATCGGGTCCCGGCGGGTCACCCGGAAGGCCGAACAGCAGCGTATGCAGCGGGGTGTAGGCCACGAGCACACCCAGATCGGGGTTGTCCGGCGCGACGGACGCGGCGATTGCGCGCCGGCCACGTGGCAGCAGGACGATGGGGCGCTGCGGTCCGGTCAGCAGCGCGGCGGCCGCGGCGTCCACGACGGCGATCTCGCGGGCGGTCGCGAGATCGGGCACCATCACCGCGAAAGGTTTCCCGCCGCGACGTTTCCGGCGGCGCAGCTCGGCCACCGCGGATTCGTCCGCCGCGTCGCAGGCCAGGTGGTAGCCGCCGATCCCCTTCACCGCGAGGATTCCCCCCGCGCGGAGCAGTTCACGGGCCGCGGCCAGTGGTTCGCCGCCGCCCGGCCCGGTGTAGTACAGGCTCGGCCCGCAGTCGGGGCAGGCGATGGGCTGCGCGTGGAAGCGGCGGTCGGCGGGATCGTGGTATTCGCGCGCGCAGCGGTCGCACATGGGGAAATCGGCCATCGAGGTATTCACCCGGTCGTAGGGCAGCGCCGCGATGATGGTGAACCGGGGCCCGCAGTCGGTGCAGTTGACGAAGGGGTGCCGGTAGCGACGATCGGCGGGGTCGCGCAGTTCGGCGGCGCACGCCGCGCAGAGGGCGATATCCGGTGCGGCGAGGGTGCGTCCCGGGCCGCCGGTGGTATCGGCGATATGGAATCCGGTGCCCCCGCGTGGCGCCAGTTCGGTCCGCTCGATCGATTCGATCACCGCCAGTGGCGGCGGAGCGTCCCGCAGACGCGATTCGAATTCCGCGAGATCAGCCGGGCCGCCCTCGGTTTCGATGACGACACCGCTGCTGTCGTTGGCTACGCTGCCGCTCAGCGACAGCTCCGCGGCAGTGGTGTACACGAACGGCCGGAAACCCACGCCCTGTACGACGCCGCGCACCACGAACTTTCGCCGCGCCCGATCCCCGGTCACGGCTGCTCACCGCTCCCGAGCAGACGCAACCCGGCCATCGCCGCGGCGGCGCCCGCCTCGTCGGTCTTCTCGACCGCGAAGCCCATATGGATGATCACCCACTCACCGGGCCGCGCCGGATCGTCCTCGAGCAGACCGATATTCACCCGGCGCTGTGCACCGGATACGTCCACCAGGGCGAGCTGGCGGTGATATCCGTCGGGGATCTCGACGACCCGGCCCGGAATTCCGAGACACATGGTCACACCTCCTGACGTGGTCGCCGCAGATCGGCCACCACGCGTCGCACTTCCCGCGCGGCCGCGTCCACCGCGTTCTCGACCGGCGCGGACAAACCGATCCGCTCGTCCACCGACTCGACCTGGCAGCCGACGAGCACGGTGGGGGGAACGGTGCCGCCCAGCGCGCGGACACCGGCGAACACCGCCGCCGGGTTCATCGCGTGCGCGTCGAGTTCCACGGCGCCCGCGCCGCCGGTCTCGGCCCGCAGCACCTCGACCAGGCCGGGTGTACCACGATCGGGAATCGCGTCGATCAGGACCAGCGCGTCCCAGCCGTCGAGCAGGTCGTAGGCCAGATGCATACCGCGGATGCCGTAGTCGACCACGCGCACACCGGTCACCGGATGGTCCGGCAGCCGCCGCACCACCTCGGGTCCGAAACCGTCGTCGCCGAGGAAGATATTGCCGATCCCGGCGATCAGCACGGTATCCGTCGGATCACCTCTCTTCCGCGGTCGGCGCGGTCGCCCCGCCGACCTTCTTGTCGTCCGCCGTCCCGGTAGCCGTCTCCCCGGGCTCGTTCGCGGTCGTTTTGCGATCGCTGTAGGGCGGAACCGGCGGTTCGCTGCCGGGGGCCGGCTCCGAAGTGAACTCGGCCTCGCGTTCGGCGGCTTCATCGGGCACGGAGGTCGTCTCCTCGTGACCGAGATCGCCCGGTTCGCGCTCGGTGCCGCCACCTGCCGCAGTGTCCGATCCGGTATCACGCGAGCCCGGCTCGCCGCGGACCTCCTGCGGTTCTCCTTTCGGGTCCTGCATCATGTCTCCTTCCGATCCGTCGCTACATATGCCGGATCTTCAGATATCTCCGGAGGTCCGGTACCGAGCGCACGCCGAGGTAGACCCCGGCCGCGGCCGCTGCCGCCACCAGCGCTGTCGCGATCACTCCCACCGTCTGCATCACGAACTTCCTTTCACTTCTCGGGGACTGTCCAGCGGCTCCAGTTCATCGGGCGCGAAATAGAGGTACCGGCCGAACCATTCGTGGAGTTCGGCCGCCGGATCGTCGTCGAGTACGACACCGACGTGCGACTCCCCGTCCACGTCCTGGTGCACCGAGACGACACGAGCGACCGCCCCGTCGACGAACAGATCCTGGGCATCGGCCCGGCGGGACGGATGCAGCCGGACCCGGCTGCCCCGGTGCACCAGCACACCCGCCACCGGCACCGCATCGGTCTCCGGCCGGACCGCGCCGTCCGCCTCCGGATCCCACCAGTCGAAACCGTCCGGTACCTCGGGTACCGGACGCGGCCGGTCGGATCCCGGCTCCCGCAGCACACCGTGCAGCTGCCGCATCGCGTCCGGCGATATCGCGTCACAGCGGTCGACGATCGCGGCCGCCCGCGGATCGGTCGCCCGGGCCTGCGCCTTCTCCTCGTCGGTCATCGTCATCACCCGCAGGGTCAGGATCTCGTCGATCTCGGTGGAGTCGAACAGCTCCCCCGCGCTCTGCTCCGCGATCTCGGGGTGGTCGTAGAGGATGATCGGCGAGACGAGCAGCAGGCTGTGATCGCCGGGCGGACCCGCGAGCACCGGGAAACACCGATCTCGAGCACAGCGTTCGAGCGCCGGCCCGGCCTCGGCCGGCGGATCCAGCGAGGAGACGAACTCCCCACCGGTGACCTGTCCGAGAATGTGCGCACCGATCAGTGAACGGTCGATGGCGTCCCGGGACCCGGTCGCGGGCACGCCCGTATTGCGCACCTGTACTGTCAGCCGCAGGAACCGGCCGTCACGTTCGGCGGCGACCTCGAATTCACCCGCGAGCGGCTGCCGGGTCCGCACCAGCGCCCCCACCGCCCGCCGGTCGGCATCGCCGATCTCCTCGATATCGACACTCCCGGACACCGCCAGCGGATGAACGAGCGCCGCCGCCGCGACCGGTCCGGTGCCGATCTCCTGGGCGACCGCTTCGTCCCAGGTCGACCACGACCGGGAGCCGGCGGACAGTTCGGCACGTGGCCGGCCGGCCCGATCGACCACCTGCCGCCGCTGGAGCTGGAGGAACCGGATCGTCCACGTCAGCACTGGATCCGCACCCGGGTCCAGGAGGAACCCGGCCGATAGGCAGGGCTCCTCACCGAACCCGTCCGCGGCCGCCCGCGGCGGTCCCAGGACGCCGAACTGCCAGCGCGACAGGTTCTTACGTGCGCTCGCCCGATACGGGTAGAGCAGATAGCCCTCGTAGAGCACCGCGTCGGCGACGGCGCGGGCCCGGGCGAGCGGATCGGCGGTCACGGCGATTCCTCGTTCGCGGCCAGCAGCCGGTTCACCGCGTCGTCGAAACCGAGCAGACCGTGGCCGGATTTGTACGCGGCCAGCTCGTCGAGAGTGTCCCGGTGCAGGCGCACCCAACCGGTATTCGGGAAATGCGCGGCCATCAGGTCCTGCCAGACCGAGACCGGCATATCGAAGGTGTCCTCGCGATCCCAGGGGATCTGCTGGATCGCGAATCCGCCGCTGCCCTTGATGAAAACGGTGCCGCTGAACAGGAAGATCAACGGCACCGCGCCGTCGCGCAGGGCATGCAGGTATTTCGAGCCGGTGACCTCGAAGTCGTAGGTACACGGCATCGGCATATCCACCTCGGCGCCGCCGGTGAACCCGGGGACCATGGTGGCGCAGTGCATCCAGAGGAACGATCGTTGCGTATCGCGCCAGCGGTCGCGGGCGCCGAACAGGTCGGTCAGCCCCGCGCCCTCCTCCTCGGAGTAGCGGCGCCGCGACGGCTGGATCCGCACCTGCGCGCGTAACGCGATCGCGTGTACCGGTTCGTCGGCGAGCGAGGCGATACCGACCCGGGCGGACAGGTTCGGCACGACCGAATAGGGCTGCGGCCCGATTTCGAGAACAGCGAATGTCGTCGAATGCACGGGGCTCATACCGCACTCCGGGCCCGGCCCGAGACCGTTGTGAAGAATTCGTCCAGGTAGTCGCGTACCTCCCGGCCACCGTCGAAGCCCCTCCACAGCAACCGTATCCGGCCGACGAATTCGTAGCAGGCGTCGATCGGCAGCAGTAGACAGCGCGCCGCCGTGGTGTCGTTCTCGGGGACGCGGATCAGCAGGGCTTCGACATCGGCGGCGAGCACGTCGAGTTCCGGATGGCGCCGCAGGATCGTATTCCACTGTTCCAGTGGCAGTTCCGATTCTGTCGCGCCCGCGGGGCCCGGATAGAAGGCCACCGTCCGGCCCGACGCGGAGTTGCGGAAGAAGAAGGCGAGCCCCACCGGTATCTCCAATGCGTCCCATTCCGCGGGTCCGATCGTGAACCCCGGGAAGGAGAGATAGCGGATGGGTACCGCGTGGTATCGCAGCGCCGCTTCCTGGTCGACGAAGAGCAGATAGCAGCCGCGGCAGACGCACATCAGCTGCCGGCCTTCGATATCCACGACATGCCCGTGTTCGGCCGCGATCGGCTCGGCACACATCTCGCAGCGTTCACCCGCCCGGGGCGCGGCCGGGCGCTCGGCGGTGATCCGCCGCAGTACACGCAACGGCGTGTTCACCCGGGCACCCCCACCGGCAGGGCCACCGACAGTTCACCGGAACGCGTCAGGACCGGGAGCGGTTCGAGATGACCGTCCCCGTCGATCCGCGCACCGGCTCGGACGATATCGAAATGCGCGCGACAGCTCGGGCAGCGCAGTACCGCGTCACCGACCGGGAATCCGGCCCGCCGGTGCAGCGCGGCACCCGCCAGCGAATGCGCACAAGCCGGGCAATGGTCCCGGTAGGCGAACAGTTGCTCACCCACCCGGCAGGCGAGCACCGTCAGTCCGGCGACGGTGAAACCACCCACCTCACCGGGCACGAGCTCGGCGAGCTCGGGGACCGCCACCCAGTTACCCGGCGCGCGATCGTCGGCCCGCACCCGCGCGAACAGCGTATCGGCGGCGATCAACCCGTCGTGTTCCGGTTGCGCCGCGACGACTTCGACGGCCTCGATCTCCGGCGCCGCGGTGTGGATCGCGTCTTCCACCGCCAGTTCCAGCGTGACCGACGACGAGGGGCAGCCGCGACAGCTACCGGTCAGTTCCAGGCGGACCACACCGTCGGCGATGCCGACCAGGTCGACATCGCCGCCGTGCGAGCCCAGGTACGGCCGCACACTGTCCAGCGCGGCCCGCACCCGGGCCTCCACATCGTGCGGATGCAGTCCGTGCACGAGCAGCAGGCTCGCGACCAGATCATCGCGAGCCAGCAGGTCGAGCGTCTCGGCGTCGAGCACTTCGACCACGCGGGTCAGTCCCGCGCCGTACAGCTCGACCACTTCGCGCACCAACTGCTCGGCGCGCTCCCGCGCCACGGTGCCGCCCGCCGAACTCGCGTCCAGCAGTGTTTCGATCCGCTCGCCCGCCACTCGCCAGCGTTGCTCGCCGGCTGCGGTATCGCGCTGCTCCCGTGGGGATCCGTCCACCTCACCCTCCCGTCGCCGGTACCGATACGGGACTCACTCCGGCGTGAGCGACTGGGCTGGGGAATGCAGTTTCCGCAGGCTCTGCCCCTTGCCGAGATACATGTGCACCCCGCACGGCAGGCAGGGGTCGAAACTGCGCACGGTACGCATGATGTCGATGCCCTTGAAATGCTCACGGTCGTTCTCTTCGAAGATCGGCTGTCCCTGTACCGCGTCCTCGTACGGGCCCGGAGTGCCGAAGCTGTCACGCGGGCTGGCATTCCACGGGGTGGGCGGATACGGGTGGTAATTCGCGATCTTGCCGTCCCGGATCACCATATGGTGCGAGAGCACACCGCGTACCGCCTCGGTGAAACCGCAACCGATACCTTCGTCGGGGACCTCGAACTCCTTCCAGGTCTTGGTGTGGCCGGCCCGGATTTCGGTGAGCGCCTTCTCCGCGAAATGGAGCGCGCAGGCCGCGGCATAGGCCTGGAAGTAGGTCCGGGCGCGGTCGCGTTCGATGGTGTTGCTGCCGTATGCGGGGATCTTCCATTCCAGCGTGACCGGGCCCGCGAGCGCGGTCTTGGGCAGGTTGATCTGCACGCTGCGTCCGGTCGCTTTCACATAGCCGATATCGACCAGTCCGGCCAGCGCCGTCGTCCACAGGCGCGCCAGTGGACCGCCGCCGGTGTCCAGGGCGAGATGGTCGCTGCCGTCGAACCAGCGCGGTGACATCACCCAGCTGTACTTGTCCTCCAGATCGCGTTTCTGCGGTTTGGGATTGGTGTGCTGGTTCCAGGGGTGCCGCCGGTCCACGGGATTGCCCAGCGGATCGGTCGCCACGAACGTCTCCTGATCGGTCCAGTCCTCGTAGTACGAACTGCCCAGCAGGATGCGCAGGCCCAGATTGATATCGACCAGGGAGGTGGTGAGCAGTTCGCCGTCGACCACCACCCCCGGGGTGACGAACATCTTGCGGCCCCAGTCCTCCATATCCGCGTAGGAGAAGTTGCAGAACTCGGGATCCTGGAACGAACCCCAGCAGCCCAGCAGCGTGCGCCGCAGGCCGACCTTGTCGTAGCCGGGTATCGCGTCGTAGAAGAAATCGAATAGATCGTCGTGCATCGGCACGACCTTCTTCATGAACTCGACGTACCGCATCAGCCTGGTCATGTAGTCGGTCATCAGCTGTACCGTCGCCGTGGTGCCCGGGCCGCCGGGGTACAGCGTCGACGGGTGGACATGCCTGCCCTCCATCAGGCAGAACATCTCCCGCGTGTACCGGCTCACCTGCAGGGCTTCGCGGTAGAACTCGCCGGTGAACGGGTTGAGCGCGCGCATGATGTCGGCGATCGTGCGATAGCCGTGCGCCGCCACGTTCGGTGCCTCGGTCCGCTCGGCCACGGCCAGCACACCGGGATTGGTCTCGGCGACCATCTTCTCGCAGAAGTCCACCCCCACCAGATTCTCCTGGAAGATGTTGTGGTCGAACATGTACTCGGCCGCCTCGCCGAGATTGACGATCCACTCACCCAGATGCGGCGGCTGCACGCCGTAGGCCATGTTCTGGCAGTAGCAGGAGCAGGTCGCGTGATTGTCGCCGCAGATACCGCAGATACGGCTGGTGATGAAATGAGCGTCGCGCGGGTCCTTGCCGCGCATGAACACCGAGTAGCCGCGGAAGATCGAGGAAGTGCTGTGGCATTCCACGACTTCGTTGTTGTCGAAATCGATTTTGGTGTATATACCGAGACTGCCGACGATCCGGGTGATCGGGTCCCACGCCATCTCGACGAGGCTGTCCGGTTCGATCGTCCGATGCGACGGCTCGGGGATGATCTGTGTCATCGCCAGAACCTCCTACCAGGTTCGGGTCGCGCCGGTCTCGAGCTTTTCGCCCCTGTGCCGCCAGCGTGGCTCTTTGTCGACGGTACGACCGGTGATGTTGCGGAGGCTGCGGACCACCGATCCATAGAGACCGGAAGCGGCGGAGGAGAGCTTCCCGCCGGGCGGCTCGTCCATGAACGGCATGAATTTGTCCGGGAAACCGGGCATGGTGCATCCGATGCAGATACCGCCCACATTCGGGCAGCCGCCCACACCGTTGATCCACCCGCGTTTGGGCACGTTGCATTTGACCACCGGGCCCCAGCACCCCAGTTTCACGATGCATTTCGGTGACCCGTACTCGGTGGCGAAATCGCCCTCCTCGTAGTAGCCCGCACGGTCGCAACCCTCGTGCACGGTCGCGCCGAACAGCCAGGTGGGGCGTAGCGCCTCGTCGAGCGGGATCATCGGTGCCTGGCCGGTGGCGGTGTAGAGCAGGTAGGTGAGCGTCTCCGACAGATTGTCCGGATGGATGGGGCAGCCGGGTACGCAGACGATGGGGATCCCCGCCTTGCTCTTCCAATCCCAGCCGAGATAGTCGGGCACGCCCATGGCACCGGTCGGGTTACCCGCCATCGCGTGGATACCGCCGTAGGTCGCGCAGGTGCCGACCGCGACGACCGCGGTGGCCTTCGGGGCCAGGCGATCCAGCCATTCGCTGGTGGTCAGGGGCTGGCCGGTGGCGGGATCGTTGCCGAAACCGCACCAGTAGCCCTCCTCGTGTAATTGCTCGTTGGGTATCGACCCCTCCACGACGAGTACGAACGGGTCGAGTTCATCTCGGTCTGCCCGGAAGAACCATTCGAGGAAATCGTCGGCACCACCGTTGGGACCGCACTCGAAATCGATGAGCGGCCAGTGCACGGCCACTTTCGGGAGACCGGGGAGGGCGCCGAGGGCGATTTCCTCGACACTGGGCTGGGTGGCGGCGGTCAACGCCACCGAATCGCCGTCGCAACTGAGACCGGCATTGATCCAGAGCACGTGGATCAAGGTCTCTTCGGCTCGGACCGCTTCCTGAGTGGGCATACGCTGCCACCTTCCGGAGTCGAAGCGGGGACTGGCCGTTCCGGCTCATTGACCACGGATTGTGACTCTGATCACAACAGTCTAGACGGGGTGACCGGCACCCTCAAGGCTCGTGGCGGCCTCCCGGCGCTGGTCCGCGAGCCATTCGTACCACCGCTCGAGACCTTCACCGGCCGTCACCGAGACCGGAAGGATCTCGACACCGGGATTCACCGCATGCGCGTACGCGGCGCAGGCCGTCAAATCGAAATCGACATACGGCAACAGATCGATCTTGTTCACCAGCACCAGGCCGGCGGCCGCGAACATATGCGGGTATTTCAGGGGTTTGTCCGTCCCCTCGGTCACCGAGATCATCACGACCTTGCGGGACTCGCCGAGATCGAACAGCGCCGGGCAGACGAGGTTGCCGACGTTCTCGATGAACAGCAGTGTGCCCGGTCCGGGATCCAGCGCGGACAGTGCCCGCCGCGTCATCTCGGCGTCCAGATGACAACCGGCCCCGGTGTTGACCTGCACCGCCCCGGCTCCGGTCGCGGCGATCCGCTCGGCATCGCGCACAGTCTCCTGATCGCCCTCGATCACCGCGATCGGGGTATCGGGCAGCGCCCTGATCGTCTGCTCGAGCAGGGTGGTCTTCCCCGCTCCGGGGGAACTGGTCATATTCAGTGCGACGATGCCGCGCGCGCGTAGCCATTCCCGGTTGTGCCGGGCGAGGTGGTCGTTCTTCGCGAGCACCTTCTGCTCGAGCGATACCGTCTCGGTGGCCGGTGGGTGCGCGGGAGCGGCCGCACCGCCGTGTTCGGGCTCGACGCCGTGCGCATGGTCGTGGCCGTCCGCATGCTCATGGCCGGGACCGTGCGAATGCGGCGGCCCGTCCCGGCCGTGTTCGTGTCCGGGAGCGGCCGGTTTGTCGCGCCCGACCGTGATCACGCCTGTCGTATCGTTTCCACATCCACAGGTTGCGCACATTCTCGGCTCACTTCCATCGACCGGATCCGCAGCTCCCGGCCTGCTCCCACCACCACATCCGCGCTTCCGCACGGGCAGAGCAGGAACAACTCGGTGAGGGTGAAGTCCGTACCGCAGTCGCGGCAGTGCGCCGCACCCGGTACGCACCGGATATCCAGACTCGCGCCGTCCGCGACGGTGCCCTCGGCGGCGATCTCGAACGCGAATCGCAGCGCATCGGGCACCACGGCGGTCAGCACACCCACCTCGACGGTGACGCGATACACCGCACGCCCCGCCGCGTGGTCGCACACGGCGTCGACAACACTCTGCGCAATCGCGAGTTCGTGCATCACGTTCTCGGCTCATCGAGGGATAACTGGATGCTAAGCCGGATCGATGTAGACAGCAACGCTCCGGCTCCGACGTTCTCGGTGAGGATGGTCGTACGGGGCCGTCCACGCCCGCAGAAGGAGTCGGTTGTGAAATACGTGGTCCTGATCCATTCCGATCCGCAGCCCTGGGGTCATCCCACCGGCGACTATCTCGCCGAATTCCAGGCTCTCCCGCAGGAGGAGCGCGACCGCATCTCCGGCGATTTCGAACGGCTGCTCACCGAGATGCAGGAAAAAGGCGAGCTCCTCGGCGGCGAAGCCCTGGGCGCGCCCGGCTCCGCACGCCTCTACCGCTGGGGTGCGGCCGGTGCGCCGGTGGCCGGGGACGGGCCCTACTCCGAGGCCAAGGAACATCTGGCCGGTTTCTTCCTGATCGATGTGGAGGATCACGCGCGGGCCGAGGAGATCGCCACCGTTTTCGCCGGACCGGGCGAAACGGTGGAGTTGCGGCCCACCATGTGGCCCGGTGGCGACGACCGGTGAGTTCGCGCACGGCGGTGGCGGAGGTCTGGCGCCGGGAGGCGCCGTACCTCCTCGCCGCCCTGCTGCGCCGGCACGGTGACCTCGGTGACTGCGAGGACGCGGCACAGGAGGCAGCGGCGGCCGCAGCGGTGGAGTGGGCGCGCAACGGGATACCGGACAATCCGCGCGGCTGGCTGATCCGGGTGGCGTCCCGGCGGCTGATCGACCAGCTGCGGGCCGACCGGTCCCGGATCGGCCGGGAGGTGGCGGTCGCGGCGGCGCGCCCCGCCGACGTCCATCTCGCACCGTCCGCCGACGCGCACGAGCCGGCGTCCGGTGACGACACACTGCGGTTGTTCCTGCTCTGCTGCCATCCGAGTCTGACCCGCCCCTCCCAGGTGGCGCTGACTCTGCGCGCCGTCGCGGGGCTGTCGGCCGATCGGATCGCCACGGCCTTCCTCGTTCCGGAACGGACCATGACCCAGCGCCTCACCAGGGCCCGCGCGACCCTGCGCGCCGCGGGCGCCCGATTCGAACTACCCGCACCCGCGGACCTACCGGAACGGCTGGCCGCGGTGCTCGATATCTGCCATCTGATGTTCACCGCCGGGCATACCGTGAGCACCGGTGCGGTCGTGCACGATCCGGAGCTGGCGCGGGAGGCCTTGCGCCTGACCCGGTCCCTGCACCGCGCGGTGCCCGACCACGACGAGGTGGCCGGCGCGCTGGCGCTCATGCTGCTCACCCACGCCCGCGCCGCCGCCCGCACCGATATCCACGGCGAGCTGGTCCCGATGGCCGAACAGGACCGCGGCCGCTGGGATCGTCGCGCCATCGCCGAGGGTGTCACCCTGCTCGAACGCGTGCTCCCGCGTGGACCCGTCGGGCGCTACCAGCTGGAAGCCGCGATAGCGGCGGTTCACGCGGAGGCGCCCACCTGGGCGGACACCGACTGGCCGCAGATCTGCGTGCTCTATGCCATGCTCGACCGGGTGGCACCCGGCCCCGCGGTGACCCTCAACCGAGCGGTCGCGGTGGCCATGGCCGGCGGTGCCGATCTGGGACTGCGGCTCACCCGGCCGCTCCTCGACGACCCGGCGATGCGCCGCCACCACCGCCTCTACGCGGTGCGTGCCCACCTGCTCGAGATGGCCGGCGACCTACCCGCCGCGGCGGACAACTACCGCCACGCCGCCGAACTCACCGCGAGCCTGCCCGAACAGCGCTACCTCAACGCCAGACTCGCACGACTCGGATGAGTGGGCGATCGGCCCGGCTCCGGCGGTCGATCCCCGTTCTCCGAATGCAGGACGACCTTCACGCTGGTTCGGGATCAGGGTTCGCGCTCAGCGCCGGTCCTGGGTGGCGGGCAGGATCCGGCCACGGACCTCGCCGAAACCGATCCGGGTGCCGCCGGGGCCGGATGCGGTGGCGGCGACGGTGATCTCGTCACCGTCCTCGAGGAAGGTGCGGGGCGCACCGTTCACCTCGACGGGTTCGGCTCCGCCCCAGGTGAGTTCGATGAATGCGCCGCGCTGGTCCTTACGGTCACCGGAGATGGTGCCCGAGGCGAACAGATCACCGGTGCGCGCCGCGGCGCCGTTGATCGTGGTGTGGGCGAGCATCTGCGCGGGTGACCAGTACATCTGCGCATAGGGCGGACGGGATACCAGCTGCCCGTTCCATTCGACGGTGAGATCGATGTCCAGACCCCACTTCTCCTCGCCCCGCAGATAGGGCAGTGGTTCGGGATCCTGGACCGGGGTGTCGATCCGGGCGGCCTCCAGGGCGGCCAGCGGTACGACCCACGGCGAGATGGAGGTCGCGAAACTCTTCCCCAGGAACGGGCCCAGCGGTACGTACTCCCAGGCCTGGATATCGCGGGCGGACCAGTCGTTGACCACTACGGCACCGAAGACGTGCCGGGCGAACTCGTCCGGGGTGATCACGGTGCCCGGTTCGGACGGTACGCCGACGACGAAGCCGAGCTCGGCTTCGATATCGAGACGCTGCGACGGACCGAACGACGGTGCCGGGTCGGCGGGTGGTTTCCGCTGCCCGCACGGGCGGACGATATCGGTTCCGGAGACGACGACGGTACCGGCCCGGCCGTGGTAACCCACGGGTAGGTGCTTCCAGTTCGGCATGAGCGGCGCCGAATCGGGCCGGAAGAGCCGGCCCAGATTGGTGGCGTGCTGCTCGGATGCGTAGAAGTCCACGTAGTCGGCGACCTCGATGGGCAGATACATCGTGACAGCGCCGAGGTCGGCCACCGCGTTCGCGGGGAGTTCACCGCGGACCGATTCGGTGATCCGGGCCCGGGCCGCGGCCCACGCCTGCGGGCCGAGGGCCATGAAATCGTTGAGTGAGGGCCGCGCGAACACCTCGTCGCCCAGGAGGACGGTCAGGTCGACGACCTTGTCCGCGACCCGGACACCGACGCGTGGTGTGGTCCCGGCGGTGGAGAACACACCGTAGGGCAGATTGTCGATCCCGAACGGGGAATCGGCGGGGATATCGATAGCTGTCATGACGCGGAACTTTCGGAGACGGGCCGCAGCGCGGCCGGGAGCAGGTCCAGGTCCACCAGTTCGGTGAGCGGGTCGCCGATACTGCAGGTTCCGAACGAGCGGAACGCGGACCGCACGGCGCGTACCTCGGTATCGGACAGGGCGGCCAGTTCGGCGGCCACGGCCGGACCGGCCCGGTCGGCCAGCACCGCCTCGAGCGCGCCGGTATCGGCACCACCGAGGGCCAGCCGGGTCGCGAGCAGCAGATTGAGGAAACCGTGCTGTTCGAAACCCGTGTCCGGATCGGTGTTGCGGATCGCGTGGTGCAATCCGGCGGTCGCCTTGAAGGGGATCCCGGCGGTCACGGCCGACCGCAGTGCCAGGGCCAGTTCCCGCTCGTCCGGATAGGCCGCGGCGACCGTGCCGCCGGTACGGAACTTCGCCGCGTACGGCGAGTCCGTGAGCCGCTCCAGGAAGGCCGGCCGCCGATCGTCACGAGGTACCTCGACGTACAGATCGAGATCGCCGGTCACCGGGGCGAGCGCGGTCACCGCCGCGAAGAATTCGGCCGCGGACATCTGCGCCGGGGCGGCGATCTCCAGACCCGCCACGGTGAGCCCCTCGATCGCGGCGGCCCGGTCCAGTGCGGGCGCGACGGTCTCCGGCCCACCGGGGGCTGTGCAGACGATTGTCAGCGGGCCGGATTCCCGTAGCGCCGATTCGGCGAGCCGCGGGATCGGGAAGATCAGCGGCCCGACGAACGCGGCGAAATCACTGTCCCGATAGCGGGCGTGGCCGGCCAGCGCCGCGGGCAGGGGTGCGTTACCGGGTGGGAACAGCGCCGCATCGTCACAGAGCCCGCGCAACAGTGCGGGGATCACGCGCTCGCCTCCCCCAGCCACGACCAGGCGTATCCGGGATCCTCGCAGGCCAGCCCGCCCTCGCCCAGTTCCAGCGGAGCGAAGGTATCGACCATGACCGCCGTCTCCTCGACGTATTCGAGGCCGAGCGACCGCTCCATCCCGCCGGGCTGCGGCCCGTGTGCGTGCCCACCCGGATGTACCGAGACCGAACCCAGATCGATCCCGGATCCCTTGCGCGCCTCGTAGTTTCCGCCGCAGTAGAACATGACCTCGTCGGAGTCGACGTTGGAGTGGTAGTACGGCACCGGGACGGCGAGCGGATGGTAGTCGACCTTGCGGGGTACGAAATTGCACACCACGAATCCGTTGCCCTCGAACGTCTGATGGACCGGCGGCGGCTGATGGACGCGGCCGGTGATCGGTTCGAAATCGTCGATATTGAAGGTGTACGGGTAGAGACAACCGTCCCAGCCGACCACATCGAAGGGATGCCGCGGATAGGTCATCCGGGTGCCGACGATGCCCCGGGAAGTGCGATGCTTGACGAGCACTTCGACATCGGTGTCGTCGGCGAGCGATATCTCGCGCGGGCCGTGCAGATCACGTTCGCAGTAGGGCGCGTTCTCCAGCAGCTGCCCGAACCGCGACAGATACCGCTTGGGCGGCACGATATGACTGCTCGATTCGATGGCGTACGCGCGCAGCGGCTCGTCTCCCAGCGGAATCCAGCGGTGTGTGGTGGAGGTCGGGATCAGCACATAATCGCCGCGTCGCGCCGCGAGCGCGCCGAATACCGTCTCCACCCGCGCCGCACCGGATTCGACGTAGACCAGTTCGTCGCCGAGCGCGTTGCGGTACAGCGGCGATTCCTTCGACGCGACCACATAGGAGATACGCACATCGGAGTTGCCCAGTAGCAGTCTGCGACCGGTGACGATATCGGTATCCGCCCACGACCCGGCCGGGAACAGCTCGTGCAACTTCAGATGCCGCGGTTCCAGCGGATGGTTGGGCGTGGTCGTCTGGTCGGGGACCTCCCAGATACTCGAACCGGAGATCGCCGACGGAATATTGCGGTGGTAGAGCAGCGAGGAATCCGAGGAGAAACCCTCTTCTCCCATCAGCTCCTCGTAGTACAGGCGGCCGCTGTCGTCGCGGTGCTGGGTGTGGCGTTTCGGCGGAACGTTGCCGAGTTGGCGGTAGTACGCCATGACCTGCCTCCTCGTGGAAAGAATGCGAATGAGAAGGGGTGGCACGGCGGTGCCGCGCGGAGAGTCGCGCGCGGCACCGCCGCGATCAGTCCACCCGTAGTTCGATGCCCTTGGTCTCTTCGATGAAGAAGACGGTGCCCAGCGTCAGCAGTGCGCAGAACACGAAGTATCCGGCGGGTGCCAGCGAGTTGCCGGTCACGTCGATGAGCCAGGTCGCGATGAAGGGCGCGGTACCGCCGAGCAACATATTGGTGATGTTGTTGCCCAGTGCCAGACCGCTGTAGCGGACCGAGGCCTTCAGCATCTCCACGTAGGTCACATACGAGGCGCCGTTGACCACCGAAACGCAGATGAACAGCACCGACTGACCGACCACTGCCTGCCAGGCGCCCGCCCCGGCCATCAGCACGAACATCGGCACACCGAGTACCGCCGCGGCGACACTGCCCCACAGCAGCACCGGTTTACGACCGTAGGTGTCGGCGAGGTAGCCCGCGATGGGCAGCGTGATCACACCGAGGACCAGCGCGAGCGATGTCGACAGGAAGGCCAGCGTCGAGGAATGACCGCCCGCCGTCTGCAGATAGGTCGCGGCGTACACCGAGGCGATGTAGTAGCCGCCGGTGATGAGCGCACCGAGGAAGACGATCTTGACCACGGCGCCGCCGGAGGTACGCAGCAGTTCCATCACCGGCAGTTTCTTGGTCTCGCCCTTCTCGGCCAGTTCCTCGAACTGCGGGGTGTCCTCCATATGGTTGCGGATCCAGATACCGACCACACCGATCACCACACTGAGCAGGAACGGAATACGCCAGGCCCAGGCCAGAATGGTCTCTTCGGAGAACACCGAGGTCAGTGTGAGCGCGACCAGTGAGGCGACGAGCGATCCGAGGTAGGTGCCGGAGTTGACCATCGAGGTCTGCGTCGCCCGCCAGCGCCGCGGCGCGGATTCGGAGACGAAAGCGTTCGCCCCACCGAGTTCACCGCCCGCGGCGAAACCCTGGAGGCACCTCGCCAGTACCAGGGCGGCGGTCGCCCAGACGCCGAGGGTGACATAGGTGGGCATCAGGCCCATCAGCACCGTGGCGATCACCATCAGCAGGATGGTCCAGGACAGTGCGCTCTTGCGGCCGTACCGGTCACCGATGTGCCCGAAGAAGATCCCGCCGGGTACCCGCAGGAAGAACGCCACCGCGAACGCGGCGAAGGTGCCCAGTAGCGCGGCCGTCTCGTTCTCGGATACGAAGAACAGGGTGGCGACGACGGTCGCCATGTATCCGTAGATACCGAAGTCGTAGTACTCGACGACAGTGCCGACGATGGCGGCCCGAACGACCTTCACCGACGATTGGCCGCCGGATCCGGATCCGGTGCCGGCCGAATCGGAGCGGTGCGCTTCTTTGGGCATCAGCTCGTTTTCCAACATGTCAGTTACCTTGTGCTTTCGTGCGAGAGAGCGACTCGGCCGCGGCCGCGCGACCGGCGATGCGCCCCATAGTCAATGCGTTGGCGACGGCGTTACCGCCACCCACATAGCGGAGTCCGAGGACCCCGCCTCCGGCCTCGCCCGCCGCGAACAGCCCCGGAACGGGGCGCCCTGTGGCGTCGAGAACGGCGGTATCCGAATCGATTTCGAGACCCGTATGGGTGCAGACCAGTTCGGCGGGCAGGATCTTCGCCGCGTAGAACGGGCCCTCGGTGATCGGTTCGAGGTTCGTATCGCTGTGCTTCGCCGCGAGCGAGATATGGCGGCGGAAGTCGTCGTCGGCGCCCGCGGGTAGCTGGGCGTTCCAGCGGTCGACGCTCGCGCGCAGCGCCGAGGCGGGCACATCGATGGCCGCGGCGAGCTCGTCCCAGGTATCGGCGCGGACCGTGCGCCCGGTGGCGGCCTCCTCGGCGACCCGGTCGGGAGTCCAGTCGGTGTAACCGGCCGGGAGCCCCACCCGCGCTTTCTCGTCGAAGATCATCCAGCCGTAGCCGCCCTGCCGGTCGAGGATCCCGGTGGACACCGCGTAGGGGGCGTCCTCGTCCATGAATCGACGGCCGTCCCGGTTCACGTACAACCGCGACGCGGGCGGGAATCCGGACTGCCAGTGGTGATACCGCTGGAAATAGACGGTCGGCATGAGCAGGCCCCAGTCGTGCCCGGCCAGCGCCGCGTCGACCGCGGCACCGAAGCGCAGATGATCGCCCCGGCTACCCGGTGCGGCGACGACGAACAGCGATTCGCCCGCCGCGCGCGCCGCCGGGAAGTACCGGTCCACGAAAGCGGGGTCCTGCGCGAAGCCACCGCTGGCGACGACCACGGCCCCGCCGCGCATCTCGATACCGTCGGCCACTACTCCCACGACCCGTCCGTCGACCACCAGGAGTTCCTCGACGCGGGTGTCGAGCACCACTTCCACACCGTGTGCGCGGCGGGCCCGGTCCAGTGCCCGGACCAGGCCGTAGCCCTGGTCCTTGGGTACGTGGGCCCGCCATACGTCCTCGACCCCCGCCCGGGCCAGACCCGGCTGATGGGCGTTGCCGGACTCCACCGCGGGAATCTCCACCCCGAGGCCGATCAGCCATTCCAGCGTCGGCGCGGCCTGCTCACAGAAGGTGTGGATCAGTCCGGGCCGCAGCACCCACTGGTTGAGGTCCATATAGTGCTGGAAGAATTTCTCCGCCGAATCCTCGATACCGAGCGCACGCTGCACACTGGTCCCGGCGGCGGTGAACAGGCCCGCCGAGAGCTGGGTGGATCCGCCGAGTTCCCGCTCCGATTCGAACAGCAGGACCGAGGCGCCGTCCTCGGCCGCGGAGACCGCCGCGGCCAGCCCGGCCCCGCCGCCGCCGATCACGATGACATCGAATTCGTCGTCCACTAGAGACTCCCCTCGGTCTCCGCGACGATCCGGTGGTACAGGCCGTTGGACACCAGCCCGCCGTCGACGGTGACCTCGCTACCGGTCATATAGCTCGACCGATCCGACAGCAGATGCAGGACGGCGTCGGTGATCTCCTGCACCGCACCCATCCGGCCCATCGGAATGGAGCGCAGCGACGATTCCACGAATCCGCCCGAACCGCTCACCAGTGCCGTGCCCACCAGGCCCGGATGCACGGAGTTGACCCGGATATTCCATTTCGCCAGACCGCCGGCGGCGGATTTCGACAACCCGGTCAGCCCCCATTTGCTGGCGGAGTAGGCGGGTGAGAAGTATCCGATCTGCCCGGAGATGGAGGAGATGTTGACGATGGACCCGCCACCGGAGTCACGCATCAGCGGCGCCACGGCCTGCATCCCGTAGAAGGGGCCGAACAGGTTGATCCGCAGTGTCCGCTCCCAGATCTCGTCCGGGGTGTCCATGAACTCGAGCCGCCGGGAGATTCCGGCGTTGTTGACCAGTCCGCCGAGTTCGCCACGGCGGGAGCCGATCTCGTCCACCACCCGGGTCCAGTCCACCTGGTCGGCGACATCGAGGGTGTGGGCGCTCGCGGACCCGCCGGCGGCGGTGATCTCGGCCGCGAGGTCGGTGGTGTCGGTGACATCGGCCAGGCACACATGGGTGCCGAGGGCACCCAGCGCCCGGGCGTGGGCCGCGCCCATCCCCGCTGCGGCACCGGTCACCAGTACGACACCGGGATAGTTCGGGCGATCAGACATGGCGGGAACCACCGTCGACGGCGATGCTGTGCCCGGTGACGTAGCGGGCGCTGTCGGACAGCAGGAACAACAACGGACCGAATACTTCCTCCGGTGAGCCGAGCCGGTGCAGCGGCACCACTTCCAGCGCGTGCGCGAGCGCGGCCGGGTCGTCCTGCACCCAGCGGGTCATCGCGGTGTCGATATAGCCGGGGGCGATCGAGTTCACCCGGATCCCCTTGTCGCCGAGTTCGACGGCGAGCGATTCGGTCATATGCGCGACGGCGGCCTTGGAAGTGCAGTACGCGCCGCGACCCTTGCGCACCCGCAGTGCCGATACCGAGGACATGTTCACGATGGCGCCGCCCGGGGCCATATGCCGGGCCGCGGCCTGGGCACCGTAGAGCACACCCTCGACGTTCACTCGCAAGGTCGCGCCGATCTGTTCGGGCGAGATGTCCTCGGCGAGCGCGAACGGGAAGATCCCGGCGTTGTTGATCCAGAAATCGATCCGCCCGAACTCGGCGACGGCGCGTTCGGCGAGTTTCTCGTGGTCGGCGGGAGTGGTGACATCCGCGCGCATACCGACGATCCGTCCCGGTTCCGCCGCGAGCGAATGCGCGGCGAGTTCGGCGCCGATCCCCTCGGCGGTGGCGAGGACCTGGTCTTCGTTGATATCGGCGGCGACCACCGATACCCCGCGGGTGGCCAGTCCCGCCGCGAACACCGCGCCCATCCCCTGGGCCGCTCCGGTGACCACGGCGACCTTGCCGGCCATTTCCGGGTAATGCGCGGTCATCGGTGCCGCGTCGGTCCGCCCGGGGTTGGGCTTCTCGGTGGTGGTGCTCATCAACAGGTCCTCCGAAATCATGTGGAAATCCGTGCGGGG
This sequence comes from Nocardia sp. NPDC003963, assembly GCF_053605105.1. NCBI lineage: Bacteria > Bacillati > Actinomycetota > Actinomycetes > Mycobacteriales > Nocardiaceae > Nocardia > Nocardia sp. NPDC003963. The sequence goes on from NZ_JBSGIP010000001.1 coordinate 1,301,505, forward strand.
TCGCGGCGCGGCCTACCGCTGTGGCGCGTCGTCACGCGAGACGCGCCGGCGGGCGACCGACCAGCGGCCGTCCGCGAGTTCGAGGCGGTCCTCGATCGTCGTCATCCGCACCAGGTGCGCGGACCCGCCGCGCGGGGTGGCGACGATCTGCAGGTAGGCGCTGACCTCGAGGGTCGAGGGGGCCGGCCGCCGGATCGCGATATTGGTGACGACGTGACGATGCACCTCGCCCGCGGCCCGGGCCGCTTCGTCGAACGCGCGCGCGAATTCCGTCAGCGCCGCGGTCCCGGCGACCGGCTCGGGATAGCTCGGCGAATGGAATTCACCGTTGGGTGTGAAGGTGGCCGCCCAGTCGGCGGCCCGGCCGTTGTCGATGTGCCCGCTCTGGAAGCCGTACAGCTGGTGGACCGCGGCGACCGTCGCCGCGTCCGGCTGGTCGCCGACCGAAACCGTGGTCATCGAATTCTCCTCGACATCATCGCAGAGCCTCCGCTTGCCCCCGCCGGCTCTAGTGTGCGATAATCGCACGCACTGTGCGATATGAGTGAAGGCTAAGTGTCGCCACTCACAAAAGTCAAGAAGGACGCGATGAACCACAGCACTTCCCCCGGGAGCGAACGTGTCGCCGGGGCGCAACTCGACTCGGGAATGTCGAAAACGCTGCACCACGGACTGGAGATCCTGGAGACCCTGGCCCGCCATCCACACGGGCTCTCGATCACCGATCTCGCCGATACCGTCGGCGTCCACCGGACGGTCGCGCACCGCCTTGTCCGCACCCTGGAAGCCCATCGCCTGTGCCGCCGCGACCACACCAAACGCGTCACCCTCGGCGCCGGTCTGGTCACCCTCGCCGAGCCGGTCGAACAGGATCTGCGCACGGTCGCCCGGCCGGTGATGGAGGAGCTGGCCGAGCGCACCCGCGCCACCGTCCACCTGGTTCTACGGGAGAGCGATACCGAGGTCCGCGCGCTACTGGTGGTCGAACCGCGCAATGCGCAGGTCCACGTCGCCTTCCGGCCGGGTCAGATCCACCCCATAGACCGCGGCTCCGCGGGGCTGGCGATGCTCGCCGCGCTCGCACCGGTTCCCGGGGAACGCCCGGAGGTCGAGGCCGCCCGCGACCGGGGCTACGCGCTCACCCGCGGCGAGGTCGTCGCGACCGTATTCGGTATCTCGGCGCTGGTCCCCCGCCGCCGCGGCGAACCGGAGACCACCATCGGTATCTCCGTTTTCGAGGTCGACGACGAGAAAGCGCTGGCCACGGCGGTCGGCGAAGCCGCGCGACGGCTGGGCACACTGCTCCACTGACACCGCGCGCCGACCCGGCGCAACTCCTACGGATCGGTGACTGTAGCGCCGTGTCGGTGGATTGCGACATCCCTTTCGGGTAAGTGTTCTCCGGATCCATCGGTCACTTCCGACCGGCCGAGGGACACGTCCACCGAAAATACGGGCCAGTAGCCCCCGCACGCTGTGCACATAGTGGTCCCGCCGGTGCACACTACGCAGAGCCGAGCCGAAAAACGGCTCACCCACAACCGTGCTCAACAGACGAAGGAGCCAGCGATAGTGTTCAGTCGTATCGCCATCGTGAACCGGGGAGAGGCGGCGATGCGCCTTGTCCACGCTGTCCGAGATCTCGCGGCCGAGACGGGGCAGCAGATCCGGACCATCGCGTTGCACACCGATGTCGACCGGAACGCCACCTTCGTCCGGGAAGCCGATATCGCCTACGACCTCGGCCCGGCAGCGGCCCGCCCCTACCTGGACCTGAAGGCCCTCGAGCGCGCGCTGGTGGCCACCGGCGCCGACGCCGCCTGGGTCGGGTGGGGTTTCGTGGCCGAGGACCCGGCGTTCGCGGAACTGTGCGAGCAGATCGGCATCACCTTCATCGGGCCCAGCCCCGATGCCATGCGCAAACTCGGCGACAAGATCGGCGCGAAGCTGATCGCCGAGGAAGTGGGCGTACCGGTCGCGCCGTGGAGCCGCGGCGCGGTCGAAACCGTGGAGGCCGCGGTCGCCGCCGCGACCGAGATCGGCTACCCGCTGATGTTGAAGGCGACCGCCGGCGGCGGCGGCCGCGGTATCCGGGTGATCAACAACGAGGCCGAGCTCGTCGACGCCTACGAACGCACCAGCCAGGAAGCGGCCCGTGCGTTCGGCAGCGGCATCGTGTTCCTGGAGCGGCTGGTCACCGGTGCCCGGCACGTCGAGGTCCAGGTGATCGCGGACGGCCAGGGCACCGCCTGGGCACTGGGTGTGCGCGACTGCTCGGTCCAGCGGCGCAACCAGAAGGTCATCGAGGAGTCGGCCTCGCCGGTCCTGCGACCCGATCAGGCGGCCGAACTCAAGGCCTCGGCCGAACGGCTGGCGGTCGCGGTCGGTTACCGCGGCGCGGCGACCGTCGAATTCCTGTACCACCCCGGCGACGAATTGTTCGCCTTCCTCGAGGTCAACACCCGCCTCCAGGTCGAGCACCCGATCACCGAGATCACGACCGGTTTCGATCTGGTGCGCGCCCAGCTACACGTCGCCTCGGGCGGCCGGCTCGAGGGCGAACCCCCGGCCGAACGCGGGCACGCGATCGAAGCCCGGCTCAACGCCGAGGACCCCGACCGCGATTTCGCCCCGTCCCCCGGCCGGATCGCGCATCTGGACCTGCCGGCCGGACCGGGTATCCGCGTCGATACCGGGGTCAGCGAGGGCGACACCATCCCCGCCGATTTCGATTCGATGATCGCCAAGATCATCGCCTACGGCCGCAACCGCGACGAGGCATTGGGCCGGCTGCGCCGCGCGGTCACCGAGACCCGGGTGATCATCGAGGGCGGCGCCACCAACAAGAGTTTCGTCCTCGACCTGCTGGACCAGCCCGAGGTGATCGACGGCAGCGCCGACACCGGCTGGATCGACCGCGTACGTGGTGAGGGCCGCCTGGTCTCGCACCGGCACTCCGCCATCGCGCTCGCCGCCGCGGGTATCGACGCCTACGAGGAAGAGGAACGGGTCGAACAGCATCGCCTGCTGTCCACCGCTTCCGGCGGCCGCCCCCAGGTCCAGCACGACAGCGGACGCCCGCTCGACCTCAAACTGCGGGGCGCGAGCTACCGGGTGCGGGTCGCCCGGATCGGCGCGCACCGCTTCCGCGTCGGGATCGAGGCCGGTACCGATATCCGTACCGCCGACGTCGATCTCGAACGTTTCGATCAGCACACCGGTCAGCTCGTGGTCAACGGCATCCGGTACCGGCTGATCACCGGAACCCACGGACCCGTGCACCTGGTCGACGTCGACGGTGTGACGCACCGGGTCAGCCGGGACGAGGGCGGCGTGGTCCGCTCCCCCGCCCCCGCGCTGGTCGTCGCCACTCCGCTCGAAGTCGGTGCCGAGGTCGAGGCCGGCGCACCGGTGCTGGTGCTGGAGAGCATGAAGATGGAAACGGTGCTGCGCGCACCGTTCCGGGCCCGGCTCAAGGAATGCGCCGTCTCGGTCGGTACCCAGGTGGAGACCGGCGCACCGCTGCTGCGGCTGGAACCGCTGGCCGAGGAGGGCGAGGAGACCGAGGCCGACGCCGCCACCGCGACGGTCGAACTGGATCTGCCCACGGAATCGGATCGGCAGCTGCCGAACCAGCAGATCAGCCGCGGCCAGCAGGATCTGCGCAGTCTGCTGCTGGGCTTCGACGTCGACCCGCACGACGACCGCCGGGTACTCGACGACTACGTCACAGCGCGGCGCGCGGCCGTCGCGGACAACCGCCGCCCGCTGGCCGAGGAACTCGAACTCGTGCAGGTCTTCGCCGATCTGGCCGAACTGAGCCACAACCGGCCGTCGGACGAGGACAGCGCCCCGGGCCACGTCCACAGCGCCCGCGAATACTTCCACACCTACCTGCAGAGCCTCGATGTCGAGCGGGCCGGACTGCCGGAGTCCTACCGTGCCAAGCTCGCGCAGGCGCTCGGGCACTACGGCGTCACCGATCTGGAACGCACCCCCGACCTCGAGGCCGCGGTATTCCGGATCTTCCTCGCCCAGCAGCGGCCCGCCGATACCGTCGAGGTCATCTCGGCCCTGCTGCGTGAATGGCTGAACGAACCGATGCCGGATCGCGTGCTGCGCGAGCCCGTCGGCCTGGCGCTGGAGCGGCTCGTCGCCGCGACCCAGGTGCGGTTCCCGGTGATCGCCGATCTCACCCGTGGTCTGGTCTTCGCCTGGTACGGGCAGCCGGTGCTGCGCCGCAACCGGGCCCGCGCCTACACCGACGCCCGTAAACACCTCAGCTACCTCGACGCCCGGCCCGACGCGACCGACCGCTCCACGCGTATCGCCGAAATGGTGAGTGCCACCGAACCGCTGGTGCGGCTGCTCGGCCAGCGGCTCTCGCGCGGCTCCGCGGACAACACGGTCATGCTGGAGGTGCTGACCCGCCGCTACTACGGCAACAAGGACCTCACCGACGTGCGTACCCGGGAGGCCGGCGACACCACGTTCGTCGTCGCCGAGCGCAAGGGCGTCAGCCTGGTCTCGGCCGCGGTGAGCTTCGAATCCCTCGGCCGGGTCGTGAGCGGGCTCGCCGAACTGTCGACCGGATCCGCCTCCATCGAGGCCGATATCTACGTGGCCTGGGAGAACCAGCCCGAGGACTTCGAATCCATGGCGGCGGGACTGCAGGAGGCGCTGAACGCGCAGCCGCTGTCCAACCAGGTGCACCGGATCACCGCCACCGTCGCGGGCAGCGCCAACGCGGTCATGCACCACCACTTCACGTTCCGCCCGTCGGCCACCGGCCTGCACGAGGAACGCCTCATCCGGGGCCTGCATCCCTATATCGCGCAGCGGATGCAGATGAAGCGGCTGCACAAGTTCGACCTCACCCAGCTGCCGTCCTCGGACAACGAGGAGGTGTACCTGTTCCGGTGTGTCGCCAAGGAGAACCCGGCCGATGAGCGGCTCGTGGCCTTCGCCCAGGTCCGGGACCTGACCGCACTGCGCGATCACGACGGCCGCCTGGTCACCCTGCCGACGGCGGAGAGCACCATCGCCACCTGCCTCGACTCGATCCGCCGCGCGCAGTCCGGACGCCCGTCGTCCAAGCGGCTGCAGACCAACCGCATCGTGATGTACGTGTGGCCGCCGATCGATATCACCCGCAGCGAGCTGGAAGCGATCGTCGAGCGAGTGCGGCCCACCACCACGGGCGCGGGCCTGGAGGAGATCCTGCTGATCGCGCGGCAGCGCGACGCCAGGACCGGCGATCTGGTCAAGCTGGCCCTGCGGATCTCGTTCGACGCCACCGGCGGCACCGAGGTGATCGTCGGCGAACGGTCCGACGATCCGGTCGAACCGCTGGACGCCTACCGGCAGAAGGTGCTGCGGGCCAGCAGCCGCAATACGGTCTACCCCTACGAGTTGACCGGTCTGCTCGGGGAATTCGCCGAGTACGACCTCGACGCCGACCACACGCTGGTACCGGTCGACCGGCCCAAGGGGAAGAACACCGCCGCCATGGTCGCCGGTGTGGTCACCACACCGACCGAACGGCACCCCGAGGGTGTCACCCGGGTGGTACTGCTCGGCGATCCGACGAAATCGCTCGGCGCGCTGTCGGAGCCGGAATGCCGCCGGGTGATCGCCGCGCTGGATCTGGCCGAGCAGCTGCAGGTACCGCTCGAGTGGTACGCGCTGTCCTCCGGTGCCCGGATCTCGATGACCTCCGGTACCGAGAACATGGACTGGGTGGCGGCTGCGCTCAAGCGCATCGTCGAGTTCACCCAGGACGGCGGCGAGATCAATATCGTGGTCGCGGGTATCAATGTCGGCGCCCAGCCGTACTGGAACGCCGAGGCCACCATGCTCATGCACACCAAGGGCATTCTCGTCATGACGCCGGATTCGGCCATGGTCCTCACCGGTAAACAGGCCCTCGACTTCTCCGGCGGCGTCTCGGCCGAGGACAACTTCGGTATCGGCGGCTACGACCGGGTGATGGGCCCGAACGGACAGGCGCAGTACTGGGCGCCGAACCTGCACGCCGCCCGCGCCGTACTGATGTCGCACTACGACCACACCTATGTGGTCCCCGGCGAACAGGGCCCGCGGCGGGCGCGGACGACCGATCCGGTGGATCGCGATATCTCCGATTTCCCGCATGTCATGGCAGACAGCGATTTCACCACCGTCGGCCAGATCTTCTCCGCCGCCGCGAACCCCGACCGCAAGAAGCCGTTCGATATCCGCACGGTCATGCGGGCGGTCGCCGACCAGGACCACGAGGTGCTGGAACGCTGGGCGGGCATGGCCGACGCCGAGACCTCGGTGGTCCAGGACGTGCATCTGGGCGGTATCCCGGTATGCCTGCTGGGTATCGAATCGCGCGGTGTGCCGCGGCGCGGTTTCCCGGCCACCGACGGTCCGGACACCTACACCGCGGGCACCCTGTTCCCGCGGTCGTCGAAGAAGACCGCGCGGGCGATCAACGCGGCCAGCGGTAACCGGCCGCTGGTGGTGCTGGCGAACCTGTCCGGCTTCGACGGGTCGCCGGAATCGATGCGCAAACTCCAGCTGGAGTACGGCGCCGAGATCGGCCGCGCGATCGTCAACTTCGAGGGTCCGATCGTGTTCACGGTGATCTCGCGGTACCACGGTGGCGCGTTCGTGGTGTTCTCCAAGACGCTGAACCCGAATATGACCGTGCTCGCGCTCGAGGGTTCGTTCGCCTCGGTGCTCGGCGGCGCCCCCGCTGCCGCGGTGGTCTTCGCCGGTGAGGTCGACAAACGCACCGCGACCGATCCGCGGGTCCGGGACCTGGAGGCCCGCGCCGCGAACGCCTCCGGTACCGATCGCGCGACCCTCACCGCGGAGCTCGACGAGCTCCGGTCCTCGGTCCGCACCGAGAAACTCGGTGAGGTCGCTTCGGAATTCGACCGCGTGCACGATATCCACCGTGCCGTCGAGGTCGGTTCGGTGGACGCGGTCATCCGCGCCGCCGAACTGCGGCCGCGGATCATCGAGGCGATCGAGGCCCGGCTGGCCCGGTGACAACCGGGATAGCCACTCGCGACGAGAGATAGTCGAGATCCTGGTGTCCCGCCGGCGGGACACCAGGTGACCGCGAGAACCAGTGCGGCCGTTGCCTACCGGCAGCGGCCGCACTGGTGTGTGCGATCCCGTCCAGGGATCTCACTTCCGGCACGCGGCCAGGACCGGGACGGTCGCGAATATGGCAGAGTGCGGATATGAGGCGCCGCGGTGCGAAAGAACCGGAACGGGCCGGACCCCGGCAACTCACACCCATCGGCCCGTTCGCGGGCGCGTTCTGCTATTGCGCGGCGGCCGGAATGATACTGATGGGACCGATTTTCGCACTGGTGGGCGAGTCGTGGGTGGACGGTCTGTGTCCCGGTCTCGTCACCCTCCCCTTAGGCGTGGGCCTCGCTTTCGCCGCCGCGGAATGGCGACGGTCGGCGAAAAGGTTCGCGGCGGCCGGGCTCGCCGCGACCGCGGAGGTAGTCGCGGTGCGCGGGATACGGGACGGCGGCGACGACACCGACGTCGCCGAACTCGCGGTCCGCATCCGCGGTATCGGTTTCGAGGCCTTCGACGCGGACTGTGACCTCCACGTCCGGCAGCCACCCTGGGCCGTCGGCGACACCTTCGAGGTCGTCGTCGACCCGGCCGACAATTCCTTCGCGGTGGTGTACTGACCGCTCGGCTCGGCCGCGACAGCGCCGATCGGCCTCAGCGCGAGCGCAATCCTGGCCGCCGCCACCCCGCCGGCCTAGCGTCGCGGTCATGACGACCGGGACCACAGCGCTCAACGACATCACCGAAGCCACCGCGCAGGCGGTACGGGAGGACGCCGCGAAGGCGGCGGTGGTCTTCCGTGCCGCGGGCACCCCACTGGGCACAGTAGGCAGCACGATCACGGCGGGAGTACACCGTATCCAGGTGGACGAACCACCCGCGCTCGGCGGGGCGGATACCGCCGCGAACCCGGTGGAGGTCTATCTCGGCGCGTTGATCTCCTGCCAGATCGTCACCTACCGGTTCTGGGCGCAACGTCTGGGCGTCGTGATCGACGACTTGGCCGTATCGGCCGAGGGCGATCTGGATATCCGCGGTTTCTTCGGTCTCGACGATCAGGTCCGGGCCGGGTTCCAGGCCGTACGGGTGCGGGTGCGGATCTCCGGACCGGAGACCGCCGAACGCTACGCCGAACTCCGGGCGGCGGTCGATGCCCACTGCCCCGTGCTGGATCTGACCACCGGTGCGACACCCGTGCACACCACCCTCGAAACCGCCTGAACCACACTCACCGAGCGGCTCTCCGGCGCAGGCCCCCGACTGATCAGGAATCGAGAAGCGCCGGTCACGGGTCCGGAATTAGCGTTGGCGGTATGAACACGACAACAGCCACCACCGCTCTCACCGTCCACCTCGAGGTGCCTGAGCCCGAAATCGCACGCGCCACCTACACCGCCGCCTTCGGTCTGGGCGCGCAGGTGAGTTTCCGTTCCGCCCAGGCACCCACGAGCGGATTCCGGGGGTTCATCGTTTCCCTGGTGGTATCCCAGCCGGGCACCGTGGACAGTCTCGTCGGCACGGCACTCGAGGCCGGGTTCACGACCCTGAAACCGGCCACCAAGACATTCTGGGGATACGGAGGTGTGGTCCGGGCCCCGGACGGGGCGATCTGGAAGGTCACCACCTCGAACAAGAAGAACACCGGTCCGATCACCCGCGATATCGATCAGGTCGTCCTGCTGCTCGGCGTGGACGATGTCAAGGCGAGCAAGCAGTTCTATCTCGGGCGCGGCCTGACCGTAGCGAAGAGTTTCGGCAGCAAATACGTCGAATTCGCGACCCCGGACTCACCCGTCGGACTGGCGCTCTACGGGCGCCGCGCCGCTGCCAAGGACGCCGGTATCGCTCCTGAGGGCAGCGGTTCGCACCGGCTGGTCATCGGCAGCGACGCCGGCCCGTTCACGGATCCGGACGGGTTCGCCTGGGAATCCGCGGCAGTCTGAGGGCCGGCTTTCCCGCCCAGCGCGATCAATTCCCGATCAGGGTGTCCCTGCGACTTCGTGGCGTTCCGCCCGGATGGTTCAGGGTTCGGATTGTCGGATGCGCATATCTCGGTATCGCCAAGTGTTCGATCGGAGCGTTTCGGTTCGATCGGACCGCCCGGCTCCGCAGCTCGCCGGTATCCGGCGCTCGGCACCGGCGATCCCTACGGAGCGAGACCTCCGGCCCCCTAAACGACCAGTCACCGGAAAGTGTCCACAGCAGACCCGAACAGACTTGGGCTACTTCACCTTTCGACGCGCGCGGTCGGCACCGGCGGCCACGATCGGCCGCCGGGGCGGTCGCCGCACTCCCCCACCGGTTACGGCGGATCTTTTACCACCGGATGGATTGCCCGCGCTCCAGACCACATTCGGCTCCGGCCGCGGTCCGCCGAACGCGGACGGACCCGGACCGCCGAGCGCAGTCGCGACCGTCGGGCTTCAGCGCGCGAAGGTCGCGGTATGCGCGGCAGCGACGAGTTCGACCAGATCGGCACCCGCGGTCCCGCCGAGCGCGGCGAAGGCGGGAGCGATGAGATCGTCGGTGGTCGATTCCGCACGCTGCCACGCGGCCCGGGTCTCGGCAGTGATCTCCTCGAACGGTTCGGGCCAGCCGTACCAACGGGCCTGGCCGGGACCGTCGTTGAGCGGCGAGCCCGAGATGAGAACGGCCTGCAGCGGGGTGATACCCGCGGCCCGCACCGCGACGAGATGCAATCCGCCGCGGAGTTCGCGCAGGACGTGGGCGAGTTGCATGACGCGGCCGGGTGCGTCATCGGGTAGCGGTACGGCGCGCCAGCCCGCGAACAACGGGAGCCCGGCGGGATCCGCCGCGGCGACTACGGTTTCCAGCAGTTCGGCGAGGCGTGCCGCCCCCTCGAAAGAGGTGAGTTTCCGTCGGCCGAAGTCCTGGCAGGCGAGTGCATACCGGTGGGCGGCCTTCACAGCGGGGATCGGCACGGATTCCCAGGCCGTACGTATCGAATGTTCCGGGAAGAAACCGAATGCCGCGGTGACCACCTCGGCGTCCACATCACCCAGCACGCCACCCCGGCCACGAGTGTAGGGGCCGAAGAATTCGGCCACACCTGTTTCGGCGGCGTACTCCTTCGCCTCCCTGGAGAACATGAAACCGCCACCGAGTTGCTGGATATGCGCGTTCACTGAGGCGCCGACCGACATCTTCATTCCTTCCGCTGCCCGATATCCGCTTCACCGTATCGAGTTCTTACGCCGTATGGAACCCGTACCCGCATCAGTGCAGCACCGCCTGTCGACGGCCGGTATCCCGTGCCCGTGGGGTACCGGTCGTTTCGGGTGCGACGAGGCGCGTGTGGGCAGCCGGTTTCGGGGTATCCGGGCGCTGTCGGCCCGGCAACCGGACAGTCCGCGCGTACCGATCGACCGCCCGGCCGCCGCGTCACTCGCGTCCCTGTGTTCGAACAAGCGGCCGGCCGGTCCACCACCCCCGTTCGCGACTCCCCGCACGAACCCACCGACGAACAGACCGAAGGAGACGATCGCAGATGGACCTCGCACTGACCGCCACCCTGCACACCGGCTTCGACGACGCGGTCGAGCGCACGCGCACCGCACTGTCGGAACAGGGGTTCGGCATCCTCACCGAAATCGATATGCGGGCGACCCTGCGCGCAAAACTCGGTGCCGAGATGGAGGACTACCTCATCCTGGGCGCATGCAACCCACCGCTGGCCGAACGAGCCGTCGGGGTGGATCGGCAGATCGGCCTGCTGCTGCCGTGCAATGTGGTCGTTCGCCGCGACCCCGGCGACGCGAACACCGTTGTGATCGATGCGATGAATCCGCAGCTGATGGTCGAGGTGACCGGCGAACCCGGTCTGCAACCCGTCGCGGCGGAGGCGGCGGCCAAACTGCAGTCGGCCATCGATACGCTGACCGAATCGGCCGCCGGGCGCTGACGGCACTCGTACGGCGGCACGCAGCGCGGGCAGGTCTCACCGCACGTGGCCCGCGCGGGCGGCGAGTTCGCCTACCTCCCGCTCGATTCCCGCCGCGAGCGCCCCGATATCGGGCGTGCTGTCGAAATCGCCGGTGATACCGAAGACCAAGTGTTCGTGATAGCTGAGGACCGCGACCGCCGTGCGGAGCCGCATGGCGATCGGGGCGGCCGGCCACAGTTCGAGTACCTCCCGGCCCTGCAGCGCGAGTGCGTGCTCCGGCCCGGGCACATTGGTGGCCAGCGCGCCGACCGCACGCTGCGGAAAGTGCGCTGCCAGCCGCAGGCTCCACGCCACCGGGGCGAACGGGAGTAGATGTGCCAGGCTCAGCACCGTACGCTCGGCAGCCGGCGCGCCACCCGATTTCTGGGTTTTCATCCGGGAATGCACCACGCGGAGCCGATCGACCGCATCGGATCGGTCGATCGGAAGATACGGCAGCACCGCCGATATCCGGTTGTCCAGCACATACGCGGCGTGCTCGGCCCGCATGGAGACCGGAACCACGATCCGCAACCCGTGCGGGGACGGCTGCTCGCCACGTCGCCGCAGCAGTTCACGGTAGCCGGCGGTGATCGCGGCCAGCACCACATCGTTGACGGTCACCCCGTATTCGGCGCCGATCCCCGCCACGACCGGTAACGACACCCGGACGGGTGCGTATCGGCGTTGCCGGCCGATCGGACCGTTGAGCGAGGATCCGCTCCCCTGCCCCAGCACAGCGGTCGCGACCGGGACGAGGCTGCGCAGCGTCGCGAACGCCGTGCCCGGCAGGGATACCGGCAGCTTCAGGAGGTCGGGCAACGACGGCGGCCGGTGCCGAGCGCGGCCGGGTGCGACGGCAGGCGCGGCCGAGCGGCCGTCGGGGCCCGGGTCGCAGATCTTCTCGAACACCGTTACGCCGGAAACCCCGTCCACCAGACTGTGGTGCGCGCGCATCACCAGTGCCCAGCGCTCCTCGGCGAAACCCTCCACGACAATGCACTGCCACAGCGGCCGTTCGCGGTCGAATCGCTGTTCGATCACGCCGCCCACGAATTCGGCCAGCGCTTCCTCGCCACCGGGCCGCGGCAGCGCCGTCCAGCGCAGGTGATGGGCGAGGTCGAATACCGGATCGACCTCCCATACCGGGGCTGTCATATCCAGCGGGGCCCGTCGAACCCGCTGCCGCAGCCGTGGCAAGGCGGCCAGCCGCGCACCCAGGGTGCGGGTGAAATCCTCCCGCGACGGCGGCGACCCCGCCACGATCGCGACTATGGCGATACCGAGACTTGTCCGCCGGTCGGCATCCTCGAGCTCGATGAACCCGGTGTCCAGCGGCCGCAGTTCGCTCATCGCGCGCACCTCCTTCCGTGGCGCGGTCGCGCCGCGTGGGAGGAAAGCCGGTACCGCATCCGCTCAGTGCGCCGCCGAACGCACTTCGTCGGCCGCGTCGTCGTCGATACCGATCCGGACCAGCGCCGCCGCGAACTCGGCCTCCCGGCCCCGTGGCGCCAGGCGAGCGAGTTCGGTCCGATCGACGGGCAGGCCGGCTTTCGCCGCCCCACGCAACGCACGTTCGTCGAAGTAGGGACGTGCCCAGGTCCACACGTCCTGCACTTCACGCAGGAAGATATCGCCACCGGTGGGACCGATACCTTTGAACTGCTGGATCAGTTCGGCGGCCCGACCGGTGTCGTGGCCGGATTCCTCGGCGAGTTCGCGCAGGTCGCCGTCGTATTTGTCCAGCGCGGCGGTGGCGGCGTCACCCAGCTGGTCGGCCGCGCTCTCGTCGTAGCGGCGGTAGTGCCCGCGATCGAGCGCATCGACCAGCTCCTGCCAGTCGGCGTCCGCGACCTGCCGGGCGGTTCGATAACCGCTGTCCACCAGCTCCGCGGTCGCCGCGATGGCGATATCGGCGGAGATCCGGGCGCTGAGCAGATCGGTCAGCATCAGCAGCTGGAACAGCGGGGCCGGTTTGTCGTCCAGCCGGATCCCGGCTTCGGCGGCGTAGGTGGTGCCCGCGCGGTCGAGCAGTGCGCGCACCACATCTCGATGGCTCATCACTCCTCCTCTCGTGCCCGCGCATACCCCCGCCGGCCCGCTTCACACTTCCCGCCGCGGGCTCAGCCGCGGACCTGCGCCAGATCACTCGCACCCGGCGACGCCGTCACGGTGCCCGCCTCGCTCACCAGCCATTGTCCGCAGACACAGCGCCAGTAACGGACCGCGCCGTGCTCGGAGATCAGGACGGGGTCGGGCCAGGAGCACACGGAACAGGTGATGGTCATATCCGAAGTCTGCTGTAATGGTTCTGTGCATTTCAACCCTTACGGCGGACTGGCCGCCGAGCTCGCGGCCCGGCTGGTCAATTCCGCACCGGACCAGGACCTGACCGCACTGCTCGACGATGCCGGATACAAGCCGATCGGCACGATCAGCCCCCGCCAGGCAGTCGAACTCCGCCGCTGGACCGCCCGCCTCGACGCGACCTTCCGCGCCCCCGGCGTCGACCAGATCAACGCACTCCTCGCCGAGACCACCAGCCGTCCCTATATCTCGACCCACGACGGTCGCGCACCACACCTGCACTACGCCGCCGAGGACGCGCCGATCGACGAGCGGGTCAAGGCCTATACGGCCGCCGGACTGGCCGAGCTCTACTGCGCGGCGCCCGGCCGGATCGGCGAGTGCGGCCGGACCGACTGTCCACGCGTCTTCGTCGACACCTCACGGAACGGACGGCGCCGCTTCTGCTCCGAGCGGTGCGCCAACCGGGTGAACGTGGCCCGGCACCGGGCCAGGGTCGCACATCACGCCGGCTGACCTGACCGCCGCGGTAGCCGGCGCCACATCCCACGCGGGCCGACGTCACAGCGCCGGTACGGCCTCGAGCACATTCTCCGGCGACATCGTGGGTGTACAGGAGAGCAGAGTGAACCCCGCGGCGGCGAGCAGGGCTCGGTATTCGGATTCGGTCCGTTCCCGCCCGCCGGTGTTCACCAGCATCTCGAGATCGATGAAATTGCCCGGATGCGGTCGATCGCGTTCCGGGAGAACGAGTTCGATCACCAGCAACCGACCGGTCGGCGGCATGGCCGCCCGTACTGTTCGCAGGATCTGCCCGGCCTGTTCGGCGGGCCAGTCGTGCAGGATGTGTTTGAGCAGGTAGGCGTCCGCGCCCGCGGGGACGGTCTCGAAGAACGAACCCCCGACCGCGGTGCACCGGCCCGCCGTCCCCGCTTCCGCGAACCATCCCGGGGCGGCGGCCGCCACCTCGGGCAGATCGAACAGAATCCCCGTACAGCCCGGCGCGCGGCGCAGGATCTCCGACAGCAGCGCTCCACGGCCACCGCCGATATCGACGATCGACCGGTAGCGGGTGAAATCGTGCGCGGCGAGCACCGCCTGCTGCCCGAGGCCGTCGATATCGGACATGGCGCGGTGAAACATATCGCCGAGTTCGCGGTCGGTGCGCACCCGGTCGAAGAACGCTCGTGCGGGAACTGCCGGCGCGCCGGTACGGACGGCGTCCACCAGATGTGTCCAGTGGTCGCGATGGGTCGCGCACCCGTAGAACAGCACCGCGTCCCGCAACGGTACAGCCGCGTCCCGCCGCAGTGCCCGGGCCATCGGGGTGAGTGTGTAGCGACCGTCGCGCCGGCGGGCGAAGATACCGTAGGCGGTCAGCAACCGCAGCAGCCGGTGCAGCGCGTCGGGGTCCGCCCCGACCGCCCGGGCGAGATCGGCACCCTCCCGCGGCCCGTCGGCGAGAGCGCCCGCGATATCCAGGGCGGCAGCCGCGTGGATCGCCTGCGACAGCCATCCCGCGGCGACCAGCTCGAGCAGGGCGAAATGGCCGGGGACCAGCCGCCGATGCACCCCGGCCAGCCCGTCACGGACCCGCTCCACCGCGCGAACGACGGCCCGCGGCGGTGCCTTCCTTCGATCGGAGATCATCGCGGCTCCATATCGTGGACCGGTGTTTCCGCTGAGACTACGACCTCACGCGGACCGCCCCCGACAGGACCGCGCCCGTGTCGGGCGGGTCCGCGGGCGCTCATCCGATCCGATCGCGCTCCCCGGACCGCGGCAGATGGACGAGAATCAGTCCCACCGCGGCGATGAGGAAATTCTGGAGCGCGGCCGACGAGGCGTTCACCTGGTTGTTGGCCCACATCCGGAACCACTCACCACCGATGGTCAGGAAACCGCCCGCGAACAGCAGCACCGCCATCGTCCACCCCAGGCTGGACAGTTTCGCGGCGGTACCGGCGGTGCCCGGCCGGCCGCGCAACGCGCGGACCCAGGCGATCGCGGCCGCGAGCAGGACGAACGCGATGAGGAATTCCCACCCGACCACCAGGATGTAGGCGATGAGCGCGACGGTCTCGTTGCCGATCGCCCGCCAGTCGGTGCCCGCGTTGTGGATGGTCTGCTCCATGGACAGCACCGCGGCCACACCCCGCCGATTGGTCTCGGTATCGGTGCAGTTGGTGAACGCGACGAGCAGATAGTAGAAACCGGTGATGGTGGCGAGCACGGCGACCGCCAGGTGCCGGCTGCCCGCCAGATCGAGAAACCCGTTCCAGCGCTGCGCTTTCGGGTTCGCTTTCGGATCCGTTGTGGTTGGCATCCGGGGATCATGTCCCATCCCCCGTGCCGCCACAACGGGACCCGTTCCCCCCGCCGGGGGCTGCGCGTCGCTTGAACGCGCAGCCCGGACGCTACTGCGCCGCGGCGGCGGGACGCGCTTCCCGGACCCGCTCCACGCGCCCGACCAGCATGACGTACGAGGCGATACCCAGCACCGTCACGACGGTCATGTAGACGAACGCGGGTGCGAAACTCGCGTCGGTGACCAGAAAGCCGATCACGATCGGGGTGGCGATACCGGAGAGGTTGCCGATGAAATTGAACATTCCGCCGGTCATGCCGATGAGCCGTTCCGGAGCCAGCGCCGAGACCAGGGACCACGTGATGGAAGCCAGCCCGTTGCCGAAGAAAGCGACGGACAGGAACACGATCACCAGGGCGGTCGAATCGGTGAAGTTCGCGCCGATCAGGGTGGTACTCAGCAACAGGCCCGCGATGATCGGCCCCTTCCGGGCGATCCCGAGCGAAACACCGCGCCGCAGCAGGAAATCGGAGAAGACACCGGAGAAGAGCACGCCGACCACCGCGGCGATGAACGGCAGTGAGGCCAGGAAGCCGGACTTGATGTAGTCCATATCGCGGTATTTGACCAGGTAGGTCGGGAACCAGGTGAGGAAGAACCACAGTGTGGAGGTGAGACAGAACTGTCCCAGGTACACACCCCACAGTTTTCGCCGTCCCAGGACCGTGGCGATATCGTTCCAGGTCATCTTGGCGCGCTCGGGCCGCGATTCGGTCAGATCGACCAGCCCGCCGCCGTCCCGGATATGCGCGATCTCGGCGTCGTCGGCCCGCGAATCGCGCGGCTCACGGTAGACGAGATACCAGACCAGCGCCCACACCACACCGACACCGCCGGTGAAGATGAACACCCAGTGCCAGCTCAGTACCGATTGCAGCCAGGACAGCACCGGGGTCAGCAGGGCGAGGCCGATGAACTGTCCCGAGGTGTAGAACCCGATCACCGAGGCACGTTCCCGTTCCGGGAACCAGGCGGTGGCCACCCGGTTGTTGATCGGATAGGCCGGCGCCTCGAAGACGCCGACCAGCAGGCGTAGTGCGATGAGCGCGACGAAACCGCCGATGATGCCCATGAACACAGTCGCCAGCGACCACAGCAGCAGACAGACCGGATACAGCACCCGGGGCGGAACGCGGTCGACGAACCAGCCGCCGGGAATCTGCAGCGCCGCATAGGTCCAGCCGAAGGCCGACAGCAGCAGACCCTGCTGCGCCGAGGACAGATTCATTTCGTCGGCGATGGCGGGCACCGCGATGGAGAGATTCGCGCGGTCCATATAGTTGATGACCACGGTCAGGAAGAGCATGACCGCGATGAGGATGCGCGCCTTACTGGCCTTGGCGGCGAGTGCGCCGGGGACGGCGGTCCGTTTGTCGAGCATTGTTTTCATGATCACCACTCCGCGAACGAACCGTCACTGTGACGCCAGATCGGGTTGCGCCACCTATGTCCCACGGCGGCCCGTTCCGCCACATATTCTTCGTTGATCTCGATACCGAGTCCGGGCCCGGAGGGAATCCGCACCTGCCCCTCGGCGTAGGTGAAGACGGCCGGATCCACCAGATAGTCGAGCAATTCGTTGGTGGTGTTGTAGTGGATACCCAGGCTCTGCTCCTGGATCGTCGCGTTGTAGCAGCCCGCGTCGATCTGCAGACACGAGGCCAGCGCGATCGGTCCGAGCGGACAGTGCAGCGCGAGCGCCACATCGTAGGCCTCGGCCATATGGGCGATCTTGCGGGCTTCGGTGATACCGCCGCAGTGCGACGGATCGGGCTGGATGATATCGACAGCACCCGAGGCGATCACCGATTTGAAATCCCAGCGGGAGAACAACCGCTCCCCCAGCGCGATCGGAATCGGGGACTGCCGGAGCACATCCACCACACCGTCGACGTGCTCGGACAGCACCGGCTCCTCGACGAACATCAACCGGAACGGCTCCAGCTCGCGCAGCAGCACTTTCATCATCGGTTTGTGCACGCGGCCGTGGAAGTCGACCCCGATGCCGATATCCGGCCCGACCGCGTCGCGGACCGCGGCGACATTGGCCACGCAGCGATCGATCTTGTCCCAGGTATCGAGGTACTGCAGCTCCTCGGTGCCGTTCATCTTCACCGCGGTGAAGCCGCGCCCGACGGCCTCCCGCGCGGCCTTCGCCGTCTCGTCCGGCCGGTCACCGCCGATCCAGGAGTAGACCTTGATGCGATCGCGCACCCGGCCGCCGAGTAGTTCGTGTACGGGGACACCGAGCGCTCGGCCCTTGATATCCCAGAGCGCCTGATCGATACCCGCCAAGGCGCTCATATGGATACCGCCACCGCGATAGAACCCGCCCCGGTAGAGCACCGTCCACAGATCCTCGATCCGGCCCGGATCCTGTCCGATCAGATAGTCGGACAGTTCCTCGACCGTCGCGGCGACCGACGCGGCACGCCCCTCCAGCACGGGTTCGCCCCAGCCGACGATGCCGTCATCGGTTTCGATACGCACGAACAGCCAGCGCGGCGGTAGCGTGAACGTCTCGATCGACGCGATCTTCATGAATTTCCTCCTGTGCAGCGGACAGCATTGTCCGGTGACGAGCGGTACTACGGGGTGGACGCCCAGATATCGGACAGGCGCCGAGCTTTGGCGCGCACTTCGGCGGCGCTATCGCCCGGCCGGTACACGCTGGTACCGATACCGGCACCACCGGCTCCGGCCGCACGCCACTGCGCGAGGTTGGATTCGTCGACTCCACCCACCGGAATCACTTCCACGCCGGTCGGCAGCACAGCGCTCAGGGCCTGCATACCGGAGCTGCCCAGCATCGCGGACGGGAAGAGTTTGAGACTGCGAGCCCCGGCCCGAATCGCGCCGAACGCCTCGGTCGGAGTGGCGATCCCGGGGTACGAGCGCATCCCGAGAGTGCGCGTCGCGGCGATCACCTCGACATCGGTATTCGGCGAAACGATGATCTCGGCACCCGCCGAACGCGACCGTTCCACCTCCTCGGTACGCAGGACGGTACCGGCACCGATCGGGCAGACCGTGCCGAAGTTCGTGGCCAGCAGTTCGATGGACCGGTACGGGTCCGGTGAGTTCAACGGCACTTCGATGGCGTGGAAGCCCGCCTCCACCAGCGCCGACCCCACGGCGACGGCTTCTGCCGGGGTGATACCGCGCAGAATGGCGATCAACCCGGACCGGGGTGCCTCCGATACGCCCACCATGAATCTCTCCTCGCTGCTGTTCTTTTCCTGATGTGCGGTCGTCATCGGTACGCACCGGCCGCGACCAGACCGGACGCGACCGCGACCGACCACAACCCCGCGGCCGCCGCGTCTTCGTCGACGACCTGTGCATCCACCCCACGCGTCCGCAATGCGGCGGCGTATCGGCGGCACAGATCACCGTTGCCACACAGCACGATTCGCTCCGCACCACCGTGATGCGGCAGCAGATGGCGGACCTCGTCGGCGATCACGACCCCGGACAGATAGTCCGCCAGCGCTGCCGGTTCGAGCAGGCCGTCGAGAACCAGCGCCCGCGCACCGAACAACGTGGCCGCCAGACCGCGTTCCCGGACCGAGAAACCCGCCGTCAGTCCGCGGGCGAAAGCCGCGTCGTCGCGGCGCGGGGCGGTTCCGGTATGACTCAGCAGTCCGTGCTGGGTGACCAGCGCGTAGAGCTCTCCGGTCATGGCCGTGGTGAAGGACAGTACCTTGCGGTCGGCGATCCGGATCCACTTGGTATGGGTGCCCGGCAGGACCAGCAGATGCTCGGCGTCGGGTCGTTCGATGGACTGGAGCGCGCCGATGACCTGCGTCTCCTCTCCGCGCAGGACATCCCCGGCGATATCGTGGCGCGGATCGGAGGGAACGCGCAGCCCGGGGACGAGATGCACCGTGCCGGCGGCCGTCGCGACCCGGGTCAGGGCGGGACCGGTGATGTCCAGGCGTGCCGGGACGTCGAGGTAGCCGGCTTCCCGCCAGCCCTGCGCGCTGCCCACCATGCCGCAGGCCAGAGCCGGGAGCCCCGGGGTGGTGCGCAACCACGGCCCGCATACGTCCAGGAAGGTGGTCTCGTAGGCACGCGCCCGGGCCACCGGATCGGTCGCGTCGATCCCGGTGGCCATATCCAGCAGCCCACCGGCGAATCGCCGGGTATCCAGAATCCGGCCGTTGCCACCGAGCAACCAGCACCGCATCGACGTCGTACCCCAGTCGAGTCCGATGAGGCGCGGCGTCGAGAGCCCTGGTCGGTCCGGTGTCATGACGGTCACTATGAAGAGCGGGTCCCGTTATTTCCAACCTGGTCCCTATTTGTGGGACTCTGGACCGGTGACGACCGCACCTCCCGATGCCATCCCACCCGGCACCCAGACTCTCGCCCGCGGCCTGGCCGTGATCCGGGCGGTCGGCGACGGCGCGCACGGGCTGCGGGAAATCGTCGACGCCACCGGCCTGGGCCGCAGCAGCACTCACCGTCTCGCGCAGCTCCTGGTCACCCAGGGTTTTCTGCGCCACGACAACCGGGGCTACTCCCTGGGACCGGCGCTGATCGAACTCGGCTTCAAGGCGCTACACGGCAACCCGCTGCCACTGGTGGCCCGCCCGGTACTCGAGGAACTGTCGGCCACCGTGCTCGATACGATCCACCTGGCCGTCGAGGACGGCGGTTCGGTGCTCTACCTCGACAAACTGCCCGGCTCCCGGGGCGCGGAGATGCGCTCGCGAATCGGGTACCGGATGCCGCTGACCCGGGCCGGGGTCGGCAAGGCGCTGTTACTCGACGCCGCCGATCGCTGGGCCGAGCAGTACGCCGCCGACGAGGCCCGGGTTCCGGCGGGAGCCCGGACCGGCGATCCGGCGGACTTCCTCACCCGGATGCAGGCATATGCCCGGACCGGCGCCGCCATGGACCTGGAAGACAACGAACCCGGTATCCGCTGCGTCGCCGCGCCGATCCGGGACGCCTCCCGGGCCATCGTCGGAGCCATCAGCGTTTCGGCGACCACGCCGTACATGCCGCACGAGCGGATGCGCGGCCTGGTCCCGGTGGTCCGGCGGGCCGCGGGCAGGATCTCGGCAGCGCTCGGCTACCAGGCCGCCTGACGCTGCCGCGAAAGCCGGTGGCCCGGCTCGCTCAGGGCCGCTGCTTCGCTTCGTCCGCCGGAGCCAGCTCTTCCCAGACCGGCCCGAAGATCAGCCACAGGCCGACGATCGTCCAGGCCCGGCCCATCCACCAGTACAGCCCGGCCGCCTGCTCGCCGTCGGCGACGGTGACGACGACGAGCCCGAGCGCGGCCGAAGCGATCACCGCGGCGAGCACCACCCGGCCCCACTCCCGCCAGGCCGCGGCGACACGCTCCCTGCTACCGCGCGCCGGTTTCACCGGTGCCGGACCACCCGCGAAGCGATGGGCGAAACGGATATCGGCCCAGCGCACGACGGCGGGACCGAACGCGATACTGACACCGAGGTAGATCGCGGCCAGACCGTGGACGACCCCGGGCTCGGCACCCCGCCGCAGATCGACCGCCGCGGCCACGATCAAGGCCACATCCAGGAGCGGGATCCCGCACAGCAGTGCCGCTCCGGCCGCGCGCAGCCGGAGCAGATAGCGGGCGGTGAGTCCCGCACCGAGTAGCACCCACAGCCCGATCTCGGAGGCCACGATCATCAGTGCGACCGGGTTGTCCCGGAGGGTGTCGAACATCGTGCGTCCTCTGCTGGTCTCGGCGGCGGCCGATAGCAAAACTACGGTCGCGCGCCCCGGGGACGCGTCGTCCGATCGGACGATTGCCGGCCCTGCGAAGGGAGGACCGGCGGGCGGTGGGTCACCCACCGGGACCCGGAAAGAAAAGCGCGACATGACAAGACGTGCTGAAAGGTGCGAAATGCATAATTACGGCCGCGGGCGCGATATATGAAAAACTCACACAATTACCCACGGTATTCGATCATGATCCGGCGGAAAACAACACGAAGGTAATTAGTTCACCCCGCCGTAATTTATGTCGGATAGATCACAGTTCGGTTTGATTTAACCTCTGATACCTATAACGTTCGGATAACACCACTACGAAGGTGTGCGGCGGAGCAACCGGCATCGTCGAAGAAAATGATTTGAGACAGGAGCAGTACCATGGGTTCAGTGGATTTCAGCACCCTCGGCGATATCTTCGGCGCCTTCGGTGACATCTTCGGCGGCATCGGGACCCTGTCGAGCTTCTCTGCCGAATAACATGCACACCGCATGAACAGGGGATCCTGTGACCGCAGCCCTCCGGACTACGCCCGGAGGGCTGTCGGCGTTCCCGGCCCCACATCGCCGGCCGCCCGGATATACGCTCCCGCATTCCGGTCGCCGGTGAACGGCGCCGGGCGTCGGGAATTCGACCGGTATCAACAGGATTCACCGGCCTGCGGTTTCCGCACCGACTTCCGGAAGGAACCATTTTGTCCGGAATGCGAGGTCCGAAATCGCGGCCGTCGAGAAGTCCGGGAATTCCACCGGAAGTGCGGCACCGGGTGATCGCCGATCGTCGATCCATTCCGGGATGCGGTATCGCCCGAAACAATCACCGAATTCGATCATGCACAGCCGGGCGTCGAAGCACCCCGGGACAGCAGAGCGCAGGCCGGCCGTGCGTAGATCATATGGAGAACCACCGGTTCGGCACCGAGATCCCGTCCGGTACGGACGTTGCGCGCACCGGACGGGCCCACGAACCCGGCCGCACCGATGAGCATCGCCGCGAAACCGCGGGAGAAGGTCCGCGTATCGGGCGCGCGGCCGGCGGTGCGCACGCCCGGGCACCGCACTACCCGGACATCGGGCGAGACGCGAAACTTCCCCCGAACGATGCGATCGTGACCCCGGTCACTCCCGCTGGGCGGGCACCGGCCGACCCTATACCGCCATGACCAGGCATTATCCGAAAACAGGTATACCCCGGGCCGTTCGACCGGCGCGCCCCGGCGCCGGATCCCAGATCCTGGAGTACGAACCCGAATCGGCACCAGCACATCGAGGGCAGTAATGCACGAGTGGAATCCCGAGAACATCCGGAAATGTAGCGATATGCACGCGGAGTGCACCGAGGCCGCACTGATGATCCGCCGCTGCGGCGGGTGTAGCAGGCTCTTCGCGCCACCGGTCACCCGATGCTCGGCATGCCGGTCCGACGATTTCGAGCACGTCCCCGCCGCCGGCCACGGATCCATCGTCTGCTGGCGGACGGTGACCTGCGCGCCGGACGCCCGCACCGAAGCGGTGGAATCGATGATCGCCATCGTGGAACTCGATGAGGGTCCATGGGTGTACACGACCATCGACGGGGAGCCGCCGCGAGCCGGACGCCGCCCGGTCCGGGTGCGATTCCAGGCGCCGCCGCGCGGGGACCGTTTCCCGGTTTTCGTGATCAACGCGGGGCAGGCCGTCGCGGCGGAGTGACCCGGCCGGATCGACACTCCCGCGTCGCTCACCCGCTCCGCCGCCGTGATATCCCGGCGATAGAGTTGTGGTGGCGAGAGGGACGTGTATGTCACCCGGTTCCCACAATCGTATTCGATGGATCACGGTCGCCCGATGAGCGGCGACGACCCGGTACGGACGCGCCGCGAATCGACGATGTCGGTCGCGACGGAACTCGACGCGTCCGGTTTCGAGGATGCGGCCGAGGTGGGCCGCGGCGGTTTCGGTGTGGTCTACCGGTGCACCCAGGAACCCCTGGACCGGACGGTCGCGGTGAAGCTGCTCACCGCCGAGTCCGATGAGGACAATCGAGCCCGGTTCGCCCGGGAACAACGCGCGATGGGCCGGCTGACCGGGCATCCGAATATCGTCACCGTGCTGGAGGAGGGCGTCACGCCCCGGGGGAGGCCCTATCTGGTGACCCCGTTCTATCCGCTGGGTTCGCTCGACGCATGGCTGCGCGATCACGGCCCGCTCCCCGCCGAGGACGTCCTGCAGATCGGTGTGAAGATCGCGGGAGCGCTGGAGAGCGCGCACCGGCTCGGCGTCGTGCACCGGGACGTGAAACCGGGCAATATCCTGCTCACCGACTACGGCGAACCCGCTCTGACCGATTTCGGGATCGCGCATATCGCGGGCGGTTTCCGAACGGCGGCGGGTACGGTGACCGGATCGCCCGCGTTCACCGCGCCCGAGGTGCTCGAGGGCGAACCGCCCACCCCCAGTGCGGATGTCTACGGACTGGGAGCCACCATGTTCTGCGCGCTCACCGGGCACGCGGCCTTCGAGCGGCGCAGTGGCGAGAAAATGGTGACCCAGTTCCTCCGGATCACCACCCAGCCACTACCGGACCTGCGCGAAAGCGGGATATCCGCGGATATCAGCGATCTGGTGGAATCGGCCATGAATCGCGACAGCCGGGAACGGCCGTCGGCGGCCGTTTTCGGGGAGGCCATCCGGCGGCTGCAGGAGCGGCACGGGTATCCGGTGGACGATATGGCGCTCCAGGACCGCCCCACCCACGAAGGGCATCCGGACCGCCCCGCCCGCGTAGCGCATCCGGACAGGTCCCCGATACCGGCGCAGCGTAAACCGATCGGACCCGACCACAGCGGAAATCTACCCCTGGAGCTGACGAGTCTGGTGAACCGGCGCACCGAGCTGGCCGAGCTGAAGAATCTGCTGGCGACCTCCCGGCTGGTCACCTTGACCGGAACCGGCGGCGTGGGCAAGACGCGGCTGGCGGTGCGGGCCGCCACACAGGTGGCGCGGGATTTCGCCGACGGTGTATGGCTGGCCGACCTCACCGAAGTCTCCGATCCCGCGATCCTGGTGGATGTGGTGGCCGCCGCGGTCGGGATCCGAGACGAAGCGGGTCGGCCGCTCATCGATGTACTGGTGGAGCATCTGTGCCCGCGGGAGATGCTGCTCGTCCTGGACAACTGCGAACAGTTGGTCGATCCCGTCGCCGAACTGGATCAGGTCCTGCTGCAGGGCTGCGCGGGCCTGCGGATCCTGGCCACCAGCCGCGAACCGCTGAATATCGCCGGGGAGGCGGTGCTGCGCGTGGCGCCGCTGAAGGTTCCCGATCCGGGCCGGGAGCCCACCCTGCTGGGGCTGCCCCGGTTCGACGCGGTGACCCTGTTCTGCGAACGCGCGGTCGCGGCGGTGCCGGGATTCGAGATCGACGAGGAGAACAAGGGCGCGGTGGCCCGGATCTGCGCTCGGCTGGACGGCTTGCCGCTGGCCATCGAGCTGGCTGCCGCCCGGCTGCGGACCATGACGCCGCAGCAGATCCTGGAGCGGCTCGATATCCGTAACCCGCTGCTGACCAGGTCCAGCCGCACCGCACCGGCGCGCCAGCAGACATTGCGCATGTGTATGGACTGGAGTCACGACCTGTGCAGTCCGGCCGAACAACAGCTGTGGGCCCAGCTCTCGGTGTTCGCCGGAAGCTGCGAAATCGACGCGGTCGAAGGTATCTGCGATATCGATCCCGGCCCGCTCAGCATGCTGGATGTGCTGTCCTCGCTCGTGGACAAGTCCGTCCTGATCCGGGAGGAATCCGGCACCGCGGTGCGTTTCCGGATGCTGGAGACATTGCGCGACTACGGCCGCCGGGAACTGAACGCGGCAGGCCTGGAACGGGAACTGCGCCGCCGGCATCACCAGTGGTACGAGCAGTTGTGCGCGAATGCGGCCGCCGGCTGGATCAGCGCCGCGCAACCGGACTGGATCGCCCGGCTGACCCGCGAACAACCCAATCTCCGGGAGGCGATCGAGTACTGCCTCTCCGAGGACACCGACACCGCGGCCGATGCCGGATTACGCACCGCGGCCGGCCTCTACGAGTTCTGGAACTTCCGGGGGCTCTACAACGAGGGACGGTCGTGGCTGCGGCGCGCACTCGCCCGGCCCGGATGGCATTCGCCACCCGATCGGATCGAAGCGCTCTGCGCCGCGGGCGGTCTCGCCGCGCAGCACGGGGAATTCACAGCGGCCGCCGAGGCGCTGGCCGAGGCACAAGAGCTCGCCGGACCGGAGTCCGCGCCGAAGAGCCGGGCACAGATCGCTTTCCTCGAAGGTCTCTTCGCACTGTCGCGCGGCGAATCCGATACCGCTCCCGCACATTTCGAACGCGCCGTCGAGCTCACCGATTCGAACCCGGCCGATAAGCTGCGGATGAGCGCGCTCACGCTACTGGGCTGGGCGCACGAACTCAGCGGGGATACCGACCGAGCGCGCGAGTACTACCGCCGAGTCCTCGCGGTCACCGAACCGTGTCACGAGATTCTGCATCGCGCCGCATCGCTGCGCGGTGTGGGGGTGGCGGTCTGGCGCGACGGCGACCGCGACCGGGCCCGGCAGTTACTGACGGAAGCGCTACGGGTCAACAGCGGGCTGAACAGCACCGTTCTCAATATGTTCTGTCTGGAGGGGCTGGCCTGGATCGTCGATATGCGCACGGAAGCCGAACGCGCCGCGATTCTCATGGGGGCCGCGCAGGCGCTCTGGCCCGCCGGAGCCCGGGTGATGACCGTCTTCCGCAATATGGCGGGATATCACGAGGAATGCGAGCGCGACGCCCGCGCGGCCCTGGGCGTCCGCCGGTACGACGCGGCCCATCAGCAGGGGCAGACCATGGGTATGGAAGCCGCTACTGCCTACGCGCTCGGCGAATCGGCCGGTGCGGCGTCCGGTGCGGCAGCCGATCCGGCGCCGAAGCTGACCAAGCGGGAACGTCAAGTGGCCGATCTGGTCGCGCGCGGACTCAGCAACAAGCAGATCGCGACCAAGTTGGTGATCTCCCAGCGCACCGCCCAGGGCCATGTCGAGAACATCCTGACCAAACTCGGATACACCTCACGTGCGCAGATCGCGGCCTGGGTCGTGGAGAGTGCGCAACGCTGAAATCGCTTCGCCACATCATCTCCGCGGCCGAGCGCCCTCCCTGATCACAGACCCGCGCCCGGCCCGAACAGCGATTGCCGGGCCTCCATCCAGTTCTGGCCGGTGAGCCTGCGGAACGCCGCGGGATCCGACACCGCTGCCCGGCCACCGGTCCGGTCACCCGCGCCCGGGCCACCGCTCGCGGCGTCCCGGATCATCGTCCGGCCGGCACACCGAGCGGCGGCGTCGACCAGGCGTTCCGAGGTGCCGGCGCCGGCGAGGACACCGTCGTGGCCGTGGCGATATCCGATCCGCCCGCGGGCGGGTCGATCCAGGGCGCGGATCTGCTGGTGCGGACCGGCGCCGCCGCCGGAGCCCGGGTCACCGTCACCGGATTGCACGAGGACCTGGCCGTCCTCGACACTCCCGACCACATCGGCGCGCTCGCGGGCCTGGCACCCGGCGATATCGTCGAGATCGACAACAGCGCGTTCCTCGCCGCGCAGACCTATCACCGGCACCAGGTTCCGCAATCCGGTTACCCCGTATGGGATCAGTTCCGCGACCGGGCCGGGGCTCCGAGCCACCCGCAGCGACCACTGCTGCTGGGACCGCTGTTCACCGAGGCCGCCTCGGGCCATCTGCCGACCGGGGACTTCACCGGGAAAATGATCGTCGTGTCCTGTCTACTGGACCGCGAAGCCTTTCCCTGGCAGGCCGACTGGTACGCCGGTCGAGTACGCGATCATTTCGGCCCGGCGACCGATGATCACTTCCGCCTCTGGTACGTCGATCACGCATTGCACGGCGACGAGGAACGCCAGGAGGATCCCACCCGCACGGTCAGCTATCTCGGTGTGCTGCACCGCGCACTGCGGGCGCTCAGTTCCTGGGTGGAATCGGGGCGCGCTCCCGCGGACAGCACCCGCTACACCGTCGACGACGGCCAGGTGGTGCTCCCCGCCCGGGCGGCCGAGCGCCGCGGTGTACAGCCCGTGGTCGAACTGACCGCCGACGGTACGGATCGCGCCGAGATCGCCGCCGGCGACAGCGGCCGATTGGCGGCGGTCGCCGAAGCACCCCCGGGCACGGGCCCGGTCGTCGCGCTGCACTGGGACTTCGATGGAACGGGCGATTTCACCGACAGTGCCGAACTCGCGCCGGGCACCATCGTGACCGCCGCAGTCGATCACGTGTTCACCGAACCCGGCACCCATTTCGTCACCGTGCGCGCGTCCACCCGACCCGACGGCGAGGAGACCACCTCCTATGCCCGGATCGACAATCTCACCCGGGTCCGCATCGTCGTCCGGTGACTCGTTCCCACCGGATATCCGGCCGTCGTTACCTCGGCGACACGGTCCGCCCAGCGGCGGCGACACCGTCTCCGCCGCGCGGCGGCCTAGGGTCGGGTATATGACCGTTCCGAACCTGACCCTCAACAACGGTGTCGAGATGCCCGCCCTCGGATTCGGCGTCTATCAGACGCCCCCGGACGAAACAGTCGCCGCGGTGGAGTCGGCATTGGCGACCGGCTACCGCCATATCGATACCGCGGCCGTGTACGGCAACGAGCGGGAGGTCGGCGCGGCCGTCCACCGTTCCGGGCTCGCCCGCGACGAGGTTTTCGTCGAGACCAAGATCTGGATCACCGATTTCGGCTACGACCGTACCCTGCACAGTTTCGACAAGAGCGCCGGAAAACTCGGCGTCGAGCGGATCGACCTGCTGATCCTGCACCAGGCGCTGCCCACCGATTTCGAGCGGACCGTCGAGGCGTACCGGGCGCTGGAGAAGCTCTACGCCGACGGCCGGGTCCGGGCGATCGGAGTCTCCAACTTCATGCCCGATCATCTGACCCGGCTGCTCACCGAATCCGCGGTGGTACCGGCCGTGAACCAGATCGAGGTCCATCCGTATTTCCGGCAGTCCGAACTGCTCGCGGTCGATACCGCGCACGGCATCCTCAACCAGGCGTGGTCGCCGATCGGCGGTATCACCTTCTATCGTGACGGCTCACACGGCTCGACGCTGGAGGACCCGGTGATCGGTGAGATCGCCACCGCGCACGGCCGGACACCGGCTCAGGTGATGCTGCGCTGGCATCTGCAGCAGGGCCGGCAGGCGATTCCGAAATCGGTGCGGCCGGACCGGATCGCCGAGAACTTCGATATTTTCGGCTTCGAACTCACCGATTCCGAGCTGGCTGCCATCGATGCGCTCGACACCGGCGTTCGCGGCGGCCCGGAGCCCGCAGATATCACGCTCGAGAAGTTCGGTATCGAGATCCCCGAGGCCTGAAACCCGGGCTGCCGATCGCCGGTCGAGGCGCCCGCCGCCGAAGAACTGGGTGCCCACACCGACGCCGGGCGGCTACAGGCCGGCCGAGCCCAGGGCCTGCGCGACGCCGCCGAGGAACTGGGTGACAGCGATATATCCCGCGGCGAGTGCTACCAGAATGAATTCCATAACAGATACGTCGCCGGGGTGCGGCGCCGCGTTACCTCGGCATATGTCCGGCCCCGGGAACCGGCCGGGGCGGCGCGGTGCGCGGCCGCCCGATTCGGCGCGGTGGCCGATTCCGTGTCTTCGGACGGAGTCCGCTACCGCCGGTCCCGTGCCGGGCCGCGGCACGGCGCCTCGGTCACGAAGATCTTCGCCGACCGGCGCACCTGCACCGCTTCCATCCGGCCGACACCCTCGAACTCATTGCAGAGCAGGAAGAGATGGCGTCCGCCGGGACCACCCAGCACACAGGAGAAACACGGCAGTTCGGTATCTACGCGGTGGGTGATCTCGCCACCGTCCAGCACCCGGGCACAGGCGCCGGCCGGAGCCCGGTGATCGCCCGTATGTGTTGCGGTGTCGGCGGTCTGGGCCCAGACGGCCGACTCCGCGTCGATACAGATCCCGTCGGGTGCCAGTCCCTCGGCCCATACCCGGCGGCCGGTGAGCGATCCGTCGTCGCCGATATCGAAGGCGGTGAGCCGGCCGGCGAACGATTCGGCGACCACCAGAGTGTCGCCGTCCGGCGTCACGACCATCCCGTTGGGGAACTCGAGGTCGCCGGCCATCCGCCGCGAGGTGCCGTCCGGCGCGACCAGATCGATCCAGCCCGGTTCCGGGGTACCGCCGCCGAGGAAGTCGAAATCGAACCCGTCGATATACATATGCCCGTGTGGATCGAGCACGATCTCGTTACCACCACGTGCACGGTGGTCCACCAGCTGGCCGTGGGATTCGTGGCGGGTGACGGCCGGACCGGTCGTGATCAGACGACCGTCGGGCAACCAGTCGATGGCCCAGCCCATCGCAGGCGGACCCTCCCCCATCTTCTCGACACGGCCGTCCATATCGACGGCGAGGACCTCCCCCGCACCCCAGTGGGCGAACCACAACCGGCCGTCGTGCCACCGCGCCGACTCGACCATGGCCAGGCCGGTCAGCAACGTCCGTGGCGGGGGCAGATACTCGACCACGGCACCAGATCCTACTGACCCGGCGAACTCTCCCGGGCGATCTCGGCGGCGACAGGCGTCAACCCACCTTCCCGCGCTGTTCCGCATCGGCCCCGCGCTATCCGCCCGAATGCCCGGAAACCATTCCGGGCCGCCCCCGTGGGACGGCCCGGAATTACGACTGTGCCGATCAGGCCGAGTCGTACCGATCATTGTGGGCGACCTTCACCCACGCGGCCACGAAATCGTCGACGAATCTGGCATCGGCGTCCCGCTGGGCGTAGACCTCGGCCACTGCGCGCAGTACCGAATGCGATCCGAATACGAGGTCGTTGGCGGTGGCTGTCCATTTCTTCGCCCCGGTCCGCCGATCGCTGCCCTCGTACACGTTCTCCGCCGACTCCGAGGCCTTCCACTCGGTGTTCTGATCGAGCAGGTTGACGAAGAAGTCGGTCGTCAGCACGCCCGGGCGATCGGTGAAGACACCGTGTTCCGTACCACCGTGGTTCGCGCCGAGCGCCCGCAGCCCGCCGACCAGCACCGCCAGTTCCGGGGCTGTGACATCGAGCAGGTAGGCCCGTTCCAGCAGCAACCGTTCCGGTGGAACTTTCTCGCCGGGCCGCACATAGTTGCGGAACCCGTCGGCCCGCGGCTCGAGCACGGCGAAGGATTCCACATCCGTGTTGTCCTGGGTCGCGTCGGTGCGTCCGGGCCGGAACGGAACGGTGATGTCGTGGCCCGCGTCGCCGGCCGCCTTCTCGACCGCCGCCGACCCGGCGAGGACGATCACATCGGCCAGCGAAACCTTCTTACCGCCCGGCGCCGACCCGTTGAAATCCTGCTGGATCTGCTCGAGCACGGGCAGTACTTTCGCCAGCTCGGACGGTTCGTTGACCTCCCAGTTCTTCTGGGGTTCGAGCCGGAGACGGGCGCCGTTGGCACCGCCGCGCTTATCGGTGCTGCGGAAGCTGGCAGCCGCGGCCCACGCGGTCTTGACCAGCTGTGGGACCGACAGGCCGGATTCGAGAACCTTGCGCTTCAGATTCGCGATGTCCTGCTCGTCGATCAGCTCGTGGTCGACCGCCGGAACCGGGTCCTGCCACAGCTGCGGCTCCGGAACCCAGGGACCGAGGTAACGGCTGATCGGTCCCATATCGCGGTGCAGCAGTTTGTACCACGCCTTGGCGAAGGCCTCGGACAGTTCCTCGGGATGTTCGAGCCAGCGGCTGGTGATCTCGCGGTAGATCGGATCCTCGCGCAGCGACAGATCGGTGGTCAGCATGGTGGGCGTACGCGCGGGTCCGTCGAACGGATCCGGGATCGCACCCTCGCCCGCACCGTCTTTCGGCTTCCACTGGTAGGCGCCCGCGGGGCTCTTGGTGAGCTCCCATTCGTAGCCGTACAGATTCTGCAGGAAGCCGTTGCTCCACCTGGTGGGCGTGGCGGTCCAGACGACCTCCAGCCCGCTGGTGATGGCGTCTTTGCCCTTACCGGTGCCGTAGCTGCTCTTCCAGCCCAGGCCCTGCTGTTCGATCGGGGCCGCCTCGGGCTCGGCGCCCACCAGATCGGGATCGCCGGCGCCGTGGGTCTTACCGAAGCTGTGCCCACCCACGATCAACGCGGCGGTCTCCACGTCGTTCATCGCCATCCGCGCGAACGTTTCCCGGATATCGCGCGCCGCCGCCACCGGATCGGGCCGGCCGTTGGGCCCTTCGGGATTCACATAGATGAGGCCCATCTGGACATTGGCCAGCGGATTCGCCAGATCGCGGTCACCGCTGTAGCGCTCGTCGCCGAGCCAGGTGTCCTCCGGACCCCAGTAGACCTCTTCCGGCTCCCAGATATCGGGGCGCCCGAAACCGAATCCGAAGGTCTGGAATCCCATCGAGTCGAGCGCGACGTTTCCGGCGAAAACCAGCAGGTCCGCCCAGGAGATACTGTTGCCGTACTTCTGCTTGACCGGCCACAACAGCCGACGCGCCTTGTCGAGGCTGGCATTGTCGGGCCAGCTGTTGAGCGGTGCGAAACGTTGCGCGCCCTGACCGCCGCCACCCCGCCCGTCGGCGATCCGGTAGGTGCCCGCCGCATGCCAGCTCATCCGGATGAAGAGGCCACCGTAGTTTCCGTAATCGGCGGGCCACCAGTCCTGCGAATCGGTCAGTACCGCCGCGACATCGGCCTTCAGGGCTTCGACATCGAGTTTCGCGAACTCCGCCGGGTAGTCGAAATCCTCCCCCAGCGGATTGGCTTTGGAGGAATGGGCGTGCAGCACCGACACATCGATCTGTTCCGGCCACCAGTCCGCGTTGGTGCGCGGACGGTGATCGGTACGGGGAGTGGGCGACGGGATCGCCGGGTTCTCGCTCTCGCTCGTACTGCGAGTTCCGGTGTCAGGAGCGGGTGGACGACTATCAGAGGTCACGACTTTCCTTCCTGAATATGTGGTCGGAACTGCGATCAAGTGTGCTGTACGGCTGCACAGCCGGGGCACAGACCCCAGTAGATGACCTCGGCTTCGTCGATCGAATAGCCGTGATCGTCGGCGGCTGTCAAACACGGGGGTTCGCCGACTGCGCAGTCCACATCGGCAATCGAACCGCAGGTCCGGCAAACGACGTGGTGGTGATTGTCACCGACGCGCGACTCGTAACGGGCCACGAGACCGGAGGGCTGGATACAACGGATCAATCCGGCCGCGGTGAGGGTGTGCAACGAGTCGTACACCGCCTGGTGCGATACCGCCGAGAGGCGCGACCGCACGGCGCGGATGATCGAATCGGTATCGGCATGCGGGTGGTCGTGCACGGCGCCGAGCACCGCCACGCGTGGGGCTGTCACGCGCAGCGAAACTCCCCGCAGCATCTGCTGGAAATCCACGGCCGCATGCACAGCCGAAAGTCTCGTCTCTTTTCTGGAATGAGTCAAGCATGCGGCGGTTCGCGGTCGTCGGCGTCGTGCACGGCTTTCAGCAGCAGGGTCGCACTGCCACTTTCAGGGGCACGGCCGCACAGCCACCGCTTCCGCGCCACCCGCTCGCCGCACCGTGGAGAATTCGACACTCTGATCGGCGAACAGCACCCGGTAGCCGTCGGCTTCGATACTGCGATATTCCACGAAGACCGGTGCGATATCGTCCTCGGGCGCCAGATAGCCGAAGCCCTTCTGGGCGTCGTACCAGATCACCCGGCCGCGCCGACGCGATATCGCACCCGCCGCGCCCGACCGGCCCGCGCCGCCGTCGAGCGGCGGGGATACCGGCGCCGTCACCGGGCACCGGCCCGCTCATCGCGCACCATGCGGTGCCACCGCCCCGGTTGCAAGCCCGTCATCCGGGTCCCGGCCGCGACGGATCCGTCCGACGCCGATGCTGTCGATCCTTCGATAACACCCATGAGCAGGTAATTCTCCAAACTTGTGAATCGGTGGGACTGGGCAGGAGCAAGGTGATCGGATACCCGGAGCCGGGCAGCGAACACAGATACGGCAAGTTCGACGGTGGTCACCGGACCGCTGCGGGTGCGCGGGTCCGGTGACAGCATTTCACCGGATCGGGCTCGCGCGCCCCTTGGCCGATGGACCGGATCCGAGCGCGATCATCGCCGCGTACCCGGCAGCCGGTATCGACCGGCCCGAACGACTCGGCCGCGTCACCACCGCACCGTCACCCGGTGGCGCCGGACACGGGAGTCCAGCAGATCACCGGGGCCGGTACGGGAGAGGCAGTCGAAGTCATACCCGGCGTCTACCCCGGATCCGCCGGATCATTCCCCCGGAGACGTGAATTCCCTGTGGATACCGAATGATCTTCACCGCAGTGCCCGCGCGGGAGCGACCGCGGGCCCGCCGACTCCGCACTGCGGCAGGCAGTCCACCCGGTCCGGTTCGAGTGCGCGCCGGGGCGGCCGCAGCAGTACCGCCGCCAGCAGCGCGCCGGTGAGCAGCAGGCCGACACA
Organism: Nocardia sp. NPDC003963; assembly: GCF_053605105.1. NCBI lineage: Bacteria > Bacillati > Actinomycetota > Actinomycetes > Mycobacteriales > Nocardiaceae > Nocardia > Nocardia sp. NPDC003963. The sequence goes on from NZ_JBSGIP010000001.1 coordinate 1,335,471, forward strand.
GATCCACATGGCGACGGTGAACCCGGAATCGAAGACCGCCGGATCGTCGAGCGCCCCGGATAGTCCGGCCAGTCCGGGCAGCGCCGCCACCGCGAGTAGTTGCGCCGTCCGGGCGACCGCGTTGTTGACACCGGAGGCGATCCCCGCCTCGCTCGGCGATACCGCACCGAGCACCGCTCCGGTGAGGGGAGCGACGAGCACCGACAATCCGAGACCGAACACGAGCACCCCGGGCAGTACATCGACCGGATAGGAGGCGCCGGGGCCGACCCGGAGCAGCAGTATCAATCCGGCCGCGGCGAGAACCGGTCCGAATGTCATGGGCAGCCGGGGGCCGTGCCGCTGCGCCCAGCGACCCGACGGCGCCGACAGGACCAGCATCAGCAGCGTCACCGGCAGGGTGGCCAGCCCCGCGAGCAGCGGCGAATACCCCGCGACCAGTTGCAGTTCCAGAACCAGCAGGAAGAACACCCCACCGAGTGCGGCGTACACCGCGAGGGTGACCAGGTTGGCGACAGTGAACACACGGGACGCGAACAGCGACGGTGGGACGAGCGGATGATCGCTGCGCAGCTCGATCATCACGAAAGCCGCCAGCAGCAGCACACCCGCTCCTACCAGCAGTGGCAATTCGTCGATCAGTCCGAGCGTCATCGCGCCGAGCGCGATCGCGATGGTCAGCGCGCCCGGCAGATCCAGCCGGTCGGTGGCGGCGGGGTCCCGGCTCTCCGGCACATGCCGCAGCGAGACCAGTACGACCACTATCACCAGGGGCACATTGATGAAGAAGATGGACCGCCAGCCCGCGACCTCGATCAACCAGCCGCCGAGGAACGGCCCGAGTGCCCCGGCCACGCCCCCGAATCCCGACCACAACCCGATGGCCGCGCCTTGATCGCGATGGTCGATGGACGCGGAGATCAGGGCGAGACTGCCCGGGGTCAGCATGGCACCGGCCACCCCCTGCAGCACCCGCGCCGCCACCAGCATCTCGATGTTCACCGCCGCACCGCAGAGCAGCGACGCGGCGGCGAACCCCACGGCGCCCGCGACGAACACCTTGCGCCGGCCGAACCGGTCGCCGAAGGAGCCGCCGAGCAGAATGAACGAGGCGAGCGTCAGGGTGTAACCGTTGAGCGTCCACTGCAGGCCCGCGACATCGGTATCCAGTGCGGCGCCGATCCGGGGTAGTGCGATATTGACGACGGTGGCGTCCAGAGACGCCACCGAGGAGCCGAGCACAGTGGCCAGTACGATCCAGCGGCCGGAGGCCGACCCGAGACGGGGCAGCTCGGTGGGATTCACCTCACCGAAGATACGGATCCGCGTGGTCCGGATCTCGGCGACACACATGGCCGGATGCGGCCGCGCAACAACAGCCCGCTCCGGGCCGGTGGCGGACCGGCACCACCGGCCGTCACACGGTCAGGCCGAGGTCACCGCGGCCGCCATACCCTGGCCACCGCCGATACACATCGTGAGCAGCGCGCGGCCCCCGCCGCGACGCCGCAACTCGTGTAGCGCGGTGGTCAGCATACGAATACCCGTGGCACCGATGGGATGACCCAGTGAGATACCGGAACCGTTGACGTTCAGCCGGTCTCGATCGTCCCAGCCCCATTCGTGCAGCACGCCGAGTACCTGGCACGCGAAAGCCTCGTTGAGTTCGATCAGGTCGAAATCCGCGAAACCGTATCCGGTGCGCGCGAACAACTTCGCCGCCGCGGGCACCGGCCCCAGCCCCATGAGCGCGGGATCGCATCCGGCGGCCGTCCAACCCTCGAGAAATCCCATCGGTTCGAGCCCCAGTTCGTCGAGGCGATCCTCGGCCACAACGAGAACCGCCGCTGCCGCATCGTTCTGCTGACTGGCGTTTCCGGCGGTGACGACACCACCCGGGCGGACCGCCCGCAATCGCGCGAGTGTATCGGCGGTGGTCTCCGGCCGGATTCCCTCGTCCCGGGCGAACACCGTGACATTCCCCTTGCGATCGACGATCTCGACCGGCACGACCTCCGCGTCGAAACGCCCCGCCGCCCAGGCCGTATGGGCACGGCGGTGGCTCTCCGCGGCGAGGAGATCGGATTGCTCCCGGGTGATCCCGCATTTCGCCGCGACGTTCTCCGCGGTTTCGAGCATGCCGCTGATCGGGCCGAACCGCCGTTCCGGCTGCGAACGCTCGCGGCCGCGGTCGAGCCGGTCGAACAGGTGCAGACCACCGGATCGCGAACCCCACCGGGCGCCGGTCGTGTAGTGCTCGATATTGCTCATCGATTCGACGCCACCGGCCACCACGACCTCGGCGGCGCCGGTCTGCACCATCATCGCCGCGGTGACCAGTGCCTGCAGCCCGGTCCCGCAGCGCCGGTCGGTCTGCAGACCGGCGACCGACAGCGGCAGATCCGCGTCGAGGGCCGCCCAGCGGCCGATACACGGCGCCTCCGAATTGGCGTAGGACTGCCCCATGGCGACTTCGTCGATACGTTCCGGATCTATGCCGGAACGCGCCACGGTCGCCTTCAGGACCGTGGTCGCCAGTGCTACCGCCGGTACATCGCGCAGGGCGCCGCCGAACCGGCCCACTGCCGTCCGGACCGGGGCCACCAGTGCTGCTCGTGTCATGGGAACTCGTTTCGTCATTCGACGAGGACGCGGATGGTCTCGGCGACGAGCGCCGGACGCTGCGCGCCCTCGATCTCGAGGGTGTAGCCGGTGATCAGTCGGGCGCGCCCGGCCGTACGCTCGAGCGATTCGAGCCGGGCGCCGCACCGGATCCGCGCGCCGACCGGAACCGGAGCGGGAAAACGGACCTTGTTCACGCCGTAATTGATCTTCATCCGCACGCCCGCGATATCGAAGAGCGCGCCGCCGAGTGCCGGGAGCAATGCCAGCGTGAGATAGCCGTGCGCGATGGTGGTGCCGTAGGGCCCCGCCGCCGCCCGTTCGGGATCGATATGGATCCACTGGCGGTCCTCGGTCGCCGCGGCGAACGCGTCGACCCGGTCCTGGGTCATCTCGAACCAGTCGCCGTAACCGAGATGGGTGCCGACCGCGGCCGCCACCTCATCGATTCCCCGGAACACCTTCATGATCCGGTCCCCCGGTCTGCGCCACGGCCGCTCACAACCCACCCCGTGCCACCAGTTGCGCGGCGATGACATTGCGCTGGATCTCGTTGGTGCCCTCGCCGACGATCATCAGCGGGGCATCGCGGAAGTAGCGCTCCACATCGTATTCGGTGGAATAGCCGTAACCGCCGTGGATCCGGACCGCGTTCAACGCGACCTCCATCGCCACCTCCGAGGCGTACAACTTGGCCATCCCGGCCTCCATATCGCACCGCTCGCCGCGGTCGTACATCTCGGCCGCGTGCCGGGTGAGCTGGCGGGCCGCGGTGAGCTTCGTGGCCATATCCGCCAGATAGTTACCGATCGACTGGTGCTTCCAGATCGGCTCGCCGAAACTCTCCCGCTGCTGCGCGTAGGCGAGCGAATCCTCGAGTGCGGCCGCGGCGACGCCGAGCGCCCGGGACGCCACCTGGATCCGGCCGGTCTCCAGGCCTTTCATCATCTGCGGGAAACCCTTACCGGGCACACCACCGAGTACCGCGTCCGCGGAAATCCGGTAGCCGGCGAAGGACAGCTCGCAGCTCTCGACTCCTTTGTAGCCGAGTTTGGGGAGATCGCGTGAGACGGTGAGCCCCGGTCCGTGCTCGACGAGCACGATCGACATCCCCCGGTGGCGCGGGGTCGAGTCGGGGTCGGTCTTGCACAGCAGCGCGATAACGCCCGCGCGGCGCGCGTTGGTTATCCAGGTCTTGGCGCCGTCGATCACCAGATCGTCGCCGTCGCGTCGGGCGGTGGTGGTCATGGCCTGCAGATCCGAACCGCCGCCCGGTTCGGTCAGGGCCATGGTCGCGCGGATCTCCCCGGTCGCCATCCGCGGCAGGTAGCGCTGCCGCTGTTCGGCCGTGCCGAACAGATCGATGAGTTTCGCGACCACCGTATGACCGCCCATGGCCCCGGACAGTGACATCCAGCCGCGGGCGAGTTCTTCGGTTACCTGGACGTAGCAGGGCATCGAGACCGGGGTGCCGCCGAATTCCTCCGGGACGGCCAGACCGTAGATACCGATCTGCTTCATCTGGTCGATCCAGTTCTCCGGGTAGGTATCGGCGTGTTCGACCTCCCGTACCGACGGCTTCACCTCCCGATCGATGAATGCGCGCACCGTCTGCACCAGGAGCGCTTCTTCGTCGTTCAGGTAATAGCTCACGCGCGATGTCCTCACCGTGTCGCGGGCCCGCCCGAGCCCGTGGATCTGTTACGGCCATACTCGACCAACCGGAAATAAATGTCAATCATGATAAGCAATTGCAGGATTTCGGTTAGATTGGTATCGGCCGGCATCGGCCGATACGCGCCGCACCCGGCCACCGCGACGACGAAACCCGCAGTTCTGCCCACGATCGAGAAGGAACCGCTCTATGAGACACCCGCGCCGGCGAGCAGCCCTGGTCGCCCCCGGCTCCGACGCCCACAAGGCCCGCAAAGCCCTGACCGGCACCGCGGACGAGGTGATCCTCGACCTCGAGGACGCGGTCACCGCCGCCCACAAGACCACCGCGCGGACGCTGGTCGCGGAACTGGTGGACGAATTCGGCGGCGACCGTGCCGTGTCGATCCGGGTCAACGGCCCCACTACCGAATGGTTCGCCGCGGATCTGCGCACCTGCGCCACCCTCGGAGAAGCCCTGACCTCGGTGGTGATACCGAAGGTCGAGAACCGCGCAGCGCTGGAAGAGGCGGACAACGCGCTCGCCGACGCCCCGGGTCTGTCCGTCCAGGCCCTGATCGAAACGCCCACCGGTCTCGGCGCGATCGACGAGATCGTCACTGCCCCACGCCTCACCACCGTGGTGATCGGATACGCCGACCTCGGCGCGGCCCTCGGCCGATCCCGCACCGCGACACCGGACCAGTGGCTGTTCGTCCAGGACCGCGTCCTGCACGCCGCGCGCGCGGCAGGTGTGCAGGCCGTCGACGGCCCGTACCTCGGTATCGCCGACGACGCGGAATTCCGCCGGGCACTACGCTGGGTCGCCGATCTCGGATTCGACGGGAAATGGGTCATCCATCCCGCGCAGATCGCCACCGCGCGGCAGTACTTCACCCCGACCGCCGAACAGGCCGAACAGGCACGGCGCGTGCTCCGTACCCTCGCCGAAGCCGCCGCGCAAGGCGCGGGCGCCGCTCGGCTGGACGGGCAGATGCTGGACGAGGCGGTGGCGGTGGCGGCCCGGCGCACCCTCTCGCTGACCGGAGCCCGCGATGAGTACTGACACCGTACGTACTGTCGGCGGGCCCTGTTTCGACGAACTCTCGCCCGGCCAGGTATTCGATACCGCGCCCGGAGTCACGCTCACCGACGGTCTCGCCGCGGTACACCAGAGCATCCTCGGCGACCGGCTGCGGCTACCGCTCGACAGCTCACTCGCCGCGGCCGTGGCAGGCGGTCCGGTCGCGCATCCGGGGCTGGTCGCCGATCTCTCGATCGGTCAGTCCACCCTCGTCACCCACCATGTGAAGGCCAATCTGTTCTATCGGGGTCTGCGGTTCCACCGGCTCCCGTTTATCGGCGACACCCTCTACACCACGACCGAAGTGGTAGGGCTGAAGGAGAATTCGCCCAGACCCGGCCGCCGGCCCACCGGACTGGCCGCCCTGCGGATCCGCACCACCGACCAGCACGGTGCCATCGTGCTGGATTTCCATCGCTGCGCGATGCTGCCGCTGCGCGCGCTGGAGGTACCGTCGCACGATCCCGCCGCACCGGACCGCACGGTCCACGCCGACGATCTCACCACGATCGGTTCGGACGAACCGACACCCTTCGAGGCCCCCGCCGGACTGGATCTCGCCGCCTACCGGCGTCGGGTGCCCGGGCCACATTTCGATCCGTCGCTCGCCGGCACCACCTTCACCTCCAGCGGCGATGTCGTCGGCAGCGCACCCGAACTCGCCCGGCTGACCCTCAATATCGCGGCCACCCACCACGACGAGCGCGTCGGTACGGCCGGTCGTCTGGTGTACGGCGGACACACCATCGGCCTGGCTCTCGCCCAGGCGACCCGCGCATTGCCGAACCTGGTGACCGTGCTGGGCTGGCAGTCCTGCGAGCACACCGGACCCGTGCACGAGGGCGATACGCTCACCAGCTGCCTGCACGTCGAATCCGCCGAACCACTGCGCACCGGCGGCGGTCTGCTGCATCTCCGGTCGTGTGTGTACGCCCACCGCGGGACGGACGCACCGGCCGCTGTCCTGGATTGGCGCTTCACCGCCCTGTTCGCCTGATCAACAACTACTGCCGAGAGGTATCACCATGAGCACCACCGGACGTCTGGCCGGCAAGATCGCACTCGTCACCGGTGCGGGTTCGGGGCTGGGCCGCGCCTCGGCCCTGCGCTTCGCCGCCGAGGGCGCGGCCGTCGCGGTCGTCGATCTCGATCCCACCGCGGCCGGTTCGGTCACCGCGGAGATCACCGCCGCGGGCGGGCGCGCGCTGCCCGTCACCGCGAACGTGACCTCCGACGCCGACGCGCAGCGCATGATCGCCGAAACCCTCGCCGAATTCGACCGGCTCGATATCGTTTTCGCCAATGCCGGGATCAACGGCGCCGGTAACGCGGCCGATACCACCGAGGACGAATGGGACCGGGTGATCGCGATCAATCTCAAGGGCGTGTGGCTGACCTCGAAGTACGCCCTCCCCCATATGATCGAGCGGCGCACCGGTTCGATCATCAACCAGGCCAGTATGGGCGGCCTCATCGGACTGCCCGGCATCTTTCCGTACACCGCCGCCAAGGGCGGCGTGATCGCCATGACCAAGCAGATGGCGGTCACCTACGGGCCGGACAACGTGCGTATCAACGCGATCTGCCCGGGAACCATCCCGACTCCGCTCGTCTACCGTTCCCGGGTCGACCGCGGTGCCGCCGAACCGGAGGCGGACCAGGCCGTGCTCGATGCCGACGCCGCCGCCCGCTTCCCCCTGCGCCGGTTGGGAACTCCGGACGATCTGGCCTCGATCGCGCTGTTCCTCGCCAGCGACGAAGCCAACTGGGTGACCGGTGGTATCTACACCGTCGACGGCGGTCGCAGCGCGTTCTGACAGCGACAGCGGAAGGCCCCCGGGACACCGAACCGTGTTTCCCGGGGGCCTTCGGCTCACCCGGACCCGCTCGTGCCGAACGCAACTCGGCACCACCGGTCCCCCGCCGATCCCGGCGGACCGCCGGGATCGGCACTCGTCACACCGGGCGCCGGTCGAGCAGGATCTCTTCGAAGACCCGCTGCACATAGGGCGCGATATCGATCTTTCCGGGCTTGTACCAATCGGCGAAGCCGTTGTAGTCCGTCTCGTTCCGGTAGCCGAGATCGGCGACGATATCGCTCCACTTCGCGGACTTCTCGCGCACCGCGTTCACGAACGCCCGCCCGTCCAGCAGCGCCGGATCGTCGGCCCGCTTCTCCACGATGGCGTCGTTGACCTTCCGGACCGCGGCCCGCGCGTCGTCGGAGAAGGGCACGACCGCCCCGCCGTACTGTTCGATCTTCCGCATCGCGTTCGCGGTGACCGGCCAGATCTTGTCCTCGATGGCCGCGGCGAGAAAGATATCGAGACGATCCCAGAGCAGCTGCCGGGCGGCCAGCGGCAGGTTCGCCCAGAGATCGGCATTGAAGACCATATTCCCGGTCGGCACGGCCAGTCCGGCGCCGGGGTCGATCACGGTATGCGGCGCGACCTCCACGATCCCGCCGATCGTGGCCGCCGACGGACTCACCATCGAACAGTCGATGACGCCACGCTGCAGCGCCTCGTAGGCTTCGGTGTAGGCCACCGAGGTCGAGGTACCGCCCAGGGCCTCGATCTGTTCGCCGGCCACCGTGCTGCCCACCGAGACGCTCTTACCGGCGAAATCGGACAACCGGGTGCTCGGTTGCGCGCAGAACAGTGCGTTCATCCCCGCGTTGTAGGCCGGCAGCATCAGCTCGAGCCCTTTGTCCGCGAACTCCGAGACGATCTCCGGTGTCTCGAACGCCACCTCGGCGGGCCACGCGTTGGATTGCAGCACACCGGTCACCACGCTCTGGTCCGACAGCACTCCCGCGTCGAGCAGCGCCGCCGAGGCCGGGAACTCCTTGGGCTCGTACACGGTCAGTACCTGGCCCATATCGAGACGTCCATCGCTCACGGCATCGTCGATCTCGGTGGATTTCGCGATCGCATCCGAGTACGCGAGATCGAAGGTGATCTTGCCACCGGACCAGTCCTGCACGGCCGCGACGTACTTCTCGACGAACGAGCCGGCCACCGAACCCTTCGCTCCGGGTGACTGCGTGTGCAGCAGGATGGGATCCATATCGACGAAGGCCGCCTGGTATTCGGCCTTCGTGGCGCCGAAGGCGACACTGGTACCACCTCCCCCCGCGCCGCCGACGCCGGTTTCGGCGCATCCGGCGAGTACGAGCGCACCGGCCGCGGCGAAGGCACCGGCGCGCACCAGGGCGCCGGTGCGGGTGAAGAACTTGGTCACTGGATCTCCCTTTGACGAGCCCGACGGCCGGAATGCGGTGTGAGCGAGGTCGGTCGGTCACACACAACCGTCGCGAGAAAAGTGAGGCGGCTCACTTTGATGATGCTAATCATGCGTCTGAATTAAAGTCTTGTCAAGATCTATGCGCATGATTATTAGCACGGGGTAACATCAGCGCCGTGTCCGGCACCTCGGGAGCAAGCGTGAGCGCGACAGCGCACCGGGTGCTCGACTGGGCCGAGAGCGGCGTGCCCGCCCTCACCGGATTTCCCGACGGTCCCGCGCTGATCCCACCCGGATCGGCGGCGACGATCGCGCGGCGGCACACCGACCGGATCGCGGCGATCACCGACGGCAGAGTCCGGCTGGACGGCGCCCGCCTGCTCTCCGAGCGCGCCGCGTTCACCGGATTCGGGCGCGGCGGTACCCACTCGGCCGGACGGCATTGCCGCCTGCTGCCCACTGCCGACGGGTGGGCCGCCGTCAGCTGCGCGCGACCCGACGACCCGGTACTGCTCGCCGCACTCATCTGCCGGGACGCCACAGACGATCCCTGGCCCGGCGTAGCGGACTGGCTGCGCACGCACACCGGCGCCGAACTCGCTGAACGCGCGGACCTGCTGGGGTTGGCCGCGGGGCCGGTCGCACCGGCACCGGCGGATCTTCCGCACCCGCTACAGCCGCGCCCGGTGCGGGGATTGCGCGTAGTCGATTTCAGCGCGCTGTGGGCGGGACCGCTGTGCGCCCACCTGCTGGGCCTGGCAGGAGCACGCGTCATCAAAGTCGAAACTCCCACCCGGCCCGACGGCGCCCGTCGCGGTGAACCCGGTTTCTACCAGCTGTTGCACGGCGGTCACGAATCCGTCGTACTCGACCCCGGCGACTCCGCGCAGCGCCGCGCGCTGAGCGAGCTCGTCGCCTCGGCCGATATCGTGATCGAAGCGTCGCGGCCACGCGCTCTTGCCGGATTCGGTTTGAACGCATCGGAGTTCGCCGCCGCAGGCGGTACCTGGATCTCGATCACCGCACACGGACGGGCCGCGAATCGGATCGGCTTCGGCGACGATATCGCCGCGACCGCCGGTCTGGTGGCCCGCGACCGCGCCACACCGGTGTTCGTCGGCGATGCGATCGCCGATCCCTTGGCGGGCCTGACCGCGGCGGTCCTGGCGATGTCGGCCCCCGGCGACGGATCCGGACGACTGTGGGATATATCCATGTCGGCGGTGGTGGTCGCGACACTCGGTCCCGATACGGCCGTGACTGCGGCGATCGACGAATCCCGCGTCATCGCACCGAGCCGCCGCGCGGCCACCGGTGACGCGCCCGAGGCCGGCCGGGACACCGAGGCGGTGCTCACCGAACTGGGTATACGCCCGCGATGACGAGTCTGCTGATCCGCGATGCCGAAGTATCGGGCATACCGGGTACCGATGTCCTGCTCCGCGCGGGTGTGGTCGCCGCGGTCGGTACGGATCTCCCCGCGGCCCGGGTCCCGGTACTCGACGCCGCGGGCGGAGCTCTGCTACCCGGCCTGCACGATCATCATCTGCACCTGCACGCGCTCGCCGCGGACACGGCCTCGGTCCGCTGCGGGCCGCCCCGGGTGCACACTGCCGCCGATCTCGCCCGCGTCCTGGCCACCGCACCGGGTGACGACTGGATCCGCGGGGTCGGCTATGTCGAAACCGTTGCCGGCCAGCTCGATTCCGCCACGCTCGATTCACTCTGCGCAGCACGACCGGTACGTATCCAGCACCGCAGTGGCGCCCTGTGGATTCTCAATTCGGCGGGAGCTCGCCGGATCGGCCTCGCGACGGCGGACGCACCGGGTATCGAGCGCGATTCCGCGGGCCGGCCCACGGGCCGGCTCTGGCGCGCGGACACCTGGCTCCGGTCACGGCTCCCCGATACCGGTCCGCCCGATCTCACCGACGTGGGCGCCCGGCTGGCCGGCTACGGCATCACCGGGATCACCGATGCGACACCGGATCTCACCGGCGATTCGCTCGCTCATCTGACCGCCGCCGCCATATCGGGCGCTATCCCGCAGCGGTTGAACCTGCTGGGTGTCCCGCTCGGCGGACAGAGTGGCCCAGGTGTTACCACCGGGGCGTACAAAATCGTCCTCGCCGATTCCGGGTTCCCCGAGATCGACACCCTGGTCGGCACCGTGCGGCAGGCGCACGCGCTCGGGCGCCCGGTCGCGGTGCACTGCGTCAGCCGGGAAGCCCTGCTCATCCTGCTCGCCGCCTTCGACGAGGCCGGGACGATACCCGGCGACCGCATCGAGCACGGTGCGGTCGTTCCGGGCGAATCCGTCGGCACGCTACGGCGTCTCGGGATCACCGTGGTGACCCAGCCGGGATTCATCGCGGCGCGTGGTGACGACTATCTCGACCGGGTCGAGCCGTCCGACCTGCCCGATCTCTACCGCTGCCGCAGTCTGACCGCGGGCGGCGTGGGGTTGGCCCTGTCCAGCGACGCGCCGTACGGTCCGGTCGACCCCTGGCAGATCATCGGCGCCGCGCTGGCGCGGCGCGCGCCCGACGGCCGTATCGTCGGCGCCGGTGAAACCCTCCGGGCGCCACAGGCACTCGAACGCTGTCTCGCGCCGTTACCCGAACCGGGTGGCCCGGCCCGGGTGATCACCGCCGGCGCGGCGGCCGATCTGGTGCTCCTGGACCGGCCGATCGAGCAGTTGCTCGCGGCGCCGACCGCCGCAGCGGTGCGCGCCACGATCATCGACGGCCGGACGGTATTCGGCCGGGAGGGCGGTGGGTGACGCGCGACCGCTCGGGCCACCCACCGGTCAGATCCCGACGAGCTCGGCGAGCAGCTCCGTATGGTGCGCCTGATCGCCGAAAAGCGGTTCGACCGCCTTCGCCCGCCGGAAGTACAGGTGCGGGTCCGCCTCCCAGGTGAACCCGATTCCGCCGTGGATCTGAATATTCTGTGCCGCACAGAGACTCAGGCATTCCGCTGCCTGCGCCTTCGCCATCACCGCGAGTCGCGGGAACTCCTCGTTGTCCTCGGCCGCGCAGAGGGAGGCGTACATGACGGTGGCCTGCGCGGCGTCGACCGCGATGGCCATATCCGCGCATTTGTGCTTGACGGCCTGGAACGATCCGATGGGGCGGTTGAACTGGACCCGCTGTTTCGCATACGCCACGGCCATGTCCAGCGCGGCCTCGGCCGCGCCCAGCGCCTCGTTCGCCAGCAGGATCCGCACGATATCCACCACCCGGCGGATCGCCACTGGATCGGCACCGAGCAGCGCGGCGGAAGCATCGGTGAATTCGATCGTGGCCACGGTACGGGTGAGGTCCAGTGACGGCCGGGCGGTCACCTCGATACCGGCCGCGCGGGCATCGACCGCGTACAGGGCCACCGCGTCACCGGCCGGAGTCACCGCCGGGACCACCAACAGATCGGCCACATGCCCGAAAGCGACATAGTCGAGGCGGCCGGTCAGCACCGGTGCCGCCGGATCGCCGCCGGCCCGCACCGGCGCGAACGCCACGTCGGTGTCCTGCGCACCGCTGAGCGCCAGCGTGCCGATCGCGCTGCCGTCGAGCAGATCCGGCAGCAGTTCGCTCTGTTGTGCCCGGCTGCCCAGCCGCAGCACGGCCTCGATGGCTCCGGTCGTGGTGATCATCGGTACCGGCGTGAGCGCGCGCCCCAGTTCCTGTGCGACGAGCGCGGTTTCGAGAAAGCTGAAGCCGCCCCCACCGAACCGCTCGTCGACGTGCAGGCCGGGCACCCCCATATTCGACGCCAGCAGGCGCCAGGTCTCGGCATCGTAGGTGCCCGTTTCGGCGATCTCGCGGACGCGGCTCATCGGAGCGCGTTCCGTCAGCAGCCGCCGCAGCGAGCTCCGGAATTCCTCCTGCTCGGAGTCGAAAGCGAAGTACACGGTTTCTTCCGTTCTTCGGTCCGCCGCGACGGCGGAGAGTAGCGGGTCAGGCGCTCTTGCGGCGGCCGATGTCCTGGAAGGGCCCGCCGTCCAGGCGGGGTTCCTTCGGCAGCCCGAGCAGTTGCTCGCCGATGATGTTGCGCTGGATCTGCGAACTGCCGCCGTAGATGGTGGCGGCTCGCGCATACAGCGCGATATCGGTCCAGCACCGGGACGAGTTGTCGGCGCCCGGATTGGGGGTCACCAGCATGCCGTCGTTACCGCCCCCGGCCGGGGTGAGTACCTCGAGCCCGAGGATCTGCATCCCGACCTCGGTGAGCCGCTGGAAGAATTCGCTCCAGATCACTTTCGAGAACGAGCCGTCCACTCCGTAGGAGCCACCGTTGAGCAGTTTCGTCAGCGCGCGATAACCGCGGAAACGCATGGTCTGCACCCGTGACCAGCACCAGGCGAGTTCGGCTCGGATCCGCGGGTCGGCGGTGAGCCCGCGTTCGCGGGCGAGTTCGATCAGGCGTTCCACTTCCCGGCCGAACCGCACGGCATCGGTGGTGGCCCGCACGCCGCGTTCGAAACCGAGCAGGGTGTTGGCGGTGTTCCAGCCGCCGCCCACCCCGCCGAGAACATACGAGGCCGGTGTCCGCGCGTCGGTGAAGAACACCTCACTGAAGGCGACGTAACCGGCGGCATTGACGATCGGCCGCACTTCGACGCCCGGCTGGTCCATCGGGACCAGCAGGAACGACAGGCCCTTGTGTTTGGCGACGGTGGCGTCGGTGCGGGCGATCACGAAGATCCAGTTGGCCTTGTGTCCCTGTGAGGTCCAGGTCTTCTGGCCGTTGATCACCCATTCGTCGCCCTCGAGTACCGCCCGGGTGCGCATTCCCGCGAGATCCGATCCCGCTTCGGGTTCCGAATAGCCCTGGCACCACACATGTTCCCCGGAGAGCATGCGGGGCAGGAAGTACTGCTTCTGTTCCTCGGTGCCCAGAACGGTCATGGTGTTGCCGAGCAATTTGATACCGAGGGTGTCGTTCTCGGTACCGTCCGGCACGCCGAGGCGCATGAGTTCTTCGTTCAGCACCACCTGTTCGATACTCGACAGACCGGCGCCGCCGAACTCCCGGGGCCAGGAGACCGCCAGCAGATCGTTGTCGGAGAGCACCTTGCGCCAGCTCGTGAGGAACTCTTCCTGTTCGATAACGGAAAGGGCACCGATACCCTGCCAGTTCTCGGGTAGCTCGGATTCGAGCAGTTCGCGCACGCGGGCGCGATAGTCCTGCGCCTCGGCCGGATACGTGATGTCCATGTTCAGGATTCCTTCGCCGCCGCGGTGGGCAGCTTGCATACGGTCGCCATCAGCGCGGCGACCTCGTCGGGGTGATAGCCGAGCCCGTCCAGGATCTCGGCCGAATGCTCGCCCAGCCGCGGACTGCCGCCCTTGAACCGGCCGGGGGTGTCGGACAGATGGATCACCATGCCCACCTCACGCGACCAGCCGTATTCGGGATGGTGGTGCTCGACGATACGGTTCGAGTCCAGCGCCCACTCCTCCCACAGCAGTTCCGGCATGATCGGATAGTCGAGCGGGATCTCGGCGGGGACATCGTTGCCGTCGAGCACCTCGAATGCCTCCGCGCTCTTCAGTTCCGCGAACCGGGACGCCAGCAGTTCGGCCAGGGCGTTCGCGTTCGCGGTCCGGTCCGCGACAGTGGTGAAGCGGGGGTCGGCATCGAGACCGGGCAGGTTCAGCGCCGCGCCGAGTCGTCCGAAGGCCGCGTCACCGAAGACGGCGAGGGCGATCCAGCCGTCGGCGGTGCGGTACAGGCGGTAGAGCGGGGACAGACCCATCTGTTCGGAGTCGAGTCGATGCGCGGGCACCGCGGCACCGTCGGGCGTGGCCGCGTGTTCACTGATCACGAACAGGCTCGAATGCAGTTGTGGGCTCTCGACGTACTGTCCCGCGCCGGTGTTCGCCCGGTGGTGCAGCGCCAGCAGCACGGTGACGGCGCCGAGGAAACCGTTGTAGAGGTCCTCGTTGCCGATCACCCGGCGGATCGGCGGGTTACCCTCCCCCGCGCCCTCGAAGTTCAGTCCGACCAGACCGGATACCAGCGGCGCGAACGATTTCAACGTCGATTTCGGCCCCGCCGAGCCGAATCCCGGGAGATAGGCGTAGATCAGGTCCGGGTTCAGCGCCTTCAGCTGCTCGTACCCGAGACCGATCTTCTCGGCCTTACCGGGCCGGTAGTTCTGCATCACCACATCGGATTCGGCCGCCAGACGGTGGGCGATCTGCTGCCCCTCCGGGGTGCGCAGATCGAGCGCGATGGTGCGCTTGCCCCGGTTGGCGCCCTCGAAAAGGTCCCCGAGCGGGCGCATCTGGTCGCCCACCAGGGGTTCGACCTTGATCACGTCGGCGCCGAGATCGGAGAGCAGGCGCGCGCCGAAACCGGTCGCGAAATACGAACTGAAGTCCAGTATCTTCACGCCCTGCAGGGGCGCGTTCACCGCGTCGCCGACCGGGGCGGGCGCCCACAGCGGCGAGCGGGCGATCTCACCGATGCGCTCGTTGTGCGCCCCGGACCGGGGCGCGGGACGCGGTGTGGCCGGCACCGACTTCTCGAAGCGGATCACCGGACCGATCTGGCGCAACGTGCCGTAGTCGTCGTCGGGTACATCGATCGCGACCTCGGCGAACCGCACCTGATCGTCGGCGAAGGTTTCCTCGGGGTGCAGGACCGGCAGCGCGGCGATATCGGCGGCGTGGAACAGCTCGAGCCATTCGTCGCGCGGCCGGGAGCGGAACGCCTCCGGCACCTTGTTACGGGCGATATCGAGTTCCGCCTCGTTCAGCGGTACCGCCATCTCCGGGCCGGCGATCGTCTGTGTCTGCTCGCCGAATCCCAGCAGATCCATCATCCGCTTGTACGAACCCGGTCCGCCGGTGTGCGGGATCAGCCATTGTCCGTCCGCGCACTGGAACGGGTCGGTGATCAGCCGTTTGCTGCCGAAACCCTTCTGGTTGCCGCTGCGCGCGAGATAGGAGATGTCCTGCTCGTTCCACCACCAGTTCATCGACGAGATCGCCAGCATCCCGTCCAGCAGCGAGGTGTCGACCTTCTGCCCGGTGCCGTTGAGTTTGCGCGCCCGCAGCGCCGCGAGGATACCGATGGTGGTGATGAAGGCCGTGCCGTAGGACACCGTGGGGTGCCCCATGAAGACCGGCCCTGCACGGTGACCCTGCTGTTCGGCCATCTGGCCGAGGCGAGCGTTGAGCAGGGCCTCGTATCCGGGGCGGGACGCGAGCGGGCCGTCGTTACCGTAACCGGTCACCGAGCAGTAGACCAGTTCGGGGAACTTCTCGTGCCACGGCTCGTATCCGATACCGAGGGCGTCCGCCCGGCCCGTGCCGAAGGATTCGACGAAGACATCCGCCCCGGCCACCAGCTGTTCGGCGACGCCCCGGCCCGCCGGGGTGCGCAGATCGGCTTCGACGCTCCACTTCCCGCGATCGGTCGTCTTACGCAACACCGAATCCGCGCCGCTCCCGCCGCCCGGACGCTCCAGTTTGACGACGCGGGCGCCGTAGTCGGCGAGCATCATCGTCGCGAGTGCGGCCGGCATTCCCCAGCTCGCATCGATCACGACGAGTCCGTCGAGTGGACCGGCCATCGGAGGCTCCTTCTTCTACACGATTGCCGCTCCCGTCGGCGGACACGGTGTGGCGGGACAAGAATGGGGGTGCCGCGGTCCTAGTCCGAGGACGGCAGCGGTTTGGCGGTGAGCAGTTCCATCGGCGCGCCGTGGCAGGTGAAGCGGCCCTCGCCCTTCTTCACGCAGATGACCTGGGTCCGGCAGGTCCCGCAGGTATAGCGCTTACCGGTTTCGTTCACGGTGTACTCCTCGATCTGGTGGCAGGCGGTCAGCGGCCCGCGAAAGTGATTTCGAGAGCGATACCGCAGCAGGTCAGCGCGGAGCCACCCGCAGTGGTGACGATCGCCTCGGAACCACATTCGTTGCAGCGCAACCGGCTTCCGTTGGTGGCCTCCGTGCCGGCAGTTGTCTCGGCCATATCCGCTCCTTCATCCGGGAACAGCACCGGCCGGAGCAGGCACGATGGCCCGTCCACCGGCACTGGACGTTATCCAGTTCACCATAATGATATTCATAGATTATGGCAAGGTGTGGCCCCTGCCCGCGGACCCCGGCGGGGTCACATCAGCCGGCCACCGGTCACTTCCAGGACGGTGCCGGTCATATAGCTCGACAGATCGCTGGCCAGGAACAGCACCACCGAGGCGACTTCGCTCGGCTCGCCCGCCCGGCCCAGCGGAATCTCTGCCATCTTCTGCTCCCAGATCCGCTCGGGCATGGCCTCGGTCATCGGGGTCCGGACCAGTCCCGGCTGCACGGCATTGACCCGCACATTCTTGAACGCGACCTCTTTCGCGGCCGCCTTGGTCAGGCCCACGATCCCGGCCTTGGCCGCCGAATAATTGGTCTGGCCGACGAGCCCGACCTTGCCCGACAGCGAAGAGATGTTGACGATGGCGCCGGCACCGTGCTCGCGCATCCGATTCGCGGCCGCCCGGGTACCGTTCCACGCACCCTTCAGGTGTACGGCGATGATGTCGTCGAAGTCCTGTTCGCTCATCTTGCGCATTGTCGCGTCCCGGGTCATACCGGCATTGTTGACGAATACGCCGAGCGGGCCGAACGCCTCCTCGGCGGCGTCGACCACGGCTTCCACCGCGGCACCGTCACGCACATCGCAGCGAACGAACCGGGCGATCTCCGTACCGCCGAGATCGGCCACCACCTGCGCGCCGGCCTCGGCATTGATATCGGCGACCACGACCTTCGCGCCCTCTCGCGCGAAGGCCCGCGCGATCTCCAGGCCGATCCCCTGCGCGGCCCCCGTGACGACGGCGACCTTTCCCTCCAGTAATCCCACTACCGCTCCCATCCGTGTCCTGTAGGCATCCGGCGCCGCGACTACTGCACGATTCCGGCCGACCGCATGGCCGCGATCTGCTCGCCGGTCAGGCCGATCCCGGCGAGCACCGTGTCGGTCTGCTCGCCCAGCCCCGGTACCGCACCCATTCGCAACTCCACATCGCGGAAGGTCATGGGCGGTAGTACCGCCCGGATCGGCCCGGCCTCGGTCTGCACCTCACGCCACCGGTCCCGGGCCGCGAGCTGCGGATGCGCGATCAGGCTCCGCATATCACCCAGTTGCGCGGCGGGGATCCCGGCATCGGCGAGCCGGCCGTCGAGTTCGGCGGTATCGCAGTCCCCGGTAAGCTTGCCGACCAGTTCGTCCACCTCGGTCCGGTGCCGCACCCGCTCGATATTGGTCGCGAACCGTGGGTCGTCGGCGAGTTCCGGACGTTCGAACACCTCGGTGACCAGCGTGCGCCAGCCCCGGTCGTTCTGCACCCCGATCAGGATCTGCCCGTCCCGGGTGGGATACGCGTCGTAGGGCGCGATGGACGCGTGCGACAAACCCATCCGCCGGATCTGCACATCCTGGTACATCTGCATATAGATCGAATGGCCGAGCCATTCCACGGTGGCGTCGAACATCGCGACGTCGATGGTCGCACCGATTCCGGTGCGCTCCCGGCGGAACAGCGCCGCTTGGATCGCCGACAACGCGTACATACCGGCGGCGATATCGGATGTGGGGATACCGGTCTTGGTCGCCGTCTCCGGCGTTCCGGTGATCGAGACCAGTCCGGTCTCGGCCTGGACGAGCATATCGTAGGCCTTACGGTCGACGAAGGGCCCCGAAGTGCCGTACCCCGACATATTGACCGCGATGAGTGCCTGATGGTTTTCGCGCAACTCCTCCGCACCCAGACCGAGGCGTTCGGCGGCACCGGGGGCCGAATTCTGGACGAACACATCCGCTTCCGCGACGAGCGTCCGCACCGCGGCCAGGCCCGCCTCGGATTTGAGGTCCACACACAGCGATTCCTTGCCGCGGTTGAGCCAGACGAAATGCGAGGCCAGGCCGTGCACCGCAGTGTCGTAGTTGCGGGCGAAATCGCCCTCCCCGATTCGTTCGACCTTGATGACGCGCGCGCCGAGATCGGCGAGATGCCGGGTGGCGATGGGTGCGGCTACGGCCTGTTCGAGGCTCACCACAGTGATCCCGGCGAGCGGCAACTCGCCTGTCGATGCGATATCCATCTCAGCGCCCCCCACCCGTGCCGGTCCGCGCGGCCTTGACCAGCGCACCACCGATGATCAGGCGCTGGATCTCACTGGTTCCCTCGTACAGCCGCAGCAGCCGGACATCCCGGTAGATCCGCTCGACGGCGACCTCCCGCATATAGCCGGTGCCACCGTGGATCTGTACCGCGAGATCGGCAGCGCGGCCGACCATTTCGGTGCAATAGAGCTTCGCCGCGGACGGGCCGATTCGCCGATCCTCGCCCGAGACGTAGCGTGCCGCGACTTCCCGGACCATCGCCCGGCCCGCCATCACCCCCGTGGCGATATCGGCGATCATGGCCTGCACCAGCTGGAAATCCCCGATCGGAGTTCCGCCCTGAGTGGCGGTGGCCGCGTATTCGACGGCTTCGTCGAGTGCTCGCTGGGCGGCACCCACCGACAGCGCCGCGATATGGACGCGCCCTCGGGCCAGCGAGGTCATCGCGGCCCGGTATCCGACATCCTCGTTACCGCCCACCAGCGCGGAGTGCGGAACGCGGACCCCGGTGAAGTGGACGTCGGCGGTCCAGGCTCCCTCCTGGCCCATCTTGCGGTCTTTGGGCGCGACCTCGAGCCCGGGAGTATCGGCCGGGACGAGGAATACCGCGATACCGGTACCGTTCTCATCGGCGGGCCGGGTACGGGCGAACACGACGAACAGGTCGGCCAGCGGCGCGTTGGTGATGAATCGTTTCTCGCCGTCGATCACCCAGCCGTCGCCGTCGCGGACCGCCTTGGTGCGCAGTCCGGAGGGGTTCGAGCCCGCGCCGGGCTCGGTCAGCGCGAACGAGGCCACGACGGCACCGGAGGCGATGCCCTCGAGCCACCGCGCCTTCTGGTCGTCGGTACCGAAGCCCACCAGCACCTGACCGGCTATGCCGTTGTTGGTACCGAACATGGATCGCAGCGACAGCGATGTGTAACCGAATTCCATTGCCAGTTCGACATCCTGGGTCAGGTCCAGCCCGAGACCACCCCACTCCTGAGGGATCGCGTAGCCGAACAAACCCATCGCCGCGGCGTCGCGGCGGATATCGTCGGGGATGCTGTCGGAATCCGCGATCTCCTGTTCACGTGGCACCACACCCTTACGGATGAACTCGCGTGTCTGCGCCAGGATGTCGGCGAAATCTTCCGGACCGACTGCCGAAATGGAGGCCATGGTGGAAGTATTGCCCCCTTCAATCATGCATGTCAATACTATGGTGAGATCTATTATCATTAATTATTGACGTGCCTGGTCAGAAGGCCGCACCGACCGAAAGAGTTCCCGAATGACCCGACCGGACTCCGCAGCCAAACCCTTGGCAGGGCTGCGCATCGTCGAGATCTCGAGCTTCGTAGCCTCCCCCCTGTGCGGACTCACCATGGCCCAGCTGGGCGCCGAGGTGATCCGGATCGATCCGCTCGGCGGTGCCGCCGATATCGACCGCTGGCCGTTGACAGCAGCCGGTGAATCCATCTACTGGACCGGACTCAATCGCGGGAAACGGTCGCTGACACTCGATCTGCGCAGCGAAACGGGACAGCGGATCGTCCGCCGCCTGGTGACCGCACCCGGCGACGGCGGCGGCATCCTGGTCACCAATGCGGGCGGCCGCCGCTGGATGAGCCATGAGGGCCTGGTCGCCGAGCGTTCCGATGTCATCACTCTGGAACTACTGGGCCGTCACGACGGCCGGCCGGCCGTGGACTACACCGTGAACGCCGCGCTCGGGTTCCCACAGATCACCGGCCCGCTCGACCACGCCGGCGTGGTCAATCACGTACTGCCCGCGTGGGACGTGGCCGCCGGACTGCACGCGGCACTCGCGGTCACCGCGGCGGTGCACCGCCGCGCGGCCACAGGACACGGCGCGCGGATCGTCCTCCCGCTCGAAGACGTCGCGCTCGCCACCGCCGGAGCGCTGGGGTATCTCACCGAAGTTCAGGTGAACGGTATCGGCCGGGCCGGTACCGGTAACGCTGTATACGGCACCTACGGCTCCGATTTCACGACCGCCGACGGCGAGCGGTTCATGGTGGTCGCGCTGACCACGCGGCATTTCCGCGATCTGACGGTCGTCACCGGGACCGAGCGGCCCGTTGCCGCACTGGAATCCGCCCTGAACGCCGATTTCGGGCAGGAGAGCGACCGCTTCGAGCATCGCGAGGTGCTCACCGCGCTGTTCGCCCGCTGGTTCCGGGGGCAGACCGCCGATGAAGTCGGCCGGGCACTGGCCGCGACCTCGGTCCTGTACGAGCGGTACCGCACGTTCGAGCAGACGGTCCGGTCCGGCGATCTCGCGGCGAACCCACTCTTCGCCCCGCTCGTCCAGCCGCGCATCGGCGAGTATCTCGCCGCCGCCTTGCCCGCATCGTTCGACGGCACCCATCCGCGAACCGGACCGGCCGCCGCACTCGGCGCCGACGGGCCGGCGGTGTTACGCGAGGTGCTGGCACTGACGGACGCCGAAATCGCGGCGCTCACCGAGGCGGGGGTACTGGGCGACTAGGACGAGCTGCCCCGACGCATCGGATCCGGTGGTGTTCGGGCTCGCAGCGGACATACACGCCGGACAGCGCGACGGCCGGAGAGGAAATTCCTCTCCGGCCGTCGTGTCCGCTACGGCGCGGGATCAGCCGGCGCTCGAACGATCCGGCAAGAAGGTCGCGATCTCCGGAAAGAAGATCAGGATCAGCACCACCACGATCGCCATCGGCAGGAACCACAGCGAAGCGACGAACACATCCTTCAACGGAATATTGCGCCCCAGGTTGACCTCCGGATCCTTGGCGATGGAGTGGATGACCATCGCCAGCACACCGACCGGCGGCGACAGGATGGCCAGCTCGCCCATGAACACCGTGAAGGCGCCGAACCACAGCAGCGAGATATCGAGCGCCTCCAGTGTGGGGATCAGGATCGGGATGGTGAGCACCATCATCGGCAGCGGTTCCATGAACGCCCCGAGCAGCAGATAGACCACCACCATCAACAGCAGGAACTCGACCCGGCCGAGATCCATACCGGCGATGAGATCGGCGAACCCGTTACTGATACCGCTGAGCGTCATCATGCGGGACAACGCTTCGACACCGACCAGGAGCAGGAACACCGCACCCACCGTGGACACCGTGCCGACCGCACCGTCCGCGAGCGCCCGGAACGCTCCACCGGTCTTCCGCTTCCACAGCAGCACCACGGCCACCGAGCACAGCGCCGCCGCGGCACCGGCCTCGGTCGCGGTGAAGATGCCCGAGAGCATGCCGCCCACGATCACCAGCATCAGTACCGGTACCGGCCAGGCCTGAGCGAGACTGGTGAATTTCGCTTTCCAGGAGATCTTCTCGGTGCCCCGGCCGAGATTCGGCCCGGCGAGTCCCTTGCCGAATACGGCGAAGCCCACGATCGCGAGACTGAACAGAATCGCCACCAGAATGCCCGGGCCGATACCGGCCAGGAGCTGTTTACCCACCGGGACTTCGGCGATACCGGCGTAGAGCACCAGCAGGATACTGGGCGGGATCAGCTGACCCGGCAGCCCGGCCACGATAACCGCGCCGACCGCCAGCCGGCGATCGTATCCCGCCTTGAGCATCTCCGGGATACCGATCCGGCCGAGCGCGTAGGCGGTACCGGTGGTCGATCCGCTGACCGTGGCCAGTCCCGCGCCGGCCACATTGGTTCCCACGGCCAGGCCGCCGGGCAGCCAGCCGAGCCAGTGCCGGGCCACCGTATAGAGATTCGCCGTCAGTCCGGACCGCCACATCAGCAATCCCATGAGCACGAACATCGGCACCACGCTGAGAGTCCAGCTCGCGACTTGATCATAGGGCAGCGACGACAGCGCGCTGACCACCGTCTTCTCACCACGTAACGCGTAGAGACCGGCGAAGGACGGAATGATCATCGTCATCGCGACCGGTACCCGCAGAAGCAGCAGCGCCAGCATCATCACCAGCGCGGCGCAACCGATCGCCTGCGGTTTCAACGGCATGAAGATCGCCGCGACCGAGCCGGCGAGCACGACGAGCAGGACGCCGAAAACGGTCCACGAACGGACGGTGTGCGTACGGCTCGGGCCCACCGGTGGAGGATCGACCGGACGGCTGCCCGTGTTGTCCGCGGGCACGGTGGTGGTGGTCATTTCTTCTCCGAATCCGATGTCGTGCCGACCGGAGCCGCGGCACCGGTCTCGATCTCGTCGATGCTGTCGGCCTCGCCCGCGCGGTCGGCCTCGCCTGTGCTATCGGCCCCGTCCGCGTCCTCGCCGCCGCGCAGTGCCCGGACGGCGGCGAAACCCAGTTGCACCGCGAGTACCGCGAAGGCGATCGGCACCAGGAACAGCACCGGCCACGACACCACCGTCGACACACCGGCCGTCTGGCCGATATCCCGGGCGTGCAGCGCTTCCGCCAGGCCGTACCGGGCGAAACCGGCCATCACGATCAGCGCGGCCACATAACCGGTGGCCAGCACCGCCCGGCGGACCCGCCGCGGGAAGTAGTGGGTGACCAGATCCGCGACGATGTGCTCGCCACGGGACTGCGCCGCCATGAACCCGAGCAGCGCGATGATCGGCAGGTAGATGTACTGCGTGATCTCGAGCGTGTTCTGGATGGGACTCGAGGCGAACGCCCGGAGCAGGGCGTTGGCGGTCACGTGGAGCATCATGACGAAGAGCACGATGACTGCCGGGACCTCGATCAGGAGCCGCAGCCGGTGGGGCCGTGCGCTCGTAGCGCGCGTCGATGCGCTCATGTGAACTCCGCAGGATTGAGGGGATGGAATGCGGTGACATCCGGCAGAAACCACACGGACCGGCCGCGGCTGTTCCTGTCGTGATCCACGTCACCGAAGACGTGCATATCATTCGCCTGGTTTCACCCGAAAGTCAAGCTTTCATGCGAATCATTTGCCTGTGATGACGATCCACGGACCGCGCACCGACACCGGATACGCAGGTGAGCGACTTGACGAACCCGAGACTCGCATCACAGAATCACCAATAGATGATTACCATTATCTGGATTTCGAGACCCCGCACTGCAGAGGAGGCCGTATGAGCCCACCGAGTACGCCCGATACACCGGCCAAACCGCTGCCGCTCGCCGACCACCTCACCGCGCCCTATTGGGCGGCGGCCCGGGAGCACCGGCTCTCCCTGCAGTTCTGCCGTGGCTGTGCCCGGTTCGTACACCTACCGTCCGCATTCTGCCCGCACTGCACCTCCGCCGACCTGATCTGGCGTGATGTCTCGGGCGCGGCGACGCTGTACTCCTACACGGTGATGCACGATGCACCGGCCCCCGGTTTCGCCGATGCGCTGCCCTACCTCGTCGGTATCGCCGAACTCGACGAACAGCCCGGCCTCCTGATCACGGCCGGCCTGCTCGACGTCCGGCCGGAAGCGATCCGGCTCGGAATGCCGCTGGAAGTGACATTCGAGGAGCTGGCGCCGGATTCGGTCGTACCGCAGTTCCGGCCGAGGAGCGCATGAGATGTGGGACTTCCGCGACAGGGTCGCGATCGCCGGAATCGGCTACACCGAACTCATCCGGCGCAATCCACGCTCACTGGCCGAACTGACCGTCGAGGCCACCGACCGGGCCCTCGCGGACGCCGGGCTGGGTCGCGACGATATCGACGGCCTCGCCACCACACCGTCCATGCCGGTGTACGGCGGCGCGAAGGGCGACCTGGACGGGATCGATGTGATGACACCCGGTCACCTCGCGGGAGCACTGGGCATCCGCGACCGGATCACCTGGCTGGGCAATACCGCCCCGATGGTCACCCACGCGGCCATCGACGCGATCAACGCGCTGGTCGCCGGAGCCTGCAGTCACGTCGTGCTCTACCGCGCCCTGCACATGCCCGTCGGGCGGTATTCCAGCTACACCTCCGCACATGCCGCCGGGCGCGACCAGTTCTTCGCTCCGTACGGTTTCTCCATGCCGGCCGGCTGGGCCGCCACGGTCGCACGACGGTACCTGGATCTGGCGGGTGCCACCCGGGAATCGCTGGCGACCTTCGTCGTCGGCAACCGGGAGAACGCGCACCGCAATCCGCACGCGTACTTCCGTGGGAAGCGACTGACCGAGGCCGAATACCTGGAGTCGCGGATGATCGCGGACCCGATCACCATGCTCGACTGCGATCTACCGGTCGACGGCGCCGTCGCGATCGTCCTCACCCGCACCGAACGGGCCCGCGATCTGCGTAACCCACCGGCACTCGTCACCGGCTACGCGGCGAGCAACCAGGTGGGCCCGACCGGTGCGCCGATGACACTGGAAAGCATTCTCGAAGGTGCCGCGCGCACCGGGGAGCGGCTGTGGGACGCCGCGGGAATCGGTCGCGACGAGATCGACAACGCACAGCTCTACGACGGTTTCTCGATCTTCACCTTCACCTGGCTCGAAGGCCTTGGCTTCGTGGGTCGTGGCGAGGCACCGGGATTCATCGACAGCGGCCTGGGCCGGCTCACCGGTTCGCTACCGCTGAACACCGGCGGTGGCTGTCTGGCCGAGGGCCGCCTGCACGGGATGACTCAGCTGGCCGAGGCCGCCTACCAGGTGACCGACCGAGCGGGCGAACGCCAGGTACCCGGCGCGGCCCGCTCGATCGTCACCGTATCGAACGGGCTCGCCGGATCCACGGCCTTCGTCCTCAGCCGCGACGGCTGACCGGTTCGCGGCCGGGCCCGGCCTCACTCAGCTCGGCCGCGAACTTCTCCCGCGCCTGCTCCTGGAGAGCGGGCAGGTGATAGCTCGGGAACAGACCTTCGTGCGGTGCCGCGTCCCGGAGCAGCTGGCGCGCCAGACCGATCTTGTGGACTTCGGTCGCGCCGTCGGCCAACCCCATGTGATAGGCCTCGAAAAGCCATTTACCCAGCGGGAGTTCCTTGGATACGCCCAGCGAACCGTGCAACTGCACGGCCCGCGAGGTGACATCGAGCAGCACCTTGGGCATCGCCGCCTTGACCGCCGCGATGTCCTTGATGACCTTGCGGTAATCGTTCTCTTGATCGATCCGCCACGCGGTCCGCAGCACCAGCAGCCGGAACTGCTCGAGCTGCAACCACGAATCGGCGATCATCTCCTGCACGAGTTGTTTGTCACCGAGCCGGCTGCCGCGCGTCGTCCGCGACACCGCGCGTTCGAGCATCATGTCCAGCGAACGCCGCACCAGACCGACCGTACGCATGGCGTGGTGGATCCGCCCGCCGCCGAGCCGGGTCTGTGCCACCTCGAATCCCTGCCCCACCCCACCGAGGATGTGGTCCCGGGGAATCCGGACATCGGTCCACCGGGTGTAGGCGTGGGTACCGACCTCGTAGTCGTGTCCCCAGACCCCGGTGTTCCGGACTATCTCCACTCCCGGAGTCTCGGCGGGGACAATGAACTGCGAGAGCCGCCGATGCGGTTCCGCGTCCGGATCCGTCACGGCCATGATGATGTAGAACGAGGCGAAACGGGCGTTCGAACCGAACCATTTCTCGCCGTTGATCACCCATTCGTCGCCGTCCGCGACGGCGGTCGTCTCGAACTCGACCGGATTCGAACCACCCTGCGGTTCGGTCATCGCATAGCAGGACACGATCTCGTTCTCGATGAGCGGGCGCAGATACCGCTGTTTGAGTTCCGGGGTGCCGTAGTGCGCGAGGATTTCGGTATTCCCGGAATCGGGTGCCTGGCAACCGAAGACGATCGGCCCCGAATGGGTGCGGCCGACGATCTCGTTGAGCAGTGCCAGCTTCAGCTGGCCGTAACCCTGACCGCCCAGTTCGGGGCCCAGGTGGGTCGCCCACAGCCCCTTGGCCCGGACCTGATCCTGCAGCGGCGGGATCAGCTTCCGCCGCAGCGGATCCTGCAGATCCCAGGCGTGCGTGATGACCTGGTCGATCGGCTCGACCTCCCGGGTGACGAACTCGTCCGCCCAGTCGAGCACCTGCCGATACTCGGGGTCGGTCTCGAATCCCCAGCTCATATCCTGATTCCTCTCTGAAAAAGATCGCGTCGCGGCAGCGCGGTTCAGCGCATCGCCGTACGGCCGCCGTCGACCGGGATGATCGCGCCCGAGGTATATGCGGCACCCGGTCCGGCGAGATACAGTGCCGCGCCGACGATTTCGGCGGGCTCCCCGGCCCGGCCCAGCGGCAGTTCCTTCAGTTTCTCGCCGACCGCGTCCATATCCCACGCCTTGCTGATATCGGTGAGAAACGGACCGGCCATGATCGCGTTGACCCGTACGCTCGGGCCGTAGGCCTGCGCGAAACCCTTGGTCAGGATGTTCAGCCCCGCCTTGGCCGCCGCGTACGGCAGATCCCCCGGGGTGGGCCGCTCCGCGGCGATCGAACTGATGTTGATGATCGATCCGCCCTCCCCCGTGGCCATCCGCGGAGCGACCAGCGTCGTCAGCCGGAAGGCACCCTTGAGGTTGACGTCGACAACCTTGTCGAACAGCGCCTCGGAGATATCCTCGAGGCTCGCGTACAACGGCGACATCCCGGCGTTGTTGACCAGGACGTCGATCCGGCCGAACTCCGCGTAGACGCGGTCGACCAGTTGTTGCTGGGCATCCCAGTCACCCACATGGCAGGCGACCGGTAGCGCGCGCCGCCCGGTATCGGCGGTGACCTCGGCGGCCAGCTGCGCGCAACTGTCGATCTTGCGGCTGACGATGACGGTATCGGCGCCCGCCGCCGCGAACGCGCGCACCATCTCGCGGCCGAGCCCGCGACTACCGCCGGTGACCAGGGCGACCTTGCCCGCCAGGGGAAGAGCCGGATCCGTCATCGGATTACCTCCTTGCCGGGTCATCAGCGCGGTGCCATCCGGATGGCACCGTCGAGCCGGACGACCTCACCGTTGATCATGGAATTGGACAGGATATGGGCGGCCAGCGCCCCGAATTCCGCGGGATCCCCGAGTCGGCTCGGATGCGGAGTCTGCGCGCCGAGCGATGCCTTGGCCTCGTCGTTCAGTCCCGCCAGCAGCGGGGTATCGAACAGTCCGGGTGCGATGGAGACGACCCGGATCGCGAGCGAGGCCAGGTCACGCGCCAGCGGCAGGGTCATCCCGGCGACACCGGCCTTCGAGGCGGCATAGGCCGCCTGCCCGATCTGTCCCTCGAACGCGGCGACCGACGCGGTGGTCACGAGGACACCGCGTTCTTCACCGTCGAGTTCGAGCCGCGACATCCGTTCGGCGGCCAGGCGCACGATATTGAAGGTACCGATCAGGTTGATCGTCACGACCCGGGTGAACACCTCGAGCGGGAAAACGCCCTGACGGCCGACCACCCGCAGCGAACGGCCGGTCCCCGCACAGCTCACGACCGCGCGCAGTTCACCGAATTCCTCGGCCGCGTCGAGCGCGGCCGCCACCGCGGATTCGTCGGTGATATCCGCCGGGGCGAACAGCGCGTTCGCGCCGAGCCCGGCGGCCACGGCCGCACCGTCGGAGCCCGGCAGATCGAGCAGCACCACCTTGGCGCCCTCGCCGAGGAGGCGGCGCGCGGTCGCGAGTCCGAGACCGGACGCACCCCCGGTGACGAGGGCGACCTTGCCGTTGATATTCACACTGTGCCTTCCTTGTCCTCGGCCGGACTGCCGAGTGGTTCAGATACGTTCGACGATGAGGGCATTGGCCATACCGCCGTGCTCACACATCGTCTGCAGGCCGTAGCGGCCGCCGGTTCGTTCGAGCTCGCCGACCATGGTCGCGAGCAACCGCACCCCGGACGCACCGATCGCATGGCCGAGCGAGATGGCCCCGCCGGCGGGGTTGAGCCGGGCGGGATCGGCGCCGAATTCCCGGGCCCAGGCCAGCGGCACCGAGGCGAACGCCTCGTTCACCTCGTAGACATCGATCTCGTCGAGTTTCAGCCCGGTCCGGTCGAGCACCTGCCGGGTAGCGGGGATCGGCGCGGTGAGCATGGCGATCGGGTCGTCGCCGGCGACCGCGAAATCGACGAAACGAGCCCGCGGCGTCAGACCGAGCCGCGCGGCCTCCTCCTCCGACATGATCAGGGTCGCGGCGGCCGCATCGGTGAGCGGCGAGGAATTACCGGGGGTGATCAGCCAGCCCAGCTCGGGAAAGCGCCGCTCCGATTCCGCCGAACGGAAGGAGGCACGCAGCCCGCCCAGGCTTTCCAGTGTGGTCGTCGCGCGGATCGTCTCGTCGGTGGCGTGCACACCACCGGGTACCGGAATCGGAACGATCTCACGAGCGTAATGCCCGGCCGCGGCAGCGGCAGCGGCCCGTCGATGCGATTCGAACGCGTAGCGGTCGACATCGTCGCGGGTCAGCCCGTACTGCTGCGCCACCAGTTCGGCGGCGACACCCTGACCGATCCAGCCCTCCGGATAACGCTGGGCGAGGCCGGCGCCGACCAGGTCCCGGCCCATCGGCGCGGTCCCCATCGGCACCCGGCTCATGGATTCCACTCCGCACGCGATCACGACATCGTAGGCCCCGGCGATAACACCCTGTGCCGCGAAATGCACCGCCTGCTGGCTGGATCCGCACGCGCGCGTCACCGTGGTGGCGGGTACGGATTCGGGCAGTCCCGCGGCCAGCGCGGCCGACCGGGTGATGTTCCCGGCCTGTTCGGACGCCTGGCTCACACAACCGCCGATGACATCGTCGATCAGTACCGGGTCGATACCGCTGCGGGCCGTCAGTGCGCGCAGCGCCTCGGCGAGCAGATCGATCGGGTGGACAGCGGACAGGCCGCCGCCGGGCTTGCCCCGGCCCGCGGCCGAACGGACGATATCGACGAGTACGGCACTACGCATGGTTCCTCCAGAAAATGCGGACCTGATGACGAAACGGTGAGGTCAGTGGGCATCCGGCGCGGTGACCCGGGCGACGAGATCGCGGCGCACCAGCTTCCCGGTGGCGGTCCTGGGTAGTTCGTCCACGAATACGACCTCGTCCGGGGTCCGCGAACCGCGCAACCGTTCCCGGCACCAGGTACGGATCGTCTGCGCGTCGGCATGCGCGGCACCCGCCGGGACGACGACCGCGCAGATCCGTTCGCCCCATTCGTCGTCCGGGACGCCGATCACGGCGACCTCGCGCACATCGTCGTGGTGGACCAGGACATCCTCGATCTCGGCGGGGGCGATGTTCTCGCCACCGCGGATGATCGTGTCGTCCGCGCGGCCGCCGATATAGAGGTAGCCGTCCGCGAGGCGGGCGCGATCGCGGGTCGGGAACCAGCCGTCGGCGTCGAGCGCGGACCCCTTACCCATGTACTCTCCGCTGACCTGGTCGCCGCGCACCCAGAGCAGGCCGATCTCCCCATCGGCCAGCACGTTGCCGTCCTCGTCCCGGATCTGCGCCTCCATACCGGGCACCACCCGGCCCACCGACGAGAGCCGATCACGCAGCCGGGCATCCGCCAGGGCTTCCCGGTGGTCGTCGGGCCCCAGCACGGCGATGGTCGAACTGGTCTCGGTCAGCCCGTAGGCATTGACGAATCCGGTGTCCGGAAAGGCCGCGAGAGCGCGTTCGAGCACCGGCTGCGGCATGCGCGCCCCGCCGTAGGCCAGTGACACCAGGTTCGGCGCGTCCCCCGGCCCACCGTCGAGGTATTCGACCACGCGCGCGAGCATGGTCGGTACCACCATCGCGCTGGTGATCCCTTCGCCCCGGACGGTGTCGAGCCAGGCCCGGGGTGTGAAATCCGGCAGGTGCACCATCCGGCGGCCGGCGTACACATTGCTGAGCACCGCGCCCATCCCGGCGATGTGATACGGCGGGGTGCTGACCAGCGTCGCGTCGTCCGCCGCCGCGGAACCGAATTCGACAGTGTTGAGCAGGTAGGACAGCAGATGCTGATGGCGCAGCAGCACACCCTTCGGCGCCGAGGTGGTCCCGCTGGTGAACAGGACGACCGCCGTGGCGTCGTCGGGCGCGGTCGCGGCGGGCGCGGGTGGGGTCGAGTGGGCGAGTTCGAGGAACTCCTCACTGGTGAGCACGACCTCCGCCGCGCCCGCCAGCTTCTCCCGATAGGCCGAATCGGCGACGATCAGCGGCCGCTCCAACTGCTCGACGAGGTCGCGGAGCTGATCCGTCGCCAGCCGATAGTTCAGCGGGGCCAGTGGTATCCCGGCCCGCGCCGCCGCGAAGGTCAGCACGGGTAGTACCGGCCCGTTGACGCCGACGAACACCAGGTGCGCCGCACCGTGTCCGGCCAGGACCGCGGCACCACCGGAGGCAGCGTCGCTGAGCTGCTGATACGTCGTACCCGAATCGCGACGCCCCATGGCGAGTCTGTCCGGATGGACCGATGCGGCCATATCCAGAACCATTTCGATACCCATTGCACCACCTGGTGAGAACGCTTGGATTGTTGAGGTGCACCCGAGGTGCTGAGCCGTACGCGGCAGGAAGCACCGGGAGCCCGTCCGCGGCTAACGATAACAACTATGCGCCGGAATATGAAGAAACTATGATTATGGTTCGTAGGAAATGTGTAAGCTCCGTGATCGGGAGCCTCCGGTCGCACTGTGCGGCGGGGCACGGCACACAGGAAGGCACGAGGTGGATCGATGAGGGATCAGGACCCGGTGAACGTCGCCGTATTGACGTCATGGCTCGACCGCAACGAGGTCGGGGCCGGGCCCGTCACCGATGTCGTCCCGCTGACCGGGGGCACCCAGAACATCCTGGTCGCGTTCACCCGAGGCGGGACCGACTACGTGTTTCGGCGGCCGCCGGTACACAAACGCGCCAACAGTGACGAGACGATGCGCCGGGAAGCCCGGCTGCTCGCCGCGCTCGCCGACAGCGCGGTACCCCATCCGCGCCTCGTCGCCGTCTGCGAGGACCTCGACGTCCTGGGCTGCGTCTTCTTCGTCATGGCGGCGATCGACGGATTCACCGCCACCGCCGAGGTGCCCGAACCACACGCGTCCGCACCCGACCTCCAGCATGCGATGGGTATGTCCATGGTCGACAGCCTCGCGGCCCTGAGCCTGGTGGATCCCGTGGTCCTCGGCGCGACCCCACTCGCCCGCGCCGACGGCTGGCTCGACCGGCAGGTCGGCCGCTGGCGCCGCCAGCTCGATTCCTATCACGAACTCGACGGCCGGCCGGGACCGCGGCTCGCCGGTATCGACGAGACCGGGCGCTGGCTCGACGCCCACCGCCCCGGCCACTGGCGCAAGGGAATCATCCACGGCGACTACCACTTCGGCAATGTCATGTTCCGCCGTGACAGTCCGGCCGTCGCGGCGGTTGTCGACTGGGAACTGGGCACGGTCGGCGATCCGCTCCTCGACCTCGGACATCTCCTGGCCACCTGGCCGGACCCGGCCGAAACCCGCACCGTCGGTCTGGCCCGGCAACTCGACGGCCTGCCCGGTCGCGACGAACTCATCGCTCGCTACGCCGCACGCAGCGGCCGCGATATATCCGATTTCGACTGGTACCAGGTACTCGCGTGCTACCGGCTCGCCATCATCCTCGAGGGCACCTCCGCACGGGCGGACGCCGGCAAGGCCGACGCCGCGCTCGGCCGCCGCTTCCACGGTGTCGCTCAGGCACTACTCGACCAGGCCGGCCGGCTCATCCGGCCGTAATCCGAGCCCGCTCGACACGAAAAGGACGACATCATGGCCGAAGGCCCACTCGCGACTCCGGCGGACTACAAGTACCTGCGCTACGAAACCCATGACGACGGCACCATCGCGCGTATCGTGCTGAACCGCCCGAAGTATCGCAACGCCCAGAACCGCGGCCTGCTCGTAGAACTCACCGAGGCCTTCCTGCGCGCCGAAGCCGACGATACGGTCCGCGTCGTCATCCTGGCCGGCGACGGCCCCGTCTTCTCCTCGGGCCACGATCTGGGCAGCTCCGAGTACCGGGCCGAACGCGAACCCGGACCGGACCAGCACTGGTCGTTCACCTGCACCGGAGCCGGCTACGACGCCGTCGAATCCCGGCTCCATCAGGAGTGGCACTACTTCTACGAGAACACGCGCCGGTGGCGGAAACTCCGCAAGATCACCATTGCCGAAGTGCACGGAAATGTCTTCTCCGCGGCCCTGATGCTCACCTGGGCCTGCGATCTGATCGTTGCCGCCGAGGGCACCCGGTTCGCCGACGTCGTGGCGACCCGGCTGGGCATGTGCGGCGTCGAATATTTCGGGCACCCGTGGGAGTTCGGCCCACGAAAAGCCAAGGAGCTGTTGCTCACCGGCGATAGCCTCGATGCCGAGGACGCGCGTTCGCTGGGAATGGTCAACAAGATCTTCCCGGCCGAGGAATTGAGCGAGCGCACACTGGAATTCGCCCGCCGCATCGCCGCGGTACCGACCATGGCGGCCCTGCTGGTCAAGGAATCGGTGAACCAGAGTCAGGACGCGATGGGGTTCTCCACCGCCCTCGACGCCTGTTTCTCCATCCATCAACTCGGCCACGCGCAGTGGACGTACCTGTCCGGCGGCAAGAGCCCGGTCGGGACTCCCGAACTCGGCCTGCCCGACTGGAAGTCGGCACCACCGGTCGAACGCGCGGACCCCTACCGTCCGTGAACACCGGACACGGTCCGGACGGCGGGTGCACGCCGTCCGGGCGCTGTGTCCCGCGTAAGTACTGTTCCCACCGGTCGATACGAAAGGCGGAGGCGACCAGCGTCGCCTCCGCCGTGCCCGGACAGCCTCCGGATGCCCCCGTCGATCAGCTGCGGGTACCCCAGGCGATCGGCGTATCCAGCACCTCCGGATAGTGCTTCTCCTCGTAGCGCCAGATCGCGTCGATATGCTCCTCCATCGCCGTGACCGCCGCGGCGGCATCCCCGGCGGCGACCGCGCGATAGATCTTCTCGTGGATATCGCAGGTCGCGACCCGGTGCCGCTCCGGGTATTCCATCCCGACGGCCGAACCGTCGAGCATATCCAGCAACGCGTGGATCAGATAGCCGAACAGCGCGTTACCCGAGCCCTGGGCGATGGTGTCGTGGAAGACGCGGCTCATCTCGACGAAAACTTCCTCGTCGTCGAGGTTTTCGCGCATGGTGTCGACCGAGTACTTCAGCTTGGCGAGTTGTTCCTCGCTGATCCGGTCGGCGGCGAGTCTGGCCATCATCGGTTCGAGGGCCGTGCGGGCTTCGACAATCGTGCGGAAGGGCGCGTTCTCGAACTGCAGCAGCAGGGTGATCGCCGTGGCCAGGCCCATACCGTCGGGCTGCTGCACGATCGGACCGCCACCCGGACCGGGTTTGAGCGCGATAACGCCCTGGAGCTCGAGGAACCGCAGCGATTCACGCAGTGTGCCCCGGCCGATATCGTAGTCCTCGAGCATCACCCGTTCGGGCGGCAACTTGTCGCCGACCTTGTTACCGCGCTTGTTGATGCCCTCGACGATCCGCTGTGCGACCAGCATCGCGGTCTTCTGCGGACGAAGCCCTGGCTGTCCCATGACACGTACCTCCATACGGTAAGGCCGCTCCCCCGCACCCACTGGAGTTCGAAGCCCCGACAATCTATGATTATGTTTACCTCATTTGAGGGGCAAATACCATATTGAACGGGCCCGGTTCCGTGACGAAAAAACGCGCTCGCCGGACCACCCGCGGCCGACCTTCCAGGCCGGGCAATCCGTGCGCGGGACACGCGCATCCACCGAATGCCGACGTCCGCCCCGGCTCGTTCGCTAGCGGAATTCCGCGGTGATCTCGTCGACCAATCCCCACTCCCGCGCCTGCTCGGCGCCGAGCGCGGTACCGGTCACGAACAGGTGCAGCGCACGCCGGCGCCCGATCCGCCGGGGCACGCTCACCGTGCCGCCCGCACCGGGAATCAGACCCATCGCCACCTCGGGCAGGCGGATCACGGTGTCCGGTGCGGCGATCACCCGTCCGGCGAACGCCGAGATCTCGATACCGGCCCCCACGCAGTGACCGTGCAACCGGACCTCGAGGCGCTCCGCGAGCCGGGCCGTCAGCCGCGCGGCACCACCGCGGGTACGGATCAGGTGCGCGGTCGCGGTATCCGGCGTATGGCCGAACTCGTCCAGATCCCCGCCGGAGCAGAAGGACGAACCGGAGCCGTCGAGGACGATACGGGTGAACCCTTCGGCAAGGGTCGCGGTGCGCAGCGCCTCGACCAGACCGTCCCGGAGCGCGGTGCCGTAGGCATTGCGCCGTTCCGGCCGGTTGAGCGTTATCCGCAGCGTGTCCCCTTCGGCCGATACCAGAACCGGCGATGTCCCGGGTGGCGGTGGAAGGGGCCGGCCCAGGCCGCGACGCTCGGCGAGCCAGCGACCGAATTCCGGCCCTCCCTGCAGGGTCGAATACGCCAGCGATTCCACATCGATCGCCGCGTCCACCGGAAGATGTTCCGACGCGCGCAACACCTGCCCGACGATATGCGACGCCTGTGGGAACCGGCGCACACAGGACAGGAAATCGGTGAGCGCCCGATCGGGGTCCGCCACGCCCACGACGGCACGATTCCCCGGCTCGGCCACCGCGGCATAGGTCAGATCCAGGGCCGCGGTCAGTGGCGCCGACTCCGGGGCGATCGCACCGGAGCACACACCCACCGCCAGGCTTCCCAGCCGCGCCACCCGGGTGGCCGCGGCCTCGGCCGTCGCACTGTCGGCACCGTCCAGATCGACGATCAGCACCGGCTCCAGCAACGAGGCGGGGTCCAGAACCGATTCCAGGAACGCGCCGCCGGCCACATCCGCCGCGGTAAGGGTTCGCACGTCCATCTCCACCGTCCCGATTTCGTACCTCGGAACGTAGCAGGTCCGGTCCGCACGGATCAGGCGGCTCCGGCGGGAGCATCGCAGTATCGCGCCGCCACCACCCGGCGTGCCGTATCGCGAACAGCAATTCCACCTGCGCATGGCCGAGAACGGCGTGATTCCGTGGCCACTCGCCCACGCCGTCGACCTCGCCGGACAACTGCGCCGGGCGCTGGGTCCACCCGGCGCGGAGTGGGCTCGGCGGGGCCGTCCGCGAAGTTGCGTTCGGAGTGATCACAATCCTGTCCGGTTCCGAGCACGCGGAGTTGGATCGTTATCGCGCCGACGGCTTTCCGCCGGCGGTTTCGAAGGAGCGCCGTATGCCGACCCGGGTAGCAGTGAGCACCGAAACCTTCACCGCCGAATGGCAGGACTGGCATCGTCGGCACGAGGCACAGCTGGCCGACGCACACGGGTTTCTCGCCGTCACCGGCCTGTACTGGCTCACCGGAACACCCCGGCGGTTCCCCGGCGCGCCGGGCGCCTGGTCCACCGGCGCCGGCGGGGTCACCGTATTCCTCGACGACGGTGAGGAGCTGGAGATCGACGGGGCCGTGGTGGCTGGAACCCACCGGTTCGGCATCGTTCCCGAACGGGGTGGGGTCGACGCGGTCTGGGGTGACGCGGTGATCGAGGTCGCCAGACGCGGTGGGCGCGATATCGTCCGGCCCCGGCATCCGGACAACCCGTTGCGCACCGGATTCCGCGGGACACCGGCCTACGCACCGGATCCGAAATGGGTTGTCACCGGGCGCTACACCGCCTTCGCCGAACCGCGGGCGACCACCGTGGGCGCCGCCGTGCCGGGGCTGGAACACGTCTACGCAGCGCCCGGACGCGTCGATTTCGAACTGTCCGGTCAGAAGTCGGCACTCACCGTGTTTCCCGGCAGGACGCCGGGCGCCCTCACGATCCTGTTCACCGACGCCACCTCCGGGGTCACCACGTACGCGGCCGATCGAGTACTGCACTCGGCGGCCCCCGCGGCGGACGGGACGGTGGTGCTGGACTTCAACCGGGCGGTCAACCTGCCCTGCGCCTACACCGACCTGGCGACCTGCCCGTTACCGCCGGCCGAGAACCGGCTCCCGATCGCGATCGAGGCGGGCGAGAAGATCCCCTACGAGCGCCGGTGACCCGATGAGCACGGCAGAACCAGCGATCGAGAAGCTGTCGTTCCTGACTCCGGGCAATTATCCCGACGGTGATCCGGCCGCCGGTCTCGAGGACACCCTCCGCCTGTTCGAATTCGGTGAACGACTCGGTTTCGACGGCGCGTGGATCCGGCAGCGGCACCTCGAACACGGGGTCGGGTCGGCGGCGGTCTTCCTGGCCGCTGCCGGTCAGCGAACCCGTCGGATCGAGCTGGGCACGGCGGTGATCCCCATCGGGTACGAGAGTCCGTTCCGGCTGGCCGAGGATCTTTCGATGGCCGATGTATTGTCCGGCGGCCGGCTGCAACCCGGCTTCAGCGCGGGCACTCCGCCGCATGCGGAACTGATCGGAGACCTCGTCTTCGACGGCGACTGGCGCGGCTACGACCTCTCCTATGGGCGGATCTCCCGGCTCGTCGACAATCTGCGCGGCGAGTATCTGGGCGGACCCGGCACGGTGATCCAGTCCCCCGGCGCCACCCAGCGGCCACGCCTGCAACCGCACAATCCGGGGCTGATCGACCGGCTCTGGTACGGCGGTGGCAGCATTCGATCGGTGCGCTGGGCCGGCGCCGGTGGGCTCAACCTGCTCACCGGCAATATCGTATTCGGTGAGCACAGCGATGATTTCGGCACCACCCAGCTCGCCCTGATCGACGAGTACCGCCGGCAGGCGGTCCCGTCCCGGCCGGCCCGCGTCGCGGTGGGCCGGGTGATCGTCCCGTTCGACAGTGCCGATCGCGCTACCCGGGAGCGCTACCGGCGGTACGCGGCCGGCCGAAACGAGCGGACCCGCGCGCCACAGGGCGATCGGCGGGTGTTGTTCGCACCCGACCTGGCCGGAACGTCCGCGGAGATCGTCGAGCGGCTGCGCGCCGATCCGGTCCTCGCCCGGACCACCGAGCTACGCCTGGAACTCCCGTACGAATTCCATCGCGACGACTACGAGCAGATCTTGTACGACGCGGTCGAGCTGATCGCCCCGGCGCTCGGTCACCGTCCGGCAGTACCCGCACCGCCGGACGCCGCGGCCGACGACGCTCCCAGGACCCGCGGCCGGGTACCCGAACCGCCATCAGGATCCGAAATACGTAGCTGACCTCGCACTCCTCGCATCGCCCGGTCGTATCGACTGCACCCTCGGCAACTGGTCCGACCACTTGACCTCTGACCATTGCCGGAGTTATTGTCCGAATATGGCACTGAAACGGATCGCCCGGCGGTCGGTCCCGGACGAGATCTTCGACCAGCTCGTCGACGATGTCCTCACCGGCGAACTCGCACCCGGCTCGACGCTGCCCGCCGAACGCCAGCTGGCCGAGGCGCTCGGTGTCTCCCGGCCGACTGTCCGGGAGGCAGTCCAGCGGCTCGCCCGCGCCGGACTGGTGGAGATACGCCAGGGCGGCAGCACCACGGTGCGCGACCCACGCCGCTCCGGGGGCCTGGAACTACTGCCGCGGCTGATCCTGCGCGGTGGCCGGCTGGACCACTCGGTGGTGCGCAGCATTCTGGAGACCAGGGCATCGCTGGGTCGCGAAGTGGCCGGATTGGCCGCCGGGCGCCACGGCGCCGCCATCGGCCCGGCGCTCACCGCAGCGGTGGACGAGCTCGCCGCCCAACAAGATTCGCTGGACCGCCAGCGGGTGGCCCTCATCTTCTGGGATCACCTCGTCGATGCCGCGGACTCGATCGTCTACCGCCTGCTGTTCAACCAGTTGCGCGCCGTCTACGAACCCGCCATGGCGGCACTCACCGGGGTGATGGATACCGAGGTGGGCCGGCCCGACCGCTACCGCGCCCTCGCGGCCGCGGTCACCACCGGCGACGCCGAGTCGGCCCGGGCCCGCGCGGCGGAACTGCTCAGCCCGGCCACCGCGGAATTCGACGATCTCCTGCACCGATTGGAACAGACCGCACCATGAATTTCTCGCACACCCTGCGCGCCCGTCGCCTGCGCAATTCGGCGATCGACGGTCTCGCCCACCGGCGCCTGGCCGCCGACGAGGCCACCGCCGCACGGCGCGGCCGGGAATCGCTCCCGGAAGTGTTCCGCTCGTTCCGCCAAGCCCCGTCGGCCCGGGTGATCGCCGGTCTGCTGGTCGTCGCGGCCGGCGCACGGATCCTGGTGGGCGACTGGCAGCTCACCGACCTTCTGGTACCGGTCGCGCTGCTGGCCGCGTTCCCGTTCGTCGAATGGGTCATCCACGTCTGCGTTCTGCACTGGCGCCCCCGCACCGTGGGGCACTGGCGGATCGACTCGCTGCTGGCCCGCAAACATCGCGAACACCACGCCGATCCACGGGTGCGGGAGCTGGTCTTCATCCCGTGGCAGACCTTCCTGTGGCTGCTCCCCGCACTCGTGGCCATCGCCTTCCTGGCCTTCGGCCGCCCCGGTCTCGGCCTGACATTCCTGACCGGTGTGGCCGCGCTCGGGCTGATCTACGAATGGACCCACCTGCTCGTCCACACCGATTACCAGCCGCGCGGCGCGCTCCTGCGGGCGGTGCGCCGCAACCACCGGCTGCATCATTTCAAGAACGAGCACTACTGGTTCGCGGTGACCACCGCGGGTACCGCGGACCGAATCCTGGGCACCTATCCCGACCCCGCGACGATCCCGAACTCCCCCACCGCGAAAGCCCTCCACACACACCCGACAGCCTGAACTCCGACACCACATCCAGATCGGTTCCGCCCCTCGATCGCGTCGTCGGCCAAGGGGGCCGGGCCCGGTGAACCGAATCCCGCGGGCCGGAGCCGCCCGCGCTACGGCCGGAACACGGCAGCAGACCTGCGATCGCATTCTCCCGGTGCCCGCAGTGGGGACCGGGTGCGAGAGTGCCGGGAGCACAGGGTAGTAGTGATGCCACGAGCTTCACGGCGTTCGGGCGGTGCGGTGTTCGATGTGCACCCCAGGGCGTCCGCCCCTTCCACAGGTTCCACCGAACGTTTCCGAGGATGGCGTATGCACCGATTTTCCGGTCAGGACACGAACGCGGCGCCGCAGGACATCGCCTGCCGAGTGGAAAGCCTGCTCGATGAGCAGGCTCGCGTCGTCGACGAGCTGATATCGGCCGAAACGGCCTATATCGAAGCGATCGCCGCGGCCCAGCGGGCGGGTCTGCTGCCTCGGGCCGAGCTGACGGAGGCGTACACCAGATTGGACAGCTGGGGTATCTCGAACTTCTCGAATCGATGGAGCAGGCTGGTCGGTGTCCACCCGGACGAACTCGGCGCGATGCCCAGCGGGATATCGTCCGGACCCGACCGGCTGCCGCCGGCCGGAGCAGCACCCGCCGACCTCCCCGGTCGGCGAGCGCGGCCCGCGGCCCCGTAGACCCGTACCGGATCCGCTCCCGGACCGGCGCGGGCGACCCTCAGGCGCCGGCCACAGTGGGCGGTATCAGCACCCGGTCGATGAGATAGACCGTGGCGGTGCCGATTCCGGCGTCGCCGCCGACCACCGTCGCGTTGTTCACGGCGATCCGGTCACCGGTGCGCGTCACCGCGAGATCGGATCCTTCGGCGGTGCCGAGCACGCCGGTGATCGCATCCGGCGTGAGACGGCCCGGAACGGCGTGATAGGCCAGGATCGTGGTCAGCGCCACCCAATCCGTTCGTAACGCCGCGAGCGTCGCGGGACCCAGCGCGGCGAAAGCACTGTCGACCGGTGCGAAAACGGTGATCTCACCGCTGCCGAGGAGATCGGTGAGATCGACCTGCGGATTGAACCGCCCGGACACCGCTTCGGCCAGCGTCGTGAGCAGTGGATCGTCGAATACGCGCACAGGTGCGGCGGGCGCCGACTCGGCAGGGTCGGCCCGCGATGGATCGGGGTGGATGTGCTCGGCATGCCGTGGAGCCGCGGACAGGGCCGCGGTATCGCTGTGGATCTTCATAACGTGCCCTTTCTCGAACGGATGACTCGGCCCGCGGTCGTATACCCGGGGCCGCGATACCGCCGGGTGGGCGGCTGCGCCCGGTCGTGGTGTCCCGCCGACCTGGAACCGAATTCTCTGATGCGTCGATTTTGCATCGTTCAGCGCGTACTGTGAATACCTATCGACAGATATTTCAGCTCGGTCGATCGCATCCGGTGGCGGAAGCGGCCGGCGACGGCAGTGCCCACCGGGGCTCGGCCGGAATTTCAGCAGGCGGGTCGGCGCGCCGGCCCGGTGGCACCTACCAGGTGGTCACGAAAGAGGCGGAGATGGTCGAATCCGGCACAGGGGTCGCACTGACCGTCAGTGCGGTGGCCAGGACCCTCGACGTCCCCGTCGCGACCCTGCGCAGCTGGAATCTGCGTTACGACCTGGGGCCCGCACCGCGCCGGCCCGGCGAGCACCGCCTCTACACACATGGTGACGTGGCGGTGCTGCGGCGGATGGTCGACCTCGTCCGGGCGGGCGTCGGCCCGCGTAACGCCGCGAAAGCGGCCCGGGCCGCCGACGCCGTCCGGCCCGTTCCGGGAACACCCACACCGCTCCTGGCGGCCGCCGAACGGCTCGACACCGGCGAACTCCTGAACACGATCGGCGCCGATATCGCGCATTTCGGCGTGGTGCCGACCTGGAACCGCGCATGCCGGCCCGCTTTCGCCGAAGTGGTGGCGCGCCAGCGCCACGGCCACAACCTGATCGCCGTGGAACACGCGCTGTCCTGGGCTGTCACCACCGCCCTGCACCGGGCGGTGCCGCCCCTGCGCAGCACGGCAGCGTTCGCCCCGGTGCTGCTGGCCTGCACCGGCGGCGAAGCACATGTACTGCCGCTGGAGGTGCTGCGGGCCGCACTCGCCGAAATCGGCATTCCGGCGGCACTGCTCGGCGCCTCGGTACCCGGCGGGGCGCTGGCCGACGCGGTGCGCAGGCAACCGCGCATCCCGGTGGTGGTGCTGTGGTCACAAACGCGGAGAACAGCACCGCTGGATCCCGCGCATCCAGTGCCCGCCGGGATCCGGATACCGGCCCCGCTACTGCTGGCCGGCCCCGGCTGGCCGACGCAGGCCGGAGCGTTCCGGGTCCGCGCACTCGACGACGCGGTGCATCTGATCGAATCACTCGCGCGGCCGACGGAACAGCACCACCACAGCCGCGCTCCCTCCGGCCGATATATCCGCTCCGAGGCGAATCGCTGATGCAGCGTTTCATCCCGAAAGCCGAGATCCGGGCATCGCCGCGAACCGGACGCCGGCGGCTGTGCGATCCCGATGATCCCGAAATCACCACCCGGTGCGGCGGTCCAGCGCCCCGGGCGACCTACCGTAGGCGGTCGTAGATCAGCGCCATCTCGCCCCGTTCGCCGACTTCCTGGTGTGTCAGCGCCCATGCCGACGCGGGCAACCCGTCCTCGAACAGCCGCTGCCCACCACCCGCGATCTCCGGGGTGATCATCAGATACAACCGGTCGAGCAAGTCGGCGCCCAGCAGCGGTTTGATGATGCTCGCACTGCAGTTCACCAGGATATCGCCCGTCCCTTCGGCTTTCAGCTGCCGTAC
The DNA here is from genome assembly GCF_053605105.1 of Nocardia sp. NPDC003963. Taxonomy (NCBI): domain Bacteria; kingdom Bacillati; phylum Actinomycetota; class Actinomycetes; order Mycobacteriales; family Nocardiaceae; genus Nocardia; species Nocardia sp. NPDC003963. Next base: position 1,377,609 of record NZ_JBSGIP010000001.1, read on the forward strand.
GACGTCGGCCGCCGGCGCGTTCACGACACGGGCGCCTGCCCAGGGCGCCTCGGTCAGCGTGGTCGACAGGACGACCTTCTCCGTCTCGACCAGCCATTGCGCATAGCCGCGGTCGCGCGGGTCGGCCGTATCGTCGGCGGCGACCGAGGGCCAGTAGCCGAGGAAACCCTCGGCATTTCGACGACCGAGCAGCGCCGTGGTCGCGCCCGCCCAGATGCGGCTCAGATGACGCCGCGCCACTTCGGTGGCCGCATACGCGACGATCGCGCCCAGATCGGCCGGGCCGCCCGGCCCGCTGTACCGCCCGTCGAGCGTGAGATTGATATTCGCGGTGACGGAGCGTCCCGTGGATTCGGTCATCGTCGTACTTCCTGTTCGTTGTCGCGCACCACAGGGGTGCCCTCGCCGACGGCTCCGGCGAGGTTGTCCAGCACCTGCTGCCAGCCGGTTTCGATTCCGGCGATGAAAGGCACTGCGGTGGTGTCGGTATCGGTGACGGTCAGACCGAGGCGCAGGCGGGTTCCGGCCGCGGCCACAGTGAGGGCCAGGTCGTAGTGCCCGGTGAACAGAACCGCACCCGCGGTATCCAGCACCGAGAGCCGGAAGTCGAGCCGCTCGGGTTCCTCGGCCACGGTGACCGTGCCCACGGAGCGGTACTGCCGCCCTTCGGTATCGCGATAGTCCAGTAGCGCGCGCCCCTGCGGCTCGGGTTCCAGAACGCATTCGGTGATCGTCATCGGCGCCGGGGCCCACCAGGATCCGAGCAGATCCGGTTCGACCCAGTACCGCCAGACCACCTCGCGGGGCGCGGCGAATACGCGATCGAAGCAGAACCTCCGTCCGTCGGCCCACCGATCCCGATCAGCGACGGCGGCCTCGGCCTCGATCGCGGCACGGTAGCGCGCGATGACGTCCCGGTCTCCGGCATGGGCACCGGCGATATCCGCAAGTTCCGCCAGGCGGTCCGCGAACGCTTTCAGTGACGGCGCCTCGAGCGCGTAGACACGTCGCTGGCCCAATGGGAAAACGGCGACGACACCGGCCTGGGCAAGGGTGCGCAGATGTTTGGTGGTCTGCGGTTGCCGCAGACCGGTGAGCTCGGCGAGTTCACCGACCGACCGCGGCCGCTCGGCGAGGAGTTCGACCAGGCGCCACCGCGCCGCGTCACCCAGTGCTGATGCGATCTCATCCACGGTCCGAGTATTCACCAAAGTGAATATTCACGTCAAGGAATATTCTTGCGAGCGCCGCCACGGCGGCCGGCGAACCCGCACACGGCACTAACGACTGTTCGCACTCCCCTCAGCAGCCGGATACACACCCCACCGAGCCGGGCACTGTGCGCGGCCGCCCAGCGTGCGCACCAGCACCCCACCCGACAGCAAATGGATACCGGCACCGATAGCCCGGGGCACGCCGGATACGGAGCCGACTCACACCGAAGATGCCTCGGACGGAACAGGAGCCGGTCATCCGGACGGTTACGCAGCACGATCCCGACGACCGGCTCCGCAACTCGACAGTCAGCGGCTCAGCGACTCAGCGACTCAGCGACTCAGCGGCTCAGCGGCTCAGCGGCTCAGCGGCTCAGCGGCTCAGCGGCTCAGCGGCTCAGCGGCTCAGCGACCGGGTGATACCGCCCCCGAGCCCGGTTCCGCCAGATAGGCGGCGATACCACCGATCAGCGCCTCGAGCGCGTCGTCGAGGTCGCCGTAGGTACCCAGGGTGCGTTCGGAGGTGATACCGCGCATGGCCGCCGGAATCAGGGCGGCCACCTGCCGCACCTTCGCCGGATCGAGGCCGAGATCGGCGAATGTACGCTGACATGCCTTATCCCAGTTCGGTTTCCACGAGGCCAGCTCGGCGGCCGTGCGGGGGTAGTCACGTTCCAGTTCGGCATGGTCGCGAGGCAGTGCGGCACGGAGGGTCTCGATGGCCAGCGATTCCGGCCGGCGCAGTCCACCGGCCATGGCGTCGATCATGGCGGCCACCCGTTCGTGCAGCGTGCCGTCGGGGTTGATCCCAGCGGGCAGATCGCCGCGTTTGTCCGCCGTATGCCGCAGAACCGCCGCCCACAGACCGTCGATATCGCCGAACTGGTACTTGATCACCCCCCAGGTGGCGCCGATATCACGGGCGATCCGGTTGCCCGAGACCGCCGCGGGATCGCCGGTGGCCAACGAGGCGATAGCCGCTTCGAGCATGCTCTCCCGGGATTGGATACCGCGCCTGTTCGCACGCCGCCCGCCTACCGCCACATCCGTCACGGGATCCGAGCTTACCGGCCCTGACCAGGGTTCTCCAGTTTCACCAAGGTCTCTTGTAATCTTTCAAAGAGGGTTCTATGCTCGACAGCGCCGCGTGACCGACGTCATAGACCGAAGCGTTCTCGGTGTTGTCGTCGCGCCCGCAACAGCCCTGGAGAGCCCTGGAGGATCGCGATGGCCAAACCACCACTGCCGATGGAGCCGACGGGCTGGTTCCAGGTGGCCTGGTGTAGTGAGATCATCGTCGGGGCGGTGCACCGGATGAAATACTTCGGCCGCGAAATGGTGGCCTGGCGGTCGGCATCGGGCCGGGTCGCCGTATTCGACGCCTACTGTGAGCACCTCGGCGCGCATCTCGGCTACGGCGGCCATGTGGAGGGCGAGAACCTCGTCTGCCCGTTCCACGGCTGGGAGTGGAATCGCGAGGGCCGCAATGTCTGTATCCCGTACGAGAGCCACCCGAACAAAGGCCGCCGCATCCGTAGCTACCCGGTCGCCGAGCGCAACGAAGGCGTGTGGATCTGGTACGACATCGACGGCCGGCCGCCGTATTTCGACGTACCCGATATCTTCGCAGCGTTCGGCGACGGAAGCACCGCCGCGGACTACTACCCCCCGGTTCCCGCCGCCACGCTGTACCGGTCGGGGCTCGAACTGCATCCGCAGTACGTCATGGAGAACGGCGTCGACTTCGCGCATTTCAAGTACGTCCACAAAACGCCGTTCATCCCGGAGTTCACCCGCCACGACTTCTCCGGTCCGGTCTCCTACGTCGATTTCACCATCGCCTTCGACGAAGGCGTGGCCGAAGACCAGATCAACAGCGGAGTCGAATCGATCAACGCCGGATTGGGCTGCTCGATCACCAAGAGCTGGGGCATGGTCGACAACCGCACCATGCCCGCGGTGACTCCGGTCGACGAATCCACCTCCGACGTCCGGTTCACCGTATGGATCGGCCGTAAGCCCGGCGACGAGAGCCCGGAGATCAGCTCCTACGGCAAGGCGATGGCCGGTTTCGTGATCGAGCAGTTCGAAGCCGATATCCATATCTGGGCGCACCAGCGCTACTCGGATCCACCCGCATTGTCGCGCAAGGAATTCGAAGGATTCCGGGCGCTGCGCGAATGGGCGCGGCAGTTCTACCCCGACGGCAGCACGACCCCACCAGCAGCGACTGTGAACGCGACCGCACCGGGTACCTGACCGCGAATCCGCTCGACCCGCACCATGAGACAGAAAGGCCACACCATGAGCACCTCCGGCAAGATCCGGGTATTCCAGGTCGCCACCGGCAATCTCGGCACCGAGATGATCGGCCGGATCCGCGACCATCCGGATCTCGAGCTCGTCGGCCTGCACTGCTACACCCCGGACAAGATCGGCCGGGACGCCGGCGAGATCGTGGGGATCGACCCGGTCGGCGTGATCGCCACCGGCACTGTCGAGCAGATCATAGCCGCACAGCCGGATGTCCTCACCTTCCACGGCGTCTTCCCCGACGAGGACCTCTACGAGAAGGTACTCGAAGCCGGAATCAATGTGGTGACCACTGCGGATTGGATCACCGGATTCCATCGCGACACCAATCACCCGCACCCGTCGGGCCGCAGAGTCAGCGACATCATCCAGGCCGCCTGTGAGCGCGGCAATTCGACCTTCTACGGCACCGGCATGAATCCGGGCCTGGCGCAGATCCTCGGCATCGTGCATTCCGCGGATGTCGCGCGGATCGAGAACATCACCGTCACCGAATCGGTCGACGTATCCTGCCATCATTCGGTCGACACCTGGAAAGCGGTCGGCTACGGGCGCCCGATCGACGATCCGACCATCCCGGATTCACTGCACAAATACACCGCCGTTTTCGCCGATTCGGTATATCTGATGGCCGATGCCTTCGATCTGGAACTGGACGAAGTCACTTTCCACTACGAACTCGGTGCCTGCACCGAAGATATCGATCTGGGCTGGTATTTCATGCCCAAGGGTTCACTCGGCGCCAACTACATCAAATATCAGGGCATGGTCGACGGCGTACCGCGGGTGGAGACCCATCTCGAATGGCAGATGACCCCGCATACCGACCCCGCCTGGAATATCAAGGGCTGCTACATCACTCAGATCACCGGCGACCCCAGCATCTACAGCAAACATATGATCTTCCCGCCCAAGGGGTTCGATCTGTCGAATCCCGAGAACTTCGCCTCGATCGGGATGACAGTCACCGGGCTGCCCGCCCTGAACTCGATCAGGTCCGTCGTCGCCGCGCGGCCGGGGATCATCACCAGCGCCGATCTACCACTGCGAGCGTTCGCCGGCCGTTTCGATATCTGAGGAAACACCGGGGATTGCTCCGATCGGAGCCGGGGCTTCCCGAGATCGTCCGGGTTTCGAGCGGCCGATTCAGCCGACCAGTGCGTGTATCGCCGCATACCCCAGTATCGCCGCGACCGACCCCGCGGCGATACTGGCCGCGGCGTAGCCGATCGCGTGCCGGTAGGCGTGCTGTTCGGTCAGGCGGACGGTCTCGTAGGCGAAGGTGCTGTATGTGGTGAAGGCGCCGCAGAACCCGGTACCGGCGAGAACCGTCCAGGCGGCGGGTAGTCCCGCTCCGGTGAGACAGCCCAGTATCCAGCACCCGGACACATTCACCACAAAGGTGCCCCATGGGAACCGGTTGGTGTGCTGTGCCTGTACAGCTCGGTCCAGGAGATAGCGCAGGGGTGCGCCGACCGCCGCCCCGGCGATCACCAGCAGTACATTCATCGCGCCACACTCCAGCCGATACGCCGGGCCAGGCCGATACCGAGTCCGCAGGCCGCCACCGCCGCGAAAAGGGTCGACCCCAGATAGGCGGCACCGATAGCCGCTGTGCCGGTTTCCAGCAGGGACCGGAAATCGTCGGCGTAGGTGGAGAACGTGGTGAAGCCGCCCAGGACTCCCACACCGAGGAACGGCCGCAACAGGGGATGCGGCGTACGCAATTCGGTGACCACCACCATCAGCGCGCCGAGCAGGAAACTGCCGATGATATTGACGACGAAGACCGCCCACGGAAATCCGCCGGGCGGTGCCGGCCAGGACAGCGTCAGTCCGTACCGGGCCAGTGCGCCCAGCGCACCACCGGCCGCGATGACAGCGAGAACCACGCCGTGGGAGGTGGTGAGTTCCGCGCGCTGCGGTGGGAAGCGCAGATCGATATCGGAATCCATCGGCAACGACGGATCCTGGAAAGGTCCGGGGTCATCGGGCACAGCGGTCTCCTACTCCACAGCCGCCCGGTCCGGGCGGGGTGATGGGGTAGGGACTGTCGGCGGACGGTATCTCCGCGGTTGTTCCGGATCCGGCGGCCGGAGCGGCGAGCCCCACCGCCGCGATGAGCAGTGTAGCGGCCCGCAGTCCGGCCCCGGCGGGCGGGTGCCCGGGACTCTCGCGACCATGCCCGGCGCTGGTCCGCCGCGCCGGGACCGGTGCCGTCACGCTCCGTACTGCCCGATCCGGCAGGTCCCGTCGACGGGCCGGGTGATGGACCAGATCCGGCGGAACCGGGAGGCGGCGATCTTCCAACGACCGTCCTCGACGACGTAGGAGTCGTCGTATTCGCCGGTGGACAGCGTATCGGTGCGGTCGAGCAGGTTCACCTGGCGAAATTGCAGTGTCCACTGTCCGGAGGCGGTGCCGTCGGCGTGCACGCTGATATCGGGGTGCAGACCGTGGGCCCGGAAGTACCGGTGTTTCAGTGCCTCGGGCGTTTCGACGGTTTCCAGCAGGGTGATGCGCTGGGCCAGGTCGGACTCGGGTAACGGTGATCCGGACATTCGGCCTCCTCGTTCGACGGCCGGTATCCGAAACGGTCCGCCGGTCCCGGCCGAACCGGCTCCTACCGCATCACATCACATCACCACCGGATCTCCGCGGCCCGGCTCACCCACCCGGCGGGCCGGATCTTCGCGAGACCGTAGAGCTCCCCGCTCGGTTCGCGCGGTCACCTACTCCGTGTTCCGAGCCCGGCGGTCTCAACCGACAGCGTCGGCGAGCCGCGGCAACTGCCGTAGTGGGTTGTGCCGTTCGATCTCCATCCGTTGTCCGGCGTCGAAGATCTCGCTGAGCCGTGGGGCGGGGTCGCGGTCGCCCGATTGCGGGAGGGTCGCGGCGCTGAAGGGCCAGTCCGAGCCGAAGACGATATGGTCGCGTTCGGTGACCGCGAGGGTCGCGGCCATGGCGGCCGGTGACCCGCTCAGCGCGGTGTCGTAAAAGAAACGCGAGATCTGCCGCTCGGTATCGAGTATCGAAGGTGCGGGCAGGTCGTCGGGCCACAGCGCACCGATAACGGACTGCGCGGCGACGCCGATGCGATGGGACAGAAACGGCAGCGTACCTCCGGCATGGGCGAGCTGGAAGCGGATTCCGGGGTAGCGCTGCGTCATACCGGTCGCCATCATCAACGTTGCCGCGCGTGTGGTGTCGAAGGTGAACTCCGCGAGGAAATCCGGCAGCGGCAGTTCGGGTTTGGCATCGGCGGCAAGGGCAGCCGGATGGACGAAAACGTAGGCCCGGCGCTGGTTCAGTACGGCCATCAGGGGTTCGAATCGCGGATCGCCGAGGTAGACACCGTCGTAGGCGGACAACAGCACCACACCGTCGCACCGCAGCGTGTCCAGGGCGAAGATCGCTTCGCCGACGGATGCCGCGATATCGGGCATCGGCAGTACCGCGAACGCCCCGAAGCGGGTCGGGTACTTCGCGAACAGGCCCGCGGCGTACGTGTTGCAGTACCGCGCCATCTCACCGGCTTCCCGGCCCCGCAGGTAGGACACTCCGGGATCGGAGACCGACAGGACCTGGGCCTGGATGCCGTAGTAGTCCATGAATCCGATCGCCTCCTCCGGTGACCAGTTCGGAGTCGGATAGCCGCCGATGGTGAGATGCCCGTGCTCGATCAGGGACGCGCGGTAGTCCGGCGGCAGGAAGTGGGCATGCAGATCGATCCGGTACGGGCCGATCGGCGGTGCCTGCCGGCGGGCGGGGGTCGCCCGAGCTCGCGGGGTGGACAGGCCCGACGCGGCGAGTGCGGCCACGCTCAGGGTCCCGGCGGCCGTTGCCCCGAGGAAACGCCGTCGGCCGGTGGATCCGTCGGGCCCGAATATGCTCATCAGAACTCACTTTCCACGGTGCGTAGGTGTGTATCGGGGCCGCCGCCGCGCTGCGCGGGATCCCCCGCGGCCCCGGGTCGGGCGATACACCGGCCTCCGTCGCGGGCGTCCTGCCGGTAGGGCAATCGCAGTTGGCGACGCAGCTCCCCGACCAGTGCTGCCGCCGAGCCGCTCGCCGCGATACCGAAGACGAATCGGTCCGGACGCAGCACCACCACACCGCCGTCGGGGACCCGGGCCCGGCGCAACCACCGGGTCAGTGCTCCGGTGTGATCTTCGATATCGACCGGATCGTCGCGTCCGTCGCCCGGATTTCCGCGCGGCCGGCCACCGAGCGGGTAGACGGTGACAAAGGTCGCGTCCAGTACGCACAGAGTGGCGAGTTCACCGGCCGACAGGGCACGACGGGGGTCGGCGCCGTAGCCCAGGACGGCCCAACCGGGACCCAGCGCATCGTCGAGGCGCCGGTGCCGGCCGTCGTAGGTCCGGATATCGGGCTGCGGAGCCGATGTCCCCTCGGCTCTTCCGATGGACCGGCGGGGCAGGCCGAGATAGGAGTCCCGACGGAATCGGGGCGCGGGTTTCATCTTCGCGCCACGGATCCAGCCGCCCAGTCCCGGGACCCGGACAGCCGCCGCCAGCCCGAGATCGCGAGCTCTCGCCAGCACCGGGTTGCCCAGGGACACGATGTTCTTGTTGAGCACCGACAGATCGATCATGGCCTTCGCGTGGGGCCGGCGTTCGGTCTCGTAGCTGTCCAGGATCGCCGGGCCGGCGCCGTGCCGCAGGATGGCGGTGAGCTTCCAGGCGAGGTTGTCCGCGTCGCGCACTCCGGAATTCATGCCCTGCCCGATGAACTGGGGAGTCATATGCGCGGCGTCACCCGCGATCAGGACGCGCCCGGCACGCCAGCGGTCGGCGACCACGGCATTGAAGGTGTAGACGAGTTTTCGCAGCACTTCGACCTCGTCGGGGTCGACGAAGCGCGCGAGGTGGCGACGGACCGTCGCAGCGTCCTCCATCTCCGCCGCGGTCTGGTCCGCGCGCAGCATGAATTCGAACCGGTGATGCCCGCCCGGCTGCGGGCACGACACGATCGGCGCTCCGGGATCGCAGACGAAATCGAAGTACGGCAGATGCCGGAAGGCATCGACGCCGGGGCGCGCTTTCAGATCGACCACCAGCCAGCGCTCGGGAAAGCTGATGCCCGACATCCGGATTCCCAGCCGGGTCCGGACCATACTGCGCCCACCGTCGCAGCCGACCAGAAACTTCGCGCGCACCCGCTCGACGGCGCGCGGATCGGTCCCGGACTCGCGGCTGCCGTATCCGGTGCCGGTGGACTCGGCATGTTCGATGCCGACGATCTCGCCGTCCTGGTCGAAGCCGGTCATGTCGCGACCGCGGCGCACCGTGATGTGCGGATAACGTGCCAGCGCTCGTTCGAGCGAGTTCTCCAGGTACGGCTGGTACAGGAAATTGGCGATCGGCCAGCCCAGTGGCCGATCGGTCCGGTTGAACCGGGCCAGCACTCGTCCGTCACCGCGTACCCACTGCACAGTGGAGTCGACGTTCATATCGGCGGCCAGTTCGTCGGCGACACCGGCGGTCTGGAATATGCGCATACATTCGTCGTCGGTGTACACCGCCCGGGCCAGCCCGTAGTATTCCGGCTCGCGTTCGAGCACGAGTACCCCGATACCGCGCCGCCCCAGCAGGTTCGCCAGAGTCAGCCCCGTCGGGCCGAGCCCGACGATCACGACCTCGTAGTCGACTTCGCTCATCGGGGCCCGGCCCCCGCCAGCTCCGGAACCGTGATCTCCGGGGTGCGCAGCCGCCGGGCCGCCCAGCCGATCCGTGCCAGTTTGTCCAGTGCCGTCTCCGAGACCGTCCCGTGGCCCCAGACGCTGATGCCCTGATGCGTCACCGGTTTCCACGCGGCCTCGACGTCCGGGGTGAACACGATCGGATTCCAGCCGACCTCGAGTTCGAATCCGGACGGTGTGACGCAATAGAACGACAGCTCACGGTCGTTGGTGTGCTGGCCCACCGACCAGGCCATCCGGAACCCGAGGTCGGTGACCCGGCCGTAGGCGGCGAGCATATCGTCGAGCGTGGCGGACTGGATGTTCACATGCTGGACCCGCGTGCGGATCGGATCGACGGCGATACCGCGGATATTGGCGATCGCGATCGAATGATGCCGTTCGTCGACCCGCAGGAAGCGGATCTTCATCCGTAGCCCGGAGATGTTCTCCTCGATCAGATCCGACAGCCGCGAGTCGAACAGAGTGCGGTAGTAACCGTGCATCGCTTCGGGTTCGCGGGATATCAGCGCCACATGCCCGATGCCCGCCGCGCCGGTCACCCAGCCCGAACTCAGCATCCGCAGCGGTTCGGCAGTGGTCGTCGCGGTGGTGAAGATCTCGGTCGCGATACCCTTCGGCCCCGGAAACCGCCAGAGCCGCTGGACGCCACGTAGCGCGGCCTGTTCGCCGGTGCCCTCTTCGATCGGCACGCCGCGGTCGCTGATCCGGGCGAGGACGCGGTCGAAGGTCTCGTGATCTTCGATATGCCAGCCGAGCGCGGTCACATCTTCGGCCGGTCCGCGCCGGATCAGGAACCGGCAGAGGTGGTCGTCGAGCCGGAACCGCAGCGTATCGGCATCGAGTTCGTCGATATGCAGACCGATGGCCTGCGCGCCGAACCGGCGCCACTCGGCGAGCAGGCGGGACTCGACCGTGAGGTAGCCCAGGTGGACGGCCCCGAAGACCGAACCCTCGCGGTCCGGGCGGCGGGTATCGGTCACGACGCCGCCTCCAGGAAAGCCGTCGCGAGCGAATCGAACAGCTCCGCACGTTCCCACTGCACCCAGTGCCCGGTATTCGCGGGCAGGTAGATATCGCAATCGGGCAGGCGGTCGGCGAGCATCCGCGCTCCGGACGGCCGATTGACCCGGTCCTGCGCGCCCCAGATCACCAGTGTCGGATGGGTGACCTGCCCCAGCCGCCGGTCCCGGGTGAGATCCATCCGCCACAGCGTCCGCGGCGCCGACCATCCCGCCGGACGCCGTAACGGCGGGTTCGCGATCACCTCGGGATCGAGGCTCGCCCGGTACCGGTCGTCGATCATCTCGTCGGTGACCGCACTCGCATCGTGGACGAGATACTCGCGCACGAATTCCGCCAGTTTCACCCGGCTGGGCCCGCTCCCCCCGTAGTAGGACAGCAGCGCCCGCAGTCCCTCGGTCGGCAGGGCACGAGTGGTCCCGATACCGCCCGGTCCCATCAGGATCATCCGGCCGACCTTCTCCGGGCGGTCCATCGCCAGCCGTAGCGCCGCGGCCCCACCGTAGGAATTGCCGACGAGATGGGCGGTGTCGATCCGGAGCGCGTCGAGCAGCCCGCCCACCGCGCTCGCCAGATCACCGAACGGATCGGACTGATCTATCCGCTTGGTGGACCGGCCGTACCCGGGCATATCCACGACGATCACCCGGAACCGCCGGGCGAGTGCCTCGATATTGCGGGAGTAGTTCGACGAACCGGAGGCGCCGGGGCCGCCGCCGTGCAGCAGCACCACCGCGGGCCCGTGGCCGGATTCGGTGCAGAAGATCTCGCGGTCGCCGACCCGGACGATTCGGCCGGGTTCGACATCGTTGTCAGTGCTGGTCACGCCCACCTCCGAAGACTTATTGATGAAATCATCAGTCACGATCGAGTCCCTTGTCAAGGAATTCTGATGAAATCATCAATAAGTGCGCCGCGGCATCGGTGGAAGAATCGTGTCTGATCGTTTCGTCACTTACGATGGCGCTCGAGATCCAGAAGGAAGGCCCGATGACCGTCGAATCCGGGGCACCGACCCGTACCGACCGGCGCCGCGAGCGCACGCGCGGCGCGCTGCTGGCAGCCGCCCGCAAATTCCTGTCCGAAGGCCGGTCGACCGTGAGCATCCAGGAGATCACCGATGCCGCTGATGTCGGCTTCGGTTCGTTCTACAACCATTTCCGGTCCAAGGACGATCTCTTCGATGCGGCGGTCCGGTCCGCACTCCAGGTCTACAGCGAGATGCGCGACGCGATCGTCGCCCTCTACGACGATCCCGCCGAGGTCTTCGCCGTGAGTTTCCGGATGACCGGGCGGCTCCAGCGTCAGATTCCGGAAATGGTCCGCGTCGTGCTCAATTCCGGGATGTCGATCCTGCTGCGCGACGAGGGCCTGGTGCCGCGCGCCCGGCGCGATATCGTCGCCGCGCAGGAAGCCGGCCGGTTCGAGCCCATGGACCCGGATATGGCCGTTATGGCGGCAGGCGGTTCACTGCTGGGCCTGCTGCAGTGGCTCGACGCCCACCCCGAGGCCGACGCCGATACGCTCTCCGACGAGATGACCTATCGCATGCTGCGCATGTTCGGCATGAACAAACGCACCGCGCAGCGGCTGACCGCTCAACCCCTCCCTGATCTGCCCAGTCTTCCCTGAACCGTCCGGTAACGGGGGCGGTAGCGCCGGACACCGGCAACACGCCACCACGACGGCGGCGACGATCAGTGGCTGGTTGCCGCCGGGCGCGTCCGTCGCCGCGCAGCACACCATCGTCCATTTCCCCGGCTATCAGCATCTCCGGCCGTGGCTGGTGCTCGTGGCCCGGTCGGCGGTCGGCATCGGGGTTACCCCTTCGAGAAGCGGTGGACGGCGAATCGGGCGGCCGTGGACCGCGAAACGGGTTGAGCGAACCGGAACCGAACCCGGCCGAGCCCGCGATATGCGCGGGAGCGGGACAGCTCCCGCGCATATCGATGAGTGCGGACGAACCCGGCACGACCGCACCGATCGGTAGCACGTACAGCGTGCTCGCCGCGGGGTTCCGGAGCGGATTCAGGCCGCCAGGACGACACCCGCGCCGGGGAGCACCGCATTGGACTGGGGCGGTGCCTGGTACTGCTCCCGGTTGTGGGTCACCGTGACCAGCACGGGTCCGGCTCCCGTCACCGCCTGCGCGCTGGTGGGCAGCGTAGCGGCATAGTTCTCGCCGTTCGGGACACCGCCGCCGAGCCAGTGGCGCAGCTCGACAGCGCCCGCGGCGCCGGTGCTCAGGTTCTGCCAGTGCACGGTGATCCACCGGTAGTTGTACTGGTAGTGGTACGGGGCCGGGGCCGGCACGGCGAACGTGACCGCGCCCGGCTGTTCACCGGTGGTGCCGACCACGGAGATCGTCTGGAGCATACCGCCCGGGACGCCACCCGGGCCGATCTCGGGCCCGGTCACCACCGGAATCGGCAGCGGGGTGGTCACCGGGGCCGCGGTGGCGGCGCCCATCGCCGGACCCAGCGTCAACGGTGCGATCAGTGCGGCGATCATTACGGTCCTACGGGTACGAGACATACGATCCTTTCCTGTTCGACAGTTCCCCCGTGTGCAGCGGATCGGTGCACCGGGCATCGGAGATCCCGCCCGCGTGGAGCGTCCGGTCCGAAAGCCCCCGCCCCGCATGCTCGGTAGACAGTAGCCGAGCAGGTGGGGCGGGGCGCGGAAATCCCGTGCGATAACGCCGTTCGTGGCGGATCCGGCCGCGGCGGCCGAACCCGGTGCCGCGCGGCCGAAAGTGCTTTGCCCTGGTGCGGCAGGTCTGGAACCATCGCCGGGTGCGAACGTTCGAGGAGCTGGTGGCCGAGGCCGAAGCCGCCGATATCAGCGGCTGGGGCTTCGACTGGCTGGACGGCCGGGCCACCGAACAGCGGCCGCCCTGGGGTTACGCCCGGCAACTCGCACAGCGATCGGCCACGGCGCGTTCGGCCCTCGATATCGATACCGGTGGTGGCGAGGTCCTGGCCGAGGCTCCGGTACTGCCGCCGGTCGCGTACGCGACCGAGTCCTGGCCACCGAACGCCGAACGTGCCCGGCGCCGGCTGAGCGGACGCGGCGTCGAGATCGTGCCGACCACGCCCGGCGCCCCGCTTCCCTTCCCCGACCGCAGCTTCGACCTCGTCACCGCCCGGCATCCGGTACAGCCCGATTGGCCGGAGATCCACCGCGTCCTCACCGCAGGCGGGCACTATTTCGCGCAGCACGTCGGCCCGGGCTCGGCGTTCGGACTCATCGAACGCTTTCTCGGCCCGCTTCCCGGACAGCGGGCTCGGCGCGATCCCGCCGCGGAAGCCGCCGCGGCCGCCGCGGCCGGGCTGACCGTGGTCGAGTTGCGGACCGCGCGCTGCCGGATGGAGTTCTCCGATATCGGTGCGATCGTGTGGATCCTGCGCAAATGTGTCTGGTGGGTGCCGGATTTCTCGGTCGGCCGCTACTACGACATCCTCCGCGAGCTCGACGGTGAGATGCGCTCCGGTCGGCCGTTCGTCGCGTTCTCCACCCGGCATCTGATCGACGCCGTCCGCTGATACCCGGCGAGCCACCCTGCCGGACCGGCATTTTCGGTCCAGCTCTATCGGCGCCACCGCGGCGTCGGATCGATCGGATTCGACCGACGACAGCTTCTCGCGCGCACCTGTGTCGCCGCCGGGTCCGGCGGCGGACCGACACGCGCGGGCGAGCACCCGGTCGGGCCTGCGGGTCCCGGTTAGCGTGGACGCGCGCCGGCCGGGCGTAGCCGAGCACCTGTCGATCGGGAGGTCAGTGGTGTCTGTGGTGGTTCGGGGTATCGGATGGATCGCGCTGTACGTGGCGGTGGCAGTGGTGCCGCTCGTGTTCGCGGTGATAGGTCCGGTGGAGGGCGGACGCGGTTTCTGGGTGGAATTCTCCGTGGCCCTGGGATTCGTCGGAATGTCCATGCTGGGCGCGCAGTTCGCGCTGGTCGCCCGGTTCCGGGCTGTCGCGGCTCCATTCGGCGAGGACGCCCTGGTGCAGTTCCACCGCCAGGTCTCCTATGTGGCGCTCGCATTCGTTCTCGCGCACCCGGTCCTGCTGCAGATCGGTGGTATCGACATCGTGGCGCTGATGAATATCGCCGAAGCGCCGTGGCGCGCCCGCTGCGCGGTGGCCGCCACGGTACTGCTGCTGATCGTGGTGGTGACTTCGGTGTGGCGGCGCCGGCTGCGGATCCGATACGAGGTGTGGCAGGTGCTGCACGGAACGCTGTCGGTGGCCGTGGTGGGACTGGCGCTGGCGCATATGTTGCTGGTCGGTTATTACCTCGACGCGGCCTGGAAGGTGTGGCTGTGGCTGGCGATGACGCTCGCGCTGGTCGGGCTGCTGGTGTGGGTGCGCATCGTCGCGCCGATCCGGCGGTTGCGCCGGCCGTGGCGCATCGAGCAGAACATCGCCGAACGCGGCGAGACCCGCACCCTGGTCCTGGTTCCCGAAGGGCACGCGGGTCTGCGCTTCGCGCCGGGGCAGTTCGGTTGGCTCACCGTGGACCGGTCCCCCTTCGCGATCACCGCCCACCCGTTCTCGTTCTCCTCCAGCGCCGAAGCGCACGACAGCGTCCGGATCACCATCAGAGCGCTCGGTGACTTCACCTCCACCGTCGGCGATATCCGCCCCGGCACCCGGGCGTTCCTGGACGGCCCGCACGGCGTGTTCACCCCCGATCGCCACGAAGGGCCGGGGTTCGTCCTCATCGCCGGCGGCGTCGGCATCACCCCGGTGATCTCCATCCTGCGCACTATGGCGGACCGCGGGGACCGTCGCCCGTTCCTGTTGATCTACGCCGTCCGGACCCTGGCCGAGCAGACTTTCGACCAGGAGATCGCCGCGCTGACCGAACGTCTGGATCTCACCGTCGTCCTCGTCCTCCAGAACCCGCCGCCGGGGTGGCAGGACGAGAGCGGATTCGTCGATCGGGCACTGCTCGAGCGGCATCTTCCCGACCGGTACCGGCACCGGCAGTACTTCGTCTGCGGACCCGCGCCCATGGTCACCGCCGTCGAGGATGCGCTGGCCGAGGTGGATGTACCGGCCGAGCGCGTCCACACCGAACGCTTCACCTTCGTCTGACCGGGAGGCCGATATGCGACACACCTACACCACCCGCGCGGTCTGGGTGATCACCCTCGTCCTGCTCGCCGCCTGCGCCTGGTTCGCCCTGGCACTCGCCTGAAATACCCCGAGCGGTCGTCCCCGGCCGGCAGCGGACACGCCTGCCGACCTGTCCGTCGCGGCCGGTGCGCGAGACTGGGTCGGTGAGTACCGACAACGACCGGACGCCACCGGCGACCAGCGCCTCGATCATCGTGCTGACACTCGCGCGCCGAGTGGAGTCCGAACTCAACGCCGCCCTGGCCGCCGTGGACCTGACAGTCGGGCGGCTGGGCCTGCTCGGCCATATCTCCGGCGTACCCGGCGCATCGTTCTCCGATCTCGCACGGATGTCGGGGATCAGCGTGCAGAGTGTGCACACCGCGGTGAAGGGTCTGGTCGGGGCCGGCCTGGTCCGGGACCGTACGGCGCGGGCCGGGTCGGCGTCGGCGATCGAACTCACCCCGGACGGCGTCCGGCTGCTGCGGGCCGCCCAGCAGGTCGTCGCCGAGGTGGACGATCGCCTGTTCGGGCCGGAGGCCGATCCGATCCAGCGACGGATCGGAACGGCGGTGCTCGATGCCTTCACCGGCGGGACCACCGCGACCTGACCAGGCAACCGTCGCCGCGCTCGGACAGCGGCACTGTGGACCGACAACCGGCGAGTGGATCCCGTACTGTTGCCCCGACTTCGGAGCGCGGATCGCCGCGGACAGTGGAGGAGGCGGCGGGTGCCGGGAACACCTTGGTCGGACCGCATGGGATTGACGGTCCCGATCGTGAACGCCCCGATGGGCGGAGTGGCCGGCGGCCGGCTCGCGGCCGCCGTCTCGGCCGCCGGCGGGCTGGGGATGATCGGAATGGGCAGCGCCGGATCGGCCGAAGCGCTCGAAAACGAACTCGCACAACTGGATCCGAAGCCGGCGGTATTCGGGATCGGGATGGTGGCGTGGGTCGTCGAGCGCGAGCCCGCGCTGCTGGAAACGGCCCTGGCCGCCCGTCCCGCGCTCGTTTCGGTCGGTTTCACCGAGGACTGGTCCTGGGTCGGCCGGGTGCACGCGGCGGGCATACCGGCGGTCACCCAGGTCTACGACGCGGACCACGCGCGCCGCGCCGCGGCGGCCGGCGTGGATATCCTGGTCGCCCGGGGCCGTGAAGGCGGCGGTCACGGCGACCCCCGGCTCGGCACACTCGCGGTGCTCGACGCGGTACTGGACGCGGTGCCCGGACCCGTCCTCGCCGCCGGTGGTATCGCCACCGCCCGCGGTCTTGCGGCCGTACTCGCGGCCGGAGCTTCCGGTGCCTGGCTGGGTACCTGTCTGTCGGCCTGCCCGGAAGCCCTCACCCCCGAACCGGCGCGCGCCGCGCTGCTCCGCGCGGCGGCCACGGATACCGTCGTCACACGTATCTTCGACCTGGGGCAACGGCTGCCCTGGCCGGACCGTTATCCCGCGCGCGTCCTGCGCAACGAGACGACCCGGCACTGGGCCACGCACGAGGACGAACTGTCCCGCGACGACACCGCGCGCGACGAGGTCGCGGCGGCCGCGGCCGCGGAAGACCCCCGGCTGTCCCCGGTCGACGCGGGTGAGGGCGTCGGAGCTCTCACCCGGGCCCGTCCGGCAGGTGACCTCGTCGCCGAGATGTACCGCGCGGCGGAAGCGCTGTTGCGGCGGTGACCCGCCGTCGTGGAGCGCCCGGCTAGATCCATCCCTTCTCCCGGGCTCGGAGAGCGGCCTCGTACCGGTTGGACACACCGAGTTTCGCCATCGCCGAGGACAGGTAGTTACGAGTGGTGCCCGGCGACAGATGCGCGCGTCTGGCGATATCGTCGACCGACGAACCGTCGATGGCGTATTCGAGGACGTCGGCCTCGCGGGCGGTGAGCACCGTATCGCCCGCGCTGATGGCTTCCGCGGCGAGTTCCGGGTCGACGTACCGGCCGCCGCGGTGCACGGTGCGGATCACCTCGGCCAGGGTCGCCGCCGAGGTGGTTTTGGGCAGGAACCCCCGGACACCGGCGGCGAGGGCGCGTTTGAGGTAGCCGGGCCGGCCGTGGCTGGTGACGATCAGGGTGCCCGCGCCGGGGGTGATCCGCAGCAGTTGCGCGGCGGTCTCGATACCGTCGATACCGGGCATCTGCAGATCGATGACCGCGACCGCGACCGGATCACCGGCGGCCGCCCGCGCATTCCAGACAGCCACGAGTTCCTCGCCCGAACCGACATGGCCGGCGACCTCGAGATCGGCTTCCAGCGCGAGCATTGTCGCCAGCGCGGCGCGGATGAGCGTTTCGTCGTCGGCCAGCAGGACGGGTATCAAATCTTCTCCCAGCGGATTTCGAGCCCGAACCGGTCGGGCGTGGCGATGACGTCCAGGCTCGCGCCGACCGCGGCCAATCGCTCCGCGAGACCGCGCAGACCCGACTGCTGCCCCGGTGCGCCCCGCGGACCGTCGTTGTACAGCGACATCCCGGCACCACCGAGCGCGAGCGTCGCCGATGTCGCCGCGGAATGTTCGACGATATTCGTCGTCCCCTCGCGCACGACCCAGGCGGCGACCTGGTGGAACTGCTGCGGAACCACGGCCGGGTCGCCTTCGACGATGAGCCGACAGTCCACCGCCGCCAGCAGCGAACGAGCCCCGGCCACCTCACTCGTCAGATCGATTCCCCGGTAGCCGCGGACGAGTTCGCGCATCTGCCCCATGGATTCGACGGCCAGCGATCTCACCTCGTCCATCTCCCCCGCGGCACGAGCGGAGTCGCCGGAGCGTGACAGTGCCGTGGCGAGTTCGCTTTTCACGGCGATCGCCGAAAACGCCCGTCCCACTACATCGTGCAGGTCCCGGGCGAAGCGCAACCGTTCCTCGGCCACCTGCAATTCGGCCTCGATCTCCTTCGCGCGCTCGATTTCCTCCACCATCCGCAGGCCCCAGACGGTGAGCAGTGTCGTCACGATGACCAGCGCGCCGGAGCCGAGGGTCAGCAGCGCGACCCCGAGCGTCGTGGTGAGCGAGGAACCGAAAGCCAGACCTGTCGCGACGCTGAGCGCGAGCAGGATCCACCATTTGTTGCTGATCAGCGAGAGCACCGAGTACACGATCAGCATCGCGATATAGAAGCCGGTCAGCCGGGCGCGGGTATCGGTCGTGGCGTCGTCGGTCACCCGGGCCACCACGGCACAGACCAGCCACGCGACCACCGGTATCGCCACCGATACGATCCATGCCCAGCGATGGGACGCCAACCGGGGCGATACCGCGAAATCGGCCCGGGCCTCGACCGCGACCACCGCCGCGATACCGGCGACAACGACCACCGCCACCGCCCACGGCGACCGCACGGTGATCGCCATGGCGACGACCACCGCGGCGATGGCGACCTGGAAGGTGACCCCGGTGTAGAGCCGGAATTTCGCGGACGCCGGCAGCTCGTGCCACCAGGACGTCCACCGGCTCATCCGCGGTCGTCCCAGCGGAAACTCCGGCGGGTCAGCGCGAACGCCAGGACGGTCCATATCGCCAGTGTCGCAAACGGCCGTCCGAGCTCGGCGAAGGTACCGGCGAAATCGAGTGCCGTATCCGCGGCGGCGGTGGCCGGTTTACCGGCGATACCGAGGGAAACGAGGTCGGACACCGCGGCGAACGGGGTCCAGTCGGCCAGATCGGCGAGCCGACCGGGCAGCAGAGTGCGCAGGGAGGCCATGCCGAGCATCGCGATCGTCATCACCGGCAGCGAAGTGATCTGCGCGGCCTCGGCGTTCTTGGTCACCGCGCTGGTCGCGAGCGCCAGCACCGAGAACAGCACGATCCCGCCCACCAGCGCGAGCAGCAGCGCCACCGGATTCACCGGCGCGGGTGCGCCCAGCCCGTAGACGATCGCGGCGACGACCACCGTACAACCCAGTGTCACGATCGCGCCTGGGACGGCGGGCGCGGTCTGGATCTGCCAATCGGCGGCCTCACCGGTCCGCAGCCGTTTCAGCACGCCCTCGCCGCGGCGGGTGGTGACCATCGACAGCACCGAGTAGTACTGCACGAACAAGAGGGTCACCAGTGCGAGCATTTCGAAGGTCAGCACCGCGATATCCGCGGCCGGAGTGTCGCCTCGACGCGCGATGAAGAACAGGGCCAGGGGTAAACCGATCGGGAACACGGTGGCCAGGTAGACGAGCGTTTTGTTCCGCCGGAATTGCAGATACTCGGCCTTGCTGAGGGCGGCCAGCGGGCGGCGGCGGAAACCCGCGGCGGGTGTCGCGGTCGTGGTCATCACAGAGCTCCGATCAGTGCGGGGTCGTTCACCGGCGCGGCGGCGGGGTCGTTCGCGATATCGAGGAAAACCGATTCCAACGAGGCGGCGCGGGCCTCCAGCCCACCCAGCCGCACACCGTGCTCGTTCGCCCATCCCAGCAGCACGGACAGATCGCCTTGCAGATCGTGAGTGGTGACGGTGACCCGGGCGCGCGCCTCGATGGACGCGGCGGACAGGTTCGGCAACGGCAGCCCCGGATGGTCGAAGACGATCCGGGCCGGATGCCCCTCGACGATCTCGCGCAGGGTGCCGGCCCGCGCGACCTCGCCCCGGTGCATGATCGCGATCCGGTCGGCCAGCGCCTCGGCCTCGTCCAGGTAGTGCGTGGTGAGCACCATCGTCACCCCGGCGTCCTTGAGATCGGACAGCAGCCGCCAGGTCCCGCGGCGGCTCTCCGGATCGAGTCCGGTCGTCGGCTCGTCGAGGAACAGCAACCGGGGTTGTCCCAGCAGTGCGCATGCCAGATCGACCCGGCGCTGCTCACCGCCGGACAGCGAGCCGACCCGGACATCGGTGCGGTGTCCCAGATCCACCTGCGCGAGCACCTTCGCCGTGGTGGTGGGATTACTACAGGTACCCCGCCACATCTCGAGTGTTTCGCCGACGGTCAGTTCGGCGGGCAGCCCGCCCGACTGCAGCATGATGCCGAGCTGGGCGCGGACCTGGGCACGGTGGCGGCGCGGGTCGAGGCCGAAGATCTCGACCGAACCCGCGGACGGTACGGCGAGGCCTTCCAGGATGTCCAGGGTCGAGGTCTTGCCGGCGCCGTTGGTGCCCAGCAGTGCGAAGACCTCTCCCTCCGCGACCTCGAGGTCGACCCCTTTCACCGCCTCGAACGCGTTCTTGCCCTGGCCGTAGGTCCGGCGCAGACCGCGGGCGACGACGACTCCGCCGTGCGGCTGTCCACGCAAATACTGCGTATCGGAATTCGCGCTGTTCATAGCCTCTACGATCGGCCGCTCGGCCGCGTATCTGTAGTAAGCGCAGTCACCGGATCCCGGTGGATCGTGCACGGGTCGGCGATGACATTTGTCATGACCGGCCGGTCCCACGGGCCGGTGCGAGCAACTGGCAGGCGCAGAGTGGCCGCCGGTTCCGGCGGCGCGGACGCCCCAACGGATCATCGTCGATGATGCGCGATATATGCGCTCCCCCAACCTGATTCGTACATGCAACGTCTGGACGCGTTCGGCCCGGCGGCCGTAGAATGATCACGGTGCCGGGCCGGCTCCCGTGTTCTCCGACCGCACGCCGCGGAGATCCGGAACCGTCCGGCAACGCGATCCATTGCCATGGAAGGTATTGCAGACCGACTACCGGGGATCCGGTAGACCTCCTCGTTCCGGAGCAATCGCCCGCCGGGTGGAACCGGACACTTCTTCCGAGCCCCTCCCCTGACACGACCGTGCGCAGGGCTCTCTCGAACCGATCCCCGGCCGCGCAGATCGGGACAACAGCCGTGCGCACCGGGCTCTCCCCAGCCGTCCGCGGCGCACCGTCCCGCGCGCGGCATCGATACCGCTCCGGAACCACCGGAACGACCAGAGACTGGAGATCTGTGATGACATCGGATATCGGTGAACACCGGGGCGCTTCCGCGGATGCGGTCGAACACCACTACGACATCGGCACCGAATTCTATCGGCTCTGGCTGGATTCCGGCCTGACCTACTCGTGTGCGCTGTGGGCCGACGGCGACGATCTCGAACGCGCCCAGCAGCGAAAACTCGACTATCTCATCGAGCACGCCCGGATCGGCGGTGCCGACCGCATCCTCGATATCGGGTGCGGCTGGGGCAGCCTGATGCGGGCCGTCGCGGCCCGGTACCCGCAGGCCGATATCACCGGCCTGACCCTCAGCCGCGACCAGTACCGCCACGTGCTCGCCGATATACCGGACCGTACCGAGGTCCACCTACGACATTGGAACGATCATCGTCCCGCAACCCCCTACGACGCCGTCTTCTGCGTGGGCGCACTCGAACATTTCGTGCGTTTCGGGCTGTCGCGCCGAGAACGTACCGCGACCTATCGCGCGTTCTTCACCTACTGCCACAGCATGCTGCGGCCCGGGGGCCGGCTCGTGGTTCAAACGATCGGTAAGGGCAATCGCCCACTGGACCAGAACTCGATCACCGATGTGCAGTTCCTGGCGAACGAGATCTTCCCCGAATCGGATCCACCGCGGCTCGCGGAGCTCGCCCACGCGTCGGAGAAACTCTTCGAGATACGCTCGGTGGTCAACGATCGCCACGACTACTCGACCACCTGCGCGCAATGGTTGCAACGGCTACGGACCCATCGGTCCGAGGCGGAGCGACTGGCCGGAGCCCGGGTCACCGAAGCCTACGAGCGCTACCTCGAGGCATCCATCCGCCAGTTCGACGAGCAGCACCTGGTGCTCTACCGGATCGTGCTCCGGAAGGTGGACGGCCCGAGCGCTTCCGGCTGGTAACGGCGCGCCGGGCCGCCGTGCCGGCTCGGCGCTCCGCGGCGATCGCCGTCCACGATTCCTTCGTGGACGGCATCCGGTCACACCGGCCGATCGGACGGGTCGGGCGCCGGTGCGGCCGGTTCGGAACTGTCGAGCAGACGTTTGGGATGCATACCGTCCACCGCGCCCATGAACGGCGGATGGATGCTGTAGCCCAGCATCCGGCGAATGTTCTCCGATACCGTGCGTGCGGTGTCCCGGCCGGTGGCCAGGGTGTACGCCTCCTGGGGCCGCAACCAGGGTTCGCAGTACTGAACGGTCACCCCCAGTCGCGAACCGGCGGACCGATTCGCGCCACCGCCGTGCCACAGCGTGCCCAGATAGAACGTGCACGATCCCGCCGGCATCGCCACGGCCACCCGCGTATCGGAATCGGCCGGGACACGTTCGGAGCCCCAGCGATGGCTACCCGGCAGTACCACTGTGCCGCCGTTGACGTCGGCGAAGGGATCGATCGCCCACATCGTCGCGGCACTGAGCGGTGGCCGGGGACGCGCGAGCGGATAGAACCCGTCGTCGTGGTGGAGCATCTGGGCTTCTTCACCCGGATGGATATCGATCGCCTGTAATTGGGAAAGAAGGTAATTCGGCAGGAACAACCGGTCGAGCAGAGCCAGCACCCGCGGATGTTCGACGAGTCCGTCGCACGCGCGCGTTTTCTCGAGCAGGTTGTAGGCGCGCCGGGTCCGCTGCCCTTCGAATGTGTTCCGGCCGTTGCGCTCGAGCAGCGGCGCGAGCGCGATACGCAGGCGCTCGCATTCCTCGTCGCCGAGCAGGTTCTCCCAGATGACATAACCGTCGCGATCGAGCGCGGCCAGATCGGCGGCGACCGTTTCCGGATCGACCTCCGAAGTGGTAGCGGTGGCCCGATGACGACGTGCCAGATCGACCCGTAGATCGTCCAGCGAATGAATGACGTCCACCGCGCGCGGCGACTGCACAGAGTCCATGGCTGCTCCTCGAGCGAAACGGGCCCACAAGCCGACAGCATCCAATTGTGTTCGCGCTCAGCCGGATACACAAGACCGAGCGTTCAGGGCGGGGCGTGGCATCCGGAGCGTGCCGACGGCCGCATACCGCCGTCCACGGGATAACCTGGTCGCGGACATTCCACGAGCGAGGAGTTGTCGATGCCGGCCCCACGATGGATCGCCCGCGCCAACCGTGCCGGGCTCAACAAGGCCACCGGATACCTCGCGCCCTGGGCGCCCGGATGGGCGGTCGTGGTGCATCGCGGCCGGAAATCCGGCCGGGTCTTCCGCACACCGCTGTGGGCCTTTCGCCGCGACGGCGGCTATGTGATCGCACTGACCTACGGTGCCGAATCGGACTGGGTGCAGAACGTGCTCACCGCCGGCGTTTGCGAACTGGAAACCCGCCGCCGGCGCTACCTGGCCGGTTCGCCCCGTATCCAGCACGACGAGACCGCCGCCGAGATGCCGCCGCTCATCCGGTTCGTACTGCGCAGAGTGATCCGGGCGCCGGACTTCCTACGTGTCGAAGTGCTCCGCGAACTCGACCCCGCGGAATAGGTCCCGGACCGCTCGGCTCCGGTTCGGCGTTCTGCTCCGTTGCGCGTCCCCGGGATCAGTTCTTCCGGCCGACAGCCCCGTAGAGCACCAGCTTGGTCTCCGGAAGGTCGTCGTCGAGCCACTGTTGTAGCGGGACCACCCCCGGCCCGGTGTTCTCGAAACCGTCTAGGAACGAGGTCACTTCCGCACACGATCGGTATCGGACCTGCGCGGAGCTGTTCCTGGCGTCGTCGGAGGTCCGCTCGATGATCTCCGGATGGCTGATATCGGCGCCGTGGGTGATCGCCAGATAACTACCGGGAGCGAGGGCATCCCGGTAACCGGCGACCAGTTCGGCCGGGTGCTCGTCGTCCATCACGTAGTGCAGGACACCGACCAGGGTGATCGCCACCGGCTCGGTGAAATCGATACCCGATTCGGATTCGAGTCGCCGGATCAATTCGGCCGGGTGCCGCACATCCGCGTGTAGCGCGCTCACGCCGGGGTGATTTCCCATGAGGGCGTTGCAGTGCACGAATACCACCGGGTCGTTGTCGACGTAGACCACGCGCGCCGCGGGATGCGTCTCGTGCGCTACCTCGTGCACATTCGGCGAGGTCGGGATACCCGAGCCCAGATCGACGAACTGGCGTACCCCCGCCGCCGCGGCCGTCCGCACCGCGTGCAGCAGGAAATTCCGGCTGAACCACGCCAGCGACCGGGTTTCCGGTGCCACCGCGAGAATACGATGCGCGAGCGCGCGATCGACCTCGTAGTTGTCCTTTCCGCCCAGTAGATAATCGAAGACCCGGGCCGAGCGCGGCTCGTGTGGATCCACGCCCTGCGGAATACGTTTCATCTCGGACACGGCCCCTCCGATCTTCCGCCACCGATGGTAGCGACCACCCGGTCCGGACTCATGTTCTCGACTCTCCCCCGCCCGCGATACGGTCCGCGCGGGCCAGCAGCGCGTCGGCCACCGGACGTGACCGCCGCCCCAGACCGCAGGCGCTGCCGACACCGTCCACCGGGCGCCCCAACGCCTCCTCGACCATCGTCAGAATCTGCAGTTGTTCCGCTTCGGTGGGTACATCGTGCACCAATCCCGCGTAGAACGCGGTCTGTTCGGCCAGCGCCAGATCGCCGAGCGGCGTGTAGAACTCCGCTCGCGCCGGGGGCGGGACAGCTCCCGCCGCGAGGGGGCCGTGCACGAATTCCAGCGGCCGATCCGCGGGCCAGTGCCGGGCGACCGCATTGGCCAGATCCACCAGCGGCCGGGTATCCCGGAGTGTGGCGCGCGCCCTGTTGCGCAGGCTGCCCAGGCACAGATGCACCCCGAAGCGGGTGCCCGCGGGCGCGGCGGCGGCCAGTTCGGCGATCCCCCGCGATAATCCCAGCGCCATGTCCAGTGCACGGTGCACCGGTTGCGCCGTGGCCATCAGCACCAGTTCGGCGGTCGCCTCGAGCTGGACGACCACATCGGTTCCGGCCAGTTCGCGCACCGCGGTGATCTCGCGGACGGTGGCCTCGGCGAAAGCGCGGCGGTGCCGCAGCACACCGGTCGCACCCAGCGCGACGAAGGCGAGAGTGAAATCGGTCGGCATCCCGATCTGCAGCGCTGTCCCGGAGAGCGCGCGGGTCCGGCGCAGTTCGGCGAAAACCGGGAGTGCCTCCTCGGTTTCCTTCGTGTACCCGAGAGCGAGTGAATCGGCGGTCAGCGCGCTACCCCGTGGAACGCGATGGCGCGTCCGGTCCCGGCTGCTCTGCCACTCCCGGGGTTGCTTCACCTCGAGGGCGCCCTGCGCGACCAGATCCTCGATGATCGGGCGGATATAGAACTCGTAGCGATTCGTCTCCCCGGTCGGCAGCGTCCGGAGCCGAGGACCCGCGGAATCGAGCATGGCTCGCATCGCGGTCTCGGTATCGTCGGCCGGAAAGCTTCCGACGCAATGGACGGCCCGCCTGATCACCCTGGCATCCTAGCTCCGCGGACCGCCTCCGGTGTGCTCGAAGCGCAGCGGACCACCTGTCCCCCATGATTTTCCAGTGCCGTTGACGTCACCTGCGTTGCGCGTCCGCGCAGCCCCCGTTAGGGTCCCGGGCACATGACTGCACGAAGGTTTCCGTTCGGCCGGGCGCGGCGGATGTGTCCGTCGACGATCGCGATACGAATGGCGGTCGCGGCGGTTGCCGTCCTCGCCTTCCAGACGCCCGTGGCGGCCCACGCGGACGAGCCGGAGCCCGCGCACTGCACACCGATCCCCTTCCCGCTGCGTGCCGGCGGCACGGTGGCGACCACACTGTGCACACCGGCCGGGGACCACGCCGACACCGTCATGGTGCTGATGCCGGGATCCAACTACAACTCCACCTACTGGGATTTCCCGCACGCGCCGGAGACCTACAACTTCCGGCGCGCGATGAACGCCGCCGGCTACGCCACCCTGGTGGTCGACCGGCTCGGCACCGGCGCGAGCACCCGGCCGGTGAGCACCGGCGTCACCGCAACCGGGGACGCGCAGGCACTGCACGAGATGGTCGGCGCCCTCCGCGCGGGTCCCCCCGGCGCCCGGCCCTTCGGCACGGTCGTCACCGGCGGCCATTCGCTCAGCTCCGGCGTAGCCGTGCTGGAGGCGACCGAACATCACGATGTCGACGGCGTGCTGTTGACGGGATACTCGCACGGCCTGAACGTCGCGGGCGCACTCGGTATCGTCGGCACCTACCAACCGGCCGAGCAGGACGCCGCATTCACCGGACGGGGTTACGACACCGGATATCTCACCACCCGGCCCGGTACGCGCGCATCCTCGTTCCATTCGCCCGCGACCTCGGACCCCGAGGTACTGGCCGTGGACGAGGCGACCAAGGATGTTTTCGCCGCGACCGAATACCCCGACGGCCTCACCTCCACCCTGCCGCCCATGTCCACCGAGATCACCGTCCCCGTACTCGTGGTCAACGGCAGCGACGATGTGCTGTGCTCCCGGGTCTGCGCCGATACGGCCACGCTGCACGCCGCCGAAACCCCGCATTTCGCCCCGGCCGCGCGCTTGCGCGCCTACGTGCTACCCGGTAGCGGCCATTCGGTGAACCTCGCCCGCAACACTGCCGACTACCAGGCCGCGGTGCGGGATTGGATGCGTTCCGTCGCCGGCTGAGCCCGCGGGCCGCTCATCTGCACGACGCCGTGCGATCCGCTGGTCCGCCAATCCGGTTCGGCGTCCTCGAGAGCCGCGAGGACGCCGGCATCCATCCCCACCGCGACCTCGGATTTGAGCGTCCGCAATGCGATCACCCGGGTGGGAAAGTGCCGCGTCAGCTCCGTGAAGGATGTCGTGGCCGGCCAGTGGCGGTCGCCGACGAGCCGCCGGTAGTTGAGATCGCCCTTCACGATCACCGTATCGATGCGGGCGAGATCGGCGCGCAGATCATCGGGTAGGTCGTGAAAGGACAGGGGCGCGCAGTAGAACTCGTCCGCCCGGACACGCAGGCGGCCGGTCGTGAGCGCGGTACCGAGCCGCGTGGCCGCCGTACTCGCCCGCCCCGGGATGCGCACGAGACGTTCGAGGGTGATCAGCAGGTCGGCGGTGGTCGCGTCGGAAACGAAGTAGGGCCTCGGTTTCAGGTGCAGTTCGACGGTGAGGGCCGGGTGCAGCTGCAGGAGGTGGTCGATGAGAAGCAGGTCGGGGATCAGCTCACGACCGGCATTGTCCGCGATCAGGCCGATGGTTCCGGCCGGGTGAGCGTTGAGATGGTCGGCCACGGCCACGGTGTGATCATCGAGAATCCGCCCGGGTGCGGTCGCGGTGGCCGGCCCGGACAAACGGAAGCCCAGATCGGCCCGGTTCCCCCACAGGGCGGCATGGATCAGGGCGGTGGTGCGCTGCCGGAGTGAATCGGCGGCGTTCTCGGGTACCAGGGAGAGTTCGGCACTCAGCGCGGGATCGGCGAGTTCTGCCTGCTTGCGGGTGAACAGGTCGATTCCCTGCCAGGGACCGGGCCCGAAGTAGCCCACCGCGTCCAGCAGCAGGTGGTAGAAGTAGCTCTCGGCCCAGAGGAAGGGGATATCGAGCCATCGCCGACCGTACATCTCCCGGCCCCACCGGTCCCACTGCGTTTTTCCGGCACTGCCCTCGGGCAGCGGCTGCACGGTTCCGGTGATCTGCGCACGGAGCTCGTCGAGACGATGCCGGATCTCGGGCGGATAGGGGTGTGCGGCAGCGACCTGACCGATGATGGCCGGATGTCTGCGGGTCAGCACCGTCCACGGGAACGATTCCGGTTCGGTGGACACGATGACCGGGGCATCAGGAGTACCGGTGGGCATTGATGCTCCGTTCGCGGGTTCGGCGGAGTGGTCACAGCTGCCACCCCGGCGGTGCGGGCAATCGTGGCATACCGCCGCGCGCGATCGGAGGTCGCCGCTCGGTGAGACCCTCGGCAGGACCGGCCGCCCGGAGAGACGAACTGTGCCGGCGGTCGTCGGATCGGCCGTACGGGCACCCTGATACGTTGAATGCGCTTCGAGGTAGCAGGGAGTAGGTCCGGGTATGCAGGTCGCGGGAAATGTATTCGTCGTCACCGGGGCCGGCAACGGAATAGGCCGATGCGTGGCGTTGGAGCTGGTCGATCGGGGTGCCGTCGTTGTCGGCGCCGACTTGGACGAACAGGCACTCGCCGGCACCGCCGCCCTGGTGTCGGACCCGGCGCGTTTCTTCTCCCGGCCACTCGATATCGCCGACCGCGACGCGGTGGCCGCGTTCCCGGATTCGGTGATCGCCGCCCACGGACGGGTGGACGGGCTGTTCAATATCGCGGGGATCGCTCAGGAGCTCCTACCGGTGGCCGAACTGAGCGACAGCCGGATCGATCTGCTGATGCAGGTGAATTTCTTCGGCGCGGTATGGATGTCGCGGGCTTTCCTGCCGCATCTCCTGGAACGTCCCGAGGCCGTCATCATGAACACCTCGAGTCTCTCGGCGATCGTTCCGGTGCCGGGGTCGGCGATCTACGGCGCGTCGAAGGCCGCGCTGGCGCTGTTCGGTTACGGCTTGGCCCAGGATCTGCGTGGCCGCTCGAATATCACCGTGACCACGGTGCTCCCGGGATCGGTGTGGACCGAACTCGTCCGCAAGGTCGCCCGGGAACTGGGTGCCCCCGAGAAACTCGCCCGCGGCTTTTCGGCCGAACCCGGGAAAGTCGCTCGCCGGATGGTCGATGCGACCGCCCGCGGGAAAGGCCGCGTTGTCATCGGTAAGGACGCCCGCGTCTACGACCTCGTCCGCCGGTTCAGTACCCGGCTGGCCGACAGACTTTCCTATCTGCAGGTCGGCCATGGTGTCTATCCGAAGCGCGAGGAAACCGGCGGCCGCCGACCGCTCCGCTCGTAGAGCCGATCACCGGACACCGCAGCCGGGCCCGAGGCGTCTCGCCGCGACAGCGATCGCGCTGCCCCGCGATCGAATACGACCCTGCTACGGCGCAAGTGCGGTGCGCGCCACCCAGTCGGCGTTGGATGCGATCGCGTACGGTTTCACCGACTGCGGATCGACCCAGCTCGGCTCCAGGAAGACCTCACTCTCCCAGCACGAACGACGGTAGAACCAGCAGTGATCCGCACCGGTCTCCACCTCGGACTTCCGGACGATCACCCAGCCGCTACCGTCGGGTCGCAGACATTGACTCCGGCCGTCGTCCGGGCATTCACCGGAAGTGAAACCGGCCGCCCTGTTCAACGCAGCGATGTCGCCGTTGTCCTCGTTCTCGCCCGCCAGTACGCGCAGCCGGTTCTTCGGGAGCGAGGACGGCATCTCACCCGCGTAGCCGGTGGCCCACACCGCCCGCACCCGTGGATCGCGGTTCGGGGCGAGATGCGCGACCGCACCGCCCTGGCTGTGCCCCCAGGCCGCGATACCCCGGTCGCAGTCGACGGTGGTGAGCGCGCAGGCGGTCGCGAGCAGGCTGCGCGGCTCCTGTGCCGCGAACAGGCAGCGGGTTTGATTACCGTGATCGCTGAGCAGGGCCGCGACACTGTTGTCGTAATCGACGGTGAGCGCGACGAAACCGCGGTGGGCCATCGCCCGGGTGACGGCCGCGGCCGCGGGTGCGTTCTCGCGGCGATCGGTCTCGGGATCCTTGCCGATATCGGTGCCCACGAAGTAGAGGAACAGCGGATGACGCTCGGTACCAGCGGAACTCGGCTCGTAGCCGCGGGTCTCGTAGGTCCGCTCACAACCGGCACTGTTGTCCACGGTGCCGGAATAGTTCGGCGGGGTCGCGATCTCCCGGATCGCGTCCACCTCCTGCGCCGCGGAAACCCCGGCAGGACCGAGACAACCGGCGAAGAGAACCACCACCCCCAGCAGAACTCGAATCCAGGAGGCTCGTATCCGATCACACGTATCGCTGTCGCTGTGCGTCTCGATCACCACAGCTCAGGGACTCTAATCGGAGCACCGCGCGTGGTGGACACGGGGATACGCCCTGACACCACCACGACATTCGAAGCCGCTGCGGTCGATCCGGAAATCCGCGAACGCTCCGATGAACGGCTGAACGAGGCGATCGGCGATATCCAGGACGGACCCGCGCGACGGCCCCTCGCGATTATCAGTGGCAGGCCGGCGAATCGGCGGCCTCGGGACCCGCCCCAGCGCGGACGCATACGCTGCCGGATCGGTTGTCGAGGACACCATCGCCCCGGCCGCACCGTACACACCCGGCGGGGTGCGGTCGGTGACATCGACCAGCACATCTTCCGCGTAGCTGTATCCACGACCGGCGGGCGCGGGAAGCGATCCGTCGCCGGGGTAGGAGGTTTCGTGGAGCGCGACGCCGGCTTCACGGCGTATTCCCCACGATCGGAGGATATGGCAGGTGACCGGACGCCGGGACACAGTCGCGCGGACCGGCGACGCGGCCGGCTCCGGTGCGCGCCGGAGAGCGGAATCCCGCACGAGCGGCTCCGGGGGGTGCCGCTGAGACTCTCCTGGGCGAATCGCCGTGCGCCGGCGGCTACGGTGGCTGGACCAGGATGAACAGGAGTCGTCGATGGTGCGGTTGGACCATCTCGTGAACGTATTGGGCGGATACGGAGTGCGGTTGCACAGCAACCCGGTATCGCGCGCGACCGTGATCCGCAGTGTCGCGATGTTCGACGCGACCGGCGCGGAGGAAGCGACCGGCGATATCTTCCTCGCCGTGGGCGCCGGCTCCGTACCCGAAGCGGTGAGCGCGGCCCGCGCGGCGAAAGCGGTCGCCGTACTGGTGCGCGGCGACGCCGGACGTGCGGCCGAGGCCGACGACGGCGTCGCGGTGCTGGTGGTGGATCCCGCGGTGTCGTGGAGCCAACTCGCCGGAGTCGTGTACGGGCTGGTACTGGAGGGCCGGGAAACCGCCTCGGGGCGGGGCCCGACGGACCTTTTCGCCCTGGCGGACAGCCTGGCGGCCGCCGTCGACGGGGCGGTGACGATAGAGGATCCGCTCGCGCGCGTGATGGCCCACTCCGCGTCGCAACGCGGAGCCGACCGCGCGCTGTCGGAAACAGTGCTGCACCGGCAGCAACCCGCCGCGCTGCGGGAATCGCTGGAATCTCGCGGCGTTTTCGCGCATCTGGCGAATTCCGACGAACCCCTCTTCGTCGAACCCGGCCCCGAGCACGGATTCGACGGCCGGATGGTGGTCGCGGTGCGTGTGGGCCGGGAGCTGCTGGGTTCGGTATGGGTGGCGTGCGCCGTGCCGTTACCGAGCGCGCGGTGCGCCGCCCTGGCCGCCGGCGCCCGGACGGTGGCTCTGCATCTGCTCCGGTCGCGGGCGAGCGCGGATCTGGAACGGCAGGTGGAGTCCGATCTGGTGATCCGTCTGCTGGAGGGCAGTCCCGATGCCGCGACGGTGGCCGGCCGGCTCGGGCTGGCACCGGCACCGTTGCGGGTCGTCGCGGTCCGGGCTCGGGCGGCGACGGAAAGGCATGCCGGGTTACTGCTCGCGTTCGAGCAGGCCACCTTCGGTTTCGGCTGGTCGCGTCCGGGTCGCAGCGCGCTGTCGGACAACACCGTCTACACGATCCTGCCCGGCGAGCAGGTCGGGGCGGCGCGGGATTGGGTGGCGTCGTTGCGGGCGGCACTCCCCGCCCGGGTGACGCTGTCGGCCGGTATCGGCGGGCCGGCGTCGGCGACCGATCTACCCGCCTCCCGGCAGGAAGCCGACGAATGCCTGGCGCTGCGCGAACAGGGCACGACGGATATCGAATCTCCCGCCTACGACGAATCCTGGGGCGAGATCCTGCTGCAGCGGTTGCGGACGGCGGCGCGGGCCGGCCGGATACCGGCGCGCGGGCCGGTCGCGGACTTGCGCCGATACGACAGCGAGCACGCCACGGACTATGTCGCGACCCTGCGCGCCTGGCTGGACGCACAGGGTGACCCGGTCGGGGCCGCCGCCCGGCTCGGTGTCCATCCCAATACCGTGCGCAATCGATTGCGGAAGATGCGCGAGCTGACCGTGCTCGCACTCGACGATGCCCGCACGCGGCTGGCCATGACGATCGATCTGGCCGCCTTCGAGGACAACTGACCATCCATTGTGGTGATCGAACAACTCGCACTATCGAAACTGTGCCGTTCGGACATGCGCATCGCCTCCGTCCGAGTCATCATGGCTGTGACAGGCCGTCGTTCGACAGTGGAGGTGAGCATGGCGCGCACAACGAGTCGGCTCGACCGCGAACGAGTGGATCGGTATCGAGTGGAGAGCCCGGCACCCGGCTGAGTCGTCGACCATTTTCCCATCCGTGGAGTCGGTGTCGTCAGTTCCCGGCTCCACGGAGTTCTGCCGTCGGGGCGGCGTTCCTCCTCCTTCCGCCGCCCCGGCGGCCGTATCACTTTTCCGATCGAACCCTGTAGGACAGATATGACCACCAGCGCACCCATCTGGCTGACACCGGATGCCCACGATCAGCTCCGCGCCGAGCTCGCCGACCTGCTCGCCGCCGATACCGGCGGGCACGCCGAACTCTCCGACTCCGACGATCGGGTGGCCGTCCGGCACCAGCGACTGGCGCGGATCGCGCATATCCGGGACCTGCTGAGCAACGCCGTATTCGGGCAGGACCCACCGGACGACGGCATCGCCGAACCCGGAATGGTGCTCACCGTGAGCTACGACGCCACCGGCGATACGGAAACGTTCCTGCTCGGCAGCCGCGACGGCGAACAGGGCCCGCTCGAGGTCTACTCCCCGGACTCGCCCCTCGGCGCCGCGCTCACCGGAGCACGCCGCGGCGAACAGCGCACGTACCGCGTACCGAACGGCACCGAGTTCCGGGTGACCCTGCTCGAGGCGGTTCCCTACGGTCGCACGGCCGCCGGCGTCCCTCCCGGCGTATGATGACCACGGGCGAACGATCGAGCCCGGGAATGCGTGTGTCCACGAGCGAGATCACCCTGCTGAATATCGACTCCCCCGTGATCATCCGGGACGAGCGGACGATCGCGCTGCCGATCCACTCCTGGCTGTCCGCCGGATTCTGGGATCTCTTCGGTCTCCCCCGCGCCGACCGGGTGCTGGCCGCTCTCACGTTCGGCACCGAGAGCGCGCCGCGCACCTATCTCGCCCGGCGCCCCGCCCACCCCGCCACCTGGAAAGAAGAGCCACTGGAGGTCGGCGTTCCCACGACGATAGGTCCCGGACCGGGGGTGCTGGAGGTCTCCGGTCCGATGACCCGCAGACGGCGTCGCCTGATCGAACGCACCACGCTGGTGATCGCCTTGGCCGCGCCCGTCGACCACCGCGCACACCGGCCCCTCCCGGAACATATGTGGGAGGAAGACCGATGGCATACGACCGTCCTGGTACCCGGGGCCCGGCCCGGGGCATACGCACCGTCGTTGTTCCGCCGGTGAGGGGTTCGCGCCGCGAATCGACCGCGCCGCGGTAACCGCCGGCGTCTGCTCCGGCGCCGGAAGAGCTCGCACCCGCTGCCCGGCGCCCGGGCGCGCACGCGGTAGGCGATCAGCAGGCCGGTCGGATTGTGATCACGGCGAGAAGAAGGCTGTGCCCCAGCGCGTTCGACCGCTGGTTTCGCGCCGGTGAGTATCGCGTTCGGCAATCCGGAGGCCGCGCCGAGCGCTCGGCCGACCCCGCGGACCGTGGCGTTCGGCAGCATGATCGGCACCACCATCGAGTGGTACGACTTCTACCTCTACGCGACGGCCGCCGCACTGGTGTTCAAACCGCTCTTCTTCCCGAACATCTCCGCCACCGCGGGCACCCTGGCCACCTTCGCCACCTACGCCGCCGGGTTCGGTGCCCGACCGGTGGGCGCGATCATCGCGGGACATCTCGGCGACCGGATCGGCCGGAAGACGGTGCTGGTGGGGGCATTGCTGCTGATGGGCGCCGCGACCATCGCGATCGGTGTCCTGCCGACCTACGCGCAGGTCGGACTCGCGGCCCCCGCGCTGCTGGCGACACTGCGGGTGCTGCAGGGTCTCGCGGTCGGCGCGGAATGGGGTGGTGCGGCGCTGCTGTCGGTCGAACACGCGCCGGCCGGAAAGCGCGGATGGTACGGCAGCTTCACGCAGCTCGGCTCGCCGGCCGGAATGCTGCTGGCCACCGGGGTCTTCTACATCGTGCGCGCCGCAGCCGGCGAACAGGCATTCCTGGACGGGGCATGGCGGATCCCGTTCCTGCTCAGCGTCGTACTGGTGGTGATCGGATTGCTGATCCGGCTGCGGCTGACCGATGCGCGGATATTCGACCGGTTACGTGAACGGGACGAGCTGGCACGACTCCCCGTCGTCGAGGTGCTCCGCACCCAGCCTCGGAACGTAGTGCTGACCACCGGTTTACGACTCTCCCGGGTCGGCCTGTTCGTCCTGCTGACCACCTATTCCCTGACCTATCTCCAGGACGAATTCGACGAGGACGGCCAGGTGGGTTTGGTGGCCGTGCTGATCGCCTCGGCACTCGGATTGCTCAGCACTCCGCTGTGGTCGAAGCTGTCGGACCGGGTCGGACGCCGGCCGCTCTACCTGCTCGGCGCCCTCGGCGGGCCGCTCGCCCTCGTCCTGTTCTTCCTGGCAGTGGACAGCGGTTCGGAGATCGCCATAGTCCTGGCGATCGTCTTCGGTGTCAACGTCCTGCACGACGCGATGTACGGACCGCAGGCCGCCTGGTTCGCGGAACTGTTCGACACCCGGGTCCGCTACAGCGGTACCTCGCTCGGCTATCACATCGGGGCGGTGCTGTCCGGTGGGTTCGCCCCGCTCATCGCGGCCGCGCTGCTGGTCGCCGGTGGTGGGCGGCCGTGGCTCATCGTCGGCTACTTCGTCGTCCTGTCCGCGCTCACCGCGCTCGCGGCCGCGGCGGCCCGCGAAACCTACCGCGACGATCTCGGCGAGGTCCGATGACACGTATATATCTCAACGCCTTCGATATGGCCTGCGTAGGCCATCAATCGCCGGGACTGTGGAAGCATCCGGCCGACCAGGGACACCGCTACCACGACCTCGGCTACTGGACCGGCCTGGCCCGCCTGCTCGAGGAAGGCGGCTTCGACGCCCTCTTCCTTGCCGATGTGCTCGGCACCTACGACGTGTACGGCGGCTCCCGCGATGCCGCGGTCCGCGATGCCGCGCAATTCCCCGTGAACGATCCGACCCTGGCGGTCTCGGCGATGGCCGCGGTCACCGAACGCCTGGGCTTCGGGGTCACGATATCGCTGACCTACGAGCAGCCGTATGCGCTCGCCCGGCGGCTCACCACACTCGACCATCTCACCGGCGGGCGGGTCGCGTGGAATATCGTCACGTCGTATCTGGCCAGTGCCGCGCGGAATCTGGGACTGGGCGATCAGATTCCGCACGACGAACGCTACGAGATCGCCGAGGAGTACCTCGAGGTCTGCTACAAACTGTGGGAATCGTCCTGGGAACACGATGCGGTGCAGCGGGACCCGCGCCGCGGCTTCTTCACCGACCCGGCGAAGGTGCACGATATCGGGCACGAGGGCCGCTATTTCACGGTCCCGGGACCGTTCCTGTGCGAACCGTCACCACAGCGCACCCCGACGTTGTTCCAGGCCGGAACGTCCCCGCGTGGTGTGCGGTTCGCCGCCGCGCACGCGGAAGCGGTGTTCGTCTCCGGCCCGAATCCAGACGTGGTGCGGCGGCCGGTGCGGGCGCTGCGCGAGGCGGCGGCCGAACTCGGCCGCGATCCCCGGTCGATCAAGGTGTTCACCATGCTCACCCCGATCGTCGCCGAGACCCGGGAGCGGGCGCTGGCCGACCTGCGCTCCTACGAACAGTTCGTGAGCGTCGACGGGGCGCTCGCCCTGTTCGGCGGATGGACGGGAGTGGATCTGTCCCGGGCCGACCCGGACGAGCCGTTGCGCCACGTGGAAACAGACGCGAACCGGTCGGCACTGACCTCCTTCACCTCGGACCCGACCCGCACCTGGACCCCACGGGAACTCGCCACCTCACTCGGCATAGGCGGCCGTGGTCCGGTCGTCGCCGGATCGCCCGCGGAGGTCGCCGACGAACTCGAACGCTGGGTCGACGAGGCCGATATCGACGGTTTCAATATCGCCTACGTGACCACACCGGGAACCTTCGCCGATTTCTCCCGGCTCGTGGTGCCGGAGCTGCGCCGCCGCGGCCGGGTTCCCGAGACGACCGAGAACACCACCCTGCGCGAGAAGTTGGGGGGTGACGGTCCGTTACTGGCCGCCGGCCACCCGGGCGCGGCGTACCGGAGGTAACTGCCGCGCCCGCCCGCCTCGGCCCGGCGACTCCGCTCCGCTGAACCAGCAGATTCATCGAACTTCGCCGATACCAACACCTTCCGCGCATTCATGGTGTCGAATTCCACTGATCGATGGTGTTTCCGATGACCGCTGCAACCAGTCAGGAGTGCCCTCATGCCACGTGGAATCGATTCCGCTGTCTTCCCACATCTGGAAGCGGACCTGGATCGTGTCCGTGATGTTCTCGGACCCGTCCGGTTGGAGGGCCGACCGGATCTGACCGCGCTCACGGACCAGGGACCGGATACCGCGCGCCGTCTGGTCCGGCCCACGCTCACCCTGCTGTCGTACTACCTGCTCACCGATCCCTCGATCCCGGCCGGCGACCGGGTGGTGCGCGCCGCCGCTGCCGTCGAGTTGCTGCATCTGGGCTCGCTCTACCACGACGACGTCGTCGATCACGCGTACGCGCGGCGTGGGCGGCCCAGCGCCAATGTGGTGTGGGGTTCGCATATGGCGGTCCTCGGCGGGGACTCCATGATGCTCACGAGCGTTCGGATGCTGGCCGAGCTCGGCCGGCGGGAGGTTCTCGCGGGAGCGATCGCCGGTGAGCAGATGTGCGCGGGCATGGTGATCGAGGCCGCCGACCTCTACGTGACCTCGCGGAGCGAGCAGTCCTACCTGGACTCGATCGAGGGTAAGACGGCGGCGGTACTGTCGCTGGCCTGCCGGGTGGGCGCGATGCAGGCCGGCCGCGCCGAGGACGCCGAAGAGGCGCTGGCCCTGTTCGGCCGGCACTTCGGGATGGCCTACCAGCTCTACGACGATATCCTCGATCTGACCTCGACCGCCGAAGAGATGGGTAAGCCCGTCAACGCGGATCTGCCCGACGGTATCTACACACTTCCGGTGATCCGGGCCGCCGCCCGCGACGCCGACCTCACCCGGCTGCTCCGCAGAGCGATGACGCGTGAACAAGCCGCGCGGGCCCATGCACTCGTCGTCGCTTCCGGCGCCGTGGAGGAAGCACGAACGACGGCCGGTGAATTCATGGACCGGGCCGCCGACCGGCTCACCGCGGTGTCCGTCGACCCCCGTATCCGCCACGCGATGCTCGACTACACCCGATCCATCCTCGACCGGCGGACTCCGGGGCCGGCGGCGGCCCTGCCCGCGGCGCAACCGCCCCGGTCCCGCGAAGCGGGGCTCCCGCCGCATGTCGCATCATGGTTGCGGAACTGGCTGGTGGACACCGGACTCGCCCGCACACCCGCCGAGGCCGACTACCACCGGTGGACAGGAGCGATCCAGCTCCCGGCACAGACCTTGACCCCGGCCGCGAGTACGGCACGGGAACAGACGACCTACGGTATGGCCGTACTGACCCTCGTACTGGACGACCTCTTCGAGGATCCGCGGCTGACGGACCCGGCGGCCGTCACCGCGCTGCGGCGGGGCATGGTCGCGATGGTGCGCCGGGATCCGGAGACGCCCGCCCGGCCCGGCGCGATCCCCGCGGCCTGGGAGAGTCTGTGGCCACGGCTGCGCGAGGGCCGGACCGCCCGCTGGCAGGAGCGGTTCCTCGACGGCCTCGAGGATTGGTTCGAGGCAGCCGAACGTGAAGCGCACCATCGCATCGACGGCTACGTTCCCGGCACGGCCGACTATCTGCCGCTGCGGATCGCGACCAGCGGAATCGAAGTCGCTCTCGCCTGTATCGAGGTGTACCAGGACGGAGAGCTGCCGGCGAAACTGCGCAACCACCCGGTGATCCGCCGCTTCGAGGAGCTCGCCTTCTGGGTGACCTTCGTGGAGAACGATCTGGTGGGGTTGGATCAGGACGAGGCAGACCGGGTGCCCTACAACTTGGTGCGGGCGGTCCGGCAGGAGTCCGGCTGCACCCGGCGCGCGGCGGTCGAGCAAGTACAGCGCCAAGTGGCCGAGTATCGCGCCCAGCTCGAGGCGGTGATCCGCTATATCCCCGGGCTCATCCGCGTACTTCCCGGCCTGCCGGGCAAACGGAAAGACTACGCGCAGATGTACGCGAACATCACGAATGTCGCGCTGTGGGGACGCGAGAGCGATCGGTACGAGCAGACCTCCGCCACTCCGGCACCGGATCTGGAGCGTTTGCGCCGTGAGATCTACTACCGGGCGGACGAACCGGCTGCCACCGCGTTGTAATACAGTCGGCAGTCCCGCCCGAGCCGCCACGGCGATCGGGCGGGACACGTTCTCACTGCTCCACCGGCTGTCCGGCTTTCGTCGCTTCCGGGATACGAGATCCGCGCAGGCGTGGTCCGGAGATTCGCATCCGGAGCATGGGCCGAAGAGACGAGCGGGTGCGCAGATGGAAGGCGACCAGTCCGACGAGGGCGCTGGCGACGAACCAGGTCAGTTGCACGGCGAAGCCCGCGAACGGTGTGGCATCGGAGAAACCGGCCGCGGTCGACGCCTGCATCGCCCCGTAAGAGGGCAGCCAGCGCACGAGATCACTGTCCGCCCCGGCGCTGGCGATGGGATTCTGTACGGCCATATCGACACAGCTGATCATCGCGATGGCGAACATCCCCTCCACCTCACGGCGCAGCAGCGCACCGAGCGCGACACCCAGCGCCCCGTAGGTCATCGCCGCACCGAACAGCGCCGCAGCGAGCAGCACCGGCTGCCGCGGCGACCAATAACAGCAGATGATCGCGGTGGCGTACGTACAGACCACCAGCGAGGCCGACACCAGGCAGGCGATCTTCGCCGTACCCAGCGCGACCCGGGGATATCCGGCCATGGACAGTCGGCGGTCGAATGCGCCACTGCTGAACGTCGCCGCGAACATCATGAATCCGACGATCAACGAGACCACCATCAGGGCCGCACTGAGCTGGGCCAGCTCGTTACCGTCGGCACGCAGCACGAGACCGCTGTCCCGCAGCCGGAACGGCACCTCGATATCGGTGACGGCCACCCGCGCCAGGGTGATCAGGACAGGAACGAAAACGGCCACCAGCAGCATGGCGAACCGGTTGCGCGCGTGCTCGACGAGACCGAAGCGAGTGGCGATCAGGAACAGTCGGACACCGTTGCTCATCCGAGCTTCTCCTGTCTGTCTCGCAGGACCCCCTCGTGCAACCGCCACACCTGGTCCAGCCGGTCGGTGTCGTGGGCCAGATGCGAGACGATCAGCACCGACCCGCCGGTGTCACGGAACTCGGTGACCAGATCCCAGAAGCGCAGATACGTCTCCCAATCGAAGCCCTGATAGGGCTCGTCGAGCAGCAGCACCTGCGGGTCGTGCATCACCGCCAACGTCAGATTGAGCTTCTGCCGGGTACCGCCGCTCAGTGTCGCGACCCGCTCGTCGGCGTATTCGGCGAACCGGAGGATCGCCATGGTCTCCTCGGCCCGGCGCAGATCCGGAACGGAATAGGCCGCGGCGAAGAAATCCAGGTGCTGGCGGACGGTGAAGGCATCGTTGAGCACCACCTGCTGCGGGCAGTAACCGAATCGCCCACGGTGCCGGATGGTTCCCCGGTCCGGTCGCAGGGCCCCGGAGAGGACCTTCAACAGCGTCGACTTCCCGACCCCGTTCTCACCGACGATGCCCACCAGCGCCCCCGCGGGCAGCGTGATGTGTACGCCACGTAGCACCGACCTCCTGCCGTACGAGTGGTGGACGTTCTCCACTTCCATCATCGCCCCTTGTCCGCCGCCGGTGCAGTGGCCGATATCGGTTCGGATGCTAGCAAGCCGAGTCGAAAACCGGTGCCGTAACGCCTGATTCGCGGCTCCCCTGGCTTCGCGGAGGCCCTGCGCGCGACCGCCACAGGTCGCCGTCGGCGTGTTTCGTGGGTTCGAGCCGGGCCTCCGGAAGGTTCCACCGCGACCAGGGACCGTTCGAGTGTGGCGCCGCGCGCGGCACGAGTGATACCTTCCGGCAAGTGCGAATCACTTCGAGACGCGCTGGGGGGATCTGTCTTGCGGCGATCGTCGCGGTCGCGACCAGCAGCTGTGCGCCCTCGGTGCCTACCCATGTTTCTCCGACCACCACCACTGTTCCCACGACCACGGATCCGGCGACCAACCGGATGTTCGAGGATGTCGGCGTAGGGCCGTATCGCAGCCGGGTGACCGTGCAGGTCGGTGAGGGCCCGCGCAGCGTCGCCGTCGACTCCGCCCTGCAACGGGCCTATATCGCCAACGGTGACCACACGGTCTCGGTCATCGACACCCGCTCCGCGGCGGTGACCGCCACCGTCGAAGTCGACGATGTGTTCGTCAAAGGACACCAGTCGATCGCCGTCGACGAGTCGACGCACCTGGTGTATCTCATCGATGAGAGCTCGGTGGGAACGCTGTCGATCCTCGACCCCGCGAGCAGCACCGAGACAGCTCGTATCCCTGTCGCGGACAAGAGCGACCCCAGCGCCGTCGCAGTCGATTCCGATCGCCACACCGTCTACGTGGCCAACCGCTACTACCGGACCATCACAGCGATCGACACCCGCAGCCGGACCGCTGTGTCCACGATTCCGGTCGACGATGAACCCAACGCACTGGCCGTCGACCCCACGGATCATCGGATATGGGTCGCCAATGGAAAGAACGTATCGATCGTCGACCCGGCCACGGCGGCGGTGACCACCACGATCGCGGTCGGCGGCGAACCGCGCGGAATCGCCATCGATTCCGGGACGCGCACGGCCTTCGTCACCGACTTCACCGGGAAGAGAGTGTCGTTCATCGATATGGCGACCCATACGGTCGGCGATATCTCGCTGGAACGGGAACCTTCGTTCGCGGTGGCGGTGGATGCCCCCGCGCACACCGCCTACCTCACCTCCGCGTCGTTCGGCAGCGTCACGATGATCGATACGCGGACACGTACGGTCAGCGCTTCCCGCATCGTGGCGAAGACGCCTACCGGAGGCCGATGCACCTGGGGGGTCGCCGTGGACAGCGCGACCCACGAAATCTATGTGACACAGTGCGAGTTCTCCCGGGCCGTGGAGGTCCTCGCGCCCGAATAGCGGCGAGCGGGCCACCCCGCGGCTTCGTTCGCCCGGGCCACAGTCACCGATGATGGACGACTTCGCACCGGACGGGCGGGCGCACGAACGCCGGGAACCCGATCCGCTGTTCGCGGCACCGGATCCGGACCGGTGGCATGCGTCGAAAGTCGTGTGGAACGGTCGCGTTTCCACAACGTTTTTCGCCCACACCATCCTGTGCCCCAGGAGTACTGGACAACGAATTCCCGGCGTTGGACACTAGAGCCATCTGCTATCGATGGGGTGAACGGCATGGTCAGAACACATATCGTCGTCACCGGGGAAACCTTGCCGGATCTGGCGCTGCGCTTCTACGGCGACGCACAACTACACCGGCTCATCGCCACCGCCAGCGGGATCTCCGCCCCCGATCGCATCGATATCGGGCAACAACTGATCGTCCCCGACTTCACCAGATACGTGGTCCACGCCGGAGATACGCTGCCGGCGTTGTCCTCTCACTTCTACGGAGACCCCGCGCTTTCCCCGCTGATCGCCGCCGCCAGCGGGATCACCGACCCCGGCGGCATCGATATCGGGCAACAACTGATCGTCCCCGATCTCACGAGATATCGGGTCCGCGCGGGGGATACGCTGCCGGACCTGGCAGTTCGCTTCTACGGTGACCCCTCGTTCGCCCCACTGATCACCACCGTCGACGATATCGCCGAACCCGGCGCAATCTGCGCCGGGCAGGTGCTGGCCGTATTCGCCGGGCGCAGCGACGGGTTCGGACTGTCGATCGTGGACCGCAACGAGAACGACCCGCGTATGTGGTACTACCGGTTCCAGACCAGTGCGATCGGCTGGAATCCCGGAGTCAACGTTCTACTCCCCGACGACTACACCACCAGTGGGCTGACCTACCCCGTCCTCTACCTGTTCCACGGTGGCGGTGAGGATTTCCGCCAGTTCGACTATCTGGGCATCCGCGACCTGACCGCCGGGAGACCGATCATCGTCGTGATGCCCGACGGCGGGCACGCGGGCTGGTACTCCAATCCGGTCAGCTCGTTCGTCGGCCCGCGCAACTGGGAGACGTTCCATATCGCCCAGCTGCTCCCCTGGATCGAGGCCAATTTCCGAACGTACGCCGAATACGACGGCCGTGCGGTCGGCGGATTCTCGATGGGTGGCTTCGGTGCGCTGAAGTACACAGCCAAGTACTACGGCCACTTCGCCTCGGTCAGCAGCCATTCCGGCCCGGCGAGTCTTCGGCGCGATTTCGGCCTGGTCGTCCATTGGGCGAACCTGTCCTCGGCGGTATCGGACCTGGCCGGCGGCACGGTCTACGGCGCACCGTTCTGGAACCAGGCCAGGGTCAGCGCCGACAATCCGGTCGAGCGGATCGACAGCTACCGGAACAAGAGGATCTTCCTGGTCGCCGGCACCAGTCCGGATCCGATCAACTGGTTCGACAGCGTGAACGAGACCCAGGTACTGGCCGGCCAGCGCGAATTCCGCGCCCGCCTGCGCGACGCCGGCATCCCGCACGAATGGCACGAGGTGCCCGGCGGTCACGTCTTCCGGCCCGAGATGTTCACCCTCGACCTGGACGGCATCCTCGCCCGGCTGCGGCCGGCGGCCGTGCTGTCTTCCACGAGTCCGATGCCGGGGGCTGCGTGATCATCCGGTGTACCCGCGGCATCGGCCTACCGCGGCGCGTCCGCGAGCAGCGCGGCTACCCGCGCGTAGTCGTCGACGAGCTTCTTCTCCCGCCTCGCACGCTCGTCCGGATCGGATGTCCGGAACGCCTGGCGACTGGTGTGATAGGTGGTCACCACGTCCAGTTGCCGACCGGCCGAACGGCCGCTGCGCACGAACCGCCGCCACGCCGTCTGCGCATCCTTACCGTGCACGACGACAACGACGAGTTCGGGCAGCAACTCGATCAACCGCTGCATCGCCTCGGCGCCACGGTCGATTTCCACACCGGTGGGTGTGCGGTTGATATACCAGGGATAGGCATTCCAGGAGATCAGATCCGTGGCCGCCAGTCCCGAATTCTCGACGAGCCCGAGATGACGTTCGGCGGAGGGGTCGTCGTTCTCCAGCGAGAGCATCCCACTACCGGAGTCCTGCTGCGTCGTCGGCCCCGGGTCCCGGAAAACAGCCAGGACGCGGGCACCGGTGCCGCCGTAGATCGGCGCGACATGGGGCACCCACGCACCCGATTCCTCGCGCAACCGGTCGACGAGCCGGTTGATCGGCTCGATATGGGAATCGTAGATCTGCGCATATTGGGTGCGCCGGTATTCCGGATCACGCATTCGCCGTGGAATCAACCGGGGCCGATCCTCTACCGCATCGCGTGGCACGGCCTCGGCCGCCACCGGAAAAAGGTCTGGTGCGGAGCCGGATTCGGACAGGTCCGCGGGGACAGGTATCGACGGCTCGTCCGGGATGAGCCGGCTGGTCGGGTCCGCACCGCGTTCGCCGAACCGCTCGATCCGCGCCCGTGCACTCCGGCGCGCACTCGACGCGAGACCGGTGACACGTCCGGCAGTACTCCGCGCGGCATCCGACACCCGCGGGATCCAGTCACGAAGCGCCACAGTGTTCTCCGATCTTCCACGAGCCCCGATCGGGACACCCGCCGGTCAGCCTAGAGAACGAAGCGCTCTCGGTGGCACCGAACGGCAGAACAGCGATGCCGGATCTCCCGGATCCGCCATGGTGGATCCCCTGCCGCCCGCGCGAAGCGACCGATGCCACCCGTCTCGCCGTCGGTACCGGCGCCACGTCACCGCAATGCTGGTCGATACGGATTCGGCGGGCCGACCGAATACCGTGAGTCCGCTCCTTCGCGGAGCCT
Source organism: Nocardia sp. NPDC003963 (assembly GCF_053605105.1). NCBI lineage: Bacteria > Bacillati > Actinomycetota > Actinomycetes > Mycobacteriales > Nocardiaceae > Nocardia > Nocardia sp. NPDC003963. The sequence goes on from NZ_JBSGIP010000001.1 coordinate 1,421,927, forward strand.
CGGTTGTACGAGGCGGACGCTTCGGAAGGCCGTAGGTCCCGCGGAAGCGGAAATTTCGAGGAATGCCTGTGCGGCGCGCGGGCGAATCCGGGTTGCTTCGGTAGCGTGCTCACCCGACCGATATCCGAGACCGAGAAGGAGTACCGGTGCGCGCGAAGCGTCGGCGGGTGGTGCGGAGGCGGCTGAGGCGACTCGCTGCGATTGTTGCGTCGATGGTGCTGACCACCTGTGTGGGCGGGGCCGTGGTCAGTGCTGCGCCGCCCGGCACTCCGGTGCTGCGGTCCCCGGCGGGTGGGTACGAGGAACTCTTCGTGCCGTCCGGTATGGGACCGATCAAGATCCAGGTGCAGTGGGCGGCGCGCGGCGGGAGTGCGGCACTCTACGTACTCGACGGCCTCCGCGCACCGCAGGATCACAATCAGTGGACCAGCGATACCGACGCGCTGCGGCAGTTCGCCGGTGACAACGTCACACTGGTCTTCCCGGTCGGCGGCCGCTCCAGTTTCTACACCGATTGGTACCGGCCCAGTGGCACCAACGGTCAGGCGAACACCTACAAATGGGAGACCTTCCTCACCGGTGAGTTGCCCGATTTCCTGGCCGGATACGGGGTATCGCGCACCAACAAGGCCATCGTGGGTGCCTCCATGGGCGGCGGGGCGGCCATGGCACTGGCCGCGCATCACCGCGACCAGTTCGGATTCGCCGGATCGTTCTCCGGATTCCTGAATCCGACCTTCCCGCTCTGGAACGAAGCTATCCGCGCCGCGATGTGGGACGAGGGCCGGTTCAACGTGGACGATATGTGGGGCCCGGCCGGGGACCCCGCCTGGAGCCGCAACGATCCGACCGTCCAGGCCGAACTACTGCGCGGACTGCCGATGTACGTCTCGGCGGGCAACGGCAACCCGGGCGCTCCCGATGTGCCGTACGGAGTCGGCAACACGGTGAACGCCATGGGTCTGGAGGCAACAGCGGCGGTAGGCACTCGGATCTTCCGCGATCGGGTCGCGGCCCTGGGTATCCCGGCCCGCGTCGATATCGTCGACGGCACCCACACCTGGCCCTACTGGGGGCGGGCACTGGCCACCGCCCGCCCGATGATCCTGGACGCGCTGGGGGCGCACTGACGGTACGCACCGGGCCGTCCGCGGACCACCGGACACTGCCGGACACTGCCGGACACTGCCGGACACCGAGAGTAAACTACGAGTTCGCGCAGGGTTTCGAGTGGAGTGGTACCGGCCTGGAGTTCGATCATGGACACGCATACCGAGGGCAGCACCGAACGACGCGACAGCCTCGAATTACGGGTATACGCGGAACTGAACGACTTCCTGCCGCCGCGGTCCCGGTTCTGCGTGCTGCGGCGGCCGGTGCGAACGCATCAGACCGTGAAGGATATCGTCGAGGCAGCCGGTATCCCGCACACCGAGATCGACCTGCTCCTGGTGAACGGAGAATCCGTCGGCTTCGGGCACCGTCCCGGTCCGGGCGACAGGCTTGCCGTCTACCCCGTATTCGAAAGCCTCGATATCGCCGCCCTGACCCTGGTGCGACCGCGTCCGCTCCGCGAACCGCGCCTGCTCGTCGATGTCAATCTCGGTGGCGCCGCCCGGTTGCTGCGACTGATGGGCCTCGACGTACGCTGCGAATTCGACGCCGGCGACGCGCGACTCGCCGATATCTCCCTGAGCGATCACCGCATCCTGCTCACCAGAGACCGCGGCCTGCTCGCCCGCCGAATCGTCACCCACGGCCTGTTCGTCCGTGCCGATCTCCCGGTCGACCAGGTCGTGGAGGTGATCGATCGACTGGACCTGTCGAACCGGCTCGCCCCGCTGACCCGCTGTCTCCGGTGCGGCGCACTCTTGGCGGACGTGCCCGAGGCCGACATCATCGACCGGCTGCCGCCGCTGACCCGCCGATATCACGACACCTTCCGCCGTTGCACCGGCTGCGACCGGATCTATTGGGCGGGCACCCATCAGCACCGCCTCGACGACCTCGTCGACCGGATCACGTCGGAGATCCGGCGGGCGACTCCGTCGCGAACCACACCGGCGCCGAAGTGAGCGGTATTCGCCGGACACACCGCGTCCGCCCTGTCGATCGAGGCCGAATCGCTCCCTTGCGCGCCGTGTGGACCCGGCCCGGCAGCCGATCTTCCGTGGATACGGGCCCTATCGGCAGCAGTGGAGGTCGAGCTGCGCTGAGGTGAGACAGACGAGCACCTCGGGTGTGGTTCTGGCACGATCGAGTATGTCGTCGTCGCCCGGGGCCACGGCGGTGGCAACAGCGTCGTGACGAGAGGACCGGCCCGAGATCGTGGGTATGGACAGCGGAATCAGCCAGGACAGTGCGCACGATCGCAGGGACGAGATCATCGAGGTCTTCGCCGACGCCTTCGGCGAGATGATCGCTGACGACCCGGACGCGTTCCGCAAGAAGTTCCGCAAGATGGCCGATAATCCCTTCGCTTTCTATCGCGGATCCGCCTGCCTGTTCTACAGCGATATGGCCGCCACCGAGGATCGGTGGGCCGATGAGCGCACCAGCAGGATCTGGATCCAGGGCGATCTGCATGCGGAGAATTTCGGCACCTATATGGATTCCGCCGGACAATTCGTTTTCGACGTCAATGATTTCGACGAGGCATATCTGGGCGCATTCACCTGGGATATCAAGCGTTTCTGCGCCAGTGTGGCGCTGCTGGCCCGTCGCAAGGCCGTCTCCGATGCCGATATCGAGACATTGACAGCGACATATGTGCGCGCCTATGTGCGTATGGTGCGCGCCTTTCGCGACGGCACCCAGCACGAGCAGGACTTCGAACTGCACCTACGGAACACCACGGGCCCGGTACACGATGTGCTGCTCGATGCCCGGATGAACACCCGCACCGCCCTGTTGGCGAGCACCACGATGGTCGAGGACTACGAACGCCGCTTCCGGCCCGGCAAGGGTGTCCGCGCGGTGGACGGCGCGGAACGCGATCTGGTGCTGGATGCCTTCACCCGGTATCTGGAGACCATCCCGGAGCACAAACGGTTCCGGAGCATCACCTACCAGGTGAAAGATATCGTCGGCCGCAAAGGGTTCGGGATCGGATCGGCGGGGTTGCCCGCGTACAACGTCCTTGTGGAGGGGCAGACCGAGGCACTCGAGAACGATGTGATCCTGTCCATGAAACAGGGGAATATCGCCGCGCCCAGCCGAATCGTGCGGGACGAGCGGATCCGCGACTATTTCCGGCACCACGGGCACCGCACCGCCGTATCCCAGCGCGCCCTGCAGGCCCATGCCGACCCCTGGCTCGCTTACACCGAGCTCGGCGGGGACGGTTATATCGTCTCCGAGCTCTCCCCCTATGTGAGCGACCTCGACTGGTCCGATCTCACCGAACCGGACGAAATGCGACCGGTGATCGAATATCTCGGCCAGGCGACCGCGGGTATGCATTGTGTCTCCGACGCCGACTCCGATCAGACACTGGTCGATTTCCAGAGCGAGGAGGCGATCACGGCGGCCATCGGCGGCGCCGAGGAAGAATTCATCCGCGATATGGTGGATTTCGGCCGGTCCTACGCCCACCGCACCCGCGCCGACCATGAGCTTTTCGTCGATGCCTTCCGCAACGGCGCGATTCCCGGGCTCGGCTGATCGGCGCCGACGCATCGGCCACCGCCGTGGTGGCGGGTGCGGATGCCGGGACCGCTCGGACAGCGGCACGGCTCACCGGTCGCCGCCGCGACCCGCTTCGATCGCGCCGGCGGCGCGGTGGAGGGTGGCGACGAGAGCCGGTAACCGGTGCCGGTCGTAGCGGACCGAGGGCATCGAGACCGACAGCCCGGCCAGTGCTGTCCCGTCCACATCGCGGACCGGAACGCCGACCGCCACCACGCCGCGCTCGGACAACCCGTTGTTGAGGGCGAACCCGGCCCGGCGCACCCGGCCGAGCTGAGCCCGCAGGCTCGGCAGGTCCGGTCGTTCGTCGGGCCGCTCGGCGAACCTGCGCTCGTCGTAGAGCTCGTCCAACTCGGCCGGGTCGAGGTCGGCCAGCAATACCAGACCCGCGGTGGTGCGGTGGGCCGGGAACACCATCCCCTCGCGCGATCCCACCCGCAACGCCTGGCGGCATTCGACGCTGGCGATGAAGCGGGTGATATCCCCGGTCCGTATCGTCAGGTTCGCGGACTCCCCCACCAGGTCGACGAGTCGTTGCAGATGCGGCAGTGTCGCCGCCCGCAGCCGTGACGTCCGCGATTGCGAATGGGTGGCCAGTTCGAGCACCGGCCCCGGGTGGTAGACCCGCTGTTCGTCCTGCACGGCGAAGTCCCGGTAGACCAGCGTCTGCAACAGCCGATGGGCCGTCGACCGCGCCACCCCCAACCGTCCGGCGATCTCGCTCACCGTCAGACCGCCCTCCAGCTGCAGCATGACGGCGGCCCGGAGCGCGTGATCAGCGCTGGTCACGATATAGGCGGGTGGGTTCTTCTGCGCGGCGACGGCCATGGCGTGGTTCTGCTCTCCAGAATCTTGTGTTCTGCTGGGTCGACGAGGGCCACTGTAGACCACATGACCACGAGTGACACCCCTGTCCGCTTGCGGGCGGTCGCCGCGCCGGACCAGCCGCAGGTGACCCCGGCCCTCGAGGAGCTGTACCGCGGCTTCGAGCAGGAACTGCTCGTTCCGCTGTGGACCGAGATCGGCGACCTCATGCCGGACCGGCCGCGCTCGTGTGCGGTACCGCATGTCTGGCGGTGGGAGAAGCTGCTGCGACTCGCGGCGAAGGCGGGCGATATCGTGCCGGTCGGCCGTGGCGGGGAGCGGCGGGCGATCGCGCTGGCGAACCCGGCCCTCGGCGGACGGCCGTTCGCCACCCCGACCCTGTGGGCGGCGATCCAGTACCTGATGCCCGGCGAGGACGCCCCGGAGCACCGCCATACCCAGCACGCCTTCCGGTTCGTTGTCGAGGGCTCGGGGGTGTGGACCGTGGTCGGCGGTACCGGCGATACAACCGACGGTGACGCCGTTCCGATGCGGCGCGGTGATTTCCTGCCGCAGGCCGGCTGGAACTGGCATGCGCACCACAATGCGACATCGGAGCCGATGGCCTGGATCGACGGGCTGGATATTCCGTTCCAGTACGTCATGGAATCGCAGTTCTTCCAGTTCGGGCGGGCGGAGATCAGCGCGGCGGAGCGGATAACACCGGTCCGATCGCGCTCCGAGCGGTTGTGGGGCCATCCGGGGCTGCGTCCGCTGTCGGTGGGTGAGGTCGCGCCGGGGTCACCGCTGCTGGCCTACAAGTGGGAGCACACCGACGCCGCGCTGAACGATCAACTGCTGCTGGAGAAGGAGGGCCACGGCGGCACGGTCGAACCCGGGCACGCGGCGGTGCGGTTCTCGAACCCGCACAACGGCACCGATGTGCTGCCGACCATCCGCGCGGAGTTCCGCCGGATCGCGCGCGGGGCGGAAACAGCACCGGCCCGCGAGACCGGGTCGTCGGTGTACCAGGTGTTCGACGGTTCCGGCACGGTGACCGTGGGTGACAGGTCCTGGTCGGTGACGCGCGGCGACCTGTTCGTGGTCCCGTCGTGGGAGCCGTTCTCCGCCAGATCCGAAGCCGGTTCCTCCGATTCCGATTCCGGCGCATTCGATCTCTTCCGTTTCTCGGACGCCCCCGTGTTCGAGGCCTTGCAGCTCAACCGTCAGGAGACCATCCGATGAAACTCGCCACCCTGCGCGTCGACGGCGGCACCCGCGCGGTCCGCCTCGACGGTGACACCCTGGTCGATCTCGGCTACGACGACCTCGGCGCGCTGTTCGCCCAGGACGACTGGGCCACCGTCGCCGCGAACGCCGCCGGTGTCACCTGGCCGGCCGCCGGCGCCGACTTCGCCGCCGTCGTCCCGAACCCGTCGAAGGTGATCTGCGTCGGTCACAACTACACAAACCACATCAAGGAGATGGGGCGCGAACTTCCCGGCTACCCGACGCTCTTCCCGAAGTTCGCGGACAGCCTCATCGGCGCGAACGATCCGATCGTGAAACCCGCCGAGACCGACGCGCTGGACTGGGAAGTCGAGCTGGTGGTCGTGGTCGGGAAACCCGTCCGCCGGGCCACCGAGGCAGAGGCCGCGGACGCCATCGCGGGTTTCACGGTGATGAACGATGTGTCGGTGCGGGACTGGCAGTTCCGCACCATCGAATGGACACAGGGCAAGATCTGGGATTCCTCCACCCCGGTCGGGCCCTATGTCGTGACGCCCGACGAAGTCGGCGGCGTACGGCCGGCGCTCGAGGTGGAGACACTGGTCGACGGCGCCGTCATGCAGCACGACGATACGGGCACACTGCTGTTCGACCCCGTCGGTCTGGTGCAGTATGTATCGACCGTGATCCGGCTGAACCCGGGCGATCTGATCGCCACCGGGACCCCGGCCGGGGTCGGCCACGCGCGCGATCCGAAGGTCTATCTGGTCGGCGGCGAAACCGTCGTCACCCGGATCGCCGGGCTGGGGGCTTGCACCAACAAGGTCGTGAAAGCGTCGTGACCGGTCGGACGCACGCCGATTCCCTGAAATGGGTCGAGCACGGCACCGGATCGTTCGTCACCCAGGTCGCGCTGCTCGACGAACAGACGATGTCGGCGCCGAGCTCGCTCCCCGGCTGGACGCGTAAACATCTGGTGGCGCATATCGCCGCGAACGCGGACGCGCTCGGAAATCTGGTGCACTGGGCCCGGACAGGTGAACATACGCCGATGTATTCCTCGGCGGACCGGCGCACCGCCGATATCGACGCCGGCGCACGGCTGCCCGCCCCCGACCTGGTGGCGTGGCTGAACGCGTCGGTGCACACGCTGGGCGCCGCCGTGCATGCCCTGACCGGCGAGCAGTGGCGCGCCGAGGTCGTCACCGCGCAGGGCCGGACCGTCCCGGCCACGGAGATCCCGTGGCTGCGGGCGCGCGAGGTGTGTGTCCATACGATCGATCTCGGCACGGGCACCACGTTCGCGGATCTCCCCCACGATTTCCTGACCGCGCTCGCGGCCGATATCCGGGCCAAGCGCGGGCTCGATACCGTACCCGACGGCCCGCTGCCCGAGGTGACCGCCTATCTCGCCGGTCGCCCCCATACCCTCGCCGGTGTTCCCGACCTCGGCGCCTGGCTGTAGAGGAGCTGCCACGTGAGCACCCCTGACGTCGTCATCGTCGGCGGCGGAATCGGCGGGCTGAGCACCGCTTTCGCACTCGCGCGGATCGGCATGCAGGTGCGGGTCCTCGAGCAGGCGAAAGAATTCGGCGAGGTGGGCGCGGGAATCCAGCTCGCGCCGAACTGCACCCGCATCCTCGACGACTACGGACTGCTGGACGAAGTGAAAGCCCGTGGGGTCGTACCCGACCGGATGGTGATGCGGGACGCGGTCGACGGGAGCGAGCTGACCGCACTCGATCTGCGGGATCTCGAACGCGAATACGGCTTCCCCTATCTGGTGATCCATCGCAGCGATCTGCATTCGCTGTTCCTCCGGGCGTGCCGCGACGCCGGCGTCGAACTGCTCACCGAGCAGCGGGTGGTGTCGTACGCGCAGGCCGCCGGTGCGGCGAGCGCGACAACGCAGGCCGGGACCGTCCACACGGCGAATATCGTGATCGCGGCCGACGGACTGCACTCGGTCGCCCGCACCCTCTTCGTCGACGACCAGCCGGTTTCCTCGGCGTATGTCGCCTACCGCGGTACCGTGCCGATCACGGAGGTCGACCGTCCGGTGGACCTGTCCGAAGTGGTCGTCTACGTGGGGCCGCGGTGCCATTTCGTACACTACGGGCTGCGCGGCGGGGACCTGCTCAATCAGGTCGCGGTATTCGAATCCCCGAAGGCGCGTGCCGGTCTCGACGACTGGGGCACACCCGACGAACTCGACAGTGCCTTCGCCGAGACCTGCGATTTCGTCCAGCGGCGGCTACCGCATATGTGGCGGGACAAATGGTGGCGCATGTACGACCGCGATCCCATCGACACTTGGGTCGATGGCCGGATCGCCCTGCTCGGCGACGCGGCCCATCCGCCGCTGCAGTACATGGCGCAGGGCGCGATCATGGCGATCGAGGACGGATGGGTGCTCGCCGAACACGTGCGGCGGTTACGGGGCCGGGACGGTGCGGTGGACTGGACGGGTGCGCTCGCGGCCTACGAAGCGGTCCGGCCGGAACACTGCCGCCGGGTGGTCCTGACCGCACGCGTGTGGGGTGAACTGTGGCATCTCGACGGGATCCGGCGGGCACAGCGCAATGTCCTGTTGCGGGAGCGGGAGGTCGCCGACTACTCGTTCACCGATTGGGTCTACGGCCCGACCGCGCTGTTTCCCGAGGACGAACCCGCGATGTTCGAACCGATTCCGCTCGCCTCGGCCGAACGGGTGGCATCCGGTTCGGCGGACTCGTTCGTCCCGTAGCGAGCTACCCGGAGCGCATGTTCGAAGTAGGCCGGCGAGACGGCCGGCCGCAACGATATTCGATACACCGGCGAAACGTTCCGGCAGCGGCAATTCGCCGAAGCCCGGATCCACGGCGGTGTGACACTGGCCGATATCGATCACGTCATCCTTCCGGAGCCGCCCGGGCGGAATTGCGAGATGCGCTGGATACCGCCGAAATCCCGTGGCGTGTAGTGGTGGCGTAGTCCAGCTCGGAGCCCGCGCCGGTCGGGATCGACCCGCCACCACGTGGCCGGCCCAGATATCAGTTCACCTGGCGCCCCCGCCCGCCCCAGTACGGTGCGCGCAGTTTGAACTTCTGTAGTTTGCCGGTCGCCGTCCGCGCCAGTTCTTCCCGGAACTCGACCGACGTCGGCGCCTTGTAACCCGCCAGCCGCTGTTTGCACCAGGCGATCAGTTCCGATTCGGTGGCGTTGCTCGCGTCGATACCCGGACTCAGTACCACCAGCGCCTTGATCGTTTCGCCCCACTTCTCACTCGGCACCGCGATCACCGCCACCTCCGCCACCGCGGGATGGGAGAACAGGCAGTCCTCGACCTCGATCGAGGAGACGTTCTCGCCACCGGTGATGATCACGTCCTTCTTCCGATCGGCGATGGTCAGGTAGCCGTCGTCGCCCACCACACCACCGTCGCCGGTGTGGAACCAACCGTCGGCCAGCGCCTGTTCGCTTTCCTCGGGCCGCCCCCAATAGCCTTCCATCACCACGTTGGATCGGGCCAGCACTTCCCCCGCGCCCGCTTCGGATTCCTCGACCCGCAACCGGACACCGAGTGCCGGGGCGCCCGCACGGGTCAGTTCGGCTGCCCTGTCCTCCGGTTCGAGGTCGTCCCATTCCGCCCGCGAGCGGTTGACGGTCAACAGCGGGGAGGTTTCGGTCAGGCCGTAGATCTGAATGAACTCCCAGCCCAGTTCCCGCTCCACGCGGGCGACGGTTTTCGTGGGCGGCGGGGCACCCGCCATGATGATCCGGACCCGGTCGCGTCCGGGGATCTCGCCCTCCCAGGTCTGCGCGGCCTCCAGAACCGCGGCGGCGACGGCCGGAGCCGCGCACATCACCGTGACACCGTGATCGCGGACCCGGCGCAGGATCTCGGCGCCGTCGATCTTGCGCAGCACGATGTGCCGGGCGCCGACACCGGTCATCGCGAACGGCATACCCCAGCCGTTGGCGTGGAACATCGGCAGGGTGTGCAGGTAGACGTCGCGATCACTGATCGTGGCGTGTAGGCCGAAGGTGACCGCGTTGACCCAGATATTGCGGTGGGTGATCTGTACGCCTTTCGGGCGCGCAGTGGTGCCGGAGGTGTAGTTGATAGTGGCGGTAGCGGATTCGTCCGGTTGCCACGACCGCGGCACCGAACCCGGCGTGGCGTAGAGGTCGGTGTCGGAGCCCAGAACGAACGTGTGCTCGCAGTCGATCTCGGCGAGCGAGTCCGCGAGTTCCGGATCGACGTACAGCACACGGGCACCGGAATCCGCCACGATGTAGCGCACCTCGTCGGGGCGCAGGCGGAAGTTGATCGGGACCAGTACCCGGCCCCATCCGCTCACCCCGAAGAAAGAGGTCAGCAACCGGCTCGAATTATGGCTGACGATCGCGACCCGGTCGCCGGGGTCGATACCGAGTTCGTCGAGGCGGGCGGCCTGTCTACGGGCGAGGTCGGCCACTTCGGAATAGGTCGCTGCGCCGCGGCCGGGCGCGGGCTGGACGGGTTCGTCGACGATACCGATCCGGTCGCCGTACACGGTTTCGGCGCGGTCGAGGAAATCGGGGACGGTGAGCGGGACGAACATGGTCCTCCTAGGAGATCTTGCGTACGCCCGGAGACGATTCCGCGGACCTTCCGGCGGTCCGACGATTGTCTCCCCCGAACCCGGCCCGGCGGGCCGGAATTCTTGCGGCGGTCTCTCCGCGGAGCGGACGAGGAGTATCCGAGGCGGCCGTCACGCTGAGCGAGAACGGTCGGAACCTCGATGCCCGGGGCGTTTCGCCGGGTTCCGAACCGCTGGGTCGGCGACGTGTTCGCCGGGCTCACGGTTCCGGATCGTGGGTCTCAGTGGTCCTGCTGGGCCAGTGCGTGGCGTGCTTCTTCGTGGAGCACATCCAGCAGTTCCTGTTCCAGCGCGACGAATTCCGGAGAGGTGATCATCGACAGGTGCCGCGGCCTGGGCAGCTCGATATCCACCTCGCGACGTACCGTGGCCGGTCGCGCGGACAGCACGATCACCCGGTCCGACAGGTATACCGCTTCCCGGATGTCGTGGGTGATCATCAGTACCATCCATCGATAGCGCTGCCAGACATCCTGGAGCCACGCCTGCATCTCGGTGCGGGTGAGCGAGTCCAGAGCACCGAACGGCTCGTCCAGCAGCAGCAACTCCCGCTCCTGCACCACGGTCCGTAGCATCGCCGCCCGCTGCCGCATACCGCCGGAGAGCTGGGACGGTCGTGCGTCCTCGAAACCGGCGAGCCCGAAAACGGGGAACAGTGCGCGGGCCCGGCGCCGGGCCTCCGGTTTCGGGACGCCCTGTACCTGCAGGCCCAGGGCGGTGTTGTCGAGCACCGTACGCCACGGGAACAACAGGTCCTTCTGCGGCATATAGGCGCAGTGCGCCGCGCTCGGCTCACCGTCGCTCGTACCGAAATGGATACTGCCCGAATCGGGCGTCTCCAGACCGGCGAGCATACTGAAAACGGTGCTCTTACCGCAGCCGCTCGGGCCGATGACGGAGACGAACTCCCCCGGCTGCGCGGTGAACGACACTCCGCCCAGTACCTGCCGGTCGGGGCGGCGCCGACCGGGCCGCGGGAACGATTTGGTGAGGGCGTCGACGACGATCCGGTTGCCGCGGGCCTCAGTCACGCCGGCTCCTGTTCTCCGCGCGGGCCCACGGTGCGACGATACGTTCGATCGCGAAGGTGAGCAGATACAGCGCGATACTGATGAGCGCGGTGACGAGTACGGCCGCGAGCACCAGGTCGGTGCGGAAGGAGTTCTTCTGCAGGCTCATATAGATGCCGAGGCCGCGGCTGGCGCCGACGTACTCGGCGAATACCGCACCGACGACCGCGTAGGTGATCCCGATCCGGAGCGCGGTGAAGAATCGTGGCACGGCGGACGGTAGCCGGACATACCGGAACACCTGGACTCGTGAGGCCCCCATACTGCGCAGCAGCGCACCCGCCTCCCGGTCGGCCGCGGCGAACCCCTCGATGAGCCCGATCGCCATCGGGAAGAAGGTGACGAGTGCGACGACGAGAACTTTCGGGAGCAACCCGAAACCGAACCAGATGATCATCAACGGCGCTATCGCGATGATCGGCAGGGTCTGGGAGGCGACGAACAGCGGTACGAACGCCCGGCGCAGCCAGGGCGAGAAATCGACCACGACAGCCAGCAGCCAGGCCAGGCCGAGCGATACCGCGAAACCGATCAGGGTGACCTGGAGGGTGGCGGCGGCATGGACACCGATCTCGTCGCGGTGTGCCCATCCCTGTTCCACCACCCGCACCGGGGACGGGAGCAGCTGCGGTCGGATACCGCTGACCTCGACATAGACCTGCCAGAGCGCGACCAGCACCGCCACGATCACGAGGGCCGGTATCGACCGGCCGATCCCGGCCGATCGGCCCGGAACGGTGGCGGCGGGCTCGAACGGGGTATCGGATGCGGAATCGCTACGGGGTGGCGAGGTAGTCATCGGTGAAATAGCCCGACCAGTCGGGCTCCTCGGTCAGCGCTGCGCCGTCGGGCCCGGTGAGCAGGCCCTTTTCGTACAGGAAGCCGGAATTCGCGGCCCACTGCTCGCGGGTCTGACCGCCGACCCGGCCGTCGGGCGCCTTCATGAACTGTTCGGCCAGCATGCGCTGACTCTCGAACACCAGTCTCTCGTCGTTGAACGCACCGGGGTTGGCGTCGATGAGATCCTGGGCGGCGGCGTCCGGATCGTCGGCGGCGAACTGGTATCCGCGTTGCAGCGCCTGCACGAATTTCCGGGCGCGGTCGGGGTTGGCGGCCAGCCAGTCCTGGTTGGCGTCGATCACGATCGCGTACGCGTCCGGGAAACCGAAATCGGTGTACCGGAAATACCGCATCGGGGTGCCGTGGTGTTCGGCCTCGATCCCTTCCCAGCCGAGATAGGAGACGGTGAAGTCGGCTTTGCCCGAGTAGACGGCCTCGTAGGCCGAGGTACCCAGGGTGACGGTGGTGAATTCGCCGCGGCCGCCGTCGTTGCGGATCACCTGCTGGAGTGCCTCCACCTCGCCGGGATCACCGAAACCGGCATAGGTCTTGCCGTCCAGATCCTTCGGGCGGGTGATATCGGCGCGGTCGGCCTTCACACCGATTCCCGTGGCCCAGTGCTGCAGCGGGGCGAGTACCGACAGGGTGTGCGCGCCGGAGGCCCGTGCGAAGGTCGACGAATTATGGGTACTGACCCCGAATTCGGCGTTCCCGGCGTCGATGACGGTATCGACGGCTGTGTTGTTGTACGGCAGGATCTGCACATCCAGACCGGCGTCGGCGAAGTAGCCGCGCTGCTGCGCGACGAACAATCCGGAATGGTTGGTGTTCGGTGTCCAGTCCAGGGCGAACCGTATGGTCGCGCCGTCACCGGGCCCGGTATCGCAGGCGGTGAGCGCGGAGAATACCGCCACGGCCGCGACCGCCGCCGCGAGAGCCCGGCGTAACCGGCCGCTCATGGCGCGGGCCACGGCTGCGGATGCAGGGCGGTATCCCAGAACATCAGTTCGTACCGGGTGGCGACGGTGAACGCGGTCGCCATCGCCGCGCGATCCCGGTCGCTCGCGGCCGCGGCCGCGGTATCGACGAAAGCCCGGGCGGTGGTCGCGGATTCCTGGAATTCCGCGGCGCCGTAGGTGGACACCCACTGCGCATAGGGGTGCCGGGGGTCGGCGGCGAGTACCGCGGCCGCGCCGACGGCCAGCTCGCGACCGACCTCGGCATAGATCCAGAAGCACGGCAGCGCGGCCGCCGCGCCTACCGCGTACGACTCGGTCGCGGCGGTCGAGACCAGATAGGAGACATATCCCAGACAGGCCTGCGAAGGCTCCGGCTCGCCCTCCCGGGCCGGGAGACGACCATCGCTGAGCAGGTCGTTGTGCATACCCGCCTCGACGGCCACGGCCGTGGCGGCCGAACCCGCCCAGAACTGCGCGGCCTGCGCGTCGGGCGATTTCGCCGCGAGCAGGGCCAGCACCTTCGAATAGCCGGCGAGGTACAGCGAATCCTGTTCCACGTAGGTGCGGAACACATCGAGCGGCAGGGTGCCGTCGCCGAGCCGCCGCAGGAATTCGAGCTCATCGATGGCTCCGCGCAGATTCTTCGTCCGATCCCAGAGGTGTTCGGTGAATCGGCCGGATTCGGTGTCGTGCGCGCGTGTAGCCAAGACATTCCTTCGTCAGCATTACCTGGACAGGTTCTCGGGTATGTTCTCAGCCCCGCGTCGCGGAGCACCCCGTGTCAGAACGAATCCGACCATAGCAGTGACCGGGCCCGCGGTGGGGACCAGGTACGCGGCGGGCGGCCGGGGAACACTGCGCCGGAACGCACCGGTGACGCGATCCGGCGGGCTGTCGGAGTCCGAGACGGACCAGGGCATCGCAGCTCCCGGTCGGTCGACCGGCTCAGTCGCGCATGAGCCGGTCGAATGGTGCACACCGTCGGCCTCATGGGTATCGGCCCTGCTTCGAAGCGCGACAGGTGACCCATGTGCGCCGTCACCGTGACATCGCCGCGACCGTTTCGTAATCTAACAGTGATCTTGTCGTCGAGCGTTACGAGTGGTCCCTATTATGCCTGGTCAACACCGCAAACCGGCCCGAGCCAAGAAGATCGCTCCGCTGGCCGGAAGCGCGATCGCGGCGACGGCGGTGATCGCGTTGTCGGTGACGGCCCGGCCCGGCCCGGACGCTCGGCCCGCGGCGGCGGCTGTCGATATGCCCGCGGTCCCCGCCGCCGGTATCGGCACGGCGGCGCCCGAGGCCGCACCCGGGGCACCGGTTCCGGTGGCCGCGGTCGATCGGCCGCGGCCACCGGAACCCGCCAGATACGCCAAGCGGCACGCACCCCCGGCGATCCCCTGCTCCGCCGAACTCGCGGGAGCGCAGCCGCAGGTGGCGCAGGTGGGAAATCTGATCGACAAGACGTTCGGCGTCGGTGATATCGGTGGCGCGAACGGCCGGTACGACGGTGATCACGGTGCCGGTCTGGCGCTCGATTTCATGATGTCCGATCCCGCCCGGGGCGATGCGATCGCCGACTTCGTGCTGGCCAACAAAGAGCGGTTCGGGGTGTCCTATGTGATCTGGCAGCAGCGGTACAACGACGGCAGCGGCTGGACGTACATGGAGGACCGCGGGAGCCCCACCCAGAACCACTACGACCACGTACACGTGTCCTTCGACTCGGCGGCCGATATTCACGTGACCTGCTGATGAACCGCTCAGCGGCCGGAGAACCCTTGTTCGGCGGCGACCGAGGCACCGAGCCCCACGATCAGCGCACCGCCCGCACCCCCGACCGCTTCCAGCCGCTTCGGTGACCGCGCGAACCAGTTGCGGGCCGACGCCGCGAGCAGGGCCCACGCGGTATCGCTGATCAATGCGATCACCAGGAAGAACGAGCCCAGCACCAGGAGCTGGAGCGGCAGCGATCCGGATGCCGCGTCGGTGAAATGCGGTAGGACCGCGGCGAAGAAGACGATCGCCTTGGGATTGGTCACCCCGACCACCACGCTCTGCCGGAACACCCGGCGGCCACTGGTCGGCGACGCGGGCGAACCCAGCACCTCGTGTAACGCCTTGCGCTCCCGGAACGCCTGCACCCCGAGGTGGATCAGGTACAGGGCGCCGGTCACTTTCACGATCGCCATGGCCGTCGCCGAGGCCGCGAGTACCGCACCCAGTCCCACCGCGACGAACAGCAACGCGATCTGCACGCCCAGTGAATGGCCGAGCACCGAGATCAGGGCCGCTCGCCGCCCCAGGGTGAGCGCACGACCGATGGTGAACAGGACACCGGGCCCGGGAACGACGACGATGAGAGTGGCCGCGGCCACGAACGCGAGCAGATTGGCGGCAGGGACCATCACCGGATTCTAAGTGGGAACCGCCCTGACGGCGATCGGATTACGCCACCCGTTCGAGTCCGCCTCCGTCCGGGATCGCGGTTATCGGTCACCGTCCCGAGGGGTTCTCGGGAAGCAGCGGACCGAGGGGTCCGAGGTCGATGTTCAGATCTTCCGGCGTGAGTCCGAAATGTTCACGGAGCTCGTCCATCCGCTGTTCCAGCAGCATCAGCGTGGTACCGATGCGTTCGACCTGGTCGTCGCTCAGATCACCGGTGTCCACCCGGCGCAGGGCCTGTCGTTCCATCAGCTGGCGCAGCAGTTCCACCAGGGTGAGAACCAGCGTGACCAGACCGCGCTCCACCGTTTCCGGGTCGGTGTCGATACGCGGTGACAGCCCGTCGAATTCGGTCATCGCGGCTGCCCCGGGGCCGGACCGTACAGGGTGCTGATCGAGGAGATCAGGGCCCGCAACGAGATCTGGACCAGATCGACATCGGCGATGGCGAGTTTGATATCGCCGGAGACGACCACCCCGCCCGCCAGAACGCGATCCAGCAGGTCGACGAGTGCGATCCGGCGCTCGCTGTCGACGCTGTTCACGATGCCTCGCGGTCCACGCCCGCGAACGAGTACGGCGGCCACGGTCCGGTGAGTTCGAGCCGGATACCGGGGAATTCGGCACCCAGGGCATCCACCGCCGCGGCGAAATCGTCGGCGCGGTCGTCGTCCACCAGATAGGTACCGTTGAGCACCATCCAATCGCTGCGCCCGCTCAGCGCGGGATCCGTGGTCGGCTGGCGTCTACCGGCCGCGGCCCGGCGGCTCAACCGGGCGTGGATGGTCTCCGCGCGCCGCGCCGCATCGGCTTCCACCGTCTCCTGAGCAGACAGCTGAGCGCGGCGGCGGGCCAGGTAGGCCGCGCCGGCCCCCTGCGCGGTGGCGTCGGCCCGGGCCTCGGCGACTGCGGCGGTGAGTGCGGCACGGTCGCCGTAGACCTTCACACCCCATTCGGTGCGCCCGCTGACCAGGACCAGCGCCGCCTCCAGATCGGCCTGCCGTTCGCGGAGCAGTTCGCGCACCCGCTCGTCATCGAGAAAAACGGTCGCCAGCCGCAGCGGCGCCGCGGGTGCCCGGCGCACCGCGGCGGATACCACCGCGTCGTGCGCCCGCGCCGTAGCGGCCAGCCAGTCCAGGTCCTCCAGATTCCGGCTCAGCGGCTGCGCCCCGAATACCGCGAGCGGGACCGATCCGACCAGCGCGGCAAGCGATTCCGCGGCCACGACACGGACGGGCTCACCGGCCACTCCGGTGAGTCCGGCGAACCCCGGCGCGGCGTCCGGGGCCGCGGTCACCGCGTACAGCCAGACGCCGGTGTCGCCGGTCACGGCCGCTTCTTCTCCTGCTGTTCGTGGCGGGCCTCGACGGCCTCCCGGCGGCCGGCTTCGAGTTCGGCTATCCGGTCGCGTAATTCGCGGTTCTCGAGTTCGAGGTCACGGTCCTGCCGCTCCAGCGTCCGAGCCTTGCTGTTGAGCCACGGGTCGGTCTCCCACCAGTCGATGCCCACCGCTTTGGCGGTTTCCAGCGAGGCGACGACCAGACGCAGTTTGATCGTGAGCAATTCGATATCGAGCAGATTCACCTGGATATCACCGGCGATCACCAAGCCCTTGTCGAGGACCCGCTCGAGAATATCGGCGAGGTTCGTCGACTGGTGCCCACCGCTGTAGGGTTGCGGTTCGTACGATCCGCCGCCACCGACCACCGTCATCGCCGGCCCCGTCCGCCGATCTCGGTGCTACCGCGCGCGTAGCGGGTGGTTCTGCGGTAGGCCAGCAGATTCCCGTCGAAATCCACCTCCACCTCGTAGAGCGCCAGCGTATCCGCCGACGAGGGGATGCGGTGATCCTCGAGTACTTCGATCTCCACCAGCCGGCCGTCCTCGAGCGGCTCCATGGACGTGACACCTTCCACCTGCTTAGATGTCAACTCCATCAGATGCTCGACCGCCGCCGCCGCGGCCTCCCGGGCGGTGAGCGGTTGCGGCCTGTCCGGATCCGGATCGACGTCTGCGCCGTCCTCGGTGGTCGGCCTGCGGCTCATAGTGGCTCTCTCCTCTCACCGGTCGGCGGGGATCCGCGGGCCGGGCGCCTGATCCGGGAGAGAACCTCCCGCAATGCCCGGTCCCGCTCGTCCTCGGAGATCTCACCGGCCCGGGCGTCCTCCTCGATCTCTTCGATATCGCGGCGGACAGCGGCCGGACTGCGCCACTGCCGATCGACCTGCTCCTCGATCACTTCACCCAGCCAGATCACCCCGCGGACCGGAGCCAGCGGTAACAGGACGATCGACGACAGCAGTCCCATATCCTCACTCCGGGACTTCGCCGGCGGTCACGAAATCGTAGGGCGCCATCGGCCCGAGCAGGTTCAGCTGGACCCGTCCGTCCCATTCCGCGCCGAGTTCGGTCAGCGCGCGCAGCAGATCGTCCTCCCGGGACAGGTCGAGCAGTACGGCGAGGTGGACGGCCTCCTCTTCGTGTGTGGGCTCACGCTCCCGCACGGTCGGATCGAGATCGCTGAGCGCGGCCGCCACCCGGCGGGTGTCCGCGGCGCGTTTGGCCTCGATCTCCCGGTTCACGATCTCGCCCAACCTGATCCGCTCGTTCCGGGTGGCGTCTTCGGGTCTGTCGCGGATCTCCGCGCGCAATCGTGCCGCGTCGGGGTTCTCGTCCAGGATCTCCTGGAGCACCGTGTTCTCGGTGTAACGTCCGCGGATCACGTACTGGGCGCGGCCTTCCAGATCGTTCAGCGCGCTGCGGAACTGGTCGTGGTTGGGGGCGAGTAGTTCCTGTTCCACCGCCTCGGTATCGGTGACCACGCCGCCGAACTGCAGCGGCAACACGGGGGCCACAGCGGCCGTCCCGTCCAGCAGGCGCGCGTGCGCGGTGAGATCGTCGGGCATGCCCAGCGGGCGGTCGAGCGAGACCTCGCTGATCAGGGCGGCGATATCGCCGTGCCGTACGACGGCGACGTCGGCGGGTGGGTCACCGATCCCCTGGGCGTGCGGTTCCGGCTCCACATCGGCGGTCACGATGCCGTAGACGTACACCCCGGTCCGCTGATCGCGATCGCTTTCGGTTGCGGTACTCGCGGTGGACATCATCGCTCCCCTCGTTTGGAGACCCGGGAGGTCTGGCGCTGGTCCTGCACGTCCCCGAGGAAGTCCTGCACCTTCTTCCCCGCCGCTTCGATGGCACCTTTCGTCTTGTGCTCGGCCGCGCCCTCGGTGACATCGCCCACGAGGTCGGTCAGCCCCTTGGGCTCGTTACTCGAGATCTCCAGCCGGTTGACGGCTTCGGCGAAACGCAGATACGTGTCGACGCTGGCGACCACGACGCGGGCGTCGATGGTCACCAGTTCGATACCGACCAGGGACACTCGGACGAACGCGTCGACGACGAGTCCCTTGTCCAGGATGGTGTCGACGACCTCGGCCAGGCCGGATGAGTTCGGACGGGCGACAGCGCCGCTACCGCCACCGCCCGCGGGTTCTATGGTCATGTGCGCGCTCCTCGCCTCTCGCGGGAACGGCGTGGTGCGGCGGCGCGGCGCCGGGCGCCCGGGCGGCGCGCGGGCTCCGGTTCGGCCTCGTCGGCCGCGTCGTCTTCAGCCGAATCCTCTTCGGTCTCGCCGTCCTCGTCCTCGTCGAGTTCGCCTGCTTCGTCTTCTTCTCCGCCGTTTTCTTCTTCGTAGTCTTCTTCGCCTTCGGCGGCTTCTTCGTCCGCGCCGGTTTCTTCCTCCGTGCCCTCGTCCTCGGCGCTCTCCTCTTCTTCCCGGCGCCGCGCGGTCTCGTCGTCCTCGACGACCTCGCCGTCACGGATCTCGCCGTGCCAGCCCACGATATCGTCGGGACTCAACACCGCCTCGGTCATCGCATAACGCTCGAAATGCTTGAGTTCCAGGCGACATCGGCGCCCGGCCGCACGCCAGATATTGGCGGTCTTCTCGAAAAATCCCTGCGGGTGATATTCCAGAACCACCAGCACCCGGGTGAAATGCGGGCCCAATTCGTGGAAGGTGACCGCGCCGTCGATATAGCCTTTGGCCCCCTTGGAACGCCAGACGATCCGCTCGAACGGCACCTGTTCGAGGATGGTGGACTCCCAGATCCGCCGCGACCAGAACACGCGCCCGGTCCAGGAGAGTTTCTCGTCGGCGACCTGTTCCACCTGTTCCAGCTTCTTCATGAACTTGGGGAATTCCGCGAACTGGGTCCACAGGTCGTACACGAGCTCGACCTCGGCGCCGATATCGATGTGCTCGACGATATTGGCCAGTTTGAGTTTCTTCCCCTTGCCACCCTTGCCGCCCCCGCCGGTGAGCGCGTCCTTGGCCGAGGACACGGTGTCCTTGAACGACTGTCCGACTTTGCTCACTCCCGCGCTCAGGGCCGCCCGCATCGGGGACGCGCCTTCGGAGAGCTTTTCGACTCCCGTCAACGCCGCGAGCAGGTTGCCACCCTGGCCTTCGGCATATTCGTTCAACCGGTCGGCCGCGCCCGATACCCCGCCGGACAGACTGGACACGGCCCGCTGGGCAAGGGTTCCGGCGAGATTCTGCGCCGACTGCCGGAGCAGATCGCCGGGACTCGCCTGCTCCGCGGTCTTCCTGGCCGTCGAACCGGCCGATTTCGCGACCCCGGTCGCACGGTCGGCGGTGCCGGTAGCCGCCTTTCCGACGCCCGAGGCGGCATCACGCAATACTTTCGCCATGACTGGTCACCGCCTGGTGCGCCGCACGGGCGCCGCGTCGGTATCGGTCGTCGAGCGGCGCCGCCGCGCCGCGGTATTCCTGCCCTCCGCGGGCCCGGACGACCGGGACGAGGTCCGTGCGCCGGACCGGGATGTCCCGGCCGCGGTCGATCGGCGTGCACGCGGCCGGGGCGCGGGTTCTCCGGCTTCTTCCTCGTCCGGTTCTTCCTCGTCCGGGAACTCGGCGGTCTCGTCGCCGACTTCCTCGTCCGCCGGCTCGGGCTCGGCGTCCTTCGTCTCCACCGCGGCGGCCCGCCGACGGCCACCGCTGTCCTCGTCCTCGGTCGGCACCGGTAGTTGCAGCCGCTCGTTGAACGCGTCGAGGCGGTTGCTCGCCGCGGTCACCGCCGCCGACCGCACCGCGCCGAGCAGTTCGCCCCGCACGGTATCGGTGATCTTGCCCAGCTCCGCGGTACCACCCAGCGTCGATGCGCCGCGTTCGATCAGTTCGCTTGCGAGCCCCGTGGATCGTTTGGTCATCGCCGCGCCCGCCAGTCCCATGGCCCAGCGCATTTTGCGGGTACGACCCAGGAAATATCCGATTCCCACCCCTAACGCAATTCTTGCTCCGCCTTTCATGCTCACTCCTCGCCGCCTCGGGTACCGCTACACCTCACGACGGGAGCGGCCGAGACCAGAGACCCCAGAAATGGGACAGACCACATTACGGTGGACGGCTTCCAGCGTATTCCTGGTTATCCGCATGGTCGATAGGAATACAGGGCAAGAAACGAACACGGCGGCGAACCGGCGAGACCCCGTAGCGACCCTTCGTCCGGCAATCGCTCGGCGGTCCCGCCGCAGCGCGTCACACCGGGAACTCGTATCGGGTAGAGCGCCGAGTCACGGTCCCGCCTGCGAGCCCCGGTGCGGCTTCCGCCGGAAGCGACACCGGGAAGCAGACCTCCGGCGGTTCAGTTGCGGATCAGGGTGATCGGCAGGCCGTCCTTCGGAAACGGAAGCGAGTGGTAGTCCATCGGTGGGACATAGCCGGGATCGACCGTCCAGTGGTACTCGCGCAGCAACCTGTGCATGATCGCCTTCACCTCCAGACCCCCGAAATACATTCCGATGCATTTGTGTACACCGCCGCCGAACGGTTCCCACGCGAAACGGTGCGATTTGTCCTCACGGCGTTCGGGGCCGAACCGGTCGGGGTCGAAGGACAACGGATCGGTCCAGTAGTCCTCCATGAGCTGGGTGAACTGGATACCCACGATGACATCGGTACCGGCGGGGATACGAACGCCCTCGACCACGGTGTCCTTCACCGCGTACCGGACCAGCACCGGAACCGGAGCCCGCAGGCGCAGTGCCTCCCGCATCACCAGATCGATCGAGACCAGCTTGTCCAGCTCGGCCATTGTCGGCGCCGGCCCGAGGGCGAGCGCCTCGGCCCGGCAACGCTGCTGCCAGTCCGGATGCTGCCCGAGGTACTGCAGGATGGTGGAGGTGGTGATGGTGGAGGTGTCGTGCGCCGCCATCATCAGGAAGATCATATGGTTGACCACGTCGTCGTCACCGAACCGCTCGCCGTCCTCGTCTTCCACATGGCAGAGCACCGAGAAGATATCGTCGGTCCGCTCGGCGCGTTTGGCGGGCAGATAGTGGCGGAGGAAATCCTCGAGCACCTTGCGACCGCGATAGGCCCGGCCCCAGCGAGTGAACGGCGCGTTGATCCGGACGATCCCGGCGGCGGCCTGCACACAGGCGATGAACGCTTTGTTGATCCGGTCCATCTCGGCCTGCCCGGTGTCCTGCACACCGCCCATGAACAGATCCGCGGCGATATCCAGGGTGAGCTGCTTGAGCTTCCAGTACGACGGGAACTCGGTGCCCTCTTCCCAAGCCGCCACCCCCTGCTCGATGGCCGGGTGCAGGCGCTGGGTGTAGGCCTCGAGGCGGGTTCTCGTGAATGCCTCCTGCATGATCCGCCGGTGCGCCAGATGCTCCTCGAAGTCGATGAGCATGAGACCGCGGTGGAAGAACGGGCCGACGAGTTCGGACCAGGCGGGCTCGTTGGCGAACGCCTTGTCCTTGTTCTGCAGAGCCGCGCCGCAGGCGTCGGGTCCGAGCAGCATCACCGCGTTTTTCCCGAGCGCGCGGAAGGGAGCCACCGGCCCGTAGCGCTCCCAGCGGCCGCGGCACAGCGCGACCGGATCCTTGGCGTACTCCAGCACCTGCCCGAGCAGGGGTAATCCGCGGTCGTCGCGGTGCTGGACCGGGATCGGCCGCGTAGCCGCCGGCCCCGTCGTAGCGGCTTCCTCGCGTGGCTCCAGGGCCTCGGCCTTCATCTGCTCACCTCGTGCTGGTGTGGCGGTGGTCACGTCCAGCCTGATTCAGGAAGGATGTCCTGTCAACCTTCGTCGGCCGATTCCTGTGGCATGCTGAGGATGTGGCCGTGCAATCGGGGATCTACCGGGGCGTCAGCGCGGCCGATCGCGCCGCCGAACGCCGCGCCCGGCTACTGGAAGCGGGCCTGACCGTCTGGGCGGACCCGGACACGCGGACCACGATGACCGCCGTCTGCGCCGCGGCCGGACTCAGCGAGCGCTACTTCTACGAAAGCTTCGCCGGACTCGACGCGTTGCTCGAAGCGGTGATGGACGGGATCGCCGCGGAGATCGAGGAGATCAGCCGGCGGGCCGCCGAGCTCGCCGGCGCGGACCCGGCCGCGCGCGCCCGGGCCTCGATCCGCGCGTTCGTCCAACAGCTGATCGACGATCCGCGCAAGGGCCGGGTAGCCATCGTGGAATCGGTCGCGGTCCCGAAATTACGCCGGCGCCGGACCGAACTCCTGCGCCACCTCGCCCATCAGTCGGCGCTGGAGGCGCGGGAGTTCTTCGGGCCCCGCGACCGCAGTGAGAACGCCGACGAAACCGCCGGCCTGCTCTTCGTCGGCGGTATGGCCGAACTGGTCACCGCCTGGCTGGACGGCTCATCACAGGCTTCGGCCGACGAGATAGTCGACGCGGCGTCGCGCGCCCTGGTCGGGCTGTATCGCTGACCAGCTACAACACCGCCGGAGGACAACCGATATCCCCGCCGTGGGCATCAGACAGCGGCGGGCCGCCGATCGGGCGCACCGGCGGAGCGCGCGTTCCGATAGGGCAGGACGAACTGGTACAGCCCGGAGAAGAAGAGCAGCGTCAGCGGGATCAGCGGCAGATAGGAAATCCAGACGACGGGCTCCGGAAGCGACAGCGCTACGAAAGTCGCCAGCACGGTCACCGTGAACGCGACAGCCGCCCAGCGATGCAGTGTCCGGACCCCGCTCGCCGCCGGACGGGTACCCGATTCCGGGAATCGCGCCGACCGACCCGCCGGGCCGCCGCGCCGGACCGCGACGAGGGACCGGACATACAGATACACACCGGAGAAGAACAGCAAGGCGAGCGGCGGAAGGGGTAGATAGGACAACCATTCCGGACCCCGCAGCGCCAGTGCGACGACGGTGACCACGAGAGTCGCCGCGAAGATCGGCGCCAGCACCCGGTGCGCCCGCCGGAACCGCTTGTTCCAGGTCATCATGTTCTCCTCGGAGGTTCGTGTTCCCGGCGATCTGCCGTACGAACGACGTTGCCGATGACGCTAAGGGCGGTGCTGTGGCCGGCGCTTCTCGATTCCTGATCGCTTGTCGCCGCTACCCGGCCGGTATCGCGCCGTCGAGCTGTGCGGCGACCAGCGCCTCCAGCTCGGCGCGACCAGCAGTGCCGAGTGCGCCGCCGAGCGCCTCGGCCAACCGCTCGAACGGATCCTCCAGCGGTAGCCCTTCCAGGGCCGCCGCGAGCTCCGGGATCGTCCACAACGCGTCCCGGTCCACCTGTTCGCCGCGACGCCATCCGTGGTTCACCGCGACCGAACCACCCCGGACCGAGAGAACCTGACCGGTGAGCGGGCAGCCGGGCCCGACCAGATAGCCGACCACCGGAGCGAGAACTATCGGATCTTTCGGATCGAAAGCATCCGGCCCCGGATTCTCGGCCATGGTCGGCACCGATTCGGTCAGCCGAGTGCGCACCATGGACGGGCTGACACAGTTGACACGTACGCCGAGCCGCCGCAGTTCCAGGGCGTGCACTGTCGTCATCGCCGCGACCGCGGCATTGGCCGCGGCGTAATTGGTCTGCGTGGGTAGCGGATTGAGCAGGCCGGACCCGGAGGCGGTGTTCACCACGGATCGGTCGAGACGGTCACCGGCGGCGTAGCGTTCGCGCCAGTAGGCCGCCGCATGCCGGCTCACCGCGAAGGTTCCCTTCAGCTTCACCGCGACCACCTCGTCGAATTCGGCCTCGGCGAGCCGGTCCACCGGCCGGTTGGCCTCGATCGCCGCATTGTTCACCACGGCGTGCAGATCGCCGAATTCCGTTACGGCCCGGTCGATCATGGCTTCCGCGGCGGCCCAGTCGCACACACTGCCCGTATCGGCGACCGCGGAACCGCCGCGCGTCCGTATCTCCGCCACCACGGCCGCGGCCACGGATTCGTCGCCGCCCGAACCGTCGATATCCACTCCCGGATCGTTGACCACCACGTTCGCTCCCGCGGCCGCCAGATACAGGGCCTCGGCCCGTCCGATACCGCGGCCCGCACCGGTCACCAGCACAGTCCGGCCGTCCAGTTCGCCCATCGCCGTCTCCTCCTTCACGCCGAGTCGTCCACTCGAGTAACTACGCATCAGTGCAAGTATGCACTAGTGCATTGTGCTGCGCCAGGGGTTAGTCTGCTCCGATGGGCGAGACGACGGGTCTACGAGATCGGAAACGCGCGGAGACCCGCGCGGCCATCATCCGCGCCGCGACGGATCTGTTCCTCGACCGCGGATTCACCGCGACCTCGGCGACCGATATCGCGAACTCGGCCGGCGTCTCCCGGCGGACCTTCTTCCACTATTTCCCCGCCAAAGAGGATGTCCTCTTCCATCACCTCGAAGGACATATCCGGGCCGCGCTCGACGCACTCGACCGCCTGGATCCCGGCACCGGCCCATGGGATTCGGTGCAGGCCGCGGCGCTCACCCTGGTCGACGCCTTCGAGACCGCCACGGACCGCTCGGACGAACTCGCCGATGTACGTGCCGAGGTCGTGCGCGGCGCCCGCGGAATTCCCGCGTCTCTCATGTCACGGCTGCAATCCGCGCACACCCTGCTCCTCGAATCACTACGGGCCCGATTCGCCGACCCGGCGCTGTGGCCGACAATGGCCACCCATCTCGGCGCGTGTCTGGGTGCCGCGGTCGCCGCCGCGGTCATCGCCGCACCCGCCGACCGGGTGACCGCCATGCGGGCCGCGATCCGTAGCGCCGGAACCGGTTTCGCCGGTTGACGCCGGGCAACGCACGATCCCGCAACGACGGTCAGCGGCGGTCGAGCACCACCCGGGAGAGCGTATCGAGCGCGTAGCCGAGGACGCCGATCACCACGATCACCGCCATCACCTGGTCATAGGCGAGCTGGTCGCGAGCATTGAGGATCTGGTACCCGAGTCCGGAACGCACGCCGAGCATCTCGGCGGGCACCAGCACCACCCAGGCGATACCCAGGCCGATCCGTACGCCGGTCTGCACCTGTACGCGGATCGCGGGCAGGATCACGGTCGAGAGCTGTTCGCGCCGAGTCGCACCGAACGAACGCGCCACCAGCAACAGCCCAGGATCGATCGCCCGCACCCCGGCCGCCGTATTGAGCACGATCGGCCATACCGAGGCCGCCGCGACCAGGAAGATCACCGGCTGGTTCCCGATACCGAACAGCGCGACCGCGATCGGCGCCCAGGACAACGGGGAGATCATCCGCAGGAACTGCACCACCGGGGCCACCGCCTGTTCGGTGGCGGCGTGCAAGCCCAGCAGCAACCCGAGCGGAATACCGACGGTGATCGCGATCAGCAACCCCACCAGCAACCGCCACATACTCACCGCGATATCCGGGAGCAGCACCCCGCGGTCGAACAGTTGCCCGGCCGCGCCGGGAACGTGTTGCGGGCCGAACTCGCGGAGCAGCGATTCGGGTCCGGCCACCAGATCGGTGAGCACCCACCACAGCAGCAGGGCAGCGGCGACGGCGGCGAGACGGGGCAGCCAGGTAGCGGTCCGGGGCCGGGTGTCGACGGTGTTCACGATGGATCGATCTCCTCGATGCGGGTGAGCCGGTCGGAAAGGCCGAAGGCGGCCGGGCCGCCCGCGCGGTCGAGCGCGGTACGTACGAAACGGTCGTCGACGAGGGTGTCGTGCACCCGGTCCGGATCCAGGCCGCCGAGGAATCGGGTATCGCCGTCGACGACGGTGTCGTGCATGGCCGCCACCAGTGCGGTGGTGAAGCTCGGAAAGGGGAAGGGCTGGAAGCCGATTCGCTGTGGTTGCCAGGACGGGTGCCGGACCGGACGCGATCCGGGATAGGTGAGCGCCGCGGTGATCGCGGGCAGCGGCTGCGGCAGGTAGGCACCCGCCAGCTGTTTCGCGGCGCCGGAACGGTCGGCGCCGATCCGCAGCTGCGCGGTGACCACCGAATCGGCGACCGCCTGCACGGCCGCCGGGCGCCGGTCCACTAGCTCCTGGTGCACGACCAGCGCGCAGCAGGCGTGGTCACGCCAGAGATCGCCGAGGAACCGGTGGATCCGGCCGACCCCGCGTAGTTCGGCGACAGCGTTGAACGGGTCGGCCACGGTGAAGGCACTGATCGAACCGTTGGCCAGCGCCGGGACCATATCCGAGGGGCTCATCACGACCAGCTCGACCGTGCCCGCCGAACGCGAGGCCGCACCACGGATCACCGGCCGTAACCCGTTGGCACGCAGCAACTGCTGCACCACGATGTTGTGGATGGACCACCAGAACGGGATGGCGACCTGCGTCCCGGCCAGTTGCCCGAGCTCGGTGATGCCGGGCGCGACCGTCAGGGCCGATCCGTTGGTGTGATTCCAGCCGAGAACCCGTGCCGGCGCGCCCAGGCCGAAGCGCAACTGCACCGCCATCGGCATGAGCAGGTGCACGATATCGACCTGGCGGGTGAGGAACGCTTCGGCCAGGGCGGCCCAGCTGCGGAACAGCACCGGTTCGGCGAGGTCGGCGGCCGCGGGGCCGCGGTCGGCGAGCAGCAGCGGCGCGGCGTCGGTGATCGGCAGATAGCCGATCCGTAGTCGCTCACCGCCGCGGCCGGGTCGCTGCGCGGCCGCCCGGCCGAGATCGGCCAGGCCGGCGAGGCCACCGGCCGCGACGAGTCCGGCACATCCGCAGAGCAATCCCCGCCGCGATATCGACGGAACGCTCACGATATCACCGCTGAATCCCGGTAGCGGTCGATGATGCGCTGCCGCAACAGATCCCGTTCGGCGGCGCCACCGAGTTCGCGGAACTCCGCACGCACCGTACCGCCCGTCCCGATCAGTACGATCCGGTCACCGAGGCGGAGGGCCTCGTCGATATCGTGGGTGACCAGTACCGTGGTGCAACCGATTTCGCGGACCAGTCCGGCCAGCCAGTCCTGCAGATCGGCGCGGACCGCGGGGTCCAGCGCGCTGAACGGTTCGTCCAGCAGCAGCAGGCGCGGTCGTACCGCCACCGCCCGGATCACCGCGACCCGTTGCGCCTGTCCGCCGGAGAGTTGATCGGGACGGCGGTCGGCGAGACCGGCCAGACCGAACCGATCCAGCAGTCCGGCCACATGGTCCGGGTCGAAACCGGCCCGGTGCCGCGCGAACCGGCCGCCGAAGCCGACATTGTCCCGCACCGACAGCCAGGGCATCAGCAACGGCTGCTGGAAGACCACACCGGTGGCCGGCCTCCCGGTCTCTCCTTCCCTCCAGCTGATCTCACCGCCGTCGAGCCGGTCCAGACCGGCGACCACGCGCAGCAGCGTCGATTTACCGCTACCGCTGGCACCGAGCACGACGAGCAGTTCGCCCGCGCCGATCTCCAGATCGACGCCGTCGAGTACGGGATCCGTGCGTCCGGAATAGGTCTTGCGGGCACCTGCTAGTCGTACTGCGACAGTTCCCACCGCAATTGGCCTTCCGAGGGAGATTGAACAGGGAGGAAAGCGGCTTCCCGGAACCGCCGGTTGGTATCGCAGTGCAGGGCATAACCCGCCCCACCGCGCAGGGTCGATTCCAGCCGGGTCGCGTCGACCGCCGTACACGCCGCGTCCAGACGCAGGCGGATGAGTTCGGCGGGCAGGGTCGCGTGGGCATCGGCGGCGAAGCCGTGCAAACGCTGCCGCACCGAGGAATACTTGTCGGCGAGAGTGCGGTACTGCGTGCGGAACTGGGCACCGAGACCGTCGAGCCGGGTGCCGGCCTCGGTCACCGAGGTACCGGCGACTCCTACACAGAACGCGGTCTGCAGCAGCAGGAACACCGGCCGGATCGTCGCGCAGAACGCCGGCAGATCGGCGGTGACCAGTCGGTCGGCGGGCACTTCGACCCGGTCGAAGGTCAGCGCGGTCGAGGCCGTGGCCCCGAGCGCCAGCAATTCCGGCGCCGGGCGAATGTGCACACCGTCGGCGTCGGCGCGGACCACACCCACCCGGCCGCCGCCGTCCCGACCCCGGAACGGGAAGACGATCAGCGAATCCCGGAAGACATTGGAAGCCCATGCGATAGGGCCGGTGACCCGGTCACCTACCGCCTCGTCGGCGCGCAGCGGCAGTTCCCCCAGGCCGGCGAGATGTTTGAGCGCCGCAGCCATCGCGGTCACACCGATCTGCCGACCGGACGCCAGATCGTCCAGGTAGCGATCGCGCACCGGTTCCGGTGCGCGCCGGACGTATTCGAGGGTCATCCGCTGGGCCCACACCGAGAATCCCGCCGCCAGGCTCTCGGCGGCGACCCGCTCGACGACTCCGGCGATCTCGCGGATATCGGAGCCACCGAGTCCGGCGGTGAGCAGGCCGTGCCCGCCGATCTCGGCGATATCGGCACGGATATCGGTCCGTCCCAGGTCGAGGTCGGCGGCGCGGGCCCGGACGAATTCGGCGACCGCGCGCCCGGCGGCGGAAGTGACGGTGACGGTCATATCCGCGGATCCGCCAGTTCGTGCAGCCGGTCGACCGGGGTGTTCACCGCGTCGCGGGCGCGGCGGACGGCGGCTTCGTCGGGCGCGTCGTAGAAGCAGAGGCATTTGGCCGTGTCCTCACGGACATAGGTCCGCAGGAAGCTCACCTCGGGCACATCGGCGTACTTGGGGGCGTTCGCCTTCTTCCGGGCCAGATAGGTGTCCATATCGATCTCGGCGGGGATATCCCATTCGACCAGATATCCGGCGCCGGGCCGGGCTGCCTTGATCGCGGCCGGATCGGCACCCACCAGCCGGATTTCGTGTGGACCGTCGACGGTATCGGCGAGCAGATCCGCAGCCGGGAGCGCGGGAGCGCGACAGCTCGCGAATTCGGTGATCGCGAAGATCCGGGTCGCCCCGGCGGTGACCTGGGCTTCGATCAGTGCGCCGCCTTCTTTCTCGACGCGGGTGCCGAATTCCTCGATGGTGCGGGCCGCAGCGCCGGTGGGCAGGAGTTCGTAGAGATACAGGGACATGAGGGCAGCCGCCTTCCGGGGTGGGATCTGTGCGAGCGCGCGGCCGCGCGGGCGGCCGGGAGAGAGTGCGAACGATCGGCGCCGCGCGGAGCGGAGCCGGATCAGCGCCGGTGACGACAGGCAGCGGTGGCCACGCGCACGAGGTCCACGTGCAGGCGGCGGGTGAGATTGCTGCGGGTCACGGAAGCAGGGTATCCATAGATAGAACGATCTGTCTATATCGAGAAATGGTTATGGTGGACATGTGGCCACAACAACCGAGTCCGCGGCACCGGCATCCGCCGAACGGCGCGGCAAACCCGCGCCGGTACAGCGCCTGCTCGATACCGCGACCACCCTGTTCGCCCGGCACGGTATCCGCGCGATCGGAATCGACCGGATCCTGGCCGAATCCGGCGTGGCCAGAGCCAGCCTGTATTCCAGCTACGGCTCCAAGGACGCACTGGTCATCGCCTACCTCGAACATCTGGACCGCCGCGATCGCGCCCGGTGGGACGACGCCACCGCCGCGATCACCGATCCGGCCGCCCGCATCCTCACCTTCTTCGACCTCGCGCTCGCGTCCGCGCCGGACCGCGGTTTCCGTGGTTGCCAATATGCCAATGCCGCAACCGAATTCCCGGACGAGGCGCTCGCACCCGTGGTCGCCCACCGCCGCTGGATGCTCGACACCCTCGCCGAACTGCTCGAGGCTCGCGGGGCCCCCGACGCCGCCGGCCTCGCCCGCCGCATCCAGTTGATCTACGACGGCGCCCTGGCCGGCTCCAAACTCGAGCACGCCGTGGAACCACTACGCCTGGGCCGCGCGCTGGCCGCCGGGCTCATCCCACCCGCCTGAGGCCGGGCCGGAATACCGGGCACCCCCGACGGATGTGCTTGGCTTGCGCACGTGAATTCCACGCTGGTCCGGACCGCCGCCGATATGCTCGCCTGGTCGGCGACGCTCGCCGGTACCGCCGGCATCGGGCTGCACTTCAGCCGTTCGTCCGCGCAATTACCGGTGCTCGCCGCATCGGGTGCGCCGTATCTGATGGGTTCCGCACTCGTCGGTGTCGCCGCGTTCGCCGCCGGGCGGCGCTGGAGCGGTGCCGGATTGGCGCTGCTGGTCGCGACCGCCGGGATGTGGACGCAGCTTCCGCTGTACCGGTCGGACGACGCCGCGAACACCGGGCACACATTGACGGTGCTACAGGCGAACCTCCTCTTCGACGGGGCCGAGCCGCGGGCATTCGTCGACGAGGTACGAGCGCGACAGGTCGACCTGCTGACCGTCGACGAACTCACCCCCGCCGCGGTCGAGGCGCTCGGCCGGGCCGGGCTCGACGAGCTACTGCCCCACCGGTATCTCTCCCCCGGCCGGACCGCGACCGGTACCGGAATCTGGAGCAGCTATCCACTGTCGGACACCGTCGAATACGACGGGTTCGTCCTGAACCAGCTCTCCGCGACGGCCACTGTGCCCGATATCGGGCCGGTGGCTGTCTACGCCTTCCATCCGGTACCACCGGTGTACGGGACTCGCGTGTGGGCCGACGAATTGTCGCGGCTGGACGCGATCCTGCGGGCGGCTCCCGCGGACCGTCCGGCGATCGTCGGCGGCGACTTCAACGCGACCTACGACCATGCGCAGTACCGCGCGCTGCTGGACGGGCGATTCGCAGACGCCGCCGTCCAGGCGGGCGCCGGACATCTGGTCACCTACCCGACCGATAAACGGTGGCCACCGCTGGTCGGAATCGACCACATTCTCGTCGCCGGCGGCAGTGCGACGACGGTGGAGACGGCCGCCCTGCCCGGCGCGGATCACCGGGCACTGGTGGCGCGGATCGGCTTTCCCGATGGCGGGCACCCGGCGGGCTCGTGAACCGATCCGTCGGTCGTGGGTGGTTCGGCCTACGCCCGGTCCCGACGGAGAATCGTCCGGCGGCGAAGAGCTCTGAACCTACCGGTCGGCGATCGTCGCTCGCTCGTGCCGTCGGAGCCCACACCCGGTACGACAGCAGAATTCGCGTCACGGGAATTCTGAATCCGCGGATCGGGCGCCACCTCGGTGATCGGCCGGCTGTTGTCCGCGCACCACGAAGAAACCGCGGCAGCGCTGCTAGCATCCCGCTGTGCCGTCGTCGGCCGACCCGCGCCGACCACCCCGCGGGGTGAACCCGGGACGGCCGGCCGCAGAGGTGGAGGCTGTTCGATGACTATTCGCACTGAGGTGTTCGCCACCGCCGGCGAACTGGCGGCGACGATCGCCTCCGGAGCGCCCGTGACACTACTCGACGTGCGCTGGCGGCTGGACCGTCCCGACGGCCGGGCGGACTATCGCGCGGGCCATCTACCCGGTGCCGTCTACGTCGATCTCGACACCGCGCTGTCCGACCATTCGCTGGCCGGCCGCGGCCGGCACCCGCTGCCCGACGGTGCGGCACTGCAACGGGATCTGCGGGCGTGGGGCGTACGCGAGGGTGTCCCGGTGGTGGTCTACGACGACTGGAATCGCGCGGGATCGTCTCGCGCGTGGTGGGTGCTCACCGCTGCCGGAGTGCCCGAAGTGCGCATTCTCGACGGGGGCCTCACCGCGTGGCGGGATTCCGGCGGCACTGTCGAGCAGGGGGATGTGACCCCGGCTCCCGGTGACGCGACGGTCACCCACCCCGACCTCTACGCCGGGGCACTCGGGGTCGTCACCGCCGGGGAACTGGGCGATATCGTCGCGCACGGCACCCTCGTCGACGCTCGCGCACCGGAGCGGTACCGGGGCGAGCACGAACCGGTCGATCCGGTGGCCGGGCATATCCCGGGGGCGGTCAATATCCCGGCGACGGCGCTGCTCGACGCGGCAGGCCGATTCCTCCCGGACGACGAGATCCGCGCCCGGTACCCGGAATCGGACTCCGCCGCCGCGGAACCGCTGGCCGTCTATTGCGGTTCCGGAGTGACGGCCGCGATCGCGGTCGCCGCGTTGACCGCCGCCGGGCGGGAGGCGAGCCTCTTCCCCGGTTCGTGGTCGCAGTGGAGCGCGGACGCCGCCAATCCCGTCGAGGTCGGCGAGCCGTCGGCGGCCGACGCCTGAAACCGCTCTCCGGTTCGAGCCGGACGGCCGGCCCGCGTCGATCCGGATGAGTGCGCGACATACTTCTGTGTCCGTGGCATTCGCCGGGAGCAGTAGGCGCCGGTGCGCAGTGGGCGGGCCACCCGCACGCCCACTGCTCGCCACCTCAGTTCGCCCGGCCCGTCCGGTGAGATGATCGCGCCGCAGCGCGGCTCCGGATTCGGCGAGCCGATCGCCGAAGGTGCGCGGACCGGGGTGGATCACCCGGAGTGCTTCGGTATCGGTGCCGGCCGGCCCGTAGGCCACCGGCGGAATTCCGAATACGGCGGCGACACCGTCCAGTGCGGCCGACGCGGGCACCGCCGCCGCGCGGCCCTGACCGCCGGAGGGTCGTGATCCACGGCTACGGATCTGCCGCGCGGCCCGAACTCGCCGATCGAGCCCGACTCCCGGAACCCGCGTGACACGAACGCGTGCGCGATCCGCGCGCTAGGGTGACGCCATGGCCGAGACGCCGCTGACCCGGTTGCGTGCGCTGTGCACGGCGCTGCCCGAGACCACCGAACGGCTCAGCCACGGTGAACCCGCCTGGTTCGTCCGGGGGAAGAAGACCTTCGTCATGTTCGCCGATCACCATCACGACGATCGGGTGGGATTCTGGTGCGCGGCACCGCCCGGCGCCCAGGAGGCCATGGTCACCGCCGAACCCGCCCGGTTCTTCCGGCCACCCTACGTCGGCCATCGCGGCTGGCTCGGCGTCTATCTCGACGTACCGGTCGATTGGGCCGAAATCGGCGAGATCGTCCTCGATGCCTACCGCGCGGTGGCACCGAGGACATTGGTGGCCCGGCTGGACGAGCAGCATCCGGCCGACGGGTGAGACCCGCGCGGAACCGGCTGGAACCGGGATAACTTGTGGCCGGCGGGCAGTTCTACTCGTGCCCGTCGGCCTGCGCACCGCACATGGACCGTAGACCGCGATCGATGAAATCGATCATCCACTCGAAGCTGACTTCGGGGTCGCCGGTCCACTGGAACCCGTCGGAGGCCTGCAGCGAGGCGAACCCGTGGAAGGCACTGCGCAGCGTACGCAGCGCGTGATCCATCTGGCCCTCGGGCACGTGGTAGCCGCGCAGTACCGCGACCATCGAATCCACCAGGCGGGTACTGGGTTCCAGCAAAGGATCCGCATCTCCCGCGAATACGACACCGACGGTGGCCGCGTATCGGCCGGCATGCGCGACCACATATCCCCGGAAGGCCCGGGCGAAGGCGCACAGTGCGTCCCGCCCCGACAATCCGTGCATGGCGTCGCGTACCTCGCGGTCGAGTTCGGTCAGCGCCAGCAGCGCGATACCGCGCCGCAGCTCCGCCAGACTCGCGACATGTTTGTACAGCGAAGGCGTCCGGATGCCCAGCCGGGCGGCCAGCGGCCCCATCGCCAGCTGGTCGTAGCCGGCCTCGTCCGCCAGTTCGGCGCCGGCCCGGACGACTTCGGCCGTGTTGAGCCCCGCCCTAGGCATCAGCGGTCTGCGCGAGGAAGGCCAGTACGAGCTCGGCGACCCGGTCGGGTGCGTCCGCGTGCGGATAGTGCCCGGACCCCTCGGATATTTCGACGCGGCCCCTGCCCGCCGGCATCAGCGCTACGACAGCCTCGCCCTCGGCGCGCGGATCGGCGAAATCGGGGTCTTCGGTACCCATGATGACGAGCGCGGGGACCTCCACCGCGGGCAGCTGCGCTTCGGCGTCGGCCGGGGTGGACTTACCGGTTTTCCCGAATTCCGCCATCCGGCCGGGTTCGCGGAGTTTCGCCGACAGGTCCGTCATATATCGGTCGTAGTCCGCGGGCTTCATCGGGTAGGCGATATCCAGATACCGCATCCACTGCCCGAGGCTCTTGAAGACGATCGCCGCCGCCAGATGCGTCATCCCGCGGCGATAACGCGGCAGGGTGAACATCGCACCCAGCGCGAACTTCTGCGTCCTGGTCACCGGGTTGAGTCCGACGATCCCACGGACGAGTTCGGGCGCCTGCGCGGCGGCGATGGTAGCCGCGCCACCGGACAGCGAATGTCCGACGATCACCGCGGGCCCGCCGAGATGACGGATCAGCGCCAGCAGATCCCCCGCGACATCGGTGCGCGAGATGGCGTCCCCGCCGTCGTGGGATTTCCAGTTCGTGCTGGATTCCCCGTGTCCGCGCATATCGACGGTCGCCACCCGGTACCCGGCCGCGATCAGCTTCGGAGCCAGGAAACGGTAGGCCTGCCGGACGTCGCCGATACCGGGCGACAGCACGATCAGCGGACCGTCTCCGGCCACGTCGTAGGCGAGCTGTCCACCGTCGATGGTCAGGTACTCGGTCATATCGACTCCTGTAGAGCTACTGGCTACCAGTGATAGCTTTAAAGCTAATTCAATTAGCCAAAGCCGTCAACCGTTCGCGCGACCGATACGTCGGACCCGGGTATCCGGTCCGCGAACAGCGGATGCGACGACGGACGTGGGCGGAGGCGGGGCGGGCGCGCCGGTCCGTGGATCCGCCGCTTGACCATGCCGTTGCGGCATGGTTTCCACTGTCCGTGCCGGCGCGTCCGCGTCGGCGGGCTCGTGACGCGAATACCGGAAGGGGACCGATCGTGGCCGCACAGTGGGAGTACAAGGTGCTGACCTACAAACTGCGCATGAAGGGTTTCGACTACGACCGCATCCAGCAGGACCTCAACGATCTCGGCCGTGAGGGCTGGGAAGCGTTCAGCACCCTGGCCCCGAGCTTCGGTTCGGGACAGGCCATCGAGATCAGCGTGATGCTCAAGAAGCTCGCGGCCTGATCGAGCAGGGCGGCCGGACCGGAGCCGCGTTCACCGACCGGCGGCCAGCACTGCCGCGAGACCTTCCCGCAGGTCCTGGACGAAATACTCGGGGACCTCCAGCGACGGGAAATGTCCCCCGGTTTCGGGCACCTTCCACCGGACGATCCGCCGGTACCGCTGCTGTGCCCAGGGACGTGGACACTTCTCGATATCGCGGGGATACATCGTGAGTGCCGACGGGACGTCGACCCGGAGTCCGGGGTCGAGCGAGTTGTGGCTTTCGTAGTAGATGCGGGCCGCCGAGGCGCCGGTCCGGGTCAGCCAGTACAGGGTGACGTCATCGAGAACGCTGTCCATGGAGATCGTCTCGAACGGGCTGTCCTCGGTATCCGACCACTCGGCGAACTTGTCGAGGATCCAGGCGAGCAGGCCGACCGGTGAGTCGACGAGCGAGTAGCCGATGGTCTGCGGCCGGGTCGCCTGCTGCTTCGCGTAGGCCGCGCGATGGCGCCAGAAATCGCGGGTTTCCTCGATCCATTCGCGCTCGACCGCCGTCAGCCCGTCGGTTGCCGACCCGGGCGGCGCCTCCGCGAATGTTGTGTGGATGCCGAGAACATGCTCCGGGAACCGGCCGCCGAGAACCGTGGTGATATTGCCTCCCCAGTCGCCGCCGTGGGCCGCGAACCTGCGATAGCCGAGCCTGCCCATCAGTTCGACCCACGCCGCCGCGATCTTCTCGGTTCCCCACCCGGTGGTGACCGGTTTGTCGCTGTAACCGAAGCCCGGCAGCGATGGGACCACGACATGGAACGCGGGCGCGTCCGCGCCTTTCGGATCCGCCAGCTCGTCCACTATGTCGACGAACCGGGTGATGCTGTCCGGCCAGCCGTGCGTCAAGAGCAGCGGGGTGGCATCGGCGCGCGCGGATCGGCGGTGCAGGAAGTGGATGCCCAGATCGTCGATGGTCGTGCGGAACTGGCCGATGCGGTCGAGGCGCTCTTCGAACGACCGCCAGTTGTACCCGGTACGCCAGTAGTTCACGACATCGACGAGATCGGCGAGGGGAACGCCCTGTTCCCATCGGCGCCGGCCGGGCGCGGCGGGATGGACCGTCTCTACCTCCGGTAGCCGCGCCGCGGCCAATCGCGCGCGCAGATCGTCGAGGTCGCCGGCGGTCGCATGAGATTCGAATGTCTGAACGTCGCGGGCCGGCCGGTTCATGCGATGCCACCGAAAGCAGCTGCCGTGGTGACAGCGCCCCGATCGATACCGGCCGCGGCGGCGACGAACCACTGTGTGGACATGGGACCTCCTGCCATCGTGGCACCGGTCCAGTCACTCGCGAACCGGCTGAGAAGGTTCTAACACGCCCGGACGGCAGCGGGCAACCTGCTAAGGTGGTTCCATGCCCGCCCGGTTCCCCGACTTTCGTCTCGGTAGTGTGCTGGCGACCAGCTTCACGGCGACCCTGACGGAACGGTGTGGCGACGCGGTGGAGCGCATCCCCACGCCGCAGCGACTCGTCGACTGGCTGGCGGTGAACGGCCTGGCCGTGGAGTACTGCACTGCCGCCCAGCTCGAACTCGCCCGGGAACTACGGGAATCGATCCACGCCGCAGCGACAGCGACCGCGATCCATGACGAGCTCCCCGCGTCGGCTGTCCGAATCATCAACGACCGCAGCATCGAAGGCCGGGCCGCGGCTGTTCTCACGCCCGCGGGCGATCGTCGATGGCGACTCGGCCCGACTGCACGTGTGGAGGATGCCCTGAGCGTGATCGCCGCCGACGCGATCAGCATCATCGCGGGTGAACGAGACGGAAAATTGGCCCTGTGCGCATCGCCGACCTGCCGCGCCGCCTTCTTCGATACCAGCCAGAGCCGGACCCGAAAATGGTGTGATATGAACACCTGTGGGAATCGCCAGAAGAAGGCGCGCTTCCTTGCCAACCGGCGCAAGAACGGGACCGACGCGTCGTCCGGTGCCCGCTGATCCGTGTAGCCCCGGAGGGCGCGCGGAAGGAGAGACCGGTCTCTGCACACGCCCGGCGAAATCGGAGGCCGCTACCGCTCCTGACAGCTTTCGGGAATCCGGGGCCGTCTCTTCGGTCACGAACGCCGGTCGCTCGCCGGAGGTCCCGCCGTGAAAGCCTCTACACGGTCGGCGACCCAGTCGGCACAGGTGCGAGCCGGTCGGCCGAGGACCGCGGCGACGTCGCCGGTCACCACCGCATTGCCGCCCCCGGGTGAAAGCCTTGTCCGGCCAGCGCACCGTCCGCGAATTCGAGGGTGGCACCCGCGGCCAGCATCTGTTCCCGCGCATCGGGTTCGGCGATATCGGTCACCTCGACAGGCCGCCCGGGCGCGGCCGCGAGGGTGGGGTCCGGTGGCGCGGTGGGCGCCATCTCCGGCACGTGGGTTCCGGTCCGGCCCGAACAGCGTACGGGCGCGGGCGCGGCGCGCGTTACGGGATCGCCCAGCCGGATGGCGTCGGTGAGGATCCGGCCGGCAGTCCAGCGGGGATCGAAGGAGTCGAACCGGTTCCGTCACCACGGTTTTCCGCTCACAGGATCGGTATGTCGGGTGGTATCTGCAGAGCGACGGTGATCAACGAGTGGATACGGGCACTGATCACCGTCAACAGGCCGTGGATCTCGGCCGGCGCGGTTTCGGCGGCGGCGTGCAGCAGCTTGAGATCGTCATCGATCCGGGTCAGGACGTTCTCGATATCCCCGGGCGCGGCACTCAACGCGGTGGCGATCTCCTCCAGGGGCAGCCCCTGGGCCTCGAGGCGCCGGACGAGGTGGACGCGGGCGATATCGTCGGCGGCGTAGAGCCGGTAGTTTCCCGTCGTGCGCTCGGCGGGGGTCAGCAGGCCGAGACCCGTGTAGTAGTCGATCGTGCGGGCGCTGACCTCGGCGCGGGCAGCGAACTCACCGATCCTCAGTAGGGACTCGGACACACATCACCTCCTTCCGCCACCCACAACCATACAGTGGTGCGTGCTAGTGTCGGAGTATGTCCGCATCTGGATCTCGGCAAACGCCGAGCAGCACCGGTACGGGGCGGCTGTCGCGCCGAATCGCCTGCCCGTGCTGACCGGACGCGGCCGGCACATATCCACGGCTACTTTCGCGCATGCCTACCGGCGACCGCTCGTCACCCGCGGAGATGCCGGCGATGCGCAAGATGTCGTCGCGGCCGGCCGGACGCCCGCGGCGGCGCCGGACAACCGATAACCCCTCGAGAATCAGGAGTAGCCGAATGAGTGTCAGTCTCGCCAAGGGCGGCAATGTCTCGTTGTCGAAGCAGGCGCCGAACCTGACCGCGGTGGCGGTCGGGCTGGGCTGGGATGTACGGGCGACCACCGGCTCGGATTTCGATCTGGACGCCAGTGCCATCGCGACCGGACCCGATCAGAAAGTGGTCTCGGATCAGCATTTCGTCTTCTACAACAACCTGCGTTCCCCCGAGGGCAGTATCGAGCACACCGGCGACAACCTCACCGGCGAAGGCGAAGGCGACGACGAGGTGATCAATGTCGACCTGGCGGCCACGCCGCCGACCATCACCAATATCTTCTTCCCCGTCTCGATCCACGACGCCGATACCCGCCAGCAGTCGTTCGGTCAGGTGCGCAACGCGTTCATCCGGGTAGTCGATCGGGCGAACGGTGCCGAACTGGCGCGCTACGACCTCAGCGAGGACGCCTCGACCGAGACCGCGATGGTGTTCGGTGAGTTGTATCGCAGCGGCGCGGAATGGAAATTCCGCGCTATCGGGCAGGGCTACGCCTCGGGCCTGGCGGGAATCGCCCGCGACTACGGCGTGAACGTCTGACCCGGGTACGAGCGGAGACCATCCGATGGGAATCGACTACACCAAACGACAGGCGCCGACCGGCACTCCCGCGCCCGGCGGCGCCGCCTCCGGGGTGAGCCTGAGCAAAGTCACGCTGACCAAGTCCGAGCGCAGCGTCGACCTCACCAAATCCGGTGAGCCCCAGGGCGTGATGCGGGTGAATCTGAACTGGACCAACCCGGAGCCGGCCCGCAAACCCGGATTCTTCGCCAAACTCCTGGGCGCCGGCGGCGGTATCGATCTGGACCTGGGCTGCCTCTACGAACTCACCGACGGATCCAAGGGTGTGGTCCAGGCGCTGGGCAACACCTACGGCGATCTGCGCACACCCCCGTTCATCGCCCTCGACCGCGACGACCGCACCGGCGCCGCGGCCGGTGGTGAGAATCTGCACATCAACCTCGCCGATCCCACCGTGTTCCGCCGGATCCTGGTCTTCGCCATGATCTACGAGGGTGTGCCGA
Organism: Nocardia sp. NPDC003963; assembly: GCF_053605105.1. Lineage (NCBI taxonomy): Bacteria > Bacillati > Actinomycetota > Actinomycetes > Mycobacteriales > Nocardiaceae > Nocardia > Nocardia sp. NPDC003963. The sequence continues at coordinate 1,462,057 of NZ_JBSGIP010000001.1, forward strand.
ACTGGGCCGCCGTGGACGGCGTGGTCACGATGTACCCGACGGCCGGCCCGCAGATCGAGGTACGCCTGGATTCGGCGGTCGACGGGGCCCGGCTGTGCGCGGTCGCGCTGCTGACCAATTCCGGCAGTGGCCTGACCGTGCAGCGCGAGGTCGAGTACATCAACGGCGGCCAAGCCGATCTCGACCGCGCCTACCAGTGGGGTATGCGCTGGGCGGCCGGCCGCAAATAGCTCGCCCCGGCCACCCGGTCCGCGGCGAATCCGATTCCCCGAGCAGAGAGAGCTCATGAAACGCGCTTCGCGCAAATATCGACAACCCGGCTCGCGCCGTGACGACGAGCCGCCCCCGCGTCCGGCCGGAGCGCGGCCGTGCTGACCGTGTTGAATATCGTGGCCGGTGTCGTGGTCGTCCTGCTCATCACGGCGCTGACGGGTTATTTCGTCGCGCAGGAATTCGCGTACATGGCGGTGGACCGCTCCCGGCTCAAGGCCCGGGCGACCGACGGCGACAAGGCCGCCGGACGCGCGCTGCGGGTCACCCGGCGCACCTCGTTCATGCTCTCGGGCGCGCAGCTCGGCATCACGGTGACCGGGCTGCTGGTCGGATATGTCGCCGAACCGCTCATCGGCCGGGGCCTCGGGGAGCTGCTGGGCGGTGTCGGGGTACCGACCGCGGTCGGGATCGGAATCGGGGCGGTTCTGGCGATCGCGTTCTCGACCGTGGTGCAGATGCTCTTCGGCGAGCTGGTGCCGAAGAATCTCGCCATCGCCCGTCCCGAACCGGTCGCCCGCTGGCTCGCCGCCTCGACGACGGTGTACCTCAAAGCCTTCGGATGGCTGATCCGGCTGTTCGACCAGTCCTCGAATCTACTGCTGCGCGCACTACGTATCGAACCGGTCCACGATGTCGAGCATTCGGCCACGCCCCGTGACCTCGAGCATATAGTCGCGGCGTCACGTGACTCCGGGGAGCTGCCCGTCGAACTGTCCACGCTGCTCGACCGGATCCTCGACTTCCCGACCAGCACCGCCGAGCACGCCATGATCCCCCGTGCGCGCGTCGATACAGTGCACGCCGACGATCCGGTCGCCGAGGTACTCACCCGGATGCGAACGGGTCATACGCGGTATCCGGTCGTCGGCGACTCCAGCGACGATCTGCGCGGGGTGATCCAACTCCACGACCTGCTCGGCGGGGATGCCGCCGGCACCGCGCAGACCCGGTCCCGCCCCGCCGTCCTGGTGCCGGAATCGCTACCGCTGCCCGAACTGATGGACCGGCTCGACAGCGCGGGCGAGGAGATGGCCCTCGTCGTCGACGAATACGGTGGTTTCGCGGGCATCGTCACCGTCGAGGATATCGCCGAGGAACTGGTCGGCGAGATCGCCGACGAACACGATCCCGGAACCGCCGCGGATATCGTCGCCGAGGGGGACGGGTGGCTGCTGGCCGGTGCCGTCCATCTCGACGAGGTCGAGCGTCTGCTCGATCTGACCCTTCCCCCCGGTGATCACGAAACCGTCGCCGGGCTGGTCATCGGTGCGTTCGGCGGCCTCCCCCAGGTCGGTGATCACGTCCGCATCGACCTGCACGCGGAGGCGGCCGACTATATCGCCGACCCGCCACGACCGGCCCGCGCGCTGTTCGCCGAGGTACGCCGGGTCGACAAGCATGTTCCCGCGGCGGTGTTCGTCACCGTGCGGGCCGAGGCGGAGGACACCGGCGATGAGTAGTCCCTGGACCGTCGCGGCGGTCACGATCGGGTTGATCGCGGCCAGCGCGTTCTTCGTCGCGGTCGAGTTCGCGCTGATCGCCGCCCGCCGGCACCGGCTCGAGGATGCCGCCGCCACCAGCGCGGCGGCGCGCGCGGCACTGCGCAGTGCGTCGGAGCTGTCGGTACTGCTGGCCGGATCTCAGCTCGGTATCACCGTCTGCACCCTCGCACTGGGCGCGGTCACCAAACCCGCTGTGCACCACTGGCTGACCCCGCTGTTCGAAGATCTCGGCGCCCCGCTGTGGGTCGCCGATGTCATCGGGTTCGTTCTCGCGCTGATCGTGGTGACCTTCCTCCATCTGGTCGTCGGTGAGATGGCGCCGAAATCGTGGGCGATCGCGCACCCGGAGAAATCGGCCACGCTCCTGGCGATTCCGATGCGCGCGTTCATGTGGTTCACCCGTCCGCTGCTCACCGCGCTCAACAGCACCGCCAACCGGTGCCTGCGCGCGGTCGGCGTGACACCCGTCGACGAGGTCGATTCCGGGCAGGACCCGGCCGCGTTACGCCATCTCGTCGAACACTCGGCCACCGCGGGCACTCTCGACGAGCGTTACCACGGCAATCTCATCAGCGCCCTCGAACTGGAACAGCTCACCGTCGCCGATATTCTCCGGCCCGACAGCGGTCTCAGTGCCGTCGCCCCCGACGCGGGGCCGGAGACGATCCAGGCGATTGCCCGCGATTCCGGTCATCTCCGGTTGCTGGTCCGCGCCGGGCCCCGGATCGACGGTGTTCTGCACGTGCGGGACAGCCTGCACGCCGGACCGGATACCACCGCGCGCGAACTGATGCGCCCGGTGCTGGCCCTGGTATCCACGACCAAGGTGTACGAGGCATTGCAGACCATGCGCGAAACCCGAAGCCATCTCGCCACCGTCACCGCTCCCGGCAGTGCGGACCCGATCGGCCTCATCACCATCACCGATGTCCTGCAGCGCCTGCTGCCCCGACCCGCTACGGAGACCACACCGGGCTGACCGACCCATACCGGATCTCCGCGTCTCCGACACGGCGACGCGGAGATTCCCATGCCGCACGAAACATCAGCCGCACGAAACAGCAACGGCCGCAATCGCACAACGCCGCACTCGCACAACAATGAACCGCACCGAGCATCCCGGCCGGATGTGAGATCGTGGAACCGCGTCCCGTACGGGTCGCGGGCCCGCGATCCGGGTGCGTTCGCAATCGAGGAGGAGCATCATGAGCACCGGCAACTACGATCCCCGATTCGGAACGGCCACCGGAGTGACTCCGGGTGGGCTCGGCAAACGCGCCGCCGCCCGCTTCATCGACTGGATCATCGCGCTGATCGTCGGCGGGATCTTCTTCTGGCTGCTGAACAAATCCGCGCATACCCCCGGCTGGGTCTCGATCCTGCCCGGCGCCGGGTTCGCTTTCCTGTACTTCCTCGGCTTCGAGGTCGTCACCGGTTCGACCCCCGGTAAGAAACTGCTCGGCCTGCGCGTCCTCGGGTCCGACGGTGCGGAGAAACCCAGTATCAAGGATTCCGCACTGCGTAATGCCTATATGCTGCTCAACCTGGTTCCGTGCATCGGCGGCGTGCTCTGGTTCTTCGCCGCGCTCGCCATCGGGGTCACGGTGGGTTCGAGCTCGACGAAACAGGGCTGGCACGACCAAATCGCGGACGGAACCCAGGTGGTCGAAGACCAGTGACCGCGCTTCCCCGCCGGGACCGGACGACCGCGACCTGTGCGGCCGGTCGGTCATCGTTCGCCCGGTCCGGCGGGGAAACCCCGGCGACGCCGGCACCGATCAGGTGCGCAGGTGCACGCCCGTCAGCAGTGCGCCGTGTACACCCCCGCACCCGGGCGGCCCGGCCCTTTCGGCGGACTCTCCAGGTACTTCTCGAACGGATGCAGTCGCCCGATACCCATTTCGATATCGCGTTTCAACGCTGAGTAACCGGCGGCGTGGTACAGCGCGACCGCCTCGGGCTGGCGTGGCCCGGTGGTGAGGTAGATACGCCGGTATCCGCACCGGGCGATCTCGGCCTCCAGTTCCGCGAGGACGAATCGGCCCAGGCCGCGGCGGCGGTGCTCGCGCGCGGTCCAGATACGTTTCAGTTCGGCGGTCGTGGTGTCGTAGCGCCGGAAGGCCCCACCGGCGACCGGTTGCCCGTCCTCGACCACCACCAGTAACGCACCATCCGGCGCGGCGAATTCTGTGGCGGGATACGTCGTCAGATCGTGTCGCACCTCGTCGGCACTACCGCCGTACCGGCTGCTGTATTCGACTGCCAGTTCGGCCAGCAGCGGCGCGGCGAGCGGATCGTCCTGTGCGACACGGCAGACGCGGCCGAATGGTAGACCGCCACCGGATTCGGTCCGAGATATCCGTCGATACGGTGCGAGGACAGCGCCAGGTAGTAATCGGTCGACTGCTGGTAGTAGGCGATATCGATGGCCGGCAGGCCCTCGGCGATATTGCGCTCGTTCCATTCGACCAGCAACTGCTCCTGGTTGGTACCGCTGCCGACACCGATCCGATTACCCGCCAGCGATTTTCGGTCCGTATAGCTCCAGCCGTCGTCATCCGGGACCTCCAGCGCGATATTGTCGAGCCGGTAGGTGGCGAAGTCGTATTTCTCCTTGCGCTCCTCGGTGACGGTGACATTGGAGATGAACGCGTTCACCTCGCCGGAATCGATCTTCACGAAATTCTGCGACCAGTCGGCGGCGATGGCCTCCAGCCGCAGGCCGAGGATGAGGATATCGGCGACCAGATAGGCGAAATCGATCTCCGATCCGACCAGTGTCCGGTCGTCGGTGGCGTGGAACCGCAGCGGCGGGCCGGTGGTGGCCGAACCCGTGACTACGAACGTGCCCCGGTCCCGGATGTACTGCGGAACCCGCGCCGCGATGACGTCGACCGCGTCGGTCCGGATCCGGGTCGACTGTTCCGGTGAGAGGTCGAAGACCTGACCGTCGGCGGTGCGGACTTCGTCACCGGGTACACCACCGCCGCCGCAGGCAACCGTCACCAGCGCCACAGTGGTGAGCACAGCGGCCAGAATGGATGCCATCGCTCGCGCGGGCGGCCACCATCACCGCGCGTGCAGTCCGCCGGCCGCTATCCGGTCGTGGTCGTGCCCCCGCAGACGATCACGCCCCGCAGCACCTGCCGAGCACTCCGATACCGGCCGCGACGGCAACCGGACACCCCACCCCCGTCGTGGCGCTCGAATGTCGGTGCACCCGGATCTTGTGTACCCGGTATCGGCCGATCACCGCCGCAGACGCGATCCGGCAGGAACCGCCGGCCCGGCCGGTCGATCCGCCGGAAGCTCGCCGAGCGCGAATCGCGACCCGGGCGCACGGCGGGGACGTCCGCGGCCGGCTCGCCGCGTGTCGTCGCGCCGGCCCGGTGGAGCGGACTTCTATCCTGTGCTCGGCGGCGCGACGTACTCCCGACGTCACCGCCGTGTCGATCGAAAGAGCGGGTGGGCAGGCGACGATCAGGCGATACGGCACGAAAGGCGGAAGATATGCAGGCGACCGCGACACATATCGTGGCGGGTATCGACGGTTCGGAGACCTCGCTGGCGGCCGCCCGGTGGGCCACCGTATTCGCCCGCGAACTGGGCCTGCCCCTCCAGTTGGTGCACTCCGCACCCGCGCCGGGCCCGATGCCCGATATCGCGCTCACTCCCGCCGAGCTCGCCGAGCGGCATCGCGCCTACCGCGCCGAACTGCTGTCCACAGCCGAAACCGCACTGCGCGAATACGCACCCGGTGTCGAGCTGACGACGGTCGCGAAAACCGAGGCCCCCGCGACAGGGCTCCTCGAGGCGGCCGAGGGAGCAGCCCTGATCGTGCTGGGTGCCACCGGCGCCGGATCGGTGGAACGATGGCTGCTGGGCTCGACAGCCCTGCGGGTGGCCAACCATGCCCGGTGCCCCGTCGCCGTCTGGCGCGGCGACACCGCGGACCCCGCACCCGACGACCGGCCGATCGTGGTGGGGGCCGACGGGAGTCCGCTGTCCGCCGCGGCGACCCGGCTCGCCTTCGAATGGGCGCGCTTGCTCTCCGTTCCGGTCACGGCCGTACGGGTGTGGTCGGACAGTACCGCGGTCGGGGATTCGGTCCCCACGGCGCTGGCGCTCATGGGCCCGACGGCTATGGTCGTCGACTGGGAGGCGATCGCGCGCGCCGAAGCGGACACCCTGTCGAAGATCATCGCGCCGTACCGGAAGGAATTTCCGGACGTGGCGGTCGAGGAGAAGTCACGCCGCGGATCGGCGGCGCGTGAACTGCTGCGCGCGCTCGACGACGCGCAACTGGCGATCGTCGGCAGCAAGGGCTGGGGACGGCTCCGTGGCGCGCTGATGGGATCCACCGGCCAGAATCTGCTCCACCGCGCCGATCGCCCCATCGTCGTCCACCGCGACCCCGAAGCCTGAGAACCGTTCGCGCACATACACCCCGCGCCGACGGGGCCCGGGCCGCGTCACGCACCGATCGCACCGGGTGCATCGGCGTCCGGATCATATACATGAGATGAGCAGCGCCGGAACAGAGTTCGCGCGGTGGAGCCGACCGGGCGGGCGAGGACCGGTGCCGCGTCCGATACGCTCGGGCCGGTTGTGGCGTCTCGCTGATATGGGGTGTACCGGATGGACTCGTCCGCGGTCGCGGCGGCGGCCGGTGTCGCGACGGCGCTCATCGCGCTCGTCGCCGCCGCGCTGGTGGTCTGGCAGGTCTTCGAGATGCGGAAGACGAGTTATGCCAGTGCTTTCAAGGCCGTCTACGACATGCTGCAGGCCGAATCGCTGCGCCAGGACCGCCGCTTCGTCATACGGGAGCTGCGAACACGAGAGTTCGCGGCGTGGACCGACGAGGAGATCCAACGCGCCGAAAGGGTCTGCCACAGCTACGACTGCGTCGGCATCATGTGCCGCAGCGGATTCATCCCGGCCGATGTCGTCGCGGACTCCTGGGGCGATTCCCTCCGGACGTGCTGGAATGTCCTGGAACCCTTGATCGCAAAGTACCGGGTGGACCGGAACGCACCCGAACTGTGGGACGACTTCCAGTGGCCGGCACGCCGAGCGGTCGAGATCAGGCGACCGGTACGCACCTGACCGCCGGTGGTTTCCGGCGGCCGGGCGCGGGTACTCGATGAATGTGTCCACGCATCACGGAATGACGACCGCGCCGAGCAGCGGCGACGGTTCGTCGGCCCAGCGGTGCCCGGTCTCACGTGGAGTCACACCTTGATCGGCCCAGGCAGCCAGCAGCAGCGCGACCTTGCTGTGCATGATGGTGCGCAGACGATCGAACGAGTTCTGCGGAGTGTCGTCCACCTCGCCGAGCAGCAGCCACCACGCCCAGGCCACCGCCCCGGCGTTCGCCACGAAGTCCGGCAGGACCGCGACACCGCGCGCCGCGAGCATCGCCTCGGCTTCCGGTGTGGTCGCGGCGTTCGCCGCCTCGACGATCACCCGCGCCCGGACATCGAAGGAATTATCGGGCGTGATCGCGTACGAGATCGCCGCCGGAACCAGGATATCCACCTCGGCGGACAGGATCGCGGCGCGCGGCAGTTGCTCGATACCCGCGGGCAGCCGGGAGCGATCGATCTCGCCGTAGCCGTCACGCAGGTCGAGCAGCGCGGGGATATCGAGACCCTCGGCGCAGTACAGGGTCCCGGCGGCATCGGCGACGGTGGTGACCTTCATCCCGGCCTCGTACAAGTAGTAGGCGGCCGACCCACCCATGGTGCCGACGCCCTGGATGGCGACGGTGGTGTCGGCGGGCACCCGGCCCCACCAGACCGCGGCGGCCAGACAGGCGTGGGCCACACCGTAACCGCCGATCACATCACCGAGCAGGAATCCGCCCTCGACGGCCGCGTTCAATCCGCGACGCACCCGGTCCAGGGTCGCGACCGGATCGTCGGCGCGCCGGATCGCGGCGTGATAGCTCTGGCCCAGGCCGAGCTTTTCGAAGACCTCGTCGATCAGGTGCTGCGGCACGCCCAGATCCTCGGCGGTCACCCAGTGCGAATCGATCCAGGGGCGCATGGCCTCGTAGAACCGCTCCAGCACCTCGACGGCACGCGGATCCTTGGGGTCGAAATCGATCCCGCCCTTGGCGCCGCCGATCGGCAGGTCGAAGGTCGCGGTCTTGTTGGCCATACCGCGCGCCAGATCCTCGACCTCGGTCACCGTGCACCCGGCCCGCATCCGGGTACCGCCGGTGGCCAGGCCACCGCGCAGGGTGTGCACGACGAGGTATCCGACCGCGCCCGTGATCGAATCCGTCCAATGCAGGCGCATATACGGCTCGGGACGACGGACCGCGGGGGTGAGGGCCACCTCCGACGGGAAAGCCGGAACAGCGGGAACAGCCTGTGCGGTGACCTGTGCGGCGCCTGCGGCCGGGTCCTGCATCATCGTCATGGCGAACCACCTCCTCTTCGTGTTCGGGCCGGATACACCATCACCCACGGAGAATCGCCGGGTCGCGTGATCTCCTGCTCGGACCACGTCGTCCCCGGCCGATGGTTCTGTTCCGGTCAGACCAGCCTGCATTCGTACCTGTCCGCACGTCTATTTACGGTTCGTTGACGGCAGTGTTCAGCGTTGCTGCACAACGCTGGGGCGTGACGAGCCCCAGCGCATAGGCTCATTGACATGGACCTGTCGCTGGCCCGGCTACGAATGTTGCGTGAGCTGCATCGACGCGGCACGGTGACGGCGGCCGCGACCGCACTGCACTACACCGCCTCGGCGGTCTCCCAGCAGCTCGCGCAACTGGAACGCGATGTGGGCACGCGCCTGTTCGAACGGCGGGGACGCCGGCTGCAGCTCACCGATCTCGGGGTACTGCTGGCCGAGCACGCCGAGGAGATACTGGCATCGGTCGAGCGTGCGACGCAGGCGCTCGAAGATGCCGGCGAAACAGTGACCGCGAAACTCACCGCCGGTGTCTGGGCCTCGGTGGCGTCCGGTCTGCTGCCCGACGCGCTCACCGCGCTCGCGCGCACCCACCCCGAAATCTCGGTCCGCACTCGGGAGCTCGCACCGGAATCGACCGCCGCGGCGGTGCGCGACGGCGCACTCGATTTCTCTTTTGTGCTCGACTACTCGAACTACCCGATGACCTGGGACAGCGGTCTGGAGCGCGCAGTGATCGCGGTCGAACGCATCTATGCCGCGGTCCCGCCCGGGGCGGTCCCGGCGGCCAGTGTGACCCTGGCCGAACTGGCCGACCACCCCTGGATCCTCGCACCCGCCCGGTCGCATTTCGGCCATGCCACCCGGCTGGCATTCCAATCGGTCGGGATCGCGCCCCGGATCGACCACGAGGTCGAGGAGCAGGCGACCGCGATGGCGATGGTGGCGTCCGGCCTCGGCGTCACACTGGTCTCCGATCTCGGCCTGGCACTGCGTCCGCCCGGGGTGGATATCGTCGCGCTCGGCGATGTGCTCACCCGCACCGTCTCGCTGGCATACCGCACCAATACGGCGCGGCGGGCAGCGCTACTGCTGGTCGTGGACGCGATCCGGACCACCGCGGCGGAGAAGGGCCTGGGCGCCGACACCGTGCCGTCCACCACCGACAGCGCGGGATCCGTTGCGCCCCGGGCCGGCACGTTCGACCCGGCCGCCAAGAGCACGGACCTCGGCTGATCCCGGCGGGTACCCGAACCGACGCGCCCGGCCCCGTTCCGGCCCGTTCCCGCGAGCTCGCGGAGTACGCTCGCACGCGTCGGCGTGGCGGTGGCACCTGGAGGTCGGCGATGGACGTTCTACTCGCAATCGGGACGCGCAAGGGCCTGTTCCTGGCGCGCAGCAGAGACGGCCGCTCGAGCTGGGAGGTGGATCCGCCCCGGTTCGCGGTGGCGGATGTGAAGGCCGTGGCGATCGATACCCGCCGGGCATACCCACGGGTACTGGCCGGCGTGCTCGACAGCCATTTCGGGCCGACCCTGGTGACCAGCGACGACCTCGGCGAGACGTGGAGCGAACCGGACGACGCACCGCTGGCCTTCCCCGCCGATACCGAGGCGGCGTTACAGGGCGTATGGCAGATCGCGCCCGCGACCGCGGCCGAACCGGATGTGGTGTACGCGGGGGCCGAACCGTCCGCGCTGTTCCGCTCCACCGACGGCGGCCGGACGTTCGAGCTGGTCAGAGGGCTGTGGGATCATCCACACCGCACCGAGTGGATGCCGGGCGGCGGTGGGCTCGCATTACATACGGTGATTCCGCATCCGGTGGACTCCCAGCGGATAGCCGTCGCCATATCCACCGGCGGTGTCTATCAGACGGCCGACGGCGGAGCGTCCTGGAAGCCGACGAACAAGGGCGTCACGGCCGATTTCCTGCCGGGTGAGCTGCCGGAGTGGGGACAGTGTGTGCACAAGGTCGCCATGGACGCGGGTACGCCGAGCACGATGTATCTGCAGAACCACGGTGGCGTGTTCCGGACCACCGACGACGGTGCGAGCTGGCAATCCATCGACGGCGGGTTACCGGCGTCGAACTTCGGTTTCCCGATTGTCGCGCATCCGCGCCGCCCCGGAGTGATCTATACGTTTCCGCTGGTCGCGGAGATGGAACGGTTCCGTTTCCCGCCGGCGGCCGAATGCGCGGTCTACCGCAGTACCGATGCCGGTGCGACCTGGTCCGCGCAGACCGAGGGGCTGCCGCGGGTGCCGTTCTGGGCGGCGGTGATGCGCGATGCCATGTGCGCCGACGACGCCGACCCGACGGGAATCTATTTCGGCACCCGCAACGGTGAGGTCTACTGCAGCGCCGACGAGGGCGAACACTGGCAGCTCGTGGTCGACAAACTGCCGGATGTGCTGTGCGTGCGCGCCCGGATCCTCGGCTGACGCCGTGGCGCGTGTACGCCTGCCGTCCGCGCTGCGGACCTATATCGGCGGGGAGAAGGAACTCGATATCGACGGTGCGACCCTGTGCGAGGTTCTCGATGTCCTGCGCGAGCGGTCGCCCGCGCTGGAGCGCCGGCTGCGCGACGAGAGCGGCGCGCTACGCCGATATGTGAACTTCTACGTCGACGGCGACGAATGCCGGACCCTGCGGGGCCCGGACACACCGCTCGGCGGCGGGACCGAGGTCATGATCATTCCGTCGGTCGCCGGCGGGTGAGGCAGTGGGTCCCCGAATGTCCGCAGCGGCTGTTATCCGCCCGCAGCACGCTCCGCCTCCACGCGGAGGTTGCGGAATTCGGCGGCCAGCGCGTCCAGCGTGTAGTGGGCGTTGAGACCACTGGGGTTGGGCAGCACCCAGACCTCGGTGGCGCCCAGCGCCTCGGGCTGTCGTCCGACGGTAGTGCGCGGCCGTCCGAAGGCCGTCCGGTAGGCACCCAGGCCCAGGACCGCGAGGACGCGCGGCCGATACCGGGTCACCCGTTCGACGAGAGCCCGGCCGCCCTCGCGCAGTTCCTCCTTGGTCAGCTCGTCCGCTTTCGCGGTCGTGCGGGGTACGACATTCGTGATCCCCAGGCCCAGGGCCGGTAGGTCGTCCTGTTCGTCCGGCCGGAACAGGCGCGGGGTGAATCCCGAGCGGAAGAGAGCCGGCCAGAAGCGATTTCCGGGCCGGGCGAAATGATGCCCGGTCGCACCGGACCACAAGCCGGGGTTGATCCCGCAGAACAGCACACGCAGATCCGGTGCCAGCACATCGGGGATGGTCTTTCCGGCCGCGGCCGCCAGATCGGCCGGTGTGGGGCGGTACGCAGCGGGACTCACCATCCGCCCAGTCTGCCAGCGGGCGGAAACGGTGCCGGGGTGCACCCCGCGGCCCGGACCACGCACAGCCGGGTCCGCGACCTCCTCCCTATCGGGCAGCGCTATCGGTACCCGCGCTTCAGCAGATAAGTGGCCCCGGCCGCGAATCCTTCGGCGCTCGGTACGTCGAATCCGAACGCGTCGGCGAGCCGGTCGGTGGTATCGAACGCGGCACATACCGCGAGGGCATCCTCGATCTGTGCGGGCGAGACACCCGAGGACAGTACTTCCCGCATATCAGCGGCGGATACCGCTTCGTCCCGGGTGAGCTTGCCGAGCATGCGCAGCGTGGCCCGGAGCCCCTCGTCGAGTGGCGCCGATTCCGGATCGGTCAGCGCGGCACGAACCTTGGTCTCGTCCCCGTACGCGCGCCCTGCGGTCGCGGTATGCGCGCCGATACAGAAGGCCGCCCCGTTCACCTGCGATACGAATGCCGCCATCAGCTCACGGTCTGCTACCGACCAGGCGGAAGGCCCCCGCATCGCCTGATGGGTGAACTCCTTCGCCGCGGCACCGTAGAAATCCGGCCGGTAGCAGACCAGTTTGGCGGCATCGGGTGGTGGATGCCCGGAGAACAACCGGATGAGCGCGAACAGCAGCTTGGTCGTGGGCCGGTAACCGTGGTTCAGCACATCGGGTCGCATCACCGCACCCCGCCGTCCGCGGTGGCTTCGGCCAGGGCGGCCAGCCCCGCCTCGTACAGGCGGGCCGACCGGCCGACCGCCGCGCATATCACCAGTTCGAAGACCTGGTCGTCACTGAATCCCGCCGCCGTCGCCGCAGCGAAATCCGCATCGGTGAGCTGCGCCGGCGCGCTGCGGACCTTACCGGTCAGTTCGGCCGGCTCCGCCGGGAGCTCGGTACCGTCGAACGCGCGGACCCGCTGTTCGGGCGACGCCCTGCCCTCGCCCGTCAGGACACTGTCCACCAGTGCGCGATGCGCTGCTCGCTTATCGTCGCGCTCCGTCACGGTGCTCTCCGCTCCTTCCGGTCCGGCCGACCCTATACAACCACGCCGGTCCGCCCCCCGGTCGCGATCCGCGCCGGATCTCGAACACGTTCGTGACCCCGGCCGGTCCGCCCCCGCTCCGGCCGGAGGCTTCCGGAACGCCGAACCGGTGCGATCACAGGGCGAGCTCGGAGAACTCCGCGAGGGCGCCGTCGATCGGGTGTGGTTGTGGCCGGCCCGCGGCGTCGAGCCTGTTCCAGCGCTGCATGTTCACCGCGATCGTCAGCTGCCGCCCACCGTCCGCGCGGGTCATCGATATCGCCCCGCCGCCCCAGACCGAACCGTCGTGACCCCAGTACACACCCTTCCCGGGTATCTCGGTCCGGTGCAGCCCCAGACCGTATTCGATCGTCCTGCCCTCGAAGGAGATGACCGGACCGGTGCGTTGCATCTGTGCCAAGGCGGACCGGCCGACGATCTCACCGGCGAGCAACCGGCCGAAGAAACGGTTGAGGTCGGCGACCGTGGAAATCAGCGAGGCCGCCGGTCCCACCCACGACATATCGAAAACGCTGAAGTCGCGTGGCGGATCGATCATGCCGAACCACGATTCGTAGATCTGCGAGTGCGGACCGTCGATATATGGACTGGTCGGCAGTTCGGTATCCCGCAGTCCGGCGCGCTCGATGACATCGCGGGTGATGCACTTCTCCGCGCTGGTGCCGGTCACCAGTTCAAGGAGCCGGCAGAGCAGCAGGTAGTTGGTGTTCGAATAGATGCCCGGGGTGCCGCCGGGCGCGCCCACCGGCGGTGCCGCCACCCCCATCGCGATCAAATCGCGGGGGTCGAACCGGGTGAACCGGTTGTCGTCCAGACTGTCCGGTGTCGTCTCGGCGACGACCGGGAACTTCGCCAGGGACGGGTAGGCGACCGGAAGGTATTCGGCGAGGCCGCTGGTGTGGCCGATCAGCATCCGGACCGTGATCGCGGTACCGCGCTCACCGGGGACCAGCTCCGGCAGATAATGGCCGATCGGTGTGTCGAGGCCGATCTGCCCGCTCTCCACCTGCTGCAGGACGGCGGCGGCGGTGAAGGTTTTGGTGATACTGCCGACCCGGTACCGCATATCGGCGGAGACCGGACGTCCGGTCGCAGTATCGGCGACTCCGGCGGTGCCGCGCCAGACCTGGTCGCCGTCGCGCACCTCGGCGACCACGCCGGGCATTCCCGCGCGATGGATGTTCTCCAGGGCGGTCTGCAACCGCTCGGTATCGAGTGAATTCGTCACGACAGGTGTCCTCTCGTACTCCGGCTGGGTGACGGTCGCGCCGGTGCCCGGGCACCGGGAGAATCCGACCGGCCATCACTGTCCACCGGGCGAGCCCACCCTGTATCGGAAGAATGTTCCCGACCGCCGGATCCGGTCACGGTTCGCCCGGCGACACCGGACAGGCGGGCCGACCGGTTGCCCTGCCGCCGGCCCAGGCGCGATCATCGATGGGGATCACGCTCGACGGCACCGGCCCGTCCGCGACGCCGGCGCCCTCGACAACCGGTAGTTCTCGACCACGAGAGGATCGTGTCCCATGCCTTCCCGCAGTAAGGCGACCAGTACCGGCCGGGCGGCTCCCACCTTCGCCGCCCCGGCGGATCCGGCCGACCCGCCCGCCGCACCAGCGGCAACTCTCGAGCTGCCCTACCTCAGCGCCCGGGTGGCGATCCCGGGCCCGGGAATCAGCGTCAAGGCCGGGCCGTTCGAGTTCGCGCTGCCGACGCGCTATCTGTACTACGGCGGGCTGGGCGCGCTCACCGTCGCCGGTGCGGTCGAATTACCCATCGCCGGCGCCTTGGCGGCGGCGGGGCTGATCGTCGATCGACTACGCAAACCGTCGGGTGCCGAACCCGCGGCCTCGACCGCCGGCGCACAGTCGCAGTAATCAGTGCGAACCGGGTACACCGGACGCGCGGCCCGGACGCCGGTACCGGTCACAGCAGTCCCAGGAGTTCGAGGTCGGTCGCGTACTTGACGATGACCTCCGGCGTCACATGCGGAATATCGTCGACCGGACCGATCCCCGCGTCCCGCACCGCCGTCCGGAACCGTTCGGTCGGCGCGATCGAGCCGTGGACCACCTGTTGCGGTTTCCGGTAATTGTCCAGCAGCGGTAGCAGCGAATACCGGCGCTGCCGGTCCGGCAGCGCACGCACGGCCGTCTCGAATCGCTGCAACCAGGTGTCGTAACCGGATATCCGCTCGATAGGGCTGCCGGCCTCGATCAACCAGTCGACGTAGGTGTCCAGCGAGATCCCGTCGTCGTACGGATTCATCACGTGGTAGGTCCGGAATCCGCTTCCCGCCCGCGCACCGAGCGCGGCCACCGCTTCGGCGATGAATCCGACCGGGAGCCCGTCGTAGTGGGCCCGCTGCCGATGGCCGTCGGAATCGAGTTCGTAGAAGGAGCCGGGCGCCGTGCCGGTGGCCTCCAGGCTCAGCATCAGCCGGGTGAACATATCCGGAAGGTTGAGCTGCCCCGCGTACTCGGTATCGGCCAGGATCATATCGCAGCGGAAGACCGCGACCGGCAGTCCGCACAGCTCGGCAGTCTCCCGGAGCAGCACCTCCCCCGCCCATTTGCTGTTCGAGTACCCGTTCGCGTAACCACCGTCGACCGAACGCTCCGGGCTGATCACCCGGATATCGGCGTCCTCGGTGAACGCGGCGGGTTCGATCTGGTCGCTCACACCGATGGTCGAGATATAGGTGTAGGGCTTCTGCTTCGTCGTCAGTGCGAGGCGGATCAGTTCGGCGGTACCCGCGACATTGGGACCGAACAACTCGCGGTAGGGCAGGACGTGATTGACCAGTGCCGCCGGATCCACGATCGCGTCGACCGTATCCGCCAGTCGCCGCCAGGTGGTGTGGTCCAGCCCGAGGCCGGCCTCGCTCTTGTCACCGGCGACGACCTCGAGATGCCCGGCGGCCGTTTCCCGGTAGTGGGCGGCCAGTTTCGGATCACCCGTATCGAAGATGTCGTCCAGTCGCGCCCGCGCCGCCGCATCGTCCCGGGCGCGCACCAGGCAGATCAGCGTGCCGTCGGTGCGGGCCAGGCGTTCCAGCCATTCGAGCGCCAGGTACCGGCCCAGGAATCCGGTGGCGCCGGTCAGCAGCACGGTCCGCGGTGGTGTACCGGCCTCCGGGAGGTCCGGGGCGGCCGCCACGATGCCGGGGTCGAGGAATTCACCGAGCGTCAGATCACGCGCGCGCACCGTGGTGGCCCCGGCCCCGTGTACCGCGGCGAAATCCGGTCGCCGGACACCGCCGCGCTGTTCTTCGAGGTAGCCGGCGAGGGCCCGGAGATCGGTGGCCGGGCCGATGATGAACCCCACCGGCACGTCGATATCGAAGATCTCCCGCAACAACTGCGCGAAGGTCAGCGCCGACAACGAATCGCCGCCCAGATCGGTGAAATGCGCGTCCGCACGCAGATCATCGGTCGCCACACCCAATAGCGCGCCCGCCGCACGGACGACGGTCTCCAACACCGGCCGGTCCGCACCGCGGTGCAGCGCGCGCAACTCCTCGGCCTCGGCCTCGGCCAGTTCGGTGTACAACTGCTCCAGGCGGGCACCGTATCGCTGCACCAGATTCGGCCGGGCGAGTTTGCGGATCCCGGTGAGCAGGCCGTTCTCCGGCGTGAACGGTTCGGTCTCGACGAGGAAGTCGCGCGGGATCTCGTAGGACTGCAGACCGGCCGATTTCGCGACCTCCTGCAGCGACCGGACGAGCAGTGACTTCAACGCTTCGATATCGCCGCCGGTTCGCTCCTGCGCGGCCACGGTGGGCACCACGACCGCCAGCGGATAGGACCGGGTGCTGTTGCCGTAGACATAGATCTGCCGGACCAGTGGACTCTCGGCGAACGCCGCCTCCACTTTCGAGACCGTCACGAATTCGCCCTGGGACAGTTTCAGCACGAAGCTGCGCCGATCCAGGTAGACGAGTTGGTCGGGGCCGACCTCGGCGAAGATATCTCCGGTGTGGTACCAGCCGTCGGCGTCGAACACTTCGGCCGTCACATCCGGGCGGAGATAATAGCCCGGGATCAACGCCTCGGAGCGGAGCACCAGCTCCCCGCGCGGATACGGCCGGTCGGTGTGGAAATAGCCGAGATCCTCGACATCGTCGAGCCGGTAGTCGAGCACCGGTGGCCGGCGGACCAGGCCGTCGACGGCGATACTCCCGGCCTCGGTGGACCCGTAGCCGTCGACCAGATGTATATCGAGGAACGATTCCACCCAGTTCCGCAGCTCCGGCGAGATCGGCGCCGAACCTGTAGTGGCGGCGAGGAACCGCCCACCCAGCAGGTTCCGGCGCAGGTCCACGGTCACCGTCTCCTCGGCCGCGGCCGGGTCGGTACCGGCCGCGATCCGGCGTTGCACCTCGCCGCGGAACCGCTGGAACAGCATCTCCCAGATCCGGGGGACGAACGCGAGCTGGGTGGGCCGGACCAGGGCCAGATCGTCCAGCAGGGTCGACAGATCGCTGCGGGCGGCGAAGCAGACAGTGCCACCGCGAGCCAGCGCGGTGTAGAGGATCGCCCGCCCCATGATGTGACTCATCGGCATGAAGCCGAGCGCGATGGCCGGGTCGCCGCCACGCTGGCCCCACCGCTCACTGGTCGAGGCCCGCCATTGATCGGCCACCAGTCGCTCGGTGATCATCGCGCCCTTGGGTGCTCCGGTGCTGCCGGAGGTGTAGACGAGCAGCGCGAGCGGATCCGATTCGGCGGCGGGTGGTACGCGCACCGGTGGTAGGGCGGCCCCACGCAGCATCACATCGGCCAGACTCTCCACGGTCACCGGGCCGGCCGGACGCGCTGCGGCGGCTTCGAAGGCCGCGCGCTGGTCGTCGTCCCGGGGGTGATAGTCGAATACGACGAGGCGCACCGGACCGGCGGTATCCGCCAGTTCGACGGCCGCGGCGAGGTTGTCGATACTCGTCGCGATCACGGTCGGCCGGGTTTCGGCCACGATCGGGCGCAGCTGCGCGACCGTCGCGCTGGTCTGCAACGGCACGGCGACCGCGGCCAGCCGCGTCAGCGCCATATCGACCAGGGCGTAGTCGACGCTCGCGAATCCCAGGACACAGACACGATCCCCCGGGCGCACCGGGTCGCCGGCGAGCGCCGCGGCTATCGCACCGGCACGATCCCAGGTCTCACGGTAGGTGAGAGTGTCGAAACGTGGTCGCAGTTCCGCCGTGGTGCGGCCGGTACGGGGGTCGGTGACGAACTCGACCGCGCGCTGCCCGATCGCGGGACGCCGCGCGTACCCGTCCATCACGACCTGGGCGACCTCGAACGGCCGCGGACCCGGTTTCTCGGCCCGCGCCGAGATCTCCGGGTCGGGCCGGGCAGCGGCGAACTGCCGGTCGGTGCGATACAACTGCGCGATGCGTTGTTCGAGCCGGGACTCCCGCGTATCGGACATCGGACTCTCACCTTCGAAACTCGTAATTCGAAACTCGCAGGTGGCACTCTCGAGTGTCATATGACACTCTCAAGTGTCGGAGCGGCACTGTGGCGCGTCAAGCAGAGATCGAGGGAACGTGACCGGTACCACTGACCAGCGCGGTTCCACTCGATCGGGCAGGGCACAGGGCACCACCGACGCGATCGTCGACGCCGCGCAGCGCGCACTACGAGAGCACGGCCTGGACGTCACCGTCGCCGAGATCGCGACGCACGCCGGAGTCGGCCGTCGCACCGTGTTCCGGCACTTCACCACCAGGGAAGACCTGATCCGGGCCGCCATCGCGGCGGGTTTCGCCGACTTCACCGGTGCCCTACCCCGCTACGACGGGACCGACTGGCAACGCTGGCTGGCCGAACTGGCCCGCCGGGTACACCGCGGGTCCGCCGAAGCCGGACGGATCATCTGGCATCTGCGTACTCGCCGGCTACCTCCCGGCCTGGCCGCGGCACACGACGAGCAACTGCGGGCACTGCACGAATTGTTCACCACCATCACCGGCGCGGCCTGGGCAGCGGCGGGCGGCGTGGGATCCGCACCGGAGCAGCTGCGCCGGACCGTCGCCGCCCATCTGAGCCCGCTGTTCACCCAGGCCGTACTACTCGATGCCGAGGGCACCCCGGAATTCGCCGCCGATATCGCCACCACCGCCATCGTCGCGACACTGAATCGGCTACTCGACGTCCGGTGATCGGCTCCCGCCGAGATCGGGTGGCCGATTCTGCGCAGTATGCGCAGAGCGGTTCGGTAGGCGGTCCGCTACCGCCAGCGTGTCCTTGACCATCGCCAGTGCCGCACCGAGCGGGCTCGATCGGCCACCGGAGATCGTGATGTCACCCGCGTCGCCGCACCGGAACTGCACAGCTTTCTCCGGCCCGGTCAACGATCCGAAAGGCATTGCGGTGCGGGGTATCTCCCGCAGATCGACAACCACGCCGCCGGGATCGGCGGCCCGTGCCGAACCGATCTGCCGCAGCACCGCGCCACGATCGTGCGCGCCGACGGCCCGAGCCGCGGTATCCGCGGTGATCGGTTCCGTCTCGACCCGGCAGGCACCGACATCCCATTCCCAGAGGAGACCCGCCAGCAGGCGTATCTTCGTAGCGGCGTCGGCACCGGAGAGATCGGCGGTGGCGTCCGCCTCGGCGATACCTCGATCCCGCGCGAGTTCCAGCGCCGCGGCCGTCGGCATACCTTCGCCGAGGCGATCGAGGACGAAACTCGCCGTTCCGTTCACACAGCCGCATATCTCGTCGACCTCGAAACCGCGCAGCCCGGCACGGGCGAGATCACCGGCGGGCAACGCCGCACCCGTCGCCCCCGAGATACGGATATCGCGTCCGTATTCGGCTGCCGCCGAACGCAATACGGACCAGCCGGACAGCAGCGCCGATTTGGTCGCGGTCACGAGATGCGCCCCGGCGGCCAGCGCCGCGAGCCCGTCGGCGAGCGCCTCCGCCGCCCCCGCGGGATGCGACGGCACCGCCTGCGCGACAACGGCGGGCGCGGTCTCGGACAGCAGGGCTTCGATGGGGGTACGGGCCACCCACAGGTTCCGGTCGGGGGGTTCGCCACCGCCGGATATCAGAACCTGCCGCTCCCGTCCCCGCACCGCGACGATATACGGATCGACGCGGTACCGGCTACGGAACTCCGCGCGGCGCGAACGCAGCACAGCCGCGTACTCGCGCGCGACCGGCCCGTAACCGATCAGCACCACGGGTAGTGGGATCGGACTCGTCATCGAGGCAGCCTCCGGTTCCGTCGACCTCGTCCGTGGGCGCGCTGGGCCGCCCACAGCCCCCTAGTATCCGCCGTGACCACGGCGCGGCCGGACGGCCGGGCCCAACCGCACCGCGACCGCGGCGCCCGGTCCCGCACCATGCCGAAACGCGGAATCACGCCGGGTACACCTCGTCCCGACGCGACCGGGCAGCGACGGAACCGGCCGGAATTGCGCGGACGGATCGCCGCGTCCATTCCTCGTGATCCGAGGTCGCGCCGTGCGCGCCGCGGTCCCGGCTGCCGACGGTACGCTCGGCGCTGTGGACGGAATGGATGTCATCGTGGCGAATCGGGCCGTCGCCCGACCGGAGCTCGATGTATCGGTGCCGCGGGTGTTCGGCCGACTGCACCGAAGCTTCCTCGTCTACAAATCCGCTATCGCGGCGATATTCGAGCGCCACAACATCACCGAGTCGGGCTTCGACGTCCTGGCGTGCCTGCGCCGGGCGGTACCCGACCATCGACTCACGGCCGGGCGGCCGACGGAACAGACGTGGTGACCACAGGTGGCCTGTCGCTCCGCGTCGAACGCCTCGAAGGGGCGGGCCTGGTGACCCGCACCCGCGATGCCACGGACGCTCGTATCCGCTACGTCGAGATGACGGCGCAGGGTCGCGGGCTCGAGGTTCTGCCGGCGCGGCCGGAGAGTTCCGCCCGCGCGGCGCGGCCGGATCCGGACATCACCGGTGCGACGGACCGCACCTCCTGAGCGCAGGTACCGTCACCGCTTTCTCCCATTTCCATCCCCCAGGACCACCACCGGGTCCGCCCTGTCGATCAGGCGCCTACCGCCTGACCAGTTTCCGAGGACGCCACCATGAGCGGACCCAGCACAGCCCGCCCCGTGAGAACCGCCACCCGCCCCAACCGGGCAGTGCTCGCCCTGACTTTCGTCGCCGTCGTACTCGACGGCTACGACACCATCGCCCTGGGTCTCTCCATACCCGCACTCGCCCGCGAATGGGACGTCTCGGCATCGCATTTCACCCCGGCACTGTCACTCACCAGCCTCGGGGTAGCGATCGGATACATCGCTGTCGGCCAGTTGGTCGCCCGGTTCGGGAGCAGACGCGTCATCCTCGCCGCCGTGCTGCTGTTCACCGTGGGTTCGCTGCTGACCGCGGCGGCACCCTCGATCTGGGAGCTCACCGCGCTGCGCTTCCTCACCGGTCTCGGATTGGGCGCGGTGATGCCCGCGGCCGTGGCCCACGCGACCGTTCTCAATCCCCCGCGCCTCCGGCAGTCCATCGCCGTATTCGTGACAATGGGTATCTCCCTGGGCGCGCTCCTGGCCGGCATCCTCGGCAGCCGGCTCGTCGGGACCTACGGATGGCAGTCGGTGTTCATCGTCGGCGCACTGGCCTCGGCCGCCCTGTTCCCGCTGCTGTGGCTGGGCCTGCCGGACGAACACACCGCCCTCGGCACCGTGGAACCCACCGCGGCCGAGCACGGTGCCTCGGTCGCCCGCCTCTTCGACCCGGGTGCACGCACCCGCACCGTCCTGCTGTGGGGGTTCTCCTTCCTCACCTTCTCGGTCTACTACATCTTCTCCTCGTGGTTGCCCACCCTGCTCACCAGCTACGGCTTCACCACCGGCCTGGCCCCGCTGGGTTCGGCGGCACTGGGCGTCGGCAGCATCGTCGGAGCCGGACTGCTCATGCTGGGCGCACTGCGTTTCCGGATGACCTCGGTACTGGCGGCCACCACCGTCGCGGCCATCGTGTTCCTGATCGTCTCGGGTTTCCTCGGCGCGGACAAGGGCCTGCTGCTCATCGTCTTCGGCGGGGTGGGCCTCGGCCTGCAGGCCGGCATGATCGGGCAGGCCGCCCTCGCGGTCTCGCTGTACCCCGAGCGGACCGCGGTCACCGGGGTCGGATGGGCCTCCTCGATGGGACGACTGGGATCGGTCCTGGGTCCGATCGCCGGCGGCGCGCTCATCGCCCTCGGCGCCTCCACCAGTACGATCGTGCTCCTCGCGTGCCTACCGGTGGTCGCGGCACTCCTCCTCGTCACGGCACTGGGCCGGATCACCGCGACGCCCGTCGATCCAGCTCCCGAGAAGCACTGACCGCTGTCGCGATATGCCCGGTCGGTCGCTACCGGCAGATACGCGGTTCACCGTGCACGATAGGGAACGAACCCGGGCGACGAGGAGCGAATCCATGGTCAGCGAAGCTCAGACCGATCCCTCGGCACACACCGCGGGCCGGGGCCCGGTGCGGGCAGCGGTGGTCGTCGGGGCGCTCGGAGTGGTCTTCGGCGATATCGGTACCAGCCCGATCTACACCATCCAGACCGTGTTCGATCCCGAGGATCCGCATCCCGTCCCGCTCACGCCCGGCAATGTGTACGGGGTGGTATCGCTGATCTTCTGGTCGGTGATGATCATCGTGACCTTCACCTACATCTCGCTGGTGATGCGCGCGGACAACGACGGAGAAGGCGGCATCATGGCGCTGATCACGCTGCTGCGCCGCCTCGGTGGGAAGCCGGGCCGGCGGGCGGCCGTCTTACTCGCCGCGGTCGGTATCTTCGGCGCCGCACTGTTCTTCGGCGACAGTATGATCACGCCCGCGATCTCGGTGCTCTCCGCGGTGGAGGGGCTGAGGATCGTCGAACCGGACCTGGAGGACCTGATCATCCCGATCACGGTCGTGATCATCGTATGTCTCTTCAGTGTTCAGCGGCGGGGCACGGCCACGGTGGGGCGACTGTTCGGGCCCGTGATGATCGTGTGGTTCCTGTCCATCGGTGCCCTGGGCGTCGCCGAGATCGCCGGCCGCCCCGAGATCCTGAAGGCGCTGGCACCGACCTACGCGCTGGATTTCGCCACCGGGCATTTCCATATCGCGTTCTTCGCCCTCGCCGCCGTCGTTCTCGCGGTCACCGGTGCCGAGGCGCTCTACGCCGATATGGGGCATTTCGGCAGGAAGGCGATCACCTGGGGCTGGCTCGGCCTGGTACTACCGGCGTGCACACTCAGCTATTTCGGGCAGGGCGCGCTGGTACTCGGCGACGGGGCCGCGGTGAGCAGTCCTTTCTTCCTGCTCGCTCCCGGCTGGGCCCGCCTGCCCCTGGTCCTGCTGGCGACCGCCGCGACGGTCATCGCCTCGCAGGCGGTGATCACCGGGGCCTTCTCGGTGGCCTCCCAGGCGGTGCGGCTGGGTTATCTGCCGCGACTGCGGATCGCGCACACCTCCGCGTCGACCATCGGGCAGATCTATGTGCCGTGGATCAACTGGCTGCTCATGGTGTCGGTGCTGACTCTGGTATTCGCCTTCCGGAGTTCCGCGGCGCTGGCCTACGCCTTCGGTATGGCGGTCACTGCCACCATCACGATCACGACCTCGTTGTTCTTCTACATCGCCCGCACCAGCTGGCGGACACCGCTGTGGCTGGTGCTGCTCGGCGCGATTCCACTGCTCACTGTCGACGCCCTCTTCGTAGCCGCGAACCTGACCAAATTCGTCCACGGCGCATGGCTCCCGCTGCTGATCGGGATCACCGCGTTCACCGTGATGATCACCTGGGCACGCGGCCGCGTCATCGTCACCGCCGCCCGGCGGCGGGCCGAGGGCCCGCTACCCGAATTCGTCGAGCAGCTGCGGAACTCCCGCCCGCCCCTGGTCCGCGTCCCCGGTACCGCGGTCTTCCTCAACCGCGGCAGCGACACCACACCGCTGGCCATGCGCGCCAATGTCGAACACAACCGGGTACTGCACGAACACGTCGTGATCCTCTCGCTCGAAACCCAACCGGTACCCCGGGTATCCGGCCCGGAGCGTCTCTCCATCGACGCGCTGGGGCACAGCGACGACGGCATCATCCATGTCGCGGCCCGGCACGGCTACATGGAGACGCCGAAGGTTCCGCAGCTGCTGCGCGCCCTCGATCCAGCGCAGACCGAGGGGCCGATCTCGGTGGCGGACGCCTCCTATTTCCTGTCGAAGATCGAACTCAAGAAGGGCCCGGCTCCCACTATGGCGCCGTGGCGCAAACGCCTTTTCATCGCGACCTCCTATCTCACCGCCGATGCCGCCGACTATTTCGGTCTGCCGCGCAGCCGGACCGTGATCATGGGTTCGCAGGTCGAGGTCTGATACGCCGTTGGGGATCTACCCGCCGAACAGAGCCGAGCCCCAGTGCGCCCCGTCCCCCAGCCCACCCGGACAGGCGAACACCGCCGACCCGACGTGCTGGATGTACTCGTTCAGTGCGTCGTTGCGGGCCAACCGGTCCTGCATCGGCACGAACTGAGTACCCGGATCGCGGCAGTAGGCGATGAAGAAGAGTCCCGCGTCGAGATGGCCGAACCCGTCGGAACCGTCGGTGAAGTTGTAGCCCCGGCGCAGGATCTTGATACCGCCGAGTTCCTCGGCCGAGGCCAGCCGGACGTGGGCGTCGGTATCGATGAACGGGCCGGACGGGCCGGACGACTGCAGATCGAGTTCGTCGAACTCACCGCTGCCGCCCAGCGGTGCGCCACTGCCCTTCGCCCGGCCGATCACGCGCTCCTGCTCGCGCAGACTCGTACGATCCCAGGGTTCGATGAGCATCCGGATCCGGCGTGCCACCAGATAGGAACCGCCGGCCATCCAGGCCTGGTCGTCGGTATCGCCCACCCAGACGAAATCGTCCACGTCGGCATGTTCTTCGGCCTTGATATTGCGGGTGCCGTCCTTGAACCCGAACAGGTTGCGCGGTGTCGCCTGGGTGGTCGTGGTCGAGGAGGTCCGGCCGAATCCCAGTTGCGACCACCGTACCGATACCGCGCCGAATCCCGCGCGGGCCAGATTCCGGATCGCGTGCACCGCGACTTGCGGGTCGTCGGCGCAGGCCTGGACGGCGATATCGCCGCCGCTGCGCTTCGGATCGAGCGAATCGCCGGTGAATTTCGGCAGCTCGGTGAGTGCGCCGGGCCGGCGGCCGGCGATCCCGAACCGATCGCGGCCCGCCGCGTCGGTGAACAGGGACGGTCCGAACCCGATCGTCAGTGTCAGGCGCGACGGGGAGAGATCGAGCGCCTCACCGGTATCGGCCGGCGGCTTGTAGGCGCCGGAACCGATCGCGCCGTCCGCGAACGCTTCCCGGCCCTGTGTCATCCGCTCGGCCATCACGGTCCAGGTGTGCAGCAGGTCGACGAGTTCGGCACGGGACTCGGTGTGTACGTCGAATGCGGCGAAGTGCAGGCGGTCCTGTGCGGCGGTGAGGATGCCGGACTGATGCTCACCCCGGAACGCGACGACCTCGGGCGCGCTCGCCGCCCGCGCCCCGACCCGGCCGGCCACCACCCCCGCACCGGCGGCGACGACACCCACTCCGGCCGACCCGATCAGGCCCCGGCGGGTGATACCGCCACGGCCCGCCGTCCGCCGCGGTTCAGGATCCGGCGACAACGCCCTGTACCTGACTCACCACGGCCGAGAGCGCATCGATCCGGCGCGAGAGCGCACCGCGCTGCGCGTCACCGACGGTGTCGTAACCGACGTAGCCGTCACCGCGGCGGTATTGAGCCAGCTCACCGTCGAGTTCGGTGAAGCGCCGGTCGATCTGGGTACCCAGTTCGGCATTGCGTTCGTCGAGGATCGGGCGCAGGCTCGCGATCGCCGCCTGTGAACCGTCGACATTGGCCTGGAAATCCCAGAGATCGGTATGGGAGAAGAGATCCTCTTCACCGGTGATCTTGGTACGCGCGATCTCGTCGAGCAGTGTCTGCGCACCACCGGCCACCTGCACCGGGTCGATCGAATAGTCCGCGGCGCTCACCCCGGCCACCAATTCGCCGATATCGGTGAGCAGCTGATCGGCGATCCGGTTCGTATCCGGTTGCGGCCCGCGGACCCACAGATCCTTCTCCAGCCGGTGGAATCCCGTCCACGCGTCGCCCTCGGCCAGATCGGCCTCGCGCAGATCCAGTCGCGGGTCCAGATCGTCGGGGAAACTCTCCGCGACGGGTTCGATCCGCTCGTAGTACGTGCGGGTCAGCGGATACTGCTTCTTCGCGGTGTCGATATCCCCGTTCTTCACCGCCGAGACGAAGGTCTTCGCGGTGTCCTGTAATGCGGTGACCTGGCTGATCAGGTAGCGCTTGTAGCCGTCCGCCGCTTCCGTGAGTTCGCCGGATTCGTCGCGCTGCCGGGCCTGCCCGGTCACCGTGAAGTCGTGCCGGATACCGTCGCCGACCATTCCCGGTTTGCACGCCGTCCGATAGGTACCCGGATCGGGCACCGACACGATCAGCTGACGACTCAGACCGGGACCGATGTTCTCGACCTCACCGAGCACCCGATCTCCGGCCCCGTAGACGTAGAACTCGGTGACCTTGGTGCCGTTGTTGGCGATCCGGAAGGTCACCGTCCCGGTCGAGGCCGAATCGCGGGCGATATCGCAGGAGGAGTCATCGGCGCTCACCGCGATCTCGTCCGGCGCGGCCGGATCGGTTTTGCCGGTACACGAGACGAGCAGCAGCGGCGCGGTAGCCGCCAGTGCGACCGCGATCATGGAACTTCGCACGGATCTGGACCTTTCCCTCATTTCGACGGCGCCGCGGATTCCGGCGCCGACCGGTCCGCTCCGCCCGGGCCGGCGACCGCCGGCCGCAGGAACAGCGGTAACACCACCACCACGTACAGCGCCCAGGCGAAGGCCTGCAGCACCGTCGGGTCCGCGCGGAAGTTGAAAATGCCCTGGGCGACAGTGCCGTACCAGCTGGACATGGAGAACCACGACGAGATGTCGAATGCGTAGCGGGAGACCCCGGGGAGCCAGTTCGCGGTCTGCAGTGCGCGGATACCGTAGGCGAGGATGCCGGCGGCGACCACGATCAGCAACGCGCCGGTGTATCGGAAGAAGACTCCGAAGTCGAAGCGCACCGCGCCGAAATACAGTGCCACGGTCACTGCCGCGGCGACCGCGATACCGGCCAGCAGGCCGAGCAACGGCCATCGGCTCCCGGAGGCGTTCTCCGCGTATCCGACCATCAGCAGCGCGGTTTCCACACCCTCGCGACCCACCGCGAGAAATGCCAGTACCACCACCGCGGCGGGCCCGGCACGCAACGCGGTCGCGAGATCGGCCCGCAATTCTCCCGAGATGGATCGCGCGGCCGTCCGCATCCACAGCACCATCCAGGTGACGACCACGACCGCGGCCAGCGAGGCGATCCCGGCGATCAGTTCGGCCGCCACCCCGGTGACCGTGGAGGTGCCGAAATGCACGCCGGCGAAGATTCCCACGACCATCGCCACCGCGGCGCCGACACCGAGCGCTACCCATTTCAACGAGTCACGGCGCCCGGATTTCACGAGGAAGGCGACCAGGATCATCACGACGATCCCGGTTTCGAGGCCCTCACGTACGCCGATCAGACCGCTCCCGAATACCTGGGCCGCGGCCGACGGCGCATCGGAAGCGAACGCACGCTCGATCACATCCACTCCCGAAAAACTAAACCTAGGCTTACCAAAGCTCGGTAAGTGGATGCAGTGTTGCACAGGAACTGCCGCGGCGGAAAGCCGAATCCCGAAAAAGTGCCGAAAATCCGGATCCTATCGATGACCTGCGGATACACATCGAACATTTCGGACAAAACGACACCGAAAGGCCGGTGGAAAACTACCCGGCGACGATCGGCCGGAAAACCGTCGGCGGGCCCCGAACCCGGCTACCCGATCTCGAACGAGTCGGATTCTCCGTAGTAGGTCGACGAGTTCTCCACGATCCCGCCGTCACTGTCGCGCGCCTTGATCCCCACCGTGACCACGACCCGGTCACCGCGCGCACCGGCGCCGAGATCGGTGGCGACGGAACGGATCGACAGCCCACCGGCACAGGTCAGATCGGTGACAACACCTTTGCCGACCCGGCCGGTAGTGGCGTTGGTGAGGTCGACGGTGACGGCCGCTGTCGCACCACTGGGGCAGTCGTAGGCCACGATCACCGAATGGTCGGTATGAACAACCTTGAACACGCCCACATTCGCATCGATGTGCTGCGGTTCGGCGTATGCGACCGCCGCCGGCACCGCAGCCACGGCAGCCACGGCCATCGACGCGAACGCCGCGAAAATCTTCCTCACGAACGGCTCCCTCTCTCGGTAACGCCGATGACGCGCACGGAAGTGTTATAGCAATAGGCGATCAATATCGGGGCGGGGGATTCCGGGGTGTCCCCCAGAACGCCCCCTCGATGTCACCCCGGAGCCGAGCCGGCCCGGAGCACCTCCTCCGGTTCGAGCGGCGGCGGAGGCGGTACATCGACCCCGAGATCCAGCAGCGAGGACCGGACCACGATGTCCCAGCTGGCATGCCGGGGCGCGGCGAGCCGGCACCGCCGTTCCGCGTCGGCGACCATCCGGCGATGCGCCTCGAGTTCCGCCGTCATCGCGGCGAGCTGGCGCGACAGCGGTTCGACCATCTGGGCGGCGGCGCGGGTCAGTACCGCGACCGCATCGGCACGACGCTTGCGCCTGTTGAAGATTCCGGCCACGAAAACCCCGCCGACACCCGTGACCAGGCCGCCGAGGACAGATACCACTTCGGTGATCATGCTGCCCTCCCTTGTGCGGCAGGTTCGTCGCGCCCTTCCTCAGGCGCGCTCATCGGTGGCGGGGTCACGGAAACCCGGGATCTTCAGCGCCGCACCGATCACACCGAGTGCCTCGGCAGTCGTCCGGTCGCCCAGGAAATCCCAGCCGGGGAAGTCCGCCCCGCGGGCGGTTCCGGCACCGGCGAGCTGGTCCAACGCCAGCCCCATATGCTTGTCCAGATAGTGCAGCAGCGTCCCGACCGTGACCTGCTCACCGTGATAGTTGGTGATCTTCTCTTCCAGGAACGCCATCTCGCCACCTCTTCCGTCCAACAGTGCCTGAACATCCCGGCGGAAGGCGTTCATATCTATTCCCGCCGGGTCGATCTTCCCCTCGCTGGAGTACTCACGATGCGCGACGCAATCGCCCGAACCGCGGCCGATACGCCGGAGCAAGGCCGCACACCCCCGCTTGTAGGCGTCGAGCTGGGCCGGAGTCCAATCCCACGGCGGGGTGCCGCGCGATACGGCTTCGATACCGATGGTGTGATAGTTCGCGTTGTCGGTCGGCCAGCCCGGCCAGCTACCACGCCCGGCATGCCAGCAGACACCGACGGCGATCACCCGGTAGGTGCCGTCCTTCTCCAGCACGAGTTGCGCCAGTGGACCCGGCAGCCCGGGGCGGCCGTTCTGGACGACCCGCCAGTCGTCCGGACCACCCCCCGCCGTGTGGTGGCACAGCACACCACGGATATCGAGGAAATCGCCGTGCCCGCGTTCGCGCCAGCCGTCGTGCTCGATGACCGCGAGACCGGCGCCGCGCAGCACATCGGCCAGCCATACCGGGTCTCCACTCCAGCTCATCGGACCCTCCTGTCCCGCGCCGATCGTCGGCACCCCGCCGCGACGACCGCGCTCGCCGGAGCGGCACGATCGGAACCTCGGGGCGTGAACTGCGGTGATAGTCAACCGCTCTACCTCAACCTAGTCCTATTTTGGTCTCTTCACAACCCTTTTTGGTCTCTAATAGACCTACATCAGTCTCTGATTCCTCGGATCGACGCCGCCCGACGCGAAACTATCGGGCACTTGATTCAGAACCTGCCCGATCCCAGAATGGTCGACATGAATGCGACGCCCGCGGAGTCGGAAGAAGCGACCGCCGAGGAGGAGGCAAGACTGGACGCGGCGTTGGGCGCGGAAGTGCGCGCGATGCGGGCACGGCGTGGCTGGAGCCAGGAAGTCCTCGCCGAGAAGACCGGCTACAACAAGAAGACCATCATCCGGCTCGAACGGGGTGAGCGGGCGATGACGATATCGCAGATGTACAAGATCTGCCGGGCGTTCGGTATCCGGCCGAGTGAACTAGTCGGCGCCGCGGAGAAAGAAATCGGCATCCAGTAGCGGAGACGGATCGATACCGCGCCGGCGCGCCTCGGCGACGAACGCCGATACGGTCCGCGTGCTGAGATCATCGTCCAGGTAATCCGCCATCGTCACAGCTGGGCGGTCCGGAGCTTCGTTGCCCATGAGCGTTTCCAGTTCTGACCGATCCACACTCGCGAGGTATCCCGCATCCCCCGCGGAGTCCGACAGTTCCCACTCGACGCCTTCCGGAGGCCGACGTGGCGCGGTTGAGCGAATGCGCCTCCCGGATCAGCGGAGGCGTCCGGCCGTCCGGAGAGCCGGAACCGGGCGCTTCACCCGCCCGCCGTATCCGTGACCGACCCGATCGCGCGAACCCCGATCGCATGAACTCCGTACTTCCGGAACGAGCTCGATATCCATACCGACACCTTCCAGCTACCCGACCCCTGCCTCGGGCTCACAGCCGGAGCCCGATGCCGAGTGTAATTATTTTCGCGCCCGGCGCCTAGGTCCGGAAGGATACGAAGGCCAACGAATTTCATGTTCGGCAAGGCCCCGCTCCCGCAAACCGTCCGGGTCGCACAGGTTGTCGGCTGGTACGAGGCTGCCACGGACGCGGCCGCCACCGGTATACCCGCCGGCGATCGGCCCCGGGCGTGCGGAGTCGGCACGCCGAACAGACAGTCACGCACCGCAATACAATGCCCACCGGGCCGGCCGGGGAACTCGGTTCGGCCGCCGGGCTCCGACTCGGTGATCGAGAACCGCCACGCGGTGGGTCGAGATCGACCGGATGCCGCGCTACACCGGCTCCAGGACGACCACCGGTGTGTCGTGCGAACGCCGGGCCGCATTCCGGGCGAACTCCGCTCCACCCCACCCCTGGTAGAGCGGGAATTCCGCCCACAGACGCTCACGTTCACTGCCGGTGGCTTCCCGGGCGCGGAGCCGGACCACGCCGTCGACGGTATCCGCCTCCGCGGACGGATCGGCCTGCAGGTTGAGCCACCAGACCGGCGGTGGATCCGCCCAGCCGTTCATCGCCGGCGTCACGAAATTGCCGCCGTCCCGGAAGTAGCCGAGGATGACGGCGCGTTCCCGTCCGGTCCGCCGGCCACGCGTTCGTAAGCGCAGCATGCCCATTCGGCCGTGCAGTTCGGGGCGCACCAGCCCTCGCTTCGTGATCCGATAGAACAGGCGATGGCCCGCCCAGAAGGACCGGACGAACCAGCGTGGGGGGACGAAGGACTTCGTGGACCGATCGGACATGTTCTCCCGCTCTCGGAACGGCCTGCCGTCGAGGCTCGGCTACACCGTGCGCCCGGACCGAACCCGCGGTGCGCGTGGGTGAATACCCGACTCGGGTACCACCCGTCGAGGATAACCGCCCGCGCGCACCTGATCTACGCGGATGCGAACCGGTCCGCGCTGTCGTCCGTAATTCGACCGGCGGTCAACCGCGGCAAGGACTCCGGATACCAGCGGATCGCGAATCGGAACGGTCAGGGCGATCGGAGCTCATATGGACACCCACCACGCCGACCGTCCCGAATACACGATGCGGATCAGCCGGCTGACCATCGATGAACTCGGCATCCGATTGTACGACCGGGTTTCGGCCGTCCCGGCGGAACTGATCGCCGATTCCTACGACGCGGATGCCACCCGGGTCGAGGTCGCGTTGCCGTGGGGCGTGACACTCGCCGGTACCGTGCGGGCGGCCGGGCACGAGCCCTACCGGATCGTCGTGCGCGACAACGGCCACGGTATGACCACCGACGAGATCAACGATCACTACCTGCGGGTCGGCTCCGACCGCCGGCGCCGGACGGGTAGCGATCTCTCCCGGGAACCGGAACGGCCGGTGATGGGCCGCAAAGGTATCGGAAAGCCGGCCGGTCGCGAATATCGTGCTGAACCTGGACGAGATGCTCTCCGATACCGAGCACGACTACCATCCGCGCCCCGGCCCGCTCGACGGGACCTTCGGCATGCGTCGCGGAACCACGGTCGTGCTCCGCGATTTCCTGCGCAAGCGGGTCGCCTCCGGGGACGAACTGAGCCGTCAGCTCGCCGCCCGTTTCGGGCTGGAACGCAGTGACCGGCAGGTGGTCGCCCAGACCCGCGATTTCGGAATCCCCGCCGGATTCACCGGTGAGTTCGAATTGCGCTCGTACCTCGTAGGTGCGATTCATGTGGAGTGGCTGGACGACGAGCGGGAACTTCTCGATTCCACGCTGCGCGCCCACTGCGGCTTCCTCGATCGCGTGGACGATAGGTGGCTCGGCGAGGCCGGTCGGTCCGCGCCGCCCGGCGCCACCGCGGGCTGAAACGGCACGCACTCTTCCCCTGTCGCTCGCCGAGCCGTTCCCGGGCACCGACAACTCGTGCGGTAACCGATTCCTTCGGTCCCGTCCCATCCGCGGCCGGGGGCTCTGGCGCGGCCGGCCGGTCGGGCGCTATCGTCAGAATGACACGTCATTCTATTACTGACGAATGGTTCCCGACCGGATGCCTCCGGGCCCGAAGGAGTACACGGCGATGGCCGCACTGAGGAGAAGGACGCCCGATCTGCGCGGTGCGACCGTGGTCGTCACCGGCGGAGCCCGCGGAATCGGCGCCGCGACAGCTGCCGCGTTCGCGAGCCGCGGCGCGACCGTATGGATCGGCGATATCGACGAAGCGGTGGCCGAATCCACCGCGCGATCCGTACCGAACGCCCACGCGGGCGCCCTCGACGTGACCGATCCCGGCTCGTGGACCGATTTCCTCGAACGAGTCGCCGCGGAATCCGTCCGCCCGGTGGACATCCTGGTCAACAACGCCGGCGTGATGCCGGTGGGCGCGTTCGACCAAGAAGCCGGGCACACCACCGACCTGATCCTGGATGTCGATGTGCGCGGCGTGCTCAACGGTATGCGCGCCGTCCTCCCCGGCATGCTCGCGCGCGGCAGCGGGCATATCGTGAACATCGCCTCGATGGCGGGCATGATCCCCCTTCCCGGAATGGTCACCTACAACGCCGCCAAGTTCGCCGCCCTCGGCGCCTCGCTCGCGGCCAGGCGCGAATTCGACGGCACCGGGGTCACGATCTGTGCCGTTCTACCGGCTGCCGTCCGGACCGAACTGGCTTCCGGGGCCCGGCTCGGCGGCCTCCTGCCCACGGTCGATCCCGAGGATGTCGCGGCGGCCGTCGTCGCCACACTGCGCACCCGCGCCGCGCGGACCTCGGTACCGGGATGGGTGGCCCCGGCGTGGTCGCTCGTCGACGCGTTCGTCCCCGAGTTCGTGGAACGGTTCGTGCGACGCGTGGCCGGGGACCGGCGGGCGCTGGACCTCGACGCCGTGGCCCGCCGCGACTATCTGGCGCGGATCGACCGCCAGGCTCGGGCCCATCGCGAGGAGGCGCGGTCGTGACCCGGCGGGCGCTCATCCTCGGCTGCGGCGGGACCATCGGCGGCGCCTGGTCGGTGGCGGCGCTGGCGGCGCTGGCCGAGCAGCTGGACTGGGACCCCCGGGACGCCGCCGTCCTCCAGGGCACCTCCGCCGGAGCCGAACTGGTCACACTGCTCGCCGGAGGATACAGCATGGACGACCTGGTGGATATGCACACCGGCGCCACCACCGATCCGATTCTCCGGCGTCATATCGCCGCGACACCCCGCGGTATACCGCCGATCCCCCGGCCGGTGCCGCTGGCCCCGGCCGGTCTGCTGCGCCACCGCGGCGGCGGGCACCGCCGACTCACCGGGATAGCGCCCCGTGGCCGCGGCGACGCGATATGGCTCCAGCAGCTGGCCGAATCGGTCGCCGGGCCCGACGGCCTGCTTCCGCATCCCGGTGCGCGGCTGGTCGCCTACGAACCGCGCCGCAACCGGCGCGTCGTATTCGGCGCCCCCGGCGCACCACCGGTGCCCGCGGGAACAGCGCTGCGCGCGTCGTGGGCGATACCGGGCTGGATGCCCCCGGTACAGGTCGGCGGCCGCTACTACGTGGACGGCGGTGCCGCGTCCACGGCATCGGTCGATCTGATCGGCACCGGCGAAGCCGACGAGATCTATGTCATCGCCCCGATGGCCGCCGCCACCGGTGTCCGCGCACCCGGCCTCGGCGGCCGCGCCGAGCAGTACCTGCTGCGCAATCCGATGTCGCAGGAGTTCCGGCGGGAAATCGACGAGGTCCGCAACCGCGTCCGGACCGTGGTTGCGATCACGCCCGGCCGCGACGATATGCGCGGGCTGGGCTGGAATTTCATGCGCCGGGATCACCGGCGGGCCGCTTTCGAATCGGCCCGGGTCCACGCCCCCGCGGCGGTCCGGCGCGCGCTGGACGCGGCCCGCCGGTGAACACCCGCGGCCGCGCGACACCGGCCTCGGCACCGCGGGTCACTCCGCGAGCGGACCGTGCCGGTCCAGATGCAGATAGGTGTAGCCGGTGACGATCAGGCAGACCACCGTGGCCGTGATCAGCATCGCCCACCCCGCGACGACGAGGCTCAGCACACCACCCGCCAGCGCCCCGAGCACGAAACTCGCGTAGAGCAGGAAATATCCGACCCAGTCCGCGTAATCACCACCGCTGGCATGACGTTCGATCCCCTGACCCAATTTGACCAGCGTGCCCGTCACATAGCTCAGCGGTATCGATACTTCGCCGTTCGCGAGGAACGAGGTGTTGAGGGCTCCGACACCGAACGCGACGAAAAGGATGGGCACGAAGTCGATATCGGTCGGGTTCGCTCCGTACAGGAGCAGATCCGTACCCGCCGCCACGGCCAGGCAGCCAGTGGTCAACAGCGTGGGACCGTGCGGATGCCTGGCCCAGTAGCGGCGGCGGCACCATGAGGCGACCACGACCCCGGCCACGAACGCGGCGATCAACCCCAGGGCGGCCGCCGCCATCTCGGACTCGTCCCGGAAATAGCCGAGGACCGCTCGTTCGGTGTTACCCGTCATGAAGGTGACGAAATAGCCCGCGGTATGGGTGAACGCCGCGGCCCCGATGAGTCCGGCGAGTCCCGCGAGCACCCACGACAACCTCGCGTCGGCATCGAACAATGCCGTCCTGCGGGATATATCCGGTTTCGGCACGGGCCGGATCCTTCCGGGCGGGAAACCCGCGCCGGCCGATCGGCCGGCGCGTTGCGGACGAGCACTCGGGAGATCAACGGGTGTCACCGTAACCCGCCCGCACCGGCGCCCGGCCGACCGCGGCTGTGGGCTGTGTCGCCGCCCGGCCGCGGCGAGCCGGCCGGCCCGCCCGATATAGCCGGCCGGCCGGCTTCTCAGACCGGTACCGCCTCGGCGACGCTCACCCGGCCACCGTCCACGTCCAGGACGGTGCCGTGGACGAAAGCGGCGTCGTCGGAGGCCAGATACACCGCGGCGGCGGCGATCGCGCCGGGATGCCCGGGGGCACCGGCCGGGGTGTCACGCATCAGATGTTCTCCCGGGAACTCCGCCGCGGGGTCCAGCGCGGGATCCCGGATCACTCCCGGCGAGAGGGCGTTCACCCGGATGCCGCGGGTGCCGAATTCCGCGGACCATGCCCGGGTCAGTGATTCCAGCGCCGCTTTCGAGGAGGCGTACAGCGCGCCCACGCCGACCGAGAGCCGCGCCACCCAGGACCCGAGATTGATCACCACACCGCCACCGGCCTCGATCATCGCCGGGGCGAGGGCCTGTACGAGGAAGAACGCCGCTTTGACATTGACCCCGTACACCCGATCGAAATCCTCGTCACGAGCGGTGACCGTGCTGACCGGCGGATAGATTCCGGCATTGTTCACGAGTACGTCGAGGCGCCCACCGAGGAGTCGCAGCGCCTCTTCCGCGAGCCGGTGGCTGCGTTCGGCCGATCCGTCCAGATCCGCGGGCGCGAAATCGGCGCGCCCACCGGCCGCGCGAATCGTGGCGACCACCTCCTCGCCGCGGATTCGATCGCGGCCGGATACGACCACGTGGGCACCTTCGGCGGCGAAGGCCAGGGCGATAGCGCGCCCGATATTGCTGGTGGAACCGGTCACCAGGGCTGTCCGGCCCTGCAGTCGCTGTGTCATACCGGCGACGGTAACCGCCCATTTTTGGACCGGCAAGTCCAGAAATTTACCAGCAATACTCGTGGTAAGGCCAGTTCACCGGTACGGAGTAACCGGGTCGAAAGTATGCTTTTCGCCATGGCCTTGACCACCAAAGGGCGTGCCACCCGCGACCGGATCGTCGAGGGCGCCGCGACGTATCTGCGCAGCGCCGATCCCGGGACCGTCACACTCGACGATGTCCGGGCGATCACCGGCACCAGCAAAGGGCAGATCTTCCACTACTTCCCCGGCGGCAAAGAGGAACTGCTACTCGCTGTCGCCCGGCTGGAGGCCGAACGTGTACTGCTGGACCAGCAACCGCATCTGGCCGATCTCACGAGCTGGCCGTCCTGGACCCGCTGGCGCGACGCACTGGTCGCTCGCTACCGGGCGCAGGGTCGGCTCTGCCCGCTGGGCACACTGATGGACCAGGTCAGGAATACGCCGGGTGCTTCCGAAGTGGTCACCGTACTGCTCACCGAATGGCAGCGCGATATCGAGCGGGGCATCCGAACCATGCAGGGCACCGGCGATATCCGGCCCGAACTCCCCGCCGGGCGGACCGCCGCCGCGTTCATCGCCGGTATCCAGGGCGGCGTCCAGGTCCTGCGCTCGACCGGATCGACCGAACATCTCGAAGCGGTTCTCGACCTGTTGATCGCGCATCTGCGGACCACCTGAACGCGACCCGCACTCGCGCCGGCCCCGTCAGAGTTCGAAAGTGCGCGTCACCGCGATCAGTTCGCCGTCCTCCCGGATCGAGGCCACCTTGTCGCCGGGGCGGGACCGGAAGCCGGGAGCCGCGGCGAGGTCGTGGGTTTCATCGATAGCGGTCACCCGGGTCCGGGTAACGCCCGGGGTGCGCACCGTGATGTCGACGCCCGCCGCCGGTAGATCACGGAATCGGATCTCGCCCGGCCAGGTATCGGCCCGGACGCCCGTGACCTCGAGTTCGACCGGCGCCGCCCCGGGAACAGCGGCGACCACCCGGTCGATCCGATGGTCGAAACGCAGCACCAGAGAGGTGGCCGCGCGCGGGGACCGCACCCGCATCGTGACGGTATCGCCGTCGCGACCGCGAGTCTCGATCGTCGGGCCCGGTAGTGCCATCGGCTCCGCTGGACCGGTCCACAGTGTGCCGCGCGCGTATCCGGGCGAGAGACGGGAACGGTCGGTACCGCGCAGGAATTCGCGGGACCAGTCGTCCGGTTCGGGGTCACTGCTCACCCAGTCGGCTGCGCCGGTATCGGCGTTCAGCACATAGGCGAGGTGGGCACGGCCGGGGTGCTGGTCGTCGAAGGTGTCCACGACCGTACCCGCGGCGATCACCAGTATCGTCGCGGTCGCGGCCACCACCGGCACCGCGACCGCGACCCGGCGACTGGCGCTGTCCGCGGGGAGCACCAGTTCGATCAACGGCAGCACCATCACCGCGAACAGCGCCGCGCCCGCCGCCGCGGCCCCGCCCAGGGCCAGCCCGACCCCGTCGGCCAGACCGCCGACCAGCGGCGCCAGCAGCGCGGCGGATACCAGCGAGCCCAGCGTGAACACCGTGACCGGCCACAGGCTCCACCGCACCGGCAGCAGCGCCGCCAGCGCGCCCAGCGCCGCGCACAACGCCGGTAGCGCGAACAGGAACGACACCCCCGGCGCCACCACCGCGCACACCACACCCAGCACCGCCGGCCACACCCACGCGCCGACCGCCGGCGCGACCGCCCCCAACCGGCGGCGGACCGCCGGATACCAGACGACCACCGAGACCGCGGCCAGCGCGACGAGTGCGCACTGGTAGATCAGCGGACGATGCAGCAATCCGCCCATCTGCGCGTAAGCGGGACGCAGCCATACCAGCGCCCACCACATCCCCTGCCCGAGCAGTGCCGCCGCGCCCAGTGGCACCGCCACCGCCGCCGCGCCGAACAGCAACTGCCGGACTCCGGTCGAACCCCGGCGGCACACCACCGCCGCCACCGCGCCGACCAGCGCCAGGGCCAGCAGGGCAATCGGCAGGACCAGCGCGTTGGAGTAGGTGATCATCACGCCGGCGAGCCGGAAATAGGTGGCGTCGTGATCGGATCTCAGCTCGGCCAGATCGCTGTCGCCCAGCGCGCGGGCGAGGTGGAGCATGTTCTCACCATGGTGTTGCAGGCTGCGCGGATCCAGATTGGCGATGGTGTCGCCGGCGGTGTGGTAATAGGACGAGTTCTCGATGTAGGCGAAATTGAGTCCGGTGTACCCGGCTTTCGACAGCGCCGTGAAATCGGTGGAATTCGGCATCGTCCGATACACCTCCACCAGCGACGAGTCGCCCCGGGGATGCGGTACGGCGGCGGCGAACAATGCGACCAGCGCGGCATTGTCCGCCGAGGTCTCGAACATCAGCGACGGCCCGCTGACACCGCGCGCCTCCCAGTTGAGGACCACCGCGTTCGCCGGTGGATGATCCCGGACGAACGCGTCGGCGCCGAGCAGGCCGTCCTCTTCTCCGTCGGTGAACAGCAGTACGAGATCGTTGCGCAGACCCCCCTGCCCGGCGATCATCGCACCGACCTCCAGCATTGCCGCCACGGCCGCCCCATCGTCGGAGGCGCCCGGACCGGTGGCGGCCGAATCGTAGTGGGCGACCAGCAGTACCGACCCGGTGGGCGCGCGGCCGGGCAGGGTGGCGATCACATTGTCGACCCGGCCGAATGTCGCGAGTCCGGCTGCGGCCCGGGCACCGACGCCGTGCTGCGTCCGCACCGAGAAGCCTGCCGCCGCCAACCGGCCGGTGAGGTAGTCCCGGGCCCGGTCGCTCGCCGGGCTGCCCAGCGGGCGCGGCTCGGTCGCGAACCGGTTCAGGTGGGTCATGGCCCGTTCGGCACTGAACCGATCGGCCACCGCGGCCGGGACCGGCTGCGGGCCGCGTCCTTCGGCGACCACGGTGACCGCTGCCGCGGCCAGCAGCACGAGCAGGGCGGTGAGCCCCGCGATCACCCGGCGTGGGGATTCGATCAGTCTCGCGATCACGATGCGACATTATGCGGCCGTATTTCGCCGGGCTCGAACTGATCCCAATCGTTGACAGGTAGGGGCCGCCGGCGCCGGTCCGGCGCACGCGAAGCACCCGGCCACCTGTTATCCGGTACGCGATCCGCCGCCGCACCGACCCCCGCGGAATCGAGCTGTCCGGGCAGATCCCCGGACAGCGCCGCGCCGCCCGGATTCCGCGTTGACCCCTACACCACTCGCGTACGCACAGAAACGGGAGACGATGGCACCGAAACTACATCTCGGCGTAGCGCTCGACGGAGCGGGCCGGCATCCGGCCGCGTGGCGGGAACCGAACTCCCGGCCGGCCGAACTCTTCAGCCCCGGATACTGGATCGACTCGGCCGCGACGGCCCAGCGCGGTCTGCTCGACTTCCTGACCATCGACGACAGTCTCGCGGTCCCCGGCGATCGCCGCGCACCGGCCGACGGTGCTCTCGACCGCGTCCGGGCCAGGATCGACGCCCAGCTGATCGCCGCGCGACTCGCGCCGGTCACCCGGCATATCGGTCTCGTCCCGACGGTGACCACGACCCATACCGAACCGTTCCACGTCTCGACCGCGATCGCGACGCTCGACCATATCTCCCGCGGCCGGGCCGGCTGGCAGGTCAGGGTATCGGGCACCGCGGAAGAAGCCGCCCATTTCGGCCGCCGCCCGTTACGCGAACTCGACGCCGCCGAACTGGCGGAGGTCCGGGCCACCGGCACCTTCCCCGGCTTCGTACACGACCGGTTCGCGGAGGCCACCGACGCGGTGGAGGTGGTCCGGCGGCTGTGGGACAGCTGGGAGGACGGCGCCGAGATCCGCGAGGTGGCCACCCGGCGTTTCATCGACCGCGGCAAACTGCACCACATCGATTTCCAGGGCAGCTATTTCAGCGTCCGCGGGCCCGCGATCACACCGCGGCCACCGCAGGGCCAGCCGGTGGTGACCGCACTCGCGCACGCACCCTTGATATACGAATTCGCCGCGCGGAGCGCGGATCTGGTATTCGTGACCCCCACCGGCGAAGACGGTCCCACGACGATACTCGGACAGGTCGCCGCGGCCGCGGCGACGGTGGGACGGACGGGCGAGCCCCTCCGGGTCTACGCGGACCTCGAAATCTTCCTCGATACCGCCGCGGCGACCGGACGGCAGCGACTGGCGCGTCTCGATGAAACGGCGGGTATCGAATACACCTCGGACGCGGAGATTTTCGCGGGCAGCGCCGACGAGCTCGCCGAACTGCTCGTCGACTGGAGCGCGCGGGGAATCGATGGTTTCCGGTTGCGTCCCGGGGTCACGGCCGACGATCTGCCCGCTGTCGCCGACACTCTCGTTCCAGTCCTGCAGCGCCGCGGGGTGTTCCGGACCGGCTACCCGGACGGATCACTACGCGCGCTGCTCGGTCTGCCCACCACCGTCCCCAACCGCTACGCGACCGCCTGAGCGAGGAAATCCATGAGCACCCCCCGTAAACAGGTCATCCTGGGCGCCTACCTCGGCGGCGTCAACCATCACACCGCGTGGTGGCATCCGGACGCCGGTAGCCAGATCGATTTCGGCAGTTTCGAACACACCGCCCGCACCGCCGAACGTGGCCGGTTCGATTTCTTCTTCCTCGCCGAAGGGCTCGCACTGCGCGAACGCGCGGGCAAGATCTTCGATCAGGACATCATCGGCCGTCCCGATACCTTCACAGTGCTGGCCGCGCTGGCCGCCGTCACCGAACATCTCGGTCTGGCGGGCACGATCAACGCGACCTTCAACGAGCCCTACGAGCTGGCCCGCCGGTTCGCCAGTCTCGATCATCTGTCCGGCGGGCGGGCCGCCTGGAATGTGGTGACCTCTTTCGACGCGTTCACCGGCCGGAACTTCCGGCGGGGCGGCTTCCTCGACCCGGCCGACCGTTATGTGCGGGCCGAGGAGACCTTGAACGCGGTACGCGCGCTGTGGGATTCGTGGGAGCCCGGCGATCCGGTCGCGGACAAAGCGTCCGGCCGGTACCTCGCCCGCGCGGAGGCCGGGGCCTTCGCTTTCCACGGCGCCCAATTCGATATCTCGGGCCGCTTCACGGTGCCGCGCAGCCCGCAGGGCAGACCGGTGATCCTGCAGGCCGGCGTTTCGCCGCAGGGGCGTGATTTCGCGGCCGCGAACGCCGACGCGATCTTCTCCCCCTACGGCAAATTGCCGGAGGCCGCGGAGTTCTACCGCGATATCAAGACCCGGGCGGTGGCCGCGGGCCGGGCGCCCGGCGATATCAAGATCCTGCCCTCGGCGAGTTTCGTACTCGGCGATACAGAGGCCGAGGCCGTGGAGAAGTACCACACCGTCCGCGACGAACAGGTCACCGGGCAGACCGCGCTGATCCTGCTCGAGCAGATCTGGAACCGTGATCTGTCCGGCTACGATCCGGAAGGCCCGGTCCCCGGGATCGACCCCGATCCCGACGGCCCCCCGATCATCCAGGGGCGCGCATTCCTGCATCAGGATCGCTTCGCCACCGCACGCCGCCTTCGCGAGGTCGCCGCGGCGAAGAAACTCACGTTGCGCGAAGTGGTGATCGACCAGTTCGAACGCGGCCCGCTGGTCGGCACCCCGGCCCGGGTCGCCGAGCAGATCGACACCTTCGTCCAGGGCGGCGGTTCGGACGGTTTCATCCTCGGATCCCATCTCGTGCCATGGGGCCTGGACGAATTCGTCGACCGGGTGGTTCCGCTGCTACAGGACCGCGGCGTACTGCGCACCGAGTACACCGGTACCACCCTGCGTGACAACCTGGGCCTGCGCTCACCCACGGATCAGGCCGAGGTCTCCTCGGGTTTGGCCTGAGCCATCTTCAGCAGCGTCGCGTGCAGGGTGACTGCCGGTTCGCCGGCGCGTTTACCCCGCAACTCGAATTCGGCGAAACCGTCGATCAGCGCACACCGCGGGTCCAGCAGCCCGATCCCGATATTCGGGCCTCCGCTGAGGGAACCGGCCATCAGGATCCGCCAGGCCTCCTGACGGGCCCGGTAGCCGCCTAC
This sequence comes from Nocardia sp. NPDC003963, assembly GCF_053605105.1. NCBI lineage: Bacteria > Bacillati > Actinomycetota > Actinomycetes > Mycobacteriales > Nocardiaceae > Nocardia > Nocardia sp. NPDC003963. The sequence goes on from NZ_JBSGIP010000001.1 coordinate 1,503,901, forward strand.
CTCGTCGAGCGCGGCGGCGAATGCGCGGACCACCGCCGCGTGCACCGGCCGGCCGGTGTCATCGGATCGGCGGAAGCGCCTTCTGGTCTGTTCGGGGCCGGTTGTGCGCGCCTCGGCCAGCTCGGCCCGTGCCAAGGTGATCCACACCTCGGGCAGGTCCGCCCCACCCGATTCGGCTGTTTTCTCACGTTCCCGGCGGATCGTATCCTCGCGCTGCTCGGCGATTTCGATGCCGTACAGCGGGACCGGGTACTTCCCGAGCAGATCGTCGAGGGCCACGCCTATCTCGTGGACGACAGCGGCATCGATCCCCGCCGTCTCGAAACCGCGGCTCTCCAGACCGTGCCTGCGGGCCATCTCGTGGACCAGCCGCGTCACCCCGGAATCCCGGTCCCGCAGCGGCACCGGCGCCACGGTCCGTGCTTCGGAAGCCGGCGCGGATTCCGGCGTACGGGGATCCGCCACCAGCTTCAGCGGCACGGATGCCGGCGCGTGCTGTGCCGGATCGGCGGAGTTCGGCTGTCCGGCGGCCGGCCGGGCCTCGTCGTCGACCAACAGCGCCAGTTCCGGCGGCGATTCGCTGGCCCGCGATACCGGCACATCACGCTGTGCGCTGCCCGGTAGCGATTCGGCGGAGCAGTCCGGTGGCGCGGGCCGGTTCCGCTCCGGCGGCGCCTCGGGTGTGATTCGGGCGATCGCGGTGAACAGGAACTCGGGCAATCCACCACGATCCACCGCAGCGGATTCGCGTGACTCTTCCCCGCCCGGGACGGTCGGCAGTGTACTCCCGGAATCGACGATCCGCGGATCGTTCCCGGTGCCGGCGACCGGCGGGAAAGATCCGATATCGAGTAGCTGCGGGGGGCGTCGGGTCTCGCGGGCCGGACCGGCCGCTTCCGCTGCCATCCTCGGCGGCGGGCCGGGCGGACCCGGCACGCCCTGCCCTTCCCCGGCCGCGCCGGCGATCTCGTAGGAGAACAGGCCGGGTAGCGGTTCGGCCGAGGGGGGAGCCGGCGCGGAATGTGCCGGTTCGGCCGTCGGCGTGGTGACCGCGGGCGCCGTCCCGGGCACCTGAGGTCGCACACCGGCGGGAGTCGCGGTGGTCTTTTCCGCGGCCTCGGCGGCAGACGGCAGCGGAGGTGCGGGGGCGTCCGCGACGGCCACCCCGGCTGCGCCGGCCGAGCCCGGGTCGGCGGTATTCGCCCGTTTCCGCGCCCACGGGGTCGCCGCAGGCCGGCGTACGCGTGCGGCCGAGCCGTGGGTCCGCGCGCCGACAGCACCACGGTTCTCGACCGGGGCACCGTTACCGGAGGCCGCGGACCGGTCAGGAGCCGCGGCGGTGCCGCTCCGATCCGAGGCCTGCTCCGCCGAGGCTATGGCGGCCTTCAACTCCCCGGTGACCCGGGAGGCTTCGGCGATCAGTGTCTCCAGTGTCGATACCAATGCGCGTAATTCGGCCGCGTCCACCTTCGGGCTCTGGCTCACAGATGTCTCCGCAAATCGTCACAGCAGCCGGACCGGACCGTGCACCGGTTCGGCCCACATCGACGGTATGACACGCACTGACATGAAAACAGTTTGTAATGTCGAGGTGCGAAGCGCGAGCTACCACGACTCTCCCGGCTGGGAAGTGCGCGAGCCGGTCCGGGATTCGCGGGACCGGCGGCGATGGAGTCGGACGACAGGTAGTGGACCGCGCCGCCCGGCGGGCGCTGCGCGGGGACACCGGCGGAGATTCGCAGCCCCACCGGAAACCGGAAGCCGAGCGCATCGCCCCGGTCTGCGCGGCAGCGGCGGAGGCAGTCGGCGCGCGCGGTGCGCCGGGGACGCTTCTGCGAGGATGGGGGTGATGGTCGATGTGCTGAACAGGAATCGTGTGGTGGTGACAGGGCGGGACCGGTCCCGCACCGGATGAACGGCGCGGCCACCGCCGTGAACTCCAGCATGTCCAGCTCTACCGACGAACAGCGAGGGAAGAACCAGCGATGCCGAAAATCGTCGTGTTCGGGGCCACCGGCTACACCGGCCGCCTGATCGCCGAGACCTTGGTCGCCCGAGGCGGCGCACCCGTGCTGGCCGCCCGCAACGCCACCGCGCTGGCGAAGGTGGCCGCCGACGTCGGCGGTGCCGAGACCGCGGTCGCCGATGTGACCGATCCGGACTCGGTACGCGCGCTGTTGGGCCGCGGCGACGTCCTCGTCACCACGGTGGGGCCGTTCCTGCGCTACGGCGGCCCCGCGCTGGCCGCCGCCCTCGCGGCGGGCGCGCACTATTTCGACTCCACCGGAGAAGGCCCGTTCATCCGCACGGTCTTCGACCACGACGCGGACGCCCGCCGGGCGGAGATCGGACTGCTCACCGCGTTCGGATTCGACTATGTGCCGGGCAATCTGGCCGCGGCTCTCGCGCTGCGCGAAGCGCCCGGAGCCGTACGCGCCGATATCGGTTACTTCATCGACGCCCCCGGCACCAGCGGCGGCACCCGGGCCTCCATGGCGGGCATGCTGTTCGAGAACGGTTTCGCCCTGCGCGACGGCCGGATCGTCACCGAGCGGACAGCCGCCAGGGTCCGCAGCTTCCAGGTCGAGGGCCGGAAGCGCACGGGCGCGTCCGTACCGGGTTCGGAGCATCTCGCCCTCACCCGGTCCTACCCGCAACTACGGTATGCCGACGTCTACCTCGGCCTGCCCGCCGGAGCCGCGCACGGACTCCGGGTCACCTCGTTGCTCGCCGGTGCGGTCGCCCGGGTGGATCCGGTGAAGCGGCTGGCCGAGGATGCGCTGACCCGCGTCGTCAAAGGATCCACCGGCGGCCCGGCACCCACCGCCCGGGCCCGTACCCGGACCTGGGCCGTCGCCGAGGTATCCGACGACGCCGGCGAGGTCTTGGCGTCGGTGACGCTCTCCGCCGGAGACCCCTACGGTTTCACCGCGGGGATTCTCGCCTGGGGTGCGCTCACCGCGCTCGACGGTGGCCTGCGCGGTACCGGGGCGCTGGGCCCGGTCGAGGCCTTCGGTCTCGACCCGCTGGCCGCCGGTGCGGCCGAAGCCGGACTGACCGGGTAACAGCGGCCGGGATCGAACAGCCACGGCACCTCATCGCCGGATCCCGATCGCGCCACATACCGGCGCCGCCCAGGACAGCTCACGCGAATAGGCGATGTGCTCGTCCAGTCCCGCTGCGATATCACCGGGCAGATCGACCGAACGGCGCTCCTGTAGGTCCACGTGGATCAACAGGATCTCCAGTGTGTTCGCGATCCGGCCGCGGCCGGTATCGGCCAGGAACATCATCATGTGGACCGCTTTGGCGCTCCGCTCGAGGAACCGGCCGGCCACGGCGAACCGGTCACCCTCGTGTAGCTCGCTGTAATAGGCCAGATGATGCTCGGCGGTGAACACACCCAGCCGCCGGCGGGCCCGGTAGTCGTCATCGATACCCACCGCACGGACCAGGGCATCGGCGCCCGCGGACCCCCATCCGAGGTACTGCACCACGTTCATATGGTCACCGCCGGCGAGTGTCTCGCTGGTGACCGTGCCGGCAATCTTCTCGGGCAGCGCCGCTACCTCGTTCGCGGTGGGGAGTTCGATCATGATCGTGATTCTCGGAGCGGGGACGCCGGTTGCGGACGGAAGCGTCCACTCAGCGGAATCCTGCGGTCACAGGTCCGCCGCGGACCGCATCCTCGGGAGTCGGACAGCGCACCGACGCACTGCCCGCCGATTCCCGACAGGAGCCGCCCATGTCCGATCTTCAGCGATACCGTGATCGCCGTGTCCTCATCACCGGTGGTGGGTCCGGTATCGGTCAGGCCACCACCTTGCGCATACTGCGCGAAGGCGGCCGGGTGGTCGCCGTGGATATCAGTGCGGCCGGACTGGCGGACACCCTGGCCGCGGCCGGCACCGACCGGGAACGGCTGACCACCTCGGTCATGGATATCGCCGACGAGGAATCCGTCCGGTCCGGCGTCGCGGACGCCGTGCGGCTGCTCGGCGGCCTCGACACACTGGTCAACGCCGCCGGTATCCTGCGCTCGGCGCATTTCGAGCAGACCTCGGTCCAGGAGTTCGAGCAGATCCTGCGGATCAATCTCGTCGGTACCTTCCTGGTCACCCGCGAATCCATCGCGGCGCTGCGGACCGGAAACGGTCCGGCGGTGGTGAATTTCAGCTCGACCTCCGCGGCATTCGCACATCCGTACATGTCGGCCTACGCCGCGTCCAAGGGTGGTATCCAGGCGATGACCCACGCGCTGGCGATGGAGTTCGGCGCGCAGGGCATCCGGTTCAACGCGGTCCAGCCGGGTTCCATTTCGTCCGGGATGACCGACGGCTCCGGCGCGTCCGGGCAGAGCACCGGACCCGGGCTGCCCGCGGACGCGAATATCGCCCTGTTCGCGAAGGCCGCGCCGGCCCTGCCCCTCCCGGGCGGCGTACCGTTCGCCGGACCCGATGCGGTGGCCGCGGTCGTGGCGATGCTCGGCTCGCCGGATGCCTATTTCGTCACCGGGACCGAAATGCGCGTCGACGGTGGTTCACATATGTGAACCACGGCCGGACTGTCGCGTTTGCGCCGGGTACCGTGCGGGTAGCCGACAGAACCGGAGGTGGTGCCGGGGTGAAACGGCGTTTTCGCAGGTTGAGCACACGAGTGCTGCGACGCGCCGAGGCCCGGGTCGCGGTGCGGACGCTGCGCGCGGCGTGGTCGGACCAACTGTCGGACTGGGCTGCCGCGCTGACGTACTACAGCATGCTGTCGCTGTTCCCGGCCCTACTGCTCACCGTCGCGGTACTCGGGCTGGTCGGTCCGGAACCGAGCGGTGCGCTGGCCGGTGCGGCGGGTCATCTCGGCCCGGAGGGCAGCGGCACCCTGCTCGCCGATTCGGTACGCCATCTGCAGCAGGTCCGATCGTGGTCCGCGCCGATCGCGCTCGCGGGACTGGTCTCGGGATTGTGGACGGCATCCGGCTATATCGGCGCGTTCATCCGGGCCGCCAATGCCCTGTACGGGGTGGTGGAGAGCCGCTCCTGGCAGAAGACGGTGCTGCTGCAACTGTCGTTCAGCGCAGTGCTGATCCTGATGCTGGTCTTCACCGGTCTCGGTGTCGTGGTGACCGACGGGATGGCCGGTCGTTACGGCGGCCTGTTCGCGGACCTGCCGTTCGCGCACGGTGCCTGGATGATCCTCGAATGGCTGATACTCGCTCTCGTGGTGAGTTTCGCCCTTTCGCTGCTCTACTGGGTCGCGCCGAATGTGACCGGACAACCGTTCCGGTGGCCGTCGGCGGGCAGTGCCATGGCGGTGGCCCTCTGGCTCGCCGGTTCGGCCGGTCTGTCCTTCTATGCCTCGCATTTCGACTCCATCAACAAGGTCTACGGTTCGCTCGCGGCGGCAGTTCTGTTCCTCCTCTGGTTGTGGGTCACCAATTTCGCGATTCTGCTGGGAGCGGTGGTCGATGCCCAGCGGTCGCGGCGGCCCGTCGCACCCGAACCGGAGCCGGAGGCCGGACCGGAGGACAACGCGGTCCCGGGCCGAACGCCGGCGTAGTGCACACGAAATCTCCACAACTGGCGCCCGTTCTCTCCACACGCACTGGCTAGGCTCCCCGAGCATGGAACAGAACGCACCGGCAGGGGGAGCGACGGCGCGGCGGATCCTGGTCGTGGACGACGAACCCACCATCGCGGAATCTGTTGCCGCACGGCTGCGCGCCGAGGGCTTCACCGTCGATACGGCACACGACGGGCCCACTGCGGTGACGGCGGCGAACGACTTCGCGCCCGATCTCGTGGTGCTCGATGTGATGCTGCCCGGCTACGACGGGCTGGAGGTGTGCCGGCGTATCCAGGCCGAACGCCCGGTTCCCGTCCTGATGCTCACCGCGCGGACGGACGAAACAGATCAGCTCGTCGGACTCGGCGTCGGCGCCGACGACTACCTCACCAAACCGTTCTCGCTGCGGGTCCTCACCGCACGCGTGCACGCTCTGCTGCGCCGGGTCGACCGCGCCGGCGCGCACAGCGGCACCGTCACCGTGGTCGGCGATCTGCGCATCGACGCCGACCAACGACGGGTCTGGCGGGACGGTGTCGAAGCCCAGCTCACGCCACTGGAGTTCGATCTGCTCGCGCGGCTGGCCCGGCGACCGCGTGCGGTACTCGCCCGGGAGCGCCTGCTCGAGGAAGTATGGGACTGGGCCGACGCCGCGGGGACCCGGGCGGTCGACAGTCATATCAAGGCATTGCGCCGCAAACTCGGCGCCGACCTGATCCGCACCGTCCACGGTGTGGGCTATGCCCTGGAGACCCGATGACCGAGGATATCGCCGCGGGCAGCGCCACCGATCGGCGTGCGATCACGTACGGCGTACGGCGGATGACGGATCGGCTGGCGGCGAGCCTGCCGCGGCCACTGGACCGGATCCGTTCCGTCAAACTGAAGCTGGCCGTCCTCATGACCTTCGCCGGCGGTCTCGCCTTCGGCTGGTTCAGCCTGCGGATCGGCTGGCTGCCGCCGATGACCACGCTCACCGCCATGGTCATCGCGCTGGTGTCCTCCCAGTTCCTGGCCCACGGCATCACCAAGCCGCTCCGGGAGATGACCGCGGCCGCCCAGCGGATGGCGCGAGGCGACTATACGAGCAGAGTGCGCGCCTCGTCCCGGGACGAGGTCGGGCAGCTGGCCGAGGCCTTCAATCGGATGGCGGCCGATCTCGCCGCCGCGGACCGGCAGCGCCGTGATCTGATCGCCAATGTCTCGCACGAACTGCGCACGCCGATCACCGCACTGCACGCCGTCCTGGAGAATCTGGTGGACGGGGTATCCGAGCCGGACCCGGGAACACTGGAAACCGCTCTCGCCCAGACCGAACGGCTCGGCCGGCTCGTCGCCGAACTCCTCGATCTGTCCAGTATCGAGGCGGGCGCCGTACCGCTGGAACGCGAAGAGCTGAGCATCGCTGCCCTTTTCGCCGACGTGGTGGCCGAGGCCGAGGTGACCACGGCGGGCCTGGGCCGCGGTATCCGCTTCCACAGCACGGTCGCCCCCGGTACCGGCACCGTGTACGCCGACCGGGCACGACTCCACCAGGTCCTGCTGAATCTGCTGGACAACGCCGCCCGGCACGGCCCGGCCGGCGGCGAGGTCCGGCTCCGCGCCCATAGCGTGGGCGGTGACACCGTGCTCGATGTCGACGACGACGGCCCCGGCATACCGTACGCGCAACGAGAGCGCATCTTCGACCGTTTCACCCGTGGTGGCCGGACCGACGGCGGCGGTACCGGACTCGGGCTCGCCATCGCGCGCTGGGTGGTCGATCTGCATCACGGCCGTATCGCCGTCATCGACCCCGGCTCGCGGATCCGGGTGGCCCTGCCGGCCACCGAGTCCCGCAACCACTGAACTGATCTCCGCTCCCGAACCCCGGCTGCCGATCGGCTCCGGGGGCGATCCCGCACACCCACAGGAGGACGACCATGCCCGAACGAGCCACTCCGGACGGCACCGCAACCGGAACACAACCAGCTGAATCAGCCGTGGACACCGCAGAATCGAACGCGCGAGAGTCCGATCCGCAGGACGCCGACGCCGAGGCACCCGATGATGCGGCCGCGCCGGTGAGCTCCCCGTCCACCACAGGTCTGCGCACCGAGAAGAAACCCGCTGCCGACGGCGGGCCCGGAGGCCCACGGCCGGAAGCCACCGGCGACCACACCGAGGCGACCGGCGCGAGTCCCGGAAAGCCCGCGCAGCAGCACCGGCCCGGCACGACGAAGGCCCCGGCGGACCGGATCCGAACGCCCGCACCGGCGGCCCGGCCGCGCCGGCCGCAGGTGGCCTACCCGGCGGGGGCGCTGCCCGCGGTGGTGATCGCCGGGGTGGTCGCGGCCGTCACCGTACCCGTCGACGGGCCCGGAATCGGCTGGCTCCTGGCGGGGACCGTCGCGGTGGGCGCGGTGACCGCCGTCCACCGCCGGGCCGTTCGATCCGCGGCGGCGGAAGAACCCGCCGTACGGTCCGACCGGGGCCGCCTGTGGTGGACGGTCGCGGCCCTGGCCCTGCTCTCGGTCGGCGCCTTCCGGGCCGCCGGATGGTTGTTCCTCCTGTGTCTGGCCGCCGCGGCGGTGGCCGGATCGCTGGCGGTGGTGGACCGGCGATCCGCACGGGGCTTGTTCCGCGACGCGGTAGCCGTCCCGCTGGCCGCGGCCGGCGCAGTGCGGTGGGTGTACGACGCGCAGCGCGTCCTGTCCGAGGGCGCCGGGTCCCGGCGCCGGAACCTCGGTGTATCCGGGGCTGTCACCGCCGGATTGCTGGTGGTGTTCGTACCACTGCTGGCCGGCGCCGACGCCACCTTCGCCACCTGGGTCGATGCGCTGGTGCCCCGGATGGACGGCGGCACCCTCACACGCTGGGCCGGCGTATCCCTGGTCGTGGGCATCGGGTGCCTCGGCGCGGTGTACCTGCTCGCCGGGGCCGCGGCGGACAGTGACCGGCGGACCGGTGCCGGGCGCAGAACACTGCGGCGCGCGGAGTGGAGCCTGCCGGTCGGTGCGCTGACCGCGGTATTCGCGCTGTTCGTCGGAGCGCAACTGATGGCCTTGTTCGGTGGCGACGATTACGTACAGCGCACCGCGGGCCTCACCTACGCCGAATACGCCCGCGGCGGGTTCTGGCAACTGTCCGCGGTGACAGTGCTCACCCTCGCGGTCATTCTGCCCGTATTGCACAGGGCCGCAACGGATTCAGCGTCGGACCGCCGGTGGTTGCGCGGATTGCTGTGCGCGATCAGCGGTCTCACGCTGGTGATGATCGCCTCCGCGCTCGGCCGGATGTGGACCTATCAGCAGGCCTACGGTTTCACCGTGCTCCGGATCCTGGTCGGGACCTGTGAACTCTGGCTCGGCCTCGTATACATCCTGGTGATCGTCGCCGTTCTGCGTCTGCGACTGGCCTGGCTGCCCCGGGCCGGCGCGGCCACCGCCGTCGCCGCACTGCTCACCCTGGCCGCGCTGAACCCGGAGGGCCTGGTGGCACAGGAGAACATCGACCGCTGGCAGCGCGGCGAGGACATCGATATCGATTACCTCGCCGGGTTGTCGGTCGATATCGTCCCCGCGATCGATCGCCTACCGGCGGCGATCCGTCTCGACCTCCACCATCGGCTCGGATATCAGCTCGACGGCGATACCTGGAACAGCTGGAACCTGGCCCGCGCGCGGGCGCGCTGATCGCGGCGGGCCCGGTTCCGGCGGCGGAGATCATCCGGCCTTACGGCCTACCGCACCGTAGAGCGATACCTTCTTGTCGTGGCTCTTCGGATGTTCGATACCGGGGTTACGCCACCGGTGGATCACCTCAACACCCGGCTCCACCAGTTCCAGCTGATCGAAGAAGCGCGCGACTTCCGCCCGGGTCCGCGGGCGCACCGGAATCCCGCGGTCCACATAGACCTGCAGCAGCCGTGCCATCCCCTCGGGATCGTCGGGGCCGTCGTCGAGTTCCGTCGTGACATGTGACATCGCCAGATAGGAACCCGGCGCCAACGGCTCCATCAGGGTGTGCACGATGTCGTAGACATCGCCGGGCACGAAATGCAGCAGGGCCATGAGCGATACCGCGACCGGCTGCGACAGATCCAGTGTCGCTTGCAGTTCCGGCGCGGCGAGAATGGACTCCGGCTGCCCGGCATCGGCCTGGATATAGGCGGTGCGGCCCGGGCCCGAACTCACCAGCAGGGCGCGCGCGTGCGCGAGCACAATGGGGTCGTTGTCGACGTAGACGACCCGTGATTCCGGCGCCAGCCCCTGGGCGACCTGGTGCAGGTTCGGTGCGGTCGGGATCCCCGTGCCGATATCGAGGAACTGGCGGATACCCTGCTCGGTGAGGAAGCGCGTGGCGTGGCGCATGAACTCACGGTTCGTCCGAGCGGTCAGGCGGACCGCCGGAAAATCCTGTAGTGCTTGTTCCGCGGCGGCCCGGTCGGCATCGTAGGAGTCCTTGCCGCCGAGAAAGTAGTCGTACATACGGGCCGGATGAGCCACATCGGTGCGAAGGTCGATAGAGCCGTCGGACACGGCGAATTCTCCTTGTGATGTCGAGATCTATTCTCCCGCAGGTATACCGCATCCGAGTAGGGCGCCCGACATGATCCGGCAGATCGATACGGTGCGGGTGTCGACGACGAGGTCCACCGCACCGATCCGGTCGTCGGCGCGTATCTCCCGGCGCCTCGAATACCCGGCCGGCGCCCGGGGCCCACCCGGGAATCGGGAATCTCCGGCGCCGGAAGATCGCGCACTTGACCTTGACACTGTGACAAGGTCTTCACTGAGCGCAGGAGGTGGTTCCCATCAACTCGTCACCCGATTCACCGGCCACGCGCCTGCTCGCGGCGCTCGGTGCCACGGACTCGTCGGTGCGGCTGCGCGCCGCGCTGGCGGCCGGCACCGGCGCCGACCCCGGTCATACCGCCGCGCTCGTCGCGCGGTGCGCGATCGAACCGGATTTCTTCGTCCGCGATATGCTCACCTGGGCATTGACCCGGCTCCCTGTGGAGATCACGGTGCCCGTACTCCGCGCCGAACTACGGTCCGAACGCGCGCAGGCCCGGAGCCAGGCATTGCACACCCTGTCCAAGATCGGCGACCGGACCGTATGGCCGGCGATCACCCGGTCGTTGCTGCGCGACGCGGACGACGAGGTCGCGCGCAGCGCCTGGCGGGCCGCCGTCGTCCTCGTGCCGGCGGGAGCCGAAGCCGGCCTGGCCGCGGAACTGGCCGCCCAACTCGGCCGGGGCGACCGGACGATGCAGCTGAGCCTCAGCCGGGCCCTGATCACGCTCGGCGAAGTGATCGAACCGGCCTTGCAGAAAGCTCTGAACGGCACCGATCCGGTGGTGCGCGCACACGCGCGGGCCACGCGTCTGCTGCTACACGACCCGGAAGCCGCGTTCGAACCCGCCGTCGACGATGCGAAACGGATCGTCGCGCTCGGTCCGGAACACGCCGGTGAAGCCGCATGCTGATCGGTGAGGTCGCGCGCCGCTCGGGGGTGAGCACCCGGATGCTCCGGCACTACGACTCCCTCGGGCTGGTGCGGCCGACCGGCCGCACTGTCGGCGGCTACCGCGAGTACGCCGCCGAGGATATCCGCCGGATCTTCCATGTGGAGAGCCTGCGATCGCTGGGTCTGTCGCTGCGGGAGGTCGGACGCGCCCTGCGCGACCCCGCCTTCACACCGGCGGCACTGGTCGGCGATCTCATCCGGCGGACCGAGGAACGCCTGCGCCAGGAGCAGGAACTACTCGACCGGCTGCGGACGGTCGATGTGTCGGCTCCGGACGGCTGGCAGGGCGTGCTGCGCATGGTCGAACTCCTGCACGGCCTCGAGTCGCCGCACGCCGCGCGGCGCCAGCAGGCCGTCCTGACCTCGGCCGAGGACGTACCGGTATCCACCGAGCTGCTGGCCGGAGCCGTACTCACCGAATCCGATCCCAATGTCGCCGGCGCCCTGCGCTGGGCCCTCGCGCGGGCCGGCGGTGACGGCGTCGCGAGAATGGTGGCCGGTCTGTCGTCGGAGAACGCCGATACCCGGCACCGCGCGATCCTGGCGCTCGCCGAGATATCCGGCGCGGCAGCGAGTTCGGCACTGGTGGCGGCCCTCGAGCACACCGACGCGGCAGTCCGGCGGCGCGCCGCCCTGGCCGCGGGCGGACGCGGCGAACCCACCGCGATCCCGATACTCGTCACCATGGTGGTCGAGGGCAGCAACGATGTGGACGCCGCCGAGATCCTGGGTACCCTCGCCCTGGATCCCGTTCTCGGACAACGAGTCATGAGTGCACTCACCGCGGAACTCACCGTACGGACCGCCGACTCCGCGGTGCGGATACGCCTGGCCCAGGCATTCGCCGAGATGCCGGGGACCCTCGCCCTGGACGCCCTGCGTGACCTGGCCCGGGATCCCGACCCGGCCGTCGCCCTGATCGCGTCGGCACTCGCCGGAGTGCTCGCAGAACGCTCGGCCGACTGACAGATCCCCAGCGCGCAGATCGGCACGAGTACCGGTAGAGCGCGGTTGTGCGCCGGTGGCCGGGATACGGCGTACCGAACGGCGGAACAGTGCCCTGAACTGCACGGATAAACGCAGGTTTCGCCACGGCCGAGCTGGGCAACCGGGGGCCATGGACGCCGAGAACCGGACACCCGGAAACTCACCGGCCGACACGGGCGCGCCGTTACCACCACACGCCCGGGTCGCACCGGCCGATCTACGCCGCTTACTCGATACGGACGATCCCCAGGCCACGCTGGTGCTGGTGGAGGGGCGGATCCGCGTCGAGACCGATGCCGAGGCCGCCGCGCAGGGTCTGCCCGTCGTCACCCGGGCCGCGCTCGCCGAACGGGTCGGCGCGAACCCCGACGATCGGGCACTCACCCTGCAGGCGGCCGAACTCGATACCGAGATCCGGGATGCTCGGCGCCTGAACTCGGGACTCTCGATCCCGGCCCGGCGCGGCGCCCCGCCCAGGTGGCTTCCGGTGCGGGATCCGCCGGGCGCGGAGCAACGCAACGAGCGGTGCGGGCCCGGCTCGCACCGGACCCGCACGCGGGAAGAGCAGATACTAGGCCGGCACCCGCTTGGTGGTCCGCCGGAACGCCCAGAGCACCACCAGCGCGGCCAGCACCGTCAACGGTGTCCCCATCGCGATTTTGGCGACCGCCAGCCAGGTCGTCGAATCGGCGAGGTACAGCCATTCCTTGACGACGAACCGGGCGCCGAACATCGCCGCTACGGCGAGGGTGGCGATATCGTGCGCGCGCAGTGCCACCGGGTCCCCACGCCAGTCCCGCGCACCGCCGTGCACGAGATTCCAGACCACGCCCGTCAGCGGCCGCCGGATGAGGACCGAGGCGAATGTGACGACGAACCCCGCCAGTGCCACCCAGATCCCGAGCACGAAGAAATCCTTCGCCGACCCGGTCCACGCGACGATTCCCACCGCGATCCCGATACCCAGCAGACCCCCGATCGCCGAGGCGAAACGCTCACCCCGCACCAACCGGAACACGGTGAGCGCCAACCCGACCGCGAGTGAGATCCCGATCGTCACCGGCAGCGGCAACACCGCGTTCGCCGCCACGAACACCACCACCGGCAGGGTCGAATACACGAACCCCATCGGGCCGCCCATCTGATCGAGCAGTGTCGGCTTCTGCTCGGCGACGCCGGTCTCGGCGACCGGCTCGAGACCCGCCGTCGCAACCTCGTCGTTCTCGGTCCGATCGAAGCGCTGCTCCGTCATGGTCATCCCGTCCTCCCGTGTGGTTGTCGAGCTCTTCCCCATGAAAAACCATGCCGCAACGGCACACTCAACCCCGCGCGAGCGGTCTATCCGGCCATACGCCGGCCCTGCTCATCGTCTGTGACACGGCGCCCGCGGAAATGCCCTGGTCCCCGCGCTGCGTGGAACCTCCCGGGTAGGCTCCACGCCGTGAATACGGAACAGGACGGCGGTACACAGGTCGAAGTTGTCCGGGTCTTCACCGATGCGGCGGGGCAGTGGGGCAACGCTCTCGGGATAGCGCGGGCCGGTGATGTGCGGGGCGTCGACCATCAGGCGCTGGCCGCCCGGCTGGGTTACAGCGAAACGGTCGTCGTCGAATCCCCGGAACGCGAGACCGCCCGGATGCGTATCTACACTCCGGCCGTCGAACTCCCCTTCGCCGGTCATCCCACTGTCGGAACCGCCTGGTGGCTGGCCGACCAGGGCACTCCCGTCGAAACCCTCGCGGTACCCGCCGGACCGGTGACCGTCGACTCGGCCGCCGGCCTCACCTGGGTGCGGGCCCGCGCGGACTGGGCACCGGATTTCACTTTTCACGAATTCGACGACCTCGAACTGCTCCGCACGCTGCACCCCGCCGATTTCGACAGCGGCCAGCACTACGTCTGGGCCTGGACCGACCGTGAGCACGGCGTCGTACGTTCCCGTATGTTCGCCCCCGCCATGGGTATCGCCGAGGACGAGGCCACCGGCGCCGCCGCCATCGCCCTCACCGCCCGCCTGGAACGCGGCCTGGACATCACGCAGGGGCAGGGGTCGCAACTGTTCACCCGGCACGACCCCGGCGGGTGGATCCACCTGGGCGGGCGAGTGGTCCCCGACCATCCCGTCGTCATCTAGCCCGGCCCTGCTCGAGTTCCGGGTCCCGCCGCACGCCGGAGGCGGCCGCTGACTTTCCCAGACTCGGGAACATCCGATAATCGACATGTGTCGAGACTGTCTGCCAGGGTGAGAGCGAGGTGCGTATGAGCCCCGAGGGCACCAGGCAGATGGGTGATCTGCACGACCTACCGGACTGCGCGCCCGCGGGTTTGCAGGCACTGGTCGGTCTGGCCGAGGGAATCATCCAGGAGCAGATCGAACTGCTGGGGTCCGGCACGCCGTCCAAGGCACCCGACCTGCGCGAACTACTACGCGACGAGGGAATAGACAAGCCCGAGGACCAGTCGACGATGATCACCGAGTACACCAACCACAAGACCGAGGTGGAGAAGGTCAGGTCGACCTACGAGGCCGAGGACGACGGGATCGTCGTGAAGACCGCCGGTATCGGCAAGGTGGTGACGGACGCTTACGACGCCATCGACGCCTCGGTGAACGATCTGAACGACAAGATCGACGCCGCCCGGGCGAACCACACCTGGACCGATGGTGAGGGGAAAGTCCAGCACGGTGTGTCCCAGCACCTGATAAACGGGGTGTTCACCGGGGTCTGGACCACTCTGGACACGACCTACGAACAGGTCCGGGGCGTATCGGACCAGGCGGCAGCAGCCGCCGTCACGATCACCGACGACGAGCCGCCCGTCTCCCCCATGCGTGGCACGACCGGCGTCCAGCCGGCGGCGTACAACGGTCCGAGTGCCGGGCGCACCCCGTGGAGCTCAGGTCGGGCCGCCGCGGTGAACCCTCCCAAGGCTCTCAGCCCCGGCGAGGAGCGCGATCTGGTGTTGAAAATGATGGATCGGCTCGTCAACCAACTCGGTTTCACACCGGCACAGGCGGCCGGAATCATCGGCAATGCGAAACACGAGTCGAACTTCAGCACCACGGTCGTGGGAGATCTCGACCTGGCGGACAAAGCTCATGGGCTTTTCCAGTGGCGTGGCGCACGATACGCGGGGCTACAGAAATTCGCGGCCGAAAACGGTATGGATCCCAACGCGTGGGAAACCCAGATCGACTACATGGCTGCCGAATTGCGCAACAACAACACCTATCAAGAAGCCGAGAATCTGATCGACGCGAATAAGAACGACCCGAGTAAGGTCGCGATGTACTTCGATGAGAAGTACGAGATAAGTTCGGGCAGTACGACCCCACAACGCCAGCAATACGCGGTCGACACCCTGAAGACCTGGGAGGATACCCAGGCCGCGGCCGTCTGAGCCCCTACGCCGAATGTCGAACGGTGAATTCCGGTCGGTGCGCGCGAGTATTTTCGCGGCATGTCGCCAAACCTGGCCGATCCGGCCCACGGAGTTCCTCTCACCGAACGCGCACTGGAACGGGTGCGCTCCGATCCGGGTGCCTCCGTCCTTTCCTACGCTTCCATCCCTTGGGTCTAGGTAAAACTGCTGGCACGATACGAGTGGTTCGATACCGACGGCAATCTCACCCCGCGTCCGTTGCACCGTATCGTGGCCGACGAGATGGGGGAATTCCGGGCGGCCGAGTTCCACCCTTTCGCCGGCGAACTCTGCGCGGAATTCCCTTTCACCCATTCCTGAAGCTGCCCGCCACCGAACCGCGCAGTACCCGGCCCGCCGGACCGATGCGGCTCGGCAACCCCCGCGACGGGCGGGCGAATGGCGCGGTCGGCCGGGCGGTTTTCGAACCCGGCTGGCGCTGGTCGGAGCATGTCCGGCCGATCGCGCAGACCGAAAGCTGCCAGGCGGCACACACCGGATTTTGCGTTTCGGGCCGCTCGGCGGTGGTCATGGACGACGGCGAGAAGCAGGAGTACGGACCCGGCGATTTCATGATCATCCCGCCTGGGCACGACGCATGGACCGTCGGCGACGAGCCCTGCGTCGTGATCGACTGGCAGGGTTCGGCCGATTACGCCAAGCGATAGCTGCCCTTCCTCGCCGTCGCGACCTCCTCGAACACGGAGACGAGCCGATGCAGCCCTACACCGCCGGCGCCCGAACCCGGGGACCCGCGACCTCACCGCGGCCGGCCGGTGGCCGCGGACACGTTGCGCGGCACCGTGATCGGTCCGGCGTCGGCGCAGCAGTCCCGGGCCGCGCCGACACCGGCAGGCCCGGCGGGTTCCGCGGTGGTGCCCGCCCGAGACCTTCTACGCGACGGTCTGCCCGGAGTTCGGCACCGGACCGCCGTATGCGCGCACGGCTCCTCGACAGCAGCCGATGCCGAGGGTATGCATTAGCACGTGGGTAACCGCCGAGACCAGATCAAGCGTGTAGCCGCCGGACTCTTCGTCGAGAACGGAGTGGCGGGGACCAGCGTCCGGGATATCGCCGAGGGTGTCGGCATGTTGTCCGGCAGCCTCTACCATCACTTCCCGTCGAAGGACGCGATCGCGTTCGCGATCCTGGATGATTTCCTGACCGATCTGAACACCCGCTATCGCTCGGTTCTCCCCCATGTCACCGGAATGCGCGAGGAACTGCGCGCGCTGGTCCATTCGTCGATCGAGATCGCCGAGGCCCATCCGTACGCGACCGAGATCTACCAGAACGAGAAGTCGTATCACGGCCCCGGCGCGCCTGCCGAGATAGCGACCGCGGTCCGCACGGCGCACACCTTCTGGATCGATACCGCGACCAGGGCGAGTGCGCGCGGCGAACTCCGCGCCGGGCTCGACCCGGTCGAATTCGCGCGGATGCTGCGGGAAAGTGTGTGGTGGTCGATCCGCTACCACCGGGGACACCTGGCCGACCGGCGCGGCGAGATAACCGACACCGTGGTGGGAGCTTTCGTCGACGGCGGCGCCGCTCCGGACGCGCGGGCGAACAACGGGCGGAGTGCCGATCGGTCGGTCGCCGATCGGCTCGACCGTATCGAACGCCGTCTCGAAGAACTGTC
Source organism: Nocardia sp. NPDC003963 (assembly GCF_053605105.1). Lineage (NCBI taxonomy): Bacteria > Bacillati > Actinomycetota > Actinomycetes > Mycobacteriales > Nocardiaceae > Nocardia > Nocardia sp. NPDC003963. The sequence goes on from NZ_JBSGIP010000001.1 coordinate 1,521,023, forward strand.
GAATGCCCTGTTGAACGACTCGTAACCGGTATTCGCACCACCGGGGCACACAGCAGGCCATTGACAGAAGGAGTGGCGCAGGCCACACTATCGAGCATTCGCTTGGTTCAAACCAAGCGTTCGCTTGATTGGTGGTGGTCTGATGAGACGTACCCGGATTTTCTCCTGGGTACTGGCCGCGGCGCTCGTGCCGGCGGGATGTGCCCAGGTTCGAGAGCCGGTGGACGACTACATCGTCATCGGTATGGACGAAGATTCGACCGGCCCGGGAGCGGCCTACTCGACCATTGCCGGTGACACGGTCCGCGCCGCGGTGGACAGGCTCAACGCCGGAGGCGGGATCGGCGGCAAAGAGGTCCGGCTGGTGGTGGAGAACGACGAGAGCAGCCCGACGAATACGCCCTCGATCATTCGCAAACTGGTCGACCAGGGCGCCTCCGCCGTGATACTGGCAACGGGCAGCGGCTCTGCCCTGCAGGCCAAACAGATTTCGCAATCCACCGAGGTCGTCACGATCGCGCCCACCGCGCTGACCGACGCGGTCGCCGGTCCGCCGGGTAACGAGTTCGCCTATATGGTCCCCAATCCCCTGGCCCAGTACGCCGATGTCTACTGCGGCGCCTTCGCGGCGAAGGGTAAGAAGCGCCTCGGTGTGATCGCCGATTCCAGTCCGGCGATCGCGGGAATCCTGGCGACGCTCTCGCCCGATCTGAACGAATGCGTCGACGTGGTCGGCACCCAGAAAGCCGCTGTCGACACCGCCGATCTCACGGCCGCGGTGAGCCGCCTGCTGGACAGCGATCCGGATGTGGTGCTGGTCGCGAGCGTGGGTGGGAACTTCGAACTGCTCGCACAGAACACCGTGCACCGGTTGGCTCCCGGTCTCCAGCGTTTCTCACTGGCCTCGATCGGCAACCAGCCCCAGTCGTGGAAACTCGCCGCACCCGGTTCCCTCGACGGCCTCGTCTACATGGGCAGCCTCAGCGACGACAATCCACGGACCGCGGAACTGCAGACCTGGTTGCGCACTGTGAAGGGACCCGACTACTCCCTGACCGCCTACGACGCCCAGGCCTACGACTCGGTGATGCTGCTCGCGCGGGCGATCGAACTCGCCGGTACCCATACCGATCGGCACCGCCTCAACGAGGCGATGCAGCAGGTCCGCGGTCTGCCGGCGAGTTTCGGCCAGGAACCGCTCACCCTGTCCTTCGCACCCGGCGATCACATCGCCCCGGATTCGGCCTGCGGACTGGTGCTCATCGAATTCGGGGCCGCAGGCATCCCCACCGGCCCCTGGCCGGACTACCAGCCCGCGTGCACACCGAAGGGAGCCGGCCGATGAGTGATCCGCAACTGTGGCTCGCCGCGGCCGAAATCGGCTGCTTCTTCGCCCTCGTCGCACTGTCGATCTATCTGGTCGTGGTGGGCGCGTCGTTCTTCAACTTCGCCGCCGGCCCGTACGCGATGGCCGCCGCACTGCTGGCCGGCTACGCGGCGGCCCACTGGGGTGTGCCGATCCTGTTCGGCGCGCTGCTGGGAATCGCACTGGCAGTGGGGATATCACTGCTGACCGAAGTGATAGTGGTCCGGCCGGTCCAGCGCCGCGCCGGCGGCGCGGAACTGCCCGCCCTGGTCGCCGTCACCGCGACGCTGTTCGCCATACAGCAGCTGGCCGGCACGATCTTCGGCCGGACCCCGGTGCCGGTGGCGAACCTGCTGCCGGTACCGGACTTCCAGGTGAGCTCGGTATCGATCCAGGGCACGACGGCCATCATCATCGCGGTCACGATGCTCGTACTCCTCGCCACCGTGCTCTGGCTGCGGACCACCACCACCGGTCAGCTCCTGCGGGCTGTCGGCGACAACCACGAAGCCGCGCGCATGATCGGGGTGAACGTGGCCCGGGTCCGGCTGTGGGCGTTCGGCATCTCGGGCGCCGTCGCCGGAATCGCGGGCATCGTATTCGCGGCCAAATCCGGTGCGCAGTTCACCAATGGATTGTCCTGGACGCTCACCGGGTTCCTCGCCCTGGTCGTCGGCGGCACCGGAAAACCGTGGGCGCCGTTGATCGGCGGTCTCGCACTGGGTTGGGTGCAGGTGTTCGGCAGTTTCTACTTCGGCGCGACCGGAAGTTCGGTCGCCGTATTCCTCGTCGCCCTCGTGTTCTTCGCCTTCCGGCCCGAAGGCCTGTTCCAGCGAAAGGTGCGTGTGTGATGAGTACCGCCGTGATCACGACCACCACGACCAGCAGACCCGCCGCCCGGACCGTGCTCGCGGAACTGGGCAGCTGCCTCGCCGTCCTCGCCGTGGTCCTCCTCTGGATGGGGCCCAGCCTGTACCGCCAGGACCTCGTCTTCCTGGCCGCCACCTACGCACTGGTGGCGCTGGGTATGTACCTGCCCTTTGTACTGGCCGGCTCGCTGTCCATGGCCTACAGCGCCTATGCCGCCATCGGCGCGTACGCGGTGGCCTATCTCTCGGTCGACCAGGGTCTCTCACCCTGGTGGGGCTGGCTCGCCGGAATGCTGATCGCCGGCGCGGTAGCGCTGGTGCTCGCGATATCGACCAGAAAACTGTCGGGCTTCTACCTCGCGGCGGTGACCCTGCTCTTCGCCATCGCATTCGAGCACTGGCTGGGCGATGCCAGCACGATCACCGGCGGCGCCTCGGGTATCTCCGGAATCCCGGTGCCGTCGCTGTTCGGCTGGGAACCGCCGCGCTACGCACAGGTGGTGGCCGCCATCGTCTTCGTCTGCGCGATCGCGGTCCTGATCGACCGATTGCGCCGATCGGCCTGGGGGCTCGCGCTCTCCGCCGCCCGGGAGAACGCGCCGGCGGTACAGTCCACCGGTATCTCCCCGGCTCATCTGACGGTGGTAGCGCTGACCGTCGGCGCGGCGATCGCCTCCACCGGAGGTGCGCTGTTCACCGTATCCGTCCAAGCGGTGACACCGGAGACATTCGGCCTGGACCTGGTGTTCCTCGCCATCTTCATGCCGATCATCGGTGGTCGCGGATCGGCCTGGGGCGCTCCCCTCGGGGCGCTGATCGTCGTCGTTGTCACCCTGAACATGCCCGGCTACCAGGGCTCCGGTGAACTCCTGCTGGCCGTGGTGGTCCTGGCGATCCTACTGCTCGCACCCGGTGGGGTCATCGGCTGGGCGCAACGGATCCTCGAGCGGCTCAGATCATCCCGGACCCAGGACAGGAGGTGACGACGATGTCTCCCACCACTTCTCCGGCCCTGCTGTCCGTCACGGGGCTGACCAAACACTACGGCGGGGTCACCGCGGTCGACCGGGTGAGTTTCGACCTACCCACCGGCAGCGTTCTGGGCCTGGTCGGCCCCAACGGCGCCGGGAAGACCACGCTGGTCGACTGCATCGTCGGCACCCAGTCCCCCAGTGCGGGCGCGGTCGAACTGGACGGCCACACCCTCGGTTCCGGTCCCGCCGTACGCGCCCGGGCCGGACTGGCCCGCACGTTCCAGCACCCGCAGCTGGCGCTGGAACTCACGCCGGTCGAGAATATCGTGCCCGGTATCGTCGGGCGGTCGATCGGCTCCTACGGAGCCTCGGTGCGCGCGCTGCTCCGCGGTCTCGCGGGCACGCCACGGACGGTCCTCGAGAAGGCGGCCGCGGTGGCCCGGGAATACGGCGTCACCACCGACCGTGTGCCCACCGGTAGCCTCGGACTGGGCTCCCAGCGTCTCGTCGAAATCGCCCGGGCGATGGCCGCCGAACCCCGGATCCTGCTCCTGGACGAACCCTTCGCCGGATCGGATACCGAAGGGATCGCGGCGATCTCGCACGCGGTCCGTCAGGTCCGCGACGCCGGACGCTCGGTGATCCTGATCGACCACAATGTCGATCTGATCGCCGAACTCGCCGATTCGGTGGTGCTGCTGGCCGACGGCGCGGTGGCCTTCAGCGGCAGCCCACGCGACTGTATGCGCAGCGCGGAGATGCGGTCGGTGTACTTCGGCACCGGGCCCGCCGAGGAAGTTTCATGATGCGATACTGCGATAACTCCGCCTTCGCTACGGCCTCCGCGGACCGCATGCGTCCTGCCCGAAGGAGGCACGTGATGCTGCGAAACCTACTCTGCACGGCGGCTTCCACCAACAGCATCCGCCTGTCAGAGGGAGGCACCGCGATGCGAAACCTCCTCCGCGTAACTGTTTCCACGAACAGCACGGACCGGAAGAAGGAACTCTGATGCGAACCCTCCGCCTTCGCTACGGCCTCCGCGGACCGCATGCGCCTGGGAAGGAAGTCCATTGATCACTGTGCAAGGGCTCACTGTCCGATACGGAAATGCTGTCGCGGTTCGGGATGTGGCGATCGAGGCGCGCTCCGGTGAGGTCACCGCGTTGGTCGGGCCGAACGGGGCGGGGAAGTCGAGTCTGCTCTCCGCGCTGTTCGGCAGCACACCGGCCACCGGTGCGGTGACCGTCGACGGCACCGAACTGGGGACCGTCACGGCGCAGCGGCGGCTCCGCGCCGGAATCGCGTTCGTCCCGCAGGGGCGGCAACTGTTCCCGCGGCTGACCGTACGGGAGAACCTCGAGATCGGGGCCCGGCTGCTGGGTGTCGGGAACGACACCCTCGATACGGCTTTCGAGCGGTTCCCGATCCTGGCGACCCGGTCCGGTCAACTCGCCGGTGTCCTTTCCGGGGGCGAACAACAGATGTTGCTGCTCGCCCGGGCCCTGCTGGTGCCGCCGCGGGTACTGCTGCTCGACGAGATGACCACGGGGCTGTCGCCCAAGATATCCGCGGAACTACTCGACCATATCCGCGCACTCGCGGATTCGGGTATCACCGTGCTCGTCGCCGAACCGGCGCTGCACCGGGTGTCTCGTATCGTCGACCGCGGATATGTCGTGCTCCGCGGTTCGGTATCGGAGCCGAAGCACAACGCCGACGCACTCGACACCGCCTACCGAGCGTCCATGGGGATGCTCGAGGAAGCCCTGTGATGCGCCCGGCCCACCCCACCGGCACACCCGATTTCACGGCCGACCCGGACGCGTTCACCGGCTACTCCGTCAGCGATCTGGTCACCCACTGGGCCGATACCCGCGCGGACGAGCCCGCCTACATCAGTCCGGCCGGGACCACCACCTGGGCCGAATACGACCGGCTCGCCGAACATGTCCGCGCGGCGCTGCACGCGCTCGGGGATATCCCCGCGGCCGCGGTGTACCTGCCCGATACCGCCGAGTTCCATGCCGCGCTGGTCGGCGCCTACCGGGCCGGCGTGCTCGCCGTCGCTGTCGGCGCGCGCTCCGGCCCGGCGGAACTCGCGCATCTGATGACCGCGTCCGGCGCCACCGTGCTGGTGACCACGAGCGATAACCGGGGCCGTCCGGTCGCGGAACTGCTGGGCGATCTGCGCAGTCGCGACGCACCACCCGTCGATCTCGTGCTGATCGACGGAACCGAGGTCACCACGGTGACCACCGGCACCACCGAGGCCGGAGGCGGCAGCCGGCCCGGACGTACGCAGGGGTTCACCGTGGACGACGTCTGCCTGCTCAACAGCACCTCGGGGACCACCGGCCGGCCGAAGCTGGTCATGCAGACCCAGCGACGCTGGAGCACATTCGCGGCCATCGCCTGCCGCAACGCCGCTATGCACACCCGGGAGATCGTCGCCGCGTTCGTACCCGCACCCTTCGGATTCGGACTGTGGACCTCGCACTTCCTGCCCGCGCTGCTGGGCCGGCCGGCGTTGGTGATGCAGCGTTTCGATCCCGCGGTCGCGATCGATCTGATGGCCGAGCACGGGGCGACGGTGCTCGCCTGTGTGAGCACCCAGTTCCGGATGATGTTGCAGACCCCGGACCGGGCGCTGGCCCGCGCCGGTGCGCTGCGGGTCATGTTCACCGGCGGTGAGGCCGTGCCCTACGCCGAAGCCGAACGGTTCGAGGCGGCCACGGGGGCGCTGGTCCTGCAGTTCTACGGCTCCAACGAGACCGGGGCGGCGAGTGCCACCACGGTCACCGACGACAAGGAGACTCGGCTGGGCACCGGTGGGCATCTCATCGGGGAGATGAATGTGCGGATCCTCGAAGACGGTACCGACAGCGGCGGACCGGGTATCCGGCGTGGGCAACCCGCGGTGCGGGGGCCGCTCATGTCCCCCGGGTACTGGAACGACGCCGCCGCGAACGCCGAACTGTTCACCGGCGACGGCTGGATACTGCTGGGCGATATCGTGGAAGTCGACGCGGCGGACCGGCTGCGCGTCGTGGGTCGCCTGGCGGATCTGATCATCCGCGGTGGAAAGAACATCTCCGCCCTCGAAGTGGAGGATTTCGTGCGCGAGCACCCGTCGGTGGAGATGGTCGCGGCCGTCGGCGTGCCGGATCCGATCTTCGGCGAACGGCTGTGCGCGGCAGTCACCCTGACCAGAGAAGCCGATCCGCTGACCCTCGCGGAGCTGAACACCTGGTTACGCGAACGGGGAATCACCCGGGAATACCTACCGGAACGACTGCGCGTACTCGACCGGATGCCCCTGGCCCCGGGCGGGAAGATCGCGAAAGCTCAGGTCAAGGAATTGATCGAACTCGGCAGGGAGGAAGACAGATGACCGACCGCAGGACCGGAGACGATCTCGGTGGCCGTATCGCGGTCGTCACCGGTGCCGCACGGGGCCAGGGACGTGCCGTCGCGCGGGCACTGGCCCGGCGCGGCGCCACCGTCCGGCTCGCCGATCTGTGCGCACCCAGCGATACCGCGCCCTACCCACTGGCGACCCGAGACGATCTCGCCGAAACGGCCCGTCTGATAGCGGAAGAGGGCGGGCACTGCTCCTCCTCGATACTCGATATCCGGGACTCCGCCGCCGTCACGGCCTTCACCGATGCCGTCGCCGCGCAGTCGGGCGGGATCGATATCCTCGTCACCTGCGCCGGTATCGTCGGCTTCGCGCCGGCCACCGAACTCACCGACGCCATGTGGGCCGATATGCTCGCCACCAACCTCACCGGAACCTTCCACTGCATCCGAGCGGTCCTTCCCCATATGGTCGCCGCGGGGTCGGGCAGGATCGTCGCCATCTCGTCCATGAGCGGCCGTCAGGGCACGCCGAACCTCGCCCACTATTCCGCGTCGAAATGGGGGGTGATCGGCCTGGTCAAGTCCGTCGCCCTCGAATGCGCGGAAAGCGGTGTGACAGCGAATATCGTCTGCCCCACCAATGTGGACACCCCGATGTTGCACAACCCGGCCCTGTATTCGTTGTTCGCTCCCGATCTGGACAACCCCACACGAGCAGACGTCGTGGATCGCTACGCGCGGATGAGTCCGATGCGTATCCCCTGGTGCCCACCCGAGGCGATCGCCGACGCGGTCGATCATCTCGTCGGTGAATCCGGACGCTATACCACCGGATCGGTGCTGGACGTCGGGCTCGGGGCGACCGCCCGGATGCCGTGAGATACGGGCTCACCCGGGTTCACCGGCCCCGGGACGAGCCGGTGCGATCGCAGTCCGGCGACGCCGCCGTTCCCGGTACCGGCCGCGAAGCGTGAACTGTCGGGCGGAATCGATAGTCTGCCGGAATGGTCAGACCGGATCCGGCACTGCGGCGGCTGCTGCGCGACACCGGAAAGTTGCTACAACCGTACGGCTTCGACGGCCCCGAAGCCCCATGGGTACGGATCGAGCCGGACGGTGTCGCGGCGGTCGGCCGCACCCGGATCTCCCGCACCTGGGCCGACGGTCAGCAGGTCATGAAATTCGGTCTGCACCTCGATGCCACTCCGCGGGCATGGTGGGAATTCGGCAACTGGCGCAACGACCGGCACGGGCTGCCACCGATACCGCTGGAGAAAGCGAGCGGCCCCGATCTGATCGATGATCACGGACTACCCGAGAGTCTCACCCGGCCGTGGTCACTACGTGTCGATCCGGACCAGCCCGGCGGGCATGCCCTGCAGGACGATATCGACACCATCCGCGCGGAACTGCCCCGGCGGGTACACGCCTACGCGCGCCGGGCGATCGCGCTGGCCGAACCCGACCGCTATCTCGACGAACTCCTGACTCAGCCGGGCGAGCGGATCGGCACCCGGGAAGCGATCGTCGTCCTGCTGGCCGACCGGGGCCCCGGACCCCGGCTCGACGAGGCGATCCACCGGCTCCAGGACTGTTTCGCGCACCGGGCGCCCTCCCCCTTCACCGAGGAGGTCATCGAGTTCGCGCGGCTCCGGTCGGCAGCCGTCGTCTGACGAGTGCCGCACCGGAAAACTCCGCCCCGGCCGAGCTGCCGAGGCGATCGCGCACTCGGAACCCCGCCCGCGAGGAGCCGTGGCCGACGCGGTCAGCGTCGGAACAACCGCCGCAGCCGGCCGCGGAACCGGCCGGAACGCGATTCCGGCTCCGCGGGTTCGGCCGCGGCCTCGACGGCCACCGCCTGCGCGAAGCGCGCGTGCAACTGCTCACGAACCTCGTCCGGGGTGTAGGCGCGGCGGCGGCGTTCGGCGCGCACCACCACCACACCGGTGGCCACCACACCGGCCGCACCCGCCAATCCCAATACCTTCCACCACCTCATACGCATAGGCTACTTGTATGGCGGGTGCGGATCTCGATCTCGACCGGGCGGTCGAGATCACCAGAACAGGCGATATCTGGTTGTTCCGTGGGCATTCCACGGCCGACCGGATGATCCGGATGACGACCAACAGTCCGGTGAACCACGTGGGGATGTCGGTGGTGATCGACGATCTCCCCGCGCTGATCTGGCACGCGGAACTCGGGCGGTCGCTACCGGATATGTGGTCGGGCACCGCGCACCGCGGCGCCCAGCTGCACAATCTGCGCGACGCGGTGATGGTCTGGGCGAACCGGTACGGCCAGCAGGCATGGCTGCGCCAGCTGGAACCGCCCGCCACCCGGGAGATGGAGGACGGCATGCTGCGCACGGTCGCCCGGCTCGACGGCACCCCGTTCCCGTCGACGGCGGCCCTGGCCGGTCGCTGGTTCCGCGGCCGGGTCCGCCTGCCGCGCAGGCGTTCCCGCCCGCCCGCGGCACGCGAGGTGGAGAACGCCTACTGCGCGGAGATCGTGGCGGCGACCTACCAGGCGATGGAACTGCTACCGGACACGCGCAGTCCCGACTGGTACGACCCGGGCCGCTTCTGGAGCGGAGACCGCCTACAACTCGAAGGCGGCCACACCCTCAGCGGCGAGATCGCCGTCCACACACCGCCCGACCCGGCGAACTGATCGCCGCCGGGAACGACCGGCCGCGCGCGGCGTCTTCCGCGCCCTAGCCGGCGGCGCGCTGATAGGCGTCCAGCACGACACCGGGAATCCGGCCGCGGTCGGGTATCTCGTGCCCGTTGCGCCGGGCCCACTCCCGCACCGCCTTCGCCGATTGCGGGCGGTCCGGCGTCTGGACCTTCGCCCGGCGCGGCCTGCCGACTCTCCGCGCGAACGGTGTCCATTTGTCCAGTGCCGCCCGGAACTCCCGCGCGTTCACCTCGGACAGGTCGATCTCGTACAGCAATCCGTCGACGCCGAACGACACCGTCTCCGTCGCGACGGATTCGCCGTCCAGATCGTCGATCATCGTGACAGTTACCCTGCGCGCCACACCCACATCCCTTCACTCACTACACCACCGGCCGACCCGGCACGCGACACCGTACTGGCCCCACCCCGGAATACCGCCTCAGAAACGCTGAGAAACCAATGAGAAAGAGGCACTTGGACTCTCGTCCGACAACCGAGCTCGAAAATCGAGCTCCGCCACGCGCGGAAATCCGGCATTCACGGCATGTCCAGTTCCGCGTACGGGGACCCCCAGAAGGTGTCGAAATCCGGATGCCGAGATCCGATGGAGTCGATGACGGCCACGGCATTCAGCCAGGAGGTACTCGAGTCCGGATCCGACGTGTACTCGATGACGCTCCGTGGCACATGGATATTGCGGTACATATCGGCACGCTCGATGAGATGGTCGGCGGCGAGCTGCCCGGTTGCGTTGCCGGGCCGCGAGGCACCGCACGAAACGTGCACCATGGAGTTGAATTCGTTCTCACTGTAGGCGCGGACGGAATCCCGGCTCAGTTCCACTGCTTGACCGTAGGATCCGCCTTCGAGCAACATCTTTCGCGGCACACCTCCGGTCGCCCGGACCTGAAGGCCGTACCCGGCCTGATTGGAGTGCGCGAAGACATAGACGGGCGGGACTCCTGTGCGTCGCACTTCCTTGGCCCACGCTGCGTCCGTCAGCGGCCCGTACTCGAATTCGGGTCTCTCCGGCGGACGGCCGGGCAGATAATACGCGGCGCGGATGTACTCGTCACTGGTGCGGTGACGCATCGACGCCCACGCGACGATCCGCTCGTCGTTGTCCGACAACGGGAACGACACACCGATCGGACGACCGTCGGCGTCGCGCAGCCCGGTGCTGACTATATCGGCGGGGTCGATCTCCACGTCCTTGCCGGTGGAGAGATCGGTTCCGACGATGCCCCGGCGCGGTGCGGACCGCGGTGCGGGGAAATCGCCGGGTAGGTGCATTGTGCTCTGGTCCGGCACGGGTCGGTCCGCCGCCCCGAGCAGCCGTGCCCCGCCCCCGCTGCAGTCGGAGAAGGCTTCGACTCGTCGGTGGACATCGCGCACCACCGTTGCGGTCGCGGCGACGAGCCGCTCCGCGGCATCATCCATCATGGTGACGGGCCACATCGCGGTCTCTCCTTTGCCTGCGGCACCTCGAAAGTCGAGCCTAGCGAGAATTCACCTACCGAGCACGGCAATCGTGCACGATCCGCACCACGCGTCGGCTGCCCTCTGCCCGATCAGCACCATGCCCGATTTCGGCGCGATCACCTGGGAGAAAGCGCCTTTCGGCTTACGGAACCCGCTCGGCCGGACCCAGACGACGGATCGGATCGTCCACCGGGAAATAGTGCCGATGATCCCGGGACAATTTCGCCCCGATCCCGCCCGGAACCGGGAATTCGATCTGCTCCCACCGGCCGTGGCGACCGGGCCCCGAGCGGCCGCACGGTGCACTGGTACCGCTCAGGTCGCGCAGGTATTGTCCGAATCCGGTCGGACCTGCCCCGTCAGGAAACGGAGCATCCGGTCGGCGGCGTCGTGCGCGCTGTGGCCGTCCCAGACCGCGGGCACCGGACGTTCGGGAATCCGGAACAGACCCCAGTGCCGCATCCGGTAGTGGTTGGCGATCTGCCCGGTCGGCAGCGTCGCGTACACCACGAACCAGCCACCGCCGAAACAGAGTTCGCCGTCGCTGTGCCGGATACTCTTGTGCACGTCGTACCGGCCGCCACGTGCCCATTCGTTGAACACGAGTGCGTTGTACAACATCCGGTAGTGGTACAGCTCGGCGAAGGTGTGGATGCCGTCGCTGGTGTTCTCGTCGGTTTCGCCGTACACGCCGCCTCCCGATGCTCACTTGGTATCCGGACGAATACCCGGTCCGGTTACCATTCGACGCGATGCATATCGACTCGATGCTCGATTCGCTGGACGGACTTTCGGTGGGGGACGCGCTGGGACAGCAGTTTCCCGTCATGCGCCGGTCCCTCGCGGACCTCCGAGCAGGTGACCTCCCCACCGAGCGGCCGTGGACCTGGACCGACGACACCGAAATGGCGTGCAGCGTTGTCGCCGAACTCCTGCGCAACGGCTCGATCGACCAGGATCGGCTCGCCGCAGCCTTCGCGCGCCGGTTCCAGCCGCACCGTGACTACGGATTCAACACCGTCGGGGTGCTGCGCCGGATCGGTGACGGTGCGGACTGGCGGGACGTGGCCGGGGCGCTGTTCGAGAATCAGGGTTCCCGCGGTAACGGTGCGGCCATGCGGGTCGCCCCGCTCGGCGCCTGTTTCGCCGGAGATCCGGAACGAGTCGCCGCCGAGGCGACCCGCTCGGCGGAGGTCACGCACAGACATCCCGAAGGGATCGCCGGCGCGGTGGCCGTAGCGCTCGCCGCCGCCGCGGCCACCCGGGCCCGGCGCACCGGAACCCGGCCCATGCCGGCGGAATTCATCGACTCGGTCCTCGAGTACCTGAGCGACAGCGAGACACGCCGGTCGATCCACCGCGCCCGCACGCTGCTCGGGACCTCCACCCGGGACGCCGCCGCCGAACTCGGGAACGGCTCCCGGGTCACCGCCGAGGACACGGTGCCGTTCACGATATGGGTCGCGGCGACGTATCTCGGCGACTATCCGGCCGCCGTCGCGACCTGTATCGAAGCGGACGGGGATATCGACACCACCGCGGCGATCGTCGGCGGGATCGTCGCCGCCCACACCGGCAAACTCCCCGGAACCGGTGTCCCGCAGTGGTGGCTGTCCGCACGGGAGCCGTTACCCGGCTGGTTCGACCCGGACCGCCGCCCGCCCCGGCCGCGGAAATCCGGTTTCGGCCGCGTGCGCCGCTGGTGGTCCGGCGCGTCCTGACGGGAACGCCGGCGTGCTCAGTGGATGTGGTTCTGCCAATCGGCCGGCACCCGCTCACGCGGCCCCGGCACCGTCTGGGCTCGCGGATGTTCGTGCGGCGGAGCGAGTTCGGGCCCCCCGCCGAACATCTCATCGGACCGGTAATTCCAGAACCAGTCCTCCCCCGGTTCGAAACTCTGTACGAAGGGGTGCCCCGTCGCGTTGAAATGCGCGGTGGCGTGCTGGGCGGGAGACGAATCGCAGCATCCGATATGTCCGCACTGCGCGCAGCGCCGCAGATGCACCCACCAGCCCTGCGCCTGTTCGCACTCGACACACCCCGGGCCGCTGGGCGGCACGGCCGGGTCGATGCCTTCGATGGCCTGAGACATCATCTACCTCCGCAGCTCGGGACAGACCGGATCAGCACCGGCTGCGCCACGGCGCGAGCCGGGCGAGCCGGCGACAGGGTTTCGAGCCGTACCGGCCTCGACCCGGACCTTACCGCGTCCACCCGGCAGCTCGAACCCGCGCCGGTGAATTATGCGAGGTCGTGACACCGGGCAGGCGCTGCACCGACGGATCGTGGACACGTACCGTAGCTGTTTCCCGGACGCGGGCCTGTCGTCACCGAATACCGGAGAGCGCACCCGCCGACCTCCGGCTACTCGAGCGCCGCCATCCCGGTCGCAGCGCGCCCGGAGTGCGATCAGCCGGGCAGCCGGGCATCCAGTCCGGCGAGGTAATCGCGCCCGTAGGGACCGTTCTCCAAGGTATCGAGTAGCGGCCGCGGCAGATCCTGCTCGATTCGAGGCGAACAGGAGGCGGCCGCCAGTGCGATGGTGGCGACCGTATCGACATCACCGGTGAACGCGACGCAGGCGCGCAGCAACCCGCTCGTACTGGTGGCACCGGACAGCGCGGTCAGGGCGGCGGCGACACTCATCCGTCCTTTCGACCCGACCTTGCCGCGCCACGGCCGCGCCCAGCCCCCCGGCACCCGGCGATCCAGCCAGCTGCCGATATCGGCGAGCGGCCCGAGATCCCGGCGGCAGTAGTACACCGCCAGCGCGGCGGCCTGGGCCGAGGCGATACCGGCGGGGGTGTCGTGCGTAACGGCGGCCTGGACGGCGGCATGGTGCAGCACATCGTCCACGGTGGGTAGCAGCCCGACCGGCGCGGCACGCATGGCCGCGCCGCTCTTGTCGCTGTCGGGGCGGATCCGGTGCAGGAACTCCGCACCGTCACCCACCGAGAGCAGGAAATCGTAGAAACGGCCCGCGTACCCCTCGCGCGGATCACGCCGGAAACACGAGACGAACCGGTCCGCGAGGTTCAGCGGGGTCCACGGGGCACCGGAGACGAGAAGTTCGGCGACGGCCAGGCTCATCTGGGTGTCGTCGGTGTAGGCCCCGGGGCGGATACCGGCGTGCCGCGGATGTTGCACATACCCGTTCAGGGTGTTGTGTTGTGCCACGAACCGGGCATCGGCGTATTCGAACCCCGCTCCGTAGGCATCCCCGACTGCGGACTCGACCAGCATCGTTCCCCCCTTTCGCACGACATTCTGCCCCGGCGCACCGGTATCGGTCGACCGTTTTCGCGCAGTTCGGTACCGGCACGGCTCTGAACGACCCCTGCGCGATCGTCCCGGGCCCGCGGTGGCGCCGGGTATTCCTCCGTTCCCGCGCTGTCTATTTCAGCAGGCTGCCGGCGTCGACCGGTAGTGGCAGTCCGGTGATGTAGCGGGCTTCGTCGGAGGCCAGGAACAGTACCGCGTTGCTGATGTCCACCGGCTCCACCCAACCGACCGGCAGTACGTGCATGAGCTGGGCGACCGGAGCGAAATCCGCCGGGCCCGGGTTCTCCAGATCGGGGCGGAACAGTTTCATCGTCCCCTCGTTCATGAACATCGGCGTATTCACGTTCGTGGGCAGCACCGAGTTCACCCTGATCGAATGCTGACCCAGTTCCACCGCGAAGCTGCGCATCAACCCGATCACACCGTGTTTGGCCGCGATGTAGTGACCGGTGTTCGGGTATGCCTTGAGGCCGCCGACGGAGCTGGTGAGCACGATGGAACCGGACCCGGCGGCGAGCAGATGCGGGACACCGGCCTTCACGGTCTTCCATACGCCGGACAGGTTGATATCGATCATGGTCTGCCAGTCCGGCTCGCCGGTCTTGTCCAGCGTGTCTCCCCCGTTGCCGATACCGGCATTGGCCACGACGATATCGAGGCCGCCGAGTTGCTCCACACCGCTGTCCAGCGCGGCCTTCAGCCCGTCGTAGTCACGCACATCGACCTGTTCGGTGACGATCCGCCGGCCCCGGGCTTCCACCAGTTCAGCGGTTTCGGCCAGGTCCTGCGGTGTCGAGGGCGCGATCTCGTCGCTTCCGCTCACCGGCCCGCACACATCGATCGCGATGATATCGGCGCCTTCCTCCGCCAATCGCACCGCGTGGCTGCGCCCCTGCCCTCGCGCCGCACCCGTGATGAAGGCGACTTTGCCTTCGACTCGCCCTGCCATGGAACACCTCGTTCTGCCGCAGCCCGGGCACGGCCGAGAGCCGGCGCACCCGTATCGATCGATTTGATCGATCGATCAAACTTTGACAGTGACCACGCCGCGATGTCAACGACGAAAATCGGCTGCCGAGGCCGGACCACACCTTTCGATCAGGTGACCACCGAGCACCCGGGCCTTCACCGAACCGGTCCACCGGATCGCCCGATCAGCACGCCCAGCGCGAGGGCTACCGCCTGTCCGCCGGTCCCGGGCCGGACAACGGCAAGCCGTAGTGCCCCATCAACTCTTCGACGAACGCACGCAGTTCGGCGTGTCCCTGCCGGACCCCCACCGCGTCCTCGTTGCACAGGATGCGCGCCGCGCCGGTGAGCAGCATCGACACCACGACAGGCGGAAACCGCTCGAGATCGACACCGTGCGCGCGCAAGACGATGGTCACCGCGGCCGTCTCGATATCCCGGACCCGCTCGGCATACGACTTCAGCTCGGCGCCGACCGCCTTGCGATGGTTCGCCAAGGCCATGAATTCGGTGTTCAGCTGCGTGAACCGGTCATCGGTGTTGATCTCCCAGAGCACCTGGAGCGGGTCTTCCGCGGTGAGCGCCCGGCGCATCCGCCCCAGCGCGCGTTCGGCACCGGCCCGCATCACGGCGACGAACAGATCGTCCATAGTGGGGAAGTAGTAGTAGACCAGCGCCGATTTCACGCCGGCCGCGGTGGCGACCCGGCGCGAGGTCGCCGCGGCGTACCCCTCTTCGCGGATGATCCGAGCGGTCGCCTCCATGAGCCGCAGTCGGGTTCCGGCCTCGTCGGTCCTGGTGGCACGTTTCGCGGGCATTCAGCGCAACCGCCCGGACACGTCTCCGAGAAGCCGATTCGCGAGCCCTGCCGTATTCCTTGACCGGCCGACGCGGCGCGTGGTAATCATGGTGCACCTTAACATTTTATCGATCGATCAAATTTTTGCTGGGCGGCAAAACTCGAGCTGCTCCGGGGTCGATCGGATCGATACGGCTCCGCGGCGCCACAGCGACCGCCCGCGGCGCCCCCCACGAAAGGCCCGCGAGCCGATGACCGACCTTGCCGCACTGGATTTCTTCTCCGACGAAGCCCTCGCGCAGGATCCCTACGCGTATCTGGACCACCTACGCAGCCGTAATCCGGTATTCCGCGAACCCCATTACGGTGTCGTCGCCGTGACCGGTTACCAAGAGGCCGTCGAGGCGTTCCGCAATACCGAGGCGTTCTCGGCCTGCGTATCGATCGGCGGCCCGTTTCCGCCACTACCGTTCGAACCCACCGGTGACGACATCACCGAGCAGATCGCCGAACACCGCCACCAGCTCCCGATCTTCGAGCATATGGTGACCATGGATCCGCCGGAGCACACCCGCGCCCGGTCGCTGCTGAACCGGCTCCTCACACCGCGCCGGTTGAAGGAGAACGAGGAATACATGTGGCGGCAGGCCGACCGCCAGCTCGACGAATTCCTCGACGCGGGCCGCTGCGAATTCCTCGCCGACTACGCCAAACCCTTCGCCACACTGGTGATCGCCGACCTGCTCGGCGTACCCGAGGACGATCGCGAGACCTTCCGGCAGACGCTGGCCGGTAACGGCGGCTACCCGGGCTCACTCGATCACGAACCCGTCGGCCGCAACCCTTTGGAATGGCTGGACGAAACCTTCGGGTCCTATCTCTCCGAGCGCCGCCACAGCCCCCGCGAAGATGTCCTCAGCGCCCTGGCCTCGACGACCTACCCGGACGGAACCCTTACCGAGATCATCGAGGTGGTGCGCCCGGCGACATTCCTCTTCGCGGCCGGACAGGAGACGGTCACCAAACTGCTCAGTTCGGCCGTGCGCGTACTGGCCGAGAATCCCGCACTACAGGAGCGATTGCGCGGGGAACGCGGTCTGGTCGGCGGTTTCCTCGAGGAATCGCTGCGCACCGAGAGCCCGACCAAGGTCGACTTCCGGCTGGCCCGCAGATCGACCACACTCGGCGGGGTCGATATCCCGGCCGGCACCGTGGTCATGCTGTGTATCGGCGCCGCCAACCGCGATCCGCGCAAATTCGACGATCCCGACGAGTTCCGCCCCGATCGCCGTAATGCCCGCGAGCACATCGCATTCGGCCGCGGCGTGCACACCTGCGCCGGCGCGCCGCTGGCCCGGGTGGAAGCACAGGTCACGCTGAACCGGATGCTGGACCGGATGGCCGATATCGCGGTCGACGAGGATCGCCACGGCCCGGCCGGCGGGCACAGCTACCGATACGAGCCCACTTTCCTGCTGCGCGGATTGCGCGATCTGAGCATCACTTTTGCCGGTGTCACGTAGAACGGGCGGTCTGCGGCCGACTTCCACCGTGGTGCGCAGACCGCGGGGCCGACGATCGGGCGAGGTACGGATCCTGCCCGCCTGGATACGCGAAGAGTGATTCTCCGGGCACGGTAGCCGGATCGGCGTGCGGGCCGTCAGACTTCGGGTGGGTCGATCGTGCCCGGGACCAGCCGGGGCCGGCACGATCCCGGCCGGTCCCGGGCGGGATCGTGTCGGCGGAAATGCGCCGACTCCAGCGCGTAGCGTCGCGTACGCAGCACCGCGCCCCGGCAATAGTGGTCGTCCGCCGACCCGGTACACCGGTCCTCACTGCCGCCCATGGTCACCCCGCTCGTTCCCGTTCTCCGGGACGGCGGCCCCGGGACGGATACTGCCGTTGAGGACGATCTCGATCCCGCTGCCGCGGAGGATGGTGTTGTAGATGGGGCAGGTGGCCACGAAGTTGTCCACCAGCGCCCGGCCGTCCGCTTCACCGACCCCATCGATGCCGATCTCCAGCAGCGTGTGACGGTAGTAGGTCGGCGCGTCCTCGTTGCGGGTGTGGGAGGCCGTGGCCGCGACCCGCACCGCGGAAAGACCCAGTTCGGCAGCGTGGTTCTCGATATTGGCGAGGGCGCACGAGGCCAGGGCCGCGAGCAGGAGTTCACCGGCGTGGATCGCCTCGCCTCCGGTCAGCCGGGAATCACTGACCAGATGGTTCGCCCGCGCCGAGACGATGAACCGTCCCGGCGTGGCGATCTCGGCCGCCACCACCACCGCGCCCCGCACCGGGTCGTTCACCGGGCACCACCCGCACGGGCGACCCAGTCACCACGGGCCGGCCGGTCGAGGCCGAGGTTCTCGCGCAGTGTCGCACCCTCGTACTCGGTCCGGAAGAGCCCGCGCTTCTGCAGCTCCGGCACCACCTGTCGGGTGAAGATCTCGAACCCGCCGGGCTGATGCGGCACCTGCAGAGTGAAACCGTCGGCGGCACCGGCCTCGAACCACTCCTGTAGTCCGTCGGCGACCTCGCCGGCGGTGCCGATGAAATCTCCTTCGGTCCGGCCGCCGTACTGTTTGCCCAGCTGGCGCAGTGTCAGGCCGTCGCGCTCGGTGATCTCCCGGACCTCGTGGTAGTGGCCTTCCACACCCGGAACCTCCACTTCGGGCAGGCGTTCGTCCAGCGGGAAGGTGGAGAGGTCGATATCGAGGTGGTAGGCCAGGGTCGACAGACCGCCCAGCGGCGGGACCAGTTCGAAGATCTCCTCGGCCAGTTCCTTCGCCCGCGCAGCGGTCGGCGCGACGATCGGCGTGATGGACGGCAGGATCTTGATGCTCTCGGGATCACGTCCGAAAGTCGCCGCCCGCTCTTTGATCTCGGTGTAGAAGGACTGCGCGGACTCTTTGGAGGCGTGGCTGCAGAAGATCACATCGGACCAGTGCGCGGCGAAATCCTTCCCCTTGGAGGAAGCGCCCGCCTGGATGAGCACGGGGTAGCCCTGCGGCGGCCGCGGCACATTGAGCGGGCCCCGCACGGCGAAATATTTGCCCTGGTGATCGATCCGGTGCACCCGGTCCGGGTCGGCGAACAGCGGTGCCCGCGCGTCCAGGACCAGCGCGTCGTCCTCCCAGCTGTCCCAGAGTTCGGCTGCCACCTGGAGGAATTCATCGGCGCGTTCGTAGCGGGTGGAGCGGTCGAACTGCGCGTCGAGATCGAAGTTGCGGGCCTCGGATTCCTGGAACGAGGTCACGATATTCCAGGCGGAACGGCCCGCGGTGAGATGATCGAGGCTGGCGAAAGTCCGCGCGACACTGAAGGGCTGGGCGTAGCTGGTCGATACCGTGGCCGCGATACCGAGATGCCGGGTCACCGCGGCCATCGACGCCATCACCGGCAGCGGGTCCACCCGTAACGAACCCAACGCGCCGTAGCGCAGCTGGGAATCGGTGCTGCCACCGAACCGATCCGGGACCGAGAGGATATCGGGGAAGAACGCCAGATCGAACCGGCCGTCCTCCAGGGTCCGCGCGATGTTGTGATAGTAGGACGCGTCCAGCCAGCCGGGTATCGATCCCGGATAACGCCAGCCGCCCGGCCGGCCCGGGCCCGCGGTGACGAATGCGGCGAGGCGCATTTTCTTGTTCATCGAATGGTCTCCCGATATCTATCGATCACTGCGTGGACAGTTCGGCGCGGACGGCGTCGGCGACCGGCGCGAACCGGGTGTCGGCGAACCAGCCACGCACATCGACGGCCTCCGGGTACACGCCCAGCTCGTGGAAGTTGTCCGCCAGGTCCTGGGTGCTGTCGATCGCCGCCTGATCGACGACGCCGAAATCGCCGGCACCGGAATAGGACAGCCGCTTCTGCCGGACCAGGTCGTAGTAGACGTCTTTCTCCAGGGTGGAATCACCGAATCCGCCCAGTGCCGCGAATTCCGCGACAGCGGTTTCGGGATTCGCCTCGATCCAGCGCTGCGCGTCGCGCACATTGCGCACCACGGTCGCCACCTCGCGCGGACGCTCGAACGCGAACTGTTCGGAGGCCACGAAGAAGGCGTAATCGTAGGTACGCACACCGGGCAGCACGTCCGCGTCGTGTTTGCGGCGGGCCAGTTCGATGGTGGGCTGCCAGTTGATCCAGGCGTCCACATGCCGTTGCGCGAAGGCGGCTTCCGCGTCCGCGGCGGTGAGGTTGACGTACTCGATATCGTCGATCGTCAGACCGGCGGTCTCCAGATATTCGACGAGACTGTAGGTCCCGGTGGTGCCCTGATGGTCGGCGATCCTGCGGCCGGCGAGATCGGCCGCGGACTCGATATCGGAACCCTTCGGCACCAGGATGTCGACCTCGTTCGCGGGCAGCGGATAGGCGACCAGCGGCACCACGGGTACGCCGCCACCGATCGCGTAGATGATCGCGGTCGCGGTGGCGAACGAGAATTCGATACTGCCCGCCTTGATCGCCTCCATCACCGGCAGTGAGGCGGCGAACCCGGTGGGGAACGACACCGGCATCCCCAGCTCGGCACTCATATCGAAACCGCCGAGCCGATGTGACAGGATCGTGCCCGGTTCGGCCTTACCGTCACCGATCAGGGCGTAACGGATCTCGGTGAGCGCCGCCGGGCCCGAGGTCCCGGGCCCGCAGGCCGAAAGTGCCGCGGCACCGGCCACGCCCAGCGCGCCGAGGCCGCCGGCCTTCAGGAATCCCCGCCTGTTCAGCGATAACGGCCTGCTCATACTGTGGTGCCTTTCCGGGATTGCCGCGCCTGTCGGTCGGCGGCGAGTAGATCGTCCAGCAAACGCTGTTCGAGATCGGCGAGTTCGGCATCGCCGCGGCTGCGCGGCCGCGGCTGCGCGACGGCGAGATCGGTGGTGATGCCCTCCGGGGTCAGCAGCAGCACCCGGTCCGCCAGCATCAGCGCTTCTTCGACATCGTGGGTGACCAGCACCACGGTCCGGGGTTCCCGCGCCAGCAGCGATTCGACGAGTTCGTGCATATTCACCCGGGTGATGGCGTCCAGGGCGCCGAACGGCTCGTCCAGCAGCAGGATGTCCGGGTGGTGCAGCAGTGCCCGGGCCAGGGCGACCCGCTGCCGCTGCCCGCCGGAGAGTTCGGCGGGCCAGTCTTTTTCGCGCCCCGCTAGGCCCACCTGCGCGAGCAGATCGCGCGCGGCGTCCTCCCGGCGCCGGGTCCCCAGCGTGACATTGCCGAGCACCGGCTTCCAGGGCAGCAGCCGGTCCTCCTGGAACATCATCCGGGCCGAACAGGTGGCCGCGCCGACCGTGGCGACGGTTCCTTCGGTGGGCTTTTCGAGCTGCGCGAGGAGCCGGAGCAGACTGGATTTGCCGACGCCGCTCGGTCCGACGATCGCGACGAACTGTCCCGCTTCCACCGTCAGGTCCAGATGGCGCAGCACCCAGGTGTCGCGATATCGGATGCCCACATCACGCAGCGTGAGACCGACCGGACTCTTCGTTCGTGCGCTCACGATCGCACCTTCCGCATCGTCGGGTTCCAGCGCAGGGCCCGGCGTTCGATGAGCCGGGTGATCTGATCGGCGAGCAGCCCGGCGAGGGCGTAGAGCACGATGGCCAGCACGATCCGGTCGGTGCGCAACATCTCGCGGCCGTTCTGCGCCAGGTAGCCGATACCCTCGCGGGTCGCGATG
The DNA here is from genome assembly GCF_053605105.1 of Nocardia sp. NPDC003963. Taxonomy (NCBI): domain Bacteria; kingdom Bacillati; phylum Actinomycetota; class Actinomycetes; order Mycobacteriales; family Nocardiaceae; genus Nocardia; species Nocardia sp. NPDC003963. The sequence goes on from NZ_JBSGIP010000001.1 coordinate 1,542,489, forward strand.
GTCTCGGCGACGACGAGGGTGAGCCACGCCACGCCCAGCGCGTACCGGATACCGGTGAGGATCATCGGCATCGCGCCCGGCACGACGATGTGGCGGATCAACCCCCAGCGGGTGAGCCCGTAGGAGCTGCCCAACTGGATCAGTTTCTCGTCGACGGTCCGGATACCGCTGACGGTGTTGAGGTAGACCGGGAAGATCACCCCGAGGGTGACCAGCACGATGCGCGGTGTCTCGCCGATCCCGAACGCGGCGATCAGCAGGGGCACCAGCGCCAGATGCGGCAGCGCCCGCATCATCTGCAGGCTGCGGTCGAACACCCCTTCCGCGAGCCGGGACAGACCCACCGCGAAACCGAAGGCCAGGCCGATCGCCGCGCCGATTCCGAACCCGATCGCCACCCGGCGCAGGCTGACCAGGATGTGGTCCGGGAGTTCACCGCTGCGCCACAGTGTGCTCGCGGTATCGAGGACGACCGACGGCGCGGGCAGGATCGCCGGTGCGATGATCCCGGCGGTCGAGCTCCATTGCCAGGCCGCGACGATCAGCACCGGCACCACCCAGGGCAGCAGTGCCCGCGGATACCCGCCGGACTTCCCGCTCGGTGTCCATCGGCGCGCTCGCGCCGGGGCCGGCGCCACCACCGATCCGGTCATCGGTGGTCCTCGTTCACTTGCGGATACATGACCCTCCTGTCGTGCTTCTCCAGGCACGGTAGAGCCGACGTACGCAAGTGTCGCCAGTTGTATACAGTTGCGTTCAGAACTCTGTTCTTCGCGGAGCGACTGTGGTATCGGTGAACGATCGCCTTCCCGCTCCGAGGAGAAACCCCTATGCCCGAATCCCGCGATTCACCGGATTCGCCGTATCGACAGCTGCGTGCCCGCATCGTGGGCGGCACCTATCCACCCGGCACGCTGCTGGTCCCCGCGAACGTCGGAGCCGACCTGGGCGTATCCCGTACGCCCGCCCGCGAAGCCCTGATGCGACTGGAAGTCGAGGGCCTCATGGCGAAGGAATCACGCGGTTTCGTCGTCCGGGTGCGCACGCCCGAGGAGATCCTCGATATCTGCGAGGCACGAATAGCCCTGGAGGCCACGGTCGCTCGCAGCGCGGCCGCGCGCCGCACCGATTTCGATCTCGCCAAACTGGCGCACCTGCTGGAATCCGCCCGAGGGCTCAGCGGTCAGGAGCGGCTCGACCGGCACGCGGAATGGCATGTCGCGCTACGGCATGCCGCACACAACACCACCGCCCTCGAACTGATGGCCCTCCTCGACGCCCGGCTGCGGGTCTACGACGGCGCGGTATCGCGCACCCGGGACAACCTCGATCTCATCGAGGAGGAGCATACGCAGATCTTCGAGGCGATCCGCGACCGCGATCCCGAACGCGCCGCGAAGACCATGGAGACCCACCAGTCCCGCACCCGCGACCTGCGGCTGGCCGAGATGACCCACCGCCGATAGCGGGGATACACAGGTACGACAACGACATCACCGGCGCCCGGACCGGACAGGGGCGAGGGTGCCGGGTTTCTCATCGGAAGCTCCGGTGCGGGACCGGGCCGTTCAGATCATCGAGCGGTGGATGCCCTGCGGTTCACCGCCCAGCTGCGTCAGCGCCGAGGCATGGAAAATCGATCCGGGAACGTGGATCGCATGTGCCAGCCCGGCATGCGCGTCACGGAAGAAACGCTGCATGGGCGAGCGGTAGTGCAGCGCGCCGCCGCCGGCCCTGGCGAAGATCTCGTCGACCGCGCGTACCGCCCGCCAGGCCGCGGCGGTCTGGGTGCGACGGCCGATCGCGCGTTCCTCGAAACTCGCCTCCCGCCCCTTTTCCGTGCTGTCCCAGAAGCGATCCACGTTCTCCAGCAGCGCGGCCCGCGACGCGGCGATCTCGGCGGCCGCCTCGCCGATGGAGAAGAGAACGTACGGATCGTCCTTGATGGGGATCCCGGTCACCGCGACCCGCTCCCGCTGCGCCGCGATATGGCAGGCCAGCGCGCCCTCGGCGATACCGATCACCGCGGAGGTGATACCGAGGGGGAACATACAGGAGAACGGCATCCGATAGAGAGTTTCGGTGCGGCCCGCCCGCTGCACGGCGGTACCGTCCATCACCTCCGCCGCCGACAGCGTCCGGTACTCGGGGACGAACGCGTTCGCGACGATCAGGTCCTTGGAACCGGTGCCGCGCAGTCCGATCACATCCCAGGAGTCGGCGACGATCGCGTAGTCCGCCCGGGGCAGGATCACGTGCAGGGAGTTCGGCGGCATCACGGGTTTCCCGTCGGCATCGCCGACCAGCGCGCCGAGGAAAGCCCATTGGCAATGGTCGGTGCCCGAGGAGAACGACCAGCGCCCGTTGAGCAGGTAACCGCCGTCGACGGGAGTCGCCACCCCCATCGGGGCGTACGGCGAGGCGACCCAGGTGTCCTGGTCGGCGCCCCAGATCTCCTGCTGCACGCGGGGATCGGCGAAGGCGAGCTCCCACGGGTGGACACCGACGATCCCGGTGACCCAGCCCGCCGCTCCGTCCATCGCGGCGACGGCCATCGTGGTCTCCGCGAACTCGCGTGGATGGCATTCGAGCCCGCCGTGTTCCTTCGGCTGCAGCATCCGTATCGCACCGGATTCCCGCAGGCGCCCGGCCGAGGTATCGGACAGGCGCATGAGCTGGTCGCCCACCACCCCTTCGGCACGGATCTCTTCCGCGTGCTGCTCGATCCGGTCCAGAACCTGACCCATGGCTACAACTTCCTGCTCGGTCTCTCGCGGGGCACGTGGCGCGCGACGCCACGGGATCGCGGCGTCGCCACGTCTCCTCGGGCGGCGGGCACCCCGGTCGTATCGCCGAGGCTGCCAGGCGGATCGCCGCTCGCACACAGCATCTTCCGATCAGTGAGACCGGATTCTCCGGAGACCCGTCGCACTGGGGGTCCGGGCGGCGCGCACCTGTTCGCTCAGCGGGTCCCGGCCGCTTGGAGTCGTCGGGTTTCCGCGCCGCCGGACTGCGGATCCGGCGATCCGGGAAACAGCGTGCGCGATACCTCGCGGGATATGTTCGCCACCAGCGGCGCGATATGGTCGAACCGTACGGAACGGGCCTCGCCGCACAGCGATACGGCGGCGACCGGGCCGCTGTGCCCACGTACCGCCGCACCGACGCAGGCCACCCCGAGCACGGATTCACTGTCGTCGAAAGCGAGTCCGCCGCGTAACCGGATCCGGCTGAGCTCGTGGTGCAGGGTCGCACGTTCGGCGATGGTCTTCCCGGTACGGCGGACCAGAGCGGTCCGGTAGAGACGATCCACCGCCTCCGGCTCCAGGCCCGCCAGAATCGCCTTGCCGCCGGCCGTGGAGTAGGCCGGGGCGCAGCCGCCCACCCGGGACGGCAGCCGGGTGGCGAACCGCCCACCCACTTTGTCGAGATACCGGCTCTCGCCACCGTCGAGCACGGTCAGGTGCACCACCATGCCGGTCCGCAGGTGCAGTTCGTGCAGCAGCGGTGCCGCCGCAGCCCGGATCCGGTCGTTTCCGTCGCTACCGCCGAGGCCGAGCGCGCGGCGGCCGAGCGCATAGCCGAAAGCGGTGTGCTCGATCCAGCTCGACTCGGTCAGCTGGTGCAGGATGCGATAGACGGTGGAGCGGGGCAGCTGCGCGCGGCGCGCGACCTCCTCGAGGGACAACCGCGTCGCGCGACTGTCGAACGCGTCCAGGATCCGGGTCATCCGCTCGACCATGGACGGCGGCAGATCCGGCTTGCCGTCCTGCTCGCCGGTATCGGTCAGCGAATCAATGATGGTCATCGATATCTCCAAATGAGCTGTTCAGAAGCCCTCTCATAGGCAAAAACTGAAATTGACTCTCGCCTCACAGTAACACTCGCCGACAGCGGCGGAGCGGAATCGGTGAAGGTGGACGGTCCGGCGGTGGCCCGAGGGCTTCGGCGCCCGCGGGAATCAGCGAGGGAACGGAACCCGGACGTGACAGTCGGCGACCCGACATCAGCCGGACCCCGAACCGCCGCCGAATGCCCAGACCGCGCTCACCGGGATCGGCTCCCGGGCCGGCGGGGCCCGGAGTCGATGCCGGCACCGGGTGCCCGGCCGTGATCAGCGGCGGGGGCAGCGGGGCCGGCCCTGCGGTCGTACATATCCGAGAGAAGAGCCGGTGGAGCCTCGGCCCCGAGTCGGCGGTGGAGTTTCTCAGCCGTGAGGTGACCGGGCCCGGCGGCGGCTCGTCCGCGGATATCATGGGTCATCCCGTGGCCGGCGCAACGGGATTCGCCACCACCGAGGTAGAGGTGCGGAATGAAGAAGCTCATCGCCGCCGCCGCGGCACTGTCCGCGGGCGTCATCGCACTGACCGGATGCTCGAGCGACGCGGACGTGGTCTCGGAGAACCTGTCCAAGGAATCGGACCAGTTCAAGATCAACCGTCGCGTGGTGTTCTTCAACGGGATCACCGACAAGTATCTGCTGTCCATCGAGGGCCTGTGTTCGATCAAGGATGCGAACAACCAGCTCGAGGTCACCTGCAAAACCGGTGACGACGAATACAAGAAACACTTCCTCGGGCTCTCGGACAACGTGAGCTACTTCGTCGAACAGCTCGAAGGCGCCGGCGTGAGCCGGTACCACTACAAGGTGATCTTCAAGCCCGAGACCATCGTTCCCGACGTCGACCGCCCCTGAACCGGGCCGGTGCCGGTCAGGACCAGCGTGCCTGGCCCCCGTCGAGCGGAACGGTGGCGCCGGTCAGATAGCCGGCATCCGGACCCACCAGGAAAGCGACCGCGCGACCGATATCGCTCTCGCAGTCGCCGATTCGCCCCAGCGGGATCGTGGCGACGAACTCCGCGGCCTCCTCGGGATTGTGTTCGGTCCACCATTTCAGCCCGGGTGAGAGGGCGTGCGGGGCGACCGCGTTCACCCGGATACCGTCCCGGCCCCATTCGCTGGCCGCGGTCCGGGTCAGCGAGCGCATCGCTTCCTTCGTGGCCGCGTACAACCCGTACCCACCGGTATCCCAGCGCACCGCCGCCGAGGTGACCATGGTGACGATCGCACCGCCGCCGCGGGCCTTCATATACGGATGACACGCCTGCATCAGGCGCAGTGTGGCGACAGGACCGGTGGTCAGCGCCTTGTCCATGAGTTCCGGCGTGATATCGAGCAGCGGCCCGAGCGCACTCTGGTTGGCGTTGTTGATCAGGATGTCGATACCGCCGAACGATTCGGCGACCTGCTCGACCATGGGTTCCAGCGCGTCGGTATCGCCGATATCGCACACCACCGGCTCGGCCCGGCCACCCGCCGCGCGGATGTGTTCGGCGGTCGCGCGCAGTTTTGCCTCGGTCCGGCCCACCACCGCGATCGACGCGCCCGCCGCGGCGAGTGCGTAGGCGATACCCTGCCCCACTCCCTGTCCGCCCCCGGTGATGATGGCGACCTTGCCGTCCAGTGCACCCATTGCCGATCTTCTCCCGCTCTCGATGTGTCGTGGTGCCGCGGGCGAGGTGGCACCACGGTCGCCGACCGCCGGCACCTACCCCGGCCGACCATCCGGTGGGGCTCCGCCACCCGCGGCGTCCGAACGCTAGCCGGGGCAGCCGGAGCCGTTGTGGGTCCGGTCCCGCTCAGTGGCAACGGCGGCCGGGCTCGGCCGCTCGCCGTGAGAGATTGCCAGCCGCTGGGCACCGTGAACGAGAGAGGCGCCACCATGACGACACCGGCAGACGCAGCACAGCGGCTGAACGAAGTCATCACCCGACTGACCGGCCCGGGCGGCCGTTTCGAGATAGTCCCGGAAGAGGTCCTCGGTGTCACCCTGCCCGTGATGCGCAATCGCGGCCGGACACTGCGCGATCTGGTGGCAGCCTCGCGGGCCTGGCAGGACCGCGACTATCTGGTGACCGCCGACCGCCGCATCTCCTACGCGGAGCATGCGGACATTGTCGCCGCTCTCGCGACCGCGTTGCGCGACGAGTACGGGGTCGGCCGGGGCGACCGGGTCGCCGTGCTGGCGGCCAACAGCCCCGAATGGGTGGTGGCGTTCTGGGCGAGCCAGTGCCTCGGCGCCGTCTGCGTCGGGCTCAACAGCTGGTGGATGCCCCGGGAGATCGAATACGGGCTCGGACACTGCCGACCGGCGGTACTGATCGTCGATACCAAACGCGCTGCCCTGCTGACCGATATCGATACGGCGGGGATCACGGTTCTCACTGTCGAAGAGGATCTGCCGCGGCTCACAGCGGCCTACTCGGGCGCCGAACTGCCCCGTGCCGAAGTCGACGAGGACGATCCGGCGGTCATTCTCTACACCAGCGGAACCAGCGGCCGACCCAAGGGCGCCCTGCATTCGCAGCGCAACCTCCTGGCCGTCGTCGACTACCATCGCTTCTCCGATGCGCTGGCGGCCGAATTCACCGGGCGCGACTATCGCGATACCGAGCCGAGTCCTCTGCGCTATCTGCTGACCTCGCCGCTGTTCCATATAGCCAGCCTGCACAACCTGATCGTGCCGCGGCTCGCGACCGGGAGCGCAGTGGTGATGTACCAGGGCGGGTTCGCCGCGGACAAGGTGCTGGGGCTGATCGAACGGGAGCGGGTCACGAACTGGGGCGCGGTCCCGACCATGGCGTCGCGGCTGCTCGAACACGGCAATATCGACAGCTACGACCTCTCGTCGCTGACCGGGTTCGCCCTCGCGTCGGCTCCGTCGTCGATCGCGCTCAAGGACCGGCTGCGGGAACGGTTCCCGTTCGCCCGTAACGCACTGGTCGACAGCTACGGTCTCACCGAATGCAGTACCGCGATCGCCGTCGCCACGACAGCCGATCTGGAGCACTGTCCCGGGACCCTCGGCCGCCCGATTCTGACCGTGGCCGTGGAGATCCGCGACCCGTTCGGCGAGCGGGTACCGGACGGCACCGAGGGTGAAGTGTGTGTGCGGAGCCCGTTCGTCATGCTCGGGTACTGGGCGGACGAGGCGGCGACCGCCGCCTCGATAACACCCGATCGCTGGTTGCGCACCGGCGATTTCGGCATCCTCGAAGACGGCCGGCTGCGGCTGACCGGCCGCCGCTCGGACCTGATCCTGCGCGGTGGTGAGAACGTCTACCCCACCGAGATCGAACAGTGCCTCGACGAACATCCCGACGTGGCGGAGTGCGCGGTCGTCGGCGTCGCACATCAGGATCTCGGGCAGGAGGTGGCGGCGATCGTCGTCGCGCGGCCCGGCGCGGTCGTCGACGCGGAGCAACTGCGCGAGTACGCGGCGGAGCGGTTGTCGTATTTCAAAGTCCCGACCCGCTGGCGGATCACCGCCGAACCCTTACCTCGCAACGCGACCGGCAAGGTGATCCGGCGCGGTCTCACCGCCTGACCCAGGACAGCGGCTCGCCGCGGCGGGCATCACACGTCCGGCACCGCGGCGGGCCGCGCAACCCACACCGCGGCGGGCCGCGCAACCCACACCGCGGCGGGCCGCGCAATCCGCACCGCGGCCTGATCTGCGATCACCACGCGGCGGACACCCTGACGGAGCCGACGGCGGCCGTTTCCGGATCATACCGACGCGAAGGATTCCGGCCACTCCGCGAGCAGCAGATCGCAGGACACCCGCAGATCCGCTTCGGCGTCCGCGATGGTGATGCGCCCGTTGAGGCAGGACTGGATGATGCCGAATACCGAGTGGATGAGCACTCGCAGCAACCGGGCATCCCGCTCGGTGACCTGCTCGATACCGGCGGCGTCGTAGAGCAGGTGCCGGAAATTACGGTCCACCCCCGCGGTATCCGGAACAGCGGAGGCCTTGGCGGTGCTGTTGGACTGGATCATCGCCGTCGCCAGTAGCGGCCGGCGCAGCAGGCCGCGCACCACCAGGAGCAGCGTGTCGTGGACCGCGTCCTTCGCGCTCTGTTCCGGATGCGCGCGCCGGGCGTACTTCGCACTCATCCGATCGATCTGGTCGAGCATCACCGCCACGAAGAGATGGGTTTTGGACGGGAAGTAGCGGTACAGGGTGGCGACCGCGACACCCGCGAGTTTCGCCACCTCGTGCATCTGGACCCGTTCGAGCTCTTTGTCGGTGGCCAGCGTGGCGGCGGCGGCGAGTATTCGGACCACCCGGGCATGCTGCTCGGTGGAACTCGGTGCCGCGGCATCGCGCGTTTCGGCGATCCTCGGCATATCTCCCCTTTCTCGTCCCACCGCCATCGGCGACCGTCTCGACGGTGCCGGCCGTCCGCAACGGACGGCAGAACTCTACGTCGGGTGGGACTGCCCGCCGGTGGAGTCGACGCTACCGATCCGGCGCCGGCACCCGGACGTCGCGGTCTCGGCCAGTGAGAGCGCGGACCACGACACCGTCCACGCGCACCTACGGTGAGCGACGCGGTCCGCGCGAAGTTCGCGGCCGATCCCACTGTCGTGCGCGGGTCGCGCACCCGAGGAGGACAACGATGTCGCAGGAATTCCAGGGCCGGGTCGCGCTGGTGACCGGTGCCGCGCGCGGTCAGGGGCGCGCGCACGCACTCGCGTTCGCCGAACGCGGCGCCGATATCGTCATCTGCGATCGCTGCGAAGACAATGCGGCCCTGGATTATCCGCTCGGCACGCGTGCCGAACTCGACCGTACCGCGGAACTGGTCGCCGCGTTCGGACGGCGTTGTGTGAGTGTGCGGGCCGATACTTCCGATCGAGCCGCGATGGACGAGCTCGTGCGGCGGGCCGAGGACGAACTCGGGTCGGTCGATATCGCGGTCGCGAACGCCGGCGTGACCGGGGTGGCCCCGATCGGTGAACACACTTCCGAGCTCTGGCACGAGGTGATCGGCAGCAATCTCACCGGGGTGTTCAACACCCTGGCCGCCGTCACCCCGGGCATGATCTCCCGGAAGTACGGCCGCATCATCACCACTTCGTCGATGATGGGTCGCGGCGCGAGCCCGGCGATGGCCGCCTACGTGGCATCGAAGTGGGGTGTCATCGGGATGACCAAATCGCTGGCGATGGAGCTCGCCGCACACAACATCACGGTGAATTCGGTCGCCCCGGGCAATATCGCCACACCGATGGTGCAGAACGAGTCCATGTATCGCCGGTTCCGGCCCGATCTGACCGATCCCACCTGGGAGGATGTGGCGCCGATCCTCGCCGGGCTGACCCATCTCCAGCCCGTGGCGGCCCTGGACCCGGCGGAAGTGTCCCGTGTCGTCCTCTTCCTGGCCGCCGAGGCGAGCGCCCACCTGACCGGGATGGTGTTCCCGGTCGACGCGGGCGCCGGCGCGAAGAACAACGCCTGAGCGGAGTTGCGGGAAGCGCCCGGCGCCGGCCGGTTCGGTAGAGCCGGACCGGCCGCCGGGTCCGCGGAGCTCGGCCCGGCACCCCGGCCCGGCAACGGAACTCCGGCTCAGAAGCGGGACCGGCGGAATCCGCCCTCGGAATCGAGCACCTGCCCGACCACCCAGCGGCCCGCGTCGGATACCAGCCATTCGATCAGCCGGGCGGGGTCGTCGGGCCGGCCCGCGCGGCCCCGGGGGAACGCGGAGTGGACCTCGGCGACGAGATCCGGCGGCAGACCGGTAGTGCCCGGGGTGAGGAAACCGGTGTCGACCGGGCCCGGATTGACCGTGTTGAGCACGATTCCGCGGTCGATCAATTCGTCGGCGACCGTGGCCGTCATCCCCGCCAGCACCGATTTCGCCGAACCGTAGGCGATCTCGGAGCGCATCGGTGCCAGATGCTGTCCCGAGGTCATCCAGATCACCCGGCCGCGATCGGCGACCGCGCCGCGCTCGGGACGGAACTGCGTCGCGAAGGCCTGGGTGAGCAGCAGTACCGAACGAGCGTCGACCGCCCAGTGCGCGTCGAGTGTCGCGGCGTCGATATCGGACAGTGACCCGTCACCGCCGCTACGGGCATGGTTGGCGATCAGGATGTCGATATGCCCGAACGCGGCGGTCGCCGCGGACACGACTTCGGTGGGCGCGGCGGGGTCGGCGAAATCCACACTGTGGTCCACTACCCGGGGCGCGGCGGACAGTCCGGGCCGCAGCACGTCGAAATCATCGGCACCCCAGGGCTGTTCCGCGTCGTGCGGTCGCCAGTGGGTCAGGTACAGGGCAGCGCCCCGATCAGCCAGCCGGCGGGCGATCGCATATCCGATACCGGCACGGCGACCCACCCCGGTCACCACGGCCACACGTCCGGTGAGTTCTCTTTCGGGTTGCATCACCGGCCATTGGACCGCGCACCGGCACCCGGGGCAAGCGGATTTCACCGGTGTCCCCGTGCCGCACCCGGCCACCGCGACAGATCCCGCGACTTCCCGCGATCGGTGCGATGATCGGTGCGTCCACAGCTGATTCCAGGAACCAGGACGAGCGGAGGCTGATCGGTGGGTATCGGAATTCCCGGAGTACGGGTCGGCCACTGGACGGACAGGGTGGGACAGACCGGATCCACCGTGCTCCTGCTCCCGGCGGATACCGTCGCGTCCTGCGAAGTGCGGGGCGGCGCGCCCGCCAGTCGCGAACTCGACGCGCTGGCGCCGGACAAGGCGGTCGTCTCCATCGATGCCGTCGTCCTGACCGGAGGGTCGGCCTTCGGCCTCGCCGCCGCCGACGGTGTGCTGCGCTTCCTCGAGGAACAGGGGCGCGGTGTCCCGACCCCGGCCGGGCGGGTCCCCATCGTCCCCACCCTGGCACTGTTCGACCTGGGCGCGGGTGACCCCGGCGCGCGGCCCACCGCCGAATCCGGGTACCTCGCGGCCCGGGCGGCGGCCGGCGAGCAGGTTCTCGTAGGCCGCGTCGGGGCGGGCACCGGCGCCTACACCTCCCAGTGGCGCGGACCGCAATCGCGCCGGCCCGGCGGTCTCGGATACGCCGAGCGGCGACTGGGCGATCTGGTGGTCGGCGCGCTGTGCGCGGTCAACGCCTTCGGCGATATCGACCTCGGGACGGCGGATATCTCACTGGACGCGGTCGCCCGGCTGGACGGCGGGTTCGATTTCGCACGCACGCGCGACCACACCACCATCGGCGCGATCCTCACCAACGCCCGGCTGGACAAAGTGGGCTGCCGCATCGTCGCCCAGGGCGCCCACGACGGTCTCTCCCGGGCGCTCACGCCACCGCACACCCGCTTCGACGGGGACGGTTTCATCGCCGCCGCCACCGGCCGTGTCGACGCCCATATCGATACCGTCCGGCTGATGGCACTGGCCGCCGTGGCCGAGGCGATCCGGTCCGTCGCCGGCCTGCCGGACTGAACCGGCTACCCCGAGCGACGTCGGCGCAGATCGGGTCTCAGCGGTCGATGCGGCCGGGGCGCGGACACGGCGGCGGTCACCGGTGCGGGTTCAGCGGCCGAACACTGTATTCAGCAGATCGGCCGCGATGCGGTTCATCGGGGCCAGTATCCGCCGGTGTACGAATCGCAGCGGGCGTACGGCGACGAAGTCCCAGCACGTTGCGAGCGCGCGCAGAACCGGTCGCAGCACGGTGCGGTAGACGAAGACACACGGCACCACGACCAGCACCCGGACCACCGCGGTCGCGCCGCGCCAGCCGTAGGAGAACAGCGCGGCGAGCAGCGACCCGCACGGCCGCAGCACCCAGCGCCACAACCACCGCAGCGGCCACTCCACACACCACCGCCACAACCACCGGACGGTCACCGCGATCGCGCCGAGTACCGGCCGCAGGATCCACCGCCACAGCAGTACGAGCACCGGCCGCACCAGTCGCCGCCAGAGCCACTGCTCGACGGCGTAGCGCAGGGGCCGCAGCAGCCAGTCCATCAGCAGCGCACCCAGCGGGGTCAGCACCAGGCCCCACAGCACATGCTGTATCACCCAGCCCCACAGCACATCCTTCACGAAAAGCCACAGTGGCCGCACCAGCCAGTACCAGAGGAACCGGGCCACCGGTTCCACCAGTTTCTCCAGTACGAAGAGGCACGCCGCGGCGAACGCCCGGCCGCACAGCTTCACCGCTTCCCAGAGCAACCGCACCGGAACCAGCAGCGCCACCGCGATTCCCCGCAGCACCCAGTCACCGATCGTGGTCCGTTCCCGCGGTTCCCGTGGATCTGTCGACGACATCGGATCCTCCTCCCGCCCGGAATCATCGCACCCCGCGAACTCGCGTGTATGCGAAGTTCCCCGGTCGGCAGGCCACGGGGAGCTACTCCGCGTGATCGGTCAGATCACCGGGGCCGGTAGCCGATCGGCGAAATCGGCGACGGGCAGCACGACCGGGGCCGGGCCGATCACCGGACACACCACCGGAGTCGTAGCGGGTATCCGGTCACCGGGCCCGGCGCTCACCGGCCGCGCGCCCGCACCCGCACCAGGGTGCGCGGCGCCGCGTCGGCCATATGGCTGGACAACACCATCAGCACGAGCACGGCGAAACCGGCCGCAGCGGTCGCGTAGACCATCATGGGAACCTCCTCGTATCGCTTCGACGTCCACCCTGCCCGGCGAACCTGGCAAAACCCTGTGCGCCGCTCGGTAATGCCGTGTGCGCGCAGCGACGCTGCGGATCCCTTGGCTGCCGCCGAGGCTCGCCTCTCCGGGGCCGACCGGGTCGAGCAGGGTCAGCCGGCGCGGAGTGTGACCGGGTTGGTGAGATACGTCATGGTTATCGCCCAGCGGTCGATCCCGCGGGGTGGCGCGTAGGTGTGATACGCGCGGGCCACGGCCGGGAGACCGGACCGGCGCACACCCACCGGGTTCGCGACGACGCAACCCGGTCGATGCCGATACGACCGAACAAGTAACTGATGATTTTGACTATTACAGAGCCTTCGACTGGATCTTTAATCCACTATGTAATCCAGAAATAACCTCATCAGAACCACCCGGCTGGATGCACGAGCACCCCGCGAATCCGGCGGGAGAGGTGTCGACCTGGCTGTACGACCGGATCGCGATAGGTGACACCTCGACGATCACCCTGCCCTTCGGCGATGTCACCGTGGATCCGGAGACGGAGACCCCACTGGTCCTCGTCTCGGCCGGAATCGGCATCACCCCGATGATCGGCATCCTCGAACAGCTGGCCGACCGGGCCCCGCACCGGGAAGTGCTGCTGATCCACACCGACCGCGCGCCCGCCACTCATCCGCTGCGGGATCGCCTGCTCGCGGTAGCCGACCGGCTCCCCGCGCTCACCCTGCGGATCCGCTACCACGCACACACCGAGGACAGCGCCCGGATCGAGTCCGATCTCACCGGATCCGAACTCCCGGACGACGCCGATCTCCTCCTCTGCGGTCCCACCGGATTCCTGTCGGCCGCGCGCAGTGCGCTGCGGGGACGGGGCGTACGGTCCGCCCGCGTCCGCGCCGAACAGTTCGGCCCGACCGACTGGCGCGACGAACCGCGCCGGGTCCGGCCGCGAGCCGCGTATTCCCGCCGCACTACGACACGCTCAGCAGCATATGCAGCGCGGCAGCGGCTTCGAACAGCGCCGCGCACCGGGTATCGATTCCGGCGTCGCGCGCGGCCAGGACCCCCGCGATCTCGTCCCATCCCCCGGCACCCCGGAGCCGGGGGACCAGTTCGCGCAGCGGCTCGATACCGTATCCGGACAGGCGCAGTTGATGCACCAGCCGCACGATCCGGACATCGCCGGGGGTGTACCGGCGAGCCGACTGCTCCGCCCGATGCGGTACGACCAGTCCCTCCGCGTCCCAGTGCCGAAGGGTCGAGGGCCGCACTCCCAGCGCCCGCGCCAGTTCCGAGATACTCATGGCATCCGCCGGGCTTATATCGCCGACCGGTTCGTCGGCGATCACCCGAGCCGCTTTCCGCGCGAATTCGAGATCCCGGCGTTCCCGGTCCAATCCGGCGTGCGCCCGATTCAGCAACAGGTACAACCGGGGCGGGCCTTGTTCCCGCGCCTCGCGCAGAATCCGTTTGGCCTCCACCGGTCCGGTCCCGGCAGCCAGTGCGCGGTAGGCGCGTACCGACCACAGATGGGTTTCGCGGTAGATCCGGTAGCCGCTGCGCGTACGCGGTACGGGAGGGAGCACGCCGTCGCGCTCGAGGTTGCGCACCTGCTGTACCGAATAGCCCGTACACCGGGCGATATCGACGGTCCGGAACTCGGCGTAGTTGCGACTTTCCACGGCATTGCCCGCGTATATCCCGCCAGAAGTCTCCACAAGCACTCGAATGTAACGCTCGAAGGTATGAAAATCGACGAGATCATGGAATACCTCGGCACCCGCGACGGCGTACTGATCGTGCAGCCCGGTCCCGGCGACGGCACCCCCGAACTCGCCTGGGGCGACAAATTCTTCTACTACTCCCCCGACGGCGAGATCCCGGCGGCTACCCAGCCCTTCGCCACCGTCGTCACCAAGGACTATCCCGGCGACGAACGCTCCCGGCTCGACCGGCCCGGCGTTTTCCGGGTCAACATCCACGTGGGTACGGAATTGTTCACGACCCGGATCGGCCGCGCGCCCCGCGACCCCGAGCCGGCCGGTACTGACCCGAGCGTGACCGATACCGTCATCGCCCACCCGGTCTACGGAAAGCTCGGCTGGCTCGCCGTCGTGGCGCCGGGTCCGCGCACCGCACCGGCGATCCGGGAACTGCTGGATATCGCTCACGACCGGGCACGTGCGCGCGCCCGGCGGCGGGAGAAGTAGTGATCCGCGGGCCGCGCTGAGCGCCTCGGAGCGCGGCGGTGACCGTTCCGTCGGGCCACGACCGGCCGCTGGGATTACGCCGACCTATTCGCTGAACGGCCGGATCAGCGCCTCGGACTCGCCCTGTTCGATGATGTGGGCCGTCCAGCCGGTGATCCGGCTCATCACGAATATCGGGGTGCGCCGGGCTGCGGGCCCCGCCCCGGGGCACCGCCCACCGCGCAGCAGCCCTCGTCGGGCGGGAGTTCGACGGTGCCACGACCCGGAATCCACTGACTGGGCCGGTCCAGCGCGGGCCGCACTCGATACGGCACAACTCGTCGCTGCACGACCATGCGCATTTCTGTCCACATCGCCGGTCGTGGCAGACGCTTTCGGGCAAGGCCGAACCGCCCCGCCGGCATCTCGACCCGAGCCCGTCTGAGTCAGCTACCTGCAGTTATCGTCAATTCTTTACCTAAAGCACCCCGGAGCACCAGATCGCGCTCACCGGCGCAGCGCAGTCCAACGCTCCCCAATCGTTCGCCGATCCACACATACACGCAGGCTGACGGCTATCCAACTCGGCATCCAGGTCCGCAACGGCGGTAGACAGCCCCGAGCCCGCGAAACGCCGAATCGGTGAACTAGACATCTGTACAGGAACTAAGTTACTGAGTATTCTTCCAATATCGACGCGGATGGCAGCCGAACGACCACCGCGGTGTTCCAACTCGACGAGGAGTGGCGACATGGACCGATTCAACAGGCGCGATGCGTTGAAAGCGGGCGGGGTACTGGGCGCGGTCGGCGCACTCGCCATAGCCGGCCCGGCCAGAGCGCAACCGTGGACATGGTCGCCACAGGGTTCGGTCGCGGGGAGCGGAGCAGGCGTAGATCCGATGGGGGTCTGGGATCCCGAGGCCGACCAGTTGGTCGCCTCCCTCATCGACCGCGGCGAGGTTCCCGCGATCAACGGCCTGCTGCGGACCTGGACCCGCAACGGTCAGCCGTTACCGGCCGGACTACCCCCCGACCTGCGGGACTTCATGGAATACGCACGGCAGCTGCCGCAGTGGACCGATCAGGGAAAACTCGCCACCGCCGTCGATTTCAACAAGAAGCGCGGCCTCTACCTCGGTGTACTCTACGGCCTGGCCAGCGGCATGATGAGCACGGTCATCCCCAAGGAGGCCCGGGCGGTCTACTACTCCAAGGGCGGCCACGATCTGAAGGACCGCATCTCCAAAACCGCCAAACTCGGTTACGACATCGGCAGCGGCAACGCCTACGGTCCGGACGGCGAGATGGTCGTCACCTGCGTCAAGACGCGCCTGGTCCATGCCGCGGTGCGGCATCTGCTGCCACAGTCGCCGCACTGGGTCGCCTCGGCCGACGAGGATATTCCGATCAGCCAGAACGACATCATGGTCACCTGGCACAGCCTGCCCACCACCGTGATGCGTCATCTCACAGCCTGGAAAGTGCCGATCCCCGCCCACGAATCGGATGCGTTCCTCCATTCGTGGCAGGTCGCCGCGCATATGCTCGGCGTCCGCGACGAGTACATACCGAATTCCTGGGATCAGGCCAACTCCCAGGCGGCCCAGGTACTGGATCCGATCATCGCGCCCACCCCCGAAGGAGCGAAGCTCGCCGATCGCCTGCTGCGGCTGGGGACCAACCTCGACCTGGCGATCCTGAGCAAAGGAGTCCTGGGCGCCTTCACCCGGTTCCTGCTCGGCGACAGGATCGCCGACGGATTGGCCATCGCCCGTGAGCCGGTCTGGGATCCGCTGCTGCGGTTCAGCTGGGGCCCGTTCATCGCGGTCCGCGAAGGCGTACTCACCGTCGCCCCACCGGCCCAGGAGGCGTACTGGCTCTTCGACGAGTTCCTGCGCCAGTTCGCGCTGTGGTACCTGGCCGAACTCCGGATGCCCATCAGTATCGAGCTCCCCACGATGAACCGGGATATGAGCCGGCCCCCGCGCTGACCCACCGCCCCAGCCCGCGCGGAATGCTTCCGTGCGGGCGAGTGGGCGTACGCGGCACTCATCCGGCGCCCACCAGAGCTATCCCTCCTACATTGTCGATCCGCCGGTGCCACCGCGCTCACCTGGCTGCGCCGGCGCCTGATCGAGGCGACCTTCTACTGAGCGTCGGGGCGGCTCGGATCAACATCCGGGTGCCAGCTGTTACCGGGTACGGTCCAGCCCCGCTCTTTGATCATCCTGCGGGCCGCTCGCCGGTTCCGGCCGATCAACCGGTCCAGGTAGAGCATTCCCGCGAGATGGTCGGTTTCGTGCTGGAGGCAGCGGGCCAGATATCCGGCTGCTTCGATCGTGACGGGTTCTCCGGTCATATCCACACCCACCACTTCGGCCCGGTACGCCCGCCCGGTCGGAAACCATTCGCCCGGAACGGAAAGGCATCCCTCGAGATCGTCGTCGGGGTCGGGCATCGTCTCCGGGAGTTCGGCGGTACGCAACACCGGATTGACGATATGGCCGCGATATCGGGTTCCGGCATCGAGGAGGTCGTAGACGAACACCGCACGCGGGTCCCCGATCTGGTTCGCCGCGAGCCCGGCACCCGGGGCGGCCGTATTGGTATCGAACAGATCGTCGACGAGCGTGGCGAGGTCGTCGTCGAAAACACCGACCGGAACCGCGGCGGTGACGAGCCGCGGATCGCCGGCGATGAGTATCGGTCGCACAGTCATGCGGGCAGACTACTCAAATACGAGTAGTCGTGTAAGACTGATCGGGTGAACGAAACCCGGTTGTTCGTACTGGCCGCGCTGGCCCGGCGCGGCCCGATGCACGGCCACCAGCTGCGCCGCGATGCCCGTCTCGACCGCGCCGACCTGTGGTCGCGGGTGAAGCCCGGATCGCTGTACGGCGCACTGCATCGGATGGAGAGCGAGGGCCTGGTTCAGCCGGTACGCACCGAACAGCAGGGCGCGTTGCCGGCCCGCACGATCTACCGGATCACCGACGAGGGCCTACGGGAACTGCGTGCCCTGCGCGACGAAGCCTTCACCGAAGTCGACGTCCGGCCCGACCCGGTGGATCTCGCGCTGGCCGTCGGCGACGACCTCGATACCGAACTGCTGCGCGGCTACCTCGAAGATCGGATCGCCGCGCTCCGCGCCCTCGGCTCCCGGATCGAGCACCAGCTCGACCGGCGCTGGCCCGACCAGCGCACCGCCGACGATCTCATCGCCGAGCACGCCCGGATGCGGATCCGGACCGAGATCGATTGGCACGAAAAGGTGCTGGCCGATATCGACAAACTGTCCGAGCAGTAGGACGAAGGCCACCCAGCCGTGGATCGACGGCCGATCGGGCCGGCGACGGCGGGCCGGCCGATCACCGCCCGGCGCGGACAACGGCCGCCGGTCGTACCGTTTCCGTCAAGCGTCGAAGAGCAGATAGAGCCCGGTGAAGGTGAATCCGACCATGAGGAGCATGAGCGCGAGCTGGCCGGTGAGCCGATGCGCCGGTGGGAGCAGTCGCAGGCACCGATCGTGGGCGGCCGCGACTCCCAGGATATGGCCGGTGACCACGGCGAGGACCTTGACCGTGCCGAGCAGAGCCGGGTGCGCGGACAGCAGATAGGCGATATCGCGATCGGCCAGACCCAGCAGATTCCAGCCGACCCCGAAGGGATCCGCGAACAGGATCACGGTCGCCTGCCCCTTTTCGACCAGAAAAGTCAGATAGTGTGCGACTACGTATCCCGCGACGATGGGCGTCAATGTATAGGAGAGGCGCCTGGGTAGCAGCCGGCGTTCGGCCCGCGGCATGCCTCCCGCGGCCGCCGCGGCGAACCGGAAGCTCACCCCGACGACACCGATGAACACCAGCAGTCCGAGAGTGGATACCAGCGTCACCGGAAGTCCCGCCGAGTTCGCGTCGGACACCAGACCGCGCCACCACGGAAACAACGAGAAACTGTCGAACGCCGTGGAACCCAGCAGCGTCGCCGCCACCGCCACCGAACCGGCGCCGACGGGTGTCCCGGCGAGATTCGCGAGCGGGGAGCGCAGTACGAATGCGCCGACCGCACCCCGGCCCACGGGGCTCAACCGGCCGAGCAGACTGCTGTACGCCTCCAGCGGATCCGCCCGTTCGGCCCAGGTGGTACCGAAAACGATCAGCCCGGCCACGGCGGCGACCAGATATCCGGTGAGCCACAGAGTCACCGCCCGCACCGAACCGGGGTCGGGCGAGGCCAGTTCCAGCCAGACGAAGGTGAACAGCCCGAATGCCGCCGGCCAGTGCCCCAGCACCTCGGGATATCGCAGCAGCCCGGCCTCGGGTGAGCGCCCGCCGGCCGCGCAGAGCACGCGGTGGACGGCCCGCGCCGGGGACAGCACCTTCCACACCGGTCCGGCCACCAGTGACACGACGGGTACCCCGACCCACAGGAATACGTAGACGACCCCCGGGACCGGATTGCGGGCCGGATCGGCGGGACCGGCGACTCCGACGGCCAGTACCGCGCCGAATACCAGAACGCTCAGCGTCGCGACGCTCGCGCGCAGTGCCGGTGCGTCGGCGAACGACCGCAGACCGGCGGGCAGCGCGATACCGGGAGCGTCCGGGTCCAGTCGCGGTTCCCGCCAGGCGGAGGCGATCACGGCGAACGAGAAGGTGAGTGCCCAGGCGGCGCCGATCAGCGCGTAGGTCAGCGGAATCGGCAGGTCCGCCGCACCGCCCAGGCCGTGGGCGAGCAGCGTCATTCGCGAACGAGCAGGGTGGCCACCGTATGCCCGGCGTGATGCAGTTCGATCTCGACCCGCCCCGGCACCGCGACGGTGAACCGGAAGCGCTCACCGGTTCCGGGCGTGATCGCGAAGGTGTGGTCGGGTTCGGCGTGCACATGCAGTTCGTCGTCGGTATCACTGTCGACGACGATCTCGATCGGCTGGCCCACGTGTGCTTCGAACCGGGCGTCGGACGGAGTGACCGTACCGGCGACGATCCGTACCGGAACGATCACGGATGCGGCGCTCCGCGACGCGCTCGCCTCGCCCGTGCCGGAAGGTTCCGGTTCGCTGCTCGCACAACCGGCCAGCAAAAGACCGGCGGCCAGTACCGTGAGGCACAGGCGGGAAACGGACGGCATCAGTCCTCCTCGTCGGGTTCGGTATCGGGATCGGCGTCCCGGTGCGGCGGCCGGTCCTCGTCCGCCGCGCTTCTACGGTCCCGGACCGCGATCACGACCACCACCCCCGCGATGAGAAAGGCCGGGAGAAAGGCGGGGACCGCCAGCAGGATCGAATGGTCGGCGAGCAGCACCACGCCGTCGTATCGATCGGTCATGGCACGGGTGCCTGTTCCTTCTCCCCTGTGCTGAAGTCGCGCAGATACCGATCGTTGATCCGCGCGGCGCCCCAGGACAGTGCCGCGATCAGGACGAGACTGCACGCCAGCACGACCAGCCCGGCCGCGGCGAACAACCACGCCGGATGATCGAAGGACCGCTCACGCTGCAGCACGGTGATCTCGGCGACGAAGGGCCGGGTGAACGATTCCAGGGCGGGGACCTCCGCGGCGCCGATACCGGGATCGGCGGCCATGAAGATCGGTAGCGCGGTCATCGTCCGGCCGTCCTGGACCCGTAGCAGAGTCTTCCAGCTTCCGTGCACCGGAACAGGTTTCGTCGATACGTAATGCCCCTCACCCGCGCGCCGCAACTGGTCGACCACCAGCCCACGGCCCGGACTGTCGCTACCGACGCCGCCCTGCCAGGCCAGGATCTGGATCCATTCGGGGTCGGTGCCGACCAGATCCGCCGGGGTGATGCGGATATCGGCGTACACCATCCGGCCGCCCTCTTCGGGCGCGTCGCGCAGTTGTACCGTGGCCCGGGCGTCCTGCGGGACATCGATCATCAGGCCGTTGGTGGTGGCAGCCGCTACGACCGCCACCGCCGCGACCACCAGCGCCCGGCGTATCGCGGGCCGCGGGAGCGGCTCGCCACGCAGTACGACGGCGAACATCCCGCCGACGACACCCCCCGCGACCCCGGTCGGAATCGCCATCGCCAGCAGTTCCGGCCATATCGCCGTCGGCCAGGGATCGACGAACATCGCGGCGATCCACCGCGATTCGAGCCAGAGCCCGACCGTTGCCGCCGCCAGACCGCAGATCGCGCCCCACAGGATCCGGCGCCGGGCCAGCGGCAGCAGGGCCAGCAGTTCCACCACGACGGCCGCCCCGAGATACAGCGGGAACACATTGCGCGGCGCGTCGATGATCGGCCCCCCGACCAGTACGGCGACAACAGCCCGCACCGCCGCGGCGAAACCGACCACCACCAGGGTGCTCCCCGCGCCGAGAGTCAGCCGGGCCGCGACGAGGGCGATCGTGGCCGCCGCGACGATCAGCATCGGCTGCAGTACCAGGCGGAACTGTTCGACACCGAAATCGTATTCGACCTGGAAAACCGACAGTCCGATGAGCAGGCCGCCGAACGCGAAGGCCCGCAGCAGCCACATCCGCCGAGTTTCCGGGCGGTCCGGATCCGGCCGGTTGCGCATCCCCTCGAATTCGAGGAGCAGCACGCCCACCAGCGAGAACCCGGCCCCGCCGATCAGCATCAGATGGGTCGGTCCCCAGAGCGTGACGTCCTGGCCGAAGATCCGGTGCCACACATCGTCGAGCGGGAACCCGATCAGGGCGTAGAGCCCGGCACCGGCGACGAGGATCCCGCCGACCGGCGCGCACCAGGTCCGCGTGATCCGCACGGCCGCCACCCCGGGCTTCTCGTCCAACGGCAGCACTATCGCGGACATACCGGCGGTGAACAGGAAGAACAGGCCCGCGAGAATGAAATAGTGCGCCGGGTTGGCCAGCGGCCCCTCGTCGCGGCCGTTGCCGATGTGCAGGCTCACATCCCAGATGAATCCGAGCAGGGCGGTCAGGATGGTGGCGAGGAACATCGCCAGCGGCAGCGCCACCCAGCCGGGCCGGTTGAACACCCGGCCGAGCCGGTCGGCGATCCGCTGCAACCAGGTGATCCGGCGGGTCCGGTGCAGGTAGCCGACCCACAGCAGCACCAGCGCGATCACACCGGCGGATCCGGTCATGATCGCGACCTGGTCCAGCGCCGCGCCGCCGCCTTCACCGGCCGGCGCCGCCGACCATCCGAGTACCTCGTACGCACCGTCCGGCACAGGACCTCCACACCCTGATGGATTATGTGTGACGAAAAGTAGCATGAATATCCACCGGGCAGGGAGGGTTCCCGGACGTGTCCCGATCTCACCGCGACACGCCGATTCCGCACGTGATCGACCACAAGGGACACCCGGCCGGAGCCGTGCGCGCCGGACAGTGGCCGAACCGAACCCGAAGATCGAGAACAGCCCGGTGCCCAGAGCGTACGCCGCGAAGGACGGTGATATCCGCGTCCGGGCAGTCAGCAGAACCTGATCATGGAAGCAACCCCGACGATGAGCGAATAGGCCGCGAACGGCAGCAGCGTGCGAGTCTGGAAGTAACGCTCCAGGAACCGGACCGCCAGCCACGAAGAGATCCCCGAAACCAGCGCACCCGCGAGAATCGGGCCGTGGATGCCCTCGGTTTCCGGTCCGATCAGCTCGGGAAGCTCCACCAGACCCGCACCCAGGATCGCCGGAGTGGCGAGCAGGAAGGCGAATTTCGCCGCGTGCGCGTGTTCGAGACCACGCCACAACCCGCCGACCATGGTCAGGCCTGCCCGGCTGAACCCGGTCAGCAGGGCACCGAGCTGGGCGGCACCGATACCGAGCGCGTCGCGCGCGTCGAGCGCCGCCAGGCGCCGGTCGGCCCGGAGTCGGGCGTTCTCGGCGCCGGCCGGGTTCCGCCGGCCCGACCCCTGCAACGCGAAACGCCGCCCGTATTCGGCCAGCGTGGGCTCGTTGCGCCGGCGCAGTCCTTCGCCCACCAGCAGTACGACTCCGTTGAGGGTCAGGAAGAAACCGGCGCAGATCGGAGCGGCGAACAGAGCGTGC
This sequence comes from Nocardia sp. NPDC003963, assembly GCF_053605105.1. Lineage (NCBI taxonomy): Bacteria > Bacillati > Actinomycetota > Actinomycetes > Mycobacteriales > Nocardiaceae > Nocardia > Nocardia sp. NPDC003963. The sequence goes on from NZ_JBSGIP010000001.1 coordinate 1,565,144, forward strand.
AACGGATGTACGAGCAACGGGCCCAGCACCGCCACCGGAACCGAGGCGATCACGATCAACCACGCCAGCCGCTGTGCCACGGTGACCGGCCGCCGCGTCCGCAGCGTCGTCACGAAACCGGCGACGATCTCGTACCAGTCCCGGCGATAGTGACAGAGCAACGCGACCGCTGTCGCCACGTGCAGCGCGACGACGAAGGCCAGATACGGTGTTCCGGTCTCGGATTCGTCGTGGCCGACCAGCGTCTGCCAGTCACCGCCGAGCCAGGCAGCGAACAGTACGGAGTGGCCGAGACTCGACACCGGGAAGAGTTCGGTGACACCCTGCACCGCACCGATGACCGTGGCCTGAACGTAGGTGAGCATCGCGATGATTCTTACACGGGTGCGAGCGCCCTCCCGGCGGGGTCGGAGCATGCCCGGAAAGCCCGAAAGTACCGTTCCACAGCATTTTTCGCGACCCGCCCGCCCGGCCCGGAAGATGCCGGGATCCGCCGCCACAGCACAGGTTGTAGCTGCCGGGGTGTGCGCCGGATACGGGCCCGGGACACGCTCGTGTACAACCTCACCCACGCCGGCCCCGCAGGTAGGCTCCGGGTATGGCCAGTCGCGAATCGGAGAGTGCGCCCACCACACCGGCTCGTCGGACCGCCCGCTATCTGTTGTCGGCGGCGCTGGTCTTCGCGGGTCTCGCTCATCTGTTCTGGGCCCGGGAGGAGTTCCAGGCCCAGGTGCCCGATTGGGTGCCGCTGGACAAGGACGGCGTGGTGATGGCCTCGGGTGGTGTCGAGATCATGCTCGGCGCGGGCCTGGCCGTGTTCACCCGCGACCGCGTCCGGATGGGCCGGATCGCGGCGCTGTTCTTCGTCGCGGTCTTCCCCGGCAATATTGCCCAGTGGCAGGGCCACCGCACGGCCTTCCGGCTCGATACCGACCGGAAACGCTTCGTACGACTGCTGTTCCAGCCGGTACTGATCCTGTGGGCACTGTGGTCCACCGGTGTCCCGCGTAGCGCGAAGGTATAGCCCCGGCCCTACCCGACCGCGATCCCGCGGGCGGGCGGGTGTGCCGCGCAGCACCGAGAGCCGATTGGCCGGAGGTGCTGGCTAGGCTCGACCCATGCCTTCCCGAGCCCCTACCGTCGACCGGCTGCGTCCCTTCGCCGCCACGATCTTCGCCGAGATGACCGAACTCGCGGTCCGCCACGAGGCGATCAATCTGGGGCAGGGTTTTCCGGACAGCGACGGGCCCGCGGGCATGCTCGAGGTGGCCCGCCGCGCCATCGCCGACGGTCTCAACCAGTACCCGCCGGGCCGCGGGATGCCGGTACTGCGCCACGCGATCGCCGCGGACCGCGCGCGCCGCTACGGCACCGGATACGACCCGGATACCGAGGTACTGGTGACGGTCGGGGCCACCGAAGCGGTGAGCGCGGCGGTGCTCGGGCTGGTGGAACCCGGCGAAGAAGTGGTGCTGATCGAGCCGTACTACGATTCCTATCCCGCGGCGGTGGCCCTGGCCGGGGCCCGGCGGCGCACCGCGCGGCTGGTCGCCGCGGGCGACCGCTTCGTACTCGACCACGACAGTCTGCGCGCCGCGATCACCCCGGCCACCCGCATGCTCATCCTGAACTCCCCGCACAACCCCACCGGAACCGTCCTGGGTCGCGCCGATCTCGCGGCGATCGCCGAGATCGCGTGTGAACACGATCTGCTGGTACTGACCGACGAGGTCTACGAGCATCTCGTCTACGACGACGCCGAACATCTGAGCATCGCCACATTCCCGGGGATGGCCGAGCGGACGCTGGTGGTGTCGAGTGCCGCGAAAACGTTCAGTGTCACCGGTTGGAAGATCGGCTGGATCTGCGGCGCGGCACCGCTGATCGACGCGGTACTCGCCGCCAAACAGTTCCTCACCTTCGTCGGTGGTGGCCCGTTCCAGCCCGCGGTCGCGCACGCGCTGACCCACGAACTCGACTGGGTGGCCGGGCTCCGCAGCACGCTGGCCGACCAGCGGTTGCGCCTGTCCGCCGCACTCACCGATACGGGTTTCCGGGTACATCCGAGCGCGGGTAGCTATTTCGTCTGCGCCGATATCCGTCCGCTGGGAGCGGACGACGGGGTGCGGTTCTGCCGGGAACTGCCCGGGCGGCTCGGCGTCGCCGCGGTCCCGGTGAGCGTTTTCACCGATGATCCGGATCCGTGGCGTCATCTCGTCCGGTTCACCTTCTGCAAGCGGCGGCAGACCTTGGACGAGGGCGTACGACGGCTGCGCTCGGCGACAACGACCTAGCGCCCGACGGCGGGTCGGATCACCGCCGACCGGCACTTCGTGATCAGCGCGGCGCCCGCAGCATTCGCCCGGCCGCGTCCACCGCGGGACCGGAGCTGCCGGCGTCGGCGACGAACACGGCGAACGCGAGATCGTCCTGGATCCCGATGAACCAGCCGTGCGCCTTGCTGTTGTCGCCGTATTCGGCGGTACCGGTCTTACCCAGCAGGCCCGGCACATCGGCGAGCTGCGTGGCGGTTCCGGCGGTGATGGTCTCCCGCATCATGGTTTTCAGATCGTCGCTGACCGCGGCGGGCAACGGCGCCGGTGTCCGGTCGGGTGTGCCGGGCGCACCGGCCACCATCACCGGCGCCGGAGTGGTCCCGTGCGCGACGGACGCGGCGACCAGCGCCATGCCGAACGGGGAAGCCGTCACCTGGCCCTGACCGATACTGGCCTCGACCCGTTCCGCCGGAGTCTGCGCGACCGGAACACTTCCCGTCACCGTGGTCAGTCCGGGTGTCACATAGTCCACACCGAGGCCGAGACGCTCGGCGGTGTTCCGCAGCGCCTCCGGTGGCAATCGAACCGCGAGCCCGGCCATGGTGGTGTTGCAGGAGTGGGCGAACGCGGTGTGCAGCGGAACCTGTCCCAGATCGAAACTGTCGTCGTTGGGGATCCGGCGACCTTCGATATCGGCCACCCCGGGGCACGGCAGCACGGTGTCGGGGGCGGCGCGCCCCGCGTCGAGCACGGCGGCGGCGGTGACGGTTTTGAATGTCGACCCCGGCGGATACAAACCGGTGAGCGCGATCGGGCCCGCGGAATCGGCCGCGGCGTTCTGCCCGACCGCGAGGATCTCACCGGTCGACGGCCGCACCGCCACGATCGCCGCGGGGGTCCCGATCGGATCCAGGGCGGTTTCCGCGGCGCGCTGCAATCCGATATCGATGGTGGACCGGATATCGGCGGTGGGCCGCGGTTCCGCACCGGCGATCCGGGTCGCGCCGTCGGCCGTTTCGGCCCGCACCGCCCAGCCCGCGGCGTCATCGGCCTCTTGCTGCCAGAGTTCGCTCAGGCCGGACAGTGTCGGCCCGGATATCGTTCTATCGGTGGTGAGCAGCCGGGTCTGCGGAGCGAGGGTCACCCCGCGGGTCGCGCTCAGCGCGTCACGGATCGGCGCGATATCGGCGTCGCGCAGACTGATCGCCGTGATCGGTTTGCCCTGAGCGGCGGCGAGTTCGGCATCCAGCGAGGCCGCGGTGATCCCGGGCGCGAGCGGGGCGAGCAGACCGGCGGCGGTGGCGGTGTCCGCGCCGGGTGCCAACTGCACCAGCGTCACCACCTGTTCGGCCATCAGTTCGCCGCCCGCGGCGTCGAGGACGCGGGCAGGTCGCGGATAGACCGGTGCGTAGCTCAGTGGGCCGGTATCGAGCCCCGGCGCGACGGTGGCCGGATCCCAGTGCACCCGCCAGCCGTCCTCGGTCTCACCGGCGGTGCCCGTGGTGGTGTACTTCCATTCCCGGTTTCCATCGGGACCCAATTTCCAGGTCACGTCGAGGGTGAAGGTATCGTCGCGCACCCCGGCGACTTCGAAGGTCGCTCCCTTGCCCAATCCGTCGAAGAGCGAACCGAGACCGGCTCCGGCTCGCGCCGGATCATCGGTGAGCGCGGCGGCAGCGGCGATATCGTCGCGGCCGAGAGCCTCGGTGAAGCGTTCGGCGACGGTATCCGGTTCGGGCGGCCCGGAGGAGCAACCGGCCAGCGTCAGACCGAGCGCGGTCAGGAGGACGACGAGTTTCCGATCGGTGCGCACCGTTTCGACTGTATCGACCACGACCGCGGCGGGAGCGGACCGGCGAGATTCTCGTGTGGCGAAATCGTCGCCCAGCCGGTCACGTGGGTCGCCCGGACAAATCGGTTGCCCGGTGACCACGGCGCGGAGATGATTCCGAGGTGACCACCGAGCACCTACCGGCCCTGGCGCCCGGGATCGTCCCACCACAGCGGATCGACCTCGGTGACCTCCTGGTGCGGCGCTGGGAAGCCGCGGATATCACGGCTCAGCTCGAGGCGATCAATACCTCCTTCGACCATCTGCATCCGTGGATGCCGTGGTTGCCCACTCCGCGCACATTCGATGAACAGCGCGCCTACAACGATGCCGCCACCGGCTGGCCGCCGTCGGACGGGCAATTCGGCTTCGGGATCTTCGATTCCGACGGCGTCCTGCTCGGTGCGATCGGATTGCACGACCGAGTGGGTCCGGCCACTCTGGAGATCGGTTACTGGTGCCATATCTCCCATACCGGCCGCGGTGTGATCACCCGCGCGGTCGCCGCGCTCACCGAGGTGGCACTGCGGCTTCCCGGTATCGAGCAGGTGCAGATCCGCTGCGATGCCACCAACGAACGCAGTGCCGCGGTCCCGCGCCGGCTGGGCTACCGATTGGCGTGCACCGAGCCGAGAGCGGTGAGCGCGCCGGCCGATTCCGGACAGGGCCTGCTATTCGTGATGGACCGCTGACTCCGCCGGCTACCCGGTCAACGTCCGCGCGAAGAGTTCACGCAGTTCGCGATAGTGCCGTTCCGCGCCGGCCTCCTGGTACGCGGCCGTATCGGCCATTGTGTAGCCGTGTACCGCACCCGGATACACCGCAGTACGGAAATCGATCCCGGCGGCCTGTAATGCGCTGTCGAACGCGGCGATCTGTTCCGGGGTGTTGGACGAATCGTTGTCGGCGTGTCCGGCCAGCACCGCCGCCCGGACCGCCGGTACCTCGAGGTGGGGGCTGTCGGGTTCATCGGTGACGATCCCGCCGGTGTGGAACATACCGATCGCGGCGACTTCGCCGGGCCGATGCGCGGCGAGTCGCAGCGCGGCCCGCCCGCCGAAGCAATAGCCGGTCGCCCCGACGGCCTGCCCGGTGACGCCGGGGAGACCGTGTAGCGCGGCCAGCCACACCTCCCCGTCCGCGCGCAGGATCTCCGGCGTCAATCCGTGCACTCGATCCATGACACCGGAGGCGAAGAAGGCCTGCCGGATCGCCGGATCGTTCAGATCACCGGCCGGAGCGAGATCCACGGCTCGCCCGTCCCGCCAGAAGACGTTGGGGGCCAGCACCACATACCCCCAGGACGCGATCCGGTCGGCGATACGCTCGATCTGGGGTCGCAGGCCGATCGCGTCCTGATAGAGCAGAACTCCCGGCCCGGAGTCTCCCGCCACATACGCTTCCGCGGCCCCACCGGGCATCGCGATCTCGATCGTCGTCACGGTCGCGACCCTACCCAATGTCTTCCCGGCCGAGCGGTGGCCGCCCTCACCCCGTCGTCCGGGCTGCCCGCACCGGTCCCCCGACTGCCAGGATCGCCTCGAACAATGTCCGGACGCCCCTCGGCCATCGCGCGCGCGGCCGCCTCGCGTCCCCGGTGCCGCCGGCGCGCGCCCCAGTGGCGACCGGTAGAACCGCGGGGCCGGCACTCCTCGATTCGGTGCGGAGAACCCGGCAGAATGCAGTCATGTCGACGGATCCGGTAGCGGCCGACGCGCGTGCGCTCTGGGAAGAGCTTGCCGCAGTAACTGTTTCGTTCACACCGGCGCCCGGGCTGGTACCGGCGGTCGCGCCGCGAGCGATGATCTGCCCACCGGGATGGGCGGGTTTCATCCGGCTCGGGAACCAGGCGATAGCGACCGCCCCGAGCAGCGCCGCCGCGACGCTGATACAAACCGCGATCACCCGCCTTCCGGTCGATGATCTCGTCGACCCGGTGGCGCTCGGTGCGGTACTACCGCTCGCGGCTGTCCTCGGACCGGCAACGTTGGCCTACACCGGCAACGCCGGGTTCCGGCCGGTCCCGCCGGGCCGGGCCCGGCTCGAACGACTACCCGGCCGGCATCCCGGCCTGGGTCGGCTGCTCCGGTCGGCCGGCAGCGAGGACGCGGCGGAAAGCGGTATGGACGAAATCACCTCTCCCGCTTTCGCGGTCTGCGCCGGCGATGCGGTGATCGCGGCCGCCGGGTACCGCATCTGGCCGAACCGCACCGCGCAGCTGTCCGTTCTCACCGCGCCCGACCGGCGCGGAGAGGGTCTGGCCCGAGTGGCGGGGTCCGCTGCGGTGCAACACGCGCTCGATGCCGGGTTGCTGGCCCAGTGGCGGGCACGAGCGCCCGAATCCCGGAAAGTTGCCCTGGCATTGGGGTTCCGCGAGCTCGGTGCCCAGCTCAGCGTCCGGCTGAGCTGATATCCGGCTACGGCCGTATTCGGTCGCCGTCGGGCATTCAGGACCGGTCGTCCGGGAATACCGGCACATCATGGTCCCAGGGCTGCCGGACGACCATATCGGCGACCCGGACCGAACCACTTTCGAACTCACCGGTGGCGGCATCCACCAGCCGGTAGCGCTGGGTCTGCCGGTGGATCGGCTGCGCGTCCAGCAAGACCACCCGCACCTCGCCCGGCTCGAACCCGCAGCGCCGCTGCAGGGCGGCGATCAACTGCTCACTGTGCAGATGCCCGTCACCGAAGTTCCAGCCCAGTGCGGTGGAACAGATCCGCTCACCGTCGGTGAGGACATATCCGGTTTCGTCCTGATCGGCCATGGCCCGCTGGGCCAGCGTGAACAACGCCTTACCGTGGGTGTTGAAGGAGCGGAAGGCATAGCCGAGATACAGCGGTATCTGCGCGGCCTCCGGACTGCCGTAGAAACGCTGCAACTGCGCGGCAGGCATAGTGGCGACCGCGACGATCCCCTCGCGGATCTTCGCGTCGGCCGACGGCCGGATACACCACAGCGTGGTATCCCAGTTGCCGGCGTAGTACCGCATCCCGGGCAGGAAGGAGACCTTGCGCGGAAAGAAGTTCCCGAGCGCGACCACACCCGCGAGCACGATCAACAGCAGTACCACGGGTACCGGGTTGCCCACCGCGGAGATACCGATATCGGCGTGCGCGACGAACAACGTCAGGACACCGAAGATCATGAAGACATTCCACTCGAGCGGCACGCCCATCGGGATGGACGTGAGGATCACCAGGTGGAAGCAGATCAGTGCGGTGGCGGCGAGCGCGGTCGGCCAGCCGCCGTGGGAGAAGAACAGCACCAGCGGCGCGCACATCTCCACCGCGGTACCGCCGTGCGCGAACCACCGCGACAACTGCCCCGGTCGCAGATCGTCTGGGAAGCGTTCGAAGAAGAGTCGTTTGAGAGCCCGGGGCCGCACCACCGGACTGTTCGACATCATGGTGGAGACCACGAACGGGAAGTGTTTGTTCAGCTTCGAGACCGCGGCACCCATCCAGATGACGACGAAAACGATCTTCGCCCCGACGATCAGATCCGCGCCACCGAAGAGAAAGGTGACCGCGAGCGCCGCATACACCTCACCGCGCGCCGCCAGGAAAATTGTTTTGTCACGCAGGCCGAGCACCGCGAGCAGACCGAGCACCGCCGCGATCTGCCAGCCGGGCAGCACACCGACGGAGGTGTCGAGCGCGGCGTCGGGTCCGGTCCCGTCGGAGAACAGCGCCACCAGCAGCATGATCAGCAGCGCCGCGTACAGCACCACTTCGAACAGGGTGCGGCGGTCACCCCGGGTGCCCGGCACCCGGTCCGGCCATGGAGGCAGCCGGATCGTGCCGGGCCGCAACCAGTACAGGATCGACCCCATGGGCGGGAAGAACCGGTTGTTCAGAGGCCCGAACCCACAGCCGAGTCCGACCACCTCGAACAGCATGGTGAAGAGCACGACCTTCTGGAACACGATCGGTTCCGACCACCAGCTACCGACCGAGGTGAATCCGTCGATACCGGTGGTGGTCAGCGCGAACAACCAACCGCCGAGGATGTAGAGCGCGATTTTGCCGACGTAACACAGATGCAGGACCACCGGCGTGCCGAAACCGACCTCGGCCCAGTGCCGTGCCATCGGGCGGAGCTTCTCGGCCCGGGTCCCTCTACTCCATTCGTCGAAGTCGACCACCGGCAGGTTCGGCCGGAGAATGCCGAACAACCGATCTGTTCCGCTCACTGCGCTCTCGTTCCCGTATGCCGTTCAATCAACTGATTGAAAGTACTAGGCCCGGGTTCGCCGTGTCCCAGAATCGACCGATCTTCCGCGATGCCGGACCCTGAACATCCGAAATCGGTCCGCAGGTATCCATGCTCGACAAGCCCATCGAAGATTCGTCCTGGATCCAGGAGGAAGCGCGTGCGGTTTCGGTACTCACGTTTCGTGAACTCTCGCACAAAGCCGCCCCGAGTAATCACGCTCTATCGGCGGCAACGCAACCTGACAGCAGTTCTACCCGGGAGAACGCCGATACCTGGCCACCGATAAGTGACCCGAATCGGCTGGGTGGCGGGCTGGAGAGGCTGCGGGGCGCGATGGGGGCTGGCCGGTCCTCGTGCGGCCTGGAGGACCTCGGGAGGCCGGCGGCCTTCGGGTTGCCTGTTGTCGGTGTGCTAGGTATTCGCTGGTGGGTTTTGGTTGCGGCTTCATGCTTTATTCGGTGATGCGAACGCTGCATGTTCGTAAGCCCGTGTTCTGCCCGTGGTGCGAGGCTTACTATTTGTTTTGGCTTGTCATGCAACATTTTTCGATCGATACGAGGTTTTGCCAGGTCGGTGTGAGTGTGGTTATGGTCGTTGTCAGCGAAGGGGAGTAGCTCTCCGGTCCGGTGATTTGCCGGGCCGGGCGGGCGGTCGACATGCTGGCATCGTTCACGGTGCCCGGCCGTCCACCGGAGGCCACGGCGGTGGCGATACGGCGAGCGAGACCTTCGGCCGACAGACCATTTCGTCGGCTGGAGCCTCCCTTGTTGCCGGAGACTTCGGTCGGCCCATGACCGAAGGATGCTCCGGCATGACCCTCGAATCTTCCCGGCTGGCGGCCCCGCCGCGAGTGCTGATCCGTTCGCTGCTGATAGCGGCGGTGTTCATCGTTCCAGCGTTGGCGTTGCGGGTGACCGGTATCCATGCCGCCCCGGTGTTGTCGCTGCTGCTCTACGGGGCCGCGGTGGTCGCCGCCAGTTTCCTGCTCGCCTGGGCCGCCGAGGCCGCGCAGGTCGATATCTCCGGCGGCTTGGCGATTGCGGTATTGGCGCTGATCGCGGTGCTGCCGGAGTACGCGGTCGATCTCTATTACGCCTGGACCGCCGGGCACGACCCCGCCTACGTGCAGTACGCGGCTGCCAACATGACCGGCTCCAACCGGCTGCTCATGGGCCTGGGCTGGCCGGTGGTGGTCCTGGTCGCCGTAGCGGTCGCGTCGAGGATGTCCGGGCGCCCGGTGCGGGAACTGGTCCTGGAACCGGGAAACCGGGTGGAACTCGGCTTCCTGCTGATCGCCGGTATCGCGGCGTTCGTCGCACCTGCGACCGGCCAGATCCACCTGGTCTTCGGACTGGCGTTGATGGCCTGGTTCGGCTTCTACCTCTACAAGCTCACGCGCGGAGAAGCCGAGGAACCGGACCTGATCGGCACCGCGGCCGCCATCGGCGCGCTGCCCGCCACCCACCGCCGGACCGTAGTGATCACGCTGTTCGTCGTCGCCGCCGCGATCATCCTGGCCTGCGCGGAACCGTTCGCCAACAGCCTGATCGACGCGGGCACCACACTCGGTATCGACCAGTTCCTGCTGGTGCAATGGCTGGCCCCGCTCGCCTCCGAAGCGCCGGAGTTCGTCATCGCCATCATCTTCGCCACCCGCGGCAAGGGCACCGCCGCCATCGCCACCCTGATCTCCAGCAAGGTCAACCAATGGACCCTGCTCATCGGCTCACTACCCATCGCCTACATGGCCGGAGGCGGCGGCACGGCCATGATGCTCGACGCTCGCCAGACCGAGGAAATCCTGCTCACTGCTGCCCAGACCCTCATGGGCGTCGCCCTGATCCTGTCGCTGCGGTTCCACCGCTGGTCGGCATGGGCGCTGCTGGTGCTGTTCGCGATCCAGTTCCCGTTCCCCGGCACCCAGGCCCGGCTGATCCTCACCGGCGTCTACGCCGCGATCACACTGGTCGCCCTGATCGTCAATCGCCGCTACATCGCCGGGGTACTCACTGCGCCCTTCCGCTCCGGAGACCACAGCCAGCAGGTCCCACCCACGCAATGACCAGGTCTGCGGTGTCGTTCCCGTCGACGACCGCTACCTACCGGTCAACTCGGGAACGTACTTGTACAGCGTGGTCCGCGAGATCCCCAGCAGCCCGAACACATGGAACACCAGGCGACCGCCGGGGGTGGTGGTGTCGAGGGATTCGTGCAGGGACCGGAACCCGATACCGCGGCGCCGCAGGTCGGCCACGATCGAGATCAGGTCCTGCAGCATATGCGCCGGTTCTTGGCCCAGACCGGAGGAGTTCGAAAGCGACGCCGAATTCGGCAGAGCCGGCATCTGACGCTGGCCGAGCATGAGGAGATCTCGCGGGGCCTGGCTATGGGCTGCTCATCGCGCATGATCGCGGTGTCGCTCGGTCGCTCACCGTCGACGATCTCACGCGAGATCGCCCGCAACGGCGGCCAGATCACTTACCGGGCTGCGGTCGCCGGCCAGCTGGCCCGCCAGCGAGCGCGGCGGCCGAAACCGGTCAAGCTCGCGGCCTGCTCACCCTTGCGGGCCTTGGTGGAGGACAAGCCGAAATCTTTGTGGTCACCCGAGCAGATCGCCGGATGGCTGCGGCGACACTTCTCTGACGGTCCGGCGATGCGGATCTCGCACGAAGCGATCTACCTGGCCCTGTTCGACCCGCGGCGCAAGGCGATCGACCGCACCCTGACACAGCGGCTACGCACCGGACGCCCGATGCGACACCCGAAACGGGCCCGCAAAGCTGACGGGCGAGGCGTGGTCCGCGAACTCGTGCCCATCACCGAACGTCCGGCCGAGGTCGAAACCCGCCAGGTCGCCGGCCACTGGGAAGGCGATCCGGTGATGGGCTCGCGCCCGTCGGCGATCGCCACGCTGGTGGCGCGGACCAGCCGGTTCACCGTCCTGGTGGCGCTGCCCGACGGCATCGAAGCCGAGCAGGTCACACCGCACCTGACACGGGCCCTACTCGGGCTGCCCGCACCGATGCGCCGGAGCCTGACCTGGGACCGCGGCCGCGAGATCGCCGGCCACCAAACCATCACCGCCGCGACGCAGACATCGATCTACCTCCGCAAACCCCGCAGCCCCGGGCAGCGCGGCACCGACGAGAACACCGATCGACTGCTGCGCCAATACCTACCTGAGAGCGCTGACCTGCGCCGATTCAACCAGAACGATCTCGATGCCGTCGCCTGCGAACTCAACCATCGGCCCCGCAGGATCCACGGATACCGCAGCCCTGCCGAGGTCTACGCCGAACATCTGAACAGCGTTGATGGACTGACCCTTTGAAACCGCCTCACCTTCAACGTAAATTCCTCGCAATCGGCCCGGTCGAAATGGGCGCAGGTCGGTGCGACCGGACGTACCCGTCCACTACCGTTCGTCGATGGTCGCCGGACCGCGATTACCGACGGCAGTTCCAGGCGCGGCTAGAATCCAGGCGTGAGCCCTACAACTGCACCGGACGAGGAATTGGTCACCTCCCTGTTGCGGGGGCTCGAGGTGCTCGACATTCTCGGCAGCAGCCAGAAACCGTTGACCCTGGCCGAGGTCGCCCGGGCGGTCGATACGACTCGTGCCACGGCGCGGCGATTTCTGCTCACGTACGAGCATATGGGATATGTGGCCACGAACGGCCCCACCTTCTGGTTGCGGCCGAAGATCATGGAGCTGGGAGACATCTACCTCGATTCCCTCGGCCTCACCGCTGTCGCACACCCTTGGCTGGCCGCCCTTGCGCATGAGGTCCGCGATACCTGTTCACTGACGGTTCTCGACGGCGACAGCGTCGTGTATGTGGACCGGGTGAAGGCATCTCGGGTGTTGCGGGTGAACATTGCGGTCGGGACACGGTTGCCCGCGTTTGCCACCTCCACCGGGCGGGTGTTGCTCGCCGATCTCGACGACGAACGATTGCAGACCTTTCTGTCCGACCTCCACGCCGAGCCGCTCACCGGCCGCACCCGGACCGACCCGGCCGAGATCGCGCGCATGATCGCCGCTGCCCGCACCGATGGTTACGCAATCGCCGACCAGGAGCTCGATCCGGTGCTGCGCTCGGTCGCCGCCCCGGTACGCGGGATGGACGGACGTGCTGTCGCAGCGGTGAACGTCTCCACCCATGTCACCCGGACGTCGCTGGAACAGTTGCGTGAGTCGATCCTGCCCAGGCTCCTCGATACCGCGGCGGCGATCAGCGCGGCGCTGACCGCCGCCGCGAGATGAAATCGGGGACCTCTCAGAGGTCGAGTACGAGCCGGGGTGATTTCGAACGGCCCACACAGACCATCATCGTCTTGCCGGCGGACCGCTCTTTTTCGCTGAGGATGGTGTCGTGGTGTTCCGGCTCGCCACCGAGGACTTTCGTTTCGCACGTCCCGCAGAAGCCTTCTTCGCACGAGGTCATCAGGTCCGGACAGAATTCTCGGACGACATCGAGCAGGAGATCGTCGGCACCAACGGTCAACACCGTTCCGGACCTTTTCAACTCGACCTCGAACGCGCCGCCCGAGGCCGCCTCCGCCGCGGCCGCCCCGGTGGCCTCGAAGCGCTCGATGCGCAGTCGACCGGTGTGACCGGCCTGCTCGCAGGCCTTCTCCAGGTCTGCGAGCAGGCCGGTGGGGCCGCAGGCGTAGATCAAGGTGTCGTCGGTGACCGACTGAACCAACTCGGCCGGGTCGGGACGCCCGGTCCGGGAACTCACCAGCACCTTGACGTGCGGGCCGGTTGCCAGTTTCTGCCGGAATGCCATCGACTTCAGGTCGCGCCCGACATACACCAGCTCGTAGGGTGACTTCTCCCGCTCCGCCCGGATCGCCATGGCCAGTATGGGCGTAATGCCGATACCGCCGGCGATGAAGAGATATCTGGGCGCCGGTTCCAGTGGAAAGTGGTTGCGCGGCTTACGAATTCTCACCTTGCGCCCGACGAGCGCGGTGTCGTGGAGTTCGGCGGACCCACCCCGGCCGTCGTTTTCCCGCCGGACGGCGATCCGGTAGAAGCTCGGGTCCCCCGGCGGGCTGCACAGGCTGTACTGACGGATCAGCCCGGACGGCAGCATGATGTCGAGATGCGCGCCCGGTTCCCAGGGCGGCAGCAGGCCGTTGTCCGGAATCAGCTCCAGCGAAATGACCCCGTCGGCCTCGAGTGTGGCCTGCCGGACGGTGACCTCGATGAATTCCTGCTCCGCGCCGTTCATGCCGGTACCTCCGCGGGGGCGGTCTCGGAGCGTGCGCCGCCGCGGAGTACATCGAGCAGCGCGGCGAGCAGCTTCGGTCCGCGGACGGAGATCACCATATCGACTTCCTGGCGCAACGTGACCATGGCGGAGGCACCGGCCGGGTCCGTCCAGTTCTGCGGGTCCACCAGCACCGCGGCGAGCAGATCGCCGCCCTCCCGGCCGGCCGTACAGACTTCGCGCACAATCGCTTCGGGGACATCGGACAGATCGGTGCCGATCAGGACGACCATATCGGCCGACCTGGTCACCTCGCCGGTGCCGGCCGAGACCGGTGGCTCCCAAGCAGTGCCGCCCAGTGGCTTCGTCAGAGCCTGCACCGGATCCGGGTCGCTCAGGATGCGGATCCCGTCGACACCGAGCGCGGCCAGCTCGTCGGTGAGAAGCGCGCTGCCGGTGCCGAGCGGGACGACGAGCACCCGCGCCTCGTAGGAACGGCGTAGTGGGTTCATGCGGTTGCCTCCGAAGAAGAACGTGTGGTGGCGCCGGAGGAAAGCCAGGGCGAGACGACCACATGCGGTGTCGCGGGCCCGGTGTGCGAGCCCATCGCCCGCAGGGTCGGGCCTACCAGTTCCAGCGGGACATGATGGGACTCGATGGTTTCCAATCGGGTGCCGCGCGAGTCCAGCAGCCCGATGGCCCGGCGCACAGCTTCCGGCGAGCGCCCGCGTACCCCGCGCACCGTCAGCAGATTGCGCACGATCACACTCGGATCCAGGGCGGCGGCACCGCCGCCGAGGCCGCCGAGCACCAGGACACCGAACCGGCCGAGCAGCCGAAGCGCGGTTGCCACGGTCTCGGGTGATCCGATGGTATCGATGACGGCGTCGGCCCGCCCGGCCCGGTCGAGCACCCGCTCGACCACGGTGTCATCGCTGATCTCGGGGTGCGCGCCCAGGCCACGCGCCATCTCCAGACGCGCGGTATCGCTGGGCAGGCCGAGCACCGTCACCGACTCCGCACCCCCGGCCGCAGCCGCAGCCACGCAGGCGAGGCCGTGGTAGCCCGGCCCGATGACCACCGCGGTGGCGCCCGTCCCGACACCTCCGGCGTCCAGGGTCCAGTCGACAGCGTTGGCCAGCGGGAGAGTCCACGCCGCCTCGTCGACGGTGAGGTGTTCGGGCAGCGGGTGCAGCGCATGGTGCGCCGTGAGCTCCAGGTACTCGGCGTTGCCGCCGTGCAGGCCCGAGCGGCGGTCGGCCGGGATCATCCCGACCCGCTCGCCGCCGGTCCACAGGTCGACGCTCGGGCACAGCCGGTATCGGCCCGCCCGGCAGTCGGCGCAGCACCCACACCCGACGTACTCCTCGACGGCAACCCGGGTGCCGATGGTGACGCCGAGTGCCGCGGCATCGGCCTCGGTCAGATACTCGATCCGGCCGATGGTGTGATGACCGAGTACCGCCGGTTTCTTCAGTCCACCGGCATGCAGGGTCACATCGGTACCGCAGACCGCGGAGGATTCCACCCGCAGCCGGCTGACCCGGTCGGAGAGCACCTGCGTGCGGACGGCGGTCCCGCCCCGACCGTCACTGACGGCGGCGCGGACCTGCAGATCGCTCATCGCCGGAACCACCCGCGTTTGACCGGGGTCTTCTTCGCCTCGGCCTGCTGCTTCGCCCGTTCGACTTCTTCGCGCAACTGCTGCCAGATGTCGTAGACGATGGCGCCGTATTCGGGTTTGTGACGCAGTTCGAGCACATCGCGCGGCCGCTCGAACGGGACATCGATAAAAGCCTTCGCCTGCCCGGGCTGGGCACTCATCACCATGATCCGGTCACCGAGGGTGACCGCCTCGTCGACCGAATGGGTGATGAAGACAACCGTCTTCCGGGTCTCGTCCCAGATACGTAGCAGCTCGGCCTGCAACAGTGTCTTGTTCTGTTCGTCCAACGCCGAGAACGGCTCGTCCATCAGCAGGATCTCCGGGTCGTTGGCGAACGCCCGGGCGATCGAGACGCGCTGGCGCATACCGCCGGACAGCTGGTGCGGGTATGCCTCGGCGAACTTCGTCAGCCCCGTCTTGTCGAGGTAGTGACCGACGGTCTCGTCGATCTCGGTTTTCGGCACACCGCGCATGGCCAGTCCGTAGGCCGCGTTCCCCCGCACGGTCATCCAGGGAAATATCGTGTCCCCTTGGAAGACCATGGAGTTCTCCGGCCGTCCTGCGGTACCACCGGCGATATCTATGGTGCCCTCGGTCGGTTCTTCCAGGCCGGCGAGCATGCGCAGGAAGGTGGTCTTCCCGCAGCCACTGGGCCCGACGATGACGAGGAACTGTCCCTGCGGGACATCCAGATCGAAGGACTCCAGGGCCGTGACGACGTGGCCGCCCGGAACAGTGAAACGCTTGCTGAGGTTGCGGATGGCGAGCTTGGTGCCGGCACTGTGCGCCGGAGCCGGCGCCGGCGTAGCTGTGTGGGACATGAGAGGTGGTTCCGATCGTTGAGGGAAGCGCGTCAGTCGCGCGTGATCCACGGAGTGAGCCTGCGCCCGATCGCGCCGACGATGATGGCGACTCCGAAGCCGACCACCGCGAAGACCAGCAAGTACGCATACATGGCGTCGATGGCGAAGAGCTGGAAGGAGTTCCACACCATGAAGCCCCAACCGGATCCCGCGCCGCCCATCATCTCGGCGATGGACAGCATGATCAGGCCCATTCCGGCGCCGAGCTCGATCCCGGTGATGATGCTCGGCATCGCGCCCGGAATCGCGACGCTGCGGAAGACCTGCCAGCGACTGGCACCGAAGTTGTCGGAAACGTCGTAGTAGACGCTGGAGACATTCGCGACACCGGCGGCGGTGTTGATCACCACCGGAAAGAACGCGCCCACCGCCACGAACCAGTAGGTAGTCCACTCCCCCAGGCCGAAGAAGAGCAGGAAGAGCGGGAAGACGGCACTTTTCGGGATGGGATACAGCCCGGAGACCAGCGGCTTCAGTGCGGCGCGCACCACCCGGGACAGCCCCATCGCCACGCCGATCAGGATCGCGGGAACGGTGCCGAGCACAATGCCCACCAGGAGACGGCCGATACTCACTGCGGACTGCTCCCACAGCGCGCCGCTGGTGGCCTGGTCCCACAGGGCGCCGAAGATCGCGGTCGGTGCTGGATAGAAACGCTCGTCGATCACGCCGGCGCGGGCCAGCAGCTCCCACACCACCAGGATCACGACGGGAGTGAGAATCGAAATCGCGCGCTGTGTGGTACGGCCGAGCGCCGGGCGGCGACGCGGCGCTACGGCGGCCTTGGCCACGATCGGCGCGTCGATGGTCGTTGCTGTCATGTCATTGTCCCTTCGGCACGGTCTGCGCCGCTCTCTCGACGAAGTCGGTGTCGACCAGCGAGCCGAAGTCGACAGCCGTATCACCGCGATACAAGCCCTGGTCGGCGAAGAATTCGTAATCCCGCCGCAGGCTCTCGGTATTGGGGATCGCGTCCGGGTCGACGTACCCCGGCACGGTTTTCACGATGATCGCCGGGTCCAGACCGGTGCCCTCGGACACGATGCCGACGATCTCTTCCGCCCCCGGCCCGTCCCAGCTACCGCCTTCCACCGCCGCGCTGTAATCCCGCGCCGCGCGCACGTAGGCGTTCATGAAGCACTGGGCGGCGGCGCCCCGGCGACCGATGAAGTCGCCGCTGTACAGCAGCACCGCGAGCTGCTGCTCGTTGTAGACCTCGGTGGAATCGGCCAGTTTCACCGCCGAACCCGCGCGCAGCGCCGAGGTGGCCGCCGGCTCGGTGGTCATCGCCGCGTCGATCGAACCGTTCTGGAAGGCGGCCACATGGTCGGCGAACCCGAGGAAGGTATGGCCGACATCGTCATACCCCACACCGTGTGCGGCCAGCACGGAGGCCAGCGTCGATGCCGTCGCGGTTCCCGGCGCGGGCTCGGCGACCGTGCGGCCCGCGAGATCCGCGGGTGACCGCACCGTGCCGGACTCGACCAGATCCTTTCGGACCAGCAGCGGCATATAGTCGTAATCGGTGACCAGTTTGCCCTTGTCGGCAACGATTTTGATGTCGATATCGCGGGCGATGCCGTTGTAGAACCCGGCCGACGGGGCACCCGCGCCCACGTCGAGGTGTCCCGCCGCGAGATAGGGGATCATCTCACCGGCGGACTTGAACGAGCGCAGGTTCACCGCCAGGCCTTCGTCGGCGAAATATCCCTTCCCGTCGGCGATGTAGAGAATGGCGTCGGACAGACTGCTGACGATGCCGGCATCGATGCCGGCACCCCCGCAGGAAGTAGCGCCGGCGGCGCTCGTCGAGCACGCGGTGAGCGGCGCAGCCAACGCGGCGGCGGCCAGGGTGGCCGCTACCGCGCGCAGGCGCCGTGGTCTTTTCTGCATACCTTCTCCTGTGCCGATCAGACCGAGACGAAGTTCTCGCCGGGCGTGACCCTGGTCGCCCCGGCGGTTCCCTCTTGGAACGGAACTGCCTTCGGCAGCACCATCGAGGTGGAACGCACTCGCGTGTGTGCGGGGTCGAGGCCGGGCAGGTCGTCGGATTCGAGCTCCTCCATCGCCGCGAGCAGGCGGCGGCGGGCCAAGATGATGGCCGCGTCGCTGGTGCCGAGGCGCTCCTTGGTGCGATCACAGATCGTGCCCATCGACTCCTGCAGGGAGAAGTCCTGCGCGGCGATCCCGGCGACGCCGGAGAAGGATTCGCGGCGGCGCTGGGCGCCGCGGTCGATCAGATAGTCGTTGGCTTTCTCCGCCAGAGGATCGAAAGTACCGGGTTTGTACTTCACATGGATGCCGTCACCACTGGCCAGGGCCTCGAGCGTGGCTTCGTCGAAATCCTCGGTGGGGTGGTAGTTCCAGCTCCAGGCCCAGCACGTCTCGTCGTCGATCGGAACCCAGGCGTGACCACCGAGCGGATTGTGCGTACCGAACGGCGGAATGATCGTGTACCACGGCATCATCCACTGGGTGACGCGCCAGTAGAAGTGTTCGTCGTCCGCGTTGCGGCGTGCACCGATCAGCAGCCCACCGTCGGACTCGGCCACTTCGAATTTCGGACGGGTGTCGGCCTTGAGGTATTTATTGCCCTCGGTGCCGCTGTGCAGCGGATCGTTGTCGAGGTTGTAGCGATGAGCGAACGAGACATGGCTGGAGTCGATACCGCCCTCCATGGCCTGCAGGTAATTGCTGAACTGGCGCCGCTTGGTGATGAAGCGCTGGGCAGGGCGTAGCGACATCCACTCCAGATCGGGTAGCGGCGGTTCCTTCTCCGCCGGGCCCAGGTACGCCCAGATCACGCCACCGATCTCCACGGTCTTGTAGGCGCGCTGTTTGATCTTCTCGCGCATCTTCGTGCCCTCCGGTTCGGAGGGCATATCGACGCAGTTACCCGCCACGTCGTACTTCCAGCCGTGGTACGCGCACCGGAGTCCGCACTCCTCGTTACGCCCGAAGAAGAGCGAGGCGGTTCGGTGACTGCAGAACTCATCGATCAGACCCAGTCGGCCCTGGGTATCGCGGAACGCGATCAACTGCTCACCGAGCAGGGTGACGCGCACCGGGTCGCAGTCCGGCTCGGCAACCTCGTCGGCGAGCAATGCCGGGATCCAGTACCGGCGGAACAGATCACCCATCGGCGTGCCGGGGCCGGTACGGGTGAGTAGTTCGTTCTGTTCGCGAGTCAGCATGATGTGCCTTTCAACTGGGGACGAGACTGACCGGTGAGGCAGCCGAGAACAGCAGCGACCGCGAAGGCCGCCAGTGGTATGAGCCAGGCGAGCTCGAAGGACAACGCGCGGTCCAGCGCCAGGCCGAAGGTGAGCGGACCGGTCGCGAAACCCAGGTAGAGCCCGGTGACGAGTAGGGCGGTAGCGGCCCCGAGCCGAGCCCGGGGCACGCTGCGTACCAGAGCCGACATCATCACGGAATTGGAGGCCAGCGCGGACGCGCCGAACACACCGGCGCCGGCCCAGACCGCCCAGCCACCGAGCCGGACCGCCGACACCACCAGCGCCACACCGGCCGCCGCGCCGAGCGCCAGCACGGTGAAGGTCGAGGATGCGAGCTCCTGCCGATCCGACCGTCGTCCCCACCAGATGCGGCTCACCAACCCGACAACGCCGATCACCGCGGCTGTCAGCCCGGCGGTGCGGACCCCGAACCCCAGGCGCTGGTGCGCGAAGAGCGGCGTGTAGGCGTTGGTCGCCTGGAGGCCGAAGCCCATGAAGAAGGTGTACACGGTGAGCATCGGGACCGAGACCGTGCCGGCGCTCCGCTCGGGGCCGGACATCCCGACCTCCGCGGCACTACGCACTCGGCGCGCGCTCAGCACGCCGATCACCGCGACCAGGAGGCAGCACGCCACCGCCACCCGCCAGCCGGCGAGCACCGCGAGCGAGGGGGCCAGCAGCCCCGCCGCGAGCTGGCTCATCTGCACCCCGGACTGCTTCCAGCCGATCAGTGCGCCGCGGCGGTCGGGCGTGAGACCGGCGACGAGCCGGTTCGTGGCCGGGTTGGACAGCGCCTGGGCGGCCCCCGCCACCACCGCTGCGGCGACCACCACGGCATAAGTGGTGGCAACCGCCAGCAGCAGGATTCCCACGGCGGCGCCGACCGAGACCGCGATCATGAGCGTGCCCGACTCGACCCGCGAAGTGCGGCGCCCGAGCAGGAGTGCGGTCACGGCCGCCGCCGCGAAGGCGATGGTCGAAACCGCGCCGTACTGGGTCGGCGTCAATCCCAGATCGCCGGTCACCAGTGGAGAGAGCGCGGTGAAAGCATAGAGGACCAGCGGCCCCACGCCCATGCAAGCAGCCAGGGCGACCCACAGCACGACGCCCCCATCGTCGAGAGGTTCGACACCCTCGGACAATTTTTGAAAACCCAATGTTTCATTCCACTCTGCGTACAAGTGTATGTTCTTCGCGGTACAGCATGTCACCCAGGTCACACCCGGTCAAGCCGAGTCGGCAATGTGTTCCACAAATCAGTAGATTTGTGCGCATGGCGGAACCCAGCACCGACCAGACGGCGCCACCCGGTCGCGACCTCGTGCAATCGCTCCAGCGCGGCCTCGCAGTGATCCGGGTATTCGACGCCGACAACCCCGCGCTGACCCTGGACCAGGTCGCCGCCCGCAGCGGTATCAGCAGGTCGGCAACCCGGCGACTACTGCGCACCCTGATGGCTGCCGGCCACATCCGATTCGACGGCCACCACTTCGCACCCACGGCCCGATTACTCGACCTCGGCTACCCACAGCAGTCCCGCCTGTCCCTGGCCGAGGTGGCGCGGCCGCACTGCGAATCACTGACCCTCGTCACCGGACACACCGTGTCACTCGCCAGACTCGAAGGCCCGGAGGCCGTCTACCTGGTCCGCGTGGGACTCCCCCGCCTGATGGACGTATCGATCGAAGTCGGCACACGGCTACCCGCTCACCTCCCCGCGATCGGGCGGGTAATGCTCGCGTGGCTCCCCGAACAAGAGTTGACGGCATATCTCGCCTCGGATACCTACCGCGACAACCCGGCCCGCACACTCCAAACAAAGGCGGATCTACTCGAACAATTCGAGCAGATCCGCGCCGAGGGCTGGTGCCGCTCCAGCGGAGAACTCGACGCAGGCCTGAGCACGCTCGCCGTTCCGGTGCGCGACCGTAGAGGCGAAATCGTCGCCGGGCTCAATATCTCGACCCACACCGGGGAGGACGAGCTATGGGACGAGACCGGCGAGATCTATCGCCACCTGCACGACTGCGCGGCCACCATAGGCTCGGATATCCATCCGTCCCACCTCGGCTAGCGTTCCGCGCACCAGTGGCCCTTGGATCTTCGCGGGTCGACGGTTTCACCGCGCCGAGGTAACCCCACTGAGGCCCGGAAAAGATGCACCCGCGGAGCCGGGATCATTCATCACTTTGTATTTCGCACTTGCGGGTCACACGAACGACTCTGCGCGTTGGATCCGAGAAATGTGGCATTCACTGAACGACGAGGGCCGCGGAGCATTGGCCGGGCCCATTCGAAGACCATGCCGCTGCAGTAGCAGAGTCCAACTTGGGCGCTTTGTCATACCAAGCGGTGTTCCAGCCGACCCTCCCAGGGACGCCAGAGCAGATCGACCTGCTCGCCGAAGCGCTCGACGGTTTCGCGCAGTGAAGCGCGACCAAAGGGTCGCGGCCGTGAGCGAGTGACCGGATCACCCGGGCAGGATCATGCGGCATTCGCTGCGGATCACGCCGGTCGGACGGAAGATCTGTACCGGACGTTCTGAGGCAACTCGGGCGCGGACTACGCCGGAGCAGCCGAGCTGAACCAGCCGCTGCCACGAAAAGGGGCCCGGCACCCGTTAACCGCACGGAGCACGGAGCACGGAGCACGGAGCACGGAGCACGGAGCACGGAGCACGGAGCACGGAGCACGGAGCACGGAGCACGGAGCACGGAGCAATAATGGAGGTTCAGTGAACTGCGGCGTAGCTGCCCGCCCGGAGGTGGTGTGAACAGTGGATCGAGTTCTGCCCGGCCGGCGTGCCGACAGTGAGGGTCTCGAAGACGGACGCGGTTACTACCGTGAGATCGCCTTCACCGGATCGAGCCACGGGTTCCTGTGCAGGTGGACCCATCGGATCGGCGGTGGTGCCCAGCGCGTGATTCCGGACAACCACGCCGACTTCATCGTGAGCAGCACCGGCCGGAGCTGGCTCGTCGGCCCCGCCACGACGGTCGATCTGCCGGAGCTGTCACCGGGAACGGTTCTGCACGGCGCGCGCATCCGCACCGCGGCGTTGCGCACGGTGACCGGCGTGGCGGGTTTCGAGCTGCGGGATACCGCGATCGCGGTGGACGACCTGTTGCCCGCTCGGGTCGCTCGCGTGCTCGTCGATAGTCTCGGCGCGGGCGAATTCGACGAGCTGACAGCACACTCGTTGTGGCCGCGCCTCACCGTGGATCCGCGAGTGGACAGGGCGGTCGAGTTACTGACTGCGGAGGCGACGAGCGTCCAGGCCGCCGCGGACAGTGTCGCGCTCACACCTCGTCATCTACGTCGGCTGGTCGAACAGGAGACCGGGCTGACGCCGAAGACCCTTCGTATCGTGGGCCGCCTACAGCGGGCGATCCGGCTGGCTCGCCGGGCGCCGGACACCCCGCTGTCGACGGTGGCCGTCGCCGCGGGTTACGCCGATCAGCCGCATCTCAGCCGTGACACACGACGAATGACCGGCCTCACCCCGAGTTCGCTGTTGAGCTGAACCACCACGAACACGAACTGTCCGCAGGAGACCACCGTGTCGTGACGACACCGAATCCACACACGCTCGGCGGTGACGGCTCGCGATCACCGAACCCGGGTACCTCGCGCCCTGCCCACCGGTCGCGATCGCTCACGGCAAGGGAGCGAACAAATCGACGGTATTGCCATCCGGGTCGTGGACGATGGCGTAGCGCTGTCCCCAGACGGCGTCCCACGGCTGCTTGTGGCCGTGGAACCCCGCTGCGACAACGGTCTTGTACAGTGCGTCGACATCGGCCGGGCTCGCGGTCGCGAACGCGAGGGCCACCGGGTGCCCTCCGGCGGCTGGTGTGAAGTCGGGGTCGAAGCTCTGGATCGTGTCGAGGGTGTCCCAGGCGAGCCGCAGTCCGTTCGGGAGTACGACCTCGACATGGGGTTCGCTGCCACTGACCTCGGGTGTTTCGACACCGAGTACACGGTAGAAGGCGAGCGATCGGGCCAGGTCGGTGGTGACGATACCGATCAGATCGAGCGAAACAGACATGGTTCAGCCTTTCGTCAGCGGTGCGATGTTGTGGTTGACGCGGAAGAGGTTGTGCGGGTCCACGCGGGTCTTGACCTCGCGGAGTAATCGGAGATCGGCGGTGTCGAAGGCCGCCGCCACCACGGCCTGGTCGGTGTGGACGCCCAGGAAATTGAGCATGCTGCCCAAGTCGCCGCGGCGGAATCGGCGGCGGGCCGCGGCGTGCAGGGCTCGGTCGACCTCGTGGCGGGGGTCGATGGCCGAGCCGAGGTACACCGTGAATTCGGCGTCCCGCCCACCCACGACATTCGGTACTTCCGGCGGTTTCCGATACGCGCCGCCGTGGTGGCGTAGTTCGAAACTCAGTGGCTCGGCGGCGTCCGGCCCGGCGACCGACAGAATATTGTCGACATCGGTCTCGTCGAGAGGACCGCTGTAGAAACCGGATTCGTGCACCGTGTACGGCCCGAGAGGTTCGTGGTGGACCATGCCGATATCGGTGTAACGCATCGGCCCCACCGTGTCGAGCACCGGCGGCCCGACCGCTCGAATCGGCGCGAGCAGCGATTCGGCCTGCTCGGGTGGACCGAAATACGCGATGCGCAACTGTGCGATATAGCGCCCCCGCAGCTCCGGGCGAATATCGGGATGATCCGGGTAACCGAACAAGAAGATCGATGTGGCGAGGGTGTCCGGAAGGCCGCCGGTCCAGCGGATATACCGGTTCAGCAGCTCCCCCGCTCGACCGGCCGGAAAATAGAGGCTGCCACCGTAGAAACCGGTCACGGGGAAGAGATCCATCTCGATCTCGGTGACGATCCCGAAATTGTCCTTGCCACCGCGGACCACATGGAAGAGCTCCGGGTCCGTGGCCGGGGAGATCCTGCGAACCACGGCGTCGGCGGTGACCAATTCGATGGAGTGCACGCGGTCCGCCGCGTATCCGTACTGACGGCCCAGCATCCCGACGCCGCCGCCGAGGATGTACCCCATCACTCCGACGTGTGGACTCGATCCGTTCAACGGCGCCAGACCGTGCTCGGCCGCGGCGGTGATCACCTCGCGCCAGCGCACTCCGGCACCGACCCGCGCCCGGCGCCGGACCGGGTCGACGGCGCTGCGCGAGAGTCGCCCGGTGGTGACGAGGACACCGTCAGCAGCCCGCGACATTCCGTGCCCGGTGGACTGAACCGCGACCGACATGCCTCGTTCGCTCGCGAAGTCCACGGCCTCTGCCACCTCGGCCGGCGACGCGGCCGGACACACCACCCGTGGGTGGTGGACGACCGAGTGGTTGTCGGTGCGGAGCTCGTTCCGGTAGCCGTCGTCGGAAGGACACAGCCAGGTCGTTATCCTGGACATGCGCATTCGCTGTGGTCCGGACTGCCGAGTGAGAAAGGATGGCGGCATCCAGGCGGGCGGCGGCACGGCCCGCTCCCACCAGAACCGAGGTCGTATTCACGTTCCGGACGATATGGGCACAACGGCCGGCGGTCTTGTACGAAACGGACACGCCTGCACCCCGCACGGCGGCCGGACGGGATCGTGCCGGTGAAATTCGAATCCGAAAGCCGGACCCGGCGAACCTGCTCGCCGACCGGCCTGTCGACCGCCGGCAACCCTGTGCGCCGACGCGGTGGATGCGCATGCGCACTCACGGACCTGGCCTACCGAGCCGTCGGCACCCATGGCGCCTCTCCTGCGCGCGGACCATCCTCCCCGCGCTGTCTCGCACACGCGCAGTGACGTCATCTCTCGCCGTCACGAGCACGTCCGACAGGCTCCGCACGACGCCGGACTTCATTGACAAACAATGCCGACGGCGCCTCGAGCGGAGCGCCGGGCAGCTCAGGACAGGTCGAACGCCGCCACGGCCCGCGTCCATACTGCGTCCAGGTCCGCGTCGGCCGGGAACCTGCCGGCCAGTTCGAGATCCACGAGCCCGTGCGCGATGCCCCACAACGCCCGCGCCGTGATCTGGTCCCCACCAGTGATTCGCAGCAACGGGGCAGCCGCGCCGTCTTCGACACCTGGTGAGATCCGGTCCCGGGCAAGGGATGTGCGGGTCGCGAACTCGTACAGCCGGGGATGTTCCAGTGCCCACCGACGATAGGCCGCGGCGAGTGCCGGCAGGTCCTCGGCCGGTCGCAGCGCCGCGGTGAGGCGTTGTAGCGCTTTCTGCTGTAATGCCGCCTCGATATCGGCTTTCCCCGCGACATGCTTGTACAGCGAAGGCGCCCGGACCCCCAGTTGCTCGGCCAATCGGCGCATGGTTACGCCGTCGGGTCCGTCCCGTTCGAGCAACCGCTCGGCCACGTCGATGATTTCTTCGCGTCGGTTCATCCCCGCTTACCCGGCGTCCGGGTCGCTGCCGGTGAAGCCCAGCCGCGGCAGAGCAGGTAGGCGACGAGCAGCACGACAGACAGACCTCCATCCCAGGCGAGAACCGTTCCGGCGCCTTCGATCGCGTCGTTGCTGCGGTAGACGATGGCGGTGACGGTGAGTGCCACCTTGTGGAGGATGACGAGCTCCCAGACGCCTCGGTAGCCATTCGGTCGTAGCGCGAGGAGTGCGAACAGGCCGGCGAAGACGACATAGCCGTACGCACGCCACGTCTCGACCACCTTGACCGCGGGTTCCGCCGCGGCGACCCCGCCGACCGCAGTCACCGCGGACGCCAGCGCACCGGCCGCCGCCAGCCAGAGCAGGGCGCGAGCGACCCGGATACGCCCGGTTGCCCCGTCCTGCCGCCCATGGGCCCGGTCCTCGATCACCGTCATCGCACGAACACCTTGCCTCCGCTCGGTTAACACTGTTAGCCCCATTCTGGCTAACAGCGTTAACCGAGTCAATAGGATGGATTGCGGACAGACCCCGGGGCGGGCCGGAGATCCCCGCCCCATGAGGGCACGTGAAGTTCAGCGCCAAGGCCGGATTCTGTAACCAGAAGTTTGCGCCGGTCCGTAGAGTCTCGGCGGTGCGAGTCAGGCCGGAGCGAGTACTGCCGCAGCCCCCTGGCCGGGGGCTGCGCAATCGTCCGTGGGCCGACTACGCGCTGTTTCTCGTACTGGTGCTACCGAACCTCGCGCTGCTGGTGCTGTTCGTCTATCGCCCGCTGATCGACAATATCCGGCTGTCACTGTTCGACTGGAACATCTCCGATCCGGTCGCCACGTTCGTCGGGTTCGACAACTACCGCGAATGGTGGACGAGACCGGACTCCTGGACCGTCGTCACCAACACCGTGGTGTTCACAGTGGCCGCGGTGGCCGTGAGCATGGTCTTCGGACTCGGTCTCGCGTTGCTGCTGGATCGGAAACTTTTCGGCCGCAATGTGGTCCGCTCCGCGGTCTTCGCGCCGTTCGTCATCTCCGGCGCCGCGATCGGTGTCGCATTCCAGTTCATTTTCGACCCGAGCTTCGGCCTGATCCGAGATCTGCTGCACCGGCTCGGTGTGCACGAGGTCCCCGATTTCTACCAGGATCCGCACTGGGCACTGTTCATGGTGACGGTGACCTACATCTGGAAGAACCTCGGCTACACCTTCGTCATATATCTGGCCGCACTACAGGGGGTCCGGGAAGATCTGCTGGAGGCCGCCGAGATCGACGGCGCGAGCCGTTGGACCACGTTTACGAAAGTGTTGCTGCCACAACTGCGGCCGACCACCTTCTTCCTGTCCATCACGGTGCTGCTGAATTCGTTGCAGGTCTTCGACATCATCAACGTGATGACCCGAGGCGGGCCGCTCGGTACCGGTACGACCACGATGGTCTACCAGGTCTACGAGGAGTCCTTCCGCAATTTCCGCGCCGGCTACGGCGCGACGGTGGCCACTGTCATGTTCCTCGTGCTGCTGGTGGTCACGCTCGTGCAGGTACGTGCCATGGATCGGAACCGGCAGTGAAACACACGCGGCCCGAGCGACGGGCGGGGAGAAGGTAGCGTGCGTGACCACGTAGCGACCCGCGGAGGGCGCCATGGAAACAGCGTGCGGACGCTTTCCTATCGGCGCAGGCAGCGAGCGGTGACCGTACTCGGCTACGCCGCGATGACGTGCGTCCTGATGATCGTGGGCGTCCCGCTGTTCTGGATCTTCATCACGGCGTTCAAGGAGCGACCGGACATCTATGTGCAGCCCGCGGTGTACTGGCCGCGCAGCTGGCACCCGGAGAACTTCCGGGAAGCCACCACGGCGCTGCCGTTCTGGACGTTCCTACGCAACTCGCTGATCGTCACGGGCGTCGTCTCCGCGGTGAAGTTCGTGCTGGGTGTGTTCAGCGCCTACGGACTCGTTTTCCTGCGATTCCCGGGCAAGACGGCGATCTTCCTCGGGATCATCGCGGCGCTGATGGTGCCCAACCAGATCACGGTGATCTCCAATTACGCGCTGATCGCCGAGCTCGGCTGGCGAAACACCTTCCAAGGCATCATCGTTCCACTGTGCGGAGTCGCCTTCGGCACCTTCCTCATGCGAAACCACTTCCTGTCGCTACCCCCGGAGGTCATCGAGGCGGCCCGGATGGACGGCGCCGACTGGTGGCGGCTGCTCACCCGGGTGGTGCTGCCGATGTCCGGGCCGACCATGGTCGCGTTCGCGGTGGTGACGCTGGTCAACGAATGGAACGAGTACCTCTGGCCGTTCCTCATGGCCGACGACGCGGCAGTCGCCACGCTGCCGGTCGGTTTGACCCTGCTACAGAACACCGAGAATCCGAGCGTGACCAACTGGGGTCCGGTCATGGCGGGGACGCTGCTGACCGTGCTGCCGATCCTCGTCGTCTTCCTGCTGCTGCAACGCCACATGATCAAAGGCCTCACCTCGGGTGCGGTCAAGAGTTAACCGATAGAGGAGCAACCACGTGTCCACACAGTTCCCCGCCTTCAACCGGCGTGGCTTTCTCGGGCTCACCGGTGCGGCCGCGGCGGGCGCCGTGCTGACCGCTTGTGCGGGCACCGGTGGCGGCGGCAACCAGTCCGGCGACGCCCGGACCCTCAACTTCTGGTCCAACCATCCGGGCACGTCCAAGGACCTCGAGACCGAGATCATCCGGCGCTTCCAGGAGCAGCATCCCGACCTGACGGTGAACCTGGTCGACGCGGGCAAGAACTATGAAGAGGTATCGCAGAAATTCAATGCGGCACTGTCGGGCGGGGATCTGCCCGATATCGTCGTGCTCTCCGATGTCTGGTGGTTCAACTACGCGCTCAACGGCACCATCGAACCGCTGGATGGTCACTTCGCCGAAGTCGGCGTGCGGCTGGAAGACTACGTCGACTCGCTGGTCGCCGACTATCGGTTCGACGGCAAGCACTACGCGCTGCCCTATGCCCGCTCGACACCGCTGTTCTACTACAACAAGGATGTGTGGAACCGAGCCGGATTACCCGACCGCGGCCCACAGAGCTGGCCGGAATTCGACGAGTGGGGTCCCAAGCTGCAGGAGGTCGTCGGTCCCGGCAAACTCGCGCACGGCTGGGGTGACGCCAAGAACTACCTGGCCTGGACCTTCCAGGGCCCCAACTGGACCTTCGGCGGGGCCTACTCGGACGAGTGGACACTGAAGTTCGACGACCCCGGCACCCTCGCAGCGGGCACGTTCTTGCGGGATATGATCAACACCAAGAAGTACGCGGGCATCAAACCGCAGATCGCGGTCGACTTCGCCGCCGGCGTGATCGCCTCCACCATCGCCTCCACCGGCGACCTCAGCGGTATTGCACAGAGCGCCCGGAACACACTGGAATTCGGCACCGCCTTCCTGCCGCATCCGAACGGACCCGGCGTCACCACCGGCGGCGCCGGCCTGGCTATCCCCGCGCGCATCTCCGATGAGAGAAAGGTGAACGCGCTGAAGTTCATCGAGTTCGTCACCAACACCCGGAACACGGCGTATTTCTCCCAGGGCACCGGGTACATGCCGGTGCGTAAGTCGGCCGTGACCGACCCGAGCGAGCAGGCATTCCTCACGGCGAATCCGAACTCGAAGGTGGCGATCGATCAGCTCCCGCTGACCAGATCGCAGGACTACGCGCGAGTGTTCGTGCCGGGCGGCGACCAGATCATCGGCACCGGGCTGGAAAAGATCGGACTGCGCAACGCCGATGTGGCGGCCACCTTCGCCGATGTCACCAACCAGCTGCAAGCGATCATCGATCGGCAGATCACGCCCAAACTGCCGAAATAGCGCCCGCCCGTCCCCGAGGAGTCCACCAGCATGGCCACCGTGCAGTTCGAAGGCGTCACCCATCAGTACCCCGGCGCCCCGGCCCCGGCCGTCGACCGGCTCGAACTCGATATCGCCGACGGCGAGTTCCTCGTGCTGGTCGGTCCGTCGGGCTGCGGCAAGTCGACCAGCCTGCGCATGCTCGCCGGCCTGGAATCCGTCGCGGACGGGCGCATCCTGATCGGCGGCAAGGATGTGACCGGAGTGCCGCCGCGAGCCCGCGATGTCGCGATGGTTTTTCAGAGCTATGCGCTCTACCCCACTATGACCGTGGCACAGAACATGGGCTTCGCGCTGCGCAACGCCGGGATGAGCAGGACCGATACATTTCTGCGGGTACGCGAGGCCGCGACGATGCTGGAACTCGAGGATCTGCTCGACCGCAAACCCGCCGGGCTGTCCGGCGGCCAGCGGCAACGTGTCGCAATGGGACGTGCCATCGTCCGGCGTCCCCAGGTGTTCTGCATGGACGAACCCCTGTCCAACCTCGACGCGAAATTGCGGGTGAGCACGCGGTCGCAGATCGCGGCCTTGCAGAAGCGTCTGGGAACCACCACCGTGTATGTCACCCATGACCAGGTCGAGGCGATGACCATGGGCGATCGGGTGGCCGTGCTGCGCGACGGCGCTCTGCAACAGATCGCCGCGCCCCGAGAACTCTACGACGATCCGGTGAACACGTTCGTCGCGGCATTCATCGGCTCGCCGGCGATGAACCTGCTGGAAGCACCGGTGCACGAGGGCGCGGCGGTCCTGGGCGAGCTGAGGATCCCGTTACCGCCCGGAACGTCGGCGTGTGAGAACGTGGTGCTCGGGATCCGGCCGGAATCCTGGGAACTCGTCACCGAGGCCGTCGGCGCCCTGGCAGTGGATGCGGAACTGCTCGAAGAGATCGGCCCGGAGTCCTTCGTCTACAGCCGCGGGGTCACCGATGGGTGGCGCAGTCGTTCGGGGAAGGTGGTCGCACGGGTCGACCGCCGCTTCCGGATACGCTTCGGCGAGCGGTTGAACCTGCGGCCGAGGCCCGGCGAAGTGTTCTTCTTCGACGCTCGCACCGAAGAGCGCATGCGCTGACCACAGGCCTGTGCGCCGACGCGCCGGGATATCGACGATCGACAGGGCTACCGGCGACCGCTCAGAGGTGGACCTTCTCCGGCCGGGTGGTCACCACAACGACCGTTGTGGTTCCGGATTCCAGCGCGAGTCCCAACTCCTTCTCGAGGTCTGCGAAGGATTTGAGGATCGAGTACTCGTGGTTGCGCATGACGACATAGACGACGGACAGGTTGTGCTGTACTGCGGTCCACAGGCCCTGCACCGAGTACTGGAACGACCCGTCCCCGATCAAACCGATCACCGGACGCTCGACGCCGCGATCCCGGTCGCCGAGCGCGATACCGACGGCAGCCGGTACTGCCCAGCCGATACCGCCGCCGGCGGTGGCGAAGAGAGAGTCGGGTTCGACGGTGGGCAGCCATTGGGCATGCTGGGCCGTGGCGCGCAGCGCTCTTCCCGTATCTCATCGGACGCGGCGTACTGCCCGAGCACGCACCGGACTTCGCGCGTCGCCCACCCACTGGATCGACCGCCGGGCCGGAGAAGCCGGGCGTCTGGCACAGCGGCAGGCGGTGGAACCATCCCGTCGGAACCAGCAGCCGCGCCCCTGCGCACCGTTTCGGTGATCACTCACTCGACGGGCCGCGGAGCCCGTCCGGGAACATCCGCGGTGTCGTTCGGATTCCGGAGCCGTCCCGCGAGGTAGCATCTGCGGTCGAATGCATGGTGGTGACGCTTTTCGGAGTCTGCTGCGACGAGGCAGGTGGAACGGAGCGCGATGTCGAGCAACCATGGTGAGGAACCGGCGACCGTGAATCGCCGGACTGCAATCGGTTCCGGCGCGGCAGCCCTGGGCGGCGCGGCAATTGCCGCGGGGCTGAGTTCGGTCACCGCGTGTGCAGAGCCCGCCGAGTCGGGATTGCCCAGCGCGAGCGAGATCGATGCCAACCTCAACACTTCGGCCCATCTGTTCCATCTCACCGACGCCGAACCCGGTCGATACGATGGGGGCACCCTGCAAGGCGCGCACGAACAGAACTTTCCGGTTCTGGCCGGCCAGAACGGTGCGGCCTATTTCGTGCGGCTCGACCCGGGTGGAATCCGCGAGCCCCACTGGCACCCCACGGCATGGGAACTCAACTACCACATCTCCGGTACCGCGAAATGGACCATCCTCGGAACCCATCCGGACGGCAGCTATCACACCGATGTGTTCGAAGCACATGCGGGCGATCTGGTCTTCGCGCCGCAGGGTTTCTTCCACTACTTCGAGAACGCACGCACCGACGCCCCACTCGAGCTACTCATCGTCTTCAATACCAGTGCACCGGAAACAAGCGATGACATCGGTATTCGTGCGGCACTGAATTCGATACCCCGCGAAGTCACAGCGGCCGTACTCGGTATTCCGGCCTCCGCGCTGGCAGGTATTCCGGATGAGATCGAACCAGTGGTGATCACCGCACGGCACTGAGTCAACAGTTGCAGTGCACCGGCGGTCCTATCCGGAATTACGCAAGTCGGAGCGATCGGGCGCACTGGGGTTCTGACCGATTACATCTCCACCCAGACCTACCGCCGGCACAATCCCGAGGCTGCCGACGGCCTGGACGGCTTCGGCCCCGCGGTAGTCGACGAACTCGCCGCGGGCGATGCGATCCTCACCCCGGACATCGGCATGTACTGGGACGGGCGTGCCTGTCCGCGTCTACGCTACGGTGCACTGGGCCGTCCGTCCTACCGACTGTTCAGATTGGAGAGCTGTGGCAAATCCTTCGTTTCTGGTGCTCGGGGCTACCGGCGGACAGGGCGGGGCCGTTGTCGATGCATTGCTGTCGCGTGGGGTGGCGGTGCGAGCGATGGTGCGTGACAGCGGCAGTCCGCGCGCGCAACGGCTCGGTCAGCGCGGTGTGGAACTCGGGGACGGATCGCTGGAGGATCGGGCCGCGCTGGCGGCGGCTATGGCGAACGTCGCGGGCGTGTTCGCTGTGACCACACCGTTCGAAGCGGGCGTGGATGCGGAGATCCGGCAGGGAAGGGCGATCATCGGCGCGGCCGGTGATGCGGGGGTGGCGCATCTGGTGTTCAGCTCGGTGGCCTCGGCGGATCAGCACACCGCGATTCCGCATTTCATGAGCAAGGCGGTGATCGAGCAAGAACTCACCGCCAGCGGACTCCCGGCGACAGTTGTCGCGCCGACCTACTTCTTCGACAATGCACTCGGTGGTCGGCAAGCACTGCTCGAGGGCGTGCTGGATCTGCCCTTGCCGGCCGATCGGCCGTTACAGCAGCTGGCGCGAGAAGATCTGGGAGAGTTCGTCGCTCACGTTCTGACCGGACCGAAGAAGTATCTCGGCGAACGCATCGAGCTGGCGGGCGACGCCCCCACCCCGGCCGAAATGGCCGCTGCGATCGGCGAGGCATCGGGACGCCGCGTCATCCATCGGCAGACGTCACTCGACGCGGTGGGTAACGCAGATATGCGCGCCATGTGGGCATTCCTCGACGATGCCGGCTATCGCGTCGATATCGATGCTCTGCATCAAGCGAACCCCGAGATCGAGTGGACATCCTTTCGCGACTGGACGCGACGAACCTTCACACGCTGATACTCGAATCGGCCTGCTGGGGACGCTGTGCGCAGGCGACACTCCCGGCGGGCACGGTGCGCGCGACGGTGGCCGGACCGGATCGTGATCTGCGCCGCGGTGTCGATCTCGGTGTGCCGAGTATTCATCCGCGTCCTCTTTTCGCTCGTCTCACCAGGCAGACGCTCGGGGTCGGTGTGTTTGTCACCACCACCGCTCCGGAGCCAGCTACACAGTGGTGATGAACCCACCATCGATCGTCATATCGGCGCCGGTGATGTTTGCCGCCCGGTCCGAGACCAGGAACAAGACCAGGTCTGCGACCTCTTCCGGGGTGGTGAATCGTCCGCTCGGGGTGCCCGCCACAGCCTGCTCCGCCACCTCCCGGGCGCTGCCGCCGCCGGCTTTCGCGACAGTCTCGGCCACTCCCTCGCTGCCGAACCACAAGTCCGTCAGCACAGGTCCCGGACTGATCGAATTCGCCCGAATGCCCTGCGGGCCGAACTCTTTCGACAGCGCCTTGGTGAGGTTGGTCAGTGCCGCCTTGACTGCGCAATAGTCGACCACACCAGGGTCCGGGAAGAAGGCATTGACCGACCCGATCGTAACGATCGCGCCACCATCCCGGCGGAGCATCTCGGGGATCACCGCGCGGGTGGTGCGGACCGCCGCCATCATGCCCAAGTTCCACGAGGACTCCCAGTCCTCGTCCGTGACAGTGGTGAATCCACCCGGTCTCGGGGTGACCGCACCGGCGTTGTTGATCAGGATATCCGTCCCGCCCAACTCCGAGGCGGCCGCGACCAGCGCCGCAGGGCCTTCGGCGCCGGCGAGGTTTCCCGGTACGAACGTCACACTCCCGTGGGAAACGAGCTCATCGAGGCGATCGCTCATGGTGCGTGCTCCCGCGACCACGCGGGCACCGGCGTCGGCGAGGCGCTCGGTGATCGCAAGCCCTATACCCCTGCTCGCGCCGGTGACGACCGCGATCTTTCCGTCGAGATGCAAGTCCATGGTCACTCTCCTTCGTCGGAGTGCACACCCAGCCAGCCCGCCGATGACCGCACCGTCGGTGCGCCGGCCTATCCACCGGACGTATCGTCCCACGTCATCTCGCATAAGCGAGTTCTAGTTGCTGCCGATTTCGATGGCGTCGAGCCATGGAAGGCAATTCTCGACCGGCCGGGAACGAAGTCCCGGCGAGGCTACGCCGCACGGAGCAGACTCGGCGTAGCCTGGAGCGGCCGACGACGGGTTCGTCGAGTACGCGTTCGACAGCGGCAATCACCCGAAGTGGTCGCCGGTAGGGAACACGATCACCTGGGCATGCCCCAGGGTGCAGTCGCGAATTCAGGCGTTCATCGACCTGTACCACAGGGCAGGTGCTGAACGGTTCGATCGGAACTCGGCCGGTCGCTTCGACAAGCAGCCGGTCGACGAACGAGGCCCGGAAATATGACACCGCGACCGGTAGGCGCGCCCGCGTTTCGAAGGCAGCGTCGGACCTTGTCGGTCGAGTCGGCGCGTAATCGGTCGACTATTGCGTATACAGCGTTCGATCCCAGCAGCACCCGACATGGACAGCGAGGATGAAGATGCCCACTCACCGCGCGGTACACGTCGCATCAGCCGGGGAGAGGTTGGCCCTCGTCGACGTCGAAACCCTCTCACCCAACCCTGGTCATGTCCGAATCGCGGTGTCGGCATGTGGAATCTGCGGAACCGATCACGGCTTCGTCAACGGTGGATTCCCCGGGATGACCTGGCCCCTCACCCCGGGCCACGAAATCGCCGGAACAATAGCCGAGCTCGGCGCCGGCGTGGCCGGCTTCGATGTCGGGGACCGCGTCGCGGTGGGATGGTTCGGCGGTCACTGCAACCGGTGCGTTCCCTGCCGCCGGGGCATCTTCATCCACTGCGAGAATCTGCAGGTCCCGAGCTGGCACTATCCGGGCGGGTACGCCGAGTCGATCACCGTCCCGGCCAACGCCCTGGCCCGCATTCCGGAAGAGCTTTCCTTCATCGACGCCGCACCGATCAGCTGCGCCGGAGTCACCACCTTCGACGCCCTCCGCAAGACCCGTGCGCTGCCCGGTGACCGAGTCGCCGTCCTGGGCGTCGGCGGTCTCGGCCACCTCGGAATTCAGTTCTCCCGCGCGATGGGGTTCGAGACGATCGCGATCGCCCGCGGAACCGGCAAACGCGACGACGCCCTCGCGCTCGGTGCCCACCACTACGTGGACTCCACCGACGGCGACGTCGGCGACACATTACAGGGGCTGGGCGGGGTGTCCGTCGTACTCGCCACCGCCGCGAACTCGGCAGCGATGGCCGCCACGATCGGCGGCCTGCTTCCCCGAGGCGAACTCATCCTGATCGGCGCCGCCACCGACCCGCTCCCGATCAGTCCCCTGCAGCTGATCCTGCCCGGATACAGCGTGACCGGCCATCCCTCGGGCACCGCCCGTGACATCGAAGAGGCGATGCAGTTCGCCGTCCTCACCGGCGTCCGGGCCCGCACCGAGGAACGTGCTCTGGCCGACGCCGCCCAGGCGTACACGGTCGCGGACGAAGGGCGAGCTCGCTACCGCATGGTGCTCACCATGTAACCGACCTGCTTGCTCCCGCCCTGCGCACAGCATGGGACACCGTACGACCACGGATCCCTCGCAGATCACCTACGGCCGCCCGACAAGCCGCCGAGCCCCGCCTCGGCAACGGAGCGGCACCGAACCCGACGAGTGCCCTCCAGGGAAGCGCCGGAACCTCACCGGCCCTATCGGGCCAGAAAATGCCAGCCCAGCCAGGCCCAGACAAGAACGGCCAGAACTCGCAGTATCCGGGATCGTAGGAGCAGACGGAGCGTCTGCCCGAGCGGGGTGAGGCGGTTGGGCAGGCGGCGCGCGGTGAGTTCGGCCGCCAGCCCGGCGGCAGCGAGGGCGGCGAATCCGATAATGATCACCGACCGGTCGGTCATCGCAGCAGCCACCACCCGACGACCAGCCACAGCAGCCAGCCGACCCAGCGTCCCGGGCCCTGTTCCAGCGTGGTGTCGAGCAGTGTGGACAAGGTCGGATGGGACGGGTCCGGCACGCGCC
This sequence comes from Nocardia sp. NPDC003963, assembly GCF_053605105.1. NCBI lineage: Bacteria > Bacillati > Actinomycetota > Actinomycetes > Mycobacteriales > Nocardiaceae > Nocardia > Nocardia sp. NPDC003963. Next base: position 1,601,450 of record NZ_JBSGIP010000001.1, read on the forward strand.
ACGACGACTGCTGGGACAGTGCGAACAACTCCCAGGCCGATACCGCGAGGGCCAATGGGGACCACAGCAGCAAGCCGTTGCGTAGCCGCGGATCCGCGGGTAACGGCTCGTCGGGGCGCCGGAGGGCATGCGCAAGCAGGAGAATCGACGGTGCCGCGACCAGTGCCGTCGCTGCCCAGTCGAACGGGCGGGTTCGGGCAGCGAGTGTGGCGAGGGCAAGGCAGCTGACAACGGGCACGGCCCACCGCACGAACTGCCCGCGGGGCGTAGGGGTCGGCTCGGCCGTCACTTCTCGCAGTCTACGACCTGGGTCGCCGTAGCAATGGCCGATTCTCAGTTGAATGTGGCGTGTTTCTGCTGGTCACGCCATGCAATCGCTGCCGTATGAGAAACCGGAGGTGCACCCGCACGATCACGCCGATAGAGATCAACAGCAGGATTCAGCCGGCCTGCCCAGGGTGACTTTTCTCCCGGATGCTCCTCGACCCGCCATCCAGGACCTGTTCTGTAATTCATCCCAACCACAGGACGACAGAAGCTGGTCGAGGCTTGTTCGTGGAGGCTGGGGCGGATCTCGGCATCCGCGGCGGGGAACTGATGGGTGCCGGCAGGGGTTCTGTCCGCTCTGCCGTCCCCCAGCGGCCACGACCACAGGGCTGCCCGCGGCCGCGTTGATCGAGTACACCGATGGCGGCGACCTGATATCCGGCGCTGCCGCATGTATTCTTTGTTTGGGGTGGGTGGTACGGCACGAAGTGACTGTGGATGGGATCTGACCCTTTCGCAACGCAACGCAACCTGGGTGTAGATGCGGTCGCGGAGCTGAGGGGTGTCGGATTGGAGGATGCCGAGGAGATCGGCCGGGGTGGGTCCGGGGTTGTGTACCGCTGCATTCAGTCCGTCCTCGACCGAGTGGTAGCCGTGAAGGTCCTGACGTTCGAGCTGAATGGTGATCGGGAACGATTTCTCCGCGAGCAGCGGGCGATGGGCCGGCTGACCGGGCACCCCAACATCGTCGAGGTGCTCGAGGTCGGGGAGACAGCGTCCGGCCGGTTGTACCTGGTGATGCCTTTCTATCCGCTGGGCTCACTGGAGGCCCGAATACGCCGCGCAGGCCCGTTACAGCTCGACGAAGTGTTGTGGCTGGGGGTGAAGCTCGCGGGCGCGCTGGAAACCGCGCATCGTGCCGACATACTTCACCGGGACGTCAAACCGGGCAATATCCTGCTCACCGACTACGGCGAACCGGCGCTGACAGACTTCGGCATCGCCCACCTCGCTGAAGGTTTCCGTACCGCCACCGGTACGGTGACCGCTTCACCGGCGTTCACCGCACCCGAAGTCCTCGGTGGCACTCCATCGACCCGTGCCTCCGATGTGTACAGTCTCGGCGCCACCCTGTTCTGTGCTTCGACCGGGCACGCCGCATTCGAGCGCCGAAGCGGCGAACAAGTCATGGCACAGTTCGTGCGGATCGCCACCCAGCCGGTACCGGACCTGCGCGGGCACGGTATCCCAGCGGATCTGGCTGCCGTCATCGAGACGGCCATGTCTCGCGACAGCGAGCAACGGCCCACCGCGGAAGCGCTCGGCGAGCAACTGCGGCACCTTCAAGCCGGCCATGGATTCGCCGTCGATCACATGGCCTTGCGTGGCGAGCCCGGCGAGCGACCCGGGCCGACGGCCACGCCCGCGCCCGCCCACGGCCACCGCCCGCACCGCGGCGGAACCGGACGGCAGACCGCCGCCGGGAACCTGCCGCAAGAACTGACCAGCTTCGTCGACAGGCGCAGCCAGGTCGCAGAGGTCAAGAACCTGCTGTCGCAGTCGCCTCTGGTGACGCTGACCGGGACCGGAGGAGTGGGCAAGTCGCGTCTCTCACTACGGGCCGCCCACACACTCCAGCGGAGCTACGCCGACGGCGTCTGGCTGGTCGAGCTGGCCGAACTGCGCGACCCGTTGTTGTTGGTCGACGTGGTAACCACCACCCTCGGTCTACGACCAGTCGACCGACCGGCACTGGAAGCCCTGGTGGAATACCTGTCCAGTCGCAAAGTCCTCCTGGTCATCGACAACTGCGAACATATGCTCGATGCGGTGGCGGAACTCGCGGAAATCCTCCTGCGATCGGCACCGCAGCTGAAGATTCTGACCACGAGTCGCGAACCATTGGGAATCGGTGGTGAAGCGGTCATCCTGGTGCCGCCGCTGAGCTCCACACAATCGTCTATCCCGGGTACGACCGTCAGCGAGGCCGTGACGTTGTTCACCGAGCGTGCTGTTGCCGTAGTGCCGGATTTCCAGCTCGATGAAAGCAATCGGAGCACTGTGGCGGATATCTGTGCACGGTTGGACGGATTACCGTTGGCGATCGAGCTGGCCGCAGCACGACTGAGCACCCTGTCCGCAGAACAGATCTCGGAGCGGTTGTCCGACCGATTCGCCGTGCTGACCCGTGGCAGCCGGAGTGCTCCCACCCGGCAGCAGACATTGGGCTGGTGCATCGACTGGAGCTACAACCTGTGTACCGCTACCGAACAACAGCTGTGGAGCCGGATGTCAGTGTTCGCCGGAACCTTCGATCTCGCTGCCGCCGAGGATATCTGCGGCACCGGCCTCACCGAACAGGGCTTCCTGGACGCATTCTCCGGACTACTCGACAAGTCCGTCCTTGTCCGGGAACAATTCGGTGCCGAGCCGAGCTTCCGGATGTTGGAGACCGTGCAGGCATACGGCGCACAGAAGCTGGCCGAGCTCGGCGAACAGGCACAACTGGACCAACGCCATCGCAACTGGTACGACCGGTTGGTTACGTGGGCAGAGGCCGACTGGGTGAGTGCGCGGCAACTCCAGTGGATCACCCTGCTCGAACGGGAAGTACCGAATCTCCGTCGGAGCATGGAGCACAGCGTCTCGAAGGGCGATGCCGGCGGCTTACACACCGCTGCCCACCTCTTCAGTTTCTGGTTCTCGACCGGTCGGATCAACGAAGGGCGCCGCTGGTGCGATCGCCTGCTCGACGCCGTATCCGATGCACCGGCCATCGACCGAGCCGGAGTACTCAACATTGCGATCGTGTTCGCGGGCCAGGTCGGCGATCTCATGACCGCGACGGAGCGGCTCACCGAGCTCGAAAACCTCGCGGCACAAACCGCCGACCCCTCGATCGATGCACTACTCGCCTACGCGTCCGGATGCACCGCGCTCAACAGTGGCGATCTGAATCTCGCCTGCGTACGACTGAACGATGCTGTCGAAGCATTCCGTGCCCGAGAGAATATCCTGTTCGAGCTCAGGGCCCTGGTCGTCCTCGGCTGGGCCCTCGTGCTCCGAGGCCACATACCGAACGGCATCGCCTGCCTCGAGAGAACACTGACAATTGCCGATGCTCACGATGAGACGGAGATCCGATCGCTGGCACTGCGGCCCTTGGCGCTCGCAGTCTGGCGCCACGGGAACAGCGAGCGAGCGGTTCACCTGTTGAACGAAGCTCTCGAAACCGCTCGCCGACTGGTAGACCCGCTCGTCGCCGTTGTCGCGCTGGAGATTTCGGCGTGGATCTCGATCGAGAACAACCGAGCCCAACGAACAGCGGTGTTACTCGGCGCAGCACACGGGCTCGGTCACTCCATCGGCACCAGCATCGTGTTCCCCGACATGGCCGCCTTTCATACCGACTGTGAACGCAGGGCCCAGGACTCTCTCGGAACGAGACGATTCGAGTCGGCACACCGCAAAGGCTCTACCATGACGCTCGAATCGGCCATCGACTTCGCTCTCGGACAGCAGACCCGAGACGGGGCATCGGCACACGACGAGGTGGCGCTCACCAAGCGCGAACGGGAAGTCATGGACCTGATCGCCGAGGGAATGACCAACAAGGCGATCGCTGCGCGATTGACCATCTCCCAGCGCACAGCACGGGGACATGTGGAGAACATACTCGCCAAATTCGGATTCAACTCACGAGCGCAGATCGCGGCCTGGGTCGTGGAACACTCCAACGACACACATTCTCGACGGCCTCATCGATGACGTCACGGAACCAGGACGCGCATTTCGTAGCGGCGAGTGCCAGGAGAGCAGTGGTCCCCACCAGCCGAGCTGATAACCCCTCCCGGCCGCACCTATCGAATCCGAGCTGATTCGGTTTCCCGGCAACGACGATCACACCTACAGGTCTCGACCCGAGACAGAGGCTTCTACCCGATCACCTGCGTGGCGACAGGCTGCCAACGATGCTGTCCCTGGTCGCTCACCACAACACGACCGAAGGTGACGTCGGCGAAATGTATCCCGAATCCCAGCGTGTTGTCCTGGATCAGGTGTTCGAGAATTGCACAGCGGCTTCGAGTGCCCAGCACGGCATCGAAATCCGGCTCCGCGGACCAGTGCGGGTTCTCGATCTGCACCGGTGAGTGGAACAGATCCCCGAAAGCGAGAAGGCGCCGACCGCGCGATGCGATCTGGTAGACCGCATGGCCGGCTGAATGCCCCGGCGCGGAGATCAGCGTGATTCCGGGAAATATCTCACTGGTGTCCTCGACGAGCTCGAGTCGAGGTCGCAGCACTCTCATCGTCTCCTCGAAGGGACCGTGCACATCGGAGGTACCGTGATTCCATTCGGCGGCGGTCGTCACCGCTCGTGCGTGGATGAACGGCGTATGTCCGGTCGCTGGGTCGCGAGCGGAGATCCATCCGATGTGGTCGAGGTGCAAGTGGGTGAACGCCAGAACATCGACCTGATCAGGTCCGACGCCGAGCGTTGCCAGACTTGTGAGGAATGACCCGCCCGTGGTCGCTCCGATTCGAGGCACAGCGGGATCGGCCGGAATCCGGCCGGGCCCGAAACCGGCGTCGATCAGTACGGTACCGGCGGGCGTTTCCGCGAGTACCCCACCCATTCCCGCCCGAAGGTAGCCCTCATCGTCGAGATACTGAGGGTGCTGAGCCCAGTACTCGGCCGTACTGTCCGGCAGCCACAATATCGGGTTCAGCTGCACCCAGCCGTCATGGACGTAGCTGACCCGGATATCACCGATGCGGACCGAACGCAGTTTCGGTGTGCTGTGCAGGCGTGCCGGGGCGGGCGTGATGTCGTCGCTGCTGTTCATTACGTTGTTCCTCGATTCCTTCCGGCAACCGTCGTTGTCCGGCCCGCTGCCATCCGCTCAGCGGCTCGACCTGCCGGTCGCCGTAGAACGAGCACCGGCGGCGTATACGCGGAAGCCGATCCACACGGACGGCTCGGTACTGCCCGAATGCCGCCTTCACCTCGCGCACGGAGACTTGTCGCGCGACTGCTCCGCAACCCGGGCAGCGATTCGAGCGTGAGACGTGGATCCGAGTTTAGAGGGTGTCTTCCGCGATGCCGGGCCCTGAATATCCGAGGTCGGTCCAGAGCGGCGCGGTACGGAGTACCGGATCGACGCGGCGGGTTCACCGAACGCCGTGGCGTCCGGCAAGCGCTTCGCCTCGAACACCGGAGGTCCGTCGAGCCATCCGGCGACGAGGCCGGTACCGGAGCGGTCTTCGAGGTCGGCGCAGCCGTGGGCGTGCGGGCCGAGCCTGCGGCCCGTTCCGTCGTGCGCCCCGCGAATCAATCCACCACGATGCATCGCTTCTGCATCGTTTTAGGAGTAGAGTGCTGACAGACGCAAATTCTTCAATCCTCGCGGCGTGCCCCGGGCGGGCCGTGGAACCGATCGAACGAAGGAGACCGTCATGTTCCACCGCACAACCACCCGCGCACTCGCGATATCGGTGAGTGCGAGCGCGGCCGCGATATGGGCTCTTGTCGACGGAACCACTGCCGCCGCCGCGCCACCGGCAGCCTGCCCCGCACCGGGCGGGGTTGTCGCACAAGCCGGGGATGGCGGCGCCGCCTGCTCCGCGTCCGGTACCGCCGGCGGCGCCGCCGCGGCCTACGGGATCGACGGCCGTGCGCGCGCCGATGCCGCGGCAACGAGCCTGTCGCTGGCGATCGCCGCCGACGGCGGCTCGGCCACCTCCACCTCCCGGTTCCTGTCCGGGCCGGCCGCGATCGCGATAGGACCGGGCGCGCAGGTCGATACCACCGGGGTGCGACCGGGGCTGTCGATCGGTATCGCCGGGCCCGGCGCCACGGTCACCGTGACCGGCACATCCACCCCCATCTGCACCGGCGGCCCGGGATTCGCCGGTGACTTCCAGACCTTGCAGGGATGCGTATCCACGCGCTGACGCCCCACCGGTCCCCTACGCCCGACGACACCGACTCCGGGGACGCCGGACCGGGTATCGACGACACATACGCCGGCTCGCCGGCCCGGTCGGCCGAAAGGGGTTCAGAGGTGAACGAAAACCAGGCCGATTTCGACGGCGGTACCGCGATCGAGCTGCCCGTGGGTGCGGTGGCCCGGACTCTGGGCATCCCCGTGGCGACACTGCGGAGCTGGACCCAGCGCTACGAGCTCGGGCCGTCACGACACAGCCCCGGCAAACACCGTTACTACACACCCGAGGACGTCGCGGTCCTGCGACGCATGGTGGAGTTGGTACACGCCGGAATCACGCCGGTCAGCGCGGCCGCCGCAGCGCGAGCGGCCGGTCGGACAAGACCCGCGTTGGGAGACACCGCGCCGGTACTGGCGGCCGCCGACCGGCTGGAATCGGCGCACCTGCTGACACTGTTCACCACCCATATCGCCCACTACGGAGTGGTGAGCACGTGGAATCGGCTGTGCCGGCCCGCCTTCGCCGACATCGTGGATCGCCAAGCCCACGAGCTCGGACTCGTCGACGTCGAACACGTTCTGTCCTGGACCATCACCACGGCGCTGCACCGGGCGGTGCCGCCGCCGGCGGTCACCGCGGGGCCGACTCCGGTTCTGCTGGCATGTACCCCTGGGGAAAACCACGCACTTCCGCTGGAAGTGTTGCGCGCGGCGCTGGCCGAAGCCGGCATACCCGCTGTCCTGCTGGGAGCCGATACGCCCGCGGGCGCCTTGGCGGCCGCCATCGCCCGGCAACCACGCCGACCCGTGGTGGTGTTGTGGGCGCAGACACGTGGAACTGCCGCGGCCGCGCCGATCCCGGCCGGCAGCCGGGTCCCCGCGCGGCTGCTGCTGGCCGGACCCGGCTGGCCGGTACCCGCGAGCGATGGGGTCCCCGGAGCGCTGCGCGTCGACGCCCTCGAGGACGCACTCGCCGAAGTCGTCCGGGCGGTGCACACCCCATGAAACTTGCATCGTTTACGCATCGAATACGGGTTGAGTGGGTTCGGTATCCGCTACTTCCCCTCGGAATCGAGGAGTGCCGATGAACACCGAGACCGTCCGGGGCCGTGGGCCTGCGCGGGAGCGCTGCCACCCCGTTTTCGTCACCGACAGCTCGGGGTGGTCGCAGCGGCGCGAACAGATACGCGCCGGCGTACAAGCGGAATTGGCGCGGTTCCGTGCCACGGTTCCGTCGGAGCCGATTGCCGGGGTCGAGGTCGATCAGGTCCTGCGGCAGTATGCCGGTGGCGGCAAATGCGTGCGGTCGGTGGTGATGTATCTGGGCTGGTTGTGCGGCGGCGACGAGGACGAAGCGGCGCTGCGGGCATGCGCGGCAATCGAATTCCTGCATGCGTTCGCGCTACTCCAGGACGATGTGATGGACAGCTCGACTGTCCGGCGCGGGACTCACACGGCGCACCTGCAGTTCACCGAGCAGCATCGCGAACTCGGTATGGCCGGGTCCGCGCGCCGGTTCGGTGAATCGGCGGCCACTCTGCTCGGCGATATGTGCCTGGTGTGGGCCGAGCAGATGATGCGCGGAAGCGGAGTACCGGCCGAATCCTTGGCGCGGGTCTGGCCGCACTACGACCAAATGCGGATCGAGCTGGCACGCGGCCAGTTCGCCGATCTGGCCAACGATGTCCGCGCTTCCACGATACCGGCACTGGAGTCGGTATTGGCGATCGCGCGAGCCAAATCCGGTGACTACACGGTGAAATGGCCGGTTGTGATGGGTGCGGCCATGGCCGGCTGCGACGACCCGGTCACCACAGCGCTCGCGGGTTACGGTCGCCTGGTCGGCGAAGCCTTCCAACTACGTGACGACCTGCTCGGGGTCTTCGGGGCACCCGAGGTCACCGGTAAACCCGGCGACAACGACATCACCGAGCACAAGGCGAACACCGTGATCGTGGCCGCTCTGGCAATGGCCGGCCCGCGGCTACACCACCGGCTCACCACCCTGCTGCGCGCACCGGTCCACGACCCAGCGGCGATCGAGGACATTCGGGCCCTGATCATCGCGACCGGCGCACCCACCCGAGTCGAAGAGATGATCGAGCAACGCCTCGCTGCCTCCCGGCAGACACTGTCCACCGCACCGTTACCGGCGTCCCCGCGCGCGATGCTCGACGCATTCGCCGAGAGCTGCGCCGCCCGCAAATACTGAAGGTAGGCATTTCATGCGCCACGTCATCGGCCCGACCGACCAGATCGTCGTGGTCGGGGCAGGCCTGGCCGGACTGTCGGCCGCGCTGTATCTGGCCGGCCGCGGGAAACAGGTCACCGTCGTCGAACGCGAACAGGTGCCCGGCGGCCGCGCCGCCCGCGCCGATATCGCCGGGCATCGGCTCGACCTCGGACCGACCGTGCTGACCATGCCCGACCTGATCGACGACGCGTTCGCCGCCGTCGGCGCACAGACCGACGACCATATTCGTCTGGTACCCATCGACCCTGCCTACCGGGCGCATTTCGCCGACGGCCGCGCGCTGGAAGTGCACACCGGCGCCGAGCCCATGGCTGCGGCTATCACCGACTTCGCCGGTGCGCGCGAAGCAGCGGGGTACCGCCGACTACGACAATGGCTCACCGATCTCTACCGCGCCGAATTCGACGATTTCATCGCCGCCGACTTCGATTCACCCGCCGCCCTGTTGAAACCGGCCACTGCGCGGCTCGTGAGAGCGGGAGCACTGCGCCGCTGGGATCGTGCCGTCGCCGACCACCTGCACGACCCCGACGTGCGCAGACTGTTCACCTTCCAGTCCCTCTACGCCGGTGTCGCTCCGCAGCGCGCGCTGGCCGCCTACGCCGTCATCGCCTATATGGACACCATCGGCGGCGTGTTCTTCCCGGTCGGTGGGATGCGTGCGCTACCGGACGCGATGGCTGCCGCCGCTGCCCGCGCCGGGGTGCAGTTCCACTACGGCGACGCAGTGGCCGCCGTCCGGCGGCGGGGCCCGCGCGTGGAATCCGTCACCACCACCGGCGGACAGCAGATCGCCTGCGACGCGCTGGTCCTCACCACCGAACTGCACCGCACCTACGCACTGCTGGGTCACCGTTCACACCGCCCGATCCGGCCGGTCGCCGCCCCCTCGGCCGTAGTCCTACATCTGAGCTGCGCACCTGCTGCGAACCTGGCCCACCACACGCTGCTGTTCGGCCGCGCGTGGGAGCAGACCTTCGACGACATCCTCACTACGGGCCGGCCGATGCGCGACCCATCGCTGCTGCTCACCCGCCCCACCGCCACCGATCCGGCACTCGCTCCACCCGGCCGCGACCTGGTGTCGATTCTGGCTCCCGCCCCCAATCTCGCCCGGGCCCCGATCGACTGGGACCGCGAGGCGCCCGCCTACGCCGCAGAGCTACTCACGACGGTGAACCAGCGGCTACCGGCACCGCTGACCGATATCGAGATACTGCGCACGATCACACCCGCCGACTGGGCCCGTCAGGACATGCTCGCCGGAAGTCCGTTCGCGCTGGCGCACACCATGTCCCAGACCGGACCGCTGCGCCCGGCCAATATGATCCGAGGCCTGGACAACGTGGTCCTCGCCGGTGGCTCCACCGTACCCGGGGTGGGTATTCCGCCGGTGCTGATCTCCGGGCGCCTGGCCGCCGACCGGATCACCGGCACCGCGCCCCGCACAGCCGAACCCCTGACCCAGCGATCCCGGAGGCCGACACCATGACCCGCACCGAACTCGACGCCGCCGGCATCCACGGCACCGAGCTGCGCCGCTCCTACACCGCGTGCCGTGCACTCAACGCCCGCCACGGCAGAACATTCTTCCTGGCCACCCGCTTGCTCGCCCCCGACCAGCGGCCCGCCGTCCACGCTCTCTACGGCTTCGCGCGACGCGCCGACGATATCCTGGACTCCCTCGATCCCGCCGCCGGTCCCGCCGACCGCGCCGCGGCCCTGGAAACCCTGGCCTCCCGTTTCCGGGCCACCGACAGCGCCGCCGACCCGGTCCTGGCTGCCGTGCTCGACACCGTGCGCACCTACCGGCTGCCCAGCGAACTGTTCGACTCGTTCTTCGATTCCATGCGGATGGACCTGACGGTCACCGACTATCCCGACCGCGCCGCCCTCGACCGATATGTCCACGGCTCCGCCGAAGTCATCGGACTCCAGGTCCTGCCCGTGCTCGGCACCGTGGTCCCGCGTGAAGAAGCCGCGCCGTACGCTGCCGCGCTCGGCTACGCCTTCCAGCTCACCAACTTCCTGCGCGATATCGACGAAGACCTCGCCCGCGGTCGCGTCTATCTGCCCGCCGACGAACTCGCCGCCTTCGGAGTCGACCGAGAACTGCTGCAACGCTGCCGCGCCCAGCGCCGCACCGATACCCGGCTCCGGCGCGCACTCGCCCACCAGCACGCGCTCACCCGCGAGCGCTACTCCTACGCACGCGAGGGCATCGCGCTCCTCCATCCCCGCTCCCGGCCGTGCGTGAGCGCCGCACTCACCCTGTACTCGGAGATTCTCGATCGGATCGAGGACAGCGACTTCGCCGTGTTCTCCCGCCGCGCACGAGTACCGCTACCCCGCCGCCTCGCTGTCGGCGCCGGTGGCCTGATCGGCTCCTGGCGCACTCGCCACGCCTCTGTACCCCAACGCTATTCGGCCACCGCGCCGTCGCGGACCTCCCGGTGAAACGCTGACGCTGCACCGGGCCCGGCCCGCCGACCCTGCCGACACGCGGTCGGCACTGATGCACAGGGTTGTGCTGGGCCGATAAACCACGACCGGACCCGGCGGTGCCCCGCCCAGGGGCGATGCACGACGGCCGACCACTCCTCTCGCCTCTCGATCTGCCGACGGAGCGCTTTCGCGGCGCGAACGGAATTCGCCGGGACTTCGATATCCATCGCCGCCGGCTGCGTGCTCGCGGGATCGTTGCTCGTATCGCCCGGCGTGGGATCGAGGACCGCCCGCTGCCGGGGTCGTCATCGGTGGAAGATCGTGCGCACATGAACATGCTTCTTCGTCAATACGGCCGCTGCTCGACGTGGCGTGATAGTTTTGCTGACCGAAATCGATCTGTTTCAGATTCGAATCGGCGATTGCGGCGAACTACACCCCTCCTGGAGGTCAGGATCGTGACTCGTCCGTCTCTTCGTTTTCTGGGTGTGCTCGGCGGTTTGTCATGTGCGCTGCTGGTGGCGACAACGGCAACCGCCGAACCGATGTACCCGCACCCCGATCCGGACACGTTCTATGCCGCGCCGGCCGATCTGGCGGCGCATCGACCAGGTGACGTGCTCGATGTGCGGGTACTACCACCAGTGGTCGTATTCGCCGGCGCGACGATCCGGCTGGTCAAGTTTCGCTCCACCGATTCGCGGGGCGCGCCGATCGCGGCGACCACCACGATCGCCACCCCCGCAGGCCATCGACCCGGCGCACCCTTGCTGTCGTATCAGCATTTCATCAATTCGCTCGGCACCAGCTGCGCGGTATCGCACCGGCTCTACGACGCCGATCTGAATCTGTCGATGATCATGCCGGTGTTGAGTATGTTGCTGCAGCAGGGCTGGAGCGTGGCGCTGCCGGATCATCTCGGACCACAGTTCGCACTCGGCGCCGGACGTTTGGGTGGGCAGATCACGCTGGACGGCGTCCGGGCGGTGAAACAGGTGCCCGATCTCGCCGTCGCGGACAGCCCGGCGGTACTGGCCGGCTACTCCGGCGGCGGTCTCGCGACAGCATGGGCAGCCGCGCTGCAACCGTCCTACGCACCCGAGTTGCGGCTCGCGGGTGCGGCCATCGGCGGAGCCCCCATGAACCTGGTATCGATGGCACGGGGGCTGGGCCACAATCCCCACCCGGCCTTCGGGTTGGCGATGGCCGCGGCCATAGGCCTGGAGCGGGAATACCCGGACCGGGTACCGATCAGCTCGAATCTCAATCAGCGCGGTATCGCGTTCCGTGACGCGATCGCCAACAGTTGCACCAACGACATCCTCGCCATCGGCGCCGGAGGCAGCGCGCAGGAGCTCGCCACGAGCACCTCCGCCTTCGACCAGCCCGATGCCTGGGCCGTGGTGGCCGAGAACAGCGTGGAGCTCTACGACCGGGTCCCAGAAGTGCCGATATTCGAATGGCATTCGCCGACCGACCCACTGATCCCGGTCGACGCGATCAACAACACCAACCGCCGCTGGTGCGCGTCCGGGGTGCGATTGCAGACGCTCCAGGTCCCCGCGTTCGAGCATTTGTCCGCAGCAGCTGTAGGTGCCCCCGAGATGTTGCGGTGGCTCGAGGGCCGGGTCCGCGGCGAACCTGCGCCCGCCACCTGCTGACGAATCGACACATCCGGCGAAGTTGTCTCGATGTCGCATGCCGACGGCAGGTATCTCGCTCGAGTACGGCGCGGAAGTGCGGGCGGTCGTCCAGGACAGCCAGGGTGTCGGTGTCAACTTGCCGATGGGCGTGACGACACCACGCAGACCAGCAGCCCGGCCGAAAGGACCACCGCCGCGCCGAGTGCCGTGATCAGCACGGCACCCGTCGACGGAGCGAGATGGTCGAGCATCGTCAGGTGCACGACAAAGTGCGGAACCGACCACGTCAGATACATTGCCAGCGCGACAACCGTGAGCATCCGCCCCATCTGGACTGTTGCGACGCCGAGCACCACCGCGCTGGCAAGCGTCATGGCACCGTAGTCGCGCATCAGATGCTCGTTGTAGGCCATTCCCATGCCCACGAATTCGAGCGAGAAGAAGGTCACAGGGAAGAACAGAGCCCAGATGCCGACGCCGGTCTGGCTCGCGGCAAGGAATCCGATTCCGGCGCGCACCCACCCGTTCATCGGCCACTCCGCTCGAACGCGGCCCTCATGACGAACTCGTCGAATGTGAGCCGGCCGAACGTGATCAGGTTGCGGATCGCGGGCATATCGCCGCGTCCGTTGGTAGTGGCCGAGTGGACGATCACCTGTGCACCGGTGATCGCTTCCACGATTCCGTGTCCGGTGCGTAGATCGCCGACCACCCGCTCTCCCGGGGTGGGTTGCGGTTCGAGCGCGTCAGAACGCGGACTTCCGGGCCGGCGGCGGCGAGCCGCGGCACCAGGGCCCGTCCGAGCCGTCCGGTACCACCGGTGACCGATACGGTTGTGGTCATTCTTGCTCCGTCATGATTCGAGGATTCGACTTACACCACTAGGAACCGGACAGCTCCGGTCAACGTGACAACCGCGCGGTCCGGATTCCCAGGAAGCGGAGCTTGTCCGGGTCGGCCACGATCCGGACAACGGTGATCCGCCCGTCCGCGATCTCGGGGACGAGCACGCCGACCAGCACGGAACCCGACCAGGCCAGCAATGCGGGCACACCGTTGACCTCGTGGACGCACGTCTGCACACTCGCAACACTGCGGCTCGCCGTCGCCGCCAGGTATCGTGCGACCTGCGCCGCGCCCCGCAGCGGCCGGCGCGCTACCCCGGGCCGGCCACCACCGTCGGTGACCGAGCCGACGTCCGCGGCGAGCATCAGCTCCAGGCCGGCGAGATCGCCGTCCTGTGCGGCGGCAAGGAACCGCTCGACCAGTGCACGGTGGTCGGCCGGGTCGGCCGGTGAGCGCGACAGCCCGGTGTCGGCGTCGACAGCGCAATGCGTCCGCGGTGGAGCCGGGCGGGCGGACCGGAGGTCAGGCTCGGCGTGGGGCCACGAGACCGGATTCGTAGGCCAGGACCACCAGTTGGGCACGGTCGCGGGCGTGGAGCTTGGTCATGGCCCGGTTGACATGGGTTTTGGCGGTCAGCGGGCTGATCACCAAACGAGCGGCGATCTCATCATTCGACAAACCCCGCGCGACGAGGACGACCACCTCCCGCTCACGGTTGGTCAGCTCGGCCAGACCGGAACCCGCGCCCGGGTCCAGTGGCTGGCTGACATAGCGGTCGATCAACGTGCGCGTGACCGACGGTGCGAGCAGCGCGTCACCGCGGGCCGCGACCCGCACGGCGTGCAGGAAGTCCTCCGGATGGATGTCCTTGACCAGGAAACCGGCCGCGCCCGCGCGCAGGGCGTTGTAGACATTCTCGTCCAGGCCATAGTTGGTCAGGATCACCACATGCACCCCGCACAGAGCCGGATCAGCGGCGATGCGCCGGGTCGCCTCGATGCCGTCCACGAACGGCATCTGGATGTCCACCAGTGCGATATCGGGCAAGTGTTCACGTGCCAGCTCGACGGCTCGTGCACCATCGGCGGCCTCGGCAACCACCTCGATGTCGTCCTCCACCTCGAGCAGCGCACGGAAACCGCTGCGAATCAGTGGCTGATCGTCCACCAGCAGGACTCGGATCACAGCGTCCGCTCCACCGGCAGCTCGGCATGGACGGTGAACCCGCCGCCGCGGCCGGGTGCCGCCTGTAACCGCCCGCCGAGCGCGGTAACCCGTTCCCGCATCCCGAGCAACCCCACCCCCGGCGCGACAGCGCTGTCCGGGGTGGCACGTCCGTCGTCGTCCACCCGGATAACCAGCGAATCGGAGCAGTACTCGATACGGACCGAGGCGGTCTCGGCGGCAGCGTGCCGCGAAACGTTGGTCAGCGACTCCTGCACGATCCGGTAGGCAGTCCGGTCCACGTCCGGCGGCAGGATGTCGCGCCGCCCCTCGATCGTCAGCCGAGCATCCAGACCGGTCGCACGGACCCGTTCCACTAGGTGCGCCACCTGGTCCAGCCCATACGACGGAGCGCGGTCGGCGCGCAACACCTCCAGGGTGGCCCGTAGCTCCCGGGCCGCTTCACGGCCGGCGTCCAGAATCGCCAGCAGCGCCTCGGGCACCTGCTCACCGCGCTTACGGGCCAGATGTACGGCCACCTCAGCCTGCACCTTGATCACCGAAATCTGATGAGTCAGCGAATCGTGCAGCTCCCGCGCGATATACAGCCGCTCCTCATCGGCCCGCCGCCGCGCGGTCTCCTCTCGGGTGCGCTCGGCGTCGTCGGCCCGCCGCTCGGCCTGTCGCAGCGCTTCGCCCGCCGCGCCTGCGGCGACCAGCCACGCCAGCTGCAGTACATCCCGCGCCTCCATGAATGCCTCGCCCACCAGCAATCCGCGTGGCGAAATCAGCAGTGCCAGGGGCATCACCAGCACCATGACCACCGACCCGGCCACCGCTGCCACCCGACGCCCCACCCGGAACGCCGCGTACACAGCGACCAGGAACGCGACCGCGGGCACATCCACCCCGAGAGCCTGGTAAACCAACGCTGTCGACCCCGTCACGGCCAGCACCGCGACCGGCGCCAGGCTCCCGGTGGCCAGCGACAGCCCGCCGACGACCAGCAATACCCAGCCGACCGGCGGCCCGGCCAACCCGGAGACGAGCTGAAAAGCAGCGACGCCCAGCGCAATCGCCCAGTCCCGAAGCCGGCCCATGGGTGCATGATAACCCGACGTCAACGGAAGGAAATCGCACACGAGAACGACCATCGCCTACGGCGGACGCGGTACAGAGACGGGCTCCTGCACCCCTGGCAGCAGCATGAAGTGTCTGCCTGCGCACAACGACGAGCGACGCGACCGGCGAGAGAATCGGTCCTTGTTCCAGCTGTTGAACAAGGAGAACATCATGTCCGTTCATGACCTGCTCGTCAGCCCGGAGATGCTGGCCCAGTCGGGATTCTCGGGGCTGACGGCCGGGCGTTTCTGGTCCCTGGTGGGAGTTGCAGTGGGATCGGCCGGTCTCGTCATCGGCGCCCGCACCCTCATCCGCCGCGCCGGACGCCGCTCCGCAGTCGCCGCATCGGTTGCCGGGCTGATCGGCTCGGTGATCGGGGTGCTCGTCGTGGCCGCCGCCGACGGCGGCCCGGGTACCGGGCACGGGATCATCGGTGGATTCCTGGCCCTGGCCATCGGGCTCGCCGCCGCCGCTCTCAGCGTGGTCGCTCTGAGAAGGAGCCCCCGAACTCGTTGACGCCGACATATCCGGTGCCGACCGGGAACACCGGCCACAGCCACTCAGCATCGGTCGCGTGGACGAACGATGATGATCGGGATATCCACAACGTGCAGAAGCGCATTGCTGGTGGATCCGAGCAACATGCTCGTGAAGCCGCCGCGCCCGTGGCTACCGACGACGAGCAGCTGGGCCTCCGCGGAAGCGTCGAGCAGCGAGCGCACCGGCCGGTCCGCCGTCACGATGCGCTCGATGGGAACCTCCGGATACTTCTCCGCGTAACCGGCGAGATTCTCGGCGAGCAGTGCCCGCGCCGCTTCCCGCGCACCGTCCCAGTTGCGGAGCGGGATCTCGAAGCCGCTGGTATCGCTCCACGCGTGCACGGCGATCAATCCCACCTGCCTGCGCGTCGCCTCGTCGAACGCCAGCTCCACGGCCGGCACACTGTTACCGCTGCCGTCCACACCCACCAGCACCGGCCGGCCCGCGGCCGCCGCGTCCAGCGGTGCGTCCGCGTGGATCACCGCGACCGGGCACCGGGCGTGATGGGCCACCGCGGTACTCACCGATCCGATCAGTCCACGCTGGAAGGCCCCCAGCCCACGACTGCCGAGGACCAGCATCCGAGCCGAATGTGATCGCTCGATGAGATCGGGTACGACGAGTTTGTCGACGGCCTCGGTGGTGACCGCGAACTCGGCATCCGGCACTGTGGTCCGGGCGACCCGGACAGCTTCGGCAAGCAGGTGATCGGCTTCGTCGTACAGATCTTGCAGGTCGTCTTCCGTCAAGGTGGCTTCGGGGCCGATCCCGACCGGTAGCACCCACGAATTGACCAGGTGCAGAGCGCACCTGTGCGTACTCGCCTCGACGGCTGCCCAGGCCACCGCCCGATACGAACTCGGCGAACCGTCCACGGCCACCACCACCGGCGGGGCGACGTGCTCTCCGGGACCGGATACGAACTCGGTCATGGGGTTGCCTTCCTTTCCCGGGCCGAACCTCCTCCTCGAGCATCCCGTTCGTGGCTGCCGCGAGTCAGAGAAGAAGGTCACCGAGACGATGGGCTCGGTGCCCTGGTACTCGGCGGGCGGCTCTCGACGTTCGGGTCCGGCGGTGCGTTACGAACGGTTCGACGGATCTCGCCGGTGGAAAGATCGGCACGGTGCAGTCCACGGCGTACAGCAGCGCCACCGTGGTCGATCCCGGGACTCGTTCAATCGGCACCGTCATCGCAGGGGGCTGATCACGTCGGCGAGTGGACGTCGCGGTGACACCGGAACCTCGTCGGCTTCCGCGGCCGCCCAACCGACCCTGATGAACAGTTGCGGATACCCGATACCGTCGAGCACATCGCCGCGCACCATCATGCGGGTATCGGGCACCTCGAGCGGCTCGGTCAAGGGGCAGGTCGCCAACCCGAGCACCGTCGCCGCGAGCAGCACAGCGCTCCCGGCCTCGCCTGCGCGCAGGCGGGCGAGGCGGTCGTCGTCGGGTGTGTGGATCAGCAGCAGATCGCCACCCCCGAGGTCGTCGCGTACTTCCGGCCCGGTCCCGGTAGCCCCGGCGAATTCGCGGATGAACGGGTCGTCGTCCACCGGCACCGCATTGCGTGCGGGGACCCCCTCCGGGACCGCGTGCGTCCCGCTCCACCGCGAGAGTTCGGCGCGATAGGCGGGATCGGCGCGGTGTTCGTCCGCCGCGCGGGCGAACGCCGAGACCAGGGCGGTCCGGCTCGACTCGCCGCTGATCTCCCGGATACCGGCACCTTCTTCGGTACACGCCGCGGAGAGGGTCGCCAGGTGACCGGGCGGGGTCTCCCAGGACGAGAGGCCGCGTCTATCGGTATGTCTGCGGTTGATCGCGCGGGCCAGCTCCTCGTCGTCGGTGGTCGGAGCGACCCGGGCGAATTCGATCGCCGCGAGGTGCGCGGGATCCGCGGGGTTCGGGATGCGGTGCACAATCGACCGCCAGCCCAGCGATCTCGCCGCGACCCGGAAGTGGTGCAGTGCCGCACCGCAACTGAGTATCTCGTCGCGACCGTCGGGATCCGCACTGGTCAGCCGGCGACTTTCATCGGCGTAGAGATGCACTGTCCGGTCCCCCACCCGCCACTTCCAGGGTTGGGTGTTGTGTACGGAGGGAGCCCTGACAGCCAGCGCCAGGGCCGTCCGAACGGCCTCGGTATCCGGGTGGATCCCGGTCATGACGACTCCTCGCTCTCGATATCGTCCGCAACCATCCCGCCACACCGAGCGCTGCCGGGCTTCATGAAGCTCATGACGGCTGGGACAGGTTCGGCACCAGGCCCGCGGTCGCGACGCGTCGCCAGTTCCGCTCATCGGTGACATCGAGCCGGTGGAACGTCGCGTGCGGCCCCGCCGAATCAGCCGGCTCGAGTCCGGCATGTTCGAGCAGATCCCCGATAACGACATCGATGTCCGCCTCGACCGAGGCGCGAACGATCGCCGCGCGAACACCCCGGGATCGACCGGTGGCCAGTGCGCTGCGACCGTTGGATGCGGTCATCTGGACGCCCTCTCGTCGCAGGAAAGGTTCGTATCCAGCGTCGCGTCTTCCCCCGGCCGTCCGAGACGGGCGAAGGTCACCTCTCGATGTGCCCTCCGGCCGTGCAACCGGACAGGGGCATTGTGCGCCTATCGTGGTCGGGGCAGCGTCTACTCCGTACGCTGTCGGCCGTACAGGTCCATGGTCCTCGCAGCCGGGGCAGCAGGACTCTCCTCGCCGACCACGACTCGTTGGACGCTCGGTATATGACAGCCAAGCATCCGCGAATCGCCGTGCTCTACGCCACCGAAGAAGGCTCTACCCGCGATATCGCCGAGTTCGTGGCGGCCGAACTCGCCGACCGCTCCGCCGATGTGGAACTTCACGATATCGACCACGCACCCGACCCGTCCCGGTTCGATTCCGTCGTCCTGGGCAGCGCCGTCCACGAGATGGACCTTCTTCCGGAAGCCGGCGCATATCTCCGGAACAACCGCGAACAGCTCGACGCCACCGATGTCCGGCTGTTCAGCGTGGGGCTGGGTCCCGCACTGCGCGGGCCGCTGGGCCAGCGTATCGGCCGGAAGATACCGCCGAAGATCGCGGCACTACGCGACGAGGTCGCCGCCGCCGACTATCACGCGTTCGCAGGCCATTACGAACGCGCCGGTATCTCCCGCCGGGCACGCATACGTTATCGGTTGATGGGCGGCAGGCGATACGGCGATCTGCGCGACTGGTCCGCGATCCGCAAGTGGACCACCGACACAGGTGACGCGCTCGGGTTGCCGGCCGCCGAAACCACCGTCATCCACCCCTGAGCTCCGCCGGGGGTACATCCGAGGAGCGCATATGGGCCAGTACGTCTCGCTATTCGAACAACTGCGGATGAGCGACTCGGGTGAAGCCGGAGGCAAAGGCGCGAACCTCGGCGAGCTGGTGGCCGCCCAGCTGCCGGTCCCACCCGGTTTCGTCGTCCTGCGCGCCTGCTACGACCATGTGATCACCCACGGGCCGCACGGGCCGGAACTGGACCGTCGCCACGATGCCGCACTACAGACCGCCACCGACGACCCGGGACTGGCCGATCAGTGCCGCACCATGCGCGAACTCGTCTACGCCACTGTTCTCGACCCCCCGGTCCGCGACGCCGTCCTGTCCGCTTACCACGCGCTCGGCCCGGAGGTCACCGTCGCGGTCCGATCCTCCGCGGTGGGCGAGGACAGCGCCACCGCATCGTTCGCCGGGATGAATCTCACCCGCACCAACGTGCGCGGCGACGAGAACCTGCTCGACGCGATCACCGAATGCTGGGCCTCCCTGTTCACGCCGCGCGTGCTGACCTACCGGATCAGGCGCGGGATCAAGGCACGCCCGCAGATGGCCGTGGTAGTGCAGGTCATGGTCGCCGCGCGGGTCGCCGGTGTCGCATTCACCGCCGACCCGGCGACCGGCCGGACCGACCGCTTGGTGGTCGAGGCCGCGCGCGGGCAGGGCGAGGTGGTGGTATCCGGTACCGCCGAGCCCGACACCTATCTGCTGGATACCTCGGGGCCGACGGTGATCAGTACCCGCAGTGGACACCAGCAGTCCGCGGTGGTGGCCGGGCCCCACGGCGATCGAGAGATCGCGCTGTCCGACGACGAGACTGCCGAGCCGGTGCTCAGCGAAGACGAGGCGGTCGCCGTCGCGCGGCTGGCTCTGGCTGTCCAGCAACACCACGCGGGAACCCCGCAAGATGTCGAGTGGGTGTTCGATACCGACAAACTCTGGCTGGTCCAGGCGCGGCCGATCACGACACCGACCGGGCCGCCGCCGGATATCCCCGGAACCGGTGACCGGACCGGGGTCCTGGTTCGCGGTCTCGGCGCCGCGCCCGGCTCGGCCACGGGAGCCGTCCGCGTACTCGCCTCACCCGATCTCGGACATACCCTGCGCGACGGCGAGGTCCTGGTGGCACCCATGACCAATCCCGACTGGCTGCCGACGCTGAGCCGCGCTGCCGCGGTGGTCACCGATAGCGGCGGGATGACCTGTCACGCCGCCATAGTCGCGCGTGAACTCGGGATACCGTGTGTGGTCGGGGCGCGAACGGCCACCACTACCCTCACCGATCATGCCGTCGTCACCGTGGACGGCGCCACCGGTGAAATTCGCGCCGGAGGCCCGCGCGCCGGAGCCGAGACCGTCGCCCGCGCACCGGTGACCGCACCCACCGTCACCGAGCCGACCGCCACCCGCGTCTATGTGAACCTCGCTCTGCCCGAGGCCGCGGAGCGGGTCGCCGCGACCGACGTCGACGGAGTCGGATTACTTCGCGCGGAAACCCTGCTGGTCCGGGCACTGGGCAATCGCCATCCGCGTGACCTGATCGCACACGGCGAACAGGGCCGCTTCGTCGATCGGTTGTCCGAATCCCTGCGCCGGATCGCCGTCGCGTTCCATCCCCGGCCGGTCGTCTACCGGGCCAGTGACTTCCGCAGCAACGAGTTCCGGGGACTGGAGCAGGGCTCGCGCTATGAGCCCGTCGAGAACAACCCGATGATCGGTTACCGCGGTTGTTACCGCTACATCCGTGACCCCGAGGTGTTCCGGCTGGAATTGGCGGCTCTGGCCGCGGTCCGGGAGCAGTCGCCGAACCTGCATCTGATGATCCCGTTCGTCCGCACTCGCTGGGAACTGGAATCCTGCCTCGACCTGATCGACGCGAGTCCACTCGGGCACCAGCGCGGGCTGCACCGCTGGGTGATGGCCGAAGTACCGTCGGTCGTGTACCGGCTGAGCGAATACGCCGGGCTCGGAATCGACGGCGTCTCCATCGGCAGCAACGACCTGACCCAGCTCGTCCTGGGCGTCGACCGCGATTCCGAGTACTGCGGTGAGCTGTTCGACGAATCCGATCCCGCTGTGCTCGACGCGATCTCCAGAATCGTCACCACGGCCCGCGAGGTGGGCATCACCTCGTCCCTGTGCGGACAGGCGCCCTCCAATCGCCCGGAATTCGCCGAGCATCTGGTGCGGATGGGGATCACCTCGATATCGGTGACACCCGATGCCGTAGCGGCCGCTCGGCGCGCGGTGGCCGCCGCCGAACGCCGTCTTCTGCTCGACCGTGCCCTCACCGCGGCGGACGTCCGATGACCGCCTCCACCTCGGAAACCGCCGGCCCGGCCCGGTCCGGCACCTGTTCCGAGCCGGCGGCGCTGCGCGAAACACACACCGGTCTGGTCGTCCTGTTCGGTGAACGGGCGTACAAGATCAAGAAACCGGTCACCACCGATTTCCTCGACTTCGCCACGGTGCGTGCCCGCGAAAAGGCCTGCCGCCGTGAACTCGAACTCAACCGGCGGCTGGCTCCGGACGTCTACCTCGGAATCGCGCATCTGACCGGTATCACCGACGGGGCCGGAGAACCGGTTCTCGTCATGCGCAGGATGCCCGAGCAACGCCGACTCGCCACACTGCTCACCGAACCCGGATACGACACGACCCGACTCCGGACGCTGGTCCGGACGCTGGTGGAATTCCATCGCCGCGCACAGAGCAGTCCGGAAACCGCTCGCGCCGGTACCGCGGCCGCATTGCGCGAACGTTGGCAGACGGTGCTCGGCGCCTTACGCGGCCGTTCCCCGGTGATCGGCCCCGGGGAACTCGACGCGGTCGAGGACGACGCGATGCGCTATATCTCCGGCCGGATCGCGCTGTTCGAGCAGCGGATCGACGAGGGATGGATCGTGGACGGGCACGGTGATCTCCTCGCCCAGGACATCTTCGATCTGCCGGACGGTTTCCGGGTGCTGGACTGCCTGGATTTCGACGACGAACTGCGCCGTCTCGACCGGCTCGACGATCTGGCGTTCCTCGCCATGGATCTGGAATTCCTCGGGCACCCGCGGGCCGCCGCCCGGCTGCTCGCCGAATACCGGCAGTTCAGCGGAGACCACGCACCACACTCTCTCGACCACCACTACCGCGCCTACCGGGCCGCAGTCCGGGCGAAGGTCGATACGATCCGGCACGACCAGGGTGATCGCACGGCATACGAACGGGCCCGGCGGCATCTCGCCTTGACCCAGCAGCATCTGCGGCACGGCGCGATTCGCCTGGCATTGGTCGGTGGCCTGCCGGGCACCGGGAAGACGACGGTCGCCCAGCGACTCGCCCGCGCCACCGGCGCGCATGCCCTCTCCAGCGACACGGTACGCCGGGAACTGATCCACGGCGGTGCGATATCGGGGCCGGTCGGACAGTACGACACCGGCGTCTACTCACCGGCGGGCCGGCACCGGGTCTACACCGAGCTCCTGGACCGGGCACGTCCGCTGCTCGCGACCGGTCGGCCGGTGGTCCTCGACGCGGGCTGGCCCGACGTATATGAGCGCCGGGCAGCGGCCGGGCTCGCCGCGGATGCGGACGCGGAACTCGTACAGCTGCACTGTGTCTGCCCGCGCCGGCTGGCCGATGAGAGGTTACGCGGCCGGCGCGGCGGCGACTCCGATGCGACCCCCGAACTCGCGCATGCCATATCGGGGTCGGCGGCGCCTTGGCCCGAGGCGGATGTACTCGATACCCGGCACGCACCGGATCTGGTCGCCTCGACGGCGGTGGACATGTGGTGGAGGCGGTAGTGAATTCCGATGCTCACGGTACGGACCGGATCGGCGTAGCCGGTGCGGAACGAACCGGTGCAGCCGATTCCGCGTGCGCCGTAAGGCAGGACCCGGGCCGGGTTCTCACGGTGACGCTGAACCCGACTGTCGATATCTGCCTGGAAGTCGACGAGTTGCGAGCCGAGGGCAAGAACCGTGCCCGGGTGCGGTCCGTGCGGCCCGGTGGCGGCGGTATCAACGTCGCACGCTGTCTCCGGCGGCTGGGCGGGACCGCTACGGCCGTCTACGCCGCGGGCGGGGAAACCGGACTGCGCCTCGGCCGTCTGCTCGCGGCCGAAAATTTGGACGGGCACAGTATCGGGATCGCCGGGGAAACACGCGAGGCCCTGGTCGTCACCGAGACCCGAGCACAGCACAGTTACCACATCGTTCCGCCCGGACCGTCGATGACCGAAGCAGAAGTCGCGGAGGTTCTCGCGGCGATACATGTCGAGGCCGCGCACTGCTGCCTGGTCGTTGTCACCGGCAGCGTCCCACCGGGCGTCGGGGACGAGTTCACGGCCGCGGTCGTCCAGCAGGCCCGTGCCCACCGGATACCTGCCCTCCTCGATGTCACGGGCGGCCAGCTCCGGCATCTGAGAGGTGCGGATGTCTTTCTCATCAGACTGGATCGAAAGGAAGCCGCCGGGCTGATCGGACACCCGATCGTCTCGTTCGCCGACGCCCGCCGGGCGAATCGCAGGCTGCTCGAATCCGGATCGACCCGGCACGCGATCACCACGGTGGGAGCCCTCGGCGCCGCATATTCCGAACTCGCCGCCGATCACGAGATCTCCGCCCCGCCGCTGCCCGGTCGTCCGCGCAGCGACGCTTGTGCCGGAGACAGCCTGATGGCCGCTGTCACCTACCGCATCGCACGCGGGGACCGCTGTCTGTCCGCGTGCGAATACGGGGTCGCCGCCGCGGCGGCGACGGTCTCGTTGCCCGGAACCGAGGTCTTCGAACCGGCCGCGGCGGACGTACTGGTCGGACAGGTCCGTACCCGCACCGTCGCTCGGGTCTCCGATTCCGCCGCCCCGCAGTACGATCCGGCGATCGACCGGCGGCCGGTGTGAGTTCCACGGCCCGACCACACCGACGATGTGATCGGCGGGGATCCGAACCCCTGCTACCGCGTCGGTCCGGCAGAAGCGTCGCGCCACCGGACCGACGCGGTGGTTGCTCAATCGCCCGAAGTGGTGACCTCGATCTTCTTCGCGGCACTATCGGGTTCGGAGGCTACCGAGGCCGACAAGTTGGAGGACCGAGGCCCATTCGACCTGTCGGCCGGGCCGCCGCGCGCGACGCATATCCGGCATCCGCGCGACAACGACCGACGCGGCGCGCGGAAGTCGGAGATCGGTCGATCGTGACAGGACGTTCGGTCGGCAGTATCGTCCGGCGCGAGAATCCGGTCATACCGCGGCACGGTCCACCAGGACGACCGTTTCGCCGGGCGACAGCGAGACGACCCGGTCCCGGCAGACGACCTCGACCGGGGCCGCTGTCCCGGGCTCCGACCCGACCTCCACCCTGCGCTCGTCGATACGCACGATGAGCCGATGCCCGCGGTACAGCATCGGAAACGAGAGGTTACCGAGCGCTTTGGGCCAGTGCGGGCAGAAGATCAGCCTGTCCCCACGGAGTTCCAGACCGGTGAAGCACCGCTGGACCAGGTCGACACTGCCGGCCATGGCCGCCAGGTGGATACCCTCACCGGTCGTACCGCCCTGGATATCGGCAACATCCGAGCGGAGTACCCGAGCAAAGAATTCCATGGCCCGGTCGCGATGGCCGCGGGCGAGCACCCATGAATGCACCAGCGCGCTCAGTGTCGATCCGTGCGAGGTCCGCGCGGAGTAGTACTCGATCGACCGGGGGATCATTTCCCCCGGTAGTTCGTAGCCGAGGCGCGCGAACAGCTCCCGTAGTTCCTCGGCGGAGAACAGGTAGAAGAGCATCAGGACATCGGCCTGTTTACCGGCCCGGTAACGGCCGATATCGTCGCCTTCGGCCTCCAGTATCCGGTCCAGCCGCCCGATATCGCCGTACCGGCGCCGGTAGGACTCCCAATCCAGTTCGCGCAACCGTTCGTAGCCCTCGAACTGGCTGATGATCCCGTCGTGGAAGGGTACGTACATCCGATGCGCCACCGCACGCCACCGGGCGGTTTCGGACGGTCCCACACCGAGCTTCTCCAGCAGTTCGGCCCGGGCCCGCGGCGCGAGTGCGGCCAACGCCTCGAGCGCGGTGAAGATTGTCCAGGCCGCCATCACATTCGTGTAGGCATTGTTGTCGATACCCGCGTACGGGGCGTGCGGATACCCGGTATGGAACTCGTCCGGCCCGATGACCCCGCAGAGAACGTACCGGCCGCGTCCGGGATCGAAATCGGCCAGCCCGGCCCAGAACCGGGCGATCTCCACCAGGAGCTCGGCGCCCTGGTCGGCCAGGAAATCGAGATCGCCGGTCGCTTGGTAGTACTGCCACACCGTGTAGGCGACGGCCGATCCGACATGATGGGCCCGTCGGCTCGGATCGGGAATCCAGTGGCCCGACAGCGGATTCAGGTGGAGTCGCTGGCTCTCCTCGCGCCCGTCGCTACCCGACTGCCAGGGAAACATCGCACCGGGCAGACCGGCCGCCGCGGCCGCTCGGCGCGCCTCCGGCAACCGGCGATACCGATACCGCAGCAACGATCTCGTCAGCGCGGGAAAGCGCGGATTCAGCACCGGGAAAACGAATAATTCGTCCCAGAAGACGTGGCCGCGGTATGCCTCACCGTGCAGTCCTCGCGCGGGCACACCCACGTCCGGGTCAGCGGCCCCGACCCATAAGGTCTGGATCAGATGGAGCAGGTGCAGCCGCAGGGTGCGCACCGCGTCCGCGTTGCCGTCGAGGTCGATGCGCAACCGGCCCCAGATCCGGTCCCAGGCCGCGGCGTGGCCGGCGAACAGTTCCGCGTAGTCCCCCGCGGTGGCCAGCCACCGGGCGGCCTCGTCGTCGGGTCCGGCCGAGGCGCGATCACGGCCCGTGCACAGCGCTACCGACCGCTCCAACGACACCGGATCGCTCTCGTGGACCTCGACGGTGAATTCGTGCCCGATCCGGGCCGGGCCGTACGCGGTATCGGACACCGCGGCGCCGCCGTGCACGATATCGCGGGCTGCCACGGCCAGCGGTATCAGCGAACGATTGGTCCGGGCGGCGAGCAGAACCGAATCCGTGGACAGGCGCGTGGTCCGGATCGCGTCCAGATGCTCTCCGGACAGGTCCCGGTAACGAGCCACGAGACCGTTGGAGACCGCGCCGTCGATCATCGCACGCAGTTGTATCGTGCCCGACCAGTTCTCGGCGGTGAGGGTCATCGACGCCGCCGCCGAGTGGGGCCGGTGCACAGCGACGAAGCGCCGCTGTTCCACCCGGGTGACGCGGCCGGCCGGATCGCGGAACCGCAGCCGTCGGCTCAGCTCGGCCCGGCGGATATCCAGTCGCTGTTCGTATTCCAGGATCTCGGCGGTATCGGGATCGAACCATTCACCGTCGCCGATCCGGAAGGTCACCGCCGACCAGTTCGGGAGGTTCACCAGGCTCTCGTTCTCGATCAGCTGCCCGTTCACCCGATCGGTCAACCGGTTGTAGACACCGGCGGCATAGGTGCCCGGATAATGGTGGCCTTCGGCCTCGCTCTCCGGGGCGGCCCCGCGGGTGGCGAAGTATCCGTTCCCGACCGTACACAGGGCTTCGCGCAGCATTTCCCGGTCCGGTTCATAGCCCGGGTAGACCAGCGACCAGGTTTCCGGTTCGGCCGGACCGGTGCCGAGCAGCCGGATGAGTCGTTCGAGTAGTTCCCGGACCCGGTACGGGCCGGCCACCGAGAACTGGGCGGCGGTGGATCGCGCGCAGTTCTCGGCATCACGCACCACCACCGCGATCCCGTCCGGCGCGACTGCCTCGAACGCGTCCTCGTCGGTCACATCGTCGCCGAGATAGATCGGGAGCACCGGCAGGTCGATATGCTCCAGTATCCAACGCAGCGCGTCGCCTTTGTCCCAGTCGATATCGGGCCGCAGTTCGACGATCTTACGACCGGAAGTCACGCGCAAACCGACCGTGCGGCCGTACACCCGCACAGCGGCGATCGCCCGCTCGCCGTCCGCGACCGTCGCATTGCGGAAATGCACAGCCACCGTATGGGGTTTCTGTTCGACCGAGACGCCGCCGAGATCGCGCAGCTGCGCCCGCAGCGCCGCGGCCGCGCGGTCGAGAACTATGCCGCTACCGGCCGGAACAGGGTGGGAGCGCCGGGAACCGTCGGGTGCCATGAGTTCGACCCCGTGGCTGCCGGCCAGCCAGATCCCGGGGACGCGCAGCCGTCGCCGCAGATCGTCGAGGCCGCGCCCGCTGATCACGGCCACCGGGCACAGCGCGGCGAGCTCGGTGAGCGTTGCGGCCGCGCCGTCGACCGGCTCGGCGGCGTCCGGATCGGTGACGATCTCGGCCAGGGTTCCGTCGAAGTCCAACAGCACTGCCGGATTCTCGATTTCCAGCAGATCCGTTATCCGCGGCCAGAATTCGAAGACATCCCGGGTTTCCTCGATCCGGCGGAAACCGCCGCGGACACCGATACCGGCCGCGTCCGCGACGACGCTGTCTGCGCCGGCGGCCGACAATCTGTCGGCATGACCTGTGCGGTCGATACCGACAACCAACCCGAAACCTCCCCCGCTGCCCGCCGCGACCCCGGCTTCGGCGTCCTCGACGACAACGGTCCGGCCGGGAGTACTACCCAGCCGGGACGCCGTTTCGCGCAGGACCGCGGGATCGGGCTTGCCCGGTAAGCCCAATTCCTCGGCGTCCAGTCCGTCCACCCGGGCCTCGAACAGATGACCGAGACCGGCGGCGGAGAGAACCCGTGCGCAGTTCCGGCTCGCGGAGAACACCCCGGTCCGGATCCCTTCGCACCGCAGGCGCCGGACCAGGGCGACGGTCGAATCGAAGGGCGTCACACCGGAACGGGTGAGATGCTCGAGGAATATCCGGTCTTTGCGGTTGCCGAGGGCGCATACGGTCCCGGCGGTCTCGGGATCGGCAGGATCACCCCGGTCCGGATAGATGCCGCGGGAGGCCAGGAAATCGGCGACACCGCGATATCGCGGCTTGCCGTCCACATACTCCAGATAGTCGGTTTCGGTGAACGGCGACCTGTTCTCACCGGGACGGACCGGTCGGGCGGCGAGGAAGGTATCGAACAGTTCGGTCCACGCGGCGGCGTGTATCGAGGCGGTATCGGTCACCACGCCGTCCATATCGAAGATCACCGCGTCGTACCGGCGCGTATCGATCCACGGCGAGGCCGTGCTGTGAGCCACGGGTTCATTCTGGGCCGTTCGGCCTGCCGCCGACAGAGGCGAAGGTCCGCATCTCGCTCGCTCCGGCAGCACGGCACCCGCCCGGAAGGCGTGACGGTCCCGGTTCGGGACCGTCACGGGCCGGGTACCCGCCGGTTCCGCCGCCGGCCCACCACGCCGGCTCCGGCCGATGCCGAGGATCGTGCCGGCGTGGGTGAGCGGTGACCCGCCCTACTCGGCTCCGGCGGCAGCGCGCGCTTCGCGTTCCCGCTCTTCCAACGCCAGATCGAGTTCGGCCAGCGCCGCCCGGAGGGCGGGAATACGCCGGTGCCGCAGCGCCCGGACCCGGATCCGGGTGCGGGCCAACTCTTGTTCGACGGCCCGCGCGGCAGCGGCGGCAGCGGCGGCAGCGGCAGCGGCCACGAGTGCGTGACGACAGGCGTTGCGCGCCCGGACCGCGGTGATACTGCTGTCCACAGCAGCCGGACCGTCGCTCGGCAGTGAGCATTCGACCCGGTCGGGATAGCGCACACCCACCAACGTCGTGGTACGGACCGTGACTTCCGCCCGCTGTGTAGGTTTTGCGGCCAGCAGTGCCCGCGCGCCACCGAGTAGCGCGGCCCGGGTCCCCCACACCCGGGCGGCTTCGTATGCGGTCGCCCATGCGCGCGCGGCGTGATCGCTGCGTATCCGTGCCTTCTTCAGCTCGGCCTCCAGCAGCGCCCGCTTACGGTCGAGCAGCGACAGCGCCGATGATGCGACAGCCGAACGTTCCCGCAACCAGAGCCGCCCGGCCCGGCCCGGCGGAACCCGCACGGCGGCCACGCTATTTCACCTCGTGTGCGTCGAGCAGGTCATCCGGAAGCGCGGTCAGCGCGCTGCGCGGCAGCCGGGTCAGCACCCGCCAGGCCCGGTCCAAGGTATCGTCCAGCGAGCGGCATTCGGCGGTACCTTGATCGACCAGTTCGGCGGCGAAGGCATCGGCGAGTTCCAGATGGGCTCGGTCGACCTCGGTCAGTGTCCCGATGCCGATCAGTTCGGTCAGCTCGCGCACCTGCCGGGCCCGGGCCAGCGCCGACAGCAGTTGCGTAGCCACTGGCAGATGATCGGCTCGGGTACGGCCGGCCCCCGCACCGGAGCGCATCAGTCGAGACAACGACGACAGGGCATCGACCGGTGGATAGACGCCACCAGCGGACGGGTCCGCCGAGAGCACGATCTGTCCTTCGGTGATATACCCGGTGAGATCAGGAACCGGATGGGTGATGTCACCGCCGGGCATCGTCAGAACCGGCAACACTGTCACCGAGCCCTCTCGGCCGCGAATACGACCACAACGCTCGTAGATCGAAGCCAGATCACTGTAGAGATAGCCGGGATACGCGCGGCGGCCGGGCATTTCATGGCGCGCCGCCGAGACCTCGCGCAAGGCTTCGGCGTAGTTCGTCATATCGGCGAGTACCACCAGGACATGCCGACCGCCCGGATCCCCGAATGCCAGTTGCTCGGCGATGGTCAGAGCCACCCGGGGGGTGAGCAACCGCTCGATCACGGGATCACCGGCAAGGTTGATCAGGAGAATCAGCTCTCCCGCCGCGCCCCGCTCTTCGAGGGTGGCGCGCACATAGTCGGCGTCGCTGTGGGTCAGTCCCATGGTCGCGACCACCGCGCAGAACGGTTCGGGTCCCACACTCGATTGCGCGGCGATCTGACAGGCCAACCGGAGATGTGGCAGTCCTGGCCGGGAGAAGATCGGCAGCTTCTGCCCACGCACCAGGGTCGTCAGCGCATCGATCACCGACACCCCGGTCAGCACCGGGTCGGCGGGTGGTGCACGGCGCGTCGGATTCAAAGGCGCGCCGAAGACCGGCATCTGCGGCCCCACCACGGGCGGACCGCCGTCCAGGGGTTCGCCGCGTCCGTCGCCCACCCGGCCCAACCAGTTGTCGCCGACCGGCACCACGAACGGAGCCCCGGAGAATTCGACGACAGTCTCCGCGGGGTCGATGGCTTCGGTGCCCTCGAGTACCTCCAGCACCGCCAGATCATCCGTCACTTCCAGTACGGTGCCGTGCCGTCTACCGCCGCCGCGCAACTCGATTCGGGCGAACTCGTCCCAGCCCACTCCGGTGACACCACCCACCACCAGTAACGGACCACGCAATTCACGGATATCGGTGTAGTCGATCCAGGGCCGCGACATCATTTCTCCTCCGGCAGAATCGCTTCCGACGCCCGGTACCGCTTGTGCGCCCTCGACAGCATCCCGAGCACGGTTTCGCGGGCGGCTGCCACCGCCACGGTGTCCTCGGGCCCGGCAGCTTCGCGGGCCCGGACGAGTTGCCCGAAATCCAGCTCTTCCAGCTGTTCGGGCAACACTCCGGAAGCGACCAGCTCACGACAACGGCCGACCACCGTCAGAATCGCGTCGGCGAGTGCGACGGTCTTGGCCATCGAACAATGGGCATCGCGGGCCGAGAGGCCGTTCTGCTGTAGGAAGCCCTCACGCAGCAGACGACCGGCCAGCACCACCATTCGTTGATCCGGCGGCAAGGTGTCCACGCCGACCAATTCGGTGAGGGTAGCGAGTCGATCGGCCTCGATCAGCAGACCCGCCACCTGAGCGCGCCGAGTACCCCAGTCGGGGTCCCCGGCCGCCGCGTGATCCGCGGCCACTACGTCCACATCGTGAGAGAACGACTCCGACCACGACACCGCCGGATAGTGCCGGGCATAGGCGAGTTCACGATCCAGGGTCCAACGGCAGCGAACGAATCGCTCGGTCTGCGCCGTCACCGGTTCCGACAGGTCCCCACCCGGTGGTGAGACGGCGGCGATGATGGTCACCGACCCCGCGGCGCCGGCGAGCGTGGTCACCGTCCCGGCGCGTTCGTAGAAAGCCGCCAGTGCCGAGCCGAGGTCTGCCGGATACCCTTCCTCGGCGGGCATCATGCCGAGCCGGGAGCCGAATTCACGCAGCGCTTCCGCCCATCGCGAGGTGGAATCGGCGATCACCACCGCGTGATATCCCATATCCCGGAAATATTCGGCCACCGTGACCGCGGTATACACGCTCGCCTCACGTGCCATGAGCGGCATGTTCGAAGTGTTGGCGATGACCACTGTCCGTTCGATCAGCCGCCCACCGGTGCGCGGATCTTCGAGCCCGGACAGCTCGCCGACGATCTCGGCCATCTCATTGCCGCGTTCCCCGCAGCCGACGTAGACGATGACATCGGCATCACACCATTTCGCGATCTGCTGCAGGAGCATCGTCTTGCCGGTACCGAATCCCCCCGGCACGCCCACGGTACTGCCCTTGACCAGGGGGAAGAGTAGATCCACCGCGCGTTGTCCGGTCCGCAGAGATTCTGCGTGGCTCCCTCGCTCACGGTAGGGACGTGGTACCCGTACCGGCCAGCCCTGAGCGACAGTGACAGCGTGTCCCGCTACCGTCGCCACGGTGTCCTCGGCACGGTGATCTCCGTGGTCCGCCACCCAACTCACTGTTCCGCCGCCTCCGGGTGGGACGAGCACCCGGTATTCCAACGGCCCACCGGCATCGTCGACAACACCGAGTGCGGCACCGGCCGCGAGCCGATCGCCGACTGCCACTGTGGGGCGAAAACGCCAGCACTGCGACGTTTTTCGCACCACCGCGCCGGGCAGCAGCCAGGTCGGTGCGTCGTGCAGTGGTCGCAGCAGTCCGTCGAAGACTCCGCCGAGCAGATCGGGCGCGAGCCGCGCCGACAGCCGGCGGCGCAGCGGGAACACCGGGGCGCCGGGGCCGAGGCCACCGGTGTATTCGTAGGCCTGCACTGTCACCCGGTCGCCCGCGATAGCGACCACCTCGGCCGGGCAGGCATCGCTGCCCAGCGTCACGAGCTCGTTCATCGCTGCTCCCGGAAAACGGTCGACCTGGACCAATGGTCCGACAACGCGACGGATCCGGGCCGGCTCCACCGTCGCATCGGCTTCCGTATCACTGCCCGAAGCGTTGTCCGTACCGAGCGCCGGCGTTACCGCGCGTGCGCCCGGTACGATGCCGGACAGTTTCTCCGCGGCGCCGCTTCCGGACCGCAGCGGCTCGCCCGCGGGCATCGAACCCTCGTCGGTCGCGAAAATCCTCCGGCTCATAGTCACACCTCACTGGCGCGGCGGTGAAAGGTTCGTGCCGATCATGTCCACAGCCCGTCGACTCCCGGCCGAGTCCGCTGTAGTGCGTGGGTGGCGATGGTCGTCAACCGCAGATCGAGAATCCGGCTGCCGGCCCGAGCGACCAGGCCGCCCGCCGGGTCCTCGGCGATACGCACCTCCGTGCCGAGCGTTCGCACCGCGAAAGCCCGGAGCCCGGCGAGGACTTCCGGATAGCCGGGCTCGGTTCGTATCCGCAGTACCGCCGCCGTCGCCGCGTCCTGCCATCGGTCGTACGCTGCCCGCTGGGCCAGCAGAACCCGGTCCCGGCGGCGCCGGGCCGCGTCCCGGCGGGCGGCAGCGAGCCGTTCAGCGGCCCGAGCACGCCCGATCTCGGTTGCCCGGCGCGCGATCTCCACTGCCGCGGTGTCGGCCCGCGCCTTCTCGTTTCGTGCCGCGATGCGCGCAGAATCGACAATCCGGTCCGCCTCGGAATGTGCCCGGCTGAGCATCGCCGCACGCAGCGGTTCGAGTAGAAGGTCAACCGATCTCCCGCCATTCATCGCCCCACGCTCGCCTGCGTCATTCCGGCATCACCACCGTCGGCAGCGAACTCGCCTCCAGTTCCTCGGTGAGAAACTTCGCCGCTGCCGCTGTCACGACGACCACGGCTGTGCCGGCGTCCAGCTCGCGCCACGCCTGCCGCACCGCCGCGGCCCCCACTGCGGGCACCACCACCGCACCCGCCAGGGCGTACGACCGCACTTGTCCGGGTTCGCCGAGCACCACGACTGTCCCCATATCAGGCCTTTCCGATCAGCAAGATCGCCACGACCAGCCCGTAGATGGCGATTCCCTCCGCCAGACCGACGATGACCATCGCGCGCCCGAAAAGCTCGGGTCGTTCGCTCAGAGCTGCCAGAGCGGCCGCGCCGGTGTAGGCAACGGCCACACCCGCCGCAATCGACGATCCCGCGACAGCGATCGCCGCACCGATCAGGGCCGCCCAGTTCGATCCGCTCGCGGCCGCGGCGGCCGGATCAGCGGCCGAAGCCGGACCCGCCGAAAGGGCCATGGCGAACAGTGTCGCACCGGCTACCAGAGCGAATCCGGCACACCGCCTCGCCCCCACCCGGCTGTGCCGCCGCCGCGGCAGACCACCGGCACCCGTGGCGGCCCCGACAAGAAGAAGAGTGAGAATCCAGATCATGACACTCCTGCAGATTCGACGACGGTAACCCGCCATGGCCTGAAAGACCTTCCAGCATCGACAAAGACCCGGGAGAACAGTTCATAGAACTCCAACCGCAGCGCCTGAACCGCGGCGACCAAGGCCTCGAGCGCGAACGCGAGCACGTTTCCGATCGAGAAAATCGCGACGGCGGTCACGACACCGGCTACGGTTCCGGCGGCGCCGGTGGCCACGGTGGCGTGCCAGATCACCTGGCCCAGGGCAGCGTGGGTCATACCGAACGCGGCCAGCCGAGCGAACGATACGAGGTTCGCAACGATATGCATCACCAGATCCATCAGACCCACGCCGGCGCGGGCGACTCCGGTGGGTCCCCCGCCCGATTCGGTGAACGCGCCGATCATCGATAGCGTCAGTCCGGCCGCAGTGAGTCCGGCGCCGGCGAATCCGACCGCACGGTCATGTATCAGGGCACCGGTGGTGAGAACGGCCAGACCGAGAAACGTCGCCGCACCGGCAACTCCGGACGCAGCGTAGAGAGCCAGCGGCAGTCCTCCTTCACGCCAGCGGTTGGCTACCCCCAACCCGTAGGCCGCCGCCAACAATCCTGCCCCGGCCGCGACGGCCGCCACCAATAGCCGGTCCGGCTCCTCCAGCGGCTGCAACCACAACACCGGCAGCACCCCTGTCGGTCCGAAGAACTCGCCGTAGAGAAGCCCGAAGACAATTGCGGCCGAACCCGCACCCGCGACGAATACCCACAGGCGCCGCAACGAGGCCAGGCGCCGGATCCGGCCACTGCGCAGCACCAGCGCTGCCGCGAGCAGCAGCAGCCCGTGCCCGGCATCACCGAACATCATTCCGAACATCGCCGCGTAGGCCGGTCCGGCGACAATGGACGGATCGATATCGCGATACGGCACCACGCCGTACAGCCCGACCAACGGCGCGAACGCGCGCCGCAACCGCGGCGAATCGCGCAGCAGTGTCGGCGGGTCCACACCGGGTGGCGAACTCAACGGCACCAGTGCTGCCGGAACGGACTCGATACTTGCGCTCACACCGGCCATGTCCCGCTTCGGGCACCATCCGGAGACAGCGACGACCGCACGCCGGTGCACCGCTGCATCACGGCGGAGGCGCAGCTGGTTCTCACCGGCCGCCAGGTCGGCTCTTCCGGTCTGTACGAGTGCGGCGGGATCCGGCTCCCGCGCCGCCAGTGCCACCACTGTTTCGTGATGGTCGACCGAATTCTCACCGTGGTCCACATCCACTTTTCCGGTGGCGGCGACTCGGACCAGCAGATCGCGCAGCCCATCCGCCGGGGCTACCAGCGCAATGCGCTGCATCCGTACCGGGAGCACCGAATCAGACCAGCTCATCGAACTCCTCCGGATTTCCCGTACCGGCCGCGACCTGTAGAGCAGCCCGCACCTGCCACGCGTCCACCGCCAGCAGCGCGGTCGCGCCGACCGGAAGCGATGCACCGAAGGGCATATCCGCCATCAGCGTCGCGCCGTCGGTGCCCAGTCGCCGCCACCAGGAGAACTCCGCGTGCCACAGGTCGGGAACAGTGTCGACATCGGCGAGCACCCAGCGCGCCGTCGACGGCAATGCCGTTCGGTAGGAGGACAGATCGGTCACCGAAAGCGCGGCAGGACCGAGCAGATGCGCGACGTGCCGGGACAGGGGCCCGGGTAGCGGCAGCGGCTGTGGTTCGGCAAAGATGCGGCGCGCTGTCAGCAGAGCCACCGCGCCGTGGGCCCAGGCGCGGCCGATCGGTACGGTCGCCGCGACTCGGTCGGCCCAGACCGACAGTGCGACATCGACGATATCCCGGGCCGTCTCGCCGCCAGGGTCGCCCCAGACCGAATTTTGCAGCGCGGCAGAGAGTTCGGACAAAGTCCGGGCATGCCGCAGCCTGTTCCAGGCCCAATCGAGAGTTCCCAGTTCGTATTCGCCACACGGTGCGGCCCCTGCCAGCCGCGCCGCGAGCGCACCGATATTGGCGATTTCGAATCCACCGGCGAGGGTACGAATCATGCGTGCGCCCCGCCGGGATTGCCAGCCGGCGAGGACTCGCAGATGCCAGAGCAGCGTTGCCGATACCGCGAGTTCGGTCTCCAGCAGAGTCGCCCCGATCCGCAGGTCGCGCCGATACGAACTCCGGGCCAACACCCGCTGCGCGGCGTCCAACGCCCCGGCCCGGGCCAATTCACGGGTTCGCTCGACTCCCAACCGGCGCCCGCACAGACCGGCGGCCCGCACATTGCCCGCCACCCATCCGGCACTCACCGGACCGCCGCCTCGTCGGGTGGCGCGCACATGCCGGCGATCAGGTCACGCGCGGCGGAGACGACCTGCTCGACATACGGCGGCAAGCGGTCGACGACAACCCCGGCCTCGGTCGCGGCATCGAGGACATCCGGGAACGCGCCCGCCTGCGAGCGCATTGCCACCGACTCGGCTCGTGCGGCGACACGCTGGGTGTTCTCGCGCGCTCGCCGCACTACCGCGGCAGCGTCGTCGCGGCCCGCGCGGCGAATATCCGCCGCCTGATCCAGCGCCGCCGCCCGCAACCGTTCGGCCTCGTCCTGTACCGGGTCCAGCCGCGCCAGCACCGGCATGAGCTCCGCGGCAGCGGCGGCAGACCGATCGACCGGGATACCGCGAGCAGCGGCCGCCCCGGGCAACCCCGCGGGCCGGAAGCGGTCGAGAAAGTCCGGTAATGCCGGCATCAGGCCCTCCTGCTTTCGTCGACCCTCCAGAAAAATTCTCGATCTCCGAATGCGACAGTCAGTAGAGCCACTCGTCGATGCCACCGCGGGACCTTGGTCCCGCACCACAGCCGAGGACCCCTCGGAACCGGGTACCGCCGTGCGCGGTCATCCCGCTTCACCACTCGGCCCTGCACCGGCGCGGAGTTGGATGTGTACACCGTCGGGCCCGATCAGGGTCAATGCCCAGCCCAGATGCGCGCGATGCACCGGGCCGTGCTCGACGTCCAGATCGTCGAGACGGCCTGCCCAATCCTGCAGTGCGCGGTGATCGGGGACCCGGAAACCGAACTCGCTCGACCCCACGGCCCGGGGGCCGGTCGCACGGCGGAGCAACAGCTGGGCGCCACTGGGATGGTCCAGCAGGACAGTCGACACCTCATCCGCGCATTCCTCGATGAGTACGCGCAGGAAACCGAACACAGTGGCGTACCAGTCACCGGCTGCGACGGGATCGACGGCGGGCACCCCCAGGTGATGGAGTCCGTCGATCGGCGGGGCCGGACGGCCGTGGCCCGGACCCGCGCGCGTCGGCACCGGAGACGTCGGATCCCGACCCGGCACGTCCGGCGGCGACCGGTCGGCGGACGGATCATCCGTCACGGTGTGGCTGTTCCTGAACGAACAGAGTCCGGAACGTGGTACGGGAACGTCCACGGTATGTCCCGGGCGCGGGCTCCGGCTACCGTGGCCGCGGAGAGAGCACCTGTACACGACATAGTTCCAGCGTCGGTGGACGAAGCGGCAGCGCCAAGAGGCCCGGAGACCATCCGGTGGGGCCGGTCGGCCCGCGAACCGGGTAGGTTCGGCCCTACCCGGTGGCCCCGGCGAGCGCACACTGTGGACGATCAGGACCGCGAGATGTGGATACTCTGCGAATCCGACATCACGGCCGCCGGGACAACCACCGCCGATGTCGCCTCCGCCATGACCGTGCCGATCGAGGTGGTGAGTCCGGCGACCGATACGGCGGCCGTCGCCGACACA
Organism: Nocardia sp. NPDC003963; assembly: GCF_053605105.1. Classification (NCBI taxonomy): domain Bacteria; kingdom Bacillati; phylum Actinomycetota; class Actinomycetes; order Mycobacteriales; family Nocardiaceae; genus Nocardia; species Nocardia sp. NPDC003963. Next base: position 1,639,235 of record NZ_JBSGIP010000001.1, read on the forward strand.
GCGCCGCGGCATGATATGCGGTCGTCCCGGGCGGGCCGGTCTACGACAATCTTCCGCGCATCGGCGGATCGCCCGGCGGCAGGTGTTCCGGGCGCACGACCCAGGCGGCGGCACTGCTCTTCAGCTCGGTGCGCACGATTTCGATCACCTTCGGTACCGCGGCCGCCACTGCCGCGGTCAGACCGATACCGGGGTCCAGGCGCGCGGCCTCGACTGTGACGACCACCAGGCGGCGCGGGAGGCGGTCCAGCGCGTGACCCAGCCGGACCGCTTCGGCCACGCCGAGGGAGTGTGAGCTGGCCGCGGTGGCCGACGAACGCAAACGGGACCCATCGATACGCCGGATACGGCCCGGACGAGCCGGAGTTGCGCGCATCGCGTCGACGACGATCGCCAGGTCCATGCCGGTCCACAATTCCAACAGTTGGGCGCAGTCACCGTCCGAGACCGTCAGTACGAGTCCGGGCATATCGAGCGCCGCCAGTCGCGACACCACCAGCGGCCCGACCCCGTCGTCCCGGCGACAGCCGGTCCCGACGCCCACGACGACTGCGCTCCACATTGTCAGCGCCCGGTCACGTCGAGTGTCAGAAAATGTGCTGAACAGGAGATACAGGGATCGTAGTTGCGGATCGTCCGTTCGCAGAGCGCGGTCAGTTCCCGGTCCGGCAGGTCGAGATCGGCCGCCACCGCCTGCCGGAGGTCCCCCTCGATCACCGCCTGGTTCTGTGCGGTCGGCGGAACGATATCGGCGGAGCGGACGATTCCGTCGGCATCGATGTCGTAGCGGTGGTAGAGCAGTCCACGGGGCGCCTCGCTCACCCCGTACCCGGTCCCGGGCCGGGGTCGGACCGCCACCGCCGCGCGAGGCGGGCGCCGATAACCGGCGATCAGTGCCGACGCCACCTCCATGGCATGCGCGACCTCCACCAGGCGCACCAGGATGCTGCGGTACGGGTTCCGGCAACCGTCCCCGAGGCCGATATCGGCAGCGAGTTCCCTTGCGCCGGGCGACAACTGCGCCGAGTTCAGCGAGTACCGCGCCAGCGGACCGGTCAGATACGGGCGACCGGCGAGGTCCGCGTACAGCGCGGTGGAATGCCGGACCTGCCGCTCGACCATGTGATCAGCGAAACCGGACGCCGGGAAACACAGTCCACCGCTGGTCCGGATCTCCCCGGTCTCGATCGCGTAGCGTCCCGGATCGGCGGCCGCGACCAGTTCACAGTCGAGTTCGGACTCGGGAAAGTCGAATCCGGCCACTCGCCGCGCGGTCCATACTGCGCAGTCCAGGCCGCGGCGCAGCGCCTCGGCGACCGCACCGAAATCGCGGCGCTCGGGGACCGAGTAGAAGCCGCCCAGCCGGACGTTCACGGGATGGATCGCCCGCCCGCCGAGCAGTTCGAGCAGCATATTGCCCGCCTTCTTCATCATCAGCCCTTTTTCCACCAGTTCGCGGTCCTGCCGGGCCAGCGCCACCGCATCGGGAACGCCGACGAAGTCGGGGATGTGCAGTAGGAAGATGTGCAGGCAGTGACTGGCGATCCACTCGCCGCAGTAGAGCAACCGGCGCAGTTCACGGAGCGGCGGATCCAGTTCGACTCCGCACAACTGCTCCAGCGCGTTGCATGCGCTCACCTGGTAGGCCACCGGGCAGATACCGCAGATACGGGAGGTGATGTCGGGCGGTTCGGTATAGGCACGGCCGCGCAGCAACGCTTCGAAGAACCGTGGCGGCTCGTAGATGTGGAGTTCGGCGGAGCTCACGACGCCGTCCTCGACGACGATGTGCAGAGCACCCTCACCTTCCACGCGCGCGAGGGCACCGACTTCGAGCCGCCTACGTTCGCTCGTCACGACCCGGCTCCGCGAATTCGGGGGCCGCCGCGGCGAACGTGCGGAATGCCCGATCGACATCGTCGACCGACATTCCGTTCACCCGGAGAATCGGCAACAACGCGTGCATATTCGGATCGGCCATCGGACCGAAACACCCGAAGCATCCCCGGTGGTAAGCCGGGCACAGCGCCCCGCACCCCGCCTGGGTCACCGGTCCCAGGCACGGAATCCCCTCGGCGACAGTGATACAGGTGGTTCCCCGGCGTTTGCATTCGGTGCAGACGCTGGTGTTCGGGATATCCGGGGCGCGCCCGGCCAGGAAGGCGCACAGTGTGTCGATGAGCTGGCGGCGATCGATCGGGCAGCCGCGCAGCTCGAAATCGACGGCCACATGGTCCGAGATCGGTGTGGACGTGGCCAGGGTCTCGATATACTCCGGACTGGCGTACACGATCGAGGTGAACTCCTCGATATTCGCAAAATTCCGGAGTGCCTGGATACCGCCGTGGGTCGCACACGCTCCTATGGCCACCAGAATGCGGGACTGCTCGCGAATCTCAGTGATACGCCGTAGTTCGTCGGGGGTGGTCACCGAACCTTCGACCAGCGAGACATCGTACGGTCCCGGTTCCGCCGTTTCCGACGCTTCGGTGAAATGCACGATGCGGACACGGCCGGCGAGTGCGAGCAATTCGTCTTCACAATCGAGCAGCGTCAGCTGGCACCCGTCACAGGAGGTGAACTTCCAGACCGCCAGTGTCGGTACGGCGGTCATAATTCGCGCACCGCGAGCAGGGGTTGGGCCACCGTGTAGTCGACGATCGGTCCGTCACGACACAGCAGGAGGGGGCCCAGCTGACAGTGTCCGCATCGAGCGACTCCACATTTCATATTGCGCTCCAGCGACACTCGGATCCGGTCGCCGGGTACACCCTTGCCGAGCAGTACCTGGGCACAGAACCGCATCATCGGTTCCGGTCCGCACAGGAATCCGGTGGTCCGGGCGGGATCGAGGTTCAACCGGCCCAGCGGTTCGGTGACGAACCCGACCCGGCCGGTCCAGTCCGGCGCCGGATGGTCGACGGTGCGCAGCAATTCGATATGCCCCTCGCTCGCCCACCGATCCTGGTCCAGTGGGAACAACACGTCGGCGGGTGTGCGCGCACCACTGATCACCGTGACGCGCCGGAAGCGATCGCGGGCCGCGAGAACGGCGAGCACCAGTGGGCGGAGCGGCGCCAACCCCAGACCGCCACCGACGATGACGAGATCTCCCCCGGTCGCCACGTCCGGATCCCATCCGGTGCCGAAGGGGCCGCGTACCCCGATCAAACCCCCGACGGCGGTATCGTGCAGCGCCGCACTCACCGCGCCGACCGCGCGGACCGTATGCTCGAGCCGTTCGTCGGGGGCGGTCGGATCGCCACTCACGGAGATGGCCACCTCGCCGACGCCGAAACTGTAGAGCATCATGAACTGTCCGGCCCGGAATCGCGGCACAGCGCGGTGTACGGGTTCCAGCACCACGGTCGTGGTGTCCCGGGTCTGCGGCATGCGCCGCACGGCCCGATACGGCAGAGTCGTATCGTCCGCGACGATATCGGCAACGGCGGCACTGGTCATGATCGACTGCCCGTACCACCGAGTCCCAGGGGCTCGGCCGGATTGCGATAGAGATCGACCAGCCGCGCTCGCGTCGCCTGCAACCGACCCAATACCGTCTCGAACAGGACGAGCAGCAACGCTCGGCCGAACTGCGGATTGCTTTCGGACAGCGCAATGAGGGTGGCTGCGTCGAATTCGACGGCCCGCACCGGTTCGGTGGTCAACGCTCCGAAATGCCAGCGGTACGGCGGCACCAACCAGGACCACCCCAGGAGATCACCCGCGTCGAGAGTTTGCAGAACGATATCGGTATGCCCACCGATGCGTGCGTCCAGCCGGATCCGGCCGCTGCGGATCAGCCAGCACCGGCCTGCCTGCTGCCCTTCCTGGATCACCCGGTGCCCGGCCGGAAACGAGACCTCGCGACCGGCCCCCGCCAGCACACGCAGTGTTTCGGTGTCCAGTCCCGCCAGACTCGCGAACGACGCCAGGTCATCGGCAGTGGGCATCTCCGGACTCCTCGGCCGATTCGGCGAGCCGGGCCACCTCCGCGGTCAGGTCGATACCGGCCGGGCACCAGTCGATGCACCGGCCGCATCCCACGCATCCCGAGCTGCCGAACTGATCATGCCAGGTGCCGAGTTTGTGACTCAGCCATTGCCGATACCGGCTCTCCCCCGTCCGGCGGACGCTACCACCGTGCACGTAGGAGAAGTCCAGCTCATAACACGATGCCCACCGCTCCCAGCGTTCGGCGTGGTCACCGGTGAGGTCGGTGATGTCCTCGGTCGTGGTGCAGAAACACGTCGGGCAGACCATGGTGCAGTTCCCGCAGGTGAGACAGCGCGACGCGACATCTTCCCAATGCGGCGACTCCCGGGAGTCACGAACCAGACCCGGGAGATCGACGTCCGGCATCGTGCGACCCATTCGGTTCGCCGCGGCCGCCACCGACTCGTGAGCGCGGTTCACCTCGTCGGTCCCGGCCGGGCGACAGGGCAGTTCGGCGAGCACATCCGCGCCCTCCTCGGTCCCCACCTCCACGACGAAGCGGTGTTCGGCACCGGCGTCCTCGGTAAGCGCGAGGTCATAGCCCGCGGCAGCGCCCGGTCCGGTACCCATCGACGCGCAGAAGCACACACCACCCGGCTCGGTGCAGTTCACCGCCACGACGAACAGGCCACCACAGCGGCCGGTGAAACCGGTATCGGGGTGCTCGCCCTCGCCCAGCACCCGGCGCAGAATTCCGATCGCCGCCAGGTCACATCCGCGAACGCCGAGGAAGGCCGAACGCGCCGGAGCCGGCGCGACGGGTTCCGGCTCCAGATCGGGGCCCAGGGCGAGCACTTTCCGCCGGGGCGGGTGAAGGAACTGTTTCCAGGAGCCAGGGCCGGCGGAATGCGCGAAAACCGCTCCGTCGGCACGGCGCCGGAGCCGATAGTGCCCGGGCGCGGTCTCCACGCCCCACCCGTCGGGCAGTTGCGCACCCGATTCGAGCTCGTCTAGCACGATGGCCGCGTCACGGACCTGTGGACCGATCACCCGGTATCCGCGAGCGCGCAGTACATCGACGAGCCGATCCAGGCCCGGGCGATCGATCACCGCTGTGCTGCCGGACGTCATCGCAGCCTCCGTTCGGTCGAGTCCAGCCCCGCTCTTTCGAGTCTGGTCCGGTGTCACCGGCGCCGGGAGGGACAAAAGTCACCGATCTCGACGAGCCGGATGAGATCCCCGCCGGTCGGCGGAACCGGCCGATCACCCCGCTCTCGGCGTCGTCGGCACAGCTGCCGCGGCGAGTGACAGTTGTGCCCGATACCTCGATATTCCCTGGGCGATGACGAGCACACCGGCTTCACGACCGGTAGCGATCGCTTACGAACCCGCGCCCGGTGCCCCGTGCTCGGTACAGCGTGGTGACCACAGCAGTCGCCGACGTATGGGAACCCGGATTCGCGCGCGCACCGAGATTCGGCCCGTCGTACTATCGGGGTTCATGGGCACGACCGATTTCGTGTCTCGGCGCGTAGCACTGATGCGGGTTCGTTCGGCCGCGGCGCTCCTCGGCCCGGCGTTCGTCGCAGCGATCGCGTATGTCGATCCCGGCAATGTCGCCGCCAATATCAGCGCGGGCGCACGATTCGGATACCTACTGGTGTGGGTTATCGTGGCCGCCGATGTGATGGCAGGCCTGGTGCAGTTCCTGTCCGCGAAGCTGGGGCTGGTGACGGGCCGGACCTTGCCGGAGATGGTCCGGCGACATACGAACAGACCCGTGCGGCTGGCCTATTGGGCCCAGGCCGAAACCGTCGCGATGGCCACAGACCTCGCGGAGGTGGTGGGCGGCGCTATCGCGCTGAACATCCTGTTCGGCCTGCCGCTCGTCGTGGGCGGCGTCCTCACCGGGATCGCCTCGCTGCTGCTGCTGGCGGTGCAGAGCAAGTGGGGGCAGCAGCCGTTCGAACGGCTGGCGATAGGCCTGCTCAGCGTCGTAGCCCTGGGTTTTCTCGTCTCCGCGGTCATCGCGCGCCCATCGATAACCGATACCTTCGGCGGCGCGGTGCCGCGCTTCGACGGTACCGAGAGCATGTTGCTGGCCGCGGCCATAATCGGTGCGACCGTGATGCCGCACGCGGTGTATCTGCATTCGGGGTTGGTCCGTGACCGGCACGGCCATCCGAGAACGCCCGCGCACCGCACCCGGCTGTTGCGGGTGACCCGCGGCGATGTCGCTCTGGCCATGATGCTGGCCGGCGCGGTCAACCTGGCGATGCTGCTGTTGGCCGCTCGCACTCTGCACGGCCACGCGGCAGGCGCCACACTCGCCACGGCGCACACGGGGATCAGCGATGCGCTGGGTCCGGCAGCGGGATTGCTGGTCGCCATCGGGCTGCTCGCCTCGGGCGTGGCATCGACCTCGGTCGGTGCCTACGCCGGCGCCATGATCATGCAGGGCCTTCTCCACCGGCGCGTCGCGCTGATCACGCGCCGGCTGATCACAATCGTTCCCGCATTCGTCGTGCTGGCGGTCGGCGTCGAGCCGACGCGGGCGCTCATCGTCTCGCAGGTGATCCTGTCGTTCGGAATACCGTTCGCGCTGATCCCACTGGTGCGGTTCACCAGTGACCGAACCCTGATGGGTGCGAACGCGAACCACCGTCTCACCACACTGGCCGCTTGGTCGGTGGCCATCCTCGTCACTGCTCTCAATCTGGTACTGCTCTCGCTCACAGTGGCCGGAAGCTGATCGTATTTCCGTCGATGGACCGGGTCGATCGACGCAGGCACATCGGCGACCGACAGCTGGTTCTTCCGAATACGCGCTGCCGAGGGCATACACGTCGGCGCGTATTCCTCCTCGGCGGTAGTCCGTATGCGCCGGACGGCGTGAGTCCGGTTACGGCGCCGGAGCGGGGGCCGGGCCGGCCGGGCCGGGATCATGACCGGCACGGGGGTGTACTGGTGCGCGATCATCGTCGGCCAGGGTGAAATAGTTCTCTTCTTCTTGCAGGAAATGCAGCTGCAGCACGGCATGCAGGCCGTAGAGACAGGCGAGCAGATCGTCGAGCTGGTCGGGGGCGATACCGCCGGCGGCCTGTGCCAAGCGGAGATGGGTGCCGATACGGGTGGCCAGTCTCTGGATCTCGGCATGGGTGCGGCTCATGGTGGCGGTGGCTTCGCTACTGCCGAGCGGCCCGGCCAACATCGGATACAGCTGGGTTTCCTCGGCGATTTCGTGTGGCAGCAGACAGTCGACGAGGAACTTGTACGCGTCTTCTACCGCAGACAGTGCGGCTCGGTCCGGGTGTTGCGCCAGCCGGTCGGCAGCGGTGCGGAGCAGGGTGAGAGTGTCGCGCAGTTCGTCGTGTTCACCAGCGAAGCGGTACAGCAGCCGGCCGGTTTCGGCGGGCAGTCGCGTACGTGCAGCGGGGCTACCACGTAGCGCGCGCAGGGCGTTGACGATGACCGCGACGTCGATCGCCTCCTGGAGCAGCGCGCCGGCCGCGGGCGGCAGCCGGCCCAGCGCGGCGATGATCATCGCGATCAGCGACAAGCTCATGCCGACCACCGCGCTCTGGACCGCGATATGCCGTGACCAGCGCGCAGTGTCCATCGCGTCGGCGAGGCGGTCGAGACGGTCGGCGGCGAGCACGATATCGGCGGCTTCCGAGGACGCGGTCGAACCACGCGCACCCATCGCGACTCCGACCGTGGCCGCGGCAAGTGCCGGCGCGTCGTTGACTCCGTCGCCCACCATGACCGTCACCGCGTCACCGCGCTCGCGTTGCACCGCACGGACTTTGTCGGTGGGACTCTGTCCGGCGTACACCTCGTCCAGCCCCAATACAGTAGCGACCTCACGGGCAGGTTCGGGCCGGTCGCCGGTGAGCATCACCAGCCGGTTCAGCCCGGCTCGGCGTAGCCGGCGCACCGTACGCGGGGCATGGCGACGCAATGGATCGCGCAGCAGTATCGCGGCGGTGAGCCGGTCGTCGACGACAATCCACGCGATCGCCGCCGAATCCAAGCTCGCCCGGTTGACCACCGACCGCGCCCAGTCGGCGCCGGTTGCTGCGCCGGATGGTTTCCCGACCTCGACGCGATGCCCGTCGACGACACCGCGTACCCCGCGCCCGGGCTGCTCGGTGACATCCGACGGCAACGACAGCACCAGATTCCGGGCCGACGCCTCGGTGACGATCGCTTCGGCCAGCACATGCGGCGACAGCTGATCGAGCGAGGCCGCCAGCCGCAACGCATCGACAGGATCGTCGCCGGGTGCGGCGATCACGTCGGTGACCACCGGTCGGCCGACGGTCAGGGTGCCGGTCTTGTCCATTACCAAAGTCGTCGCGTGGCCGAGATCTTCCAGCGCGCCACCGCCGCGGATGATCACGCCCAGCCGGGAGGCACGGGAGAGCCCCGATACGATCGCCACCGGCGCGGCCAAGAGCAGCGGACACGGTGTCGCCACCACCAGAACGGCCACCGCACGCACCAGCGAACCGCTGAACACCCACGCGCCCACCGCGACGAGCAACGTCAGCGGCAGAAACCACGTCGCATACCGGTCGGCCAACCGCACTACCGATGCGCTCTCGGCTCCGGTCTGCTGGGCCAGCCGCACAATCCCCGCGTAGGTGCTGGACTGCGCAGTGGCGGTGGCACGGATCTCGAAGGCCGCGCCTGCATCGACCACTCCGGAGCGGACCGGCTCCCCGACAGCGCGTTCGACCTGGAGCGGCTCACCGGTCAGCACCGACTCGTCCAGCACTGCGGACGGGCCGATGATCCGTCCGTCGACCGGAACTACCTCGCCGGCGGCCACTACGACGATGTCGCCGACCTCGACGGCGTCGAGGTCCACGGTGGTCACGGTACTGCCGACACGGATCCTCGCGGATCGTGGCGCATGCTCGAGCAGCGCCCGCAGATCGTGTGCGGCTCTGCGCTGCGCGGCGGCGTCCAGCGTGCGGCCGGTCGCCAACATGACAGCGATCAACGCACCGGCCAGATACTCACCGACCACCAGCGTGCCGACCAGGGACAATACCGCGATCAGATCGACCCCCGCGCGCCCCTTCCGTACCGTGGCACCCATCCACCACACCGCGGGCACTATTGCCACCACGGTCGCCGCGATCCAGAACCCGTCCGCCACGCCCGGCGAGCCGGCCGCCCAGGCAATCACGCCACCGATCAACGCGAAAGCCACCGAACCCAGCAGTCCGGGTTCGATCCACGGCCGGATCCCACCGGCCCACCTGCCGATCACCGAATCCTCCGCGTCACCGACGATGCCCTGCTCCATGCGGACGGAGTGAACATGTCGATTCTCGCTGGTTCTCATACATCGGCGTGTGAATCGAGCGTTCTCATACGTCGCGCGAACTCATCGTCGGAAATCTCCCCCCGTGCGTACCGCTCGGCCAGTATCTGCCGGGGGCCGACCGGACCACGAGGCGGCGCCGGCGGTTGCGGCGACGAGGTCAGATATCGAACCAGTAGGACCGATCCCGTGACCACCGACGCCCAGAACACGATCGCGCCGACAACCATCAGCCCGAAACCCCAACCGCCCATTCCGGTGCCGTACCACATCAGCACAGCCGGGCCCTGCCTTCATCGCGCCGCTTACGCACCTCCGGAATGCACGCCTCCACGCCAACCTCCTACGCCGCGCCGGATCGCTTCCATCCACGATCGCGACCGACCCCGAGACCGCGGCAGAGGACGATGACCTCACTGGCGGGTACAACGTCACCGTTCTCGCCGTGCAGTCGAGCAAATCCGGCGATGCGGGTCGCGGCCGCCGACGATATGTGGTCGCTCGGCGCGGGCCGCGCACGATCCACCGGGTAAGCATCGTGTTACGCCGGAGCACAACCGCGTAAATGATGGCGCAGATCCCGCGCCACGACTTCCCCAATGTCTGCATCCAGTGTATACAGAGTATATGTCACCTGCGTCACACCAGCTCGGCCCGCAAGACGACCTCGCCGGCCAGCTGCGCACCGCGATCGTCGAAGGCGTATATCCACCCGGACATCGTTTGGTCCAGGAGGAACTGGCCGATCGTTTCGGCGTCTCGCGTATCCCGCTCCGGGAAGCGATCCGTACGCTGGTCGGCGAAGGGCTGCTCCGCTCGGAGCCGGGACGCGGCACATACGTGACGGCCTTGGATATCCATGAGATCGATGAGATCTACGATCTACGGCGTCTCATCGAACCGAGCTTCGCCGAGCATGTCACCGAACGGGTGTCGCGCCGCGATATCGCACGTTTCGAGGCGATGGCGACCGAGATGGACCGTGTCTCCGAGATAGGTGCGGCCGGCTGGTCCCGGACGAATCTGGCGTTCCATCTGGATATGTATCGGTTGTCGGGCCTTCCGCTGCGCTACGAGTTCATCGCGCAGATGTATCACCGGCTGGAGCCCTACTCCCGCTTCTACGTCCACGGCACCTGTGCCTACGACCGTGTCCAGGGCGAGCACAAAGCGATGGTCCGGGCGCTCGCCGACGGCGATGCCGACGGGCTGGCCGCGCAGATTCTGGCTCATATCGACGGCGGGCAGACCGGCCTGCACCGGGCGTGGGAGAACTCCGCCGACGAGATGCGCGTGTACTGGGGAAACAACGTATGAGCGCCCCGACAGTACACCTCGACACCGATATCGGCGAAGGGTTCGGTGTATGGGGGATTCTCGACGAGTCGGAACTGATGGACCATGTCTCGGCGGCCAATATCGCGTGTGGATTCCACGCCGGCGACCCGGATATTCTGCGCCGTACCACATCCCTCGCCGCCGAGCGCGGTGTGTCGATCGGCGCCCAGGTGTCCTACCGGGACCTCGCCGGTTTCGGCCGCCGTTTCATCGACGTGGAAAAGTCGACACTGGTCAACGAGATCGCCTATCAGATCGGCGCGCTACAGGCATTCGCCCGGATCGCGGGAACCGACGTGACCTATGTCAAGGCCCACGGCGCGCTCTACAACGTCGCCGCGGAACACGCTGAGCACGCGTCGGCCATCGTGGAGGCGGTGACACTCGTCGATCCCACGCTGCACCTCCTGTGCCAGTACGGCACCGAGGTCTGGGACCGGGCGCTCGATCTCGGTATCACCCCGATCCCGGAGGTGTTCGTGGACCGCGGCTATACCGCACAGGGGCGCCTGGTATCCCGGAAACACCCCGCGGCGCTGCTGACCGATATCACCGCGGCCGCACACCGCGCGGTCTCGATGGTGACGCAGCGGGAGGTGACCTCGGTCGACGGCGATCGGGTGACGGTGGCACCACCACAGGACTCGGCGATCGCGCTCTGCGTGCACAGTGATACTCCGGGTGCGGTGGAAATGGCGCGGGCCACCCGAGCGGCCCTGGTGGAGAACGGTCTGCCGACCGCACCGATCGGACGCCGCCGATGAGCTCGAACGCACTGCTTCCGATATCGATCCACCGGGCGGGTGATCGCGGCTGGCTCGTCGACATCCCGCCGGTCCATATCGCGCCGGTGGTACTCGGGTTCCGCCGCCGCCCATGGTTCTCCCTGGTTCAGGACCTCGTGCCGGCAGCGGCATCCGTCCTGGTGATCGCGCACTCGATCGACGATATGGCGCGTATCCGCACCGGGGTCGAGAGTTTCCTGCGCGAATTCGACTGGACCGCCCCGGCCGGTGATACCGCCGGCGCCAGCCTGGTGGTCCCGGTCGTCTACGACGGCGAGGACCTCGACTACGTATCCGAGATACTGCGCCTCGATCGCGCGCAGATCGTGCACGCGCACACCAGCGCGATCCATCGCGTCGGGTTTTTCGGTTTCGCGCCGGGGTTCGCCTACATCGACGGTGCGGTGGAACGGTTGTCGATGCCGCGACGGGCCTCGCCGCGCCCGCGGGTCGCCGCGGGGGCGGTCGCCATCGCGGGTACGCAGACCGTCGTATATCCGGGCGGCACCCCCGGTGGCTGGCACATCATCGGCCATACGGACGAGGTGCTGTGGAATATCGAATGGGACGACCCGAGCCGCCTCGCAGTCGGTGATCGCATCATCTTCCAGGAGGTGACATCGTGACCGCACTGCTCGATTCGCGGATATGCGCACCGGGCTCCGCCGGCACGAACGCGCTGCTGCACATCGTCGACCCGGGCCCGTCGACAACCATCCAGGATGCCGGCCGTACCGGCTTCGCCCACCTCGGGATCGGTGCGTGCGGCCCGGCCGATCGCGCCGCGGCCGCATTGGCGAACCGGCTGGTGGGGAATCCGGAGGGCGCGCCGGTACTCGAGAATGTCATGGGCGGGCTCACGGTGACAGCATCGACCGCCCGGTATGTGTCGGTAACCGGCGCACCCGCCGAGGTGCGGGTCGACGGAAGGATCGTGGCCGAACCCCAACGGCTCTACCTGCGTCCGCGAGAGCGCCTGTCCATCGCACGACCCCCGTGGGGGGTACGCGTCTATCTCGCCGTCGCCGGTGGCGTCGCCGGTCAGCGGGTATTCGGCTCGTGCAGTACCGATTCGCTCTCGGGTCTCGGGCCGCCCCCGTTACGGACCGGCGACGAACTCGAGATCGGGCCGGTGGCATCGACTCCGCCGTACGCTCGACTCGAACTGATCGGAAGCCCCCTTCCGACCGGCGTGATCGACCTCGGATTCCGCTGGGGTCCACGGCATTCCCTGTTCGGCACCGCGGATATGCACGTACTCACGTCGACGACCTGGTCGGTGAGCCCGGACAGCAACCGGGTGGGCGTGCGATTGTGCGGGCCACCGCTGTCCATCGGGGCGGTGGATCTACCGAGCGAAGGGATGCCACTGGGAGCGATCCAGGTCCCACCGGCGGGGCAACCGATCGTCTTCCTGACCGACCATCCCGTGACCGGCGGCTATCCGGTCATCGGTGTGGTCACCGAGTCCGACCTCGATCGACTGGCCCAGGCACCACCCGGTGCTCGGGTGTCGTTCTCCGCCATGACCGGAGCATAGACCCGACCGCACCGATCCGTGCCGACCGGAAAAGGAGACCAGCACCGTTCGCCCGGCAACGCAGGGCACCCGAAGCCACCGCGGAACGACCGCGGCAGATGCCATCGGCAGGATTGCCGTCCCGCCGATGGCAGGCACCCCGTTCACCAGCGATTCAGCAACGTGGCGATCACAGCCTGACCGGACCGTCGACCACGGTGTTGCGTCTCGACCTCAACCACTGCTTCTGGAGCTACCATGTCCACTGTAGCCACTGCTTCCTCGCCTCCGGGCCAGCAGGAGCCCAATCGTATGCGACCCAGGCGGGCCGCGATCGCGGCCGCGGCCGGAACCGCTGTCGAATATTACGAGTTCGGCGTATACGGATACCTGGCGGTCATCATCGGGCCGCTGTTCTTCCCCAGCGACGATCCGACGGCCTCACTGTTGTCGACGCTCGCTGTATTCGGCAGTGCGTTTCTCATGCGCCCACTCGGCGGGCTCGTGCTCGGCCGGTTGGGTGACCGGATCGGCCGTAAACCCGTCCTGATCACGACGGTCGTCGGTATGGGATCGGCGACCGCGATCGTCGGACTGCTGCCGACCGCGGAAACCATCGGGGTTCTCGCGCCACTGGCATTGCTGCTCGTGCGATTGGCCCAGGGGTTCTTCGCGGGCGGCGAGGTCACCGGTTCGGCGACATATCTCTCGGAATCGGCGCCCGCCGGGCGACGCGGGTTCTTCGGTGCCTTCACACCGGTCGGCGTGGCGATCGGTGGTGGCACCGCGGCACTGGTGGCCGGGCTCACCACTACCTTGCTCAGCGAGGAACAGCTGCGGGACTTCGGCTGGCGGATTCCGTTCCTGCTCGCGCTGCCGCTCATCGCGATCACCCTGATCGCGCGGAGCAAACTCGAGGATTCGCACGAATTCGTTGTCGCCACCGAAACCGACGCCCCCGCCAAAGCACCGCTGCGCGAGGTCGTCACCGAACACGGCGGCGCGGTTCTGCGGGTCATCTTCCTCGCCATCGGTTCCAATGCGGGCTACTGGGTCGGTTTGATCTTCATGAACATCTACCTCACGACGTATCTGGGTTATTCCAAATCCAATACGTTCTGGATCATGGGGGCGATCAGCCTGTTCGTCGCCGTGCTGATGCCGTACTTCGGCGCGCTCTCCGACCGGGTCGGCCGCAAGCGCGTGATCACCGGTGGCTTCCTCGGTTATGCCGTACTCGTCTTACCGGCGATGATCGCGATGGATCAGGGAAGTTTCGCGGTGGCGGTCGGCGCCATGGTGGTGTTGGCGTTACCGATGCCGATCGTCCAATCGGTCACCTACCCGACCTACGCGGAACAGTTCCCGACCCGCGTGCGGTATACCGGCCTATCGCTGGCCTTCAATATCGGCACCATCGTCGGCGGCGGACTGACCCCTTATCTGGCGACCTATCTCATAGATCGGACGGGCAGCCTCCTCGCACCCGGATTCCTGCTCATCCTGGCTGTGGTGCTCGCGCTCATCGCGCTGACGACCGTGCGCGATGCGGCAAGGAGTCCCGGCAGTGAGTGAACTCGCCCCCACCGCGCCGGCGACCCCCGCGGAATTGCGCCGATCGATCGCAGTGGGCACCTGGACCGGCGCCACCGCGGGCATACTCGATGGGCACCAGCAGGCGAATCTGGTGGTCGTTCCGGTCGCGGCGGCGACGGAATTCGCCGAGTACTGCCGAGCGAATCCGTCCACCTGCCCGGTCCTCGCCTCGACCGCGACCGGCGACCCACACCTCACCTATCGAGGCTGCACGGTCGACGTGCGCACGATGCTGCCGCGTTACCGGGTCTGGCAACACGATCGGATCGTCGCCGAACCCTACGATCTGACGCCGTGGTGGCGCGCGGACTCGGTCGCCTTCGCCCTGGGCTGCAGCCATACGCTCGACGGGCCGTTGCGGCGGGCGGGTATCCCGGTCGCCGGGACGGCGCCCCCGGTCTACGTCAGCAGTATCCGCACGCACGGCTCGACTCGGTTCGACGGATCCGTGGCCGTGAGTATGCGGCCGGTCCGGGCCGAGTCGGTCGATATCGCGATCGAGGTCACGGCGGCACTTCCCACCGGGCACGGTGCGCCCGTGCATATCGGGGATCCGGCGGATATCGGTATCGCCGACCTGACCACACCCGACTACGGGGTATTTCCCGGGATGGAACCCGGTCGGATACCGGTGTTCTGGAACTGTGGTGTCACGCCGCAGCTCGCGCTCGCCGCCGCCGGGCTCGAGTACGCGGCCACGCACTATCCGGGACATATGCTCGTTCTCGACGCGGTGGTCGCCCCATGACGGAGACCAGGACCGAACACGACCTCATCGGCGAGCGGGAGGTGCCCGCCGATGCCTACTGGGGTGTCCATACCCTGCGGGCCCGGGAGAACTTTCCGATCACCGGTACGCCGATCTCGCACTACCCGGCCCTGATCCGCGCGTTGGCCCTCACGAAATCGGCGGCCGCGGAAGCGAACCGGCGGCTGGGGTTGCTCCCGGCCGATATCGCCGAAGCCGTCGTCGCAGCATGCCGGGAGATCGCCGACGGCGCGTTGCACGAGCAGTTCGTGGTCGATGTCGTCCAGGGCGGCGCGGGGACCTCGACCAATATGAACACCAATGAGGTCATAGCCAACCGAGCCCTGGAACTACTGGGTCATCGTCGCGGTGAGTACGTGTTCGTTCATCCGATCGAGCACGTCAACCTGGGCCAGAGCACCAACGACGTGTACCCCACGGCCGTCCGGATCGCGGTCCGGACGGCGCTGGGTGAGTTGCACGTCGCCCTGGCCCACCTCGCCGCGGCCTTCGCCGCCAAAGCGGTCGAGTTCGCCGATCACCTCAAGATGGGCCGAACCCAGTTGCAGGACGCGGTACCGATGACCCTCGGCCAGGAATTCGGGACGTACGCCGTGATGATCGGCGAGGATATCCAGCGGCTCACCGAGGCCGCCGGCCTGATCGACGAGATCAACCTGGGCGGAACCGCGATCGGCACCGGTCTCAATTCTCATCCCGATTACGCCGTACTGGCGTGCTCGGCGCTGAGCGCGCTCACCGGATATCCGCTCACGACGGCCACTGATCTGCTCGAGGCCACCCAGGATGTCGGCGCATTCGTCCAGATCTCCGGAACCCTGAAGCGGACCGCGGTGAAATTATCGAAAGTATGCAACGACCTTCGGCTCTTGGCTTCCGGCCCGCGAGCGGGCTTGGGCGAGATCCGGCTGCCGGCCGTCCAGGCCGGTTCCTCGATCATGCCGGGCAAGGTCAATCCGGTGATTCCCGAAGTCGTCTCGCAGGTGGCCTACGAGGTGATCGGGAACGATATCGCGATCACCCTGTCGGCGGAGGCGGGGCAACTCCAGCTCAATGCCTTCGAGCCGTTGATCGCCCACAAGCTCCTGGAATCGATCACCCATCTGTCGAATGCCGCCCGGACCCTGGCGCGGCGCTGTGTACCCGGTATCACCGCCGACGCCGAACGGATGCGGGCGAACGTCGAGCGATCCACCGGGCTGATCACCGCGCTGAACCCACATATCGGCTACGAGGCCGCGACGGAACTGGCGGCCCGGGCTCTGTCGTCGGATCGCACCGTGGCCGAGCTGGCCGAGGAGGCCGGCCTGCTGAGCCCGGCGGCGATCGAACTGCTGCTGTCACCGGTCGCGTTGACCGGGCGTGCGCGGATCACCCGTAACGAACCCACTGATGCGCATTTGACTGCGCACTAAATGAGAATTAAAGTGCTCAATATGACTACGATCGCCGGCGGAACCGCCCCCACCATTCCCCCTTTCCACCTCGCGATCCCGGTCGCCGATATCGAGGCCGCCCGCGAGTTCTACGGGAACGTTCTCGGTTTCCCGCGGGGCCGCTCCGCGGAGAAATGGACCGACTGGAACGTTCGCGGCCATCAGGTCGTCACCCACGAGGTCGGCGGCGAACCGGATACAGCCATCCGCGGGACCAATCCTGTCGACGGACACGAGGTCCCGGTCCCCCACTTCGGACTGGTCCTGTCGGTCGACGAGTTCCAACAGCTCGCCGACCGCCTCCGCGCCGTCGATACCGAGTTCGTGATCGAGCCCTACGTACGGTTCGCCGGCGAGCCGGGCGAGCAGTGGACGATGTTCTTCCTCGACCCGTACGGTAACGCACTGGAGTTCAAGGCATTCCGCAATATCGATCAGCTGTTCGCCGTCTGAGTCCGGTGACCGGCCAAGGCGACGAGGCCGCGGGCGGGGACACCACCGAAGAAGGTGTCCTGGCCCGCGACTTCCTGCTCAGGGTGGGCGAACGGATACGAGCCCTCCGCATCGACCGCGAGATGACCGTTCAGCATCTGGCCGACCTTTCCGGCGTCAGCCGGCGACTGCTCACGCAGATCGAGCACGGACAGGCGAATCCCAGCCTCGTGGCGGTCACCCGGATCGCCCGCAGCCTCGGCACCGAGTCCACCGAGCTCATCGGTGATACCGGACCCGCGGAGAGCCCGATCGAACGTATACCGGCAGAACGGTATTCGCTGGTCTGGACATCACCGGCGGGTAGTTCGGCCTACCTTCTGGTCTCCACACCGGGGGTGCGCACCGCCGACCTCTGGTCATGGACCCTGGCACCCGGCGACACCTACAGCGGCCTGCCCGACCCCAGCGGCTCGTTCGAACTCTTCCATGTGACAGCCGGCCGGCTCAGCATCGTCACCGACGGTATCGAAGTCACGATGGCGGCCGGCGAATCGGGACGACTGCGCAGTGATCGCCCCTACAGCTACCGCAACAACGGCGCCGAGCCGGCCGTATTCCTCAGAACCGTCGCACTGGCATCCGGAACTCGGGTCGCGCGATCCAGGGAACAGGATCGCTGAGGCCACCGATCACCACGCCACCGGCGCGACCGCGTCGGTGGCGTCCGCCGGTGATCGGTTCGGACTCGGCAGCCGGCACGAGTGACACTCCGCCTGGCGTGCGTTCGAGACCCGGTACGCGACCCTCGAAGGCGCCGAGGTCGTTCGAAGGCGATCGACCACCGAACAGGGCATCTCCGAATTCCGCGTCCGGGGCCGGCCCTTCAGCATCGGCTGATCCGACCCCGACAACGTCGGTGGCCCCGGTCCCCCACCCGGGGCCACCGACGTTCCGGAACCGCTCGGCGCTCCGCGAGCACATCGAGCTGCCGGTTCCGAGTCGTGGCGCTACTCGCCGACCCGGGTGCCGATCGGCTTCACTCGACGCGACCGGCGCCCGCGCCCCTACCAACGGATTT
This sequence comes from Nocardia sp. NPDC003963, assembly GCF_053605105.1. Taxonomy (NCBI): domain Bacteria; kingdom Bacillati; phylum Actinomycetota; class Actinomycetes; order Mycobacteriales; family Nocardiaceae; genus Nocardia; species Nocardia sp. NPDC003963. Next base: position 1,657,462 of record NZ_JBSGIP010000001.1, read on the forward strand.
CGGCCTTCGGCCTCATACCGCCTCCACCCGGAATACAGCGATGCGCTCGGCGCTGGCGGCCACATCCTGCGGCGCCGCGCTCGGGGAGAGTCCATTGTCGGCGTAGCGTTTGCCGACGCTGGCGGGGCTCTCTTCGACCAGCCGGTGCAGTACCGGACGGCGGTCCTCGACCGGCAGCTCCACCAGCCGCGCGGGTATCGAACGACGGCCGCGCGTCAGCGTGACCTGATCGGCCGCACGCGCATTGACCACCCAGGCAGCCTTCGGGAATGCCTGCACGATGTAGCGCTGACCCGCCACCGCCACCACCGCGATCGCGAACGTACGCAATCGGCCGGTATCACCGGGTGACCACCACATTGCGAGTTCGGCGTGGTCGGCCGACGACGGCGCAAGAAGCACCCGCTGCGGGCGTTGAAACCGGACGAGTTCCAGCTGCACACAATGTCGAATCAGGCGGGGAACACCACAGCGACGCTCGACTACTCGGCCGCCGAGGCATGAGCGGCGACGACCCGCCAGCCACGGGAGTCGTCGTGCGCCCAGGTGCGGGTATAACGCATCCTGGCCACGAACGGTGACCCGTGAACACTTCCCTCGACGAGGCCGAGGAACCACGTGACCCCGGTTGTCCCTTCCACCAGTACGGTCAGCTGTTCTTCCTCGAGCTTGTTCACGATCTGAGCTCTGGTGCGGTGCAGCTCGAGATCATCGGCCTTGGTGACCGTGTCGGCGCCGAGCGTGAAGATCAACCGATCGTCGAGCAACTCGTCCAGCACCTGGACATCCCCGGCCAGCTGCGCGGCCTGAAGTCGCCGTTCGGCTTCTCGCAAGTCCTTCTCCATGGCCCCCACCCTGCCAGCTCGGTGTCGGTCGAGCCCTCCCGTTTCGCTGACAGCTGACCTACGCCCGCGGATTCCGGACCGGGCACCGCTGCGCCGTCGATGCTCCGGCCGCCCCGAGTGACTCTACTTTTCGTCTGGATTCCCGGCTGGTCCCGGTTCGGTAAGTCCTCGAACGGACAGCCATTCGATCGCTGCGCAATTGAGTCGCGAGGACGAAAATCGCTCCTGCCGCCACGAAAACGGAGTGTACCGCGCGCATCGTGCGCTGGATACGGGCTACGGACGGAGCTTCCTTCCCACCGGGGTTGGACACCAGCTGGTCCTTCGGTCCGATTCCTCGTGTCGACACATGGTGTTACGGTCCCACCTCAGCGGCGACCGATCGAGTCGCCTGCAGTAAGCCGGGGAACGGGGGAAGTGGCGATATGTCCGATCGGGCACGCACACCGAGTCTTGTCGAATATTGTATTGCCGCAGCGGGAATCGCGCCCGGGATGATCCGGCCACGTCGACCCGACCAGCGGTTGCTCCGTTCGATCACCGATGCGGGACTGCCTGCGCCGCGCGGTGTGGTCACGGTGACCGCGTTGCGTCAGGCACCGCGGTCGGTGCCGACCTTCGGGGTGGTGGAAGGGCGGTTCACGCCCTGGCGGATTTCCAATTCGCTCACGTCGTTCGTGGTCGAGCATCCCGCGGCGCGGTTCATCGTCGATCCGAGCGTCTGTGTCGATGTCGAGCGGCGCGCGATCGCTCAGCTACCCGCGGCAGTGCGGATCGCGGTCCGTCCGCCGGCCGGCACGATCGCCACGGTCGAGGCCCTGCGAGAACTGCCCGGCCCTCCAGAACTGGACTTCGCACTGCCCACGCACACGCACTGGGACCACGTGTGCGGACTGCTGGATCTGCAGGGGCTCCCGGTATATCTGCACCGCCCGGAACGGGAGTGGGTCTCGGGCGGACCGGTGGCCCCGACCGGCGGGGTCCGTGACGCGCTACGCGATCGCCCCGTCGTCGAATACGAACTGGAGGGCCCGCCGGTACTCACCTTCACCCGCAGTCACGATCTGTTCGGCGACTCGACACTTCTCCTGGTCGATCTGGCCGGGCATACACCCGGCAGTATCGGGGTGCTCGCCCACACCGAGCGTGGCTGGATCCTGCTCGCGGGCGACGCTGCCTGGCACACTCTGCAAGTCGACGAGATTCGCCAAAAGGCCAGCTACCCGGGATCATTGCTGGACGAAGACCGCGACCGCACCTTCGAAACCCTGCACCGGCTCCATCTCGCCCGCCACTCCGCCCGCATCGTCCCCACGCACGACCATCAGGCAACCCACCGGCTCCGGACGACCGTGTCGGCATGACCGATCCCCGATCGCCGTGTACAGATGAGGAAATCACCATCGACCTCCGCAGCCTTCTGTGGGTTCCCGACGGACATCGTGGGTCGTCGACGCTCGGCCACGAGGCCACCGCTCCGTGGTCGACCCGCGCACCCGATCGGACCACCGCACCGTCACCTCGGGCAATTTCATGGCCGAAGAAGCGCCGTCCGACGGCGCCGCCGCACTCCGCCGACCTCGCGCGGCGCTGATATCGATCGAGGTGTTGTCGTAGCGGCTCGGCACACCGCTCCGGCCGGCCCTCGGTCGCGGTCGTCCGCGAGCTCGATCGAACCCCGGCGCGATCCGTCGCGGCGGGCCCGCTGTTCAGCAACGTGCGCACCGTGGCCGGTACCTGGAGACCCAGTTCTGCGGGTATCGCCGCTCGGCGGTGAGATATCGACGCACCGTGGCACAGGGCAGGTCGGCGACGGCGAGAACGACAGCCGCCGTGGACAGGCCGGTCTCGGCACGCAGCGAGGTGGCGGGCAGCGGCATCGCACCGAGCCGATTCGGCGGCCCGCTCCGCACGCGCGATGGCCGGCCATCGCGCGTGCGCGCGGCGGTGGATACCCGCGGACAGGACCTGCTCGTCCAACGGGCGGTTTACCGGCTGGTCCCGTGGCATCCGCATCAACGCGGTCGCCCCCGGCCCGAGCGTCACCGATTTCAACGGCGGCGCCATGCGCGACGACCCCGAACTCCGCAGCACCCTCGCCGCGCAGACAGCGCTCGGGCGCGTCGGCGAACCCGATGAGATCGGCGATGCCGTCGCCGCCCTCGCCTCCGGCGATATGCGATGGGTCACCGCCGAACGCATCGAAGTCTCGGGCGGATCACTCATCTGACGCCGCCGACCGCACGGCACACAGCGGTCGGCCGGGACCGCGGCCCCGAACAAGCGCCTGCATGTCCTATCGGTCATCGGACCATAAATTCATTTCCCGCTCCGCGCAGAGTCCGGAAAAAGATCGCAACATCAGGCACTTGAAGCAACGCTTGCCTGCGCTGCCCGAATCCCACCCCGCAACAAGAATATGGTTCTACGCTTAGGTAGATTCCAATTCTACTTTTAGTGCGCGGAGGTATCCGATGGACAGCGCGGCATTCTCCGGTGTGCGCGTGGTGGAACTCGCGCAGTGGGTGTTCGTCCCCGTAGCCGGTGCCCTTCTTGCGGATTGGGGCGCGGATGTCATCCGGGTGGAGCGTCCCGACGGAGACCCGTACCGCAATCTCGCCACGCAGGGAATCGGATCCGACAGCGGCGGCGTGAACCTCTCGGTGGCCCTTGCCAATCGAGGAAAGCGGTCGGTCTCGCTCGATCTGGGCACCGAGCGGGGGCGGGAACTGCTCGACGAACTACTCGCGACCGCCGATGTGTTCCTCACGAATTTCCGTCCCGCGGCGTTGCGCCGGTTGGGACTCGATGCCGACGAACTCACCCGGCGGTTTCCTCGCCTCGTCTACGCCCGCGGTCACGGCTACGGAGTCCGCGGGCCCGAGGCCGATAAGCCGGGATACGACTCCTCGGCATTCTGGGCACAGGGCGGGCCCGCCCATATCCTGACGCCGCTCGACCGCGAATACCCGATCAGCCAGCGCGGCGCGATGGGGGATCGGAACGGCGCGATGGCACTGGGTTTCGGGATCGCCACCGCACTACTGCGCCGGCACCGGACCGACCGCGGGTCGGTGGTCGACGTCTCACTGCTCGCGACCGCCATGTGGATGCTCTCGTCCGATGTGCTCGCCGCGCTGGCGGGAAACCAGCCCAGTACGGTCTCCGGGCGCGGGTCCTCGGCCAATCCACTCGTCGGCGCCTTCCGAACCAAGGACGGGCGCCATATCCAGCTGGTCTTCCTCCAGGCAGACCGGTACTGGGTACCGTTCTGCGATCTGGTGCAGCGCATGGATCTACGCACCGATCCACGCTTCGCGGATATGGAATCCCGTGCCGCGAACCGCGCGGCGTGCGTGGCCGAACTGGACACGGAATTCGCGCGCCGCACCTTCGACGAGTGGAAACAACTGCTCTCCCGCCTGGACGCGCCGTGGGCTCCGGTGCAATCGGTCGGCGAACTGCTCGAGGACCCCCAGGTGCTGGCCAACGACTATATCGGTGTCGTCGAAACGGAAACGGGCCGGCAATACCGGCTCCCGACCGGGCCGGTCCAATTCGACGAGCGCCCGCCGGCCTTACGGCGGGCGCCGGAGCACGGTGAGCACACCGAGACACTGCTCCTCGAATTGGGCTACTCCTGGACCGATATCGCCGAGTTCAAGGAAGCCGGGGTGGTCCCGTGACCAGCACCCGCCCGCTCCCCGCACCCGACGCCCGCTCGGCTCCGTACTGGGCGGCCGCGGCACGGCATATCCTCGCCCTCGCCCGCTGCGGCCGTTGCGAGAGCTTCGAGATACCGCCGGGCCAAGTGTGTTCGCAGTGCGGCGCAACGGATCCCGGCTTCCGCTTCGAAGCCGTCGACGGCCTCGGCATCGTCCGATCCTGGACCGTTGTCCGGCGGGCCTCGCTACTCGGTTTCGCCGACGAGGTGCCCTATCTGCTGGTCGACGTCGAGCTGGCGGTACAGCCCGGACTGCGGATGATCGGACGGCTCCTGGACGGGCCCGGCACCCAACTGCGCGAGGGGGTTCCGGTGCGGGTGACGTTCGAGGACATCGGGGTGGGAACAGCGGTCCCGGGCTTCACACTGATATCCGGGAGGCCGTCGTGACCGGCCGGTTCCGCGGGGGCGGCCGGGTGGCCGTCGCCGGATACGCCCACAGTGATATCCGCCGTCATATCGATCGTCCGCTCGGCGCGCTCGCCGTCGAGGTGGCACGGGCGGCGGTCACCGACGCCGGGCTGCGGCCGGAGCAGATCGATGGTTTCGTCACCTCGGCGCTGTTCCCGACCGCCGGTGGGCACCGCGTCATCGACGGCGTGAGTACGGTATCGGCGGATCTGCTGGCAGCCGGAATGGGTGGCTCGCCGCGGTATGTCGCCGGATTCAGCGGTATCGGGCAGATTCCCGGCGCGGTGGCGCTGGCGGTGAATGCGATCGTCTCCGGCGCGGCCGATTACATCGTCCTGCACCGAGCCCTGCACAACCCGGCCGGCGGCTATCACGACAATCCGACGATATCGGCCGAGGGGCCTCACCAGTGGACCGTTCCGCAGGGCTTCGGTGGCCCACTGCCCATGATCGCCTTTCCCTATACGGAGTACCTGAACCGGTACAGCGCCGATCCCGGCACGATGGCCGAGGTCGTGGTCGAGGCCCGGAAGAACGGGGCACGTATCCCGTGGTCGTACTGGTACGGAAAACCCCTCACCACCGAGGAGTACCTGGCGGCGCCGATGGTCAGCGATCCGGTCCGCCGCTTCGATTGTGATCTGCCGGTGGACGGTGTCGCCGCTTTCGTCCTCACCTCCGCCGAACGCGCCCGGGATCTCCCCCACCGGCCGGTATACGTGGCGGGTTACGCGCAGAGCCCGCCCCCGCGACACCGCGCACCACTGCATTGGCCGCTCGACGACATCATGGCGGGCGGCGAGGTCACCGCCCGGCGCCTCTGGGAGGCCACCGGTCTACACCCCGCCGAGATCGACCTACCTCAGCTCTACGACGGATTCTCCCCCTTCGTGTACTTCTGGCTCGAAGCACTGGGTTTGTGCCCACGCGGAGAGGCGCACCGTTTCGTCCGGGACGGCGGTATCGACAGCGATCTACCCGGTCGCTTACCCGTGCTGTCGGGTGGCGGCGCGCTGGGCAACGGCCGCATGCACGGCATCCCCCAGATGCTCGAGTGCTACCTGCAGCTGTCCGGCCGCGCCGGGGAACGCCAGCGCGAGCGGGCATCGGTCGCTCTCGCCTGCCATTCCTCTCCGCACTACGGCGGTGCCGTCGCCTACACCACCGAGCCCGGATAACCACCGACGATCTATGCCGCGCCCCGGCAGCCAGGAGACCGATTTCATGTCAACACTTCTCACGGACCACCGCTCGTATATCGCGGGCGACTGGGTATCGGGCGCGGAGTACATCGCGGTGGAGAACCCGGCCGACGAATCCCACCTGGTCGATATCCCGGCCACCCCGCTGCCCGAGATCGACCGCGCGATACGCGAGGCGCGGCGCGCCTTCGACAGTGGTGTATGGGCCGATATACCGGCCGCGGAGCGAGCCGCTGTGTTGCGCGCGATGCTGTCTCATCTCGAAACAGCGCGGGAGCCACTGGTGGCGACGATGGTCGCCGAAGCCGGGCAGCCGACCGCATTCGCCGAACGCTCCCAGTTCCTGTCGGGCCTGGCCATGGCCCGCGGCATGATCGACCTGTATCTGTCCATGGCGCATGAAGAGTCCGGTCCGGTACCCGTCGACGAACTGATCCGCGGGCGGGTGGCACTCAGCGTCCGCAGACACGAGCCCGTCGGTGTCGTCGCCGCGATCACCCCGTACAACGCCGCACTCATCATGGCGTTGCAGAAGCTCGTCCCCGCGCTCATGGCGGGTAACTCGGTGGTGCTGCGACCGAGTCCGCTCACGCCGATATCGTCGCTGATCTTCGGTGCCGCCGCCGAAGCGGCCGGACTCCCCCGCGGTGTACTGAGCGTCGTGGTCGAATCCGGTTCGGCCGGTGCGGAACTGCTCACCACTCATCCGGCGGTGGATATGGTGTCGTTCACCGGGTCGACGACCGTCGGCCGGAGCATCATGGCGCAGGCGGCGCCCACTCTGAAGCGGGTCGCGCTCGAGCTCGGCGGCAAATCGGCCCAGATCTATCTCGGCGACGCGATCGGCAGAGTCGCCACCGGTGCCGCCGCCGTGATCGGGGGCACCGCGGGCCAGGCGTGTGTCGCGGCGACCCGCATGCTGGTGCCACGAGAAAACAAAGACGAAGTACTCGAGGCGGTTTCGCGGGCCTACGCGGGTCTCGTCGTCGGCGCCCCGACCGACCCGTCCACCACGATCGGGCCGCTGATCAGCGCCGCACAGCGGCAACGGTGCGAGGATATCGTCGGCAGGGCCGTCGACAAGGGCGCGACGGTCGTCCAGGGCGGCGGGCGACCGCCGGCGATCCCGCACGGCTACTACTTCGAACCGACCGTGCTCGACGTCCCCGACAACGGCAACCCGGCCGCGCAGGAGGAGATCTTCGGCCCGATCCTGTCGGTGCTGGGCTACCGGGACATCGACGACGCCGTCCGAATGGCCAACGACAGCCGGTACGGCCTGTCCGGCCAGGTGTACGGCACGGACCCCGCTGCCGCGACGGCCGTCGCGCGCCGGTTGCGAACCGGCGCCGTCAATGTCAACACCGCGCTGTTCAGCGCCTATGCCCCGAGCGGGGGTTACAAGCAGAGCGGCCTCGGCCGTGAACGCGGTCCGGACGGTATCCGGGCGTTCCAGGAAGTAAAGCATCTCGTCATCGGCGAACTCCGCTGAGCTGCGACCCGATTCCGAAGGAGTGACCATGTCCACTGAATTCGAACTCGACTGGTTGATCTCGGTCGACGACCATATTCTCGAACCACCCGACCTGTGGCTGGACCGCGTACCGCGCGCCGACCGGGATCGCGCACCGCATATGGAATTCGACGACAACGGTGTGGACTGCTGGGTCTACGACGGCAAACGCTTCCCCAGTTCGGGACTGAGTGCGGTGGCGGGTAAGGAGAAAGAGGAGTTCAGTCCGAAACCGCTGTCGTACAGCGAGATGCGGCCCGGATGTTACGACCCCGTCGCGCGGCTCGAGGATATGGATCGCGCGGGCATTCTCGCCTCGCTCTCCTTCCCGACGATCACCCGGTTCTGCGGTCAGCTGTTCATGGAGGCCGGCGACCGCGAATTCGGCCTGGTCTGCCTGAAGGCCTACAACGACTGGGTGATCGAGGACTGGTGCGGCGCGGCCCCGGGTCGTTACATTCCGCTGGTTCTCATTCCGCTCTGGGATCCGCAGTTGGCGGTGCGGGAGCTGGAACGCTGCGCGGCCAGAGGGGCGACCACCTTCGCTTTCTCGGAGAATCCCGCGCCGCTCGGTCTGCCGACCATTCACGATGCCGGTGGCTATTGGGACCCGGTGATGGCAGCCGCGAACGATATGGAATTGGTCGTCTCCATGCACGTCGGTTCGTCTTCGACCGTTCCGCAGATCTCGAAGGACGCTCCGTTCCTGGCCAACTTGGCATGGGGCGCCACCCGGACCTCCGGCGCCATGCTGTCCTGGTTGTTCAGCGGTATGTTCCAGCGCTTCCCCAATCTGAAGATCGCCCTGTCCGAGGGCGAGATCGGCTGGATGCCCTACTTTCTGGAGCGCGCCGAACAGGTCCTGGACAAACAGCGGCACTGGGTGAAGCGGGGTATGAGCTGGGGTGACCATGCCGGTAGCCGCGGTGTCGATCTCGACACCCTCGATATCCGCCGAACCTTCCGCGACCACATCTTCGGCTGTTTCATCGAGGACACGCACGGGATCGCGAGTATCGCCGAGATCGGCGAGAACAACATCATGTGCGAAACCGACTACCCGCATTCGGATTCGACCTGGCCCAATTGCATCGACGCCGTCAAGAAGCAGATCGATCATCTGCCGGCCGAAACGCAGTACAAGATCCTGCGCGGTAACGCCGAACGGCTGTACCGGTTCACCCCCGCCGCACCACCGGCCCGGGCAGCGGGCTGAGATGCCGGGCTGGAGCGTTCGGGTCGACCGCACCCTCTGCCTCGGGGCCGGGGTCTGTACGGCATACGCACCGGGCAGTTTCACCCAGGACAGCGACGGACAGGCAGTTCTGCGCGATCCGCCGGCCGATCCGCTGGACCTGGTTCGCACAGCCGTGGACAACTGCCCGGCCGGGGCACTGAGCCTGGCGATCACCGATATCGCCGTCGTCGAACGAGAAGGGTGAGCCACGTGTTGCTCGAGGGAAAGTCCGCTGTGGTCACCGGCGCCGGATCCGGCGTCGGTGCCGCGGCGGCGCGGCGCTTCGCCGAGGAAGGCGCCCGGGTCGTCTGCGCCGATATCCAGTTCGATAGGGCGAAGGACACAGTCCGCCGGATCGAAGCCGTCGGCGGGGTGGCGGTCGCGGTCGAAACCGATGTGACGCACGAGCAGGATGTCGCCGCGATGATCGCCACCGCCGCCGACCGGTACGGTCGCGTCGATATCGTCTTCAACAATGTGGGTATCCCGACACCGCGCCTGGGTGCCGCGCTCGAGGACCATACCTTCCAGGATTTCCAACGCCTCGTATCGGTGAACATCGGTGGCGTGTTCCTCGGCTGTACCTATGCCGTACTGCAATTCAAACGGCAGGGCGGTGGCGGCGTCATTCTCAACACGGGATCGGTCGCGGGTCTGGTGGCCTGGGGCGGGGCGGTCTACGCCGCGACCAAGGGTGCGGTGCACCAGCTCACCAAAGCGGTGGCGATCGAGGGCGCGCCCTTCGGGATCCGGGCCAACGCCCTGTGCCCGGCCGGGATGCCCTACACCGGTTTCATGGCGGCCGGTGGCCTCGAGAACAGCGCGGAGATGACCGCGAAGTTGGCCGAGAGCACTGCCGCCAACCATCCCCTCGGCCGCCCGATCACGGCGGAGGACTGCGCGGAGGCAGCCGTATTCCTGGTATCCGATCGCGCCGCGAATATCACCGGAGTCCTGTTTCCGGTCGACGGCGGCTATGTGGCGAGGTGAACGAATGAGTCCTGGAACGGCTTTGGATCGCGAGCGCGTACGCGAGTTGTTCGATCTACGCGGTGCCTACCTGGCCCAAACGGGAGGCGGGTATCGGGACGACCCCTACCCCGCATGGCATCGACTGCGTGCCGAGGCCGAGGTGCACCCGGGTACCGTGCACGAACTGACCGGGTATCCGGGCCCGGCGGCATTCAGCGGGCTGCCGTACCCCGACCGCCCGCACTTCTCGGCATTCGGCTTCGCCGCCTGTGATACGGCCTACCGCAACCCCGACCTGTTCGCCTCCGCGCCGGAACCCGTCGATCCGAACGAGGGCAGACTCGACGCGCTCAACAGCATGATCTCGATGAACGGGGCGCAGCACCGACGCTACCGGGCCCTCGTCCAGCCGTCCTTCGTGCCCGCCAGAGCCCAGTGGTGGATTCGCAATTGGATCGAGCAGACCGTGCACCAGCTGATCGACGGGTTCGCCGCCGACGGCCGCGCCGAACTGAATGTCGATTTCTGCGCTGCTATCCCGGTGCTGACGATCACCGGCAGCTTCGGTGTGCCGGTCGAGCAGGCACTGGAGTTCCGGGCGGCGCTCGGCCGGCCGGACGCCGTGGTCGACCTGATCCGGCCGATCGTCGCGCAGCGCCGGAAGGCGCCGCAGGACGACCTCGTCAGCGTGCTGGTCGAGGCCGAGCTGAAAGGCGAGGACGGCTCGACACAGCGGCTCACCGATGCGGAGATCCACTCCTTCGTGGTGCTGCTGCTGGCCGCCGGATCCGGCACCACCTGGAAACAGATGGGGATCACGCTGACAGCGCTGCTGCAACGGCCGGACGTGCTCGCGGCGGTCACGGCGGACCGGTCGCTACTGCGTCCGGCCATCGACGAGGCGCTGCGCTGGACACCGACCGATCCGATGTTCTCCCGGTACGTCACCCGCGACACCGAACTACAGGGAGTGCCGCTGCCCGCGGGATCGGTCCTGCACCTGTGCATCGGGGCCGCGAACCGGGACCCGGCACGCTGGGACGAACCGGACGAATACGACATCACCCGGCGGTTGCGGCCCTCCTTCGCCTTCGGCGGCGGCGCCCACGCCTGCCTCGGTATGCATGTCGCGAAGGCCGAGATGACGACCGGAATCGGCGCCCTGCTCGACCGGCTGCCGAATCTGCGGGCCGACCCGGACGCCGAACCCACCCGCCTCATCGGCATGTACGAGCGCGGGCCCACCGAGATACCCGTGGTCTTCGGCTGAACCGCCCGATCCCTGCGAAGAGGAGAGAGTCCATGAACGAACCCGGTTACCGGCCGCCGGACCTCAGTCTGGTCGGCGCCACCCACGTCACCCGATACCAGGAGACCGACGGTGAGGTCGGATACGTGTGGAACGGCACCCGGATCCTGCTGCTCACAGCCACCGGCCGCCGAACCGGCCGCCCGCGCACGTCGGCACTGATCTACGGCCGTGACGGTGCGGACTACCTGGTCGTGGCCTCGGCCGGCGGTGCCGAGAAACACCCGGGCTGGTATCTGAATCTGCGAGCGAACCCGGAGGCGGAGATCCAGATCAAGGCGGAGCGGGTCCGGGTGACGGCCCACACCGCCACCGCGGCGGAACGGCCCCGCCTGTGGGCATTGGCAACCGAATACTGGCCCAACTACGACGTCTATCAGACCCGTACCAGCCGCGTTATCCCGCTCGTCGTGCTCAGCCCGTCGTGATAGGACTTCAGGCGTGTCCACACCCAAGAGGCCCGCCCGCCCCGACGCCCCGACCACCGCACCGCCCCTGTGGGCCGACCGGGCCGCGGATCAATCGCAGTCGGTGCGCCGGTCCCGAGCTCGCACCATCGAGCAGGCGCAGACGATCGTCGCGGCCGCGCAGCGGTTGATCGAGGTCAAGGGATCCGCCTTCACGACCCAGGAATTGTCGAAGGAAGCGGGAATCGCCCTGCAGACCTTCTACCGGCATTTCCCCAGCAAGGACCATCTGCTCCTCGCCGTCCTGGAGGATGTGATCTCCGATCGGATGGCCGAGATGGCGGCGGCCGCGAGCGAACTGCCGGATCCGGTGGCGCGCTTACGTTTCTATATTCTCGCGGCACTGCGATCACTGCGCACCGATGAGGGCGGCAGCGCGCGACAATTCATCACGTCCGAGCACTGGCGGCTCTACCAGATATTTCCGGAGGAAATGGCCCAGGTCAACCGGCCATTCGCCGAATTGGTCGAGCGGGAGCTGCGGGCAGCGGCCGAATCGGGCCTTCTGCACCCGAACGATCCGGCCGCCGACGCCTGGTTGGCGGTGAACCTGGTGATGTCGGTTTACCACCATTTCGCGTACGCACCACGCGAAAACATCGAGGCCGTCACCGAACAATTGTGGTCATTCTGTTCGACCGCCTTCGGCGGTCGTCCACCTGATTAGTAACGGGGCACAAGCAATGGAGCAAGCGCCGGTATTCCCCAAAGGTCGTGATCTGGATACCACCGCCACGATCCTGTACTCGTGGCTGGCAGCCCGGCACGAGGTCACCGCCGTCGAGATCGACGATCCGGCCTACCCACAGGGTGCCGGAGTATCCAACGAGACCGTCTTCGTCCGGGTGCGCACCGCGCGCGCAGTCGAACACATGGTCCTGCGAGTAGCACCGGCGGCCGAGTATCAGATGTTTCTCGATCCGAGGTTCCGCATTCAGCACCGAATCCTTGTCGCCCTGCGGCAACACAGTGACGTCCGGGTCGCGGAACCGCTGTGGCTGGAAGAGGATCCGGCGGTGCTCGGCCGGCCGTTCTACCTGATGCGACGGGTCACCGGCTCGGTGCCGGTGAGCATGCCCGTGTACAACCTGTCCGGGTTCCTCGCGGAGGCCACTCCGGGGCAGCGGCGGACGCTGTGGGAGGACGCGATGGGCCAGCTGGCCGCGATCCATCGGGTCCCCGTCGACACCGTCGGTTTCGTCGACCGGCCCGAATACGGCGCCTCGGGCGATCAGCAGCAACTGGCCTACTGGAACGCGCACGCACACTGGACTCTGGAGGAGAACGTCCCGGCAACGGTGCGCACGCTCCTGCAGTGGCTCACCGACAATCGGCCGGCGGACTCCGTACCGGGACTGTCGTGGGGCGATGCCCGCATCGGGAACATCGTGTTCGGCACCGATTTCCGTGTTTCGGCGGTCATGGACTGGGAACAGGCCTCGATGGCCGGTCCGGTGGCCGATCTCGCGTGGTGGCTGGTGTTCGACGAAGCCCACAGCACCGGCCTGGGCGTCCCCCGGCTCGACGGCCTCGGGACCAGGGACGAGACGATCGACCTGTGGCAGGACCTGACCGGTCTGCGGGCCGGTGATCTGCACTGGCACGAGGTGTTCGCGTGCCTCAAAGCGGGTCTGCTCAGCCTCCGCACCCGGCGTGTCCTCCAACTGCCGCCGATCGGCGACACCCGGCGTTACTCCTTCCTGCGGCGCGCCTGCGAGCTGGTGGGGATTCCCGAACCCCAGGAGGGCCTGTGACGACGACACCCGATCCCGCACCGTTCGACGAGGCGGTCGTACTGTCGCCCGAATGGCTCACGGGAGTGCTGGACACCGGCCGCCCCGACGTGGTCCCGATCGCTACCGAGGTCGTCGAGCGGATCGAGACGGTGGCCACCAAACTCCGTTTCCGCGTGACCTACACGCAGCCGGCCGATTCTCCCCCGGCCCTGTGCGCCAAGGGCTATTTCCACCCGGACCGCCGGCGTGGTTCGCGCGCCGAGGCCGACTTCTACCGGTTGCTGGCCCACCGGCTGCCGGTGCGCACACCGCCGTGCGTGCATGCGGCCGTGAACGAGACGACCGGCCACGCGCTGGTGCTCATGCACGATCTCGTCGAGGTGGGCGCCCGGTTCCTCGATCCGCTGGTCGGTTACAGCCCCGACCGGGCCGCGGGCACCCTCGACCAGCTCGCCGCCCTGCACGCGGCGACCTGGGACAGCCGGCAGGCGGCGTACGATCCGTTCCCGCCACGCCTGGCCTCGCTGGCGGGACATATGACCGCCGCGAAGCTCCAGGAGCTGCTGGACGACGGCCGGACCGCCGGTATCCCGGACCGTGTGCGGCGCGCGGATCGGCTGCTGGCGGCCATGGCCGCGATGGATACCCTGGGCGCTTCTTCCGTGCGGTGCCTGGTCCACGGCGATCTGCATGCCGGCAATATCTACGAAATGCCCGACGGCAGCCCGGGGCTCATCGATTGGCAGGTCGTGCAACGCGGCCACTGGGCCCAGGACGTCGGTTACCACCTGGCGACCGTTCTGCACCCGGACGACCTCGCCGGCGCCGAGCGCGACCTGCTCGCGCACTACCTCGACCGGCTGGCCGGGTACGGCGTCGAACCGCCGGACCGGGAACACGCCTGGTGGATGTACCGGGCACATCTGCCCTACGGGCTCTACCTGTGGTCGATGACCCGCGCGGTCGACCGCCCGATCATCGAGCACCTCACCGGACGCCTGGGCACGGCGGTCGCCCGGCACGAAAGCCTCGATCTCCTCGAGGTCTGAACACGAGGACGAAGCTCCGGGTGCCGAGATCTGCTCGGTACCCGGAGCTTCGTCTGTTCCGGACCGGGAGTCGGCAGCAGGCCGAACGCCGCGGGGAACCGGTACAGCACCCGCCGGGCGACGCTGCTCAGGTGTGCCCCCGGGTCACTTCGTGGCCAGACTCTGCCGGATCTTGTACTTCTGCACCTTGCCGCTGGGGCTGCGCGGGAAGTCGTCGACCACATGGACTTCCTGCGGCCACTTCTGTTTCGCCAGCCCGGCGTCGGCGAAGTAGGCGCTCAGGTCCTCGAGTAGGGGCGCGGCCGTGCCGGGTTGTAGCCGCAGTACCGCCGCGACGTGTTCGCCGAGCCGGGCGTCGGGCGCGGCGACCGCGACGGCTTCGGTGACTCCGGGCACTGTCAGCAGTACTTCTTCGACCTCGAGAGCGCTGATGTTCTCCCCGCCGCGGATGATCAGGTCCGTGGTGCGATCGGTGATGGTGAGGTAGCCGTCGGCGTCGAGAGTTCCGATATCGCCCGTGTGGTACCAGCCCTCGTCGTCGAACGCGGCCGCGGTCAGGGCGTCGTCGAGGTAGCCCAGGCACAGATCCGGTCCGCGGCTGAGGATTTCGCCGTCTTCGGTCAAGCGGAGTTCGACACCGGGTTGCGGAACACCGTCGGTGTAGAGCCGTTTGGATTGTGGTGCGGTCCAGTACGAGGCGGTCATCGACGGGTGTTCGGTGCTGCCGTAGGAGCGGTAGACGGTCAGGCCCAGGCCGGTCAGCCGCTCGGCCACCGGCGCGGCGACCGGTGCGCCGCCCATCCCGAGGTACTTCAGTCGCGCCAGATGGTCCCGGGTACAGTCCGGATGGTCGACCAGGCTGGTCACGTAGTACGGCACGCCACCACCCAGGCTGACGCCGTAGCTGGTCATCACCTCCAGAATGCGTCCGGGATTCCAGGTATCCGCGAGGTCGATGGAGACCCCCTCCACGACCGGGACGAGCAGGGCCGAGAGCATTCCGATGAAATGGCCGATGGGCGCGGCGTTGATCAGTGGCCCCAGCTCGTCGGGATAGCGCTGCGGCATCAGCCGGGTCTCGCAGCCGAGCGTCCGATGGCTGTGGACGACTCCCTTGGGCACCCGCGTCGTGCCCGAGGTGAAGGCGATCACCGCGGGTCCGGCCGGATCAACCTGCGTCACACCGGAAAAAGGCTCGTCGGCGAGCAAGGCGTCGAAGCGGAGCGCGGGGTCGCCCCCGCCGACGACACCCACGATCGGCACGCTCGCGTGGACCGCGGGGTCGTAGACCAGGTTCCCGAACCGCTCGGCACCGAAGAAAGCCTTGGGCCGCACCGTGTGCACGATATGGCCGACTTCCCGTGAGCCGTAGGTGTGCACTATCGGCACCACGACCGTGCCCAGCAGCGACGCCGCCCAGAACGCGGCCGCGGCCTCCATCCAGTTGGGTAGCTGGAGCGCGACGATATCCCCGGGCTCGACACCGCGGTCCCGCAGGCCCGTTGCCAACCGGCGCGCCATCAGCTCGACATCACGGAAAGTGCCCGAGTAGGGCCGGATATCCGAATGAACGCGAAAGGTGGTGTCCGGAGCGGATGCGAGGCCGCGGGCCAGTAGCTCGCCCAGGGTGTCGCGCGTCCACCACCCCTGCTCTTCGTACCGTCTGGCCAGGTCCGGGGGAATTGTGCGCATGGTGATCTCCAACCACCCGGCACGCGTCCGCCGCGGTCGTACGGCGACGTTGCCGGAGAACAGGGTCGTCGGAGGCCGGGTATGCCCGGCCACGAGCGCGAAACGCGACTCTACCTCAGAGTAGAATCTCATTCTCGTTCCCGTTGGCGATTCCGGGATTTTCACCGGTCCGGCAACGGGTGTCGCCCGAATCGACCACGGCACACCACGAGACCCACGGCAACTCGAGGCAATACATTTGCCAGAAGATCGGCCGGTCGTAAACCATGACTCCACTGTGTGACCGGCATCACCGAGGCAACGGAGACCCGACCGGTTTCCTCGCCCGCCGGTGCGATACCGATCGCATTCGCACCGCAACCCATCGGCGAAACGCAACGACCGGACCACGGCACGCGGCCGATCTCGACCCCTCCCGCACACCGGACGCACGTCGATGCCCACACAGGCCGATCGAGATGAGGAACCACCTGATGAAACGCACCACCCTTTTCCGCGGACCCGCCGCCCGCGGCCGCACCGCAGCCGGGATCGCCGCGCTGACAGCGGCTTTCGGGCTGCTGAGCACCGCCACCGGTACGGCCGACGCGTTCGTACCGCTTCCCGGCGGAACCGAAACCGGCCCCGGCTACATCGTCACTCGTAGCGGTGAAAGCGCCCTGGTCTCCCCCTCCATGGCCGCCAACGGCGCCGGGCGGGTCACCTGGGTCTCCGGCACGATCACCGCCGATATCACCCGGACGCCCACGGTCACCGAAACCGGTCCCTACAGCACCCCGGACAACCTGCCCGGCACCAACAATTCCTCCACCCACGGCGTATCCCAGGTCAATACCGGCTATATCGTCGGCTGTCAGGTCAGCATCGGCGACCGCGCGATCTCGCTCGGCGCGAGCGCCAGTGTCTCCACCACACAGCTGGGCATCAGCGGCTCCGCCGGAATCCAGATCGGACCGGGGGAAGTCGGATTCGTGCAGATCGGCATCAAGGATGTTCCCGGTCCGGGCACGTACACCCTCGGTTACCGCGACTACGAAATCCAGATCCAGGGCTGCGGCGGTTTTGCCCAGGCCCGCTCCTACACCGTCGTCGAAATCATCGGGGACCACTACTCCAAGACCACCCTCTACGGAGCGCCTTTCAGCATCGGCTGACCCAGCCGGCACCCATCAGAACAACGAGGTTCAGCGAACAAATGATCGACACCACGAAAACCCTCCGCTCCGTTCTCACAGCAGCGGGGAGCACACTGCTCGCCGCAGCCGTATTGGCACTGCTGCCGGCTCCCGCACACGGCGATACCTTCGTACCGCTGCCCGGCGGTCGGATCACCGAGACCCTGGGCGACGGCACCACCGTCACCGTCCACCTCACCGGCGAATCCGCCGTCATCAGCCCCTCTCTCGGTGCCACACCCCTGCACCGCAACACCTGGGTCTCCGGCAGCGCCGGTGCCGAGGCGTCCCGGCCACCCCGCAGCATGGCCATCCGTCCCGGCTATGTCGTGGGCTGCCAGGTGAATATCGCCGGCGGCGGTGTCAACGCGGGTGCCGGCGCTTCGCAGCGCGCCGGCAGTCAGAACCCGGACCTGTCCACCAGTACCGGGGGTAATCTCACACTCGGACCGGGCCAGGCCGAGAAGTACTATCTGCTCGATATCGAAGCACCCAATGCCTTCGGCGAAGAAAGCCATCGCCCCTTCAATCGCGTCACCTCCCCCACCGGCAGCGTCACCTGGAAGAACAGCACCATAGGCCTCGCCGGCTGCGCCGGTTACGCGCAAGCCCGCGCATTCGTCCAGGTAGAGGTCGAGACCTCGAAGGCCAAGGAGATCATCACTCTCTGGGGACAGCCTTTCGGCCTGGGGTGACATCCCGATCGAGGGCAGCTGGGCTCGCGGGCGTGGGCACTGGCTGCCGGCACGGCGCAGCATCAGCGACCCGACCGAGATCGCCTACTACATCTGCTACGGCCCAGCACGGTCCCGGTTGGTCGACCCGGCCTGGACCGCCGGGACCAGGTGGCATGTGGAAGAGGGCGTTTCAGCAGGCGTAGGGCGAGGCCGGACTCGATCACCACCGGGTCCGCAGCCGACGGCCCGGTATGCCGACATCACCCCGTCGATCCGCGCCCTCGCCTGGCTCACCGATTCGAAACCCCTGCCGCAAAAGGGGAATCGCAGACACCGCTGAAGACATGATCGCCCTGACCTATCCGAGATCCGGCGGCTCCCCGCCTCGTTCGTACTCGCCCCGGTCCACGCGGCGGGGCCACATCCGGGCGTGGTCGCGGTGGTCGCCGACGCCGGCACCAAGCCCGACTCGGCCGTTACCGACGACGCGGCCACCCACTCGACCGACCGACGAGGCCGCAGTATCAGTACCCGCCCGTTGCCTGCCCCGCCCCGAACGGCCGGCTCCGGAACCAATGCCGGGATGCCGGCAGACACAGCAGGACGCCACCAGCGATCCCGAACGCTGCGCCAGCCGCTCCGCCGCACACCGCGATCACCGTGAACACGGTATATTGCACGCTCCACCCGGAGCCGGGTACCAATCGCGGCAGAAGCGCAAGTGCGATCAGCCCGCCGATGATCACGCCGAGCCAACCTACGACCATGGTGGATATGTAGGCCCATCGGCGGCCCTGCCTCGCCAGCGAGGCCGCCGTGAACAGCGCGATGGGTACCGGGAACAGCACGAACAGCACCAATCCGCTGATCGTGATCACCAAAGACCTTGGATCACTCGGCCCGGACAACACGATGACCCCGGTGAGAAGTGTCAGAGCCATGACGAACCCGGCACCCGCGCTGGCAACATAACAGTCCAGACCGCGGGTCACCGAAATCGGCCCTGTTCGGGTGTTGTTCATCTTTGCTCCCCCCTACTTTGTGTACTCGAGGATAACGCTTTGCTCTCGTCCCAGCAGATCTTTGAGCACCCCCTCACTCAGGTGCCGTTGCAGTACCAAGACGATTCGGCTGCCGCCGTTCTCGGCACCCGCCGCGAGGCCCGCATCGGCCGAGCGGCGACAGCCGGCGGCCGGGCCCGGGCCCGTCCGGGGGTTCCGGTCGATCCCCGCACCACCAGACGAGCGGTCAGCGTGACGATCGCGTGCGTATCCATCGCCTCGCCGCTCATCGCCCGCTGTAATTGACCGAAGGCGGCGGTACCCATCGCTCGCATGGGAGCTCCGACCGTGGTCAGTGGCGGTGTGCAGAAATCGACGCCGAGCACATTCCCGAAGCCGATGACGCTCATATCGTCCGGCACGCCGATACCGGCTTCCTTCACCGCGTGGAGCAGTCCGATCGCCACGAGGTCGTTGAACACCAGCACAGCGGAGGGGAGGTCGCGGAGCAGCTCGTGGACCACCGCGGTACCACCCGCCATGGTGGGCGGGTACGGTCCGATCCGGCAGACCTTCAGCCCGAACCGCGGGGCCGTATCGAGCAGCGAACGCCACCGCATACCGTCGGCCCACGACGCCGTCGGCCCGCCGATATAGGTCACCGAGCGGTGGCCGAGGCCGGCCAGATGCCGCAGGGCCGCTTCCACTCCCGCCGCGGTATCGACCATAACGGTGCGCGTCCCGGGCACGATTCGATTCAGCAGCACCAGCGCCCGGTGGCCCGCGGCCGCCCGCATACCCCGGTCGGACAGCCGTGAACCGGCCACCACCAAGCCGTCGACGGCAGGCCGGATCCGGTCCAGCACGGTGCGTTCCGGCACGGTCGTCCATCGCGTATCGGCCAGGACCATCGTGTAGCCGGCCCGCGTCGCGGCCGCCTCGAATCCGCGGATGAGCCCGGAGTAGACCGGATTCGTGACATCCGGCACCACCATCGCCACGGCGGAAGTCCGGCCGTTCGCGGACGCCCCGTTGATGGCGGTCGCTCGATATCCCAGCTCCGCGGCGACCCGATGGATACGTGCCGCGGTTTCGGCGCTGACGCGCCCCGGCCGGGAGAACGCCCGCGATACCGTCGAGGGGGAAACTCCCGCCGCGGCCGCGACGTCGTAGATGGTCGATGGACGCATTGCTCCAACTCCTAACCACGGACGCCGGCTCGGTCACCGCTCATCCGCGCCGACCCCGGCAGCCGGATAAGCGGAAACTCTGGGCGGTGCGAAAGCCGGTAAGACCGACGCGCGCCCACGCACGACTACCCGCACAAGCGTCTCGCCGAGCCCCGGCTTCCCACTGTCCGGGCAGGTCCGGGTGAGTTGTGCACGGTGAACTCCGACGACCCGGCACGCGTACGGCGGCCGTGCCGGAGAACCGGATTGCCGGAAGCCGGGCAAACCCGGCCACGAGCGCGAAATAACGCTCTACCCAAGAGTAGAACTACATTCTATTCCGCGTAGACGGTTTCACGCTTTTCGTCGATCACCCGACCGCGCGATCACGAATCCGGCTCTCCCCCGTCTTCGTGAACCATCCAGTGGACGAAGCGATGCAGTGGGTACATGGCATCGTGCGGATTGCCGATCGTGCTCGGGCCCGCCTCGCCGAGGTGAACGATGCGCTGCACGCCGGCGGCCGCGAGCCGGTCGCGGTAATCCGGCATCCGATCGAAGGGAAAGAATCCGACGGTCTGGGTGGCGACACCGGCACGGCGGATCGCGTCGTCGAGCGATTCCACCGGGACCACATTTACCGTCTTACCGACCGGATGGAAATCGACCGGGGTGCCGGAACGGATCACCACACCCGTACCGTCGGTGGCGCCCCACACCCGGAACTCGTCGTCGAGCAGCATCAGGGTACGAATCTGCTCTTTCAGTTCCGCGTCCAACGGCCGGTTGCCACCGGATGCGTTCGCGCGCTCGGCGATCCGCCGGTACAGCAGGTCACAGAATAGGTCCGCGTCCGCCTCCCCCGCCTCCAGGAAGACGAACCGGCTCGCGACGCAGGCGTCCTGGTTCAGCACCATGACATCCTCGGCCGCGAGTCCGGCGATATGCTCGAGCCTCGCCGCGCTGTCGAACGCTTCCCGGCCGACCATCGATATCGATGTCTTCGGGTCGAACGACACCAGTTGCAATCCCGGGCCGAGATACTTGACGACATTGTCGATGGCATCGCCACCACCCCAGGCGACGATCTTGTCGAAATACTGCGGGCGGAAGAGCACTCGTTCGACGGCCGCGTCGCCGCCGCGCCAGTAGATCGCCGACATCGACCGCACCACCGGGTGATCCGGATCGATATCGGCCATGGTGCGCAGGATGGCCACCGTGGTGAACGGATCGCTGGAGGACATCTTGAACAGATTGATCGCCTTGACCAGCGCTCCCTGGGCGATGGATTTCACCGCCTGCCCCGGCGAATTCCCGGGGAGAACGTGGATCAGCCGGGGTGGGAAGGCCCGGATGAAACTCCTGCGGCCGAGGAAGTCCCGTTTGGGAATCCATCCGTCGAGCGCTTCCGGGGCGGGAAAGTTCTGCTCGACAACCGCGTGCAGAACGCGCTCGTCCAGGTAGGCGGCCGCGCCCATCACCTGCGCTTCCAGCAGCGCGCGGGGCAGCGGATGGGTAGTCGACATCCGGTCGATACAGTCCCGGAGAAACGGGTTGCGTGGGTCGCGGATCCGCCGTCCGGCCTCGACCAGGAATGCGACGATATCGTCCAGCGGTACGTCGAGCAGCGGGGGGACCACACTGCGCGGCGGCACCACCCGGTCCAGGCCGATCTCGGGCGTCGCGAAGGACACACCCAGATCCCGCGACCGGTGCACGGCGGCGGCGCCTTCGACCACTTCGCCGCGGAGGAAGAAGGGAGCGGACAGCACCTGCGGCGATTCGACGGCGGTCATACGAGTCCCCGTACATAGGCATCGGCGGTGCCGGCGCAGGTGATCTTGTCGTCGCCCGCGATATCGGTGTACCGGACGATGGAGTCGGCGATCGACGGCCCCTCGGCACCGCAGGCACACGGCCGGAAATCGACGCTGACGCGGTCTCCGGTGATGATCCCGCCCCAGCGTCCGTCGAGTGACAGGTCGAAGAAGGCGGCACGCCCCGACACCTCGCCCGCGCCGTGGGACAGCAGGGTTTCGCCCGCATCGTCGAGCACGAAGGGCACCACCCAGGGCGGGACATGGTAGCGGTTCCCGTTCCGGCACTTCGGCATTCCCGAATTCAGCTCCTGCATGGAGTAGTTCTGGAACTCCCGTCCGGACGGAATATTGAACGTTTCGTACACGAATTGCCGGTAGTCGGAGGGTAGTTGGGCTCGTTTGAGGCCACCACCCACATAGATACAGTTGTCGGGATGGAAGTCGGCGGCCCGGAACCCCCGCTCCCGGACCAGCCCGGCGACCTGGTACAGGGTGCTCCACATCCCCGAGATATAGAGTTTCTCCGCGCGGTGTTCGATCATCGCGTCGGCACCGGCGATCAGCGCTCGGCCGAGCTCCTCCTGTCGTTGCGCCGACGTCCGCTCATAGGCGGCCAGCTCCTCCGGCGACGCGGTACCGTCCGTGATCTTCCGGCGCAACCGCACCTGATCGGTCATCGCCTCGACCGTGAGCGGCGGAACCGGCAGCCCGAATCGGTCCTTCTCCGGATCGCCGTACGCCTCGTGCTGGGCGGTACCGATGACGACATTCCTGGGCACGGCCGCCGCCAGACCGAGCCCCATCATTCGCCTGTCCCGGGCCGGCCGCACCCCGGAGCCCCAGGCGAAGATGTTCACGGTGTCCCGGCGCGACCAGGTCATATCGGCCTCGGACGCGAGCAGCATCGCGGGTTTACCCGTTGTCCCGCTCGAACAGGACACGTAGTGACCCGCGTCGCGGAGCAGCTCGATCCATCGATCGATTCCGGCGATATCCCCCGTCTCGATCGGGGCGATCGAATGGTAGGCCAGGGTGCCCAGCCAGCTACCGAGCCGGTCCCAGCGCTGCTCGGTCAGAAAGCTCTCCGGGTAGCTCTTGTAGACCGAGTGCGGAAACAGCAGCGGGACCGCGTCCTCGAATCGGCCCACTCGGGTGACGCCCGCCTCGTCCGCGCGGTGTTCCAGTAATCCGATGCGACCGCGTCGCTCCCGGAACCGCTCGTCCAGTGCCGCGAGCTGCGCGTCCCGCAACTCGGCGGCGGAGTGATCGAACCGGTTCGGATCACCGGCGAGGTCTGTCAGTCGTGCTACGGCCGAAATCATGGCCACCCCTTCGAAAGTCGTACACCCTGCATGCTTAATAGCACCCGTCAGGTGCTATTAATGTAGCACCCCGGTCGACGCCCATGACCCGAATGCGATGAACTGACATCCGTGGACACGACGAGCGAAGGGCGCGACCGGCATCGCGGAGCGGGGCGTCCGACCCGGGAACAGGCCCGAGCGCGACAGCGGGAGCTACTGGACACCGCGTTGGATCTCTTCCTCGAACAGGGCTACGAACAGACCACGATCGAGCTGATCGCCGCCCGGGTCCATATGGCCAAACGCACCGTCTACGCCCGCTACACCGACAAGGCATCCCTCTTCCTCGCCGCCGTCCGGCGCGCGATCGAAGCCCAGGCCGTACCGCGAGAAGACCTGGAGAACTTGGACAACGGGAATCCGGCCGAAACGCTGGCGGCGATCGCGCGACTCCGGATCGGCCAGGCCATGACCCCCAACGGCCGTCGGCTGCACCGGATACTCGCCCTCGAGAATGTGCGCTTTCCCGAGATCTACACACTCAGTAATTCCCTGAACACCGGCCCGGTGGTCGCTTTCGTCGCCGAGGTGCTGGACCGCGCGGCCGCCGCCGGACAGATCACCACCACCGATACCGACCTCGCCGCACGGGCGTTCATGAGCATGGTCGTGGGCACCCAGGTACGCAGTATCGAGGCGGGTCGCGCACCGAGTACCGAACAGCTCGAACAGCGTGTGCTCTTCATGGTGCACCTGTTGTTCGACGGCCTGCGGCCGCGCTGAACCCGGGTCGGTCAGCACAACAGATCCGGAGTTCCCGCCAACTCTTCAGGATTCCGAAACGAACTCACTCGGATGCGCTGTCAGAGATCGTCCGAGCCGATCCACTCGATCGTGACGACGATGTTGTGGTCGAGTCGCGCCTGTGCTGCTGCGGCTGTAGCACGGTCGTGTGTCCGGGCAACCAGGACGGGCCAGGGCCGGGTGTAGTCGACTTCGTCCTCAGCGCCGGGCGATTGTTGCCGATACATCCGGCCGTCGGTCTCGACACGCCACAATTGGAAATAGAGAGTCGCCTGGTCGTGGGCGGCGAGATCGTCGAGTACGTCGATCAGCCGGTGCGACGGCCACGCCTGGATTCCATAAGACCTGGTCACCGCCAGACCGGCGGTCAGCGCCGGTGTGACGGCGACACGATCGCCGAGGTCGGTCAAGGCGCTTCGGATGCACACGGGTTCGCACCAGTCCGGTGGATCGGCGCGGTCTCGACATGCCTGATAGGCGCGCCGCAGCGCCGGGATCGCGTCCGTGATACGCAGCGTGGCCAGCGATCGGGCCGCCCATTCGCGGACGGTGTCGTGCTCGCCGCCGAGCAGATCTATCAGCGCCGGCGCTGCGCGTGGATCGGCGAGTTCATCGATGATCTCGACGGCGCACAGCTGTCCATAGCGGCTCAGTTCCGGGAGGGCCGGCAGCAGCGCAGTCATCACGTCGGTGTCGCGGCCGAGGTCGATGATTTCCGCCTTCGCGTCCTCCGCGTCGTCGGTGTGGTCGGCGTCGAGTCGGTAGACCAACCCCTCGATCGTGCGGCGTTCACTGGATCCGGCCACGTTTCGATGTCCTGTTCTCATCATGACGGCGCCCGCGGGTGGTGCGGCACCGCAGGGGTCTGCGGTGAGTCATTCTCGTTGTCGGACGCGCTGTCGAACAGCGATTTTCCAGTGACGGCCGCCAGTGCACTCAGCAACTGAGGCGGGGCACCGCGGCGCGGATCCGTACTCAGCCTTCGGTCAGCGGGAAGTGGCAGGCGGCATACTGTCCCGGCCCGACCTCGCGAATCTCGGGTTCCGCCGCCGCGCATCGGTCCCGAGCGCGCGGGCAGCGTGTCCGGAACCGGCAGCCGCCGGGCGGTGCGAGTGGTGAGGGAATATCGCCGGCCAGCGCCGGACCCGCGAAACCCGCGTCGGGGTCGGCGAGCGGAACGGAATCGAGTAGCGCCCTCGTGTACGGGTGCGCCGGGTGGTCGTACACCTCGACGGCATCGCCGAACTCGCACACCTTGCCGAGGTACATGACCATGACGTTATCGCTGATCGTTCGGACGACACCGAGATCATGACTGATGAAGACCACGGTCAGGTCGTATTCGGCTTTGAGCTCGGCAATGAGATTGAGAATCTGCGCCTGCACCGAAACATCCAGCGCGGATACCGGTTCGTCGCAGATCAACAGCCGGGGATCGAGCGCCAGCGCCCGCGCTATCGCGATACGCTGGGCCTGACCACCGGACAGCTGCCGGGGCAGCGCGCGGGCGAACCGCTCGTCGCCCATTCCCACCTTCGCCAGCACCTCCGCGGATCGCGAGGCGCGTTCGTCCGCGGGTTTTCCGGCCACCGCCAAGCCCTCCACCACGATATCGCGCACCGGCCTGCGCGGATTCAGCGAAGCCACCGGATCCTGGAAGATCATCTGCATCTCCCGCCGCAGCGCCCGCATGCGGCGGCCGTCGGCCTCGTCGATCCGCTCGCCGGCGAAGGTGATCCGACCGGAGGTCGGTGTGTCCAGGCGGAGTACGGCCCGGCCGGTCGTGGACTTTCCGCACCCCGATTCCCCGACGATCCCGAGGGTTTCGCCGGGCAGGACATCGAAGCTGATCGAGGACACCGCCTGCACGGTCCCGCCGCCGGTGTCGTACTCGACCACCAGGTCGCGCACACTGAGCAGTGCCGGTTCGTCGCGCAGATGCGCGGTTCCGCTACCCGCCATGGATATCACCACCGGACTCGGAATGGGCTGGTGTGGATTGCGCAGGATGCGCGCATGCCACCGAATGGTCCGCGGCGATCTCGATCAGCGTGGGGCCGGGAGCCTCGCGACATCCGTCTGTGACATGACGGCACCGGGGTGCGAACCGGCACCCCGGCGGCGGTGCCACCGGATCCGGCAGGCTGCCCTGGATCAGCCGGAGTGGCTCGTGCCGTTGGTGATCGATCGCCGGGGTGGCGGCCATCAGCGCCCGGGTGTATCGGTGCCGCGGAGCGGTGAAGACCTGGCGGGTCGCCCCGCATTCGGCGAGCCGCCCGGCGTACATGACCGACACCCGGTCGGTGCGGCCGGCGACCACTGCCAGGTCGTGGCTGATCAACATCAGCGACATCCCCCGATCCCGCTGCACGCGGCGCAGCAGGTCGAGAATCTGGCGCTGGATCGTCACATCCAGAGCAGTCGTCGGCTCATCGGCGATCAGCAGGTCGGGCTCGCAGGCCAGGGCGATCGCGATCATGACTCGCTGCCGCATACCACCGGACATCTCGTGTGGATAGTTGCGCAGCCGGCGCTCCGGATCGGGGACCCCGACCTCCCGGAGGAGTTCGAGGGCGCGGGTTCTCGCTTCGGAACGACCGGTGCCCAGATGTCTGCGCATGCCCTCGGTGAGCTGACGTTCGATACGCACGACCGGATTGAGCGACCGTCCGGGGTCCTGGAAGACCATGGCGATCTGTTTGCCCCAGATATCGAGCTTCTCCTTCTCGGAGAGCGCGAGGATGTTCCGGCCCCGGAACACCACCTCACCGGAGCATCCCGCGCGGGGCGGCAGCAGTCCCATGATCGCCCGCGCCATCACCGACTTCCCGGATCCCGACTCGCCCACCACGCCCAGCGCCTGGGCCCGATCCACATCGAAGGACACATCGTCCACGGCTCGCACGACACCGCGTGCGGTCCTGATATAGGTGTGCAGATTTCGCACCTGCAGACTCGGTTGAGCACTCATGGTCTCAGCCCTCCTCGGGTCGTGCCCGCTACTCGACGATCCACAGTTCCTCCGGCCGAACCGAGCCGGCGCCGTACATGGTGAGGCCGCCGACGTTCTTCCCGGTCGCGGCACCCGCGACAGTTCGTGTGTAGAAGATGGCGGGCATCAGTTCGATCAACCGCTCCTGAACCGTCCGGTAGGCCGCCTTGCGCTGTGGCACATCCGTCGCCGTCCGACCGATATCGAGTGCCTCGTTCAGGCTCTCGTCGTCGATGCCCGCAGTATTGCGACCCGAGTCCCCGTGGAAGGCCGTCCCCAGTCGCGGCTCCGGATCATCGAAGAACGCGCCGCCGGTCATCATGTCGAAGTCGTGCGTATAACGCAGCTTGATCAGGTCGACGATATCGATGACCTTCACTTCGACGTCGATATTGTCGAACGCGCTGAGCTGAGCCTGAACACTTTCCGCCAGCAGCCGGTTCTCCGTCTGCGCGGTGGTGGTGAAAGTGAACGATACGGGCTTGCCCTCGGCGGCCAGCTCGTCGAACAACTGTTGCGCCCGCGCCGGATCGGGTGTGTGCAAGGGCAGATCCGGCGTGTAGTAGGGCGAGGATTCGCGGAACAGGGTGGTCGGGAGTTCCCCGCTTCCGTTGTAGATGGTCAGATCGAGCGCGTTCACATCCACCGCGGCCGCAACGGCCTGCCGGGCTCGGATATCGTCGAACGGCGCTCGCCGCATGTTCATCGACAGGTGCTGTCCACCGTGCAGCGGCGAAACCGCGGTGGGGAAGCCCTGATCCTTCAGCTTTTCGATACTTCCCCAGTTGGAGCTGATGATCACATCCGAACCACCGCTGATCAGCGTGTTGTAGCCCTGAACGGAGTCGCCGGAGGTGCGCAGTTCGATCCGGTCGAGGTACGGTTTCGGCGCATCCCAGTAGTGCGGGTTCTTCACCAGCTCGATCACATCCTGCCGGGCCCACCGCGCCAGGGTGAACGGTCCCGCACCCACCGGTTCGCCGTCGAAGGCCGCCCGTCCCGCCTGCAGCGCCTGCGGTGCGGCGATCCAGTTCATCGAACTCTCCACAATGGTGTAGGCGAAATGTGGTGCGGGGTGACGCATCCGTACCCGCAGCGTGGTCGGGTTCACGACCTCGGTCGAGGCGATCACCGCCGCATCCTCGATATAGGACGATCCGTTCGCCGGGTCGGCGAAGCGGTCCCAGTTGAACTTCACGGCCGCCGCGTCCAGCGCGGTGCCGTCGGAGAACCGCAGATCCGGCCGCAACCTCAGATCGAACGTGGCGCCTCCGTCGGGCGTGACGAAGTCTGTCGCCATGGTGTATTCGATCTCTCCGCTGTCGGGATCGTTGACCATCAAGGTCCCGAACAGGGCATTGCCGAGGATCGCGTTGATCACCCACTGATTCCCCAGGGCCACCGGGTCGAGGGTGCGCGGCTCACTGATCTGGATGATCTGTGCGGTACCGCCGGGCACCGGGTCGCCGCCGGGGCCGGTTCCGGTTCCGGCGCCGGTTCCGCCGCAGGCCGCCAGGAAGAAAGCCGTACAGCACACGGCGATCGAACGAAATAGGGATGCTCGGAACATCATTGTTCCTCTCAGTGGAGAATCGGTAAGAATCCGGATGGTTTGCGGTGGCTAGTTCTCGACCCAGAGTTCCTCCGGTAGCAGCGACCCGTAGCCGTACTGCACGACACCGCCGACGTTCCTGCGGGAAACGACGCTCGGCTCGTTCCGCACCTGGAAGATCACCGGGACGAGCGCATTCAGTCGTTGCTGCACCCGGCGGTACGCGGCCGTGCGTTGTTCGATCGTGGTCCCGGTCCGGCCGTCCTCCAGTGCCCGGCTCAGCTCCACGTCGTCGATACCGGACAGGTTGCGCCGGGAATTGCGATGGAACGCCGACCACAGCGCGGGTTCCGGATCGGTGAAGTTCGCCGAGCTCGTAGTCATATCGAAGTCGTTGGTCCGGCGCAGCGCGACCACTTCGGCGATATCGGCGACCACGACCGCGACCTCCACATTGTCGAACGCGCCGAGCTGCGCCTGCACGTTCTCCGCCAGCGCCCTGATCTCCGCGGTGGGCCCGCTGGTGAAGGTGAAAGATACCGGCTTGCCCGCGGCCGCCAGCTCGTCGAAGAGTCGTTGCGCGGTTTCGCGATCCGGCTGCGGGAGCGGCAGATCCGTGTGGAACGGCGAAGACGCGGCGAACAGGGTTTTCGGGACCTGACTTTCGCCGTGGTAGACGGCGACATTGATCGCCTCGAGGTCGATCGCCGCTGCGACCGCCACACGGGCGCGCAGATCGTCGAACGGCGGCCGGCGCGTGTTCATGGTCAGGGTCTGCCCGCCGTGTAACGGCACAGTGTCGGTCGGGAATCCGGCCGCGCCGGCCTCGGTGAGGCTCGCCGAGTTCGTCTCGATCACCAGATCGGCACCACCGCTGATCAAAGTGTTGATCCGCTGCGCGGTATCGGCGTTGGTCCGCAGCGTGAGCGCGTCGAGAAAGGGTTTGGGCGCATCCCAGTACCCGGGGTTCTTCGCCAGTTCGATGGCGTCGCCGCGCGCCCAGTTGCTCAGCGTGAAAGGTCCGGCCCCGACCGGACGGCTGTCGAACTGCTGTCTGCCGGCCGCGAGCGCGGCCGGCGACGCGATCCAATTCAGCGCGGTGCCGTACACCGCCCCCGAGAAGTTCGGTACCGGCTCGGCCATTATGAGGCGCAGCCGGGTGGAGTCGACGACCTCGGCGGCGGCCACCATCGATGCTTCCTGCACATAGGCCGATCCGTTGGCCGGATCCGCGAGCCGGTCCCAGTTGAATTTCACGGCCGCCGCATCGAGCGGATTACCGTCGGAGAACCGCAGATCCGGCCGCAACCTCAACTCGAACGTGGCGCCCCCGTCGTGGCTGGCGAAACTCTCCGCCATGGTGAATACGAGCGCGCCGGTCTCCGGATCGTCGATCATCAACGTCCCGAACAAGGCATTGCCGAGCAATGAGTTGAGCACCCACTGGTTACCCAGAGTTGCCGGATCGAGGCTGCGCGGCTCCGTGATCTGGATGATGCGGGCGGTGCCGCCGGGTACCGGGACATCGCCGGCCGATCTTTCACTGTTCGTGGCACCGCACGCTGTCAGCAGCGATGCCAGGGTTATCAGGGCTGTGACGAGCAGACAACAGCGTCGGATCATCATCGGGTACCTCAGCGCTAGCACGGGATGGCAGTTCAGGAGCAGATGAGCCGGTCAGTCGCGCATCGTGCGATCGAATCGGCCACGCAGGTGGTCGCCGGCCTGGTTCAACGCGAAAACGGTGCAGAAGATGACCGCGGCGGGCACGAAAACCAGGTGCGGCGCGCCGGCCAGACTGTCCTTGCCGTCGGAGATCATTCCGCCCCAGCTCGGTGTCGGCGGTGGAATACCGAGCCCGAGAAAGCTCAGCGAACCTTCCGCGACGATGAGCGCCGCCATGACGATCGGGAGATAGGCCAGCAACGGTGGCAGCACATTGGGCAGGATTTCCCGGCCCAGGATCCGGCCGTGCCCGGCACCCGTGTTCCGGGCAGCGAGTACGAACTCACGGGCCGTCCACGTCAACGTGTTCGCCCGGGCGAGCCTGATGAACGAGGGGATGATGATCAGCGACAGACCGGCCATCAGGACACCCAGTCCCGGAGTGAAGACCGCGGTCAGCGCCATCAGCAGGATCAGCGGCGGGAAGGCCAGCATCGTATCGCTGAGCAGCCGGATCCCGGAGTCCGTCCGCTTCTGGAAATAGCCGCCCAGCATCCCGATACTCGATCCGAGGGCCGAACCGATGAGCGTCGCGACCGTACCGATCAGCAACGACACCTGAGCACCGTAGACACACCGGGACAACATCGACCGCCCCAGATTGTCGGTGCCGGCCAGTAGATCGAGCGACCCGAGTTGCGGAGG
Organism: Nocardia sp. NPDC003963; assembly: GCF_053605105.1. NCBI lineage: Bacteria > Bacillati > Actinomycetota > Actinomycetes > Mycobacteriales > Nocardiaceae > Nocardia > Nocardia sp. NPDC003963. The sequence goes on from NZ_JBSGIP010000001.1 coordinate 1,688,486, forward strand.
TTGCCGTGGTGGTCCGACCGGGATCGAATACGACGCCAAGGGGAGCAGGTCGGCGAAGATCGCCGCCGCGATCATCACGAGCAACCAGGCGTACGACAGGTACACCAGTGTCGAGCGAGTTTTCCGCAACCGGGGGACTTCCGGCCGCCGCGGTGCCTCGATCCGCTGCTCGCGCTCGCTGTGCACTTCGGCTCGAGTCATACCGTCGCCACCTTTCTGACCCGCGGGTCGATCAGCTCGTAGCTCGAGTCGACCAGGATGTTGACGACGACATAGACGACCGCCATGAACGCCACGATTCCCTGCACCATGACGAGATCCCGGGAAACGATCGAGGACGCGAGCAACTGGCCGAGTCCGGGCAGCGAGAACAACGTTTCGACGATCACCGTCCCGCCGATCAGCCGCCCGAGATTGATACCGGCCAGCGTGATCAACGAGAACGACGACGGACGAAGGGCGTGCCGGAACATCAGGTACCACTCGCCCATACCTTTGGCACGGGCCGCCCCGATGAAATCCTCACGCAGGGTGGTGATCAGATCCGTCCGCAGCAACCGGTGGAACGCGGCGATCTCCATCAGCGCCATCGCGACGGCCGGTAGCAGCGCCGACTGCAGGTTCGGCCCGATCCCGTCGCCGATGCGGTTCCAACCGGTCACCGGAAGCCAGCCGAGTTCCACAGCGAAGAAGTAGATGAGCACCGGGCCGGCGACGAACGCGGGTACAGAGAGAAAAACCGAGGAGAGCGCGGCCGTCCCGCGGTCGACCGGACCGCCCGGCCGCATCGCCGACAGCACGGCGAGCAAGATCGCGCTGACCAGCGCGATGGCAAGTGCCATGGCGGCCAGTTGGAACGTCACCGGCAACCGCTCCGTGATCGCCGCCGTCACCGATTGTCCCGTGAGCGGTGAGGTGCCCAGATCTCCCCGGGCCGCATTTCCGGCCCAACCGAGATACTGCGCCCACACGGGACGGTCGAGACCGAGCTTGTTGTTCAACGCCGCAACAGCTTCCGGCGTGGCCGCGTCGCCGAGGATGACCTGTGCCACGGATCCCGGAGCGAAACTCAGGAGCACCACGACCGCCAGAGTGACCAGGAGGACCACCAGTAGGCCTCTGCCCAATCGCCTCACGATGGAGAACATCATCCACCTTCGCCTTTCCGGAGCGCGCGACCGTTCGGCCGGACACCCGCGGGGTGCCTGGCTCGCGATTCTTGGTCTGATGCGGGCTGACGCGACCGGTATGAGAATCGAATTCTTAGTAAGAAGATTCACAATCGCGTTCTAGGTAGAAGCATATTCTACCTAGAGTCGGGTTGTGAGGAAACGGCCAAAAGAACTTCGAAACCGCTGGTACCAGCCACTTCCGGATAGACAGCGGCATACCGGGGCCGAACCCGCTACCCGCACAACCGCTCGGACAGCTCCCACAACTGCACCGCCCGGTCGGCGGCCACCGCGTACTCCGCCACATCCGGCGCGGCCGCGCAGTCCGCGAGATAGACACGGTCGAGACCGAGCGGCTCCGGACAGACGGCCGCCCACACCTGAGTCGCCGCGCCTTCCTGCGGCGTGCGTACCGCGCGATCCGGCGCGGATCCCCGCGGAGTTCCGGCCCGAGCGGCGGGAACGGCGGCGATATCCGCACGAGTCATATGGCGGGCCAGCCGGGTCGCGACCCGGCCCGGGTGCACCGCATAGGCACGGACTCCGCTGTCGCGCAGCCGGCGGTCGAGTTCGACGGCGTGCAGGATGTTCGCCGTCTTGGACGCCCCGTACGCCCGGAACTTGTCGTAGTCCCGTTTCTCCCAGTGTGGATCGGCGAGGTCGACATCGGCGATCCGATGCCCTTCCGAGGCGAGGTTGACGACCCGGGCCCCCTCCGCCGCGCACAGCCGGTCGAGCAGCAACCGGGTCAGTTCGAAGTGGCCGAGATGGTTGGTGCCGAATTGCAATTCGAAGCCGTCGGCGGTCCGGTCGAACGGCGTGAACATCACTCCGGCGTTGTTCATGAGCACATGTACGGCGGGTGCGAGTTCGGCGATACGCGCGGCGGCCGCCCGGACACCGGCCAGCGAGGCCAGATCCAGGCAGACCGTGGACAGGAGCGCCGCAGGCACGTCCCGCTGAATCGCCGCCGCGGCTTCGTCGGCAGCGTCGCGCCGCCGGGCCGCCAGGATCACGTGGGCACCGGCCCGGGCGAGGGCATCGGCGGATTCGCGGCCGAGCCCGGACGACGCACCTGTGACCACACAGGTACGCCCGGTCAGATCCGATCCGGCAATGATCTCGCGGGCCGTGGGCCGCGAGCCACCGGACTCTGTCCGATCGATGATGGGCGGAATCGTCATCGGTTCTCCGATCCGGGAGGTGCAGAATATGCGGGAACGAGTCGGCGGGACCGACCGCGCACCTCGAAAAGTATACTTGTCCGGATATTATCTCCGCGAGGGACAGTAGGTTGCCCATATGACGACGACGAGGCGCGGCCGCCCCACCCAGGCCGAGGCGAAGAAGCTGAACCTGGCGGTGCGCGAGGCCGCGGTCGCCACCTTCCTGGAGTCCGGCTACGACGGCGCGACAATGGAGGCCATCGCCCGGACGGCCGGGATCACGAAACGCTCGCTGTACGCGCGCTACCCCGATAAACGCGCCGTGTTCGCCGATGTCATCCCGTGGGCCCTGTCGAAGTACGAGAGCTCCGACGACACACCCTCGATCGACGACCACACGGACCTGGCGGAAGCACTGATCGCGATCGGCCGGGTAGCCCTCGCACGCGCACTGGACCCGGACACCGTGCGGCTGATGCGGATCGCGATGAACGAATCGGCCCGGTTTCCGGAATTCGCGATCACCGCGGACTCGATGATGTGGTCGGGGCGGCAGCGGGCAGTCGTGAGGGTGCTGCGCCGCGGCACGACCGAGGGCACCGTCGACGTCGACGATATCGAATTGGCCGCCGAGCATTTCCTCGCCATGGTGGAGTTGGTCCCGGGCCGGATGGCGGACTTCGGATTCTTCCGCTCGAAGCAGCAGGAGGAGCGTCACCTCCAGCATGCCGTCCGGCTGTTCCTCAGAGGCGCCGCGCCCCGCTGAGCAGTCACCCGAAAACGGTCACATCCCCGCCGTCGCGGACCTATAGTTAAATACACGAGTTCGTATATTTAATGCACATCGTGCCTTACCGTCGAACTCGCCCGGCGATCCGGCCGCTCCGCGACGAGGGAGGACCATGACCACACCCACATCGATATTCCCGCCGAGACCGAGGAATACGGAGAAGATCGCCGAGATCGCGCGGGCCCGCCGGCGCGCACGAAACGGCCTGCGGCTGCGCCTGGCCGTACTCGGGACCAGCATGGACGACGCGGTGAGTGCCGTCGGCGGCTGGATGTTCGATCGCTCGATGGCCGGTTGGGATGTCGTGGTGGTGGCCGGCGATCTCGGCGATCCGCGACCGGCCCGGATCCTGGGCGCGGGCGCGGTGGATCTGGAATCCGCGCTGACACAGCGACCGGGGCCGACGCCGCATGCGCTGGCGATCTCGGCGGCGTTGCTGGCCACCGAAAGCCGGCTGCGCGGCAGAGTCCAGGAATGCATCGACCACGGACCGACCGAGGTCTCGATCTGGGGGCAGCCGCACACCGGGCAGGTCGCGGGCCGAACGAATTCCACCACGCACCGGCTCAGTCACGCGGCCCGCTACTTCAAGTATCAGGCCGTATGCGCCGTGGGCGGCGAGGTCGATATCGTCCGGCCCACGGAAGACTTCCGCACCGGCGCCGTGCGGTGGTACCCACCCCGCGAACCCACCCCCGCCGGCGCATCCCCGGCGGAAGATCTGCTGCGCCGGATGGGCAGCCCGGAGGCGACGTACGCTCTCGCCCGCACCACCCCGGGGCGGATCACATCGATAGCGGAACACCGACGCGCTCCCGGGCACACCGACCGGCGAGCGAATGGCAAGGAGATGCCGTGAAGGCCGATGAGATCGACGAGGTCGAGGCCGGATTCGTCGCCGTAGTAGCGGATTTCGTCGACCGTGAAGTCAGGCCGGTGGCCCGCCGGCTCGAACATGCCGACACCTACCCGGAACTCCTGATCGAGCAGATGAAGCGGATCGGGATCTACGGTTTGGCGATACCGCCGCCCTGGGGCGAGGGCAGCGTATCCACGGTGTGCTACTCCGCGGTCACCGAGGAGCTCTCCCGGGGCTGGATGAGCCTGGCCGGCGCGATGGGCGGCCATACGGTCGTGGCGAAACTACTGCTGGATTACGGAACCCCCGAGCAGCGCGACCGCTATCTGCCACGTATGGCGACCGGTGAACTCCGGGCGACGATGGCATTGACCGAACCCGGCGGCGGCTCGGATCTGCAGGCCGTGCGCACCGTGGCCCGGCGCGCGGGCGATACCTATCGCGTGACCGGATCGAAGACCTGGATCAGCAATGCGCGCCGGTCCGGCCTGGTGGCCCTGCTGTGCAAAACGGATCCGGCGGCCGCACCCGCCCATCGCGGCATCAGCATCCTGCTCGTAGAACCCGGACCCGGATTCACGGTCTCGCGCGACCTGCCCAAACTCGGCTACAAGGGTGTCGAGAGCTGCGAACTGGTCTTCGACGATCTCCGAGTGCCCACCGGCGCATTACTCGGCGGGGTCGAAGGGCGAGGGTTCGGCCAGATGATGCGCGGGCTGGAAATCGGCCGGATACAGGTGGCTTCCCGAGCCCTCGGAGTCGGACGCGCGGCCCTGCAGGACTCGATTCGGTACGCGCAGGAACGGTCGGCCTTCGGCACGCCCATCTGGAAGCATCAGTCGATCGGCAACTATCTGGCCGATATGGCCACCACACTCACCGCTGCCCGCCAGCTGGTGCACTATGCCGCCCGGTGCTACGACTCCGGCGCGCGGGCGGATATGGAAGCGGGAATGGCCAAGCTGTTCGCGTCCGAGACCGCGATGGAGATAGCCCTGAACGCGGTCCGGATCCACGGCGGTTACGGCTATTCCACCGAATTCGATGTGGAGCGGTACTTCCGCGACGCACCGCTGATGCTCGTCGGGGAAGGTACGAACGAGGTGCAGCGCACCGTGATCGCCCGCCAGCTCGTCGAGCGCAATCCCCTCGGCTGACGCCGACCGGCCGAATCCAACCGGTCCGCGAGCCGGCCGGACCGGGCCGGACCTTGACATAAATATACGATACCGGCTACTTATTGTAGGAGCTCGGCGCCGGACCGGCCGCGCAGATCGCCCGGCCGGAGCGCAGAGTCGCGAGGTGAATTCCCATGTCCGCTACCACATCGTTCATCGACGGGACCGCGGTGCCCGCTGCCGATGTGTACGACAACATCGATCCGTCGACCACTCGGTCCCTGGGTCCGGTCGCGCGGGGCGGAGCGGACGAGGTGGACCGGGCGGTCACCGCGGCCCGGCGAGCGCAGCGCGAATGGCGCACCACGTCGCCCGAACAGCGAGCACTCGTACTGGATCGGATAGCCGACGCCATCGACGCACACCACGAGAATCTCGCCCGGTACGAAAGCGAGGACACCGGGAAACCCGCGAGCCAGGCGCGCGCGGATGTCACCGTCGCCGCGCGCTACTTCCGTTTCTACGCGCACGCGATAGACAGCTACTACGGACAGACCATCCCGCTGCGCAACGACCTACACGTCTATACCCGCCGCGAACCCCTGGGCGTGACCGGGCATATCGTGGCATGGAACTACCCGATCCAGCTGATCTCGCGGGCGGTGGCACCCGCGATCGCGACGGGCAACGCCGCGGTGGCCAAACCCGCCGACGAAACCCCCCGAACGGCAGTCGAACTCGCGCGACTCGCTGTCGAATCCGGTCTGCCCGCCGGCGTCTTCAATGTCGTCACGGGGATCGGATCAGAAGCCGGTGCCGCACTGGCCGCCCATTCCGGTATCGACTTCCTGGGATTCGTCGGATCCGCCCGTATCGGATCGGAAGTAGCCCATGCCGCCGCCGAACGCGTGGTACCGACCGTGCTGGAACTCGGCGGAAAGTCCGCGCAGATCGTCTTCGCCGACGCCGACCTGGACACCGCGGCCGATTTCGTCACCAAGGCCATCCTGCAGAACGCCGGACAGACCTGCTCGGCGGGTTCGCGGTTGCTCGTGGCAGAACCCGTCCACGACGCGCTGCTGGAGAAGGTACTCGAACGGTTCGCCCGGGTGACTCTCGGACCGGGCCGGGACGATCCCGATATAGGACCGCTGATCTCCCGTAAACAGCAGACCAGGGTGGCCACGATGGTAGCGGGGCTCACCGAGGGAGAGATCCTCTGCGGCGGTACCACTCCTACCGACGGACCCATGACCGAGGGCGCGTACTACCCGCCGACTCTCATCGATGGCGTCGATCCGGCAGCGACCATCGCCCAGGAGGAGATCTTCGGACCGGTCCTCACCGTCAACACATTCACGGATGAAGACCAGGCGCTCGACCTCGCCAACGGGACGGAGTACGCACTGCTGGCGGCGGTGTGGACCAGAGATCTCTCACGCGCGCACCGCCTGGCGGCCGAGTTGGTCGCCGGACAGGTCTACATCAACACCTACGGAGCCGGCGGAGGTGTCGAACTGCCGTTCGGCGGATTCCGGAAATCGGGTTACGGGCGGGAGAAGGGTATTGCGGCCCTCGACGCCGTGACGGCCACCAAAACCGTTGTGGTGCAGCTCTGATGGTCCGGGCCGCCCGTCCTCGGCGCGTCGACCCGACGTACCGCGACCGCGGAAACACGCGGCGAAAACAGAGTGTAAGGGAGACCTTCCGATGACAGAGACAATCGCACTGAGCCCTGAATCCGGTGCCGAGCTGGTCGATTTCGACGACTTGCTCGCCGACGCCACCATCGCCCGGATCCAGGAGGCGATCAAGTGGCGCGGGGTACTGCTGGTGCGCGGCGCCCATCTCGACGACCACACCCAGCTGCAGCTCAGCCGGAAACTGGGTACGGTGCTGGCTCCCGGCGGCAGGGAGATCTTCACCGTTTCGCTGGATCCGGCGAAGAACCCCACTGCCGAATATCTCAGGGGAACCTTCTGCTGGCATATCGACGACACCACCAACCGGATACCCGCGAAGTCGACGATGCTCACCGCTCGTCATGTGGCGATGGTCGGCGGTGGCACCGAATTCGCCAGCACCTACGCGGCCTACGAGAACCTGCCCGAGCACGAACGCAAACGCTGTGCCGACCTTCGCGTGGTCCACAGCCTGGAGGCCGCGCAGCGTGCCGTCAACCCGGATCCCAGCGACGAACAACTCGCCCGATGGCGGCGGATCGCGCCCCGCGAGAGCGCGCTGGTGTGGGAACGTCGCGACGGGCGGCGTTCGCTGGTCATCGGCGCCACTGCCGACCATATCGTCGGCATGGACCCGGACAGCAGCCGCGAGTTGCTCGACGAACTCCTCGAATGGTCCACCCGGGAACGATTCCGCTACACCCACGAATGGTCGGTCGGCGACCTGGTGATCTGGGACAACACCGGGATGCTGCATCGGGCACTGCCCTACGATCCGGCCTCCGAGCGGACCATGCACCGCACCACCCTCGCCGGTGACGAGGCCTGGAAATAATGCCGGCGGGTTCACCGCCCGCGAACGGGAACGGAGAATATCCATGGACCAGGACACCTACGACAGGGGGCGCCGAATACGCGCGGAGGTACTCGGCGAGGACTATATCCGCCACGCCGCGGGCGACGACTTCTCCGCGCCGCTCCAGGATCTCGTCACCGAGTACTGCTGGGGAGCGGTCTGGGGCCGCGACGGTCTGTCACCGAAGATCCGTTCGATGCTCAACCTGGCGATGATCTCCGCGCTCAACCGGCCGAACGAGTTCCGCACCCACGTCAGAGGGGCGCTCAACAACGGCGTCACCCGTGACGAGATCCGCGAGGTGCTGCTGCAGGTCGCTGTCTATGCCGGTGTCCCGGCCGCCGTCGATGGTTTCCGGATAGCCCGGGAGGCATTCGCCGACGTGGACAACGGCTAGGTGGGCACCATGGAACTCGGATTGATCGGCCTGGGCAATATGGGCTTTCCGATGGCCGCACGTCTGCTGGAAACCGGCCATCGACTCGTGGTGTTCGACGCCCGGCCCGAATCGGTCGACCGCGCGGTCGCGCTCGGCGCCGAGCCCGCCGTCTCCCCCACGGCGGTGGCCGACCGCGCCGAGACAGTGCTGGCGAGCCTGCCGTCGCCGCAGGCTTCGCTGGAGGTCGCCACCGGACCGGCGGGCATCGTCCACGGAGCACGAGTGCGCCGACTCGTCGAACTGTCCACGATCGGCACGCATACCGCCCGGCAGCTCTCGGCCGCGCTGACCGATCGCGGTATCGCCGTGCTCGACTGCCCGGTCAGCGGCGGTGTCACAGGGGCGCGCAACGGCACGCTCGCCATCATGGCCTCCGGCCCGGCCGACGAATTCGCGCACACCGCACCTGTACTCGAAGCACTGGGCCGGCCGTTCTTCCTCTCGGCCGAGCCCGGCGCGGGCCAGACCATGAAGCTGGTCAACAATCTGATGGCCGCGGCGACACTGGCCGCGACCGCCGAAGCAATGGTCATGGGAGTGAAGGCCGGCCTGGACCCCACGGTGATGATCGACGTACTCAACGCCGGATCAGGAGCGACCCACGCGAGCCGCGACAAGTTCCCCCGCGCGGTCCTGCCGCGTAGCTTCGACTTCGGTTTCGCCACCGGACTGATGACGAAAGACGTGCGACTCTATCTGCGGGAGGCCGCGCAGCTCGACACTCCCACCGAGCTCGCGGAGACGGTCGCCCGGCTCTGGGAGGCAACCGTCGACTCTCAGGGCCCGGACGCCGACTTCACGACGATCGTCAAACCTCTCGAAGCGGCCGCGGGTGTGATCATCGACGGAAGACGAGACCGGGGATGACAGGTCGGCGCGAACATGTACCCGCGCCTCGCCGACTTTCGACCAGGGCCGCGTAGACAGCGCACGAGGCACGTACCCTCGTGCGGTGCACTCGCATCTCCATTTCGAGAATCCCCCCGCGCTGCCGCACGAGACCGTGGTCGAGACGCTGGAGCGGGCCTTGCGTGAGCGCGAGGCAGAGGCCGAGGCCGCCGGTGTACTGGTCGGAAGCGCGTTGCACGACGACGATGTGGAGTTCGTCGAACACTGGTGCGTCCAGGTCGGGACTCGGGCTGCGCCGGGTAGTCCGCTACTGGGACTGGCCGGCCTGTGCCTGGGACATACCGCTCGGCGTTTCGGGCGACTCAGCGATGATGCCCTCGCCCTGGTGAAGTTGCTGGCGGCGCGCGCCGAGGCCGATCCATCCGACGTGGACGGGCGGGCAATGGATGGGTACGACGACGTCCGGACCTTTCTGAACCTGTGGTGAGGCACGGCTGTGTAGTCGGGAGCGCTGTCCGCACCATGCGGCTGATCACGCCCGCTGACGCCGGGATCGCCCCCGAGGACGACCGGAACCACGTCTTCGCCGCGATCCGCCGACCCGGATTCACCAGCACCATGAGCACTCGGTCGTGAGATCGTCAGTGCCTCACCTCGTGGACGATCGCCTCCGCGCGCGCGTTCAGAGCCGCTCGCAATATCCTGCTGCACACGGAGCTGTCCGAAACGGATATATGCCCGGGAAGAGTGAGGACCATATGCGAGGCCGCCCGCCTGCATTCCTGGACCAGATCGACGAAGACCGGCGGAAGGACTCCACTCCGACACGGCGGTTCGTGGAACACCGTCCCGAGTTCGTATCCCAACATCCCGGCGGCGGTGCGCAATACGTTCTCTGCGATACCGGCGTCGAGATCACCGATCAGGTCATCACGCAGATAGCCATAGGCAAGGGGCATGAGTAAAGTCATGACAAACCAGTTCCGGATCGACGACTGCGGAGAAGATTCCTCCGGCAGTGAAAGGGATGCATTCACCGCGACTCGCCCGCACAGGTGAGCCCGGCACTCGTAACAGCGATGTCCGATCGACAATCGCGACCTCTGGGGCGCCGTTGCCCGAAACAGCCACGACGCTGTGGACTGCGAGGTCGCTATCACCTTCGACGAGCCGACGCAGTTGATAGGGGGTGTCTCGCCCGTCGCTACCTCCAGAATCGTCGCCTAGGTAGGTAGCGCGCATCAGCAGCAAGTGCTGATCGGTCCAATTCTTCACCCGCGCCTTCCGCAGTCCTATTCCCTGTCCGACCGGCAGCACCGAATCATTCACCCGGCGCAACGGAAGGTCGGGTTCCGCTGATGCCGACCGAGCAGCGGGCGAACGCGGCGGCACGGCGCCGCACTACCTTTCCGGTAGCGATCGCGAGAAGCATCAGGCGAGGAGCGCTGAGTAACGCCGTACCCGACACCGATCCCGCAGGCAATTTGGTGGCCCGGGGCCGGGAGGGCGGGCCATTCGCTTTCCGTGCGCCCGCGGTGCTGTACCGCGCGCCGATCGGAACCGGCTACGGATGCGCTCGATCTACCTATCCGCGAATAGTGGTCGATGGGCTCCTGTCTCGCCGTTCGGGCGGGGCAGCGGTTCAGGTCGGGCCTCAGCTCCGCTGCTGGGCGTCGGTGGCGAGAGGATAGTGCTCCTACGATGGCAAGATTGCTCGGCGGGTTCGATTTACCGACGGAGGTCGGCCTGCTTCTCGGAAAACCGCTGATCGATGCCACCGGGAAATTCAGCCATTTCATCGCCGAGGACGTCGTTCGCGGAACACGTGCAAGGCTCGTACGAGCGACTGACGACTTCCTCCGAGCCGACGGCCGATCGGCAGGAGGTACACGGTGGACAGAGTCCGAGTACTGGGGGCGATCCGCGGCGTCGCCTCCACCGATCGCCGGGGAGCCCATCGTGGCGCGGGATGTCGCGCGCGGTGTCGAGCTCTCCCTGTGGACCGGCGATGTCGGAAGGGAAATCCTGCACAGTAAACAATTCGATGCCACCGGCCGAGCAACAGAGGTGCTGACCGGCGTCTCCTTCCCCTCGACCCGCGGACAGGCCGCGTTCTTCAGGAGAGTGAGATTCCACCCTGATTTCGCATTGCACAACACCCACGCCCGCTCCGGACGAGAGATCAAAGATTTCCATGACGCTATTCCGGCATGGCGGCCACGGCGACCGATAGTACTTCACGCCGATTCCGACCCCGAGCTGGAAGTTTTCTATATCAATGCGGATGTTTCCCCGTCCGCGATCCACAACGACACCGGTCCGGGCGGCTCGGTCATGACGATCTCGCCGGAAATGTTCGCCAAGATCGTGTCGAACGACCACGATATTCGCAAACTCGTCTCAGCAGAGGAGGACCGACCCATAGTGGTCATCTCGAGCAGCGCCGCCGCACCCGGCTCCACCCTCGGACAACGCTTCGCCGACGCTCTGCAGAATCAGGAGCAGCTGCGGCGCGATGTATACGTGAGCCGCACGGAGCAGGTCGTATGGGAACACGCCCTGGACCGCGCATCTCTCTCGGTCGAGCGGGTGGGAGACATACCGAAGCCATCGGCGTCGGGAGCTCTCCTCCCGGATGATGAAGCATAGATCTGGGAACTGTATCCGGCCGTCGGACGCTACGAACCCTGAACAATCATTCCGGTTCGCGCCGGCACGGATCGCACTCGTCGAACGGGAAGCGAGACCTACCGAATCCACCGAGACAGCCGCGGCCCGATCATCCCGCAACGCTGGACCGCTGCACCTACGTCACTCATCGGCGGCAGTTACGAAATCCGCGCGACGCTACGACAGCGACTGTCGCGCTTCGCCGGTTTCATCGCCGACGCCGATCAGGCCGGTTGCGTGGTGGTCGACGCGCAGATTCCTCGGTCAGCTGGTCGTGGCGGTCGAGGGGTACGAGGGAACGGATGCCCTCCCTGCTGTCGATCATCAGTTTCTGTAAGACAGAGGCCATTTGCGCGTCGACGGTTTTGAACGAGCTTCCCCGGCGGGCGGCGATAGCCGTATTCGTCCAGCCGGCCGCGGCGAGTACGGCCACTTCCTGTTCGGCCGTCGACAGGTCCTCCCACGGTGACCGACGGCGTTGCCGCACAGGATGTTCGACCGGCAGCCGGCCCATCGACGAATTACCCAGCGCCAATTGCACGACCTCGCCGAGTTCCGGCCGCCGCAGCGCGCCGTCGCGCTCCGCCTCTTCGAAAGCCGCACCACCCAGTACCGAACGGGCGATCTGCGCTGCGCGGTCGGTCTCGACGGCGAACGGGCCGAGATTGGCGATATCGACACCGAGATCGCCACGGAGCGTGGCACTTCCACCGAGCAAGCGCGCAATATCGCAAGCCCGTGCCTCGTTGTTCCCGGATTCTTCGCCGTTCGGTGCGTCGATCAGGCGAGCCAGAATCCAGGCTTGAATGTGGACAGCCCACACCACCCCCCAACGATCGCGCATTGCGAGCTGTCTGGAGAGGGTGCTCCGCCCCACAGTCAGTGCTTCATTCGGGTCACCGTGCTTGCTCAGGGCGATAGCCCAGGCCAGATTTGCCCAGGAGGCCGCCCATCTGGCCCCGGAGCGCTCCGCGTTGTCCAGATGGCGACGGCAGATCTCCAGCGCCTGTTCACGACTGCCGAAAAAGGCGGCCGACAGAGCCTCGAACAGCTCACTCATCGCCGCACCGCCGGCATCTCCTTCAGCGGCGAATCGCTCCCGCGACCGGGCCAGTACCGCGATCGCGCGGATATCGCGGTACACCAACATCAGCTCCGCACCTCTGGCGAACTCGACCTCTGCGGGCAAACCCAGATCGCGACCGGGCTGCTCTCGCCACCTGGACCGGACCTCGGGTTCGGACACGCAGAGCGCGACGCACTCGTCGAGCATCTGGCCGGCATCGTGATGCAGCCCTTGGCACAAACTGACCCATGCAATCAAAGACATCGACTCGACCTGTAGCAATACCGGCTGGGGTTCGAGATTCCGGCTGGCGGCGAGAGCACTCTCGGCCCACCGGCGCGATTCCCGCAGAGACCCGGTGAAGAACGGAATGCGCAGCGCGATGAGCCCCGCCGCGATCTCCAATCCGACCGCGGCTTCTCCCCGCGTGCCGATGCTGCCTTCCACAGCACACAGCAGATTGCCCCAGGCCGCTCGCGCCCAGTTCAGTACCTCGTGCTCGTCGGGGCCGAACCAACCCGCTCTGACCGCGGCGACCTTATCGCGGTAATAGCGCCGGTGCCTGCACTCCAACCGCCGGGATTCCTCGCTGTCCCCGCCCAGACGTTGCTGGGCGAAGACTCGAATGGTCTCCGGCAGGGAATAGCGCACGGTGGTCGCGGTCACGTGAACCGACACCAGCGATTGATCCACCAGCCGCTCCAGCAGACCTTCGACCTCGGCCCGGGGCAGCCCGTTCGCCGTACTCACGGGGTCGTCGTCGGCGCAGACCACTTCGATCGCCTCCAGTTCGGCACCGATGTCCTGGCCCGACGCATCGGCGCCCTCGGAATCTGCGTCGTAGCCGGCCGCGAAGACCGACAGACGATCGAAAAGCAACCGCTCCTTGTCGCGGCAGAGATCGTAGGACCAGGCGATGACGTCACGAATGCTCCGATGCCGAGTATCCACGCCGACTCGCGGACCGTGCTGCCAGCGCAGCCGTCGGTCCGCCCGCTCCCCGCTGAGGTCGCTGAGGATCATCGGCAGCGGTCGCCGCGACAGCCGTGCGGCGGCGAGCCGAATGAAGAGCGGGTGATCGTGTACATGCCGGCAGATCGCCGCCGCCGAGACGGCTTCGTCATCGGCGAGCGTGTACCCCACCAAACCTGCACGAACGCGAAACAGAGCCAGAGCCTGATCCCGCGACAGTGCGGTCACCGGTACCAGATACTCGTCCCCCCACCCGATCGCCTCCCGGCTGGTGGCCAGCACAGTGAGCCCGGGGACCGCGTCCAGCAGGTCGGCGATCACCCGGCTCGCGCCGACGAGCACATGCTCGCAATTGTCCATCACGAGAATCGCCTGCCGTGCTCGTCCAGGAGCGCCTCGGCTGCCCAGCGTATCCACCACCGCGTCCCAGGCGGACCTTCCGGAGAAATCAGCCTCGATCAACGAGGCCGCTACCTGTTCCTCGACCGCCGCCACGTCGGCATCCCGAGGTAACACTGCCAATCGAACCCAATACACCGGGATCCGACGTGCCTTGTGGAACCGGTGGACAGCCTCGGTCGCCAGCCGGGTCTTCCCGATACCACCGCTCCCGATCAACGTCACCAGGCGTGTCCCGCCCAGCAATGCCATTCCGATCTTTTCCAGTTCCTCGTCACGACCCACGAAATCGCTCGGGGCTCCGCGTGGCGGCCCCGGACCAGAGATACGTCCTGCCAACACAGCACCAGAGAGTAGTCGAGGTGAAGAGGTCGAATGCATATTCTACCTGTCTGCGTCACAATCACTACGCCCGATTCTCGATGTCCGATCCGGCTCCGGGCACAGGCGACCGGACACCGCATACCCGGGCACCGGGCACATCGCACTTCAGTTCCATGGCCGATAACGAATGTTTCTCACGTACCGGGAAGACCCCGAAATCGGACGTTTTTGCTTTGCACTCCCGGCACCATTCGAATTCGATCTCCGGTTGCGGAATTCTCGTGAGCCGATATCAGGAAATCCGATCGAAGCGGTGGGCCGCCGGCGGCTACGCGATCGGCGTATTCGGCAGGTAACGAGCTCGGTCGGCAACCGCTGTGACCAGGTCGGTGTAGTCGTCGATCAGCTCGGCGAGCCGGTACCACGCCGCATGGACGACGGACTCCCCCGCTCCCATGGTCATCAGCAGGTGGTAGGCGCGGACCTGCTGCTGCGCCAGTCGGTCGATCACCGTACCTATCGACTCCGCGTGCAGGCTCGCAGCCGGATGCGGTGGGGGCATACGTTCGGCCACCCATCGGTCGGCCTCGCGCGCCAGCTCGATCCGCCGGTGCCGCCCGGCGCGGGCCGGCTCCCGCAGATGTCGGTGGTGCGACCGGCCCAGCTGGTGAGCGATCCTGGCCAGCGGATGATGCCCGATGTGGTCGCCACGAATAGCCGCCAGCAGATCGTCCCTTGCCGGGAACAAGGAGTCCGGCTCCGATGCTGCGCCTACCGGCATTGCCTTGCGGTCGGCGTGGCAGCTCGCGATTCCCTTCATCGCTTCCTCTCGCTACGCTGCGCGCGCCGCGTCTCCGGACCGAACATTCCGGTCACCGGTCGCGGCTCGATCGAAGCCGTCTGCCGCGCTCTCCGTCCTCATGCATACCTGCGAACCACCCGATCGACGACCTGAGCACCGAAGGTCGGGCCGTTCCGGCCGAATGCCGAGGCGGTCGAGTCCGCGCCGACCGGATCAGTCGAGCGCGGCACCGAAACCGGCGCCGGTCCAGTCGGCGAATCCCGAGAGGCCTCGTTCCTCGTCGATATCCGGCCTCCGAGTCCACCGAGGCCGATCAGACTCTCGACCAACTCTTCGACATCCCGGAACCCGAATGCGCGACTGACCACCTGCAAGTCGCGCATCGTGAGCGGCTGCGCAACGGCTTCCGGACGAATGTATCGATTGCTCCGGCGCCCGACCGTATATCGCCCGCTGCTCACAGCGAGTTCACTTCTTCCGGCATCGGGCCGACGCCGGACTTCGGCGAGTAATCGGGCGGACGAGGACCGCTGTCGATGGGACATCCCGGTTCCACGAATACCCGGTGACGCGAATCCCCGTGGGACCAGACGGCTCCGACTGTCTCATCCCGATCGGCGTCGACCGTCGGCCGGTTACCTGGGCAAGATTCACGCACTGCGGCGATCGCGCATTTCACGGCGCACCTCCATCGGGACTCGGTGCGGTGCCTCGAGCAACGCCCACGCTCTGCGTGCGGCAACCGGGGCGTGATCCCACTCGGCGCGAATCACATCGATGCGATCGAGCATCGAATGTAATTCGCCGGGAGTGAGGTCATGGCTGGACGCGGCTGCCCTCAGCTCGTCGGCGAGCTTCCGAAGGCGCGCGTAATCCGAATACAGCTGTGGCTTCCATTCCTGGGTGGTGTCCAGGTTGCCGGTCATCGGTACCTCCCTGAATAGTGACTGCACGTCTGGTTGCCGAGCCCGGGCTGTGCGGAGCTCGAGCCGGCCTCAGCGCCGATGCGTATCGATTTCGAGCACCAGACGCGGATTGTCTGTGCTTGTACTCGGTAGCTGGGCTGAGAACCACCATTCACCGATAGGTAGGGGGACAGCATCCGTAGCAGATGCCGGCGGTTGCCGGAATATCCTCGGATGCCCGCGCGCCCGGCGGACAGTCGCCGCTCTCACCGGCTGGTGGACGGACGGCATTCCCAGCCCGATTCGAGCGGCCGATCGCAGATCACGATCATGCTCCGGACCACCCGCCCGGAACGGGGAGGCTGGCTAGACTTGCGACCATGTCGGCGATACGCCGAGAGCACGCTGCGGAACCGAGGCCGGCAACGGAAAATTTCGTTGGTCGTGGACCCGAGCTGGACAAGATCAGCACTTTGCTACAGAGTCCGGCGCGTTTGATCACTCTGGTCGGTTCCGGCGGGATCGGAAAGACACGACTCGCGACCGAGGCCCTCCGCCGATTCGGCCGGGCCGGACACGATCGGGTGTACTGGGCGCGACTGGCCCGTCTGTCCAAAGGGTCCGAGAAGTCCTCGGTAGCCGAGGAAATCGCCGCCTCGGTCGTCGGTGCCGGCTACTCGGGTAAATCCGCACGGGCAGCGCTCGTCGCCAAGTTGGCTGAGCCCGATATCGCGGGGCGCACCGTATTGGTCCTGGACAACTGTGAGCATGTACTGGAGGCGACCGGCCACCTGATCGCCGAGTTGCTCGACGAAACGACCGGGTTGACCATTCTGGCAACCAGTCGTGAAGCGATCGGCTGGGTGGACGAGCACGTGATCGTAGTTCCGCCGCTGACCCGGAAACAAGCTCTGGCGTTGTTCCGGGAACGCGCAGAATTGGCCGATCGTCCTATAGCCGACAGTGATCAGCGCGCGGTAGCCAACCGGATCTGCCATCGCGTCCACTACCACCCCCTGTATATCCGTCTGGCTGCCGCGCGTTTGCTGCACCGGCCGTTGGAGGTCGTCTTGCAGGAGTTGAGCGGTGAAACCGCCGACAGACGCATGCGATGGCCGCATGTGCCCCGTGCGGGCGCAGAGCCGCGACACCGGCGGGTCCGTGACGTCATAGCCTGGTCGTACGACCTTTGCCAGGAGAAGGAGCGGATACTTCTGGCTCGAATGTCGGTCTTCGCCGCAGGCTACGACACCAACGCCGAAGACGACAGTTGCCCTACGTTGGATGTCGGCGTCGATGTGGAGGCCATACAGGAGATCTGCGCCGACGATCCGAGTGCGGCGCGGACGTGGCACGGCGAGCCGGCGGCCATTCTGACTGCCGAGGAGATCGAGGGTCTGCTCGAGCGTCTCGTCGACCAGTCGTTGGTGACATTGCACATCGCGCCTACGACCGTGCGTTATTCACTATTGGAAAGTATTCGCTTATTCGCTGAAGAGGAGCTGGAAAACCGCCCAGGAGATGAGCCTGCCCGTTTCGCCAGACGTCACCGTCAGTATTATCGGGACAGAGTTGCCGGCACACAGAGTATCTGGTTCCGGTCCGGATCAGCGGAGCTTCTGGGTTGGGGACATGCTGCCTGGGACAACATCCTCATCGCGATCGAGACGAGTATCTCCTCCCACGAACCCGAGGTCGGCCTGCAGATCTGTAAGGATCTTATATCGGTACGCGCACCTGTTTTCAAAGGGTCGATCAGGGAAATGCGCAAATGGACCGAACGCGCCTTGCGGGCGTCGCGGGCACAGACCGGGCAGATAACCGGCCTCCAACTGGAAGCGACGGCTTTGATCATATGGATTCTACTGAGCCAGGGTTTGCGGGAAGATGCGGAGCGGATGCTGGAGCAATGCGCAGCCGATTGCCTGGGCGGCGCTTCGAAAACAGAGGGTTGGCGCCGTTCCCCGGAAATCGACACCGGGCTGCCGGCAGCTCTGGAATCAGTATGGGGGGTCGAGCTGATGACCGGGCACCGGGACCCGAGGGCGATCCAGGTTTTGGCGCGCGCCCGCGAGAAGTACCGTGAGCTCGGCGATCGCGCCGGTGCGGCCAGGAGCGAGCTGGACGAGGCCATGGCGGCGAGCTTTTTCGGATCCGCGTCAGTGGCCTTGGAGATCACTCGACGCCATCTCGATCACGCGACCGCATCCGGATCCCAATGGGCGAAGTCCTGGGCCGAAATGGCCTGGTCGATCGCGCTGACGAAACACGGCGATCCCACCGAGTCGTTGAAAATCGCCCGCTCGGTCCTGTCCCGGCAATTACCCCTTCGAGATCAATGGGGCGCGACCATGTCGGTGCATATTGTGCAATGGTCGCTGGCCGAAACAATCACTGAAATGCGTGAATCCGGAAGTGCGGACGAGGCAACGATCAAAGCTCTCGCGATCGAGGCGGCGCGGCTCGCCGGCGGCGCGGCGAGGATGCGGGACGAACTCGACATAGATATAGATAACGGTCATTTCGGTCACGAAACACAGCGAGCCGTCGAAATTATCGAACAGATACTCGACAGGGACGAATTTTCCTTTGCCGAGAAACAGGGGCGACTACTGCGTCCCGATCATCACGAAGTGCAGCGCCTCGCCCTGGGCGAATTGCATATCGACAGAATGCCGTTGGACCATCCTGCCAGGAAGACCGTTCCGTCGCACTGGCACGAACTGTCGGCGACCGAAGAACAGGTAGCCATTCTCGCAGCGGCAGGATGGACGAACAGCGCAATCGCCGATCGCCGGGGTAATTCTTCCAGGACGGTCGACGCACATATGGCCGCAGTTTTCCGGAAACTGATGATTTCTTCCCGGGGAGATATCATCAAGCTGGTCCCCGAAGAAAAGATAGAACTGGTTCACCGGGATGCCGGGCGCATACCGCGCCGAGTCGGGCAGCAGCCGCACAGATCCCACCGCGGCCGTTGAGCCGTAACGCTGCGTGAACACCGAGTCCGGCGAGTGCCGAGGCGCGTCGAGGAAGTAGCAGGCGGGCTCTTCGGCGTCCACGGCGAACTGAGCGGCGAAACCCTCCTCTCCCGGAACGTCCACGATCCGCGCGGTGATGCCGTCGACATCGACGCGCTCGGCTTCCGGCAGCGGTACGCCTACCGATTCGCGGGCCCGCGCGGCCGTCCCGAGCGAGCGGGCGGTCATCGAAGGGTGGCCCGGCCGAGGAATAGGCGCCGGCAAGTCCCTCCTGCGCCAGGGCGACGGCCCGGGGATCGGTGGCCGCGCGAGCGACGACGAGCCCTTGACGATGTAGAGCGAGAGCTTCGGCGACGTCTCCCGCATCGATCGGGATCGGCCGAGAATCGGGTGAATCTCGCCGTCGGCGCGATCACAAGTGTGCCCGCGGCCGCGATCGCCCACCGCCACACTCCACCCCGATCGTCAGTCCACCGTGGGCGAACACGGACCCAGATCGAGAAGTGCGGCAGCTGTCAGGACTGTTCGGTGAGAAAGGTCAGCACTGCGTCCAGGAACTCAGCCGGTCGTTCGACATTCGCCATATGCACCGTGGGCAGGAGGGTGAACCGCGCGCCGGGCACGATCGCGGCGAGTTCCTTCCCGTGCTCGGCAGACGTGACGGTATCGTGCTCGCCCGCGATCACCAGCGTCGGATTGCCGATGAGCGCAGCCGTCCGGCGCAGGTCGAAGTCGCGCACCGCAGCCCAGCTCCCGGCCACGCCCGCGCGCTGCGATGCGAGAAGTGTGCGGCGGAAGCCCTCGACATCTTCGTTGCCGCCCTGCAACATATGGGCCGGGAACCAGTTGTGCAGGAAAGTGTCTGTGGTGGCTTGCATGTCGAGTGCTTCCAGCAGCTCGGCGATCGGCCGGTCCCACTGGTGCGCCGGGCCGAGGTACGCGGCGGTATTGGAGAGCACCAGGCGGTCGACTCGCTCCGGCACATGGATCCCCATCCACTGCGCGACCATTCCCCCCAGCGACAAACCCAACACGTGCACCCGCGGCAGGTCCAGCGCATCCAGCAGCTCCACCACATCACGCCCCAGCCGGTCCAGGGAATAGGCGCCGCTCGGGACGCCGGAGGCGCCGTGGCCGCGCGCGTCGTAGCGCAGCAGCCGGAAGTGCTCGGTAAGAGCCGATACCTGGCCGTCCCACATGTGCAGATCGGTACCGATGGAGTTGGAGAGCAACAACACCGGTTTGCCCCGATCACCGTCGAAGCGGTAAGCGATGCGAATGCCATCACCAGTGGTGAAGGCGGAGTGGGTCCGTGAGTCCATGTCTGCTCCGATGGTCTGTCAGCCGATGTCCTCAACCTACGAGCTTCATCGGTCGATATCTATTACAAAGACAGAACATGCTCTGTAGACTGTTCCGACAATGTCCGGTTTCACGCTCCACGAGTTGCAGTGCTTCGACGCCGTCGTGAGCGCCGGCGGTTTCCAGGCCGCCGCCGAACAACTGCACCGTTCGCATCCGTCGGTCTTCGCGGCGGTCGCCAAGCTGGAACGCGAGTTGAGCCTGAACCTGCTGGACCGCTCGGGTTACCGGGTGCAGCTCACCGAGGCAGGGCGCGCGTTCCACCGCAGGGCGCGTTCTCTTCTGCAGGAGAGCGACGAACTGCGGACCTACGCCGCACAGCTGGCGATGGGCGAGGAGGCCGAACTGCGCGTGGCGCTCGGGGACCTGTGCCCGCTGCCGCCGGCGCTGGAGATGCTCGGCCGCTTCTTCGGGCAGTGTCCGCAGACTCGGCTACACCTGCAGTTCGAGGCGGTGACCGGCCCCTGGGAGCGGCTGTTGGACGACGAGACAGACCTTATCGTGCACCGTGTTCCCAAAAGTGACGTCCGGATGGAGTGGATCGACCTCGGCCGCGTCGCGCTGGTACCCGTTGTGGCGCCCGGATTCCTCCCTTTCCCCCCTGCCCCCGACATCACACCGCAGCGAATGCAGGCTTTCACCCAGTGTGTCCTCCGGGATTCGGCACGGAACCCGGCCGAGCACGGCCATTTCCTGATCGAAGGCGCGCCCCGATGTTCCGTTCCGGATCACTTGATGAAAAAGGAACTGGTCCTGCACGGTATGGCCTGGGGACATCTGCCGCGATTCATGATCGAGAACGAGCTACGCGACGGAAGCCTGCTCTCCATAGCCGGACAGCACTTTCCCGGCATAGTCGAGGAACTCTCGGCAGCTCGCCGACGCGACCGGCCGCACGGACCGATCGCCGATCGGCTATGGGACTTCCTGGCCCGCAGCGCACCGGTCGTACCGCCGGTGCTGGGCCGCGTACCCAAGGCGAAGAGAGCGAACAAGGCACCGATACGCCACCTTTGATATCGCACGAAGCCTCCGCGGCACGAGACCGGCCGGCGGACCATCCGGCAGCCGCCGCGCAACCATGGACGGAAATCCGTGTCACACCGATGATGCGAATATCGGACATTGATGCCGAGTCCAGGTGCGACAGATCGTGGCCGGGCACCCGCTCGCCGCCGCGCCCGCCCACGCAGCGGACGATCACTTCGGCACCGCGCATGGCAGACGCGGCAACCCACGGATTCGCACAAAGCCGCCGAGCCCGACAGCGACAGATCGCGCCGCGCACTCGACCACACCCGTTCGGCCTACGCCAATACATCCACGCACCGCCACCGGGAGTCGCGCCGTTCGGCGACAGGCGATCGGCGGTCGGGCACGGCGAGTCCATCTTCCGTCCGATCTCCGCCAGTAGGCCGGGTACCGAGTTCACGTTCGATCACCCGGATCAATGTTGGACAATAGTCGCGGTATTGTGACAGCATGATGCCAAGGAACGGGAGCCGTATGTCTGATCCACAGGCCGCACAGCCTGTGCGGACAATCGGCCAGAAGGTGCTCCGCCCACGAGAGCAAGTCGAGGACCGCATTCGCCAGATGGTCCTGTCCGGCGAACTGAACAGTGGCGAGATGCTGCCGCCCGAAACCACGCTGGCAAAGCAGTTCAACGTCAGCAGAACGACCCTGCGCGAAGCTCTGCGATCCCTGACGACACAGGGTTTGATCCACAAGGTTCCCGGCGCACGCGGTGGGAATTTCGTGAGCTCGGTGGACCATCACTCGCTGGGCACCGCAGTCACGGAGTCGCTGCACAACCTGCTCGAACTGGGCAGCATCACGTTCTCCGAGGTCGCGGAGATCCGGCAGTATCTCGAAGTGCCAGCCGTACGACTCGCGGCCGCCAATTGCACAGCGAAGGAACTAGAAGAACTGTACGCAGTGGTCGAACAGCAGAAGTCCGGGTCCGTCGAGGACCCCGACATTCCCGAACTCGACGAGCAGTTCCACTCACTGATCGCGCAGGCCTCCCGCAATCGGGTACTCGCGTCCTTCGTCGCCGCGCTCCATCACGAGACCGAACCCGTTCATTACCTCGATCTCTCACCCGAGGTCGGACGAGCGACGGTGCGTCAGCACCGGGCCATCGTGGACGCCATCAGCGCAAAAGATCCCGACGCCGCGGAAGCGGCCATCGTCGAACACCTGAGTTACCTGCGGGTCCATATCGCCGGCTTCAAGGAAATCCAGGGGCCGCCCTCCGCACAGCCCGCCGCCCCACCGAGCGCCGAAGGCCCCTGAGCACAACGCCGTACGGGCCGTGCGGACATATCGACGCACCCGCAGCTCCCGCTGCTACCGACTTCCGCCGCCCGGGCCGGGCCGGATCGGATACGCCCGGCCCTCCGGCGACGCGGAGAAATTCCGCGCCCGCCAGGAGCCACCGCCCTCACAGGCTTCGGATGTATTCGATCGTATCGTCGACGCCCACTACATCGGCATACTTCATATGCATATCGAAGAGATTGACCTTATGAGAGATCTGGCTACGGTCGGCCGCACACTCGTGGGGGACGATCACATGGAAATTGTATTGAAATGCGTCGAGTACCGTGGCGCGAACACATCCGCTGGTAGTCATTCCGGTGACGATCGCCGTATCACAGCCCGCGTACACGAGCTGGGAGGCGAGCGGAGTTCCGAAGAACCCACTGGGCTTGCCGCCCTTGTTGATGACGATCTCACCCGGCTGCGGTGCGATCTCGTCCACGATGACATCGCCCGGCGGCGTTCCCGCGGGCAGCGGATCAGGGTTTGCGTTCAACTTCCACCGGCCACGCTCGGCGGGATGCGGCCGGTGATCCGGGTCGGCATACGCTTTGGTGTAGAAAACCGGCAGACCTGCCGCGCGGGCCGCGGCGAGCAACTTCGCCGTGGCATGGACCGCCGGATACCCCGTCGAGCTCCAGCCGGTCGAATAGGTCGAATCGACGAATGCTCTGGTCATATCGATCACGAGGACCGCGGGCCGCGTCCCCGCCCGTAAAGGGCGGTCCTCCTCGGCGAATTCCCTGCCGAAACTGGCCAGGTCCGCCTCGGGCACAACGCCGGTCCAAGGTTTGGTCGCCGAGTTCATCTGCGCTCCTCATGTTCGTGAATCACTACCCGTGAACCGGAGAAGGATGAGCACGGCACCGGGCCGGCCATCCGCGCACCCGCCCACTCGCCGCATGATCTCCGATTTGTCCAACATTAACCATGCGAACACATTGCAGTCAAGGGGAATCCGATACTGCCTCCACAAGGAACAAGCAGACTCAGCATAGGCATAGCTGCCCATGTTTGCTAATGTCCAACATATTCGTCCATTCGACGGATGCCCGGCAGTGCAGTGACGACAGGAGCATGGAGTTATGGATCTGGGATTGCGCGGCAAGGTCTTCCTTGTCACCGGTGGTAGCCGAGGCATAGGTCTCGCGACCACGCGACTGCTGCTCGAAGAAGGCGCCGAGGTTCTTGTCGCGGCGCGCACCACACAGTCGATCGACCGCGCACGAGCTGAACTCGTCGAACACCCCCGAGTGGATTTCGCACAGGTCGACCTACGCGACGCCGACGGCGGCCGACAGGCCGTCACCGCCGCGGTCGACCGATTCGGCCCACTCGACGGTGTGGTGAACAATGCCTCCGGCTTCTCGATCGACCACGGCCATCCGGACCGGACGGCTTGGCAGGAACTGTTCGAACTGAAGCTGCTCGGCTATGAAGCCGTGATCCAGGCGGCACTCGGGCACCTCCACGACGGCGGCAGCATAGTGAACATTTCCGGTATCGCCTCCATGCGCTACTGGCCTCTGTCGCCGCATGTCAGCGCCATCAACTCGGCAGTGGAAGCACTGACCCGCCACTATGCGGCCGCACTGGCCGACCGCCGGATCAGAGCCAATACGGTGGTCCCGGGGACCACGGCTACCGACCGTTACGAGGGACGGGTAGAACGAGCTCGCGTGCAGAACGGCGTGGACGCCGAGACGGCCCGGAAGCATATCGACGGTACGGTGCCGCTCGGCCGCCCGGTCGCACCGAACGAGATCGCGGCCACGGTGGTCTACCTGTCCTCGCCGTTGTCGGGAAGCACCACGGGCGCGACCGTCGTCGTCGACGGGGGCGCTGTGGTTGTTCCCGATTCGGCCCTTCCGTTCGCCGGCTCTCGATGAGACGGTGCCGCCACGGCGCACCACCCGGGTCTCATCGGATGGATTTCCACCGCGCCAGCAACCGGTCCATCCCGGCCGGTTCGAGCAGCGCCGCGGCGGCATCGCTCAGCAGCGCACCCTCGGCACCGAGCAGAGTGCGGCAGTGCTCGGCGAAATCATCGGCCCCCCAACTGCTGGTATCGCCGTCGCCGGTCGCCGAGAAGCACCGCCCGTCCACCAGGGCGAGTTCGACGCGGGTGGCCAGATCCGGCATCTCCGGATCGCTCACCACCTGGACAGCAATCCGATCGGTTCGGGATCCGAGTCGCAGCGCGGGCAGGAACCGCTCGACGGCCGCGCGGGTAATGCCCTCGACGCTGGCTATGGACGTCGTCGCACCGCCCCGCCGGCCGCCGTAACCCGCGGCGAACGGCGCCACTCGGACCACGATCCGGTCGACGATACCGACGATCGGAGGCAGCATGCGGATGGCATCGAAGATCGATTGGCCGAACATCGCGATCGGGTACCGCTTGAACGTCACTCGGTGAATCGCGGGCTGCTGCACCCGATCGCGGGCCACGGCCGAGCCACCGAACAGGGCATAGAAGCCGTGTTCGGCAGTCAAGGCATCGTCAGCCGAACGCAGACCGGCGGCGGCGGCCAGGGCGGCGGTCACGCCGGCCTGGACGGCCAGCGCGGGCTGCAGCCGCCAGCCGTCCCCCTCGGTCGACACCACGCTGAGCGGACCACCGGTACCGGCGGACGCCAACCCCAGGGCCGAGCGCGCGACCTCGTCGGACAGCCGCAGGACCAGCGCCACCGTGGCCGCGGCTGCCAACGGCGCGATCACGGAGGTCACCCGCCACCCCCGGGTGGATACCGCCGGTAGCAATCCTTCGGCGAGCAAGCAGGCGCATTCGTAGCCGCCGACCATCGCTCGGAGGAGGTCGACGCCCTCTACTTCCATCGAAGCCGTGTGCACGGCGTGTTCGGCGGCGGCCAGCGCCGCAGGGATCACCATCAGTCCGGGATGCGCGGCCACCATGAAGGAATCGTCGGTGAGCCGGGCGTGCATCAGATAAGCGTTGGCGGTGGCGGCGGCCGTGAAATAGGCGCCGTCGCCCGATCCGGCGACAGTGCATACGCCGGGTGCCGCGGCGAGCGCGCGTGCGCTCCTACGATGCACCTCCTCACGGGCGGACCCGGCCATATCGGCGAGCCCGACCGCGAGACATCCCGCCGCGCGCAGCAGGGTCCCGTGATCAGCCGATTCCGCGGCGGCACGGCTTGCGTGCCACAGTTGTTCGCCGGTGTTCGCGCCTCGTGCTCGTATCACCGCTCGTCCTCGCCGGCCGATCCGGCCATCCGCTCGTACATCGTCACGATTCGTGTGCAGTCCTGCGGGCCGTATCCGGATTCGACAGCACGACGCCAGCAGTCGACCACCGCCTGCGCCAGCGGTGTCGCGATATCCAGTTCCGCCGCGAACGCGGTGAACAGTGATACATCCTTGAGTGCCCCTTCGGCGGGGAATCCGAAATCGAACTTCCCGCTCAGCACGTGGCGTGGGAACTTCACGGAAGTGGCCGAGTTGCGGCCGGACCCGGCGTCGAGCGCGCTGATCGCGATATCCATCGGAATGCCGGCCCGGCGGGTCAGCGCAACAGCCTCCGCGGTGGCGGCGAGCGCGCCGAGGGACAACACATTGTTGGCCAACTTCACGGCCTGCGCCTGGCCCACCTCGGCGCCTATTCGCAGGATCTGCCCGCCGATTACCTCGAATACGGGTCCACATGCCCGGACGGATTCGTCTGCTCCGGAGACCAGGACGGTGAGCGAACCCTCACGCGCGCCCACCTCGCCTCCGCTGACGGGCGCATCGACGAAAGCCGTCCCGGCCGCGGCCAGCCGGTCCGCCGCCTTCCGCGTCGCGGCCGGCCCAGTGGTCGATGTGTTGATCACGATCGCCGGAGACCGGGTGGTCACCGATGCGAGCCGGGCAGTGACCTCCGCCAGCGCGCTCGGGGTCGGCAAGCTGAGCAGGATGTAGCTCGTTGTCGCCATCAGCGCCGCGGCATCCTGGTGGATCACGATCCGAGGATGGTCGCGGAACTGCGCGGTGCGTGCCCGGTCCGGATCGACCAGGTGGGCTGTCCATCCGTGCTCGAGGAATCGCCACACCATGGGGGTCGCCATGGTGCCGACTCCGATGAATCCGAGGTCTCGCTTCATCGGCCCACACCTCGGATCGAGGTGGCCACACGGTGAGAGACGTCATCGATATGCCTCATAGTTTCGACTCCATCAGGGGTAGTTCTGGATCCGATGCCTTGTCTTCGCGGTCGCGGCAGCGGCGCGACCGCCGAAGTCCGGCGGTACGCCCCGGAAGGTGCCGGCACAGGTTTGTCGGATGCATCGGCATGTCATCCCTCCGCCGCGGAGCCGGCGTGCGTCGCCCGAGACCGTGAGCCGCTCACCATCGACGCCGCGACAGATGAGTAGACATTAAAGTATTTGTAGGACTTTTTCCAGGGATGCCAGAGGTATCAGCACTAGCGCTGTTCGGACCGAGCCGAGCGCAGGGCCGCCCGGCATCCGGTACCACGCGACGATCAGACCGCGAGGCAGCGACCCGGCCCACAAGCCGACACCGCCGCGATAGCTGAAGCAGCAGTCTCCGCAACGCCATTCCCGCTGGTAGCAACGGACGACGGCATAACAGGCCGGATCATCGCCGAACTGGCCGCCACCGCGCCACCGACCCCTGGAACCACCTGGGGATTTCGCAACGCCGAACGTACAGAGCCGTTTTCGTCACCTGCCGTCGACCCGAACCGCGGGCAGCACACTCCCTGAACTCTCATGTAAAAGTTGGACCTTGTGCATGTCCGACCGATAACTTACTGTTTGCCTAGCTACAACGAAGTAGTAGTGACAGTGACAGGCAAGGAGTACGCCGACATGGCCACTCGTGATGCGCTTCAGAGCGTGTCGGTCCCGAAAGTCGCCTTCGCGAGTTTCATCGGGACGCTGATCGAATTCTTCGACATGTTCATTTTCGGGACGGCCTCAGCGCTCGTCTTCAACAAGTTGTTCTTTCCGGATCTGGACCCACTCGCGGGAACGCTCGCCTCTTTCGCAGCGTTCGGCGTAGCCTTCGTGGTTCGGCCGCTGGGCGGCGCGGTATTCGGGCACTTCGGTGACCGCCTCGGGCGCAAAACCATGCTGGTGTTCAGCCTCGTGCTGATGGGCGGCGGAACAGCAGTGGTAGGAGTGCTACCGACCTACGCACAGATCGGGATATGGGCACCGATCCTGCTGGTCGGCACCCGGATGCTCCAGGGCATGGCCATCGGCGGCGAATGGAGCGGTGCGGTTCTGATGGCTGTGGAACACTCCCCGCCGGGCAAGCGGGCGTTCTACGGCAGCTGGCCACTGTGCGGAGTTCCGGCGGGGCTCGTCCTGGCAACCACCGCGTTCTACTTCGTGCAATTGCTTCCCGAGGATGCGATGCTCAGCTGGGGATGGCGAATCCCCTTCTTGTCCAGCGCGATATTGCTGCTCGTCGGCCTGTACATCAGGTTGCGGGTCACCGAGTCCCCGGTCTTCCGAGCGGTGCGCGAACAGCGGCAGGAGTCGAGGTTTCCGGCAGCCGAGGTGCTGCGTACCGCGAAGATTCCGACCCTGACCGCGATCATGGCCATGGCGGTCAACAGCGTGGTGTTCTACATGGCGACCGTTTTCGCACTGAGCTACGGTGCCGGTCAGGACGGCCTGACGAGAGGCACGATGCTGGTCGCGATCATGATCGCGGCGTTGCTGCAGATCGTCGCTCTGCCGGTAGCGGCGATCCTGGCCGACCGCCACGGACGTCGGCCGGTGTTACTCGCCGGATGTGTGCTGGCCGCGATCGCCGCTTTCCCGATCTTCTGGTTGCTCGATACCGGGAATTTCTTCGCAGCCACCCTTTCCATGATCATCGCGGTTTCGATTGTCCATTCGACCGCATATGCGCCGATGGCGAGTTTCATCTCCGAGCTCTTCGAAACCCGACTCCGCTTCAGCGGGTCGGCAATCGGCTACCAAGTCGGCTCCATGATCTGGAGCGGCCCGGTACCGTTCGTCGCGGCAGCACTTTTCGCCTGGTCCGGATCCAGCTGGCCGCTTTCGCTCTACATAGTGGTCGTGAGCTCGATCTCATTCATCGCCATCTACCTTGCTCGCGAATCGTATCGCGATGACATCACGACGCCAGAGGATGCTTCGAGAAATGTTGCCCAACAGGCTGTCACCGTGCACGAGCGTTAGCGGTCACCGTGCCCGGCAAGGTGCCGCGACCGGCAGGAAAGCCGGACCTGGACTCGCGGATATCGCACCGTCCGCAGGTCTTCCGGAACCGAAACGAACCGGAGCCCGACCCCGGGGCGAAACAGCCACCGATCGGAGGGAACCGTAATGTTCGAAAGGCGTCACAGTCCGCACGAGATCGCCCACCTTTATCGCAGAATGGGGTTCGAGGTGTCGTACTCGTACCAGCGGCTGGCGTTGATCGCGTCCAGGTCGCTCGGGGCGGTGGCAATGCCGGCCGGTATGGGCAAACAAGTGCGGCACATCGTCCAGCAGGACGACCCGATCACCACGCTACCCATCATCAGCTACCGGCGGGCCCACCCCGAATGGATCTTTCTGGTCGGCCCACCGACCGGCGACAAGGGGCGTCGGACGGCCCCTGGGAAACTTCAGGGAACGGGCGTTCGACTTCTGGAGAGCGGGCAGCGACTATGGCTGCCGATGACCGACCATCCGATCGGGTGGTATTGGGTTTCGCCGCCGGTCAGCGCGAGGATGCTGCCCTCGCAGACCGAGGTACTCGCGGCAGCACAGCGGCAGCTCCCGGTGCCCCGCGCCGAGAGTTCGATGCAATCATGAGGCGAATCGTTCGACTTTGCCCACGAACAACGGATCCTCGGAAATATTGAATCGCCGCCGGTGCAGCTGTACCCGGACCGCGAGCGGCAGCACACCGCCGCTCGTTGTCCGGGTACGCGCGGTGTTCAGTGCCGACCGGAGACTACCGGCGGAACAAGACTGTAGCTGTACCTCCCCTGCCGGGTACCCCGCAGCGTCGGTTCCGACAGCGCTGATCGGGCGAGGGTTCAGCAGTGGATTCGGCACCGGACGATCCGAATCCACTGCTGGTTTTCCCCGTGAGCCGGGCGAATTCGAGCGCTTCCGACTCTTCCGCACCCATCGCACACTGATCGTCGCTGCTCGGGGACGAGTCTCCGGTCAGCGCCCCGCCTCGGGTGGGCTCGGCGGTTCCCCGGACGCACGGCTCGAATAACGCGGCGCCGCTTCCCGAATCGACGCAACGAATGTCTCATTGAGATGCCGCAGGGAGGCTACCGCCGTCAGAGCGTCCTGCTGGGACCAATCCGCGCACATCGCGCGTAGTCGTTCGGAGCGCCGTTCGGTGGTCCGGCGCAAGATCTCGGTACCACGGGACGACACCCGGATCAGCAAGGCGCGCTTATCGGCCGGATCCGTCGTACGAAGCACGTACCCGCTCGCTACCAATTCCGAAATCTGACGGCTCATGGAGGAGGGAGTGAGATGAAGATCGGCGGCGAGCTCGCTCTGCCGGCATTCTCCGCGGGTCGCGAGAGCAGCAAGGACACCGGCCAAGGACAAAGGCAACGAAGCGTCGGCGCTGGTCAGGGCCAGTACCCGCAGCGATCGCCCGATCGCCAGCACCGCGTCGGCCAACGCCTCGGTTGTTGCGTCGTCAACTGGCTGCTCGTCCCGCGACATATCTGTCTCCCTCGACAGTCGTTGGCCACCGGCGACGCGAACGACTCGCCCGTCACCGACTCGCGCGATCACACGATCGATCTCGCACACGAGAATGATTCGTCGCGCCGCGAGAGGCAAGCCGGGCAACCAACCTCTTCTGCGGACACCGCGCGGTGACGTCGTTCCAGCCCGCGGTGACAGTGGCGTCGGGCCGGGTCGGGGTCGCAGCGGCATCGGGCCCGGATCGGGCAGGAACCACATAGTCGGAACCAGGGCGCCCGCGACCGACTTCGTCCCTGGATCTCGGCCGGGCAGACCCGGCCGACAGCTCGCGGTCACTCCGCCCGGGGAATCATCAGGCGCAGCAGGCGGGTCATGATGGCGCACAATTCCTCGTCCGGATGCGCCAGCCAGTACTCGTGCGCGGCCAGCGTCGCGGCGAGGACCGCATGGCCGACGGCCACGGCGACCAGATCGTCCGGCCCGGTACCGCGCCGGGCGGCGACGAACTCCGTGACAGCGTGCCGCCACTCGTGATGACGCGCGGCGGCTTTCTCTTGTACCAGCGGCACATTCAGGATCAACTGCGCCCGATGCAGCGCCCATTGTCGGTGTTCCGGTGGATGACGCAATGCCTCCGGGGTCGCGCGGATGAGGACCTGGTCGAAGGCCTCGCCCGCCGATGCCGCCGCGAGCGACTCCCGCAAGCGCGCCAGTTCGGCCGGGGATTCGACCCAGAGCACGTCGGCCTTGGTGGAGAAGTACCGGAAGAACGTGCGACGGCTGATACCCGCCGCTGCCGCGATGTCATCGACCGAAGTCTGCTCGAACCCGTTCTCCAGGAACAGGTCCTGGGCGAGTTCGGCCAGTTCGTGGGCACTGGTCAGCGCGGGACGGCCACCTCGGTCACGCTCGACTGGACTGTGCACGCCCCATGATCGCACGCGGGACTCAGCTCTCGACTTTTGGCACACCGTGCCATAACCTTGGGGTGACATCGAGGTCGGAATGAACACGGAGATCGCCATGAGCAGACTGGACGGCAAGGTCGCTTTCATCACCGGTGCAGCGCGTGGCCAAGGACGCAGTCATGCAGTACGTCTCGCCGAGGAGGGCGCGGACATCATCGCGGTGGACACCACCGCGAAGGTCGACACCGTTCCCTACCCGCTCGCCACAGCCGACGATCTCGCCGAAACGGCCCGGCTCGTCGAAGCGACCGGCCGCCGGATCGTTGCCCGTGAGGCCGATGTGCGCGACTCCGCCGCGCTGGCCGACGCGGTGGGCGAAGGCCTCGCGAAGTTCGAGCGCCTGGACATAGTGCTGGCCAACGCCGGCATCTCCAGCCCGGCCCCGACGTTGGAGATGAGCGACGAAACCTGGCAGGACATGATCGATATCAACCTGACCGGGGTGTGGAAATCGCTCAAGGCATCGGTCCCGCACATCATTTCCGGCGGGCGCGGCGGCTCGGTGGTCATCACGAGTTCACTGGCCGCGATCTACGCCAACGAGAACACCGCCCACTACTCGGCGGCCAAGGCCGGACTGGTCTCGTTGATGAAGGTGATGGCCAAGGAACTCGCGCCGCACAGTATCCGGGTCAACACCGTTCATCCGACCACGGTGGCCACCGATATGATTCTGAACGACGCTACCTATCGACTGTTCCGGCCCGACCTGGAAGACCCGACACGTGCGGATTTCGAAGAGGCCGCACGCACGCTCAATCGGCTGCCGGTCGCGGCGCTGGAGCCCGGCGATATCACCGACACCGTGCTGCACCTCGTATCCGACAGCGGCAAATACATCACCGGCACCACACAGGTGATCGATGCCGGCGGGGCGCTCTGACCGAGAACGGCCCGAGGCGGAGCGGCGGGCCCATCTGCCCTGACCACAGTCTCGTGCGCCGGATCCGGATCCGGCTCCGGGATGTTCACCGCTGTCGAGCGGAACGCAGCGTTATCACGGTGATTTCGCTGGGCGCGAAGATGCGGAACGGCGGACCCCAGAACCCGGAACCCCTGCTGGTGTACAGCTGGGTGCGTTCGCCGTGGCGGCTCAACCCGTGCACGGTGGGTTGGTCGAGGCGGACCAGGAAGTTGAACGGCCAGATCTGACCACCGTGGGTGTGGCCGGCGAGCTGGAGGTCGACACCGGCAGCCACGGACTCGACGACCTGTTTGGGCTGATGCGCGAGCATGAGCACCGGAAGCTCGGGATCGACTCCCGCCAGCGCGTCTTCGAAGTTCGCGCCGTGACCACTGAGCTTCGCCGACTTCGCCGTCGCGTCGTCGACACCCGCGACGACGAGGCGGTCGCCGCCGCGCTCGACGACGATGTGATCGTTGTGCAGCGTTCGCCAGCCGATCGAATCCATATAGTCGAGCCAGCCCTGCGCCTCGCCGAGGTACTCGTGATTGCCCGTGACATAGACCCTGGCGAGCCCGGCGTCCATGGTGGCGAGCGGGGCCGCCTGCACACGTCGTTGCGCCACGGATCCGTCGGCGATATCACCGATATGGGCGACGATATCGGGTCGTAGCTCGTTCACGGCAGCCGCGACTCCGAGCGACCACTTCGTCCGGTCGATCGGACCGAAATGTGTATCGGTGACGGCGACGACCCGGGTACCGTCCAGACCCGGGCCGAGGCGGGGCAGGGTGACGTCCACATACTTGATCCGCGGAATGCGCATGGCCTCCCGATTGCCCCAGATCAGGAGAACCGCAGTCACGAGAACGACCGCGGTGGCGGCCGAACGTGAGCGAACAGGGTCGTCCACGCCCAGGAAGCCGAGCGCGAACCGCGCGACCGTGCCGATCGCCGACCACGCGAAGAGCACCCAGATGATTCCCAGGATGGAGTCACCGAGCCGGCCCGCCCAGTCGAGCTGACGCCGGCCATGGCTCAGCACCAGTGTCACGGGTAGAGCCAGGAGAGTGATCGCGAAGGCCGCTGTTCCCACGGCGACCACGGGTGTCGGCCACCGGGTTCCGGACATCACCAGTGTCCACCACGGGACACCGAAGAGGACCAGCAGGACGGAGACGAGCGTCGCGGCGATCGCGAGCGCCCGCAGGGGTCTGTGTACCGTGCGCGAATCCGGGCGGACCGTGGTATCTGGCGACGAAGTGCTCACCACCTCGATCCTAATTCAGCTCTCGCGACTCTCGAACGATCACGGCTGATCACCGGCTGCGGCGGGCCCGGATACCGGTGGCCGGCGCGGCGAGGAAGCGTCGGCGGATCGGACGCTCAGACCAGGACACCCGCGATATTGCGGGCGGTGACCTTCGCGAGATCGACGAAGAAAGGAACCCGTTCGTCGATCATCAGCTCGACCGGCCCGCGCAGCCCGAGGGCGAACCGGACCTGTCCCGCCCCGGCACCGATGGGTACGCCGATGGTCCGGAATCCGTGCACGAGTTCTTCGTCGTTGAACGCGTATCCACGTTCCCGGGTGCGGGCGAGCTCCTTTCCGAGTTCCACCGGCCCGGAAATCGAACGTGCGGTGCCGCTGTCGTACGGCAGCCGGGTCAGCTGCTCCTCGCCGGCCTGCGTCCAGGCGAGGAGCGCCTTACCGAGTGCGCTCGCATGCAGCGGAAGTCGGAGGCCCTGCAGTTCGTGTCCATCCGCTTCGCGCCAACTACTGGTTCCCAGCAGCACGGCATCATTGCCGTGCCGGGTCGCGACGGAAGCTTTTGCGCCCGTGATCGTCGCCAGCTCTTCGAGGTGCGGTTCGGCGAGGTGGATGCGGTGCTGCCGATAGGCGAGCTGACCGTATTCGGCCAGCGTGGTCCCCAACCGGTATCGGCTGGGTGAGTCCACCTTGTCCAGGAAGCCGGCCTCGACGAGTGCGGAGAGCAGGCGATGAGTAGTGCTCACCGGCAGGTCGAGCCGACGGGCGATCGCGGAGACACCGAGGTCGTCGCCGTCGCGGAAGCAGGCGAGGACGGACAGCGCGCGCGAGACGGACTGGAGTCGGCCGTTGGCCGAGGACGTGGGCTCCACGCGCCGACGCTAGCACGGAGCGTGGCCGTTTCGGTCTCCGACTTTCCGTATTGTGGAAAGCTTCTACTCGTTCTCGTGCGACGCTTCGGCTTCTCGATATGACTTCTAACTGGTAATTCCGGCGGACTCTGCCTTCTGCGGCGAACGAACACACGTCCGGCTCTCGCGTCAAGCTTTCCGTTCAAAGGAACGGTAAGGGTGGGTGCTGCTGCGGATGCCGCCTAGTTTTCTGAGCATCTCGTCATCTCTCGACTAGGAGCCACCACCGATGCGTCCCCACCACCGCCGACCTCGTGTGCGCGCCGCTCTCGCAATCCTTCCCGTCGTCGCGCTGGTCGCCGCCGCGTGTGGTTCCGGCGGAGCGGGTTCGGACCGTTCCGGCGCGGGAGGCGAACCCACCTTCGTGCTCAAGGTCACCGATGAAGGCAATTCCGGTCCGCTCGCGGTCGCCAAGCGCGACGGGACTTTCGACGAAGCGCTCGCCCCGTTGGGCGCGAAAGTCGAATGGGTCAACGCGCCGCCTTCGTTCAGCGCGAACCTCAAACTGTTCAACGCCGGTGAACTCGATGTCTCCGGTGGGGCCTACAGCCCGGTCGTGGGAGCGCTCTCGAAAGATGTCGGCGTTCGGATCATCGCGGTCGCCGACCCGGTGGATCAGGATCAGGCCGGCATCGTCGCCGGGCCGGACTCGGGTATCCGGGAGGTCGCCGACCTGGTCGGCAAGCGAATCGCCGTCAACCCGGCAGGGAAGGGTGAGTACATCACGCTGAAGGCGCTGGAGCAGGCCGGGATTCCGGCCGACCGGGTCGAGCGGGTGCCGCTGCAGATATCGGATGCCGCCTCCGCCTTCTCCACCGGGCAGGTCGACGCGTGGGCGTCGTTCAACGATCCGTACGCGGAAGCCAAGGCCCGCGGGGCCGTCGAGATCGCGACCGAGGCCACCGTCGGCTCGACGGACAATACGATCGTCGCGTTCCGCACCGAGGTGCTCGAAGCCCGGCCCGATATCGCCGCGAAGTATCTCGAGACCTTGCAGCAGCTGGTCGAGCGTCAACGATCCGATCCCGCGGACTTCGAGAACGTATTCGAGAAGGCCGGGCCGCGAGCACTGTCCGGTGACCGGCTCGAGCGTGCGATCGATCTCGGTCGCCGGGCGTCGGTGCCGCACTATCCGACGGCCGAGGACGCGGCCGACCTGCAGGGCGTCGCGGATCTGTTCTACGAGAACGGGGTGATCACCCGGGCCGTCACCGCGGCGGATGTCTTCTATCCGCTCCAGGAGAATCTCGCCGCCGCCGGGAACCTGCCCGCACCGACCACGGGGAAATGAGATGTCCGTCGTGACACCACCGCGCGCGCCGGGAGGACCCGATCAGAGCCGCGGGGAACCCGGCCTCGAGGTGCCGCACTACCGGGCCGGCCGGCGCCGGCCCCGGTGGGTGTCGATCCCGCTGCGCTTCCTCGTACCCGGCCTGCTCGTCGCGGTGTGGTGGCTCGGCTCGGCAACCGGCGTGATCGGCGAGGAGATCCTCGCCGGACCGCCGAAGGTGTGGACGGCTTTCGCCGAGTTGTACGAAACCGGGCAGCTCGTCGACTTCTCGATCGCCTCGTTCCATCGTGCCGCACTCGGAGTCCTGTTCGGGGTCGTGACCGGGCTGGTCCTCGGTGTCTGTTCCGGATTGTCCAGCCTCGGTGAGGAACTCGTGGATTCCACGATGCAGATCAACCGCGCGGTGCCGTTCCTCGCGTTGGTTCCCCTTTTCATCGCGTGGTTCGGGATCGACGAGACGTTCAAGGTGCTGCTCATCGCGTTCGCCACGGTCGGGCCCATGTACGCCTACACCTATCTCGGCGTCCGCAATGTCGATCGCAAGATGGTCGAAGCCGCGCGGAGCTTCGGATCGACGGGCCCGCGGCTGGTATTCGAGGTGATCCTCCCTTCGGCCCTTCCCGGAGTGCTGATGGCACTGCGGATATGCCTGTCCATCGCGATCACCGGCCTGATCGCGGCCGAGCAGGTGGGAACCAGGGAGGGGATCGGCTATCTGGTGACCCTCGCGCAGGAGTACAACCGCACCGACTACATGGTGCTCTGCGTGGTCCTGTACGCCGTACTGGGCCTGATCTTCGACGGGGCGGTCCGGATCATCGAACGGTTCGCGATGCCGTGGCGCGGACAGGTGGCTGCCCGATGAGCCCCGAAGCGCCCCTGCCGCCCTTGTCCACGCGCACCCGGAGCCCGGCGTCGGCCACCGCCCGCAGAGCGGGCGAACCGGTGGCCGTCTCGATCACCGGTCTGCACAAGAGATTCGGGGACAAAACCGTTCTCGACGGGATCGACCTGGAGATCCGCCGGGGCGAATTCGTCGTCCTGCTCGGTCCGTCCGGTACCGGCAAGACCACCCTGCTGCGGCTGCTGACCGGTCTCGAGAAGCCGGACGGCGGAAAGATTCTCGTACCGCCCCGCCGGACGACCGTCTACCAGGAACCCCGGCTGATCCCGTCGAAACGGGTGCTCGGCAATGTCACCATCGGGCAGCGCCGTACCGCCGAGACGAAGGATCGCGCTACCCGCGCCCTGGCCGAGGTCAATCTCGAGGGCAAGGCGCGCCAGTGGCCGGCCACCCTCTCGGGCGGCGAGGCACAGCGCGTGGCGCTGGCGCGGGCGCTGGTTCGCGAACCGGAACTGCTGCTGCTCGACGAACCGTTCGCGGCGCTCGACGCGCTGACCCGGCTCCAGATGCAGGATCTGGTCGGCGATCTCGTCGCGCGGCACCGGCCGGCGGTACTCCTGGTGACCCACGATGTCGACGAAGCAGTCCGGCTGGCCGACCGGGTGCTGATCCTGAACGAGGGCCGGTTCGCCGTCGATACCGATATCGACCTCGCCCGCCCCCGCGACCGCACCGATCCGGAGTCCCTGCGCTACCGCGCGGCTTTCCTGGCCGAGCTGGGTGTCGGCCGCACCCCCTCCCCCACGACCCGCTGAAGGAGCATGCGATGACCGCTGCCACCGACCCCGTCCTCGACACTCTCTGGTACACACGCTGCCCCGTGCCCACCGCGAGCGGTTTGGCGCACAGTCTCGGCTGGCTGGGCGAGACCGCCGCCGCGGCGGGAATCGACCTGGGCGTGTTGCAGGACGCCGGTCCCGAACTGGCACCGCGACACTTCGACCATCAGCTGCTGGGCCTGATCCGCGAGGGCGGCAATGTGCCCGCGCTGGCGGCGCGGGCCGCGGGCTCACCCACCCGGCTGATCGGCCTGACCTGGATCGACGAAGCGCAAGCGATCCTGGTGGCGCCCGATTCACCCGCTTCCGGACCGAGTGATCTGGCCGGGCTGCGGATCGCGGTCCCGGCCTGGGCGCAGGACCGGGCCCGCAGTTTCCCCCGGGCGATGGCTCTCCACGGGTTCGCGAGCGCGCTCGCACTCGGCGGGCTCACCCTCGCCGACGTCCGACCCGTCGAGGTCGCGGTCGAGCGCGACCCGCAGGTACGGGGGGAGAACGCGACGGGCCGCAGAATCACCACCTGGGGTGTGGAGGCGCTGCTCGCCGGCGACGTGGACGCGATCTACGTCAAGGGTGCGCGCGCTCAGGAGGTCGCCCGCGAACACGGCCTGCGTACCGCGGTGGACCTGGATACCACCGAATCGAAGCGGTCGCGCGTCAACAATGGGACCCCGCGCCCGATCACCGTGCACGCGGACCTGCTGGAATCGCGCCCCGATCTGGTGGTCGGGTTCCTCACCCAGACATTGCGCGCCGCGGACTGGGCCGCCGGCAACCTCGACGAGGTCCGCGCGGTACTGGCCCGGGAGACCTTCTCCGGCGCGGCGGGAGTGCAGGCCGCGTACGGCGACACCTTCCACCGCGGCCTGCACCCGAACCTGTCCGACGAGCGGATCGAACTGCTCGATATCCAGAAGCAGTTCCTCTACACCCACGGCTTCCTCGCCACCGACTTCGATCTCGCCTCGTGGGTCGCCCCGGAACCGCTGCGACAGGCGAGCGCGCGGCTCGCCGCCGAACGAGAGGTGACGTCGTGACCGAGTTCCGGTGGGAACTTCCGGTGCGCGGTGACGGCCGCCATGTCGATTCCGTCTCCGCGCACCGCGACGGATTCGATTTCCTGGATCAGGTCGTCCTCGCTGCCGAACTGTCCGGACTCGACGGTGTCGTCGTACCGTACGACCCGGCGGGTGAGGAGTCCTGGGTGGTCGCCGGCTCCGCCCTGCGGCAGACCCGCCACCTGCGGGTCGGCGTCGAATTCCATCCCGCGTTCGGGACACCCGTGTACGCGGCCAAACTGTCGGCGACCCTGCAGCGGCTCTCGGCCGGCCGGCTCGACTGGCGGTTGCGGGTAGAAACCGACGCCGCCGACGCCGCGGCGCTCGGGGACCGGGTCACCGGCGCCGATCGCTACCGGCGGGCAGCCGAATTCCTCACCGTGGCACGGGGCGTATGGAACGAGGAGCAGGTGCTGCCCGGACGGTTCGGCGGGACCGGTTTCGAGTTCGCGGGCGACTACTACGACGTCGTCGACGGCGGATTCCGCGGGATCCTGTCCGGTCTGCCTTTTCCCCTCGTCCACCTGTCCGGCGTTTCGGCCGCGGCGATCGAACTATCGGCCGAGCACGGCGACGTGCATATATTCGCCGAGACCGCGGCCGGTATCGATGGTGCGGTGGCCGCCCTGCGGGAGGCGGCGAACAGGTTCGGGCGCACCGTGCGTGCCGGACTCGCCCTGCCGATTATCGCCCGGGAGAGCGCGGACGAGGCATGGGCACGCGTCCTGCGCCAGTGGCGCGAGGTTCGTCCGGAGGCGGACGACGCCGAGGTCCGGGCGCTCGCGCTCGACGGCTTCCGCTGGTCGGGCTTCGACCGCATCGGTTACCCGCGGTCGATCGGCCTGGTCGGCAGTTACGCACAGGTGGCGCGGGCACTCTCGGACTACCGGCGGCGCGGCCTGGAGATATTCGAACTGACCGGGCACCCGCATATCGAGGAACTGCACCGCGCCGGCGAACATCTGCTGCACCTCGCCGATCCGGCCGGCCGCATCCTCGCAGGACAGGAGAACCACGCGTGAGCACGGACTTCTACTGGCGCATCGGTATGGAGGGCGACCATGCGTCGTTGCGCACGCCACGTCGCTACAACCGGGGGCATGCGGGCGGCCACGGGCCGGGCAATATCGCTCCGGCGATCCGCGGCGGCAGGTTGGACGGATACAGCTATATCGACCATATGGCCGCGGTGGTGAAGGCATCGGAATCCGCGGGGTTCGTCGGCGGGCTGTTGCCCTCGTTCCCGATCACCGAGGATCCGTGGGCCACGGCGTCCGCGCTCGCCCGGGAAAGCGATACCTACCGTTTCATGGTGGCGTTCCAGCCCGGGTTCCTGCACCCGGTACAGGCCGCCCGGATGTCGGCGAGCCTGCAACGCGCCACCGGGGGACGCCTGGTCTACAACATCATCAGCGGCGGCGGCGGAGCACCGCAGTTGTGGTGGGGCGACAAGGTGGCGCACGACGACCGCTACGCGCGCACCTCGGAGTTCCTCGACGTGCTCCGTGGTGTGTGGGACGGCAACCCGTTCGACTACGCCGGGCGGTTCTTCCGGACCGCGGGTGCGGCGCTGCCACCGTTGCTGGCGGGCCGGCCGTTCCCCGAGGTGTACTTCTCCGGGTCGTCCGGTGCCGCCGTGGACGCCGCGGGCCGGCACGCCGACTACTACCTGTCGTGGCTCGAACCGTTCGACGATCTGCGGGCGAAATTCGACGGAGTCCGTGCGCATTCCAGGAAGTCGGGCCGCACACCGAAATTCGCGGTCCGGATCGATATCGTCGCCCGGCATACCGAAGAGGCCGCCTGGACGGAGATCGAGAAGGGCTGGGCCTCCGTCGACCGGGCCGCGGCCGATCGGGCCGCCCAGGGCGATTCCGTCGGTGCCGCCCGGATCAAGGGCTGGGTGCCGGAACACATCACCGGTTACCGCGACCTGGAAGTCCAGCCCAACGTGTGGTGCGGATTCAGCCTCATCCGCGGCGGGCCGGCATTCGGGCTGGTGGGCAGCTATGAGCAGATCGCCGAACGACTGGACCAGTTGACCGACCTCGGCGTGGACGCGTTCATCCTCGCCGGCAATCCCCATCTCGAAGAGGCCTACCGGGTGGGCGAAGAAGTGCTACCGCTCCTCCGGCGCACCACCCCCACCCGGGTTCGCCCCCTTTCCACTCGATAGGAGAATCAGCATGACCAGCACCGAATCGCGCGTCACCCCTTCGGTCGAGGCTTTCGTCGACAACGCGCGCCGCGCCGCCGACACGGCCTTCCGGGTCTTCCGCGAGACCGGGACCGTTTCCGCCAACGGCACCGTGAACTTCGTCGAGCGGGTCCCGGGCGAAGAACTGGCCGTAGCGCTCAACGAGCCCGGCCCGTGGGCGGACGACCGCAGCGCGAAGCCGATCCTCGCGACATTCGACGGAGAGGTACTGGCCGGCACCGGTCCGGCCGGCTTCGTCACCGGTTACGCCCGGGTGTTCCGCGAGCACCCCGAGATCACCTCGATCGTGCACGCGCATACGCCGTGGCTGGGTGGATGGGCCCAGACCCACCGGACGCTGCGCATCAAATACGCGGCCTCGCAGCGCCTGACCCTCTCCCGTGATATTCCGGCACATATCGACCGCAGCCAGGCCGCGGGCGATTTCATCCTCGACCGCCTGGTCGACGATCCGGACCTCGTCGCGATCTTCGAGGCCAACGGCGGCGTCAATGTGATCGGCCGGTCGGGGCTACTCGATCTCGCCAAATTCGTGGTCCTGCTCGAAGAGGGCGCCCAGTACCAGGCGCTCGGTGAACTCGTCGGCGGCGCCGTCGACTTCGACCCGACCAACCTCGTGGCGCAATGGGGCCGCAGTGGATTGGTCGACGAGGCCCGCCGCCGCGGTCTCGTCTGATTCGTCGCCGAAAAGGAACTCCCCCATGACTATTCGTATCGGTTACTTCCCGAACAACAACTCCTTGTTCGTGCTGCGCCACAACGGCCTGCTCGAACGCTATCTCCCCGATGTCGAGTGGGTGGACCTGCGCGAGCTACCGGCTCCGCCGCGGGCCGATCCTCGTACAGGGCTGCCGACCCTGCACTCGGACTGGTTGTTCGAGGACGGTGGATACGATTTCATCGGCACCGGGTTCACCCCGCCGATCACCGGTCTGGGGCAGGGACGCGATCTGGTGTACATCGGTATCTCCGGCCCCCGTGTCGAGAACGGGCGGTTGGTGAGCCTCGCGGACTCCGGTATCCGCACCGTCGCCGACCTGCGCGGTAAGCGGGTCGGGATCGCGCACGGTTCGTGGCAGACCACGCTGGCGCTGCTCGCGCTCGACCGCGCCGAGCAGCGCTGGTCCGATATCGTCCCGGTCGATATCGACGTGAACAACGGCGGGGAGGCCCTGTTGCGCGGTGAGATCGATGCGTGGGTCGGTGCCTACCCCGCCCTGGCGGAGGTCGAGGCGACCGCGCGGGTGCACACACTCGTCGACACCGACGGCCTCTTCAGTCATCCGTCGCTGTGGTTCGTCCGGCGTGCGTTCGCCGAGAACCATCGCCCGGAGCTCGAAGCGATCATCACGGCCCTGCAGGAATCGGATGCGTGGATCGTCGCGAACCCGCG
Source organism: Nocardia sp. NPDC003963 (assembly GCF_053605105.1). Lineage (NCBI taxonomy): Bacteria > Bacillati > Actinomycetota > Actinomycetes > Mycobacteriales > Nocardiaceae > Nocardia > Nocardia sp. NPDC003963. Next base: position 1,730,586 of record NZ_JBSGIP010000001.1, read on the forward strand.
TGCGGCGGCGCGTTTCTTCGTCGACGATGCGGAAGGGCGCGGTGGTTCCGCCGATCTCGATCGCTGGGAGGCGGCGTTGCGCGGACGCCCCTTCGGGATCGGCTCGGTCACCGACGAATTCCTCGACGAGCAGCAGCGTTCCGCGGATCTGTTGCACTCCAACGGTTTGCTGCCTCGGACGGTCGATGTCCGCAGTGCGGTCGTGCCGTGGATCGGTGCGGTCGTCGACGCGCGGCGCTCGGTCACCACGGGGTGAGTGCGCGAACGTCACGGCGGGAATCGTGGCCGGGGTAGCCGCGGGAGCCGTGCGTTTCGTCGTGGCGGAGGCGTGACTCGTAGCCGCTGGAGACGCGAAACTGTCCGGGGCCGTTCGGCCCCGGACAGTTTCGCGTCGCACCCTGGGATGCCGTGATCCCTATGCCGCCGAGTTCTGGTACTCGGGCAGTTCGACTCGCTTGATCTCGCGAACGATGAACAGGTAGCTGAACACGGCCAGGGCCGCGCAGACGCTCACGAAGGCCAGCGCCAGATCGAACGACCCGGTGGCGTCGAGAATGTAGCCGATGACGAGCGGGGTGACGATACCGGCGACGGCGCCGAAGGTATTGAAGACACCGCCCGCGAGCCCGGCGATCTGTTTGGGGGCCACATCCGACATGACCGCCCAGCCGAGCGCGCCCAGGCCCTTGCCGAAGAACGCGAGGGACATGATGACGACCACCAGCCAGGAGGCGGACACCCAGTTGCAGACGATGATGCTCGTCGACAGCAGCAGGCCCACCACGATCGGAATCTTGCGGGCGGCGGTGAGGCTCAGGCCGCGCCGGGCCAGCCGATCGGAGAGCCAGCCGCCCAGCACGCCGCCGCCGAATCCGCACAGTGCGGGCAGGGACGCGACGAATCCGACCTCGAGGATGCTCATCCCGCGTTCCTGAACCAGATATACCGGGAACCAGGTCAGGAAGAACCAGGTGATGGTGTTGATGAAGTACTGGCCGACGAAGACACCGAGGGTCGTGCGGTTCTTCAGCAGGGTGGCGATATGGCGGAGATTCTGGGTGCCCGAGGTGGCGTCCTCGGCCTGCTGCTGCTGTTCGGCGGTGGGGGCGGCGTCCATATCCACCAGCGCACCGCCGGCGGCGATGTAATCCAGTTCGGACTGTTCGATACGGGGGTGGCTGCGGGGCGCGTAGATGACCTTGGTCCAGATGACGGCCAGAACTACGCCGACGCCGCCGATGACGGTGAAGACGTGCTCCCAGCCCATGGCGGTGACCAGCCAGCCCATCAGCGGAGCGAAGGCCACCGTGGCGAAGTACTGGGCGGAATTGAACAGGGCCGAGGCGAAGCCGCGCTCGTTGGTGGGAAACCACGCCGCGACGATCCGCGAGTTGCCGGGGAACGACGGTGCCTCGGCCAGACCGACCGCGAATCGGAGAATGAACAGCAGGAAGATCGCGGCACCGGCGAAGAAGCCGATGGCGCCCTGCATCATGGTGAAAACGGACCAGAGGAAGATGGCCAGGCCGTAGACCTTCTTGGATCCGAACCGGTCCAGCAGCCAGCCGCCGGGTATCTGCGCGATCAGATAGGACCAGGAGAAGGCCGAGAACAACAGACCCAGCTCGCTGGAACTGATGTGCAGCTGATCCTGCATGGAATCGCCGGCAATGGAAAGAGTGGAGCGGTCTGCGTAGTTGATCGTGGTGACGAGGAAGAGCATCGCCAGGATCAGGTACCTGGTGCGGCCCACCTTGGCGGCGGCCGCCGGGAGGGCGCCCGTCGGCTCGTCCGGCCGGTCGAGAGTATGCATGGTCGGTCTCCTAGACCTGGGTGATGCGAGCTGCGCTGCCGCATGTGGTCCGAGCCACAGAATGTGTGGCTGCGTTAGACCGTAAGGACGGTAACGATTCACGTCCATATCGAAAATTATTGTTTGCGATACCTATTTTGTATGTATCGCCGCAGCCATGGCAGCCCTCCCGCACCAGCCCGTTACGATACCCAATTCGAATCGTGGCATCTAATTCTTATGTTGGACTTGGATCGCTTCGCGCCCATAACGTCGATGCCACACCACAGGGTGAACCAGGTCACCCGGACGGCCACAGCGCCTCCCCCGGTCCGGGCCTGCCGCCCACGCGGCATCGCGGTCCACTGCGACCCGGACGTCGACCACCACTCGATCAAGGACGGAATTGATGACCACGACCGCTGCGACGCCTCGAACCAGTCCGATCTCCGCCGGTCCGGCAACCCTCGACCGGATCGCCTGGTTGCGACTCTCCTCGGTGACGCTGCCGCTGGTAACGCCGATCAGCGACGCGAAGGTCTTCACCGGCCGGCAGAAGCCGATGACCGAGGTCGCCTTCCTGTTCGTCGAGGTCGCCACCGAACAGGGCCACGAAGGGATCGGGTTCAGCTATTCCAAGCGGGCAGGCGGTCCGGGGCAGTTCGCCCATGCCCAGGAGATCGCCGAGACTCTCCTCGGGGAGGATCCCAGCGATATCGGCAAGATCTGGACCAAACTCGCGTGGGCGGGTGCGTCGGTGGGCCGTAGCGGTCTGGCCACCCAGGCCATCGCCGCCTTCGATATCGCACTGTGGGATCTGAAGGCCAAACGCGCCGGACTGCCCCTGGCCAAACTGCTCGGCGCGCATCGCGACTCCGTCCGCTGCTACAACACCTCCGGCGGCTTCCTGCACACCCCCACCGAGCAGGTACTGGAGAACGCCACCGCCTCACTGGCCAGCGGTATCGGCGGAATCAAGATCAAGGTCGGCCATCCCGACGGCAAATACGACCTGGCCCGCCTGACCGCGGTACGCGAGCATATCGGTGACGACACAGCGCTGATGGTCGACGCGAATCAGCAGTGGGATCGGCCGACCGCCCAGCGTATGGGCCGCGCCATGGAGGAATTCGGCCTGGTCTGGATCGAGGAACCACTCGACGCCTACGACGCCAAGGGGCACGCCGCACTGGCCACCGCCCTGGATACCCCTGTCGCGACCGGCGAAATGCTCGCCAGCGTTGCCGAACACGTGGAACTGATCCGGCACGGCGCCGCCGATATCATCCAGCCCGATGCGCCCCGGATCGGCGGTATCACCCAGTTCCTCAAGCTCGCTGCCCTGGCCGAACACGACAATCTGCAACTCGCACCGCATTTCGCCATGGAGATCCACCTCCATCTCGCCGCCGCCTACCCGATCGAGCCGTGGGTGGAGCACTTCGACTGGCTGGAGCCATTGTTCAACGAACGCTTGGAGATCAGCGACGGGCGGATGCACGTCTCCGCCCGGCCCGGCCTCGGGATCACCCTCAGCGACCAGGCGCGCGCGTGGACAGTCGCCGCACACGAGGTCGGCGACCGCCCCTGAGGTCCCGGCCGCCCGTTCGTCGGTGGAACACCTCCGGCCCGGTGACGATCCGGCGGGCGGCCGGGGTTGCCGACAGCGCGACCTGCATCACAATCGCCGCCCACCGCTCGACTCAGCGTGGTGAACACTGGTTCACTCGTTCGGGGTGAACACTCGTTCACCCCGAATAGAAGGGTTCCTGAGTGAGCGCGCAAGACCACGTCGCGAAATCCGAAGGCTCACGGAGCTGGACAGTGATGGCGACCTTGGCGCTCACCGGCACCGTCGTCTCACTCCAGCAAACGCTCGTCCTCCCGCTGCTGCCCGATCTTCCCGGCCTGCTGAACACGACCGCCGACAACGCGTCCTGGCTGGTGACCGCGACCCTGCTCTTCGGCGCGGTCTCGATTCCGACCGTCACCCGGCTCGCCGATATGTTCGGGAAGAAGCGGATGATGATGGTCGCACTCGCCATCATGGTGCTCGGCTCGGTCCTCGGCGCGGTCAGCACCGACCTCATCCTCATCATCGTCGCTCGCGCGCTGCAGGGTGTGGGGCTCTCCCTCATTCCCGTAGGTATTGCGATTCTCCGGGACGAACTGCCGCGCGATCGCACGCCGCTGGGTGTCGCACTGATGAGTGCCAGCCTGGCGATCGGCTCCGGTGCGGGACTACCCCTGTCCGGACTGATAGCAGCACATCTGGACTGGCACGCCATATTCTGGGTCACCGGAGTGGTAGGGGTCGTCGTCCTCGTCGCCGTCTGGCGGGTGATCCGCGAGTCGCCGGTCAAAACCGGCGGGTCGTTCGATTACCGGGGCGCGATCATCGGATCGGTCGCCCTGACCGCGGTGATGCTCGCGTTGTCCAAAGGGGCGCACTGGGGCTGGACCTCGGGTATCACCCTGACCATCGTCGGCGTGGGCACAGCACTTCTGGTCGCCTGGGTACCGCTCGAACTCCGCGTCCGGAATCCGCTCGTCAATGTCCGGATCGCCGCCCGCCCGGCCGTCCTGCTGGCGAACGCGGCCTCGCTGCTGCTGGGCTTCGCGATGTTCGCGAACATGCTCGTCACCACCCAATTGCTGCAGCTGCCGGTGAGTTCGGGATACGGGCTCGGATACGACATCTTGAACACCGGGCTGTGGATGGCGCCGATCGCGCTGGTATTCGGCGCGATGGCGCCGGTGTCCGCGCGGATCATCCGTCGATACGGCCCGGTGGCGACACTACTCACCGGCACGCTCGTGATGGGGGGGTCCTATGTGGCCCGGGTGTATCTCAGTGACAATCTCTGGCAGATAGTCGTCGGCTCGGTGCTGGTGGCCGGTGGAACATCGATGACCTACGCCGCACTGCCCACCTTGATCATGCGCGCCGTTCCGCTCACCGAATCGGCATCGGCCAACGGACTGAACACCCTACTGCGATACATCGGTACGGCTCTGTCCAGCGCAGTCATGGCCGCGGTGGCCACCATGAGCACGATCCGAGTCGCCGACGAGGTATTTCCCAGCTTCCAGGCCTTCACCGTGGTGTTCTGGGTTTCCGCGGGCGCCTGCTCGATCACCGCCGTCATCGCGTTGGCCATGACCGGACTTCGGGAGACACCGGACGAGAACACCGAGGAGCTCGACAAATCCGACCATGCGCACGAGGCAGTGGCGGGCGGGAAAGTGCTCAGCCGCACGGACCGCCCGATCGGTCACGCGGTCGTCACCGTGTTCACACCGTCGGCGGACCACGTCGACTGGAGTCAGGTGGACTCCACGGGCCACTTCTCGGTCGCCCTCCCCGGCCCCGGCCGCTATCTCCTGGTCACCGCGGCCGACGGATGGACACCGGACTCCCGTCTGGTGGATATCGACACCGGTGGCAGAATCGATGCGATCGTGCTGAAGGAACGTTTGATGATGGCGGGCACCGTGATCGATGCGAGCGGGCCGGTGGACGGTGCGCATGTGGTCCTCACCCGGCAGACCGGCGAAGCCGTCGGAACGACCCGGACCGGTGCGATCGGAGATTACCAATTGCCGCTTCCGCAGAACGGGAGATACATCATCACCGCGTTCACGAATACCTCGTCCAGCGCACGCGCAATCACCATCTGGGGCTCGGCTCGCCAGTTCGATATCGAACTTCTCGGACCCGCCGCGCCGGTGCACGCCGATACGGTATCGGTGCGGTGACCCGAGCCAGGGATGCCGCGGTGGCCGCGGCGTCGAAGCTGTTCGCGGAGCGCGGATACCGCCACGTGACCATCCGCGATATCGCGCTGGCCGCGGGGCTGTCGCCCGCGATGGTGATGAAGGCGGTGGGCAGCAAGGAGAAGCTCTTCCACGAGGTAGCGGAGGTGCAGCCGCTCGACCTCGACGGAATACCGCACGATGAACTCGGCCGGGCCCTGGTCCGCAACATCATCGACCGCATGCAGGCGAATGCGGTGGAGCCGCTGGGACGCGCGATCATGCTGCGGCTCACCGCCCCCGATCCCGCCACGATTCAGGAGAAGTTCACCAGCGGCTACTTCGACGCCCTGGCCGAACGGCTCGGCGGCGGCGCGGACGCCGAGCTGAGGTCCGAGTTGGCTGTCGGTGCGCTGATGGGCCTAGCCGCCGCGCTGCGGATCTTCGAAGCCCCGCATTCCGCCGCGCATTCCGATCAGGTGTTGCTGCGCTTCGGCGATATCGTCCAGAACCTGCTGGACGGTGGCCACCCGGACGGCATCTCGAACGCCACGACGGCGACGCGACACAGCGCAGAGTAACCTGCCCGTCTTCATGCCTCCAGCACGACGGGCAGCCGCCGCAATCCGTGGAGCGCGCGGGAACGCAGCGGAGCTTCCTTCCCCGCGATATGCGCGTTCGGATACCTTTCGAAGAATCGCTGGACCGCGATCACAGCTTCCGCGCGGGCCAGCGCGGCGCCGATACAGAAATGGATCCCCGCACTGAAGGTGAGGTGGCGATGAGGTTCCCGGCGCCGGGGATCGAACACGTGTGGGTCGGTGAATATTTCCGGATCGCGATTGGCCGCGGCCAGCAGCACCACGATCGGCGTTCCCGCGGTGATGATCCGACCCGCGAGCCGGGTATCGGTCGCGGCGACCCGGACGACGTACTGGACGGGAGCGTCGTAGCGCAGGGATTCTTCGATCACCGGCGCGTAATCACCGTCTTCCGGCCGCAGGTGGGGATGTCTCAGCAACATGTTCAGAGTGTTTCCGAGGAGATGCGTGGTGGTGCCGAAACCGCCGACCAGCAGCATGCTGCACGTGGCGATGGCCTCGCGCAGACTCAGTTGCGCCGGGCATTGCCGCGCCAGACCGGCGATGAGCCCGGGGCCTTCCGGATCGGCATGACGCAGACGCTCCCTGAAGTACGCCGTCATCTCGGTGACGAGGGCACGGGAACGCTGCCGTTCCTCCGCCGTTCTGGCGCCGTCCAGCAATGAGGCGAGCATATTTCCCCACGCGGCGAAGCGCGGGGCTTCGCTATCCGGCAGCCCCAGGATTTCCGAGATCATCGCCATGGGAACGGCTTCGGCGTAGTTGGTGATCAGATCGGTGACCCGGTCACGGGGAAGCTCGTTCAGGCAGTGCCCGGCGATCTTTTCGATGCGCGGCCCGAGGTCGGCGAGTTCACGCCGGTGGAATACGGGTGCGACCAGGGATCGTAGCTCCGTATGCCGTGGCGGTTCCAGTTTCAGAAAGGAGTCGTCGACCGGATGCACCAGCGTGACATCGCCGGCTTCGTTGCGGCGGCGGGCCGACGCCCCGATGGGCGCCGGGCCGAAATCGCTACTGGTGAGTACCTGATGACTCGACGCGTGCGAGGCGGTGAACAACAGGCCGCGACGACTGGTGGCCAGCGCGCCCCGGGCACGGATCTTCTCGTATTGCCGATGCCGGTCGGCCCCGGGCCGGGCCCAGAGGATCCGGGCGCCGGGGTCACCGCGAAGAACATCCGAGAGGATTCGCGCCTTCTCCAGAGACATTGTCGCCATGGTGGGTACCGCCCGCCCTAGGCACCGACCGCCTCGACGGGCGCCGGCCGGGCGGGATGGTAGCTGGACCAGTAGTACTGGCGATAGAAGTTCTCGGCCAGCGTCACCCACGTGTTCAGCTGTTCGCGATCACCGAGAAAGCGGTGCATGTTGACCAGCAGCCAACTCCATACGGCCTGACTGTCCCGGCAGTTGTCGCAGTCTCCGGTGGTGGCGCAGTACTGCACGCTGTGATCGGTCCGGTAGGCGTTGAAACGGCCGACGATCGGGTGGCCCTCGGTCAGGCGCCGGGCATGCGCCGGGTGGTCATTGCTGATGCTGGGGCAGGTCTCCGCGCCGAAGGTACCCCAATGCGTGCGGCCGGTGACCAGCGTGCGGAAGTAATACGGGTCCCCGATCACGGTGTCGGGATATGTCTCGCGCATACGAGTCATCTCCTCGATCGCCCGTTCCTCGTTGTGCAGTCGCGCAGTGGGATCGGTGCCGTTGTCGCTGTAGTAACCGAAGTTGATCTGGTTGCCGTTGGCGGCGATGGCCTCGACGGTTTGTTCCAGGTACGGCATCCCGGCCTCGCTCAGCGTGTAGACCCAGGTGGCCCGCGGGTCGCCGGCATAGGTGCGCAGCGCCTTGCCGAACAATCCGCTCATCCGCCGGCCGTTGGGCCCGTGACCACGTAACTCGTCGTCCACCGGACCTCCGCCCCACAGCGAGACCGCGATGGCGAGATCTTCCAGTCCGTCGTAGGGGATCGGCCGCGTCCCGTTCGTCACCACCGTGACATTGCGAATCGTCTCCGCGAACACGCGGACCCGATCCAGGACCAGTGCCGGCTCACCGCCGATCAGCAGTGTGCTGGTGATCTTCTTGGAATCGCGCAGGTCTTCGGCGAACGCGCGGATCGAGTCCAGATCCCGGATCTCGACGCTCTGCTTGTCCATATCGTGTTCGAAGAACCAGCAGCCCTTGCACCGCAGGTTACAGGCGTCGGTAACCCAGACCTCCACCGTGCGGATACCGCGGGCTACTTCGTTCACACGCATCAAACGCTCCGCCAATGCCGGATCGTCTTGCGCGAGCTCGAATGCTCTGGTTACAATGCGTTCCTTACTTGGCCTGACTTCCAGGAAAACGGGCTGAGACACGACATCCTCCTCGGTGCGATGCGGCGAGTTTTGCGCGATGCTGGATGTCACCGGCGAGTCGGACATGTCGAAAATCGACAGTGCTCCCGATGCGCTGCCGATCATGCGGATCGGCAGATGGATTGGCGAGAATGCGGATACGGAGCGGTCTTACGGGTCTGGGGGCTCGTCAGCGCTACAAATGATTCTAGGACAAACCCTGATACAGGGTAATCGTTCCGAGCTATCACTGATGATCTTGGTGATATGCAAGTATCTCGCCGGATTTATTACGGCGCAACGGTATTCAATGTAGAGATTCTACGCACCCGGTGGTGCGGTTCGGACACTGCGCGGCCGAGACACCGCGCGTCGGGAAGAGGGCGGATCGTCGCGGTGCGGCCGCAGATGCCGCACCGCGCCGATGTCACAGACCGAGCGGCGGCGAGGGGGGAAACACCACGGGCATCGCGGAGAGCGCGCGATGGAAAGGCCCGGGCCGCCAGTGCAGTTCGTCGACCGAGCAGGCGAGCCGCATTTCGGGAAGCGCGTCGAGCAGCTGATCGATCGCGTTCTGGGCAACCGAATAGGCGATCGACTTGGCGGGGCAGGCGTGCGGGCCGGAACCCCAGGCCAGATGTGCGTTGTTATCGGTGTACTGGCCCGAGTGGATCGCCGGATCGTTGTTGCACGCGGCCATTCCGATGACGACCGGCTGATCGGCGGGCAACCAGACTCCGTCCCGCATCATCGGCTGCCGCGGGTAGCTGAGACAGTAGTTCGCCATCGGCGGGTCGGTGTACAGCAGCTCGTTCAGTGCGTCCCGGGTCGTCGGGGCCGCGCCGGGTGACGCGGTGCCGGTGAACCGCGGGTCGGTGATCATGAGCAGCAGGGTGTTGACCGTCAGATTGGTCAGCGGCTCGATCCCGGCCCCGTAGAGCACGGCCAACTGGTGCACCATCTCCGAATCCTGGAGTCCTGCGGAGTGGTTCACCAGGCGCGAGGTGATATCGCGGCCGGGGTGGGCGCGCTTGAGTGCGACCAGTTCCAGAAGTGCTTCGTTGATCCGGGCATCCGCGTCGGTGGCGGCGGCGCCGCCTTCGAACATGGCAGCCATCCCGGCGGCGATGTGCTGCCCGAGATCCGGTGGGCAACCCAGCATGGCGTTGAGTACCTGGAAGGTCAGCGGGAAGGCGTACTGGCCGATGATCTCGGCTCGGCCGTTCATGCAGAAGTTGTTGATCAGCGGCGCGGCAACCTCTTCCACGTTCTGATGCATGGAGAACAGATCGACCCCGTCGAGAGCCGCGGTGATCGCCTGCCGGTATCGGGCATGCTCCCGGCCGGTACTGCGCATCACATTGGGACGCCACGCCATCATGGGCATGAGCGGATGGTCGGCGGGCACGGTCTTCTCCCACGACCGGGCGTCGGCCGGGAAATGCTCCGGGTCGTTGTAGATACTGATCGCGGTGTGATACCCGAGCACCAAGGTGGCCGGTATGCCGGGGGCCAGCTCCACCGGTGCGAGAGATCCGTACCGCTTGCGCATCTCGGCGTAAACACGGTGCGGGTCGGCGGCGTACTCCTCGGTGTACAGCGCGACACGGGGTGGCGCACCGGTCGGGCCTCGGTCGGAGTACGGGCATTTGGTGGTACCGGTTGTGGACGACGGTAGAGACTTGGTCAATGCCGGGAACTCCAATGAATGCAACAGCGACAGATCCAAGAGATTGTCCCTTCTGGGACATCTCTTGTGTCGGAACACTATTGGTGCGACGGATCGGCCGCAAGCGAGAGATCAGTGGAGTCGACCACTCCAAGCGGCACCGGCATCCGCCCGGGACGGCCGATGACCGGCACGGGTCTCCCATAAGCGCAGGCACGGCCCGTGCGCTGGGACGCGAACCCAAATCTGCTTCGCTACAATATGTTCCGTGATCCAGTGTTCACGATGACGAAAATTCCGCCCCATCCGGTGGGCAACGTCTTTTATATGTCACATTTCCGCCGAAATTCCCGGCCGAGGATCGCGGGCCGGCGACTCACTTCTCACGGGTGGAGTGTTGGATGAATGTGCCGCCGGGCCGCTCGGCGGCCGACAGGAATTCTTCCGCGGCGCGGCGTTCGAGTTCCTACCGCCCATCACCGGGTCCGGCCGGCCGAGGAGCGCTGGAGTCCGCCGGCCGCTGGTGTTCCGACACCGCGGGGTCCGGCCGCACTCGGTCACACCATGCCCACGGAGTCAGAAGGATTGGCGGCCCTTCGCCGACCGGTTGGTCGCTGCCCGGCGTTCGGCTTCCTTGGCCTGGACTCGTTCGTCCTCGGCCCGGACGGCGGCATAGCTTTCGCGTTCGCGGACCAGCCACTCCGGGGGATCCGCGAGGACAGCGGCGATCTCGTCGGCGGTGAGCGCGTCCGAAACGCCGGCCCGGGTCAGACCACTGTTGGAGATACCGAGCTTACGGGCCACGATATCGCGCGGGAATGGTCCGGTGCGGCGCAGTTCGGTCAGCCACTGCGGCGGGTTCGCCCGGAGCTCGTCCAGCTCGGTCCGGGAGATCGGGTCGTTCCGGAACTCTTCGGGAGCCGCCGGAAGATAGATGCCGAGTTTGTTCGCCGCGGTCAGCGGCTTCATCATCTGCGGTTTCTTGTCCAGGCTCACCGGAACAGCGTATCGGGCCGCCGAGCCGGTCCGGCCGCCGCGGTGCCATACGCTTGCCGGTATGAGCCGGTTCTCCTCGATCGATGTGCAGCGCCTGCGCTGGTTCGCCGCAGTCGCGCAGGAGCTGCACTTCGCCCGCGCCGCGAAGGCATTGCACATCTCCCGCCAGAAGCTCAGCCATACGGTCATCGACCTGGAGGCCGAGCTCGGCACGAAGCTGTTCGTGCCCGGAGCACAGCCGACCCAGCTGACCGACGCCGGGCGGGAGTTGCTGCAGGAGGCTCGCGACGTCATCGCGCGTGCCGAGAACGAGGTGGATACCGCGGCGGTCGCCGCCCCCGCCCCGCTGCGGGTCGGGTTCGTGCCCGGCGTCACCGTCAGCAAGTGGGAGCGGATCTGGGGCCGGCGGTTCCCGGATACTCCGCTCGAGCTGGTCGCGGTCGCCCAGGCCGACCAGGAGGCGGCGCTGCGCGAAGGCCGGGTCGATATGTGCTTCGTCCGATTGCCGATCGACCGCAGCGGTATGAACGCGATCCCGCTCTACCGTGAGTTGCCTGTCGTCGTGGTACCCAAGGACCACGCGATCGCGTTGTTCGACGAGGTCACCATGGCCGATCTCGCCGACGAACGCCTACAGGACGCCGCCGATATCGACGCCGTCAGGGATACCGTCGAACTCGTCGCCGCCGGAGTCGGCGTCGCCATCGTGCCGCATTCGATCGCCCGCCTGCACCACCGGCGCGACCTCGTCTACCGCACGGTGACCGATACCGAAGATACCGAAATCGCCCTGGTCTGGCCGCTCACCGAGACCACCGACGCGGTCGAGGAGTTCATCGGCGTAGTGCGCGGCCGCTCGGCGCACAGCTCCCGCTCCCCCGCCGGAAAGACCACCGAACCGGAATCGCGGAAGCCGCGCCCCGCCGGAAAGCGACCGCGCCCCGCGCGGAAACCGGTCGCTTCCGGGAAGAAATCGGCTCGGGGACGCAAACGCTAGGGCGTATTCCGGAGCCGGCCCCACCGTGCCCGACCGCATACGCCTCATCGGTCCTGTTACCCGGTCGTCCCGACGGGCGCGGTGGTGGCCGGAGGCACGGCGCAGACGGTACCGTCGGCGGGCAGGTCGCCGTCGATCAGCGTGGCGTCCACGGCGGTATCGATGCACGGGATACCGCGGCGGTAAGACGTGTGGCCGACGCCCTCTCGGGTGAGCAGGACACTGTTCTCCATGGTCTCGACCACGCGCTCGGCCCAGTGGTAGGGGGACACATTGTCCAACCGCCCACCGACCACCAGGACCGGCGGGGCACCCGCGCCGGTGAGCGGCTCGGTGACCCGGTCCGCGTTCGGCGCGGGCCATATCGCGCAGTCGAGCGCGCTGTAGCCGGCCCGGCCCGCCAGACGTGTATCGCGTTCGGCGATAGCGGTCGCGGCGGCGGTATGCGCGGCGATATCGGCCGGTACCTGCCAGTCGGCGCAGCGCACGGCGATATGGGGTTCCTGGAGAATCGCGTACGGACCGCCGAAGGGGGCGACCGTGACATTCGATACGAGGAATTGGAGCAGTTCACCCTGGCCCTGTTGCGCGGCCAGCAGCCCCGCGGTGAGTACGGGCCACAGTTGCGCTACCCCCGCGGCGGCCCGCACCGCTTCGAGCGCCACGGCACCGTCGATCGTCCCGCCCGCCCGGCCGGCCGCCGCGGGAACCCGGAGAGGCTGCGCCTCCAGCCGGGTGATCAGGGAGTCGAATGCGGCTTCCGGGTTTCCGTCGCCGAACGGGCACACCTGCGGTCCTTCGGTGCGGCAGGTCTCGAACCACGCGTTCAGCGTCGCTTCGTTGGAGCGGGAGACGTCGTCGAGAAGTGCCAGTGAGTCGTTTCGCCATAGGTCGGTGTCGACGGGGGCATCGATCACCATCCGGCGCACGCGATCCGGGAACAGGGTGGCGTACATGGGTCCGAGCACGGTGCCGTAGGACATGCCGTAGTAGGAGATCTGCTCCTCCCCGAGCGCGGCGCGGACCCGGTCCATATCGCGAGCGACATTATCGGTGGACAGGCTCGCCAGGAATTCCGGGCTCTGGTGCGCCAGGCATCCGTCGTCGAAGGCGGTGGTGTCGGCGAGCAGGTCCGGTAGCGGCTTCCCGCCCGGGACGGCCGGGTCGAGATCGATGGCCGCGACCGCGGCGCGCTGTTCGTCCGTGCGGCAGCGGACGGCACCGGATTCGCCGACGCCACGCGGATCCATGCCGATGATGTCGAACCGCGCCACCAGGGCGGGCGAAAAGGGGCTGGTGTCGCTGCCGGGATCGATGGTGCCGATCACCTCGGTGGCCGGGACGCCGGGTCCACCCGGATTGATGAACAGGCTGCCGATGCGCTGGGCCGGGTCGGTGGCGCGGTGGCGTTTCACCGCGATCGGGATCTGCGCGCCGTCGGGTTCGGTGTATTCCAGGGGCACCTCGACGGTGGCGCATTCCAGTTCGGGTCCGCACTCGCGCCAGGCGATAGCGGCAGGGGCCGTGGCCGACGAGCTGCCGGCCGGTGACGCCACCGATCCACCGGCGCATCCGGTCAGCACCAGCGCGGCGGCGAATCCCGCCGCGCTGTGGCGCGCGACGCGCCACGATAATTTTCTCGGCAGGGGTCGGACGAGTGTGGTGTTCGGTGGAGAAGCAGCCCACCGACCGGGCGGTGGTGTTGGTCCGGGCATGGAAACATGCTAGGAAGGCGACCCGGTGGATTTGATCCTCCCGAAGGTCCGCATATTCCGACCGAAGTAGGAGTGCCGCGCTACCCCGGTGGCACACCCGGTGACCGGAGCGGCGCGGACCGCTCAGTCCGGGAGGTCGAGTTCGGCATCGTGGACCAGCAGGGCCACCTGCACGCGGTTGTTGAGATCGAGTTTGGTGAGTATCGCCGATACGTGGGTTTTGACCGTGGTCAGGCCGAGGTGGTGGCGCGCGGCGATCTCTGCGTTGGAACGCCCCGTACCGATCTCGAGCGCGACCGTGCGTTCCCGGTCGGCGAGCAGGTCGAGGCGTCGGCGGGCCGCGCTACGCCGGGTGTCGTACTCCGACTCCGCGACCCGGGCGATGAGCCGCCGGGTCACTTCGGGTGAGAGCACGGGTCGACCCCGGGCCGCGTGCCGGATGGCGACGACGAGCTCGTCCGGCGGGGTGTCCTTGAGCAGGAACCCCACGGCACCCGCCCGCAGCGCCCGCAGAACATGGGCGTCGGCGTCGAAGGTGGTGAGCACGATGACCTCGGGCGCGCGTCGCCCGGACCGCAATATCTCGGTCGCGGTGAGCCCATCGGTACCGGGCATCCGGATATCCATCAGCACGACAGCCGGATTGTGCCGGCGCGCCAGCTCCACCGCTTCCGCACCGTCGTTCGCCTCCGCGACCACCCGCAGATCGGCGGCACCGCGCAGCATCATCTTCAACCCGAAACGCACCACCGGGTCGTCGTCGGCGACCAGTACATCGATGGTCGGCACAGAGTCGGTCACGTCTGCCACGGTAGCCACATCCGCACCCGCCAGCCGCCCGCGGTGGTCGGGCCGTACTCGAGCCGCCCGGCCACCAGCCGCGCCCGCTCGGCCAGCCCGCGCAACCCTTCGCCGGAGCCGCCGCACTGTGCCGGCGCGTTCGACGGCGCGTCGTTGACGATCTCGGTGACCAGCCGAGTCCCGGGCTGCCCGGTGATCCGGACGACGACCGACGCACCCGGGGCGTGTTTGCGCACATTGGTCAGGCATTCCTGGACGAGGCGATACAGGGTCCGGCCCTGCGTCGCCGAGAGCATCCGGCCGTCGGTGGTCACTCCCGTCTCGTCCAGGAGTTCGACCGTCGAACCCGCCCGCTCCGCCTCGTCGATCAGCTCCAGCACATCCTCGACGACAGGTAACGGCAGCTCCCCCACCGGAGCCCGGAGTACCCCGATCACTTCGCGGAGGTCCTGCAGGGCGCGATGCGCGTTCTCCCGGACCACCTCGGCCGCGTTCGCGATATCCCCGGCGGGCGCGTCACGATAGTAGGCGAGGGCACCGGCGTGCACGCTGAGCAGCGACAGCCGATGACCGAGCACATCGTGCATCTCGCGCGCGAGAGCCGACCGTGCCTCGTGCTGAGCGCGTTCGGCCCGCAGCCGCGCCTCGGCATCGGCCGCCGCGGCCCGCTCCCGCAACGAGGTGATCAGTTCCCGCCGGCTGCGCACCAACAGCCCCCACCCCACCACCGCGATATGCCCGAGGACGATGGCGGCGAATACGACAACCGGCGCGGCATTCGGTTCGGGCCGGAGCAGTTGATATGTACTGAGCGCCGCCACGCTCGCCGTACACAGCAACGCCGTGGCTCGGGTCGAGCAGTGCACGGCGACCGTGAACAACGCCACGATCGCCGCCCCGGAAACCGTCTCGGAGAACGCACTGCACACGATGAGTACGCCGGCCAGTGAAACGGGGAAGCGACGCCGGTACCACAGCGCCGCACAGCCGAGCGCCCCGATGAACCAATCCCCGTACACGATCCAGGCGGGCACCGGCTGCGGCACCGCCAGCCGATGAGCGACCGCGACCAGCGCTATCGCGACGGCCACCAGGACCAGGGCGCTGTCGGATACTCGGTCCCCGATCGTCTCCCGGAGTGTCCGCCGGTCGACCGTCGATACACTCATCGCCCCCAGCATAATGCCGGGTCCGCGGGTGGTGCGGGCCGCGCGGTCCGCGACAGCCGAGCCGGCCTCGATCCGTTTCCGGACACCGAGGTGGCCGGGCACAGCCGGAGCCGCAGGTCGTCGTCAGAATTCGGCGAGAACCTCCTCGTCGCTCATCCCGGCGACCTCCAGGTACACCCGCGCGACCGCGGTCAGCCGATCCACCGCGCCGCGGCGCGCCGCTCGATCCCGCAGGCGCTGCGCGAGGCCGGCGATCGTACCGTCGACGATGAAATCCGCGACGACGGTCTCGGGGCAGTCCAGTAACTCACGCACCCGTGCCACCACGGTGGTGGCGAGTACCGAATCGCCGCCCAGCGCGAAGAAGTCACCGGTCACGCTCACGCGTTCGACCGACAGCACCGTGGCGACGATATCGGCGAGGGCACTCTCGAGCGGCGTACCCGGAGCGACGAACTCGATGCCGGGATCGTTCGAGGCCAGCAGCGCCGCAACAGCTTTCCGGTCGGGTTTGCCGTTGGCGGTGAACGGTAGCCGGGGACGGGACTCGATGCGGACCGGCACCATATAGCCGGGCAGGAGCTCGGCCACGGCGGCTCGGAGGGATTCCGCATCGGGTGCGCAGCCGTCCGCCGGGACCACCAGCGCCGCCAGTGCGGGCGCGGCGGTGCCGACGACCGCCGCGACGGCATGGTGGACCTCGGGCAGCGAGCGCAGCGCACTCTCCACTTCGCCCAGCTCTACCCGGTAACCGCGGATCTTCACCTGATGATCGGCGCGCCCCAGGAATTCGATGACGCCGTCGGGGCGGTAGCGGGCGAGATCACCGGTGCGGTACCAGCGCAGGCCCTCGTGGTCGACGAACCGCTGTGCCGTGCGGTCGGGGTCACCGCGATAGCCTGCCGCCACACCCGCGCCGCCCACCCAGAGTTCGCCCCTCACCCAGTCCGGGCAGTCCCGGCCCGACGGACCGACCACCCGGCAGCGCACATTACGTAGCGGGGTGCCGTAGGGCACCGCGACCCAGTCGGCGGGCACGCGCGCGTCGACGACCTCACAGATGGTGGAGTGGATCGCCGTCTCGGTGGCGCCCCCGAGGCCGGCGAACCGGCAGTCCGGTGCGGAGCGGGCCAGCCGCGCCGGGAGCGCCACATCCACCCAGTCACCACCGGAGAGCACGGTCCGCAGCGTGCCCAGACCGGTATCGCCGGCCGCGGTCAGCAGCATATCCAGCAGGCTAGGGACACAGTTCAGGATCGAAACCCGGTGCCGCCCTGTCATTTGCACCCACCGGGCCGGGTCTTCCCGTTGTCCGGGATCCGGCGTCACCACGGCACCGCCGACGCCGAGCGGTCCGAAGATATCGTAGACCGACAGGTCGAACTCCAGGGCCGACAGCGCCAGCACCCGATCGGCCGGGCCGAGGCCGAACCGCTCGTTCAGATCGTCGACGGTGTTCATGGCGGCACGGTGTGGGACCTCCACACCTTTGGGCTGCCCGGTCGATCCCGAGGTGAAGAGCACGTAGGCAATCGATTCGGTATCGGGCAGTACGGGTCGTTCCAGCGGGCGGGGGTGGAAAGCGGCGTCTCCCACGGTCACGGTCGGGATGCCGGGGATCGTCGCACCGTCGGTCACCGCCGCCCGTACCTCTCCCGCGCGCACGATCTCCGATCGCCGGGCCGCCGGCTGGTCGTACCCGATCGGCACGTATACACCCCCCGCGGCCAGCACCCCCACCGTCGCCACGATCTGGTCCGGGCCCTTGGGGAGCTGGATCGCGACCGCGTCCCCGGGGCGGATTCCGGCCTCGCGCAGGGCACCGGCGATCGCCAGCGCCCGGTCGGCGAGTTCCCGGTAGGTCAGCGCCCGGCACTCCGGGGGAACACGCGAGCCGGCCGCCGCACGCTCGGGGCCTTCCGCGACCGGAACACTCTCGGGCCCCGCCGATTCCGGGTCGCTCTCCCAGATGACGGCCACCGCGTCCGGTTCCGTCGCGGCGTATTCGAACAGGCCCTGGTGCAGCAGTCGCCCGGTCACCGGGCCGGACGTGTCGTTGACCCGGCGCCGGACCTCCGCCTGTTCCGGCGGTAGTCGCACCGCCGCCGCGGTATCCCAGCCGTCGCGGGCGCCGGAACTCTCGCCGGTCTCGGGGGTACCGGCGTTCTCCAGGCCGGTCAGTGCCCGCACCGATTCGATGTACCGGGCGAACATCGCGGCGACCGTATCGGGCGGAAAAGCGTCGGCCCGCACATCCCAGTTGAGCAGCAGTCCCCCACTCACCTCGGTGACCTGCGCGTCGAGGAGTACCTGCGGGCCCTGGGAGATGATCCACACCGGCTCACCGAAGGTTTCGGTGACCCGCTCGGAGAACAGCTCACCCAGGTTGATGGCGCTGGTGTAGACGATGGGAGCGAGGACCGGCTCGCCGCGGGCCCGGCCGAGATCGCGCAGTACCTCCAGACCCGAATAGGCGGTGTGCGCACCGGCGGCGTGCAGTTCGCGCTGTAGGGCACGGGCCCTTTCGAGCACCGTGGCCGGTTCGGAGATATCCACCTCCAAGAGCACCGACGAGGTAAAATCGCCGATCACGCCGTCCACCTCCGGATGCACCGGATCGCGATGGAACAGCGGGAGGTTCAGCAGGAAGCGGTCGTCCGCGGACCAGCCACCGATCGCTTCCGCGAATACCGAGGCCAAGGCCATGGCGGGGGTCACCCGGCGGTGATGGGACTCGGCGAAGATCCGGCCTTTCGACTCCGGGCCGAGCCAGTGGTGGAAACGCACCGTCCGCGCCGGCTGCCGGTCGGCGGCGGTGCGCGGATCCCTGCCCGGGCCGGCCCCGTACACCCGCGGAAGATCGGGCGCGCCGGGGAGATCGGGCAGCCGTTGCTGCCACCATCGACGATCGCGCTCGTATTCGGTACCGGCCGGCCGCTGCCCGGCGAGATACTCGCGGAAGGTGTAGCCCGGTGGTTCGGTTCGTTCACCGTGGTACAGCCGAGCGAGGTCGTCGACCAGGATCCGATAGCTCGCGGCGTCCGCGGCCAGCATATCGACGTCGATGTGCAGGCGGCAGCGGTGCTCGGGCAAGAGCGTCAGCGCGATTTCGAGTACCTGACCGTCGGCCACCGCAAGACGCTGATGGGTCCGGCGCTCGCGTAGCGACTCCAGTACGCGCGCGGCTTCCGCCGGGTCGGCGGATCGCAGATCCAGATGATCCAGAACATCCCGTGGGAGACGCGGCAGGGTCTGCTGCGTCCCGTCCGGAAGAAACCGTGTCCGGAGCATCGGGTGCCTTCGGATCAGTTCGTCGACCGCCGCGCGCAACCGCTCCTGATCGACGTTCTCGCCGTCGAATTCGACGTACAGATGCGCGGCGACAGCACCGAGTTCCTGTTCTTCGGAGCGCCCGATCCAGTACGCGTGCTGCATGGGAGCCAGAGCGAAGGGGGTACCGGGGTCGATCGGTCCGGCGGGATCCGGCGACGAGGGCCCGCCGGATACTCCGGCGTTCTCCGCGGCCGCCGCGCGCGGATCCGGGTCGCCCCCGAGCAGCCGGTGCCAGGCGTCGACGGTCGGTTCCGCCGCGAGTTCCGCGAAGTTCACCGCGGCGCCCCGCTTACGCCAGGCACCCGCGAGTTTCATGGTGCGGATGGAGTCCAATCCCAGCTGGATGAGGTCGTCCAGGTCGGCGATCTCGATATCGTCGCGGCCCAGTTGTCCGGCTACCGCGCTACGGATCTCGTCCCGGGTGATGCCCGGTTCCGGCTTCGGCGATGATGGCATGGCCCCTGCGTCTCCTTGTCTCGGCGGCCTGTGCCCGGAGCGGCCCGGCGGGATACGGCTGCTCCGGGATCGGTCGTATACGGATCAGCCGAGGCTGAACGGCTGTCCCCAGAGCGTGACCCAGGTCAGCACTCCCGCGGTCTCCACCTTGACCCGGACGAACGAACGCGCCTGTGCGTAGCCGCCGCACCCGGTCAGCTCGATGGTGGAATCGCTCCAGGTGACCGAGCCGTTCGGGCCGCGGAAGATGGTGAACTTCTTATGCGATTCGTCCCCGTAGTCGTTCGGTCGTTCGATATCGAGCAGGAAGAACGACCGCGCCTGTCCGGGTCCCAGGGTCAGTTGGGCGCCGCCGCTGTTGCTGAGATCCGGCCGCTGCCCCTCGAAATCGGTTGACGCGCCCGCACCGCCGTTGACGCCGCCGCCACTGATATCGACCTGGCAACCGACCACGTACCCGGGACTGATCGAGCCGCCCTTCAGGTTCCGGCCGGCCAGTTGCACCTGCGCGGTCCCGGATACCCAGGCGTTGCGGTGCAGCGGCGTGCCGCCGACGGAAGGACCGATGGTCGCCGATTCCGCCGCCGTGCGCACCGTGACCACGGTGCCGTCGACCAGGGTCTCGGTGAGCTCACCGCCGGGCAGCGGCACGAAGGTGTCGGCGCCCGCGGTGCCCAGCGACAGTATGCTGCTCGCCAGGACCGCGACGGCCCCGATTCCCGCGGCGCGCAGCAGGCCGGTCGTAATGTTGATCATTGCTTACTACCTCGATCGATGAGTGCCGTTCGGCCACGGTTGAAGGGGTGATCGGTGATCGTCAGCCGATGCTGAACGGTGCCCCGTAGAGGGTGGTCTTCGAGTAGTGTTCGCCGATGATCTCCACCACGGTGTAGGAGCGGGCCTGCGCGTAGCCGGCACAGCCCTGGATCTCGAGTTCGTGGTCCCGGTACTGGATCGAATAGCGACCGGGGGCCGGGATGTTCTTGCCGTCGATGGCGACGAGTTTCACCTCGCCCGGAGCGAGCTGGATTCCGACCGAACCACTGACCGAGCCGCCGCGCTGGACGCTGGTTCCCGCGCTCAGGCCCGCCCCGACGGCGTCGCTTCCGATACTGACCTGGCAGCCCACGATATAGCCGGTGTTGATCCGGGACTGGCCCGATGTCGACGAGTTGTTGGTTCCGGGCGCGCCGGTGGCGCCGTTGGTCGGGCCCACTTCTCCTTCGGGTGTGACCGTGACATCGGCCGTGACGATCCCGGATACCCACACGACCCGGCCCGCGCCGTTGGCGGCCATCGACGGCGAGAGCAGGGCGCGCTCGTGTACCCGGTCGATCCGTACACCGGCCCCGTCCTTGCTCCCGTCCGGTAGTTGCAGGAACACGTCCGCGTGCGCCGAGCCCGCGGCCAGCGCGCCCACGCTCACCACCGCTGCCACCACTACTCCGGTCAGCCGGCCGTGCCGGCGCAGTGGGTGCCGGAATATTTCCCTCATCATTTTTCCCTTGTCCGAACCGATATGGTGAACGGCCACTCGATGGGGCCTTGGTGGGCGGGTCTGCCGACCCGGTGGTCCCGGCGGAGCCGATCGGCCCGCTACCGCCGCCGGGCGGCCGGGTCTACGCGCTCACGATGTAGGGCGCTACCGATGCGAGCTTCTCGCATGTCTCCTCGAATTCTCTTTCGGGCGTAGAATCGGCGACGATCCCCGCGCCCGCGCGTAGCCAGGCCCGATCGCCTTCCTGGTAGACGGCGCGGAGGACGAGTGCGGCGTCGAGGGTCCCGTCCTGGGACAACCCGAGTACCGCCCCCGAGTACAGGCCGCGGGGATCGTCCATCCGGGCGATCGCGTCGAGCGACTCCCGCTTCGGGATACCGGAGGCGGTCACCCCCGGAAACACTGCCTCCAGGGCGTCCCAGACCGTGCGATCGGCCGCGAGGGAACCGGTGACGAGCGAGGCCAGATGCTGGACACTGCCGCGTTCCCTGACCCCCATGAACTCTTGGACGTGCACCGAATCGGATCGACAGATCGGCGCCAGTTCCGCCACCGCGGTACGCACCGATACCGCGTGTTCGTAGATCTCCTTCGGGTTCGTCTCGAGGTCCAGCCGGGCGGCCGCGTCCGCCCGGGTGCCCAACCCGAACGCCCGTGTTCCGGCCAACGGCTGGGTGGTGACCTTCCGGTCCCGGTCGACGGTCACGATCACCTCGGGGCTGAAACCCGCCGCCTCGATACCGTTGAGCCGCAACAGGAACGATCGCGCGGGCGCGTTGTGGCGCCGACCGAGTTCGTAGGTGGCGACATGATCGATCGGGAAGGGAATCTGCACGCTCCGCGACAGGATGACCTTCTGATACTGCCCCTGCCGGATTTCCTTGACCGCCTGCGCGACCCGCTCCCGGTAGGCGGGACCACCGCCGCGAACGTCGATCTGCTCAACCACATGATCGACCGGTTCCGGCGATGCGCTCAGGCAGATGAGCACGCGCTCTCGCTCCACCGGGTCGACACTGCGGACGAATGCCCGCTGCCCGTTCAACCGGACCTCGACCCGGGGCACGATGAGCCGGATCAGCTCACCCGGCGGGACCGGGGTTCCCTGTAATCGCAATCCCGGCACGATCTCGGCGAAGCCGAAGTCGATTCGCCCGTAGGCGTGCCAGTCCCGGATGGGCAGGCGGGACAGCGCCCGCTGGAGCGGCCCGCCCGACGAACCGGACCAGGTCTCACTGTATTCTTCGTCGCCGCAACGGTAGTGGACCCGTTGGGCGTCCAGGCTGATCGTGGCCAGGGCGCCCCCGGCGAAAACGTATTCCCCGGCGCGTTCGTAGACGACGTACTCGTCGAAGTCCGTACGTGCGAGTCGAGCGACCCGGCCGATCGGATCGTGGCGGAACGAGATCGTCTCGGTGTCGTACTCGATCATGACGGATCCTCGGCCCCGGGCCGGGAAGCGGCCCGTCCGGCGGGTTCCCGATGATCCACGATGGAGCGCAGGATCTCCTCGGCCCGTATCGCCGTGGCGGACAGGAGCGACGAGGTGATGCCGTGCGTATGTTCGGTTCCGCCCTGTAGATACAGTCCACCGGGCACCTCCGGGGCCACCAGCCGGTAGTCCCGTTCGATCTGGAGGCGGCCCCGGTCGTCACGCCGGCAGAACCGGGCCGACGGCCCGAGCAGCGCGGAAGGGTCGGCGGGCAGGTAGCCGGTGGCGTAGACGACCAGATCCGCGTCGAGCATGGTCTTCTCGCCGCTGGTCAGGGATTCCACCACCACCCGTACCTGGTCACCGAGTTCGACCACATCCGCCGGGCGGGAGGCGTTGAACACGCGCAGCCGGTGTTCGCCGCGCACCTTCTCCCGATAGACCCGCCGGTAGAGGTCCTCGATGAGTTCGAGATCCACCACGGCGTAGTTGGTGTTGCCGTGATAGTCCATCAACTGCTGTTTGATGTCCTCCGGCGCGGAATAGAAGGCATCGACCGCGTCCGGGTCGAAGATCCGGTTCGCGAACGGGCTGTCGTCGGAGGGGCTGTAGCCGTACCGCGCGAAGACCGAACACACTTCCGCGGCGGGGAACTGATCGTGCAGGTACGCCGTGACCTCGGCCGCGCTCTGGCCGGCGCCGACGACCACGCATACGGACGGATCTTCGACGCTGTCGATCCGATGGAGCAGATCCTGGTTGTGCCAGATCCGATCGGACAGGGCCACCCCGTCCGGCAGCCGGGGGCGCAGCCCGGTACCGAACACGACATTGCGACCGCGGTGGACCGACCCGTCGGCGGTGCGCACTTCGAACAGATCGTCCACGGGTACCACCGAGACGATTTCGCTGCTGTAGGACACCATGTGGTCGATCGCGGCCGCTGCCCACTCGAGGTAGTCGTGGAACTCGATACGCAGCGGAAAGAGGTTCTTGTGGTTGACGAAGTCGACCAGGCGTCCGCAGCTGTGCAGGTAGGCGAGGAAGCTGTATTCGCTGGTCGGGTTGCGCATGGTGACAAGGTCTTTCAGGAACGACACCTGCATAGTGGCGTTCTCGATGAGCATCCCCCGATGCCAGCCGAATCGAGGTTGTCTCTCCAGGAAGTGCGCCGAGACCGGCGTACCTTCGGCCGAGTTGTGTTCGCTGATCGCGATCGCCAGTGCCAGATTCGAAGGCCCGAAGCCGACTCCGATGAGGTCATGGACCGAAACATCCTGACGTAACGCCATATTCGTCCCATTCGTTCGATTCCAGATCGAGCCAAGCCTAACCTAAATTAGGAGAGGATTGGTTAACTTAGTCGGCAAATCGGACATTCGGTCAGAAGGAGCAAGCATGCGCGTAGCGATGTTCGGGTACCAGACCTGGGGCCACCGCACCCTGAAGGCTCTGCTGGACGGCGGTCACGAAATCGTCCAAGTGGTAACGCATCCCAGAAGCGAGCACGCCTACGAGCGGATCTGGGCCGACTCGGTCGCGGATCTGGCCACCGACCACGACATACCCGTACTCGTCCGGAACCGGCCCGACGATGATGTAGTGACCGCGGTCGAGGCCGCGGAACCCGACATCATCGTCGCCAACAACTGGCGTACCTGGCTTCCCCCGGAGATCTTCACGGCACCCCCGCTGGGCACGCTCAATGTGCACGATTCGCTACTGCCCTCCTACGCCGGCTTCGCACCGGTCATCTGGGCACTGATCAACGGCGAACAGGAGGTCGGCGTCACGGCCCATATGATGAACGAGGAACTCGACGCCGGCGATATCGTGCTACAGCGCGCGGTACCGGTCGGCCCGACCGACACGGGGGCCGATCTGTTCCACAAGACCGTCGATCTCATCGAACCGGTGGTCACCGATGCGCTGGAGCTCATCGCCTCGGGCGATCCGGGCGGCGCACGCCAGGATCCCGCACAGGCCAGCTTCTTCCACAAACGTTCCGTGGAGGACAGCAGGATCGACTGGACCTGGCCCGCCGCGGATATCGAGCGACTGGTCCGCGCCCAGTCCGATCCGTACCCGAACGCCTTCACCACCCACGGCGGCCGACGGCTCCGGATCATCCGCGCCTCGGTATCCCGGCGGCCGTACGGGGGCACACCGGGCCGCATCTTCATTCCCGAAGGCGACGGTGTGGTGATCGTGGCGGGCGCCGACGCCCGCCGGGGCCGCAATCGCGGACTCGTCGTCGAGCGGGTGCGCACCGAGGACGGCACCGAGCTCGCCGCCCGCGACTACTTCCACACCATGGGCGGCTACCTGGGAGCCTGATCGGCGGCGTCGGAGGCCTCGGACATGGCGACAGCGATACTGCGCGGGCCGGTGTACGGCTCACGCCCGTGCGCTGTCGCCATGTTGTCGATGATCAGCAGATCGTCGCGGCGGTAGTCGAAACGCACCGCCGCGTCCCGATAGCAGCGCCGCAGGTGATCGACGACGTCATCGGGAATCGGTGCGCCGTCACCGTAATAGGTGTTGTTCGGCAGACCGTCCGGACCGTAGATGTCCAGCAGGCCCTCGCGGACAGCCGGATCCAGACTGCTCTCGTGGAACAGCACGATATGGTTGAACCACAGTGCCGCGCCGGTCGCCGGATGCGTGTGCACGACCTCGCGAACCGCGCGGGTACGCAGCGCGTTGTCCGGACGCCATTCGGGTCGTACCCCGCCGGCCCGGCACTTCTCCTCCACCGCGGCGCGATCATCGGTACCGAAGGCCGTCCACCAGCGCAGGCCGATATCGTCGCCGTAGTTGCGGACCACCATCCACCGGCGCCGTTCGAGCTCTTCCCGGACCGCGGGATCGATCGATTCGTACACCTTCCGCGTCGACGCCAGCGGGGTCGCACCCCGGGTCTCCGGCGGTTCCACACAGTGGAAGAACAACACCAGGGGCCACACCGCCTGATAGGACATCTCGTTGTGCAGGGGTATCTCGGCGTGCCGTGGATATTCGGTGGAGGTGTAGACGTTTCCCTTGATACGGGTGCGCGGCGTCGACTGCTCGGTATACGTGAGCAGGCCACCCGACAACGCACGTACCGAGCTCTCGAATCCATCGGTGCCGCCGATATCGAAACCACGCATCAGTACCGCACCGTGTTCGAAGAGACGCCGGCGGATCGCCGTCCGATCATGGAGCAGATGGTCGGCGGCAGCGCCCTCGCCGTCGATCACCCAGGGCATTGCTACCGGCATCGAAACCGCCTCGGTGGTCATTCATCCTCCCGAATGGTCACTGAAAATAGGTTAGCCTATGCTACTTTACGCGGTGAAATGTCCGTTGCGGCGAAAGCCGTTGCACACCTGCGAGACTGCCGTGGCAGATCGACCGGGCTGTCGGCTCGTCCCTCCCAAGGAGCATCTCCTATGACCAGAGAAACACTCAGGGCCGAGCGACGGTGGAGCCGACGCCGGTTCCTCGGCTTCGGCGCGGCGGCCGCGGGATCCGCGATGCTGCTGGCCGCCTGCGGAGACGGTTCGGGCCCCGGCGGGGACACCACATCGGCCGGCTCGACCGATACCTTCCCCGTGACGGTCGGCGATAAATTCGGCGAAGTCACCATCGAGAGTTCGCCCTCGACGATCGCGTCGGTGGGTCGCACCGACCACGACGTACTGCTCGCGCTGGGGATCGTTCCGGCCACGGTGTACCGCTTCGTGCCCACGATGAAGCGCGGTGTCGGCGTGTGGGCCGAATCCCGGCTCGGTGCCGCGGAACCGGCGATACTCACCAACCCGATCAATATCGAACAGGTGCTGGCCGCCCGGCCGGACCTCGTCCTCAATGTGCAGTCCACCGGTGACGAGGGCGAGTACCGGGCGCTGAGCAAGATCGCTCCCACCGTCGGCCTGCCCCCCGGCACCGCCCCGAATACGGTCACCTGGCAGGAATCGACCCGGATGATCGCCACCGCGGTCGGGCGGAAGGCCGACGGCGAACGATTGATCGGCGACACCACGGCGCTGCTGGATCGGGCCCGGAACGATAATCCGGCCTTCCACGGGAAGACGGTATCGATTCTGCTCGGTAGTTCCCGGCAGCTCGGCGTCTTCACCGTCAGCGACACCCGGATGAAGGTGGCGACAGCGCTGGGTCTGGTTCCCTCGCCGTATGTGGCCGGGCTGGACCCCGCGAAGTACTTCGTGGACGTATCCGCGGAACTCGTCAACGAAGCCGACGCCGATATCGTCATCGTCCTCACTCGCGAAGGGCTGAGCCGAGCCGACACCCTGGCGCAGTATCCCGCGCTCGCGGCATCGCGCGCGGTCCGGGAGAACCGGGTCGTCATCGTCGACGATTTCGATATCTCGCTGGCGTTCGCGGCGGGGTCGGTGCTGAGTATCCCCTTCGCGGTCGAGGGCCTGGTGCCGCTGCTGAAAGAGCAGCTCACCTGAGACAGCGGGATTCGTGACGGGTCCGGCCGCGTACCACCACGCGGCCGGATCGGGCGTCCTCACCGGCCCCGCAGATATTCGGCGACCACCGGACCGATCTGCTTCAGCGAATGCGGTGCCATGAGATCGTCGTGCCCGAAATCGACCCGGTGTTCGTGCACGCGGCCCGACAGGAACGGCCGCCACCCCGCCAGCGCCGAACCGTCCCCGTCTTCGGCGGAGAAGAACAGCACGTCACCGCCGAACCGCTGCGGTGCGGCCGAGCGATCGATCCGGGTGATGGAGAGCAGACTGTCGACGAGTTCGTCGATCTCGTTCTCCTCCAGTCCACCGAACACCCCACCGGCCGCCGCGGCGCGGTGCCGCACGGTCGCCGCGGTGACGGCGTGTGGATCCAGATCGTGCACGTCGTAGCCGGCGCGCTCGAGCCACCGGAAATACAGCGTCGACGGATCCGGCGGCGGATCGTCCGCCGGGACGGCCGCATCGGTCTCGGCATAGGCGTCCAGCAGGACCAGCAGCGGAACCTCGTGCCCCCACTCTTCGAGAACACAGGCCACCATCTGGGCGATCCGGCCCCCGAGCGACCAGCCGAGCAGGAAGTACGGGCCCTGTGGCTGCCGCTCGACGATCCGGGCGGCATAGCTCCGGGCCAGGTACGGGATATCCGGCGCGGCCGCGTATGCGGGATCGACGGCCGTGGCCTGCAGGCCGTACACCGGCCGATCACGATCCAGATGTGGCAGCAGGCCCGAATACATCCACGCCAGGCCCAGTTTGGGATGGACGCAGAACAGGGCCGGCCGGTCACCGGTCCGGCGGATCGGCAGCAGCGGCGCGAACGCGCCGTCCTCCCGGCGGCCCGCGGGCAGGGCGGCGACGTCACCGACGTCGACGATGCGGGCCAGGGCCGCTACGGTCGGCGCGTCGAAAACGGTCCGGAGGGCCACTTCGACGCCCAACTCCGCCTGCACCCGGGCCACCAGCGCGGTCGCCAGCAGCGAATAACCGCCCAGTTCGAAGAACGAATCGTCCGCACCGACGGTATCGATCCCGAGCACCTCCACGAACAGCGCGCACAACACCTCCTCGGTCGGAGTCGCGGGCGCACGGTGATCGGCCGTCGCACCCAGCTCCGGAACCGGCAGCGCGCGCCGGTCCACCTTGCCCGAGGGTCGCAACGGGAATTCGGCGAGCAGTACGACCGCCAGCGGCACCATATGCTCGGGCAGCCGTCCGCGCAGCCAGCCCCGCAACTGCTCACCGGTGATCGAATCGGCGTCCGTGGTGACGTAGCCGATCGGGGCCGCCGCATTCGACCGCGACCCGACGGTGACGATGGCGTTGCGGACCGCCGGGTGTTCGGCGAGCACCGATTCGATCTCCTGCAGTTCCACCCGCATACCGCGGATCTTGACCTGATCGTCGGAGCGGCCCCGGAATTCCAGTTCCCCGTGTGCTGTCCAATGGCCCAGATCCCCTGTCCGGTACATCCGTTCGCCCGGGGTGCCGAACGGATCCGCGACGAATCGGGCGGCGGTGGCACCGGGATCGCGCAC
Source organism: Nocardia sp. NPDC003963 (assembly GCF_053605105.1). NCBI lineage: Bacteria > Bacillati > Actinomycetota > Actinomycetes > Mycobacteriales > Nocardiaceae > Nocardia > Nocardia sp. NPDC003963. The sequence goes on from NZ_JBSGIP010000001.1 coordinate 1,759,162, forward strand.
ATAGCCGCGGCCGAGGAAGATTCCGGCCACGTACAGTTCGCCCTGCACCCCGATCGGGACGGGCCGGAGCAGTTCGTCCAGCACGTAGATCCGCGTGTTCGGATTGGGGCGCCCGATACTCACCGAACCGCGTTCGGTGCCGGGCCGGTAGATCAGATGACTCACCCCGATCGTCGCCTCGGCCGGACCGTATCCGTGATACATGACGGCGTCGCCGAGCCGGTCGCGGAACCGCGTGAACAGTTCGGGAGTCAGCGCTTCCCCACCGCACCACACATGCTTCAGCGTCCCCGACACCTCGTGGACTCCCGGAAGCCCCAGCAGTACATCGAGTACGGAGGCGACCAGATAGGTGAAACTCACCCGGTGCTCGGTCATCAGTTCCAGGAGCCGGGAGGTATCGCGCTCGGCGCCGGGTTCGGCGATCACCAGACGCGCCCCGGTGACCAGGGGCAGGAAGATCTCGTTGATCGAGATATCGAAACTCAGCGGCGCCTTGAACAGTGCCGCGTCACCCGGGCCGAATCCCAATAGATCCGCCTGCCACAGCAGTCGGAAACAGATCGACCGCTGCCGGATCATCGCGCCCTTCGGACGCCCGGTGGTTCCGGAGGTGTAGATGACGTAGGCGAGACCGTCACCGGAGACCGCCGCGGACGGGGCCGCGGCCTCCCCCGGGACCGGTACGTCCGTCGAGTCGACGCAGAGCACCGCCACACCGTCGAGATCGGGGAGGTCCGCGCGGTTACCCTGCGTGGTCAGCACGAGTTCCGCACCCGATCCCCGGCAGATCTCGGCGATCCGCGCCGCCGGCAGTGCCGGTTCGGCGGGGGCGAACGCCGCACCGCATTTGAGGATCGCCAGTAGTGCGACGATCAGCTCGGCACCACGGTCGAGATGTACCACCACGATCTGTTCGGGGCCCACGCCGTGCGCGGCGAGACGTACCGCCGCCGCGGTGGATCGAGCGTCGAGTTCGGCGTAGGTGTATCGCGCACCCGCCCCCACCAGGGCGATCGCGTCCGGTGCCCGCCGGACCTGCTCCGCGAACAGCGCCGTCAGGGTGGTTTCCGGTTCCGGCGCGGCGGTGTCGTTGAACTCGTCGAGCAGCTGCCGGCGTTCGGCCGGATCCAGCACATCCAGTTCGGCGATCCGGGTATCGGGCGCGGCGGCGGTGACCGCGAGGACCCGCCGTAGCCTGTCCAGCACGCCGGTCACGGTCGCTCGGTCGAACAGATCGCTGCTGTACCCGATTTCGATATCGAGACCGGAATCGTCCGGACGGTGGGCGAATCGGAACGACAGGTCGAATTTGGCGACCCGCAGGTCGGGCACGATCAGCCTCGTATCCAGGCCGTCCAGGTCGATACCGGGTGGGGCGTCGTCGTGGCTCACCATGACCTGGAACAACGGATGCCGGGCCGGTGTCCGGTCCGGGTTCAGCGATTCCACCAGTCGCTCGAACGGAAGATCCTGGTTCTCCAGGCCGCCGAGGACGGCATCGCGGGCGCGGGCGGCCACCTCCCGCAAGGTCGGATTGCCCGAGACATCGTTGCGCACCACCAGGGTGTTGACGAAGAAGCCGATGAGATCGTGCAGTGATTCGTCGGTACGCCCCGCGATGGGCGCACCCAGCGGAATATCGTGGCCGGAACCGACCTTGGCGAGTGTCACCGCGACGGCCGCCTGCGCGATCATGAAATCGCTGGCGCCCAGGCTGCGCGCGAGTGCGCGGAGCCCGGCAGCTGTCGCGGCATCGACGCCCGCGGCCACGGTGCCACCGTGGTGAGACGGCTGCCGGCGGCGCGGGCGGTCCGTGGGCAGGGGGAGTTCGTCGCCCAGGTCTTCCAGTTCCCGTTGCCAGTAACGGATCTGCCCGGCGGCGAGACTCTCCGGGTCCGCCTCGTCCCCGAGCAGCACGCGCTGCCACAGGGAGTAGTCCGCGTACTGCACCGGTAGCGGCGCCCACGATGGCGGGTGCCCGGCGTGGCGAGCGTGATAGGCGGTGGCCAGATCGTTCAGGAGGATACCGATGGACCATCCGTCGCCCGCGATATGGTGCAGCACGATCGACAGCAGGTGGTCGTCCGCGGATCCCAGCCGCCACAGCCGGAATCGGATCGGGACGACGCGATCGAGTTCGAACGATACCGCCGCGGCTTCCACGATCGCTTCGTCCGCCCGCTCCGGGGACAGATCCCGGACTTCGAGATCCGGAAGGCAGTCGTCCAGGGGGCCCGCGTACTGATACGGCCCGTCGACATCGACGGCGATGATCGTGCGGAGGCTCTCGTGGCGGTCCAGCAGGTCGACGATCGCGCGGCCCAGTGCGGATACGTCGAGTGCCCCGCGCAGGCGCAGCGCGAACGGGATGTTGTAGAGCGGGGTCGGCCCGTCGAAACGGTAGAGGAACCACAACCGCTGCTGGGCGTAGGAGAGCGGAACGCGCGACGGCCGCGCGCTCGCCGCCGGCGCGGGCCGGGCGCCCGCGCCGGTGTCATCGATCGCGGTGGCGAGTCCCGCCACGGTCGGGTGGTCGAACACCGTACGGGCGCTGATCTCACGGGTGAGACGCGTCCGGACCCGCGCGGCGAGCCGGGTGGCCAGCAGCGAATGCCCGCCCAGCGCGAAAAAGGAATCGTCGGCGCCGATCCGGGCGAGGTCGTGGCCCAGGATCTCGGCGAACGATTCGGCGAGTGCCCGCTCGGTCTCGCCCACCGGAGCTCGCCTGTCCGCGCCCGCGGTGAAATCGGGGGCCGGCAGGGCGCGCCGGTCGAGTTTGCCGTTGGCCGTCAGCGGGAGTCGCGGTAGTTCGACGAAGATATTCGGGACCATATGCTCGGGCAACCGGGACCGCAGGTACGCGCCCAGGTCGGCGGGATCGACGGAACCCCCGACGAGGTACGCGACGAGATAGGCTCCGCCGGGCCGGTCGTCGCGGGCGACGACCGTGCACTGCGTGATCTCCGGATGGCTCGCCAAGGCGGCGGACACCTCACCCGGTTCGATCCGGAAACCGCGGATCTTCACCTGATCGTCGGCACGGCCGGCGTATTCGAGCCGGCCGTCCGGTCCACGGCGAGCCAGATCACCGGACCGATAGAGGCGCCGTCCGGCGCCGCCGAAAGGGTCGGCGACGAACCGGGCCGCGGTCGGGCCCGGACGCCCCAGGTAGCCCCGGGCCAACTGTGACCCGCCGAGGTAGATTTCGCCGGCCACCCCGTCGGGGACCGGCCGCAACGCGGGATCGAGCAGGTACAGATCCATCCCCGGCAGTCCCCGGCCGATCACGCTCGCGGTCGATCCGGCGTGGTCCGGGCTCAGCTCCAGGAATGTACTGTGCACCGTGGTTTCGGTGATCCCGTACATATTGATCAGGCGTGGCCCGCCGTCCGCGTAACGCGCGAACCAGCCCGACAGCCGCGAGGGGTCGAGGGCCTCACCGCCGAACACTATGGCGCGCAGGGCCGGCGGTGGACCGGCCCGCTCGGCGGCCGCCCGCGCGAGTTCCTCGAATGCCGACGGCGTCTGGCTCAGTACGGTCACCCCGTGCTCGGCGAGCAGCTCCAGCAGATCCTCCGGCGACCGGGTGATCTCGGCGGGTACCACCACCGAACACCCACCGCTCAGCAGCGGCCCCCACAGCTCCCAGACCGAGAAATCGAACGCGCAGGAATGGAACAGCGTCCAGATATCGCCGGGGCCGTAGTCGAACTGCTGCCGCGTCGCGGCGAGCATGGCGACGACGCTGCGATGGGAGACGACGACACCTTTCGGTGTGCCGGTGGATCCGCTGGTGTAGATGACATAGGCGGCGTCGTCGGGACGCGGCGGCCGGACCGGGGTGAACTCGTCGACCGGATCATCGGACCCCGGGGTGAGGTCGAAGCGCAGCAGCTCACCGTCGACCGGATGGGCGATATCGCCGGAGGTGACCACGGCGGTGGGCGCGGCGTCCGCGAGTACGAACCGGATACGGTCGGCCGGATAGGCGGGATCGATCGGGACGTAGGCCGCGCCGGACTTCAGGATGCCCAGCACCGCGACCACGAGATCCGCGGTCCGTCCGAGCAGGACCGCCACCCGGTCGCCGGGGCCGATTCCCGCCCGGGCCAACCTGTGTGCGAGCCCGCGGGCCCGGCTGTGGAGAGCAGCGTAGGTGAGAGTCGTCTCGCCGCAGATCACCGCACCGGCCTCCGGATCCCGCTGTACCCGGGCGGTGAACAGTTCGGGAAGTGTCGCGCCGGGGACGCCGACCGCCCCGCCGCGACCGGCTCGGAGCAACGCCGCCCGTTCGCCCTCGGTATACGGATCCACATTCGCGACACAGCGGTCCGCGCCGCGGACCATCGCGGTCAGCACGGCGTTCAGCCGCTCGTAGAGCACCTCGACGGCAGTACCGTCGAACGCGTCGGCGCGGTAGTCGAGGGTGAGTTCGAAGGTACTGCCCGTGGGCATCGCCATGAGTGTGAGCGGATAGTGCGTGGCGATCGGCCGCTCGACGGCGGTACAACTCAGTCCGGCGTCCTGCTGCGCGACGGTGATCGCCGCCGCATCGAACGGGAACGATTCGAAGACGACCAGGGTGTCGAAGAGTTCCCCGGCCCCGATGCCGAGCGCCCGCTGGATATCGGCCAGGCCCACGTGGTGATGCTCCAGCAGCGCCACCTGCTCGGACTGGATCCTGGTCAGCAGATCGGCGAGACGCTCACCCGGTCGGAGACGAACCCGGACCGGCACGGTGTTGATGAACAGGCCGACCATCGATTCCACCCCGGGCAGGTCCGCGGGGCGGCCCGATACGGTCGTCCCGAACACCACATCGTCGCGGCCGGTGAGACGCGCGAGGAGTAGACCCCATGCGGTTTGCAGGACGGTATTGACGGTTACGCCCAGACGCCTGGCCGACCCGTCGAGCCCCGATGCCAGATCCGTGGGCAGCGGCCGCACGAGCCTGTCCGGCAGGACCGGCGGCAGGCCACGGACCCGCGGAGCGAGCAAGGTCGGTTCGTCGACCCCGGCCAGGGTCCGGGCCCATACAGCCGCGGAAGCGTCGTTGTCACGGAGTTTCAGCCACGCCAGATAGTCGCGATAGGGCCGCGGTGCGGCACCGCTGCCCGCCCGGCCCGCGGTCGCGTAGAGCGCGAAGAGATCACGCATCAGCAGCGGGGTGGACCAGCCGTCGCTGATGATGTGATGGTTGGTCAGGATCAGACGGTAGTGCTGCTCGTCGAACTCGAGCACCGTGCAGCGGATCAACGGCGGACGCTCGAGGTCGAACCGCGTACGGCGATCCGCGTCGACGAGGTGCCGCGCCGCGGCGGCGGGATCGGCGTGACCCGACAGATCGATATGCGCACAGGGCACCTCGACCCCGCGCAGCACGATCTGCATCGGCTCGTCGAAATCCCGGACGATCGCACTGCGCAGCACCGCGTGCCGTGCGGTCAGCGCCGTGAGAGCACTCCGTAATCTATCCAGCTCGAGCGGACCGGCCAGGTCCAGAACGAGCTGTGCCACATAGACATCGGTGGCGTCCTCGTCATGCTCGTCCCAGGTGGCGTGGAACAGCAGGCCGTGCTGGAGCGGCGACAGCGGCAGGATGTCCTCGATCTTCGATCCGGTCGCGGTCACAGGGCCCTCCATTTGGCTTCGAGTGCATCCAGCTGTCCCTGGTCCAGTGACACCAGGGACAGATCCGAGGGGGTGTGCCCACCGGCGCCCGGTCCGGCCGCATGCCGGATCAGGCCGTCGAGGACATCGGTCCACCGCGCGGTCAGGGCGCGCATATCGGCGGCGTCGAGAATGCCGCCGGCGTACATCCAGTGCGCCGTCAGCCGCTTACCCGCGGGACCGACTTCGGTGACCGCGTTGACGACCAGCGCGGTCGGCACCGGCATCTCGGGGTCGTAGGCCGCGCCCACTCCCCCGTCGGCGATCGACCAGTCACCGCCGCCGGCGTCCATCCGGCCCAGATAGTTGAAACCCAGCTGTGGGCCGGGGTACCCGCCCAACCGCGCCGGCCCGTCGCCGTCGAGATAGCGGAGTACTCCGTGGCCGATACCGTGATCGGGTATCGAACGGAGATGTTCTTTGACGCGTTTGACCGCGTCACCGGCCGCGGGCCCGCCCACCGACGCCTCCGCGATATCGATACCGGCGAAGTCCAGCCGCACGGGGTACTGCGTGGTGAACCAGCCGATCGTCCGGGAGAGATCGGCTCCCGGAACGGCGGATTCCTCGCGACCGTGCCCTTCCATCAGAACCGGCACCGATTCCGTGATATCGCCGCGTTCGGCGGACCACCCGGCCACCGCGAGGCCGAAAGCGGTGAGCAATACGTCCTCGACGGATCCGAAGAAAGCCTGTGGCACCGTATCCAGCAGGGCACCGGTGGTCTCGTCGTCCAGTGCGACGGTGACCGTTTCGACGGTCGACCAGATGTCCTTCGCCGGATCCGGGCGCCGCGTTCCGAGCAGGCTGTCGGTGCCGCGCAGGACCGATTCCCAGTATGTGTACTCGTTCGCCCGCGACGATGCCCGGTCCGCGAGACCGCGTGCCCAGGACCGCAGCGATGTCCCGGCCGGCGCCGGGGCCGGTTCCGCACCCGCCGCGAGCGCGCGCGCCGCGGCGGCCAGATCCTCCACCAGGATGCGCAGGGAGACCCCGTCGACCACGAGATGATGCAGGACGAGCAGTAGCCGGCCCGGCTCGGGACCGGCGTCGAACCATACGAACTGCGCCATTGTCGCGTTCTCCGGATCCAGCCGCTCGGCGGCCGCGGCGAGTTCGGCGGCGACGACGTCTTCGGGCGGTAGTTCCGGAACCTCGATACGACGGATCAGTGCGGCCGCGTCCCCGCTGCCCTCCGCGCCGATCATCAGATGCGGTCGTTCCCCGCGGACCAGCCGTGACCGTAACGCGTCGTGGGTGTTCATCACCGCGGCCACCGCACCTACGAGAGTGCTGTGCGCGAGGGGCGGGATATCCAGCAGCAACGACATCCGGTGCCGATCGCCGAGCGCACCCCGCTCGGCGAAGGACCGCATGATCGGGGAGGGTTCGACCGCCCCGGCGGCACGCTCGGCGACCGGCCGCGGCTCCGGCGCGGCGGCGCGGGACGCGAAGGCCGCGAGTGCCTCGATCGTCCGGTACTCGAAGACGTCTTTCGGCAGGATCTTCAGTCCCGCCTTCCGCGCCCGGCCGACCAGTTGGATCGTGAGAATGCTGTCGCCGCCGATCTCGAGGAACGAATCGGTGACGCCGACGGAATCCCGGTGCAGCACCTCGGCGAAGATCCGGGCCAGTATCTCTTCCGCCGCTCCGGCGGGAGCTCGGGTCGCCGTCGCGGTCGCGGTGAAGTCGAGCGCCGGCAGCGCCCGGCGTTCGATCTTGCCGGAGGGCGACAGCGGCAGCTCACCGAGCAGCTGCACACCGGCCGGCACCATATGTTCGGGCAGTGCGCGGGCGAGATGGTCACGCAGCGCGGCCCCGTCGATATCGGCCTCGGACCGGTCGTGCAGGACCGCATAGGCCGCGAGATGCATTCCGCCGGGCCCGTCCGAGCGCCCGACGACCACGGCTCGGGCGACCGCCGGATGCCGAGTCAGCACGGATTCGATCTCCGCGGGTTCGACTCGGAAGCCACGGATCTTCACCTGATCGTCGACCCGGCCCAGGAACTCGAGCGCGCCCTCCGCGCTCCAGCGCGCCCGGTCGCCGGTGCGGTAGAGCCGCGCACCGCGGCCCGATTCGTCGAACGGATCGGCGACGAACCTCGGTGCGGTCTGCCCGGGCCGCCGCAGGTAACCCCGGGCGACCTGCACCCCGCCGATATAGAGTTCACCGACCGACCCGGCCGGCACCGGACGCAGCGCCGGATCGAGCACATAGCACCGGGTGTTCGACACCGGCCGCCCGATCGGGACCGGGCCGGATACCGGTGCGTCCGCACCGTCGGTCACGATCTCGTGCAGGGTGGCGCCGACCGTGGTCTCGGTCGGTCCGTACTCGTTGATCACCGCGGCGGACGCGATCGCCGGCGGGAGGCCGCCGGCCAGCGCTTCCGCGTGCAACGCCTCCCCCGCGATCACCACCGTGCGCGGTCCTTCGGTGGCGAACGATACGGCGGGCAGCAGCGGCAGATGGCTCGGGGTGATCTTGAGGAAGGTCGCGGGCCCGCGCGCTGTCGCCAGGGCATCCGGCCCGTCGTCGCACAGTTCGAGTGTTCCGCCGCGCAACAGCGTGCCGAAGAGCGGAGTCACCGTGAAATCGAACGAGATCGAGGAATGCAACGGTGTCCGGCCACCCAGTCCGGTGAAACGCCGGACCGCCCAATCGAGATGGTTGCTCACCGCCCGATGGGTGACCACGACACCTTTCGGGGTACCGGTCGACCCCGAGGTGTAGATGATGTACGCGGGATGGTCCGGGTGCAGCGGAGCCACCCGTTCGGAATCGCGGACGGTATCTCCGGACAGACCGGCCGCCTGCGCCACCGCCTCCGCGTCGTCCAGCACCAACCTCGGTACCCCGTCGTGGGGAAGCGTTCCGGCCACCGAGCGCACGGTGACCACGAGATCGGGACGTGCGTCGCCGAGCATCAACCGCACCCGGTCGGGCGGGTAGGACGGGTCCACCGGGAGATACGCGGCGCCCGCGGCGAGAATCCCGAGCGCCGCCACCAGCACGGCCGGCGATCGGGGCACGGCCAGCGCGACGATGTTCTCCGGTCCGATACCCATCCGGGCGAGTTGCCGGGCGAGCCGGTTGGCGCGGATATCCAGTTCCCGGTAGGTGAGTTCGCCCGCGTCGGACGCGTCCGGGGTGACGACCGCGAGCGCGTCCGGGGATCGTCCGGCCTGTGCGGTGAAACGTTCCGGCAGCAGCCGGATATCGGATTCGGCGGCGGTGTCGTTCCATTCGCGCACCACGCGGCGGCGATCGGCGGCGGCGATCGGCACCGACTCCAGGATGGACACCCCGGGGTCGGCGAGAACGGTGTCGAGTAGCTCGTCGAGCCGGTCGAGCAGCCCGTCCACCTGCTCGTCGGACGTGCGACCGGCCGGGTAGTTGGCCTCCACCGACAGTTCGTCCCCGTCGATCTCGACCGCCAGGGTGAGATCGAAACGGGCGTCGGTACCCGGCACATGGCGCCGGGTCGCTCCGAACCCGGACCGCCGGAAGGCATCCAGCATCGGCGAGCGCAACGACAGCACGACGTTGAAGAGCCGGCCGCCGCCCGGGGAACGCTGATCCGATACGGTCCGCGCGATATCGTCGAGTTCGACGTATTGGTGGGTGTAGCCCGCCAGGCAGGTGGTCCGGCACCGGGCGAGCAGCGATCGGAAATCCTCGTGCGGGTCGATCTCGGCCCGCAACGGAATCGTATTGCCCAGGTATCCGACGACCCGTTCGGCGCCGCTGAAATCGCGGTTGACCACCGGTGCCCCGACGAGGAAGTCACGCGCGCCGGTATGGGTGTGCAGCAGGGCCGATACCGCGGCGAACAGCACCATGTAGGTCGAGGCGCCCTCGCGGCGGGCGAATTCCCGGACGCGGCCGCCGGTACCGGGGCGCGTCTTCCGTGACCGTTCCCGCCCCGGGCCCCCGGCGCCGCCGGACAGGCCGGGCAGGTCCACCAACGGCGGTAAGGGGTCGAGCCGAGTACGCCAGTAGGCCAGGCCGGATTCGTCGGCACCACGCGCGCCGGCCGCGATATCGGAGAACTGGTGCGCCGCGCGTTCGTAGCGCACCGGGCGGCCCGCCGCCAACTGCCGGTAGTCGTCCATCAGTTCGCCGAAGAACACGGCTGTCGTGGCGTCGTCCCAGACGATGTGGTGCGCGACGACGATCAGTGTGCCCGTCTCCTCGCCGGTTCGAATCCAGCCGACCCGCAACGGTGTATCCGCCGACAGATCGAAGGGGCGGCCCGCGAGCGCGCCGGCGAGTTCGTCGAGGCGCGCCGCTCGGTCGTCCGCGGCGAGCTCGGCGATATCGTGCCGGTCGTACACCGCCGGCAGATCGTCGGCGACCACCTGGACGACGCGCTCGTGCGCGAGCCGGTAGGTGGTGCGGAGGATGTCGTGCCGCGCGACGAGGCATTGCACCGCCCGCCCCAGCAGATCCGGATCGAGGTGGCCCGTGATATCGATCGCGATCGTGACGTTGTAACCGACTGTCCCGGGGTCCAATTGCTGAATGGACCACATCCGCTGCTGTCCCGGTGAGAGGGTCCGCTGCGCCGGTGGATCCGGGCGGTCCGGCCGTGGTGCGGGAGCGTGCAGGAGATCGGCCTCCGCCAGGCGACGGCGGATCAACTCGTTGCGACGTTCGGCCGGGCTCGCTGCGCCGTCCGTACTCATCCGGGGCCGCCTTTCGTATCGAGGAGAACCGGATCCGGTGTCCCGCCCGGTTCTCCTTCCCTGGTCATCGGGCTTCAGGCCTGCGCAGTAGAGCGGCCGATATCTGCCGCCACGCTCGCCGGACGCATATCGGTCCAGACGCGCTCGACGTACTCCACACAGTCCCGGCGATTCGCCGGACCGTGCACGATCGACCATCCTGCGGGAATTTCGGCGAACAGTGGCCACAGCGAGTACTGCGTCTCGGTGTCGACCAGCACCTGGAACAGCAGGCTCTCATCATCGAATGGATTGCGGGACAAAGTGTCTCCTCCTTCGAGTGGAGGGCCGGCATTGTCGCGCGCCTGCGCACCGGCACCGTTGGCGGCGATCACAACCGACCCCGCGACAGTAAAGCAAGCCTTACCTAATGATGGCAACCCCTTTGCGCGGATTCGACCGATTCACCTCGACGGTAGGACGTTCGCCACCAACGTTTTTCGCGCTATCAGACCCGGTCGTCGACGACCGTGTCGACCCGGTCCGCCGCGACGAGGCTCGCGCGGCGCAGCTGTGGCATCCGCACGATCAGCACGACCGTCGCCGCGACACTGAGGACACCGCCGAGTACCGGAACCGCGGACACCGGAAGTACCCGCGCCAGCAGACCCGCCGTCATATTGCCCGTACCGGGTGCCACGATCGCCTGCGCCAGCCACAACCCGCCGACCCGGCCCTGCAGCCGGTCGGGTGTGCGGTTCTGCAACAACGCGCGCCGCACGATCTCGGAGATGGTGTCGGCCAGACCCGCGACGGCCAGCGCCACCAGAGCCAGCCACAGCGAGGCGGTCAGCCCGACACAGGCGATGGCGGCACCCCAGACGAGCACCGCCCCGGTGAGTACCGTTCCGGTACCGGTGACCCGCCCGGCCCAACCGCTGGCCAGGGCACCCAGCAGGGCGCCGACCGCGGGTGCGGCGTACAGCAGTCCCACCGTCTGCGGACCGCCACCGAAATGTTCCGCGGCCAGCTCCGGGAACAGCACGTACGGCATAGCGAGAACCATTGCCAGCGTATCGATCAGCAGTACGCCGCCGACCACCCGATCGCGGCGGACGAACGCGAAACCTTCGAGCATCGCCTGCACCGGTCGCGGACTCTCACCCGCATCCGGCGGCATCGGGGGCAGGAAACACAACAGCACGGCACTGATCGCGAAACACACCGCGTCGGCGGCGAAGCACACCGCCAAGCCCGGACCGGCGGCGACCATTCCGGCGACGGCGGGACCGATCACCGCGCCGAACTGAGTCGCGAGAGCGGTCAATGCCGCGGCACCCGCGAGGCTTCCCGGCCCGACCAGCGACGGGACGATCGCGAGTAGCGCGGGACCGCCCAGTCCGTTGATACCACCCGCGGTCACCGCGGCGGCGTACACCACCCACAGCTTCGGATCGGGGAGCAGGGCGTTCACCGCGAGGACCGCGAAGACGATCACCACGGCCGCCCGCGCCGCGACCACGATCGTGCGGCGGTCGGCCCGATCCGCGAGCACTCCGCCGGTCAGCATCCCGGCCAGCAGCGAAATCCCGAACACGAACGCCACCGCGCCGACCTGCAGCGAGGAACGGGTGATCTCGTATACCTGCAGATTCACCGCCACCACGGTGAGATTCGTGCCGAGCATCGAAATCGCCTGGGCGGCAAAGACCAAACGGAATTGCGGAACGGCCCGCAGCGGGGTGATGTCGACAACCATGTCTCCCAGGCGCACGAGCCCTCCCACATCCAGCCTCGATTTTGAAAAGCCTATCCTAAGTTTGGGTCACAATGGGGTGGCCGCTCTCCGCGGCCGCTACCGACGGGCTCATCCGACTCGAGCCCGGTTTCGCCGCAACGGCGCGAGAGGAGTCCACGTATGCGGGGCACTACATCGAGTCCGCGCTCCGGGATACCGGGCCCGGAAGCCACCTCGGCGGCCGGTTCCGCCGACCCTGCCGACTCGGCCGTTCGCCGATTCCTGTCCCGCAATCGAACCCAGTTGACCGGCGGCGCGATACTGTTCGCGCTCTTGGTCGCGAGTTGCCTGCTGAGTATCTCCCTGGGGGCGAAACCGATCGCGATCGACGGTGTGTGGCACGCGCTCGTCACACCGACCGGCAGCGAGGACGATACGATCGTCCGGGACCTGCGGCTACCCCGCACACTCATCGGCGCGCTGGTGGGGGCCGCGCTCGGCCTGGCCGGCGCGCTGACCCAGGCGCACACCCGGAACCCCATCGCCGATCCCGGCATCCTCGGGATCACCCAGGGCGCCGGATTGGCCGTTGTCCTCGCGACCTACGCGTTCGGTATCACCACCCTCTACGGATTCATCTGGTTCGGTTTCGCCGGGGCCGCACTGGGCGCCGGCGCCGTTTTCGCGGTCGGATCCATGGGCCGGAGCGGACCCACGCCGTTGACCCTCGTCCTGGCAGGCGCCGCGATCAGCGCACTGCTCCAGGCGATCACCTTCGCGCTCGTGCTCGTGGACCAGCGGAGTCTGGACACTTTCCGATTCTGGAAGGTCGGTTCCATCGCGGTCGCCGGTTTCACCATGGTGTGGCAGGTGCTGCCGTTCCTGTTGATCGGCCTCGCCGTCGGTCTCGCCGGCGCCGCGGGGCTGAACGCACTGGCCCTCGGCGACGATATGGCACGCGCACTCGGACACCGGATCCGGCGAGTTCGCGGCCTGGGCCTGGCCGCGATCACCATCCTGGTCGGCGCGAGCGTGGCGGTCTGCGGGCCGATCGGTTTCGTGGGATTGGTGGTCCCGCACGCGGTCCGGGTGGTGACCGGCCCCGACTATCGGGTGTTGCTCCCCTTCTCCGCACTGGCCGGCGCGATCCTGGTCCTGGTGGCCGATACCGCCGGCCGGCTCGTCGCCCGTCCCGGCGAGGTCGAAGTCGGTGTCATGCTGGCGTTGATCGGCGCTCCGTTCTTCATCTACCTGGTCCGACGCCGGAAGTTGGTGCGCCTGTGAACCGCAATCGGACCGCGCAGCCGATACGGGCCGCGCTGCTCCCCCCGGAGCACAGGGCGGTGCGGATCGGACGGCTCTCCCTGGTGCTGCGCCCCGGCATGCTGCTCGTGCTGGGTATCGCGACGGTATTGCTCGCCGTTTTGTTCGTGCTCTGTCTCGGTCTGGGCACCTTCACGATCGCGCCCGCCGAGGTGGTCGGGGTCCTCCTCGGCGGCGGCCATCCGGCGGATCGCCTGGCCGTGCTGGAACTACGGTTACCCCGCGCGGTTTCCGCCCTGCTCGTAGGCGCCGCACTGGGACTTTCCGGCGCGATCGTGCAAACGGTCGCCCGTAACCCCCTGGCGAGCCCGGACACGCTGGGTGTCACCTGGGGTGCCGGGGCCGCGGTGACCGCCGCCATCGTCCTCGGCGGAACCACCGGGGCGGTCCTGGAGACGCTCGGACTCCCGCTGACCGCGCTCGCCGGCGGACTCCTGGCCGGGCTGCTGGTATTCGGCCTCACCTATCGAGAAGGGCTCGACTCGCTACGGTTGCTGCTCGTGGGCGTCGGTGTCACGACCATCGCGTCGAGCGCCACGGTATGGCTCCTCAGCGCCGGCGAGGTCAACGACGCCGGACGGGCGCTGGTCTGGCTCACCGGCAGCCTCAACGGAGTGAGCTGGGACGCCACCCTGGCCCTCGCGCTCGCGCTCGTATTGCTCGTGCCACCGTCGCTGCTCTTCTCCCGGTTGCTCGACATCATGCAGTTCGACGACGACAATGTCCGGACCCTGGGCGTCCGGCTGGATATCGCCCGGGCCGTCACCCTGCTGGTGGCGATCGCCCTCGCGGCGATCGCCACTGCCGTATCGGGGCCGATCCAGTTCGTCGCGCTCTGCGGCCCGCAGATCGCATTACGCCTGGCGAGGTCGCCGCGACCGCCACTCGCCCTGTCCATGGTCCTGGGCGCGGCGCTCGTCCTGGCCGCCGATCTCGTCTCCCGGACCGCTTTCGGCAGCGCGGAAATACCTGTCGGCATCGTCACGGCGGTACTCGGCGCTCCCTATCTGATCTACCTCATCGTCCGGAAGAGCCGCGAGAGCCGCAATTGAGGGGAATCCGGGTGGCGGCCGTGCACCGGATACCCGGCTCATCGTGGTGTGTGCGCGCCGGGGAACGCCTCCGCCACACCCAGGAGGGTGGTGATCGGGTCGGCGCCCAGCGGGTAGACGCCCACATGGTCCGCTCCGGCGTCCAGGTGTGCGGTGAGCCGCGCGGCGACCGTGGCGGGGTCCCCGTGCGCGGTGAGCGCGTCGATCAGTTCGTCACTGCCGGAGTCGGCGAGATCGGCGTCGGTGCAGCCGAGCCGGCGCAGGTTGTTCGCGTAGTTGGCGACTCCGAGTGCCTGTCCCGGCGGACCGGATCGGGCGGTCGCCCGGGCCCGCTCGCGCTCGGCGTCGAGTACCACGAAATGACCCGGTAGCAGCAACCGGTCCGCGCCGAGAATCGCCCTGGCGCCGCGCGTATGGGCGGCCGGGACCATGCAGGGGACGGTGCCCGCGGTGCGGTCGCGAGCCAGTCGCAGCATCCGCGGGCCCAGCGCCGCCAGGACGATCCGCTCCGCGGGTACACCGGCGCCGCCGAGCACGTCGAGGTAGGAGACGAGTGTGTCGTAGGGCGAGGCGTACTCGGTATCGGTCTCACGGTGGCCGATACCGACGCCGAGCAGGAACCGGCCGGGATGTGCGGCCTCGAGGCGGTGGTAGGAGGCCGCGACCGTTTCCGGGGCGGCGGTCCATACGTTCACCACGCTGGTCGCGACGGTCATCCGGGTCGTGGCCTCGAGCAGTCGCTGGACCAGCGCCAGGTCGGCGGGCGGCGACGCGTCCAGCCACAGCGTGCCGTAACCGGCTTCCTCCAGCAGCCGGGCATCCGGCGGGGTCACCTCGTGCTCGCGTAGATGTGCGCCGAGCAGTCCCGATTCGATAGTCATACAACGACTTCAGCAGGCCGGCGGAGGGGCGACCAGACCCGGAACGCATGCGCAGCGATAAGCTGCGCTTATCGTCCACGATGTCGAGTCCGGCAGGAGGATGCGATGGAACTGCGGGCGCTGCGGTACTTCGTGACGGTGGCCGAGGAACTGCATTTCGGCCGGGCGGCCGAACGACTGCGTATCGCGCAACCCGCGGTCAGCCAGCAGATCGCCCGGCTGGAACGGGAATTGGGCGTCCGGCTGCTCGAACGTTCGCCCCGCCGGGTCCGGCTCACCGCGGCGGGCGCCCGGGTCCTCGATGCCGCGCGGACGGCGCTCGCGGCGGCCGAACATGTCCGGCTCGCGGCACAGCCGCCCGCCGGTTCCCTGCGAATCGGCGCCGCCGCCGGACTCACCACCCGGCTGGAACACGGAATCGACGCACTGCGCACTGCCGGCTCACCGTTCGAGGTCGTGCTGGTCGATCTCCCGCTCACCGCTCGCCTCAACGCCCTGCGCCGGGGCGAACTCGATCTGGTGCTGGCCCGCGGCGAACCCACCGAACCGGGACTCACGGCGATCCCGACCTGGACCGAACCGCTCGTGGCGATCGTATCCGCCCGGCACCCACTCGCCCACCGTGGCGCGGTCGGGCCGCGTGAACTGGCCGGCGGCGCGTTGCGGATACCCGCGCGCCGGCACGACCGCCATCTGCACGACGCGGTATCCGGCGCCGTGCACGGATCGGAACTCCGGCTCGGGCGTCCCGCGGGCGCGGCGCAGGACACGGCCGTCGAAGTCGGCTCCGATCCGCACACGTGGACGGTCCTGCCTGCCGATCAGGTCACCGAGATCGCCTCCACCCGGGTGGTGGTGATACCGCTCGACCCTCCGGTGACGATCACCGGCTCTGTCCTCGTCCCCGAGAACGGCCCCGGGCACGCCGCGCGGTGCGCCGCCCCCGCGTTCGGGGGCGCGCTGACCGACCCACCACCACTACTGGCCCCCTACGACGCTGCCGGCCGGAATCCGATCGGCCGATAGTCGCCGCAGGATACGCGCTGGCGTGGGAGCCCGATCGGCTCCGATATGCGCCTGTTCGGCGACTCAACGGGGCTGGAAACGCTGCGCGCCGTCGATCCGCACGACCTCCCCGTTCATATAGGGATTCTCCAGCAGATGCTGGGCCAGGTTCGCGTATTCGCCCGGCGTACCCAAACGTTTCGGGAACGGTACCGTCGAAGCGAATTTCGCCAGGCCCTCTTCCCCGATCAACTCCATGATCGGAGTCAGCATGGTGCCGGGAGCTATGCTGTTGAGGCGGATCCCGAGCGAGCTGAGATCCCGCGCGCCGGTCAGCGTCAGGGCGACAACGCCCCCTTTGGCCGCCGAATACGCCGACTGCCCGATCTGCCCCTCGTACCCGGCGATCGAACTCGTCATCACGATCGCGCCACGTTCACCGTTCGGCTTCGGCTCCAGTGTCGCCATCCGCGCCGCGGCCAACCGCAGCACGTTGTAGGTCCCGGTGAGATACAGCGCGACGGTGTCGGTGAAACCCTTCAGGGTGTGCGGGCTGCCGTCGCGGTTCACCACCTTCTCGAGTACTCCGAAGCCACCATGGGCGATCACCGAGTAGCGTAATTCGCCCAATTCCGCCGCGGTGTCCAGCGCCGCGTTCACCGCATCCTCGTCCAGCACATCGGTGCGCACGTAGACGGCCTTGTTGCCCAACTCGTCGGCCAGCTCCCGGGCCTTCTCGTCGGCGACGTCGGCGATGACCACCGCCGCTCCGGCGCCGTGCAGCCGGCGTACGGTAGCGGCTCCGAGTCCGCCGGCGCCGCCGGTCACCAGGACGACTTCTCCCTCGAACGACACGAGGTTCTCCTTACTCTTCGGGGTCGACGGACTCTCCGGGATCGACAGGTGAGGATCCGGTGTACCGGAGGCGTGCACGCACCGTTCAGGTACCGGTCCACTCGGGAGGTCGCTTCTCCGCTGATCGTGATCACCAGCGTGCGGCCGGGGACGCGGATGGCGGCGATATCAGACCTCGAGCACCAGGGCACCGCCCATACCGCCACCGGCGCACATCGCGGCGACACCGATACCGCCACCGCGGCGGCGCAGTTCGTAGATCAGCGTGGTCACCATGCGGGCACCGCTGGCCGAGATCGGGTGCCCCAGGCTGCATCCGCTGCCGAAGAAATTCACGCGTTCCGCGTCGAGCCCGTACTCGCGGCAGGCGGCGATCGG
Source organism: Nocardia sp. NPDC003963 (assembly GCF_053605105.1). Classification (NCBI taxonomy): domain Bacteria; kingdom Bacillati; phylum Actinomycetota; class Actinomycetes; order Mycobacteriales; family Nocardiaceae; genus Nocardia; species Nocardia sp. NPDC003963. The sequence goes on from NZ_JBSGIP010000001.1 coordinate 1,776,737, forward strand.
CACCGAGGCGAAGGCTTCGTTGATCTCCCACAGCGCCACATCCGCGACGCCGAGCCCGGCCCGCTGCAGGACTTTGCCGATCACCTGCACCGCACCCAGTCCGGTATCCCGTGGCGCCACCCCGATATTGGCCCAGGCGCGCACCGTCGCCATCACCTCGAGCCCTTCCGCGGCGGCGTAATCGTCGCCTACCAGCGCCACCGCGGCACCGGCATCGTTGATACCGCTGCTGTTCCCGGCGGTGATCGAGAATCCGTCGATTTCGGGATGCAGTACCGGCAGCGCGGCCAGGCGCTCCAGCGTCGTATCGCGGCGCGGATGCTCGTCCACCGCGAAATCCATCACCGTGCCGTCGGCCCGGGTGACCTTCAGCGGCACGATCTCGTCCACGAACTTCCCGGCTTCGATGGCGTCACAGGCGCGCTGATGTGACCGCAGCGCCCACGCGTCCATCTCCGCCCGGGTGATACCGGCCGCCTTCGCGGTGTTCCAGCCCACCGTGACCGACATATCCATGGTCGGGGCGTCGGGAGTCTCCGGATGCGACGGCGGAATCCAGGGTTCGGCGAACCGCGTCTCCGGCCCCGAGTCCGGGACTCGCCACTTCATCAGCGGGGCGGTGGACAGCGACTGCACACCGCCCGCGACGAGTACCCGCTCCATATCGGATCGGATATGCGCGGCGGCGTTGGCGATCGCGGTGAGACTGCCCGCGCAGTGCCGGTTGACCGCCTGACCCGGGACGTTCTCGATCCCGCAGGCCACCGCCGCGTGGCGGGCCAGATCGCCACCGCCGTAATTCAATTCCGCGAACACCACATCGTCCACCGCGCCGGGCCGCAGACCGGCCCGGCGGACCACTTCCGGCAGCACGGTGGTCGCGAGGGTTTCGGTCGGCACATTCGCCAGGGCGCCTTTGAACGAGCGCCCGATCGCTGTTCTGACGGCGCCGACGACGACGGGTTCGGCCATATCTCTCGACCTCTGCTCGAGCCACATACGTGATGTAGCGGTGTGCATCGTGGATGTCTTCCAACAGTATTACATACAGTAACAACTACAGGAACCCAGGGAGCACTCGCGGCGCCCTCCCGCCTTGCCACCGTCAACACCATCCAGGATGATCAACTGTAATCATTACCGTATAGTTCTACACGACAGCTGCTCGTTCGGAAGGGAGCACCGATGACCGGTCTGCTCGACGGTGTCAGAGTGGTCGAATTGGCCTCGTGGACGTATGTGCCCAGCGCGGGTGCGGCATTGGCGGACTGGGGTGCCGATGTGATCAAGGTCGAGGACACCCGCGGTGGCGATCCGTGCCGGAATCTGGTCGTCGGCGGACTGACCGTCGAGGATTCCCCGGTACAGGCCAGTTTCATGATGGAGATCGGCAATCACGGCAAACGCAGTATCGGCGTGGACATCAAATCCGAGCTCGGCCGCGGGATCCTGGCCGCGCTGCTCGCCCAGGCCGATGTTTTCCTCACCAACTGGCTGCCGGGCCCCCTCGAACGCGCCGGTCTCACGATGGAGCGCCTACGCGAAGCGAATCCCACCATGATCATCGCCCGGGGTAGCGGTCACGGCAGCCGCGGCCCGGAGCGGGACCGGGGCGGCTTCGACGCGGCCAGCTACCTGGCCCGCGCCGGTGTCGCCTACGCACTGAGCCCGCCGGACACCGAATATCCGGTGAGCCAGGGACCGGCCTTCGGCGACCTCCAGGGCGGTATCACCCTGGCCGGCGGAATCACGGCGGCACTGTTCCACCGCGAACGGACCGGGCACGCACCGGTCGTGGACAGTTCGCTGCTCGCCCAGGGCATGTGGGCCGTGGCCCCGGATATCTCGGCCGCGGACTACTACGGCGTCGATCGGATCCCCGCCGGGCCGGCGGGGTCGGCGCTGAACCCCGCTGTGAACCGGTACCGCACTCGCGACGGCCGCTGGGTCCAGCTGATGTTCCTGCAGACCGATCGCTACTGGAAGGGCTTCTGCGACCGGATCGGTCGGCCCGAGCTCGGCACCGACGAACGATTCGTACCGCTGGCGAACCTGGTACTGCACCAGGAGGCCGCCACCACCGAACTGCGCAAGATCTTCGCCGAACGCGATCTGGCCGAGTGGCAGCGGATGCTCGCCGACGAACCGGGCGTATGGGCGACGATCGCCAGCCCACAAGAGGTCCTCGACGATCCCCAGGTCGCGGCGAACGGCTATCTGATGTCGGTGCGCGACGATGCCGGCCGCGACTACCGCACCGTCGCCGCCCCGGTGCAGTTCGACCAGACTCCCGCCCCGCCGAGCAGGGCCCCGGCCTACGGCGAGCACACCGAGACGATCCTGCTGGAACTCGGTATGGACTGGGACGAGATCATCGCCGCCAAGGACGCGGGAGCGATTCTGTGACCGGAACGTACCGGGAGGAACCATCGTGATCGAGAGCGGCAGCCGATTGGAGAGCCAGGTCTGTCAGACGCAGGTGATCGTCATCCGCGCCACCGGCGCGCCGGCCGGGCTGTGCTGTGGGGGCGCGCCCATGGTCGCCCTCGGTACCGCGAAACCGGCCGGTGCGGTGCTCGATCCCGCATTCGCCGGGGGCACCGGCATCGGCAAGAGATATGTCCACGAGAGCGGCGCGGAAATCCTGGTAACCCGCGGGGGCGCGGGCACCCTCAGTGTGGATACGGTGCCGCTCGCGATCAGAGCCGCGAAACCGCTCCCGGCGAGCGACTGACCGTCCTCGCCCGCGGATCGGCCGAGCCCCCGGCACCGGCTGTCGGGAAAAGTAGTTCGGTACAGCGGCATCGGATAAACTGGCGGTCCGCATGTCCTGGGGAGGGAGCCGATATGCCGGAGCTGAAGAAGATTCTCCGCGAGACGGCCTGTGCTCTCCCCGCCGCCCTGGTTGTCGCCGCGGTCCTCGTCGTGGGGTTCGGATTCGACGGCATCTGGGTGAACGTGGTGTCGGTGGCGGCGGGGATCGTGCTGGGCCGGGTGGTCGAGGGTGGTGTCGTGCTGATCCGCGCCTATCGCGCCGGCGCGGCGCGCTCACCCGTGGATCCCGGTGCCGGTTCCCCCGGCGCCTGATCGCCCGGTTCCCGCGCGATCGTCATCCCCTCCAGATATCGAGCAGTTCCCGCGTGGAAGTGACCGTGGCCAGTAGTGACAGGGTGTTGTCGAGCATCGCGGTGCCGTACGCGGCCGGCACGCCGGCCACCGCGTCCCGGGGTAGCACCACCTCGTAGGCGGCGTTCACCGCGTCCATGACCAGGTTCGGGATGGCCACATTCAGTGACACACCCACCGCGACGATCGTCGAAACACCCAGGTTGCGCAGCACCGCGTCGAGGTCGGTGCCGCCCATGGGCCCGAGACCGTGACTCCGGGTCAGCACCAGATCCGCCGGTTCGGGCCCGAATTCGGGGAGCAACCGCGCGCCGGGGCTGCCCGGAGTGATATCGACTCCGCGCCCTGGCACTCCTGAGTGACCAGCGCGGTGCGCGCCGGGTCCACCAGATCGCGCAGGGCCCGCTCACCCACGATCGGTTACGCGGCCGTAGCCCGGGAGCATCACGGGTGACCGGCCTGCACGGGCGGGACATCGTAGAACTGTTTCGCCCACTTGCGCAGGGACAGATACGGTTCGGCGTCCTTCGGTGACAGCGGCGCATGCTCGACGTACTTCTGGTATCGCCAGATGCTCAGGTCCTCCCATACGGTGACCAGGAACTGCCGCTCCACCCGTTCCCGGACCTCGGGTGGCGGAACATCGGACTCGTCGCGTGGATTCCTGGGCCACCAGATCGAGTAGAACAGATCCGAACATTCGTCGTCGACGGGCGTGGTCGCGAAGATCAGCCGGTGGTCGGACGACCCTTCGAATGCGCTGATGGAGCCGCCGAGGCCGAACATCTCGGCGTGGATCTTCAGCGCCATCCGGTCCGGATCGGCACTGCGGGCATCGGGCCAGCCGGTGCGGAACGACCAGATGTGCCCCTGCGCGGCGTAGTCCAGCATCCGCGGAGTGACGGTGGCGCCGTGGACGTACTCGAAATGCAGGCTGTCCGGACCGTTCTCCAGGACGACCTGTGGATGCACCGGTTCCCGCTCGGTTCTGCGCGAGAATTCGGGATAGGGGCGGTAGTAGCCGGCCGGATCACCACCGAGCTCGGGGAACATCCGCAGGATATCCGGCATCTCCCAGTGCGGCGCCTTCCCGTCGGGGTGATGCCACATGAATACGCAGCCGTTCTGCTCGTTCACCGGGTAGACCCGCAACCGGAGGCCACGGTTGACGCGGTCCTCACCGGGTATCCTGCGGTTGCGCCCGTCCGGGCCCCACCGCCAGCCGTGGAACGGGCATTCGACGCAGTCGCCGACCACCTTGCCGCCGTGGCCGATATGCGCGCCGAGGTGGCGGCAGTGGCCGGTGAGGATATGCAGAACGCCCGCTTCGTCGCGGTAGGCCACCAGGTCCTCGCCGAAATAGCGCAGGGGCCGCACCTCGCCGAGCGGGAACTCGGCGGACCAGCCGACCATGAACCAGCCGGTGACTTTCCAGGTGAATGGAACCTGCACGGGATAACTCCGATGTCTACGAGTCGGTTTCGGTGCGCACACATTCCTCGACGAACGAGAACACGCTGCGGTGGTAGGACTCGGCCGCGAAACTCACGCTCATGTTGTGCCCGGCACCGGGCTGCCGGTGCAGTACGAAGCGCGCGGACGCGGTGAAGAACCCGGTGATCTCGGTGAGCGCGGCCGGGTCGCAACGCCATACCCGTTCGTACTCGGCGTAGCTGAATCGCACCGGAACCCGTATCCCCGCGACGAGCCGGGGAAAATTCGCCGGCCAGTCCCGCACGACCGCGCTTTCGTAGGGCGGCGAAGCCGACGAGATCGCCCGTCCGCTCGCGAGTTCCGGCGGGTAGCCGGCTTCCGGATACCACAGCAGTGCCCGCACGGCGGCCCCACTACCGGTTCGGCGGACCTCCTCGATCCGGCGCAGTGCTTCCGGGTGCCCACGCCGGCCGGTGCCCGCCAGCTCGATCCCGAGCAGTGATCCACCGCGGACGTGCGCGGCCATGTGCACGGCCAGATCGCAGCCCGCGGAATGGGCCGTCACGAAGATCCCGGCGCCCCGGTGGCCCCGGCCGAGCAGCGCATCGATGGCACGATAGGTCACCTCGGCCCGGCGCTCCGGTGCGTCGAAGGCGTCCCCGTACGGCTCCGACGCACCGTATCCCGGACGGTCCAGGGCCAGCACGGTGAAACCGAGCCGGGCGCCCAGCCGCAGCAGCGAAAGCTGCGGCAATCCGGGAAAATCGAAGTAGCGCGCCGTGGTCGCGCCGCCGTGCACGGCGACCACGACGGCCCGGGGCCGGTCCACCGCGACGCACCGCGCCGATATCGGAATACCGTCGACCTCGACGATCCGTTCGGTGACCGGCACCGGCCGACCGGTGGCGCCGGTATCGGCGAGCGGTGTACCGGTGCGGTACCGAGGCATGTTCGCACGCTCCTTCGTCGGTTCCCGCGGAGCCCGTCAGGCGGCCTTCGGCGCGGCCGGCGACGAGTAGTGGGGCTTCCCCAGACCGAGTACGTGCTGAGCGATCATATTGCGGAACACTTCGAGGGTGCCGCCGTAGATACCGCACAGCGGCGCCCAGCGGTAGATGTACTCCGCTCCCCCGTCGTCCGCGGCGCCCTCGGTATCCGCGGGCAGCGCCGCGGCCGGGCCGAGCAGGTCCATCAGATCCGGTGCGATATCCCGCATGGCCTGCGCGATGGCCACGCGGCCGAACATATGCGGTGCGGCCAGCGCGGCCTCCATCCGGGCGACACTGCGCCCCAACCGGTACGCCACGGAGGTGTCGTCGAGCAGGCGGCTGCCGTCCGGACGCGGTCGCGCGGCCAGTGCGCCGATCCGGTCGACCGCCACCGCCATCATCGCGCCCTGGTGGGTCATGATCGATACGTCCTGCAGACCGTCGCCGGCGGCGTCCACCACGCCGTGTTCGGTGTTGAGCGGGCCCATCAGTACCGACCAGCCCGCGTTCACCGCACCGAGCCGGTATTTGTCGTCGACCCGGACATCGCTGTAGTAGACGATATTGGTGCGGTCGCCGTCGACGGTGCGGATACCCTGGATCTCGATACCGGGGGTGTCGAGCGGGACCAGGAACATGGTGAGACTCTTGTGTTTCCGCGCCTCCGGATCGGTATTGGTGATCAGGAAGACGTACTGGCAGTTGTGCGCGCCGGTGGTGAACATCTTCGCGCCGTTGATCACCCACTGATCGCCGTCACGGACCGCGCGGGTCTTACAGGTCGCCACATCGGAGCCACCCTCGGGTTCGGTATACCCGAGGCACAGCCGCACCTCGCCGGCGGCCACCCGCGGCAGGACCTCTTCCTTCAGCTCACGGGAGCCGTAGTCGCGCACCGAACCGAGCACGATCGCGGTGGTGCCCCAGGTCACCCACGGCACGCGGGCGCGCCGCTTCTCCAGGTCCCAGATGCGGCGCCGCAGCCGGTTCAGCCCGCCCTCGCCCGGCCTGTTCAGTTCCGCGGCGAGCCAGCCCTCGGCACCCATCGCCAGGTGGACACCTTCGTCGAAGTTGTCGCCGGTTTCGCGGTCCCGGCGCCGGACCTCGTCGGTGACACGGGTGTCGAGAAACGCCCGTGCCCGCTCCTGGAACGCCCGATCCTCGTCGGACAGTTCGACCAGTGAGAAATCCATGGAGGTGCTCCGTTCTAGATCTGTGCGGCGGCGTACAGTTCGGCGGCTCGCACCGCGTCGGCGGCGATGTCGCCTGCCGCCAGTGGCCAGCCCTTGGCCCGAACCAGATAGGCGCCGGCCGCGGATTCGTCGGAGACCCCGAGACCGCCCTGGACATGCACCGCCGTGGTGGCGGCCCGGGGGGCCGCCTCGGCGATGTACACGAACGCCGCCGGGGCGAGGGCCGGTTGTACGCCGGGCTCGAATTCGCGGAACCAGGCTGCGCGCCGGGTGAGATTGCGCGCGGCTTCGACCGTGACGGCGATATCGGCCAGCGGATGCGAAATACCCTGCAGCGTGGAGATCGGCACCCCCATCGTGTACCGCGTGGTGGCGAATTCCGCCGCGATACGCAGTGTTTCCTCGACCAGCCCGACCAGCGCGGCCGCCATCAGTACCCGCCATTCGTCGAGCACGCGGTCGTGCTCGGCGACCGCCGCCGCGCCGGCGGCCAATACGGTGCGCCGGTCGGCCGCGGCCGGATCGATCCAGGCCATCGGCAGCCGGCCGATATTGTCCACGCGAGCCGGACGGGTATCGAAACTCAGGCGCACGATCTCGTCGCCCGCGCGGATGACGATATGGTCGGCGACCGCCCCGGCCGGTATCAGCCGGGCACCGGCCGTTCCGGCCCCGAGCCGGGGTTCCAGCCCCATCAGCCGGCGACCCTCCACGACCGCGGTGTCACCGGTGTCCAGCATGCCCAGCCGCGCGAGCAAACGGGAGGCACAGATATGGTCGATCCACGGGACCGGGGCAATCGCACGGCCGAGTTCCTCCGCGACGAGGACCAGATCGACCAGCGTCGCACCGTCGCCGCCCACGGATTCGGGCAGCGCCATCGTGGTCGCGCCGGTACCGCACAGCCGCTCCCACAGGTTCTTGTCGAAACCGGTGGGCTCCGCCGCCCGCACCACCTCCAGCGGGCAGCGGGTTCTGAAGAATTTCGCATAGGCGGCCTGTAATTCGGACTGGTCCTCGGCGAGGCTGTAGTCCTGTCGGCGCAATTCGTAGCGATCCATTCTGCGTGCTCCTTGGTCCCGCGCGACTCAATCCCCGGCGGACCGGTCGCCGAAAAAGAAATCCTGCGCGTTCTGGTAGAGGTAGTTGTCGAGGACGTCGCCGGGCAGATCGAGGGCCCGGGTTTCCGGAACCACTCGGCGCATGGTGAGCACCGGCCAGTCGGAACCGAAGATCACCTTGTCCTTGCCCCGGGTCCGCATGAAATGGATCAGGCTGTCGGGCAGCCGTTTCGGCGACCAAGCCGAAGTCATCAGCCGCAGGTTCGGGTATTTCATGAGCAGCCGGATCGCGACGTCCCACCAGGGGTCGGCCCCGTGGATCATGCACAGGCGCAATTCGGGGAAGCGGTAGCAGACACGGTCGAGATAGATCGGGTTCTGTACCTCGCCGGGAATCGGCGGACCGGGCAGTCCGGTGTTCATACACAGCGGCAGATCCATTTCCGCGCATTTGTAGTACAGCGGGTAGTACATCGCGTCCGTAGGCGGGAACTGCCCGTCGCCCCAGAAGCTGGGTCCCATGGTGGTGTAGACGACGGGAAGATCTTTCACCAGCGCTCCGAGTTCCCGCAGGGACGACACCGGATGCCGCAGATCCACACCGTTGAGCGCGAGACCGAACCGTTCCGGATGGGCGTCGGCGAATTTCAGCGCGGTGGCCGACGGCTTCCGCATCGAATACATCAGGACGGCCTTCTCGACGCCCTGTTCGTCCATCTCGTCGAGCAGCGCACCGAGCTCCACCTGTTCGTACAGTGATTTCGGGCCCTTGAAGTAGTCGTCCCGGACCTGCAACATCCAGGCCGGCTGTTCCTGCTCGCCGAAGTGCACATTGACCAGGCAATCGATGACCTTGCGCATAGTTCAGACCTCGTTTTCCGCCGCGACCCGCGCGGTCGCGCGTCGCGACGCCCAGCGGTAATCCGGTTTCCCGTTGCCGAGCCGTCTGATCTCGGTGACGAAGATGATCTCCTTGGGCACCTTGAAGCCGGCCAGGCGCAGTTTGCAGGCATCCCGCAAGATCAGCTCGGTGACCTCCGAACCGTCCGAGATACACACCAGGGCCACGACTTCCTTCCCCCACCGCGCACTCCGCCGCCCGACGACCAGTGCGTCGTGCACGCCGGACGCGGCCCGCAGTACTTCCTCGACCTCTTCGACGAAGACCTTCTCGCCCCCGGTATTGACCACCAGCGAATCCCGGCCCAGTAGGCGCAGGCTCCCGTCGGCGGCGACCGTGGCCCGGTCACCGGGGATCGCCAGGCGCCGGCCGTCGACGACCGGGAAGGTGCGCGTCGTCGCGTCCGGGTCGTCGAAGTACCCGAGCGGTACGCGGCCGGTGCGGGCCGCCCATCCGATCTCGGTGTCCCCGGGTTCCAGGAAACGGCTGCGGTCCTGCGAGACAGCGGTTCCGCCGGCCATCGGTGCGAAGGTGTCCACCTCCGCGCCTCTGCTACTGCGGCCGTAGCCCATCCCGCCGGTCTCCGAGGAACCGTATCCTTCGACCACGGTGGCGTGTGGCAGAAGTTCGAGCAGCGCGTGCCGGTGCGCGGGATTGGTCGCGGCACCACCTGTTCCGATCGCCATGAGCGCAGCGAGGTCGTACCGGCGCGCCCGGAGTTCACGCACCAGCGGACCGGCGTAGGCATCGCCGACGATGGTCATCAGCGCGGCCCGTTCCCGCTGTGCCGCCGCCAGGGCGGTGCGGGCGTCGAACGTCATCCGGTCGTCGTAGAGCAGAATCGTCTGGCCGGCGAGCAGCCCCGCGAACGCGGTCCAGATACCGGCGGCATGGGACAGCGGGGAGACCGCGAACCATACGTATCCGGTCGCCGCCACCAGTTCCCGAAGCGGCGCCAGTGATTCGTGGTCGGCACCGTTCATCGACGATACGTACATATCGCTCTGCCGCCACAGCACACCTTTGGGGCGCCCGGTCGTACCGCCGGTGCACAGCATCACCACATCGTCGGGCGATGTCTCGATCACCCGGTCGGCGTCGCCGGCGGCCACCGCCTCCGCGAACCGCACCGCGTCCGGTCGCTCGTCGACATCACTACCGTCGTCCACCGAGATCAGCAGCCGCACATCGGCGGGTACGGCGGCGGCGACCACCGGCCCGAACGAGCGGTGGTAGACGACGGCGCTCGGCCGGATATAGGCGAGCAGGTCGGCGATCTCGTGCTGGGTGTAGTGATGATTGACGTTCACCGGCACCGTACGCGCCTTCATACAGCCGATCATCACGTCGAGGTACCGGTCGTTGCGCATGATGAGCGCGACCCGGTCCTGGCCGCATTCCCAGCGGGCCAGCCGTTCGCGCGGCGTATGCGCGCCGAGCCCGCGGGCCGCGAGGAAATCGGCGAACCGGCGGGTCAGCACGGCGGAGTCGGCGAAGGTGGTCCGGCGACCGCCGCAGATGGTCATGGTGCGGTCGCCGGCCGCGGAGGCGACCGCGTCGAATACGGCGCCGATACTCCATTCGGTCACCGGGGACCTCCGGAGGCGAGGACCGGCCGGCCGCCCACTCGGCGACCGTATTGCGGCGCCGGTACACCGTCGGATCCGTCCACCTGCCACCTCCATTGCCGCGCACTCCCGCACACCTGATAGTTGCATCTACTGTATAGCTATCAGTACTGCTTGGCGCAAGGTTTACCGAATACCCGGCGAGACCGCACCACCGGATCGACCGGAAGCGACGTCGCACCCGGCGACGGCACCGGACCCGGGCCGACAGGCAGCCGTCGGCCGGAATCCACACCCGCCGCCACTCCACCGCGACCGCGGATCAGCAGCCGGGACACCGGAAGCGGCGGGGAGGACGGAGCAGCGGATGAGCGGCGGGGCGGGCAGGTCGCACCCACCGTCGGCGAACATCACCGACCCAGCTTTGGTCACTCTTACGGTATGGTCAACGGTATAGCCGGATCGACTGGACACCCAGAAAGACGCGGGAGAGCAGTGAGCGACGATATCCAGGCATCACCCTCGGCGGGAACAGTCCACCGCGACCAGGACGGTCCGGTGCTGCGACTGACCATCGACCGGCCGGCGCGGCGGAACGCGCTGGCGCCGGGGATGATCACCGAACTGATCGACGCGCTCACCCGGGCGGCGACCGACGAAAGCCTGCGAGTGGTGCATATCGAGGGCACCGGCGCCGATTTCTGCTCCGGCGTGGACTGGGTGGCCACCAACAGCGACGAGCGGCGACCCCGCACCGGCGACCTGGTACGCCGGATCCCCCATACCGCCAACCGGCTGATCGAGCTCGTGCACACCATCCATCTCCCCGTGGTGTGCACCGTGCGCGGCTGGGCGGCCGGGATGGGGTGCAACCTCGCCCTCGCCGCCGATTTCACCGTCGCCGCCGGCGACGCCGTGTTCTGGGAACCGTTCCTGAGCCGCGGCTTCAGTCCCGATACCGGGTCGACCTGGCTGCTGCCGCGCCTCGTGGGCCTCGCCCGGGCCAAACGTATGCTGCTGCTCGGCGAGAAGGTCGCCGGTAGCGACGCGGCCGGGTGGGGACTCATCCACGAGGCGTGCGCACCGGAAGATCTCGACCGGAACAGCTCAGCGCTGGTCGGCCGGCTCGCCGCCGCCCCCACCGTCGCGCTGGGGCTGAGCAAACAGGCCGTCCACGACAACCTGGGCGCGAGCCTGCCCCGGGCGCTGAGCCACGAACTGCTGACCCTCGAACTCGCTTGCCGTACTGCGGACTTCAAGGAGGGGCTGGCCGCGTTCCGGGAGCGCCGGGCGCCGCGGTTCCGAGGTCGCTGACGATCCGGCGGCTCCCGCCTGTCCGGAAAGTCCCCCGGCAGCGCCACGATGCGAACGCCGCCGGAGACCGCCGGGCCGAGGTTCTCAGGTGAGCGAGAAGCGGATCGGCAGATGCTTGAGCCCGCCGACGAAGGTCGTCGCGATCAGCTCGGGCTCGCCGGCCGGCTCGGCCGACGACAGTCGCGGCAGCAGTTCGGCGAAGAATTTGCCGACCTCCATCCGGGCCAGCGCCGCACCCAGGCAGAAATGGATACCGAATCCGAACGCCACATGTTTGTTGGGTTCGCGGTGGATATCGAACCGGAACGGGTTGTCGAAGACTTCCTCGTCCCGGTTCGCCGATACGTAGGACAGCAGCAGCGAATCCCCCTCCGCGATCGGTACGCCGTGCACAGCGGTGTCCCGCGCCGCGGTCCGCATGAACGCTTTCACCGGGGTGACCCAGCGGATCATCTCCTCGGTGGCCTGCGGCACGAGACCGAGGTCGGCGCGCAGCTCCGCGCGCTGTCCCGGATGTTCGACCAGGGCGCGCATACCGCCCGCGATCGTGGCGCTGGTGGTGTCGTGCCCGGCGGTGGCGATGATCGCGTAGTAGGACATGGTGTCGATATCGGACAGCGGTTCGCCGTCGATCGTCGCGTTGGCGACGGCGGAGGCGAGATCGTCGGTCGGATCGGCCCGTCGCGAATCGGTCAATGTCTTGAAGTAGGCGAACATTTCCGCCAGCGCGTTCATCGTCTCGGTTTCCGAGATCGTGCGCTTGTACTCGTCGTCGTCGCTTCCGATCAGTTCCTGCGTGAGCTTGCGCATCAGCGGGAAATCGCATTCGGGAACGCCGAGCAGCGACATGATCACATACAGCGGGTAGTCGACCGCGATCTCCTGCACGAAATCGCATTCACCGCCGGTATCGCGCATCCGGTCGACGAAACGGACGGCGAGCTGTTCGATCCGCTCACCCATCGCGCGCATGGACTTGGGGCTGAACCAGTCCGCGGCGATCGCCCGCACGACCCGGTGCTGCGGATCGTCCATGTGGATCAGCGTCCGGATACCGGCCGCGGCCTGCATCTCGTCCGAGGCGGCCGGCATCAGCACCGGCCGCGGCCAGTTCGTGAACACCCGGTGGGCACGTTCCACGGCCATGACATCGGCGTGTTTGGTGATCGCCCAGAACGGCTCGTAGGACGGTACGTCCACCAGCGATACCGGGGTATTCGCCCGCAGCGAGCTCAGCGCGGTGTGCAATCGCACCTCGTCGGTGTAGGCGGCCGGGTCCGCAAGTACCTTCGCGGCATCATCGACGATCGGCATGCTCATATGCGGTTCTTCCGTTCCGTATGTTCGTAACGCTCCTGGTCGGACCCCGTAGCCGACGGCCGGTCCGGCGCGTTGTGCCGTCCACCAGAGTGATTTATAGTCAGCCTTACTGTCAAGCATTCTATAACTCGTACCGGGCACTGGAGCGGTGGTAGTCATGTCCCCTGAGCAACGCAGGATCGTCGTCGTCGGCGCCGGATCGGGAATCGGCGCGGCGACCGCCGCGCACTACCACCGGCAGGGGGATTTCGTCCTCGCGGTGGACTTGCGCGCGAGCGACACCCCGGCCACCCGACACGAACGGTGCGACCTCCGCGACGCCGCGGCGATCGACGGGCTACTGGAGCGCATCGGCACGGGGTGGGACGTTCTGGCCTATATCGCGGGCGTACCCGGCACCGCCCCGGCCCACGATGTGCTCGCGGTGAACTACTTCGGTATGCGACTGATGACCGAGGGGATGCTCCCCCGACTGCGGGAGGGTGGCGCTATCGTGACCGTCGCGTCGGTCGCGGCACTCGGCTGGCAGCAGCGGATCGAAGAACTCGCCGGCCTGCTCGACGCGGCCGATCTCGAAACGGTCCGGCGCTGGCAGGACAGCCAGGATCCCGACTACCCGGTGTACAGCACCTCGAAACAGGCGGCGATCATCCACACCAAACGCCTGGCCCCGGCCGCGTGGCAGCAGTACGGGATCCGGATCAACACAGTGAGCCCGGGGCCGACCGAGACCCCGATCCTGACCGATTTCGAGACCAGCATGGGCAAGGATGTCCTCGATATGGTCAAGGCGACGGTGGGTCGGCATGCGAGCGTCGACGATATCGTCCCGGTGATCGCCTTCCTGGCCTCACCGGCTGCCCGCTGGATCAACGGCCAGGACCTGCACGTGGACGGCGGGTTCGTGGCGCCGATGGCGGCCGGAGCGCCGAGACAACTCTGACAGCACCGGCGGAAATCACCGCCCGCCCGAACCGCACGGCCGGGGGGACCTCCGGACCCCGGCCGGAGCATCGGGCAAGTCACCATGCCGACCAGGATTGCCGAGGCAGACAATGACATTTACTGTATGTATTACAGTATGTTGAGAATCGCGGATCCCGCACGGTCCCGACAACGCTAGAGGTGAGCTGTGGACAGCCCTGTACAGGACGAATCGACCCGGGTCGGGGACGCCCTCGAGCTACGCGACCCCTACCCGTATTTCGCCGCGCGGCGCGCCGAGAGCGGCGTTTCGCACGGTACGGTGATGGACTACTCGAAAACCCCGGAATCGCTGCGGCCCAGCGATTCCTACGCGGCGTTCTCCTACGACGCGGTCAACTCCGCCCTGCGCAACAGTCCGGTCTTCAGCACCGAACTCTACGATTCCACGATCGGCGTCTTCATGGGGCCGACCATCCTCGCGATGCACGGCGCCCGGCATCGGGCGCACCGCGGTCTCGTCTCGGCGGCGTTCAAACCGCAGTCGCTCCTCACCTGGGAGCCCGAAATCGTCCGGCCGATCTGCGATGCGCTCATCGACGAATTCGCCGAACGCGGTCGTGCCGATCTGGTCCGCGATTTCACCTTCGAATTCCCCACCCGGGTCATCGCCCGCCTGCTCGGCCTGCCCGAGGAGGATCTGCCGTTCTTCCGCAAGGCCGCGGTATCGATTATCAGCTACGCCGGCAATGTGGGTCGCGCCCTGACGGCGTCGAAGGATCTGCAGCGGTATTTCCTCGGGCATATCGAACAGCGCCGCCGCGCCCCGACCGACGACATCATCAGCGATCTGGCGACCGCGGAGATCGACGGCGAGAAACTCACCGACGAGGCGATCTACTCGTTCCTGCGGCTCCTGCTGCCGGCCGGCCTGGAGACCACCTACCGATCCGCCGGCAATCTGCTCTACCTGCTGCTGAAACACCCGGACCAGTTCGCGGACGTACAAGCCGATCACCGCTTGCTCCCCGCGGCGATCGAGGAGGGGTTGCGCTACGAGACCCCGCTCACCCTGGTGCAACGGTACGTCACCGAGGCCACCGAACTGGATGGTGTCGCCATCCCCCGCGGCGCGGTACTGGATCTGTGCCTGGGGTCGGCCAACCGGGACGAGACCCGCTGGGAACGCCCGGAGGAATTCGATATCCACCGGCGCCGCATCCCGCACATCAGTTTCACCGCGGGCGCGCACACCTGTCTCGGCCTGCACCTGGCGCGGATGGAGACCCGGGTCGCGCTGGACCGTCTGCTCACCCGGCTGACCGGTTTCGAACTACTCGCCGAGGGCGATCCGCATATCTTCGGCCAGCCCTTCCGTTCGCCGAACGCACTCCCGGTGACCTTCGATGTCGTCGCCTGATCCACCGCCCCTCTTCCTCTCCGAAACAGGCCCATTCGTGATCGGCCGGAGCTTTCCGGTCTCCGGCGGCCCGGAGATGGGTGATGGCGGCGGGGTCCGATCCGGCCGCTGGTCCACAGTTCGCGACCGGCGTCTGCCGGGCCCGGCAGACGCCGCGTGATCGAAGTGCGACAAGTCCCGCGACTCCTCGCGGGGCTGTAGTGGAAAGGACGATATCGTGACCGAAGAGCCGGAACTGCTCAGTCATCAGAGCGGAAGCGTACGGACGCTGACGTTCAACCGGCCGCGCCGCAAGAACGCGATCACCCGCGCGATGTGGTCCGCGCTGCGCGACGAACTCCGCGATATCGCCTACGGCGGCGAGGTCCGCGCGGTCGTTCTCACCGGAGCGGGCGGTGCGTTCAGTTCCGGCGCCGATATCGCCGACGCCGCCGGAATGGACGAGTTCCCCGATCCCGCCGCGGAGATGCGCGCGATCAACGAGGCGGTACTGCAGTTACACGATCTACCGGTGCCCACGATCGCGAAGGTGCGCGGAATCGCGGCCGGCGCCGGCTGGAATCTCGCGCTCGGCTGCGATTTCGTCGTCGCCACCCCTGAGGCGAGGTTCTGCCAGATCTTCACCCGCCGGGCACTCTCACCGGATTGCGGTGGCTCCTGGCTGCTGCCCAGACTGATCGGACTCCAGCAGGCCAAGCGGCTCGCGATGTTCGCCGACACCATCGATGCCACAGAAGCCCGGTCGCTGGGCCTGGTCACCTGGATACGACCCGAGGACACCGTCGACGCATTCGTCGACGAGGCGGCGGCACGCCTGGCGGCCGGACCGCCCACCGCCCTCGCGCACACCAAATCCCTGCTGAACGAAGGCGCCGACCGCACCATGCGTGAAGCGCTGCTCAACGAAGGTCACGCGCAGCGGATCAATCTGACCTGTCCCGATGTACTCGAGGCGTTCGCCGCGTTCAGCGAGAAACGCGATCCGGTGTACACCCGCGGGGCGGATGCCCGACCCTCCGGAAGAAACGAGGTCCGCTGTGAATCGAAAAGCTACCGGCGTGAAGCGCCGCCGGCGTGAACGTGGCTCGATCGATCCCGAGGACATCATCGACGGTGCCTTCGAACTCGCCGAGCGGGTATCGATCGACGGGCTGAGCATGCCGCTGCTCGGTAAGCACCTCGATGTGGGTGTCACCAGTATCTATTGGTATTTCCGCAAGAAGGACGATCTGCTCAATGCCATGACCGACCGCGCACTGAGCCGGCATGTCTTCGACACCCCGTTCATCGATCCGGCGAACTGGCGGGATTCGCTGAGTCGGCATGCCCGGACCATGCGCGCGGCCTTCCTCGGCAACCCCATCCTGTGCGATCTCGTCCTCATCCGGTCCGCGCTGAGCCCACCCGCCGCCCGCCTCGGCGCCCGCGGGATGGAGCGGGCGGTGGCGGCACTGGTCGAGGCGGGGCTGACCGTCGAGCAGGCATTCGATATCTATTCGGCGGTGAACCTGCACATCAGGGGTTCGGTGGTGCTGCAACGGCTCTACGACAGGAACTCCGAACTCGACGGCTCGGCCCGCGCCTACTACGAAGGGATCCAGGTCGACCCGGAGAAGACACCGCTGCTCTCCCAGGCGATGTCGCAGGGCCGCAAGTCGGGGGCGCCGGACGAGCACAATTTCGAATACGGCCTGCAGTGTCTCCTCGAACACGTGAGCCGGCTGATCGAAGCCGACCGATAGTGGACCACCACTTCGGCGGGAATGCACACCGAACCGCGGACTGCTCGGCCGAACCTCACCTGTCGGTGGGTTGTACCCAACGCCGCAGGGCGTCGACAGTGGTCTCCGGTGAAGTGTTGAAGCACAGCCGTATTCCGGGCACCACCTCGGTGACCACATTCACGAGCCGTTCGAACAGCAGGGTGTGCTCGGCCGCCATGCGCACACCCGCGCCGATCATGGCCACCCGGAACGACCCGGTCGCGGCGCATCGGCGCACTGCCGCCTCGGCCGCATCCGGATCCGCGGGCACCCGGCAGGACACGATATCGAATCCGGCATCGCGGAGCGCTGCATCGCCCGCCTCGATACGCGCGGTGAGGGTGGCTTCGTCGATCGCCGGATGTCGGCTGTAGTCGACCGCGCCGGGATGCAGCCCTATCGACAGGACGGTCATCTCATTCGGATCCTTCTGGTCCATCGGATAATTCTGCGATCTCATCACGAATACGAACAGCGCCGCGACCAGTGTCAGCAGAGCCACCGCACCGAGCACTGCCTTCACCACGAGACTTTACCGTTCCTGTCGAAGAACGCGCCGGTGGGCCCGTCGGGCCCGATGGAGGCCAGTTCGACGATGGCGTCGGTCCCCTCCGTGAGGTTCTGCGGACCGGTGTGATCGTTGAGGTCCGTCGCCGTATAACCGGGGTCGACCGCGTTGATCCGGATATCGCGCAGGGCGAGGGCGTACATGGTGGTGAGCATGTTCAGCGCCGCTTTGGTCGTCGGATAGCCGAGCGTGGGTCGCAGGTGGTCCTGCCAGCGCGGGTCGGTGACAGTCGGGATCGAACCCATACCGCTGGAAACCATGACGATGCGCGGGTGGCCGGAAGCACGCAGCAGCGGCAGAAAGGCGCGAACAACCCGGATGGGACCGAAGACATTGGTTTCGAATACCTCGCGCACATCGTCGACGCCGGTAGCGGCCGGAGGTAGCGCAGACCCGCCGACGGCGGCGTTGTTGATCAGTACGTCCACCCGTCCGGCACGATTCCGCACCGCGGCGGCCGCCGCGACCACGGATTCCTCGGATGTCACATCGAGTGCCAGAAAGTGGGCCTGTACGCCTTCTCGGGCCAACTCGTCCACGGCCCTGGCGCCGCGCACCTGGTCGCGCGCGGCGAGAAACACCTCCCATCCGCCTCGGGCCAGCCGGCGTACGGTCTCCCGTCCGAGTCCCTTGTTCGCACCCGTTACCACGGCAATCGTCTTCGTCGTCACGGTCGCAGCCTCACACCGGTCGCGACCGGTCTCCAGGGCCGGCCGGGCATAGGACCGGCGGTACCACCCCGGTTCCGCCGTCCCACGGCAGGATGGGTAGGTGGACAGATCCGAATTGGCTCTTGTGCTGCGCACAGCGCGAGCGCGCGTCGAGCCCACCGAGGTGGGGCTACCGGCCGGGCCCCGGAGACAGGTACCCGGCCTCCGGCGCGAGGAAGTCGCGCAGCTGGCCGGGCTCAGTGTCGATTACATCGTCCGCCTCGAGCAGGGCCGCGGCCCGCGACCCTCCGATCAGGTGCTGTCCGCATTGTCCAGGGCGCTGCGGATGACCGACTCCGACCGCGACCTGATCTTCCGGCTCGCCGGATCCGATCCGCCGCGGGCCGGGCGGATTCCCTTGCGGATCCGGCCGAGTGTCCTACGCCTGCTGGACCGCATGGCCGATCTGCCCGCCCTGGTGATATCCGCGAAATCGGATGTTCTGGCCTGGAACGCACCGGCGGTGGCGCTGTTCGGCGACTTCTCCGAACGACCGGCCGCCCGGCGCAACATCATGTGGCAGCGTTTCCTCGGGTCCGGCGCCGACCGGCTGGTCATGACGCCCGAGGAGGCGGCGGCCAACGCTTCGGCCTGCGTCGGCTGTCTGCGTACGGCACAGGCCAAATACCCGAAGGATCAGGGCCTGGCCCGGCTGATCGCCGAACTCCGCGCCGGGAGTGCGCAATTCGACCGGCTGTGGTCGGCCGGGCGTTCCGGGCAGCTGCGCAGCCTCACGCAGACCATCGCGCACCCCGACCTCGGCACTCTCGTATTCGACTGCGATGCCCTGCTCGTGCCCGAGGACGACCAGACAGTCGTCGTCTACTCGGCAGCTCCCGGCACCGCCACCGCCGCGGCCCTCGAATCGCTCCGCGTCACCGGACTCGCACGGTTCGGTCCGGGCGACTGAGGCTCGGGAGCAGGCGAGAGCGGTCCGCGATTCGGTATCGAACGCTCAGCCGACGTCCGGTTCCGGGACGTGGAAGTGTTCGTCCCGCAACCGGAAAGCTTCCCGGGTGCCGTGTTCGGCGCGGGTTCTGACGAAATTGAATTCGCCCGGGGCGAACTGGAGGTTGGTGCCGAAGGCGTGGATGAGGTAGCCGGCGACCTCTTCCCCCTGGTACGCCTGGTTCTGTTCGACCAGCCGGAACGCCTCTTTGGCGATGACGACGCCGTCGGCGGGCATTTTCGCGGTCTTCTCGGCCCAATAGCGGGCCCGCGCGGTCACCGCGGCCGGATCGCAGGTCTCGGTGAACACACCGAGATGTTCGACCTCGCCCGCTTCGAGGATATCGCCGGTCAGCAGCATGCGGCGGGCGAGCACCGGGCCGAGCCGGTGGAAGAACAGGTGCAGACTGCCGAGCGCCGGTCCGAGGAAGCGGGTGGCCGGCATACCGATCCTGGTGTCGCGCGCGATCACCGCGATATCGGTCATCAGCGCCATCTCGAAACCACCGCCCAGCGCGTAACCGGCGATCTCGCCCACGGTGACCTTCGGATAGCCCATGAGATCGTGATAGAAGCCGAACGATTTCCGGTCCACGGTCAGCCGGCGGCGCTGGCTCGGACGGCTTTTCGCCGGTATGCCGTTACCGTCGCCGCCGGTGCCCGGGCGTTCGCCGTACCAGCCGTAGGCGTTGTTCATATCGGCGCCGGTGCTGAACACCCCCGCGGCGCCGCGCAGCAGCACGACGGTGACGTCGTCGTCCTCGGCCGCGCGGTCCAGGTGCCGGGCCAGCTCGTCCCGCATGGTGGCGTTGTAGGAGTTGCGCCGCGCGGGGTTGTCCAGGGTGATGGTGACGATCCGGCCGCCGGGG
The DNA here is from genome assembly GCF_053605105.1 of Nocardia sp. NPDC003963. Lineage (NCBI taxonomy): Bacteria > Bacillati > Actinomycetota > Actinomycetes > Mycobacteriales > Nocardiaceae > Nocardia > Nocardia sp. NPDC003963. The sequence continues at coordinate 1,796,845 of NZ_JBSGIP010000001.1, forward strand.
TCCACGTCGTAGTGGACTCGGCCGCCGGCGCCGCTGGAGCTGCTCATCGTGTATTCCTGTTCTCTTCACCGGATATATCGCGGACCGGGGCCGCGGACCGGTCGGATGCCCGGCGCCGGCCGAACCGGGTTCCGGCCAGTGCGGCCGCGGAGGCCGCGACGGTCTCGACATCTCCGGTGCACAGCAGGAGGTCGTCGCACAGCAACCGGGCCGTCGACCGGATTCCGGCCTCGTGCACGACACGGTCGATCTCGAAGCGCAATTCCACCAGAATCGGCGTCGGCCGGCGATAGGTGATGTTCATCGACCGGGTCTTCCCGGTGACGCCGACCGCGCAGCTCTGATGCTGGACCACCGCGTCGAAGAACACGGCGAGGAAACCTCCGTGCACGAAACCGGGCGGGCCCTCGTGCACCAGCGGGAAGGTGATCCGGCCGGCGGCGTGACCGGGACCGAGCAGGTCGAAACGGTATTCGGGAAAACACGGGTTGTAGGCGCCGATATCGAAGGCGTGGTCCAGGTAGACCCGCTGGGTTTCGCTCGGCTGTGTACCCACCCGGGGTGCGGGGTCCGGGGGCGCCGCGGCGGCCAGTTCCCGCTCCCATCGGTCGAGATGTTCGATCATCGTGTCGGCCGCCGGATGCGGATGCTCGAGGGAGATCAGCAGACCGGCGATCCGGCGCAGCGCACCGGCCGCGGCCACCGTCTGCGCCAGGGGTTGTTCGCCGAAGCGGAGCGGCGCCGCGGTACTCACCACTTCGGGATCGGATATCTCGTTCGCGGCCATCGAACCCTGCTTTCGTCGCCGATACGTCCACCCAAACCTTGGCAGAATGACAACGGTACTGTCTACTGTATCTATATCAGTATGCACCCTGCCCCCGGTCCGCCCAGGAGGGAACCATGCCGTTCGACACCATCGGCTACACCGTCGACGGACATACGGCCACGATCACGCTGAATCGACCCGACGCCCTCAACGCGCTCAGCCCATGGATGATCACCGAGCTGCGCGCCGCATACGACGAGGCCGAGAACGACGACACGGTGTGGTCGCTCATCGTCACCGGCGCCGGCCGCGCGTTCTGCACCGGCGCCGACGTCAAGGCCATCCCGGGCGACGGCAAGGTGATCAACGAACGGCCGTACCTGTCCACTTATGAGCAGTGGGAGGCACCCCAGGAGGGCACTCCTCCGTTCCGGACCATGACCAAACCGGTACTCACCGCGGTCAACGGTGTATGTTGCGGAGCCGGGCTGGACTGGGTGACCACCGGCGATATCGTCATCGCCTCCGATAGGGCTACTTTCTTCGATCCGCATGTCAGTATCGGCCTGGTCGCCGGGCGTGAGGTCGTTCGGCTGGCCCGGGTCCTGCCGCGTACCGTCGCGCTGCGGATGGCCCTGATGGGCAGACACGAGCGTATGAGCGCCCAGCGTGCCTACGAACTGGGTCTGGTCACCGAGATCGTCGAGCACGACCGGCTGCTCGAACGCGCGCACGAGATCGCGGGAATCGTCAATTCCAACGCGCCGTTGGCGGTCCGGGGCACCCGGCTGGCGATCGTCAAGGGGTTGGATATCCCGCTGCACGAGGCGGAGATGCTCGCCGAATCGTTCCGGGAACGCGTCACCCGCACCGAGGACGCGCTCGAAGGTCCCCGCGCGTTCGTCGAGAAGCGCGCGCCCGTCTGGCAATGCCGATGAGCCCCGCGCCCCGGGAATCCGAGACCTCGAACCCTGGTTCGACGAACGATCGGACCGAGACATCCGCGGTCACGAGTCCCGGCCCGGCAACCGAAGCGGTAGCGCGCTACTACAGCGGCGAATTCGAAACGATTCTGCTGGAGGTCGATCCGGTCGACAGAGTCGCGACACTCACCTTGAACCGCCCGGAACGGCTGAACGCGTTCAACCGGACGATGTGCGCAGAGGTCGAACGCGCCTGGCAAATAGTGAAACTCGACGATTCGGTCAATGCCGTCGTCCTCCGCGCGGCGGGTGACCGGGCCTTCAGCGCCGGCCTCGACATCACCGTCCCCTACGGGCAGCCGGCCGGTATCTGGCATCACGAGGATCCCGGTGAGTCGCTCAGTCCCAAATGGCAGAAGATGTGGAAGCCGGTGGTGTGCGCGGTACACGGAATCTGCACGGCGGGGGCGTTCTACTTCGTCAACGAAGCCGATGTGGTGCTCTGCTCGCACGAGGCGACCTTCTTCGACTCACACGTCTCGGCCGGCCTGGTCTCGGCGTTGGAACCGGTCGGACTCATGCGCCGGATCGGGCTCGGAGAGACGCTGCGGATGGCGCTGATGGGCAATGACGAGCGGGTGACCGCGCAGACCGCGCTGCGGATCGGCCTGGTATCGGAGGTCGTCGCCCGCGAGCAGCTGTGGGCCCGCGCCCACGCCGTCGCCGCGACCATCGCCGCCAAACCACCGACGGCCACCCAGGGCACCGTCAAAGCGATCTGGGAATCGCTCGACAAGCCCTACCGGGCGGCGCTCGACCACGGGCTCGTCTACACCCGCCTGGGCAATCCGATCGGCAGATCCGAACTGGCCGCCGAGGCACCCACCGCGACCGAACCGAGGCTCCGCTGATGACCGGCACCCGACCGCATACTCATCCGCTGAGCCGCCGGATAGCCGATGTCCTGGCACTGCGACCGGATTCACCCGCTCTGGAATTCGACGAGCGCTGGTACTCGTGGGGGCATATCGATGACCTGACCCGACGCGTCGCGGCGATCGTCGAATCGGACCCGGGGCCGCGCCCGGTCGGGATCCTGCTGCGGAACCGGCCCGAGCACGTGGCCGCGCTGCTGGCGGTGCTGCGCACCGGCGATACGGTGGTGGTGATCAACCCGTCGCGCGGCGACGACCGGACCCGCGACGATATCGCCGCCCTACGGCTACCGCTGCTCATCGGCGCGCCCGGCGACCTCGATGCGCTGGTGGCACCGGATACGGAGACCACCGTCGTCACGCTTCCGGGTCCGGACGCGCCGCCCCGGATCCGGACCAGGGCCACCGACCCGTACGCCGGCGCGGCACGGCCCGGCGTGGCTGTCCGCATGTTGACCAGCGGCACCACCGGACCACCGAAGCGGGTGGACATCACCTACGACATGCTGGCCCGCAGCGTCATGGGCACCGATCCGGCGACGGCCGCGGCACCGGCCCGGCCCCGGAAAGGTATCGCGATCGTCAACGCGCCGCTGGTGCACATCGGTGGCGTGTTCCGGGTGCTGCAATGCGTCACCGAGGCCCGGCCGTTCGTCCTGCTGCCCCGCTTCGAGCTGGAATCCTGGGTGCGGGCGGTGCGCGCACACCGCCCGGGTGCGGTTTCACTGGTGCCGGCGGCGCTGCGAATGGTGCTGCATTCCGATCTGCGGCGCGCGGATCTCGCCGGAATCCGTGTCGTCACCTCGGGTACCGCGCCGTTGTCCGCCGACGACGCCGACGCCTTCTACGAGAAGTACGGCATCCCGGTACTGACCTCCTACGCCGCCACCGAATTCGGCGGCGGCGTGGCCGGCTGGACGCTGGCCGATCACGCGCGGTACCGGACGGCCAAACGCGGCAGTGTGGGCCGGGCCACCGGCGGCGCCCGGTTACGGGTGGTCGGCGAGCACGGCGGGGTTCTCGGCGCCGGCGAACCGGGTCTGCTCGAAGTGATCCCCGGCCAGCTGGGGCCCGGAGCGGAGTGGATCCGTACCACCGATATGGCGCGGATCGACGCGGACGGGTTCCTGTGGATCCTGGGCCGGGCGGACCAGGCGATCATCCGGGGCGGCTTCAAGATCATGCCCGAGGAGGTACGCGGTGCCCTGGAAAGCCATCCGGCGGTGCGCGGTGCCGCGGTGGTCGGCCGGCCGGACGCACGACTCGGCGAGACACCGGTGGCCATGGTGGAACTGCGTGCGGACGTGACTGCCGCCGCCGGCGAGTTGACGGCGTTCCTGCGGACTCGACTGGCGCGTTACGAGATTCCGGCGGAAGTGGCTGTGGTAGAAGCGATTCCCCGCACCCCTTCGGGCAAACCGGATCTGCGGGCGGTACGAAGTCATTTCGACGATACGGCGGCGCGAAGTGGACCGGCACGCCACCCCGACCCCTGTCGGGCAGACCTCGGGGGAGGCGACCGTGCCGGCCGATGACAACACCCTGGCCTCGCTGCTTCGCCGGCAGGCGAGGGATCGAGGCGAACACCCCCTGCTGATCTGTGACCTGGAGCGGATCGGCTACGCCGAGGCACAATCCCGCTCCGCTCGGCTCGCCCGCTCGCTGATCGCCCTCGGCGCCGGTAGGGGCACGCATATCGGGCTGCTGTATCCCAATGGGGCGGATTTCGTGATCGCCGCGTTCGCCGCGGCCCGGATCGGGGCCGTAGTAGTACCTTTCTCGACCTTCGCCACGGCACGCGAACTGGGTGAACAGCTGGTAGGCAGCGATATTCGAATACTGCTGACCACCGACAGCTATCGCGCACACGACTACGTCGCCCGGCTGGCCGAGCTGCTGCCCGGCGCATTCGGTGCGGACGCGCCACCCGCCGGGGTCCGGCTGCTGTGCGCGCAAATCCCACAGCTGCGCCACATCGGTATCAATCACGGCAGTACCGGCACCGGACCGCTGCCGCACGATATCGGCGAACTCGACCGGTTCGCCGATACCGTCGACGAGGAACTCCTCGCGGCGATGGAACACGATGTCGGGGCCGGTGATCCGCTGGCGATCATCTACACCTCCGGTTCGACCAGTGCCCCGAAGGGCGTCGTGCACACCCACGGCGCGCTGCTCGGCCATCAGCGCAACTTGAACGAGATCCGCCGCCTCACCGCCGACGACAGGCTGTTCTGCAATTCGCCGTTCTTCTGGATCGGCGGTTTCGGTTTCGCCTTGCTGGCGAGCCTGCTGGCCGGTTCGACGCTGATCTGTTCCGACGCCACCGACGTGGGCGCCACCCTGGATCTGCTGGAAACCGAGAGGCCGACGGTCACCAACGGTTTCGCGGCCGGGGTCGCCCAGCTGGCCCGGCATCCGAGTTTCGCCGGGCGCGATCTGTCCTCGATGCGCCGCGGCAACCTGTACGCCGTCATGCCCGCCGGTACGCGCCCCGCCGACCCCGAACTGCGGCACAACATGCTCGGGATGACCGAAGCGGGCAGCGTGGTGTTGCTCAGCGGCGACGATTCCGATCAGCCGGAACACCGGCGTGGCTCCTTCGGCAGGCCGGCACCCGGATTCGACACCCGGATCGTGGATCCCGATACCGGCGCCGACGCCGCGACCGGTGAACTGTACATCCGCGGTCCGTATCTGATGCAGGGCTATTACGGGCGCGGCCGGGAGGAGTGTTTCGACGCCGACGGCTGGTTCCCCACCGGTGATCTGGTCCGGGTGGACGACGAGGGATTCGTCTACTTCCTCGGCAGGCGCGGTTCCGTGATCAAAACCGCGGGCGCCAATGTCTCCCCGCCCGAGGTGGAGAAGGCCATCACGAAGGTAACCGGTATGCCCGCGCATGTGCTCGGCCTGCCCGACCCCGAGCGCGGGCAGATCGTGGCCGCCGTACTCGTCACCGCGGACGCGTCCGTCGACGGCACCGCACTGCGCGACCGCCTCCGGCGGGAGTTGTCGGCCTACAAGGTTCCCCGGCGATTCGCCACATTGTCTCCCGGCGAGGTGCCGCTGCGGCCCGGCGGCAAAGTGGATATCCAGCGACTCGGAAAGATCTTCGATGTCTGAACTCACCGCGGCGGCCGATACCATCGACACACTGCTGCGCCGTCGCGCCGCCGAGCGCGCGGACCATCCGGCGGTGATCGATCCGCACACGCGCACGACCTACGCCGACCTCGACAGCACGACCCGCCGGATGGCCGCCGCGTTCGTCGCGGCCGGGATCGCCAAGAGTACCCGGGTGGCTCTGGTGGCTCCCAACAGTGTCGGCTGGGTACGGATCGCGCTCGCGCTCACCCGGACGGGTGCGGTCCTCGTCCCGCTGAGTACCTTGCTGAAACCGCCGGAACTGATCGCCCAGCTGCGCGTTGCCGGTGTCGAGGTGTTGATCGCCGCCCCGGAATTCCGCGGCCACCGCTGTCTCGACGGGCTACGGGCCGAGCTGGGCGACTCGATCGACACCGCACCGATCCGCCGGGCCGAACTGCCCGCGCTCCGGCAGATCTACACCGTCGAGGCAGTCACCGAGATCGTAGCGACACCGATCCCCGCCGAACTCCCCTGCACACCCGATGCTCCGCGCGCACACGCACCGACCGCCATCGGACCTGCTGACCCACCCGACGTTCCGCGCCCACACGACCCCCCGCGCATCGGCATTCGGCCCGCTCGGAAACCCAGCGGCACACGGCACCCCGATACGCCGGCCGATGCGCAATTCACGGTGACACCGACCGCGAACGCGGTCGCCGAGGCACTCGCCGCTACTGTGCGCCCGGCCGACCCGATGCTCATCATGTTCACCTCCGGCAGCCGGGGCCTGCCCAAAGGCGTGATCCATTCGCACGGGAACGCACTGGCCGCCGTACGCTCCGGGCTCACCGCCCGCTGTATCGACGCCGAGACCCGGCTCTACCTCCCGATGCCGTTCTTCTGGATCGGCGGGTTCGGTGGCGGGATTCTCTCCGCACTCGCGGCGGGCGCCACCCTGGTCACCGAGGAGATACCGCGGCCCGAATCGACCCTGGAGCTGCTCGAACGCGAGGGGGTCACGCTGTTCCGGGGCTGGCCCGACCAGGCCGCCGCCCTCGCCCGCCGCGCGGAGATCCTCGGCACCGATCTGTCCGCGCTGCGGCCCGGCAGTCTCGAGGCACTGTTACCGCCCGCACAACGCGCGCGGCCCGGCGCCCGGGCGAACCTGTTCGGGATGACCGAATCCTTCGGTCCCTACTGCGGATACCCCGCGGATACCGATATGCCCGAGTCCGCGCACGGCAGCTGCGGCCGACCGTTCGACGGGATGCGGGTGCGCATCGCCGATCCCGCGGGAAATCCGGTGACCGCCGGCACCATCGGTGAGATCCAGTTGCGCGGCCCGCATATCTTGCGCGGGATCTGCGGTCGCGCCCGCGAAGACCTGTTCACTGCCGACGGCTACTACCCCACCGGCGATCTCGGGCGCCTCGACGAAGCGGGTTTCCTCTTCTATCACGGTCGCCGCGACGATATGTTCAAGGTCAACGGCGCCACCGTGTACCCCGGCGAGGTCGAGAGAGCGCTGCGGTCGCTGGACGGCGTGACCGGCGCGTTCGTCACCGATATCGACCGCGGCGACGGCGACCGGGTGGCCGCGGCCCTGATCGTCACGGGCCGCCCGGGCATCGGCCGGCTGCGCACCAGGACGAAGGAGATCCTGAGTTCGTTCAAGGTGCCGACCCTCTGGTTGTTGCTCGACTCCGACGCCGATATTCCGCGCGGGGCGACGGGCAAGGTCGATATCGCCGCGCTGCGAACGCTGCTCGCCGAGCGCGGTATCGACGCCGATACGGCCACCGGGCCACCTCGCTGAACACCGGCCGCCGGCGCGGCGTCGGCCGATCCACCCACGCATCCGGAACCGGCCATGCGTCTCGGACACGACTCGACAGGGAAATATGTTATGAGCACGACTCAGGCGATCGATGACCTACTCGACCACATCGGTTTCCGTCGAGACCCGGATGGATCCGGCGCGGTGACCTGGGAACTGCCGGTGGCACCGCATGTCGTCAACACCGCCGGCGGACTGCAGGGCGGACTGATCGCCACGCCGGCCGATATCGCCGCGGGCACCGTGGCACTGGAGCACCTGGCGACCGGCGGTGTGGTGACCTCGGATCCGAGTGTCCGTTATTTCCGCGCCGTCACCACCGGCACCGCCCGTGCGGTGTCCACGATCGTGCACGCCGGAAAACGCTCGATAGTCGTACAGGTCGAGGTGCGGAACATGCCCGGGGACCAGCTCGCCGCGCTGGCCACGGTGAGTTTCGCGGTCGTCGGGCACAACACACGCGCGGGTAGCCGGGATGACCGCCGAGCCGGGGAGGTCCGGCCATGACGAGCGCGCCCACCGGAAACGAACCGGTCACCGAAGCGGATTTCCGGGAGATCCTGGCCCAGACCCGCCGCTTCGTCCGCGGCGTCGTGGTGCCGCGGGAACGCGATATCGCCGAGGCGGACCGGATGCCCGCCGAGATCGTCGAGCAGGCCCGGGCCATGGGACTGTTCGGCTACGCGATACCGCAGGAATGGGGCGGGCTCGGCCTGGATCTGACGCAGGATGTCGAACTCGCCATGGAATTGGGCTACACCACCCTCGCGTTACGGTCGATGTTCGGCACCAACAACGGGATCGCCGGCCAGGTGCTGGTGGGTTTCGGCACCGGCGACCAGAAATCGCGCTGGCTCGAACCCATCGCCGCGGGCACCGTGGTGGCCTCGTTCGCGCTCACCGAATCGGGGGCCGGATCCGATCCGGTGTCGCTGCGGACGCGCGCGCGGCGCGACGGCGCGGACTGGCTGATCGATGGGGAGAAGCGGTTCATCACCAATGCGCCGGTGGCGAACCTGTTCGTGGTCTTCGCCCGCACCCGGCCGGCCGACGAGAAGGGCGCGGGGATCGCCGTCTTCCTCGTTCCGGCCGACTCCCCCGGTGTCGAGGTCGGCCCGAAGGACCGCAAGATGGGGCAGGAGGGCGCGTGGACCGCGGCGGTGCGGTTCCGGGATGTGCGGGTCGGACCGGAGTCCCTCGTCGGCGGCAGCGAGAATATCGGCTACCGGGCCGCCATGACCTCGCTGGCGCGCGGTCGCGTCCATATCGCCGCACTGGCGGTCGGTACCGCCCAGCGTGCGCTCGACGAATCGGTCGGCTACGCCGCCACGGCCACCCAGGGCGATACGCCGATCGGCGAATTCCAGCTGGTACAGGCCATGCTGGCCGATATGCAGACCGGTGTGCTGGCAGGGCGGGCGCTGGTCCGCGACGCCGCCCGGCGCTGGGTTTCCGGCGCGGACCGGCGCACGGCGCCGTCGGCGGCGAAACTGTACTGCACCGAAATGGCCGGTCGGGTGGCCGATCTCGCGGTCCAGGTCCACGGCGGGACGGGCTATATGCGCGATGTACCGGTCGAGCGGATCTACCGCGATGTCCGGCTGCTGCGCCTGTACGAGGGCACCAGCGAAATCCAGCGACTGATCATCGGACGCGGCCTGGTCGCGAGCGCCCGGCAGCAGGGCACACCGGCCTGATCGTCGATTCCGGGGCCGGCCACAGTATCGCCGGGTCGAGGCCCGGCCCGGCGGAAGGTGTTGCGGATCAGATGGATCATGCGGGTTTGGGCCGTGGTCGGCGACCACACGTTCCCGATCACCTCCGACAACCCGTCGCAGACCAGGAAGAGCACGTCCTCGACCCCGCGGTGCCGGATCTCGGTGAACACACTCATCCAGAACTTCGCGCCCTCACCGCCGGTGCAGGCCCACAACCTGTATGACTTCACGGCATCTCGACAAGGTGATGTAGCTTGGGCGGCCGACTCCCGAGCCGGCAGGCATTGCTCGCACAAATGAACAGGAAGACCTACCTCTCCACTGGTCCTCATGGACGGCGTGATCGATGAGCCGATCGAAGCGATCGCTACATCGGCAGCCGCGCTGTCGGGCATCCCCGTATCAATGGCACCGTGACAGCACCAGCAGGACCACCAGTGGTGGCGGGCAACCTGATCGAGGGCGAAATGGATGGAGGCGGAATCGGCGGTGACGACTCTCGTGGACAGGGTCCCGGGCTAGTGTTGCCGACGGTGCGGTAGGAACTCCAGGGTGATCAGAGCGGCTGCTGCGGCGGCCATTTCGCGGCGGCGGACCAGGACATAACGCTGGTCGGACAGCGCATGAAACTTCGCCACGAAACGATAGAGCGATTCCAGTCGTATCAGTGGATCGCCCAAGTGCACCACCCCGCACGTCAGTCTGGCGGTGAGCGATTTCGCGTCGAACATCTCCGGAAATGGCGCAAATGTCAGGGAGATCCGATGGATGTCATGTGTCCTGGCATAACCGACCATGTCTACGATCATGCGTTCGTTGACGCCATTGGGCGCGTCCTTGCGCCGCCACGGAACATCGAGGCTCAGTTCCCGCCCCCGCCCGGAGATGCCGTAGCGTTGAAAGCCGATCGGGGCGCCGTCCCGGTCGTTGGCGACGATGACCAGCATGTTCGGGTGCCGGCTGTCGAGTAGGTGGTCGAGGATCATCGAGAAGCCTCGAATCTGTCGGCCCTTGCCCCATTGATCGACGATGGCCAGCAGTTCGGACTGCCGCGTCCCGGTCAACGCAGATTCGTCCACCACCTCGGTGCCGACACCGGCGTTCTCGGTGCGGCTCACCGCCTGGCGCAGATTACGGAATCTCCGACCGGCGAGGTCGAATTCGTCGACGTCGAGTACCACGTCGTGGCCGATCGGCACAGGATGGAGTCCGTGGTGCTCGACCGCGCACAGTTGCCACAGTCCGGCCAGGCCGGGACTGGCGCCCAGCACTGCGATCCGCCAGCCGCGAGCGGCGGCGAATTCGGAGAATGCCAGGATCAGTTCGGGAAACGCGTCGCGGTCGCCGACCGGATCACCGCCGACGACGGCGATACCGAAGCGGGTCCGGTAGCCGATGACCGCGGTCGACAGCGTGTTGAAAAAGTATGCCTTGGACGAGTGCAGGGCGAACGGTGCCAGCGGGTCGCTCTCGGTGCGGGCGACCAGTTCGGCGACCCGGCCGGCCTGGTCGGGCTGCGGCCGGGTGCTCTGTGGCAGAACCAGGACGAAGCCGGTTGCAGCGAGGAGCACGAAGCCCGCACCGGGATGGCCGGCACGGTAGGCGATGTTCGCAAGGGCCACTATCAGCAGCGAGGCAGTGGCGTGCGCGAACGTGATCGGGCGGCGTAGGTGAAGTCCGCGGGCCACGAATAGGCTCGCCAGGGCAAGAGAGGTGAACCACGAGTGAACGCCGGTGTGGGAGGTGATGTCGGCTCCGTAGGCCGAGACCAGTACCACCACCAGAGTCACGACGGAAAGCGCGCTGCGCGCCGGGGACGCAGTGGTGTATGCCATGTCACGGTAGCCGGCGCGGGTAACCCCGCGAGGCGGGCCCACGGGGGCCTGTCCCGGGCGGCTCTCGCACGGCCGCGATTGTCCGGTCACGGTGGTCCTCCCGAGGTTTCCACCAGCACGCTGCAGTGTTCGCTCCGAGCGCTCGCACGGGGAGTTCGCCGGGTCCCCAGGGGTCTCGATATGGATGATTGCGTTGTCGCCGGAGAAACGCACCATGTCGCGCCTGCCCGCTCCGGTATCGACCCGATGCGCATCCGTGCTGGTGAGGCCATCGTAGACACCTCAATGAACACCTGAAGTATAGCGCTGGAGGTTTTCTGCGAATACGCGGTGGACGTGGCCGGGTTGCTATGTCGTGCGGACGGGTGCCATCGGTGCCCGGAAGCTCGACACCTGGTGCGCATACGACGCTGACCGTATCGACCGGTATGGGCGTCTCCTGCAGCGACCGCGGCGCCCGTGTCCTCGGTGCCGCTGAGACCGCGGTTGAACAGCGGCGAGACCGTGGTGTCTCGTCCTGGGCCGGGGCCTCGGATCGGGTGAGCGGCCCTCGAGAGCCGTGGAACAAGGACTCTGTTCGCTGGTGCTGTGTAGATCTATGCTTCGGAAGTGGTCGGCGTCGTCGAGCGACTGCTGGTGGTGCCCGCGTTGCGTACCGAACGCGAGCGGGGGCGATTGGTGCCCGAGTGGCCGGCCCGGCCAGGACCACCGGTCCGGTGAGGCGATGTCGGTGCCCGATAACGCCGAACTGGTCCAGCCCAGCCGCAACCGTGCCACCGTCCTGGTTTCTCAGGTCGATCAGCCCACCGTGTTCGTAGTCGGCTGCGCTGAACTCACCCACCCCGACCCAGCTCACCGCGCTGTCGGTCGCCGGCGACGAGTCCGAAGCCCATCGACTCCGCGTCCGATGGAGGCGCCACCACTTCGATATCCCGCTGACAATCGTCGAGTCCCCTACCGGGAGATCACCCGGCCGATCCCCGGCTCTGTTCACCGGCTGCGCTGCGGCTGTCCCGCGACGTCGTGACGATCATGATTCCCGAACACGTCGCCGGCCCCTGGTGGAAGCAACTACTGCACGACCAGAGCGCGCCGCGACCGAAGACCAGGCTGCATTTCGAACCGGGGCCGTTGCCGGTGTGCCTTACCGACCGCGCCCGGTCCCCGGCCCGAGTCCCTCGCCCCGCCCCGGATACCACAGCGGCCACGACGACAGGTTCGGAGGCACCGCCGACCATCGCCCGCCCGCTGTCGATACCGATCACTACACCCACGCTGAAGGCGGGTGCGCATGGCTACGGTGTTGCACACCTGATCAGCCGAGACACCGAAAAACGACTCATGAGGTGCGGTGATGAGCACTCCCGATAACGAGCCACGATCGTCCCGGTCACCGGATCCCGTACCGGTCTCCGATATCGGCGCCGATCCGATCGGTGAAGCCGAACGCACCGCGGCGGCACTGAGCAGCGGCGCGCTCCCGCGCGGCGGTCCAGGGCCGCGATTCGACCGGAGTTCGCCGTTCTTCGTCGGGATGGCCGGCGCTGCCGGAGTGTTCACCACGGTGGCAGCGGTCTTGGCGTTGCGGGCGGTGGAATCTGTTCTGATTCTGATCGGAGTCGCATTCTTCCTTGCCCTCGGCCTCGAACCACTCGTCCGATGGGCGACGGCACGGCATATTCCGCGGTGGGCCGCGGTCACCATCGTGTTCGTCCTCGGTGGTGCGGCGGTAGCGGGATTGGTGGCAGCAGCTGTTCCGCCGTTGACCCAGCAGGCGTCGCAGTTGATCGATGCGGCCCCGCACTATCTCGACCGGCTCACCGATCCCTCGTCGTGGACCGGGCGTCTCAACGAACGGTTCGACCTGCAGGATCGGCTGAGCCAGATGTGGAACGGCGCTGGTTCGTCGGTGATCGGCGACGTCGCCACGGCCGGTGCGGCGGTTTTCACTGCCCTGACCGACACTGTGATCGTCACGGTCCTGACCGTCTACTTCCTGGCCGGCCTGCCACGTTTACGGGCCGCGCTGTACCGGTTCATCCCCCATTCCCGCCGACCCCGTGCGATTCTGCTCGGCGACGAGATCTTCGCCAAGGTCGGCGCCTACGTCGCCGGCAACATACTCATCTCGGTGATCGCGGGAGCGGCAACGTTTCTGTGGCTGACTGCCTTTTCGGTGCCGTACGCGCTGCTGCTGGCCTTGTTCGTTGCCGTGCTCGATCTGGTACCGGTGGTCGGGTCGACCATCGCGGGCACAGCGGTGGCAGCGGTGGCGCTGACGGTCTCGGTGCCGGTCTGCGTGGCCACGGTCGTGTTCTTCGTCGCCTTCCGCCTCGGCGAGGACTATCTACTCGTACCCAAAATTATCGGACGGTCGGTGAAGGTGCCGGCCTTGACGACCCTCGTCGCTGTCCTCGTCGGAGGGGCACTGCTCGGACTGGTCGGGGCACTGGTGGCAATCCCGGTCGCGGCCGCCCTGCATTTGATCGCTCAGGAAGTTCTGTTCCCACGTCTCGACACTGCATAGACGCGACAGGTAGGTGTGGCTGACGACCCTTTCACTGTCGTGGCGCATGGTCTCGAGCTCCGGTACTCGGCGGCGGCCGGGTACGAATTCCTGAGCTTTGGTCTTCAGCCCCTGCGCCATCAGGTGCCGGCCGTCGGAGTCGCCGCGCTTCCCGGCTCTCGAGCACCGATGCCCTGGACACCCAGCGCGAACGCCAGATCAAACGATGCTTCGGTCACGAGGACAGCGAGCCGAACCGGCGGCGATCAGGATTCGCGGCCACCTGTTCACGGGCCCAGCGGTAGTCCGCCTTTCCCGCGGGGCTCCGCATGATCTCGGGCCGGTACACCACCGCTTTCGGAAGTTTGTACCGCGCCAGGGATTGCGCGGCATGGGCGATCAACTCGTCGGCAGCGGCCGTGGCGCCCTCGGCGAGCGCGACGACAGCCACCACTTCCTGGCCCCAGCGCTCGCTCGGGCGGCCCACCACCAGCACATCGGCCACGGCCGGATGCGAGGAGACCGCGACCTCCACCTCCTCGGCGAAGATCTTCTCCCCGCCGGAATTGATGGTGACGGCGTCGCGGCCGAGCAATTCGACGGACCCGTCGGCCAGGAGGCGGGCCCGGTCACCGGGCAGGACGAAGCGCACACCGTCGATCGTCGGAAAGGTGGCCGCGGTCTTCTTCGCATCGCCCTTGTAGCCGAGGGGCGTGAACCGGCGCTGCGCGAGCCAGCCGATACCGTCGTGCCCGGGTTCGAGCACGGTGCCGAAATCCTCGGCGACCACCCGGGTATCGGCCCCCGCCGAGAACCTCCCGGTCGAGACGAAACCGGCCGCGGACACATGATGCATCTGGGCCCCGGTCTCCGAGGAGCCGACTCCGTCGAGCACGGCCAATCCCGGCACCGCGGCGATCCAGCGCTCTTTGACGGCCGGGCTGAGCACCGCGCCGCCGTTGGCGAGCGCCACCATCGAGGACAGATCCGCGGTCCCGCCCGCCACGGCGGCCAGTATCGGACGCGCCATCGCATCGCCGACCACCATGGCCACCGATACTTTCTCCCGTTCGATGGTGCCTACGATCTCCTCGGCATCGATACGGTCGGTGACCGAGGACATCACGATCGTCTGCCCGGTGGTCATGGCCGTCAGCACCGCCCATTGCGCCGCACCGTGGATCAGCGGCGGGACCAGCAGCAATTTCATACCGGGGTTGGCCCGGGTCCGTTCCGCGATCTCGTCGTAGGACGCGATCGTGGTGCCGCTGCCGGCGTCCCGGCCACCGCAGGCTCCCATATAGATATCGTGCTGGCGCCACAGCACGCCCTTGGGCATCCCGGTGGTACCTCCGGTGTAGAGCACGTAGAGATCGTCCGGCGAGGGTTCGACCGGCAACGGCTCCGGTTCCGTGGTGGCGAGCACGGTCTCGTAGTCGACGGCGCCGTCGAGCAGCTCGTTACCGGACGAGTCGGCGATCTGGATCAGTACCCGCAGCCCGGGCAGTTCCGGCAGTACTTCGGCGAGCGTCGGTGCGAACGCGGCGTGATACACCAGCGCGGTGGCCCCCGAATCGGCCAGCAGGTACTGCAGTTCGTTCTTCACGTAGCGGTAGTTGACATTGAACGGCGCCACCCGCGCCCGGAAGGCGCCGATCATGCTCTCGACGAATTCCGGCCCGTTGTAGGCGTAGATACCCAGCAGATCCTGGCCGACTTCGTGATTCGCCAGATCCGGACGTTCGACACGGCACCCCAGCCCGTGCGCGTGCAGATACGCGGCCAGCCGCCGGGAGCGGTCGGCGACCTGGGCATAGGTGCGTCGGCACGCGCCCTGCACGATCAGTTCCCGGTCCGGGATCACAGCGGCGGCAGCGTCGGTGGCGGATACGAGGGTGAACAGTGGTTCGGATCCGGTCGCGGAAGAAGGGGACAACGGTGACTCCTCGTTCGTCTGCTGCGC
Source organism: Nocardia sp. NPDC003963 (assembly GCF_053605105.1). Taxonomy (NCBI): domain Bacteria; kingdom Bacillati; phylum Actinomycetota; class Actinomycetes; order Mycobacteriales; family Nocardiaceae; genus Nocardia; species Nocardia sp. NPDC003963. Next base: position 1,812,424 of record NZ_JBSGIP010000001.1, read on the forward strand.
GGTGACGCAGGCCGGATCAGATCCGGGGGATGCTGCGGGGCCACCGGCGACGGACCGGGCCGGCGGCGAAGTACGGGATGGTGCGGTGAGTTCGCCGGCGGCCGGAGCGGAACGCAGCCGCCGATGGGTGCGCCGGTGCGCAGTGCGCAGCGCGAGGCCGACGAGACGCCCGGTCCACCGGCCGAAGGGCGGGGCGGCCAGGCTGGTGATCGGTACGGGCAGATCGGTACCGACCACTGTGCGGTGATGGCTGAACGTGTCGAATCCGGCCTTACCGTGGTAAGCCCCCATACCGCTTTCCCCGACACCACCGAACGGTGCGTCGTCGGGGAACATCTGGATGGCGAATTCGTTGCGGGCCACCCCACCGCTGCGGGTATATGCGACGAAGGTACGGAAATCGGCGCGGTCCGGCCCGTACCAGTAGGCGACCAGGGGCGCGGGCCGCCGGTTGATGTAGTCCACGACCTCGTTCAATTCCCGGTAGGGCAGCACGGTGAGGACCGGGCCGAACACTTCTTCCGAGGCGATGGCCATATCTTCGGTCACCCCACTGATGATCGTCGGCGCGATCTTCCGCAGGCCGGGATCGGGCAATACCTCGGCGGCGGGAGCGATCGGCTCCACGCGGGCACCGCGGTCGCGGGCATCGTCGATCAGCGCGATGATGCGCTCGTAGTTCGCCGTGTTCACCACCGCGGTGTAGTCCTCGTTACCGACGATCTCGGGGAACATCCGCCGCCAGGCCCCGGCCAGGGCAGCGACGAAGCGGTCCATCCGGTCCTGTGGCACCAGCACATAATCCGGGCAGACGCAGACCTGCCCGCCGTTGACCATCCGCGCCCGGGCGATCCGGTCCGCGGCCCGGTCCAGATCGGCGTCGGCGGCCACGACCACCGGATTCTTTCCCCCGAGTTCCAGTGTCACTGGCACCAGATTCCGTGCCGCGGCGCGCTGTACCAGCCGGCCCACCCGGGTGGAGCCGGTGAAGAACAGGTGGTCGAACGGCAGTTCGGTGAAGGCTGCCCCCACCTCCGGACCGCCGGTGACGACCGCGAGTTCGGATTCGTCGAAGTACTGCGCCGCCAGCCGCCGCGTGAGTTCGGCCGTCTGCGCGGTGATCTCCGACATCTTGATCATCACTCGGTTCCCGGCGGCGAACGCGGTCGCGGCGGGCAGGATCACCAGGTTCAGCGGGAAGTTCCAGGGCCCGACGATGCCGACCACACCGAGCGGGCACGGCCGGACCTCGGCGCGGATCCCGTACAGGCGGGCCGGTCGGCCGGGGCGCCGCGGCCGCATCCAGCGGGTCGTATGGGAGCGGACGTATTCGATCGCGGTGAGCATGCCCATGATCTCGGCGAACAGGATGCCGGTCCGGGACCGGGTACCGAAATCCGCGACGAGGGCGGCGACATAGGCATCGGTGTTGTCCAGGACCATGGCGATCAACCGGTCGATGCGATCCCGGCGGACCGCGGCGGTCGGCGGGCCCGCACGAAGAAATGCCTGCCGCTGGCGGTCCAGGATCGCGGCCGGATCGGCACCGCCGGCCGACGGCGTACCGGTCCCGCTCTCTTCCACGGTCGTATCCGGGGTACTGCTGTCCATAGTGTGCGCACTTTCCGCTGGGCTAGCCGAGGTCGAGGGGGCCACCGTCGACAACGGTGCCGAGCCGGCCGATATCGATTCCGAGGTCGGCGGTGGCCGCCCGGCAGGCGGCCACGTCCTTGCGCAGGAAGGGCGCCACCACCTGTTCGAACTTCCCCAGCCCCCCGGTCCGGCCGATCGAACCGGCGGCGAAGCTACGGCCGCTGGATACGGCCAGCGCGTCCAGTAGCTGTTCCTCCCCGATACCGAGGCGTATGCCCAGTTCCACGGCCGCCGCGGCCATCTGAGCGTTCGCCGCGAACAGGGCGTTGTTCACCAGTTTGACGCTCAACGCCGTACCGAGCGCACCGGTCGTGACGACGGTGCTCGCATAGGATTCGAGCACCGGCCGGGCCCGCGCGACCGCCGCCGCGGCGCCACCGAGCAGTACGGTGAGTTCACCAGCGGCGATATCGTCGGCGGAGCCGCTCACCGGTCCGTCGAGCAGGGTCGGTCCGCCGGGAGTGCCGTCGGCCGCGCCGGTCACGGTGGTGACGGCACCGGTGGTGTGCGATACGACGACGGCGTCCGGCGGCGCCGCGGCGAGCACCCCGCCGGGCCCGCTCAGCACTTCGACGAGTTGAGCGTCGGAGAACAGGCACAGGATCACGAGATCGGCGGACGACGCGGCCGCGGCGACCGAATCCACCACCGTGGCACCGCCGGCGCGCAGCCGTTCCCGCACCGGTTCCCGCCGGGCGTACACCTGCACACGGTGGCCCGCGGCGACCAGCCGGTACACCATCGGCTCGCCCATCCGGCCCGCTCCGACAAACCCGACAACCTGCGACATCGATGCTCCTCACTAGCGATGAGCCCGAGCTCGCCGCCGCGCGGACCGACCGGGCAACCCACTGACAGAGATCCATCCAGTAATGGCAACAGTAGCACTCGGGAACCCAATGGGAGGACCGTTCGCGAATTCGACCCGAGGCTCGCCGACAGCAACCGGACACCCACCGGATACGAAACCGGACACCACCCCTGCGCGAAGCTCCGCTGACGCTCATCGGCGAAGTCCGGGAAAGCGCCATCGACGAGGGAACCGTGCACAACTACCGCCCGCGAGAACGATTCCGACGACACGCCACGCATCCCGGCAGACGAGCACCGAGGGGCGGGTGACGAGCAGCGCCGTACCGAGCAGCGCCCGATCGGCGACCGGTTCACGCGAGCGAGCACCCGGAGCGCTCTACTCCCGCCATACCGTAAGATGCACGGTTCGCTATACCGTATTATATCCAGTCAGTCGTGCGGGAGCGCCGGGCAGGAGGCAGATATGAGCGAGGTCGACAGGCAGAGCGAGGCCCCCAGCCTGGAACTGGGCCGGCTGGCCGCCGAGCGCCGCGAACCCCGGATGCTGATCGACGCGGAGCTGGTGCCGGCTGTCTCGGGCGAGACATTCGACAATGTCGGCCCGGCGACCGGCCGGGTACTCGGCACCACCGCAGCGGCCGGCGCCGAGGATATGCTCCACGCGATCGCGGCCGCCCGGCGCGCCTTCGACGAGACCGACTGGTCCACGAACCGGCCGCTGCGACAGCGCTGCCTCGAACAATTGCAGCAGGCACTCGAGTCCGAGAGCGAATTCCTGCGTGACGAACTCGTCGCCGAGGTCGGCTGCCCGGTCTCCACCACGCGGATCGCCCAGCTGGACTGGCCGCTGGCCGAAGCTCTGCGTTACCCCGCGCGCCTGATCGACGAATTCCCCTGGGAACGTGCACTCCCCGGCGGCGGCCTGTTCGGTGACCGCAACGTACGCACAGTCGTCCAGGAGCCGGTGGGCGTGGTGGCCGCGATCTGCCCGTCGAACTTCCCGGTCGAGGTCGTCCTCAACAAGCTGGGACCCGCACTCGCCGCGGGTAATACAGTCGTGCTGAAACCGGACCCGAATACGCCGTGGAACGCGACCCGGCTCGGGCGGATCGTGGCCGAGCACACCGATTTCCCCGCCGGGGTGGTGAATGTCGTGCCCACCCCGTCGAACGAGGTCGCCGAACTGCTGGCCACCGACCCGCGCGTGGATCTGATCTCGTTCACGGGTTCGACCGCGGTCGGCCGCATGCTCGTGCGGCAGGGCGCGGACACCATGAAACGGACCTTTCTCGAACTGGGCGGAAAATCCGCGCTCATCGTGCTCGCGGACGCCGATCCCCGGGCCGCCCTGCGCAGTGCGGCCGGTGTCTGCGTCCACGCTGGGCAGGCCTGTGCCGCAACCAGCCGCATGCTGGTGCACCGGTCGATATTCGACGAGATGGTCACCGGCGTCGCGGCAGCTTTCCACGCGGTGCCGGTGGGCGACCCGGCTCTGCCGGAAACCCTGGTCGGGCCGTTGATCAGCGCCGCCCAGCGCACCAGGGTGCTCGACGCCTACGAGCGGGCGGTCCGCGACGGTGCCCGCCTGATCGTCGGCGGCGGCGCGCCGAAAGGGCTGCCGCCGCATCTGGCCGGCGGCCACTACGTCGAACCGACCGTGTTCGTCTGCGAGGACCCGAGTCTGCCCATCGCCCGCGACGAGATCTTCGGCCCTGTTCTGGTGATGACCCCGTTTGCCGACGACGACGAGGCGGTCCGCCTCGCCAACGACAGTGCCTACGGGCTCGCCGGCGCGGTCCTGTCCGCCTCGTTCGACCGCGGGATGGGAATCGCGCGACGGATCCGGGCCGGAGCCATCGGGGTGAACGGTGGCATGTTCTACGGCGCCGACGCCCCGTTCGGCGGCTACAAGAACAGCGGTGTCGGGCGGCAATGCGGCCTGGAGGGCTTCCAGCAGTACCTCGAGACGAAAACCATCGGCCATCGGGTACCGGCCCGCGGCTGACCACAGCACGAACGACGCACAGCGCAATCGGAAGGACAGGTCCGGTCGGTCACCGCTACGGCTACACCACACAGCCCAGAGCAGCACCGCCACCGGCACGCCGACCGCCATGAGCGAACCGAGCAGAATCGCCAGGCCGCCATCACCGGACAACGCTTCCACACCCTGGTCGGCGAGGCGGCGCTACACCGGACCGTCGGTGATGGCGCGGTCTTGACTACGCAGCTCGATTACCTCCGCGGCGGGCTGGACCGCCCTGACGTTCGGCCCGGAGTGCCCCCGTTGGACGCCGAGTACCGCGCCGCGGCGACGAACTTCGTCGTGTACGACCGCACCCGGGTGGTCACCGAGACCGTCAGCGCCGAGCCGAACATCACCCGGCCGTCCGAAATCACACTGCACGAGAGGACCTTCACCCTGCTGGGCGAACAGGCCGCGTACAACGACGCCGCCCGAGCACTCATTGTGGGGGCGCTGAAGCGGCGAACAGGGAAGTCGTAGGAAGTCTCCTATCGAAGTCGTTACCACAGGATGCATATCGGGCCGAAGCATCCGGATCAGGGGACGATCGCGGAGCGCGTCACCGGCTGTGGCGCCTCCTGGCGTGCGAAGATCCCGCGCCGCAGGGCGGTGAGCAGGGCGTCGCGGGTCTCCTCCGGCCGGATGAGCTCGTCGAAACCCATATGTTCGGCGGAGTGGTAGGAGGCGAGGAGTTCCATCTCCCGCAATTGCGCCGCGATATCCTCGTCCGCGCCCGAGGCCAGCCCGAGGGCCGCCGCGCTCATCGCCCCCATGGTCGCCCCGGGGTAGGCGAAGGCCGCGGTCTGGTTGTCGAAGCCGATGAGCGACATGACCATCGAACCGAAACCGTACGCCTTGCGCAGCGTCACATGCAGCTTGATCGTGGTCGCCGTGGTCTGGGCGACGAACATCCGGGCGCCCGCCCGCAGGACGCCTTCGCGTTCGGATTCGCTGCCGGGCAGCATCCCCGGATTGTCGGCGAGGAACACCAGCGGCAGATGGAAGGAATCCGCCACCGAGATGAAATGCGCGGCTTTGTCGGCTGCCGCGGTGTCGATGGACCCGGCCAGGACCTGCGGCTGGTTGGCGACCACCGCCACCGGATGTCCCCCGAGACGCGCCAGGGCGCATACGATCGCGGTGCCGAAGCCGGGCTGGACCTCGAACCAGTCGGGGGTGTCGAATACGGCGTCGAGGACCGCCCGGATGTCGTAGGTGTTGCGGTTGTCCCGCGAGATGATGTCGAGCAGTTCCGGGGTGGGCCGCGGCTCGGTGGCATCGTCGGAGAGCAGCGCGGGCGGATACGACCACGCACTGGACGGGAAATAGGACAGGTACCGCCGGATATCGTCGAGGGCGTCTTCGTCGTTGTCGGCGAGATTGTGGATCAGGCCGCTCGGTACCGCCACGCCGGGGCCGCCGAGATCCTCCTTGCTGATGTCCTCCCCCGTCGACTCGCGCACCACCGGCGGGCCCGCGGTGAAAATGGCCCCCTGCCTGCTCATTATCGCGAAATCCGATACCGGCGCGATGAGCGCGCCGTGGCCGGCCGAGGCCCCCAGCACTCCGGTGACCATCGGTACCCGGCCCGAACACCGCGCCTGGGCGAGCAGATCGGTGGGGGTCCGCCCGTAGTGTGCCCCGGTGGGCCGGAAGCCCGCACCCTCCAGCAGCATCACGAGCGGGATCTTGTTGCGTTCGGCGAGTTCGGCCAGACGATAACGTTTGGCATTGCTGCCCGGTGCGATGGTTCCCGCCATGGTGGTGAAATCCTCGGCGCCCACCATGACCGGCGCGCCGTCGATCAGTCCCGAGCCCGTGACGACGGCGTCGGCGGCGACCTCACCGCCGACCAGGGCACCGAATTCCTGGAACGTCCCGGGATCGAGCAGAAACGTGATCCGTTCCCGCGCCGTCAGTTTGCCTTTCCCCCGATGTTTGGCCACCCGCTCCGGTCCGCCCATGGCCGCCGACCGCTCTCTGCGGCCGTCGAGATCCTCGAGCGTTTCCTTCCAGCCTCGCGCGTTCGTCATTCTCGTCCTCTCGACGCGGTGGTCGGCTCATTGCGGCAGGTGGCCCGGACCGGAGCGGGCGGACGCCGGCCACAGCCCGATGAACACTTATAGTAAAGAATACTGTTTGCCCTTCCATAAGGTCTCGGAAACGACCGGACCTTCCGGGCCGGGCCCGCGGCGTCGCATCTCGCGCGCATCCGCACATCGACCACACCGCCCTCCGGTGACTGTCGGTCGCCGATTCGGTTCACCGCAGATCCCGCCACCCTCGGACACCATACGGTAATGTATACCGTTGTAGTTACCGTCTCATCGCCGAGGCACGTGGACGAACCGTTCGACCGACTGCGCCGGGGACGCGACCGTACCGGGACGGCCGGGACCCGCGGGCCCGAGACGCCGGAGAATCGGCGCGCGCCGCTGAACCGACAGGAGCCACCGACAATGGATCTCGGATTCGCCGACGCGACCGCGGTCGTAGTGGGTGGCAGCAGCGGAATGGGACTCGCCACCGCGCGTTGCCTCGCCGAGGAGGGAGCGCGCGTCGCCGTGGTCGGGCGCTCGGCGACCCGTGTCGCGAACGCGGCCCGGGAGCTGACCGGACGGGGCAGCCCGGACGCGGTCGGCCTGTCCGCGGACGTGCGCGATACCACCGCCGTCAGCGCGCTTTTCGGCGAACTCGGCGACCGCTGGGACGGCCGGCTGAATGTACTGATCAATGCGGTCGGTCCGGATGTCCGAGGCACCTTCGACACCCTTTCCCCCGGCCAATGGCGCGAGGCGATCGACCACGGGGCGATGACGATGGTGCACTGCGTCCGGGCCGCGCTGCCGCTGCTGCGCCGCGCCGAGTGGGGCCGCATCGTGAACTTCTCCGCGCAGTCCACCCGGCGGCAGAGCACCGGCCTGGTGGCCTATACCGCCGCCAAGGCGATGGTCACCAGCGTTTCCAAGAATCTGTCCCTGCTGCTCGCTCCCGAGGAAATCCTGGTCAATGTGGTCTCGCCCGGCACCTTCGTGACGCCGGCGCTACAGAACTGGGCCCGTTCGACCGGTATCGACAGTGCCGACCCCTACCGGCTCATGGCGGCGATCGGCGAGCATTTCGGGCATCCCGCCCAGCTACCGCGCGCCGGGCTCCCCGAGGAAATAGGACCGGTGGTCGCCTTCCTCGCCTCGCGGCGCAACTCCTACATGACCGGTGCCGATATCAATGTCGACGGCGGTTCGGATTTCACCTGAACAGCGGGACCGCACGCACCGGCAGTAGGCCGCGATGAGACAGGCCCGGCATGCCAGAGATCAGCGCGCGGCCCACCGGCTCGCGGACGCGCCCAGGGGAACCACTCAGGTCGTGACGATCGTCGCCCCGGCGGTACCGGGGGCACCGTAGAGCAGCGCGAAGCCCGCCTTCGGCTCGTTCGGCACCTGCCGCTCGCCCGCGGTGCCGCGTAATTGCAGCACCAGCTCGTGCAGCTGGCGCAGCCCCGAGGCGCCGATCGGTTCGCCGTTGGCGATGAGCCCGCCGTCGGTGTTCACCGGCATCGAGCCGGAGATCTCGGTGGCACCCTCGGCGATCAGCTTCTCCTGATCACCGTGCGCGCACAACCCGGCCTCCGCCATATGGATCACTTCGGCGCCGGCGTCGGTGTCCTGCAACTGAGCGATATCGATATCGGACGGTGCGATCCCCGCGGCCTCGAACGCGGCCCGCGCGGCATAGACCGACGGTGCGACATCCTCGCGCACCGGCGCGTAGGTCGTGTTCACCTCGTAGGCACCGTATCGGCGGGTCCGGATCTCGACCGCCCGCACGTACACCGGCACGGTGGTGAAACGGTGTGCCAGATCGGCCCGGCACATGATCACCGCGGCGGCGCCCTCGTCCGGCGCGCAGAACATGTAGTGCGTCAGCGGGTAGTTCAGCATCGGTGACGCCAGGATATCGTCCTCCGCGATCGGCTTGCGGCGGAACGCATTCGGGTTCAGCATGCCGTTGCGGTAGTTCTTCGCCGCCACCTTGGCCAGGGTGCGCTGGGAGATACCGTGATCGTGCAGGTAACGGTTGGCCTTCATACCGAAGAACTGGGTGGTCAGGTACTGGCCGTTCTCGCCGTACCACTTCGGCATCCCGACGAGGGTCGGATCGACGGTGAACGCGCCGCGCGGATGCTTGTCCATCCCGATCGCGATCCCGATATCGTATTTGCCGAGCCGGATCGCGTCGGCGCAGGCTTCGGTGGCGCTCGCGGAGGTGGCGCAGGCGTTGAACACATTGGTGAAGGGCAGGCCGGTGAGCCCCATCAGGCTCACGATCGCGTCCGGGTTGGCCACCTCCCAGCTGCCGCCCACCGCGAACTGGATATCCCTCCACTCCAATCCGGCATCGCCCAGTGCGGCCCGGATCGCGTCCGCACCCATCTGCATCGCCGTCTTACCCGCGAAGCGGCCGAACGGATGCAGGCCGACTCCGATGATCGCGATATCGTTGCTCATCCGGAACTCCTGGTCGTCTACAGCGGCTGGAAGGCGAAGGTGAGTACGTCGTCGCCGGCGGTGTCGGTACCGAGCGCAACGGTGGTCAGGCCGACCCGCATGCCGAATTCCAGTTTCGCCGGGTCGTTCTCGGTGAGTCTGCCCTCCACCCGGATGACATCGCCGAGTTGCACCAGCCCGACGCCGAACGGGACGAACGTCTGCGCGGTCGTGTCGCCGAGGTAGGGCGGTCCGGGGAGAAATCCCTGGGTCGTCCAGGCCACCAGCACACCCTCGCCGGGCAGGTTCACCGCCGCGACCGACGGGCGGCTGCACCGCGGGCACAGTTCCTGCACCGGGAAGACCGTCGCCCCGCACTCGGCGCAGGCCCCACCGACGAGCCGGAAGTCTCCATCCGGCCAGGTCGATATTTCCGGTGCGATCATTCGCTGCATCGTTGCCCTCGCTTTTACCGATAGCCTTACAGTATAGGTGGGCGTCCGGACGGCGCGCCGTACCCGACCATGGAATGGTAGCTTACGGTAATATCAACGGTAACTGTTTCGACCCGCTAGTCGCGAGGTGGAGTCATGAGCTCGAAAATTCCCGGCGGCCTCGAGGACCTACTGCACCGGCCCCTCGTGGGCATCCTCGCGACCGTGACCCCCGACGGATCACCGGATCAATCCCCCATGCGCTTCACCTGGGACGGCGCGCACCTGCGCATGAGCCATACGATCCCGCGGCGGAAGTTCACCAGCCTGCAGGCCAATCCGAACTACTCGTTCCTCCTCACCGATCCGGACGCGCCGTCGCGCTGCCTGGAGACCCGCGGCTGGCTGGTGACCGTCCAGGGCGACGCGGACGGAAAGTTCTACGCGGAACTCGGCGAGCGCTACGGGGGCGCCGGTGGCGAGCCCCCCGCGGATGTGGACGACCGAGTGGTCCTGATTCTCGACGCGACCAGGTTCGTCGCCAAATAGCCGTTCAGGAGAACATCGATATGACCCGAGCACCGGATATCCCGCTCTTCGACGCCGACTCGCATATGTACGAGACGGCCGACGCGCTGACCAGGTACCTGCCCGACAGATATCGGCACGCGGTGCAGTACGTACGGATCGGACGGCATACCCGGCTCGCCGTCAACGGCCGGATCACCGATTTCATCCCGAACCCGACCTTCGAGCGGGTCGCCGCACCGGGTGCCCACGAGAAGTTCTTCGCCGGCGAGAACACCGAGGGCCGCACCCTTCGGGAGATGCAGGGCGATGCCATCGAGGCACCGGCCGCCACCCGGAACCCGGCGGACCGGATCGCCGAACTCGATCACCAGGGCGTCCGCGAAACACTCAACTACCCCACACTGGCCAGTCTGGTCGAACACTCCGCGGCCGACGACCCCGAGCTGACCATGGCCGTCATCCACGCGCTGAACCGGTGGATGCTGGAGCACTGGAGCTACGCCTACGAGGACCGGATCTTCAGCACTCCGATCATCAACTGCGCCGAGGTCGACGGCGCCCGGCGCGAGCTCCGGTACATCCTGGACAACGGCGCGAAGGTGGCACTGATCAAACCGGCGCCGGTGAAGGGCGTGCACGGCTGGCGCTCACCCGCCCTACCCGAGTTCGATCCGTTCTGGCGCGATGTCGAGGACGCGGGCCTGCCTATCGTGCTGCACGCCAGCCAGCCCCCACTGGACGAGTACGTGAACAAATGGGAACCGCCCGCCACGAAGAACTTCATGGCGATGAGTTCGTTCCGCTGGCTGGCGCTCGGGCACCGCGAGATCTCGGACATGATCGGCAGCCTCATCTGCCACGGCACGCTGACCCGGTTCCCCCGACTGCGTATCGCCAGCGTGGAGAACGGCAGCTCGTGGATCCACCCGCTGTTCCACGATCTGGCCGATCTGACCAAGAAGATGCCGCAGAACTTCCCGGAAGACCCCCTGGACGTTTTCCGCCGCAATATCTGGGTCAGCCCGTTCTGGGAGGGTTCGGTGGCCGACGTGGTCGACACCGTCGGCTGGGATCGGGTGATGTTCGGCTCGGATTACCCGCATCCGGAGGGGCTGCCCGAGCCGAACGCGTACTGGAGGTACGCCGAGGGTATGGACAACCGGCGGACCTGGGATTTCCTGGGCGACAACGCTCGCCGGTTCATGGGTCTGCCGATCCGGAATCCGGATCCGGCCGCCACCGACCCACCGGTCACCGCGGCGTCGGCCACGTCGTAGTTCTACTTACAGTAAAGGGCTCGAAGGGAGTACCTCCGTGGACAAGAACGAGATGATCCTCATCAGCGTCGACGACCACATCATCGAACCACCCGATATGTTCACCGGCCACCTGCCCGCCAAGTACGCCGCCGACGCACCGCGCCTGGTCCGGATGGAGAACGGCGCGGATATGTGGAAATTCCGGGACCGGGTGATCCCGAACGTGGCGCTCAACGCCGTCGCGGGCCGCCCGAAAGAGGAATACGGCCTGGAACCGGAGGGCCTCGACGAGATCCGCCCCGGCTGCTACAACGTCGACGAACGGGTCCAGGATATGAACGCCGGCGGTGTGCTGGCGCAGATGAACTTCCCGTCCTTCCCCGGTTTCGCCGCCCGCCTGTTCGCCACCGAGGATTCGGATTTCTCGCTGGCCCTGGTGCGGGCGTACAACGACTGGCATATCGACGAATGGTGCGGCGCCTACCCCGGCCGTTTCATTCCCATGGCGCTGCCCGTGATCTGGGACGCCGAACTGTGCGCCGAGGAAGTCCGCCGCGTGTCGAAGAAGGGCGTGCATTCGCTCACCTTCACCGAGAATCCGGCGGCGCTGGGCTACCCGAGCTTCCACGACGGCTACTGGAACCCGCTGTGGAAAGCCCTGGTGGACACCGACACCGTACTCAACGTGCATATCGGCTCGTCCGGCAAACTCTCCATCCCCGCCACGGATTCGCCACCGGATGTGATGATCACGCTGCAGCCGATGAATATCGTCTCCGCGGCCGCCGACCTGCTCTGGTCGCGCCCGGTCAAGGAGTACTCCGATCTCAAGATCGGGCTGTCCGAGGGTGGCACGGGCTGGATTCCCTATTTCCTGGAACGCGTCGACCGGACCTTCGAGATGCACTCCACCTGGACGATGCAGGACTTCGGCGGCAAACTGCCCAGCGAGGTCTTCCGTGAGCACTTCCTGACCTGCTTCATCAGCGACCCGATCGGCGTCCGGCTGCGCCGGGAGATCGGCATCGACAATATCGCCTGGGAAATGGACTATCCCCACAGCGATTCGATGTGGCCGGGAGCACCGGAGCAATTGAACTCGGTATTCGGCGCGGAGAACGTCACCGACGACGAGATCCAGAAGATGACCCACCTCAATGCCATGAAGTGGTACTCGTTCGACCCCTTCACGCACGTACCGCGAGAGAAGGCGACCGTCGGCGCGCTGCGCGCGGCCTCGGCGGATCACGATGTGAGCATCAGGGCGCGCAGCCGGCACCAGAGCAGTGCCACAGAGAAACTGGCGGCCTTCCGCAGCCAGATCGAGGCAGCCACCGCACACACCGCCGCCGAATAGCGGTCCCCCGACGATCGGGAACTCGGCCGACCGGACCGAAAGGATACGAATATGACGACACTGGACTATCTGGCCGTAGACGTCGACAACCACTACTACGAACCGCTGGACGCGTTCACCCGCCATCTGCCCAAGGAGTTCCGGACGCGCGGGGTGCAGATGGTCACCAGCGGCAGGCGCACGCTGGCGGTGATGGGCGAGAAGGTCAACCATTTCGTCCCCAATCCGACCTTCGATCCGATCGTCGAACCGGGCTGCCTCGATCTGCTGTTCCGCGGTGAGATTCCCGACGGGGTGGATCCGGGATCGCTGATGAAACTCGACCGGCTACCGGACCACCCGGAGTACCAGAACCGCGACGCGCGGGTTCAGGTCCTGGACCGGCAGAAGCTGGAAACGGTCTTCATGCTGCCCACCTTCGCCTGCGGCGTCGAGGAGGCGCTCAAGCACGATATCCCCGCCACCATGGCGTCACTGCACGCGTTCAATCTGTGGCTGGACGAGGATTGGGGGTTCGATCGACCGGACGGGCGGTTCATCTCGGCACCGATCATCTCCCTCGCCGACCCGGAAGCCGCTGTCGCCGAAGTCGATTTCGTCCTGGAGCGCGGCGCGAAACTGGTGCTGGTGCGCCCCGCACCCGTGCCGGGAGTGACCGGCCCCCGTTCCCTGGGCGATCCGCGGCACGATCCGGTGTGGGCCCGCCTGGCCGAAGCCGGTGTGCCGGTGGGATTCCACCTGTCCGACAGCGGCTACCTCGCCATCGCCGCGCTGTGGGGTGGTAAGGCGACCTTCGAGGGGTTCGGTAAGAAGGACCCGCTCGATCAGATCCTGCTCGACGACCGCGCGATCCACGACACGATGGCCTCGATGATCGTGCACCAGGTGTTCACCCGCCACCCGGCGCTGAAGGTGGTCAGCATCGAGAACGGCTCGTACTTCGTGCACCGGTTGATCAAACGACTGAAGAAGGCGGCGAATACGGCGCCCTACCACTTCACCGAGGATCCGGTGGCGCAGCTGCGGAACAACGTGTGGATCGCGCCGTACTACGAGGACGATGTGGAACTGCTCGCCGAGACCATCGGCGTGGACAAGATCCTGTTCGGATCGGACTGGCCCCACGGCGAGGGGCTCGCCGATCCCACCACCTTCACCGCGGATATCCCGCAGTTCCCGAAGTTCTCCTACGAGGACACCCGGAAGGTGATGCGCGACAACGCACTCGAGCTGCTCGGCACGAAGGTCCCACTCGGTACGCGCGGCTGAGCACCGGCCGAGCCGAGCCGGTACCCGGCCCACGAGCGGCCCACCATTCCGGCGCCGGCCCGCACCATCGGCATCATCCGATCTGCCGGAGATGGGGAAGGAGCACGGTCCTGGATATCGAAATCGTCGAGGAGTGGGTCGACCGGCTTCACCGAGATCAGCCACACGCTGGAGCTGCGCGGTCGGTGCGCTCATTGCTCGCCGGCGCGGGATCGGGCCTCAGAGAATCCACAATGACGAACACTACTGTCGGCGATCGTGCGTTCACGTGTTGTCACCCTCTCCGTCGCGGTAGCCGGTCTCGCCTTCCTCGCGACCGGTTCGATATTCGCCTACCTCGACGTCCCGGAAACAACCGTGACCGTGGACCGGCCCGCGGAGCAGTCCGGCGGATCCGACGACGGCCTCGGCGCGGCCCGGAGCAACCTGCAGCGGGCCGGACTACCGCTGGCAATGCTGGACGGCGGCGTCGGGCAACTGACCGACGGCAGCCACCAGCTCGACGACGGTGCCCATCTGCTCGCCGACGGTCTCCGGCAAGCACGGGACGGCGGGGAACAACTCACGACCGGACTCGACCAGCTCAACGGTGGTGTACACCTGCTCGGCGACGGCGCGTCCCAGATCAGCGCCGGAGTGGACGAGGTCGTCGGCCGGCTCCTCGGATTCGGCGATATCCAGAATGGAGTGATCGCGCAACTCACGTCCGTCGCCGACACGCTCGGGGTATCACCGGACCCGGCGGCCCGCGGCACCGCGGCACAACTGCGCACTCTCGTGGACACGCTGAACACCCAGGGGCTCGGTCCGGACACTCTCGAACAGCTCACCCTGCTACGCGACGGCGCCCGCCGGCTCACCTACGAACTCACCGACCCGGATGCCGAGTTCGTGGCAGGTATGACCGCGGCAGCCGACGGATCCCGCCGGCTCCGCGACGGTCTCGTGCTGCTCGACGACGGCGGGCGCGCGTTGACCGACGGTACGGGACAGCTCGTCGAGGGTGTCGGGCCCGTCGGCGGGGTCGTCGCGGGGATCACCGACAATGTGCGATCGGCGACCGACGCGCTGCCCCGCACAACCACCGCGGCGGCGGAACCGACTGTCACGACGGCCGATCGCCGATGGTGGCCGTACGCGACGATCGCCCTGGGCGCGGTCGCACTCCTCGCGGCCACCGTGCGCACAGACCGGCTCCGGCCCGGCCGAGTGGCGGAACACGTGACGAACGTGCGCCGGATCCGGGACACCGGCGACGAGCGGAACGCCTAGGGTCGAGGGATGAGCAGAACGGATCGTGCGAGCCTCCTGATCCATCTCGGCCCGGCCGCGGTATTCCAGGCCCTGGTGAGCCCCGACGCACTGCTCACCTGGCTACCGCCCGAGGGGATGCACGGCCGGTTCGAACGTTTCGATATGCGTCCCGGAGGTTCGTACCGCCTCGTGTTGACCTACGACGACGCTTCCCTCTCCCCCGGCAAGACATCGGCCGATTCGGATATCGCCGAAGTCCGCATCGCGCAGCTCGTTCCGGGCGAGCGCGTCGTGCAGGAGGTCGACTTCGAATCCGACGATCCGGCATTGCAGGCGACGATGCAGATGGAGTGGCGGATCCACGGTGCCGAGGAAGGCACCGTGGTCGAGATCGAGGCGCGCAACGTCCCGGACGGGATTCGCGCCCGGGACCACGCGGCCGGGATCATGTCGTCGCTGACGAACCTCGCCGCGTATCTCGAGCCGTGACGATGCGGCGTGGTCGGCGCGAAGTGCGACCCCGGACCGACCGACTCCCGCACTCCTCCCGCGCGCCGCGGAACCGGTCAGTCCCGGAGGGTCTGGCCCGGACGCAGCGTCGGTCCGCAACCGACCGTCATCTGTCTCTCGACGAGGGGCGGGATGGCCGCGCCCGCGTAGTCGCGGAGTTGCCGGAGCTGTCCTTCGTCGCGCACAACGTCTTTGCGGACCCAGTCCTCGTCCGGCACGGCGGGATCCTGGGATCGTTGCAGGACGTAGTAGTCGCGGGTGATGCGCGGGTCGGTGGTGATGTTGTTCTCCAGCCAGGGCCCGTGCGAATGCACGA
Organism: Nocardia sp. NPDC003963; assembly: GCF_053605105.1. Classification (NCBI taxonomy): domain Bacteria; kingdom Bacillati; phylum Actinomycetota; class Actinomycetes; order Mycobacteriales; family Nocardiaceae; genus Nocardia; species Nocardia sp. NPDC003963. The sequence continues at coordinate 1,828,336 of NZ_JBSGIP010000001.1, forward strand.
AGGTGGGCCGGAGCTCCTCGAACACATAGTCTCCGAAGGTGGTGCGATCCGCGCCGGAGATGATGTCCGCCATCCGGGTATGGGTGAGCCCGGCCATATCGATCACCTGCAGCCGCGAGGTCAGCGAACTTCCACCCATATCGGGGGTGAGCAGGGTGCCGTTCCGGATACCGAGGATATCCGCGTAACCGTTGAACAGGCGCCCGAATCGAAGGGCGATCCAGCACACGGGTACATCCTCGTCGGCACTATAGGACTCGGATGCCGCGGCGAACGCACAGCCGGAGGGGATCAGGGCACCGATCAGTACCAGCACGACCAGCGCTCGGCCCTGGCTGCGCAGCCTCGACAGCACCTGCCCGGCGGAGAGCACGAGAACGACCGCGCCCAGCGTCCATGCCGGGGTGGCGAACCGGAACTGCGCCATCCAGTCCTGCTCCAGGACACAGTAGGCGATCACCGCCAACGCCAGTGGCACCAGCAGTGCGACGGCACCGTCACGCCACCTGCTCGGCGGCCACAGCGAGAACGCGATCATCGCCGCGGCCGCGCCCACCGCGAGTACCCCCGCGTACTGCACCAGTTCGCCGGCCCTGATGAGGTCGTAGGGGGACGGCGGCGACTGATGTTTGGCGACCGCGGTATTCGGCACGACCCTGCCGAACTCGATGATCCGCCACACCAGATAGGTCCCGAAGGGAATCGCGAACGCGAGTCCCGAATACAGTCCGCATCGAAGCGCCACGGGTAGCGTCGTGCGCCGCATCAGAATCGCCGCGACCACGGGGTACGCGGCCAGGTAGATCAGGCCGTCGGGACGTGTCAACGCGGCGAACGCCGCCAGCGCGCCGGCGATCACCGCCACCACCGGCGTCCACAACCGATCGTCCAGCACCGCCAGGAACAAGTGGACGGCCAGCACACATACCGCCGCGGCGAACAACGCGTTCTCCAGGCCGGAGAAGCACCAGATCACGAAGGAGGGGATCGCTGCCAGGGTCGCGCCCGTCGCGAACGTCGTCAGCGCGGGCCACCGCGATACCCGTCGCGCGGCGGCGTAGCACGCGGTGAGGATCACCGCACAGCAGATCAGCGCGACCGCCTTCGGATAGAGGGCATAGTCGGGAATACCGAAAACGGCACCTCGATCGAAGAGACCGAACCATTTGCCCACCATCAGCACCAGCAGCCAGGTCGGGTTCGAGAACCCTTCGACCGGCGCCGCACCGGGCTGCAGCACCGGGCCCAGGCCCGCGGCGGCACTGCGCGCGTACGCGAAGGTGATACCCGCGTCGTCGACGATCCAGTTGCCGTATTCGGTCGCGCGCCACCCCAGCAACACCGCACCGCCGACCACCGCTGCCACCGGCGCCGGCCACGACCGGCCGCTACGCTGCGGAACCCCCTCCGAGACCTCGATCGAATCCGGCAGCTTCGCCGTCAACACCTCAATACCCTCCACCCGATCGTGCTCGCCCGGCCATCGGAAAACCGGCGCACCGCACGATCGGCCAGCCTGCCTACTGCGGCGGCAGAACACAAGTGCGCAAGGAACTGCGCTGTTCGCGGGTACCGGAACCGAAACCCCCGCAGTACATCCTTTCCGAGGCACAGGTGTAGTGCGGGAGATCGCCGGATCGCCACGGCGGGAACCACTTTCACGACGAACGGCAGGCGGGGTACCGGCTGTCGAACTCGCCGGATCCGCCCTCCCGGAGCAGCTGGAACAGCGGTCGCGCACGCTCCTATTCAGCGGACAGCACTCGGCGCATATGTTCGGTCATCCGCGCCGTATCGGGTTCGAGACCGGTGAAGATCCGGAACGAGTCGACCGCCTGGCCGACAGCCATTCCGATCCCGCTGATCGTGCGTGCCCCGACCGCCCGCGCCCGGCGGAGCAGTTCGGTCTCGGTGGGTCTGTAGACGACCTCCGCGACCCAGAGGTCCGGTCGCAGCAGTGCGGCGTCCAGGGCCGTCCCGGGGTGCGCGGCCATGCCGATCGGCGTCGCGTGGACGAGCCCGTCGGCCGCGCGCACTGCCGCGGGCAGGTCGGCCACGCCACCGGAGACGATGACACGCTGCGGGAACTGTTCGGACAGCAGCTCCGCGAGTGCGCGCGATCTGTCCCGATCGATATCGATGATCGTGAAAACCGCCGGCTCCCGCACGAGAGTCGCATAGGCGACCGCGGCGCCCGCGCCACCGGCCCCGAGTTGGACGACTCGGCCGATCGGGGTGTCACCGAGGCCCGCGTCGAGACTGCGTCCGAAACCCGTCCAATCGGTATTCGCCCCCAGCAGTCGGCCACCCTGGATCTTGATGGTGTTGACGGCACCGAGGAAACGCGCGTCCGGGGTCAGATCATCGACCAGCGGTACCACCGCCTGTTTGCAGGGATGCGTGACGTTGAGCCCATCGAATCCGAAACCGACTGCGCCGCCGATTATCTCGGGAAGCGCTTCGATGCCGCCGAGTTCCCGGATATCGAGCAGCCGGTACACGTACCCGACGCCGTGCGCGCGCCCTTCTGCCTCGTGCAGGGTCGGTGTCAGCGATCGCGATATCCCCGATCCGACGAGACCGCACAGGAAGGCCGGGGCGGACGGCGCCTCGATACGGGCCGGGGCATCGATATCGGTACGGGCAGTTTCGGTTACGGCCAAGGTGCGCTCACTTCCGGGCGATGCGATATCTACTGTCCAAGGGGGCCGCTGCTCGTCCGGTACCGGACGAGCGTGCGTGACCGGGCTCCGGCGTTGTGCCGGACACCGCGTACCGCCGAGGCTTCGGCGGATCGGGGGATACGTTCAGACCGTCTCCCGGGCCGCGGCCGGCCGGCCGCGGCGGGCGTTCACGTGTGCGGCCATCCGAATCGGCGCGTTCGCCGCGGGGCGACCCGGGTAGTTGCCACGTCTGTCCACCAGCTCGAAGTACAGCTGCCCGCCGAACACCGTGGTGTAGGCGTGCAGATATTCGCCGGTACCGGTGCGGTCGTAGAGAATGCCGTACCGGCGCAGCTCCCGCAGTAACCGCGGCTCGAGCTGGAAGCGCGCGGCGAGATCCGCGTAGTAGTTGTCGGGAATCGGCAGCATCGGCGCCTCGTCCCCGAGCGCGGACAAGGTGGCGAAGATATCGGTCGTGGTGAACGCGATGTGCTGTGGCGTCCGCACTCCGGGACTCCACTTTCCCCGCCGCAGCAGCGGTCCGTCGAGCGCGACGCCCGGCCCGGTTCCCGCGGCACCGCGGAGCAGCGTACTGCGCACCAGACCGTACGGACCCGGGTACTCGGAGACGTCCGCCGTGGTCAACGCGGCGACGGAGCGGTAGAACAGCAGCGATTCGGCGTACCTGTCGAACGGCGGGGTGGTCGAGATGTGATCGATTCCGGTGATACCGCGACTGCCCCCGGTCACGCCGGTCGCGACGAAATCCCGGCGCCAGTCGAATTCGCCCCCCGCGCCGGAGACGTAGAACACGGCGGTGCCGTCCGGTGCCGAAACGGCGGGCAGGGGCGATTCCCCGGGACCGACGACACGAGGGAGCGGGTCGGCGAGTACGGCCCGCGCGTGCGCGGCAGCTTCCCCGGGCGCCTCGATCTCGAAGGCGATCGCCGCCAGCGATGCCGTGCTGTCGGAACTCGAATCGGCGGAAACGGTCAGCAGGACCGCCGCATCGGCTTGGGTCCACGCAGTGACGTCCTTGGACCGGTGCGTGGCAGCTCGGGCGAATCCCAATCCCGACAGCGCGTTCCGGACCGGCCCGGCAACGTCCGGGGTGACGGAAACCTCGACGAATGCCGCCCGCACGGCCGCGGGCGCGGCATCTGTGCCCGCCACCGCCATATCGAGCACGCGCAGGGACCGCATCGCGTCGACGGCGGTGCGCACCGGGGCGGCCTGCCGGAAGACGTCGTTGAAGACCTCCAGCGACAGCGGACCGGTGTATCCGGTCGCGAGGACCGCACGGACGAAGGAGGGTAGGTCGAACGACCCTTCCCCGGGGAAGAGCCGGTGGTGTCTGCTCCACTGCAGGACGTCCCCCTCCTTCGCGGAGGCGTCGGCGAGCTGCAGGAAGAAGATCTTCTCACCGGGCACGCCGGCGATACCGTCGATGGAGGGCTCCCGCGACAGAATGTGGAAACTGTCGAGACACAGGCCGACCGCGGGATGCGCGGCGCGCCGGACCACGTCCCAGGACCGGCTCCACGTATTGACTTCACGTCCCCAGGCCAGTGCTTCGTAGGCGATACGGATACCGCGCCGCCCGGCGATATCGCCCGCCGCGGCGAGCTGGCGAGCGAGCTCGCCGGGGTCGGCCACGGCATCTGCACCGACGCTGGAACAGACGAGAACGGTGTCCGTCCCCAGCGTCGCCATGATCTCGAGTTTGTGTTCGAATCGGCGGAGGTTGGCCGCGAAGCGATCGGGATCGGTGCTGTCCAGGTCCCGGAAGGGCTGATAGAGGACGATATCGAGCCCGAGCTCCGCGCATCTCGCCCGGATCTGTGCGGGTGCGAGCTCCGATCCGAGCAGATCCGGCTCGAACAGTTCGATTCCGTCGAAACCGGCATGCGCTGCCGCGACGAGCTTGTCCTCGAGTGTGCCCGAGAGGCATACCGTCGCGATCGCCTTTGCTCGCGGGGCGGTCGAGGCGCTCATCCGAGGCGCGCCGTTGCGCGTACGAGCGCGCGCAGCGCCCATTCGTAGCCATCGATGCCCAGGCCGGCGACGATACCGGCCGCTACCGGTGCGATGAACGATCGGTGCCGGAAGGTTTCCCGGGCATACACATTCGAGATGTGCAGCTCGATCACCGGCAGCTGTACGCCCACGATCGCGTCGCGAAGCGCGATGGAAGTATGGGCGAGGGCACCCGGATTGACCACAGCGCCGAGGGTCGTACCGGCACGCAGCCCCTCGGCCGTCTCGTGTACCCAGTCGATCAGCTCGCCCTCGTGATTCGACTGCCGGCAGTCGACGTCGACCTGCAGATCCGCCCCGGCGCCGCGACACAGTCGTTCGACGTCCTGAAGTGTCTGTGAGCCGTAGTGACCCGGCTCGCGGCTACCGAGGAGATCGAGATTGGGACCGTTGAGAACGAGAACCGAGGGCATGGCACTCACCTTCCTTTCCGTTTGTTCGTGGATATCGACAGGTGTTTCCGCACAGTGGTTTCCGGAGGTACGCGGGCGTGCCCGGCGCGCTCGATATCGGCCGCATCGGTGCGCGGGTCTCAGCGCGTCTCCGCCCACGACCTGAGTACCGTCGAGGCTTCCGCTTCCAGGTGCTGGGACGCCGATGCGCTGCGCGCGGAAATCGGTGACGCGATATCGGCCAGAACCCGGTCGATCCGCATCAAGGGCGGGCGGCCCGAACGGGGTGATCCGATCAGGGCCCGTGCCCCGGTCCGGCCGACGGCGTAGTACACATGAGAAATGCCTGTCATCGAGATCGCCGCGGTACAGAGCGGACACGGTTCGCACGAGGTGTAGAGTTCGCAGCCCACCAGTTCGGTACGCCGGAGTGTGCGACAGGCCGCTCTGATCGCCGAGATCTCGCCGTGTGCTGTGGGATCGGCCGATTCTCCGACGTCGTTGTATCCAATCCCGACGGGGGACCCGCCGAGGGTGACCATCGCGGCGAACGGAGCGCGGCCCGGCCGGCCGATCGCGTTCGCCGACAGGTCGACGACTTCCCGCATGCGGTCTTCTCTGTACACGGCGACAACCTCGGCCATCTCGTACGGGTCTGGTGGAATCGATCGAGGGATGGCGGGGCCGGCTCGCGGTATCGCATCACCGGCAGCCCGCCCGTGCCCTATTTCGCGGCGACGATGTTCATCTCGTCCGCGTAGAAATCGACATCCCGGGTCTCGGGAGTCCGGAAGATCATGGTCAGGCTCACGGTGTAGCCGACGATCAAGATGGACACGATGCTCCATGTCGTACCGGATACATCGATCAGCCAGGCCGCGATGAACGGTGTCGCCGCACCGCCGACCAGGTTGGTGAGGGTGTACGTGGCGGCGTGTCCCGAGTACCGGACGGGAGTGGGGAAATGTTCCGCGAGTACCGCGCCCAGGGCACCGAATGCCAATCCCTGCCCGTTCAGCGCGAGAATCATGCCGAGCTCCATCAGCAGCCAGACCTCGGTATCGAGCAACGGGAAGTAGGCGACGACACCGATGAGGCTGATGATCGTACCGGCGTAGAGGACCTTCTTCCGGCCGAACCGATCGGCGAGGTATCCACCGGTGGGCGTCGCGATCGCGCCGAGCAGTGTCGCCGTCAGGACGAGGGTGAACACGGTCTGGGACGACATCCCCAGGTTCTTGGTGATGTAGGCGGCCGAATAGGTGTTGACGATATAGGCGGTCGCCACATTGGCGGCCCACAGCAGGGTCAGCCGGGTGACGGTCCGGGGGTAGCTCGTGAACATCGTGATGATCGGCCGGCGCATGGGCGCCTGCTTCTTCCTGGACTCCTCGAACACCGGCGTCTCGTTGACATAGCGGCGGATGACGAAGCCGGTGATCGCCATGACGAAACCGATGAGGAACGGGATGCGCCACGCCCAGTCGATGAACGCTTCCTCACCGACCGCGCCGCGGATGGCGACCAGGGTCAGCGAGACGAGGCCGAGGCCGAGCGGAGCGCCGACATTGACCAGCGAGCCGTAGAAGGCCCGGCGCCCCGGTGGGGCGTATTCCATGGCCATCAGTTGGGCGGCGGTGGATTCCCCGCCCAGGCTGAGGCCCTGCAGACATCGCAGGACGACGAGCACCAGCGGCGCCCAGAGCCCCCAGGAGTCGTAGCCGGGTAGAACAGCCATACCCAGAGAGGCAGTGGCCATCAGGATGATCGCGATAACCATGGCCTGTTTCCGGCCGGCGCGGTCGCCGATATGGCTGAACACCACGGCGCCGAGCGGCCGGGCTGCCAATCCGACACCGAAGGAGGCCAGCGATGCGAGAGTGCCGGCCACGGGGTCGAGCCCAGGGAAGAACACCTGCGGCAGGACGATGGCAGACACTGCCCCGTAGAGCCCGAAGTCGAACCATTCGAGCATGGTTCCCATCGGAGCTCCGATGAGGACTCGCCGGATATCTCTCCGACGTTCCTTCTCCGATTGGAGCGAGGGGGGTGTGAGCGCGCTGGCCGACTGTGTCGACGCGGGATTATCGTTCATATGCGATGAGCCTTGTGCGTTCGATGCTGAAGCGCCCGGCGGCTGGGCGACGTTGTCCCAGATCGTTGGCGCGCGAAGAGTAGAGTGACAACTGATCGGTTATGTATGGATCAGTTAGTCCATTATGGGGTCCTCCGTCACCTACCGCTAGTCCCTTTCCGGAAGTTTTTTCCGGCGGGCGGATCGGCGACCCCGCCGGCGAAGGAGGCGCCGGGCACGAGGGCGAGCGAAGGCCACCCGGCCGCACGACGGCCGCGAAGCCGGCCCTGCCGCCACTCACCGGACCCCCGCCCGCAGCACCTACCATTGCCCGGATACGTCGAGAAGGAGATGTGGTGTCATCAGGGGTGACGCGCAAGCGTGACAAGGAAAGAACGCGCGAAGAGATCTTGGACGCGGCAACCGAGGTATTCGCGCAGATGGGTTACACCGGCGCCACCCTCGACCGGATCGCCGACCAGGTCGGCACCGCGAAACGCATGGTCTACTACTATTTCGGCGGCAAGGAACAGCTGTTCATCGCCGTCCTGGAACGTGCCTACCTCGCCCTTCAGGCGGCCGAGGACGGGCTCGATGTCGACCGGCTCGACCCCGTGACGGCCATCCGCAGTATCACCGCGTTGCTCTACGACCACCACGACGCCAACCCGAACCTCCTCAAGCTGGTGGGGATCGAAAACGTCCATCAAGCCCAGCATCTGGAGAAGTCGGAGATGCTGGGCAACCTGCGCACGCCGGCGCTCGGGGTGATCGAAGGAGTCCTGGAACGGGGCCGGGCACAGGGCGTTTTCGTCCGCCGGGCCGACCCCCTGGACGTCCACATGATGATCAGCGCTTATTGCGTGTTCCATGTGGCGAACCGGTACACCTTCCGGACCCTGTTCGGGCGCGACCTGCGCGATCCCGACTACCGGAATCATTACCGCGCCATGATCGGCGATCTCGTCGTCAGCTATCTCACGACCGACCCGCGGCAGCCCCGCCAGGAGTGAATACCGGCCGGGCCACAAGCCCGCAGGCCGACAGAGGCGGTCCGGCACCAGCGGTGCCGGACCGCCTCTGTCGTTCCGTCCCCCCGCGACATTCACGCCTCCGTAACGGGCGCGTGGGCACTCTTGCATGCGAGTAACGGGCGAGTTAATGTATGGACTGGTTAGTCCATAGACTGCCTCTGCGCCCGGCCGGCGCGAATATCCATCCCCTATCGGAGGGAAGACCCGTGCAGGAAATCTTGATCCAGAACGTCCGTCCACTCGCCAGCGAACCCGTCGACATCCTCGTCCAGGACGAACGGATCGCCGCGATCGGTACGGCCTTGGCAGCGAAAACTCCGGACGCCGAGGTGATCGACGGAAACGGGCTCCTGGTCCTGCCCGGACTGGCCGACGCGCACACCCATATCGACAAATGCACCCTCGGAATGGGTTGGTACAGCCGGCGATCGGGACGATCGTGGGCCGAGATGATCCAGGACGGCCAGGACTACCGCGAGCGGCCGGACTTCGACCATCATGTGCAGTCCGCCCGGCAGGCGCGCGCGTCGATCGCGGCCGGGACCACCCACCTACGCACCTTCGTCGATATCGACCCGAGTGCGCAGTTGAAGGGCCTCGACGGTGTCCTCGAGACCCGGGCGGAACTCGACGGCGCGCTCACGATCAATATCGTCGCGTTCGCGCAGAGCGGCCTGCTCGTCACCCCGGGCGTCGAGAAACTGCTCGAGGAAGCGCTGCGCAACGGAGCGGATTCGGTCGGCGGAATGGACCCGGCCTACTACGATCGCGACCCGGTCAAGCACCTCGATGTCATCTTCGGTCTCGCGGAGAAGTACGACAAGGACGTCGATATCCACTTCCACGAGGTCGGCACACTCGGCGCGTTCACGTGCGAGCTGATCATCGAGCGCGTCAAGGCACTGGGCTGGCACGATCGCACGGTGATCAGCCATCCGAACTTCCTCGGTGATATCGAGGCCGCGTACGCGGACCGGCTGATCGAAGAGCTCGCCGAGAACCGCATCTCGATCACCAGCAACGGCCCGGGTGGCGCGCATCCCAACCCGCCCGTGAAGCGCCTGCATCAAGCCGGCGTCACCTGCGGTATGGGCAACGACGGCATCGGCGACACCTGGAATCCCTTCAACCGTCCCGACGTGCTGAACCGCGCGTATCTCGTGGCGTTCCGGAGCCGTCTCAGTGGCGACGACGAACTCGAGATCGCGCTCGACCTGGCCACCTACGGCGGAGCCGGGGTGATGCGCGCCGAATCGTACGGCCTCGCAGTCGGCTGCTACGCCGACCTCGTGCTGCTACCCGGCGAAACGCATGTCCAGACCATCATCGAGCGGCCGGTGGACCGTCTCGTGCTCAAGCGCGGCCGGGTCGTGGCGCGCAACGGTGAATGCCTGGTCTGATCACCGCGATTCGCCCGCGGTGCGGTTGTCCGTGCCGGCATCTTCCTCCGGCAGCGAGGTCAGCGGCCGGTACGGGCTTCCGCTCGGCGGAGACCGGCGGCGACCTCCTTCTTCCATTCCTCGTGCGCGTGGCGGGTATCGACTTCACATTCGAATCGGGCGGTCATATCCGGGGTGATATCGGCGACGTCCACATAGAACTGTTCGTACCAGCGGCGTTGCTGATACACCGGGCCGTCTTCGGCGGTGAGCAGCGGGTTGTCGATCCGGGTCTTGTTGCGCCAGATCTCGACGTCCTCGAGGAAGCCGGTGGAGAAGACGCCGGAGAACGCGGCGGCGAGCTTACCGGCCGCGTCCGCGGACATACCCGGGATCCGCTGGACACTGACCGACCATTGCAGGACGAACGAGTCCTGGGTCACCGGGTAGTGACTGTTGGTCAGGACGACTTCGACGGTGTTGCCACCGAAATCGTTGTGCAGGTAGTTGATCATGTAGGCGGGCCCGTAATACGAGGCTTCGGAACGCAGGAGCGCGTCCTCGACCTTCTGGATATCGGGGCGCGGCCGGGAATGCATGAGCTGGGTGGCCACATGGCCGTCGAACACGTTCTTGAAATAGACGGGGTAGGCGCCGTGGATATAGAAGAAATGGGCCATATCGACGTTGTTGTCGATGATCTCGCGGCAGTTGGAGCCTTCGATGAGGACGGAGTCCCAGGTCCACGGACTCCACCGGTCGGTACCGATCCCGTCGATGGCCGGGATGACCGCTTCCGCCGACGGCGGGTTGCCTTCCGGATCGTTCCACACGAACAGCTGAAGATTCTGTTCGGCGGTGATCCAGGTGCGGGTGCGCGCTAGCTTCGGGATCCGCTTCGCGTAGGGCACCATTGTGCAACGCCCGTCGGCACCCCACCGCCAGTCGTGGAACGGGCAGGCGAGGGAGTTGTCCTTGATCGTCCCCCGGGACAGGTCCGCGCCCATATGCCGGCAGTAGGCGTCGAGCACCCGCAGTGCGCCGGTGCTGTCCTCCCAGATCACCAGTTTCGTACCGAAAGCCTGTACGGAGTGGGGTCTGCCGTCGCGGAAGCCGGCGGCCGGGCCGAGGCAGTGCCAGCCCCGGGCGTACCGCGTCCGGCGCGCTCCGATATCGATCGAACGGACGTCCGCATCAGTGGTCATGATCGTTCCTGTTCCACCCGGTTACCGATGGTCGCGCCCGGTCGGCGCCGGCGGTGTGGACGCTCGCGCGACCACACACCGGACGCCCGGTCACCGAGTTTCGGCAACTCCCGACCGCTCGCCCAGAGATTAAGCATTTCTGCTTAAATTGTCCAGAGTTCTGGAACGCACCGGCATCCGGCGAGGCCGCGCACCGGCGCGAACCGAAGCGATACGAGTGCCGTATACGAAACGGCGCCCGGTGAGCACAGCTGAACAGGAGCGGAAATTGAGCGATATGTCGGACAAAGTGGTGCTGGTGACCGGAGCGTCGTCCGGTCTCGGAGCGGCGGTAGCGCAACTGCTGGCGAGCCGGGGCGCGTCGGTATTCGGGGTCGCGCGCGACGAGCAGCGATTGTCGGACACCTTCGCCGCCGCGGCCGGCGGGCGGTTCACGGTGGCGGATATATCGACCCCGCAGGCCTGCCGTTCGGTGGTGGAGCAATGCGTCGAACACTTCGGGCGTCTCGACGCGCTGATCAACGTCGCGGGCTTCCACCGCATGCGCCACACCACCGAGGTCACCGATGAACAGTGGCGCCACGACCTCGCGGTCAATCTCGACGGCCCGTTCCACCTGTGCCGCGCCGCCCTCACTCATCTACTGGACGCCGGCGGCAACATCGTCAATGTGGCATCCATCGCCGGGGTCGAAGGGCAGGCCTATTCGGCGGGATACTGCGCGGCCAAGCACGGCCTCATCGGGCTGACGCGGGCGCTGGCGGTGGAGTTCAGCGCCGACCGGCTACGCGTCAACGCGGTATGCCCCGGTGGTATGCCGACACCGCAGGTCACCGGATTCACGCTGCCCGAGGATGCCGACCTCGGCCTGGTGATGCGTGCTGCCGCACCACGCGGGATGAGCGATCCCGCCGATGTCGCGAAGGTGATCGCCTTCCTGGCGAGCGACGACGCCGCCGCCGTCCACGGTGCGGTCCACCTCGTCGACAACGGCAAAACCGCGGGCTGACCACAGCGGCCCAGCGATTCCACCGCGACGACACTCCGCGCCGCTCGGGCCGGCCGAAACCTACGGAACCGGCGCCGACAGCATCGCGGCGAGCAGGACGACGACCTCCGCCGCCGCGGTCGGCGGCGGTGGCGCGGCGGCCGCCCTACGTTCCCATTCGGCCAGTAGCGCGAACATGGCCGTCCCGACCCCGTCGATCCGGCGCCGCTTCGCCGCCGGATCCGCCGTCGGGATCGCCCGGGCGAGCTCGTACAGGACCTCGGGCCACACCGAACCCTGGGTCCCGTCCAGATCGGTGGGCAGATACAGTGCCGCCGCCTGGAGAAACCGCGCGTAATACCGACTCCGGACCGACATCAGCGGAACGACGAGAATCCGCAGCAGTGCCTCGACATCACCGCGCCCGTCATCGCCGAGCGCTTTCAGCATGACCGCGCGGTCGCGCTCCATCGGCTCCAGTCGCCGCTCGACCACCGCGTGGATGAGTTCCTGCCGGTTCCGGAAATGGTAATTCACCGCGGAATTGTTGCGATGGCCCGCGGCGACAGCGATTTCGCGGAGCGGGACCTGCGCGCCCCGCTCCGCGATCAAACGCTCCGCGGCATCCAGAATCTCCGCTCTTGCCTGCTCACCACGGCTCACCGCCCCAGCATAGAAGAGCGCGCAGGCACTCCGCCTCGCCCGGCGAGCACCGACGGACACCGTATCCGATCCGCCGAATTCCCTCAGCGGATGAGCTTCTCCCGGTCCTCCCTGCCGCAACTTCCGTCGGTAGAGCATGCCGCCCGGATCACGCGGTGGTGCCGCGATGACATCGATCGAACGCGGGCATTTTGCGGCCGACCGGTTCCGAACGACAGAAGGCGATGAGTTCGGCAGCCTTTAACACCGGAAACGCCTTGCCGTCAAGAGTACGGATCAGGTGACCCCCAACCGTTGCTGGGATACCGCCGAACCACCAACCTTCGTATCGTGTTTGATGACAGCGTATCCGTATCGAATACGTCAGCGGCCGAGTCCGGACCGCACGTTCTGAGTTCCAGTCTCAAGACGCTGCGGGTGCTGGAGGTCATGGCGCAGTGCGGGGCACCGGTGGGAGTTTCGGAGCTGGCGCAGCTGCTCGGATCGTCGCGCGGCACGGTACACAAACAGCTCTCGACCCTGGTGGCCTCCGGATGGGTCGAACAGGACGCCCTCGGCCGCTATCACCTGGGCCTGCTGCCCGTACGTATCGGACAGGCCGCCCTCCGGCAATCCGGGCTGGGCGAGAAAGTCCAGCGGGTTCTCGAACGGGTGGCCGCTTCCACCGGCGAATGCGCCACGATCGCCGCACTCGACAACGACGCCGGGCTGATCGTGCAGCGGGCAGAGAGCGACCGGGTGGTCAGCGCCGATATTCGCGTCGGCAGTCGGCTGCCGTTGCGTGACGGCGCCTCGAATCTTGTCCTGTTGGCATTCGCGACCACGGCCGAACAGCGAGAATCTCTTCGGGCCGCCGGCGCCGCGGTGGCTCCCGAAGAGCAGATCACAGCAGTACATTCGGCCGGTTTCGCTCATACGGTCGACGCGTTCGTCGACCACGCATCGGCAGTATCCATTCCGCTGTACGACCAGTTCGGTCTGCGCACCACAGCACTCACCCTGGTGGGTCCCCACCATCGGGTCGACCGGGATTCCGCACTAGTGGCCCTGCGCGCGGCGCGTGATGCGATCACCGCACTGGGCAGCCCGCGTTCCGGCTGACGTCGACGTCATCCGCCGCGGTACCGACCTACATCGAGGAGTGAATATGAATCCGCTGGCAGGGGTCGTCGGCGCATTGCTGACCCCGTTCGCCGAAGACGGCAACCCCGACCACGATCTACTGGAAGACGAATACGACTTCCTGAGCGGACATTGCGACGCGGTCAGCGTGCTGGGGGCCGAAGTATCGGAATATCGGGCTCTCACCAGCTCTCAGCGTCGCGAACTTCTCGTGGAAGCCGTTCACGCTCTCCGGGACCGGACCCGGGTCCTCGCCGGCATCAGCGCCCCCACGGTGGCGGAGGCCGTCGAGCTGGCCGAGATCGCCGCGGCGGCAGGTGCCGAGTTCGGCCAGCTCCTGCTGCCACAGCGGACCTGGGGCGGGACTCCCGGGCGGCACGAATTGCTGTCCTATGTTCAGCAGGTCGCGCAGCGCAGCCCGCTGCCCCTCGTGCTGTACCACCAGCCGGGACTCGGCGCCGACCCTGCCTTCGATCTCATCGTCGAAGCCTGTGCCGTCGACGGTGTCGTGGCGCTGAAGGACAGCTCACGCGATATATCGCGCAACCTGCGCGCGGTCGCCGAAATTCAGGACGCGGGTCATGCGCAGTATCTCGGGACCGTACAACCGATGCTGGCCATCCTCCTCAGCGGCGGCGCGGGCGCGATGATGCCGCCGCCCTTCACGCTCGTCGGCGCGGAGATCCGCGATGCCGTCGCCGCGGGCGATCTCGCCCGGGCCGGCCGGGCCCAGTCGATGATCGCCCGCCTGCCGGCCGCGTGGGCGGGTCACGGTCTGCTTCCGCTCGCGAAAGCCGCGATGCGGGCCATCGGCAGGCCGCTGGGCGCACCGGCCGCCCCGTTCGACGCGCCACCCGCCGCGGTCCTGGATGCCATAGCCGAGATAACCCAGACATGGCCGGACCTACCGGCCGTCGAAACGAATTCCGGAGTGACGAACTGATGCAGACCATTCGGAGATTGGGCCTGGAAGAAGCGGAGATTCTCGTGGAAGGGGCGCGGCGCCGAGCCGGCGAGATCGGTGTCGCGATGTGCATCGCGGTGGCCGACGAAAGCGGCAACCTGGCGGCCTTCGTACGCGAAGACGGCGCGAAGCCCACCAGCATCTCGATCGCGATCGACAAGGCGTTCACCGCCGCCGGGGCACGGAATCACACGACGTTCTACGCGCAGGTCTCCCAGCCCGGGGCGCCGGCCTGGGGTATCGACGGAACCAACGGCGGTCATTTCACCGCGATCGGCGGCGGCGTCCACATCGTGGAGGACGGTGGAGTCGTGGTGGGTGGTATCGGCATCAGTGGTGGAAACTCGGCACAGGATCACGATGTCGCCGTCGCCGCAGTCGATTTCCTGTCGGCGCGGTTCCCCACTCTGACCACCGAGAGCCCGTTGTGACGACGAAATCGCCTCCGGCCGCCGACACGGTTACCGATACCGGAACCCAGCGCCGGAATGCGTTCGTCGGCGCGTACCTCGGCTGGATGTTCGACGGATACGAGACGTTCGCGACGGTGCTCGTCGCCGCCCTGGTGGTCAACGACCTGGTCGGACCCGGAACCTCCCGGACGGCGCCGCTCTACGTGGGTGGCATCCTCGCGGTCACTCTCGTTTCGTGGGCCATCGGCGGCCTGGTGTCCGGCACACTCGCCGACAGGTTCGGCAGGCGCCGGGTCATGATGTTCTCGATTCTGTGGTACGCCGTCTGTGCCGGTCTGACGGCGCTCTCGCCGAATTACGCGGTGCTGCTGGTGTTGCGGTTCTGCACCGGGCTCGGTATGGGCGCCGAGTGGGGCGGTGGCAGTTCCCTCGTATCCGAGACCGCGTCCCCGCAGACGCGCGGGCGTCGTATCGCGTTCCTGCAGAGCGGGTTCGGAGTCGGGTTCCTGCTCGCGACCGGGCTGTGGCAGCTGGTGAACAATGGCAATTCCGGCGATTGGCGCTGGATGTACGCGATCGGAGTCCTTCCGGCGCTACTGGTCCTTTTCGTCCGGCGCAATGTCGAGGACTCCGCACTGTGGAAACGGGCGGATCGTGAACGACGACGGGTCGCGGATCTGGTGGACTCCGGGGCGGATATAGCACCGGAGACCCGGATCCTGGCGAGGGCACACCTGGTCCAGTTGTTCTCCGACCAGGCACGGCGCAGGCAGGTGTGGCGACTCCTGGTCGCCGCTCTGGCTTCCATGCTCGGCTGGTGGGCGGTATCGACCTGGGTGCCGGAGTTCGCCCGCTCGGTGATGGACGGACAGGTGGACGATCTCGCCACCTCCATGACGCTGGTCGTCGTGAGTTACAACGCCGCGGGGGTTCTGGGCTATCTGGCTATGGGGTGGCTCACCGATGTGCTCGGCCGCAAGCCGGTGCTGTGTGCCTTCTTCGCCGGCTCGGTGATCATGACGCCCGTGTTCTTCCTCGTACCCGACAACAGAACACAATTGATCGTCCTGGCCTTCGCCAACGGTTTCTTCACCCTCGGTCAGATGACCTGGCTCGCGCTGTATCCGAGCGAACTGTTCCCCACCAATATTCGAGCCACCGCGATGTCGGTGGTGTTCAATCTCGCGCGTTTCCCTGCCGCGATCGGGGCCTTGGTGACACCCGCCTTGATCACGGCGTTCGGATCCATCGCGGCGGCAGCCATCGTTATCGGTTGTGCTGCCTACGGCATCGGCGCTCTGGTAACCCCGGTCATCGGGCCGGAAACAAAAGGCAGACCGCTGCCCGACGCTGCGTGATCCGGCGATGCGCCGGTCGAACCCCTGAAGAAGAAAGAACGTTTCACATGACCCGCCCGCTCAATCGTGCACCGTCTCCGCTGGAGGACCCGCACAGTCCGCTCTCCGAGGCGGCGCGTCAGCCACTGATGCTCGGACTCTTCCTCCCGACCCAGACCGGCGGCTTCTCCCAATCGCTGCTGCCCCGCGGAACGCGATGGGATTTCGACTTCAATCGGCAGTTGACCACCCGAGCCGAGGAAGCCGGCTTCGATTTCGTCTTCGGGCTTCAGCAATGGGTCGGCAAGGGTGGTTTCGGTGGTGAATCCAACTACCGCGAAAACTTCCTCGACCCATTCATTTCCACGGTCGCGCTCGCTCCGGTCACCTCGCGAATCATCACCATTTCCACCGTGCATGTCCTCTACGGATCCTGGCATCCACTGATGCTCGCCCGATTCGCGGCGACAGCGGACCATATCGCCGGTGGCCGTTTCGGGCTCAACATCGTCACGGGATACGACGCCCGCGAGCCATTGATGTTCGGCATGAAACGAATCGAACACGACGAGCGCTATCGGCGGGCCGACGAATTCTCCTCGGTGATGGAAGATCTCTGGCTCGGCGCGGACAATCTGACCTTCGACGGCAAGTGGTACGACCTGCAAGATGCCTATGTGTCGCCCCGGCCGGCCTTCGGACGCCCGATCATGGTGTCGGCCAGCGCCTCGGCCGCCGGTTTCGAGTACGCGGCGAAACATTCCGACATCATCTTCACCTCCAGCAAGTCGGGCGCTCCGTACGAGAAAGCAATGCAGTCGATACCCGCCATCACCACCGAGATCGACGACGCGTACGAGAAAACCGGCCGACACCACCGTACGATCGTCTTCCCGATGATCGTCTGCCGGGAAACTCACGACGAAGCGATCGCGGCGTACGAGGCGATCGCGGCGGCACCCGATACCGGGTCGATCGTCAACTACGACGCCCGGCACCGCGCAGGCGATGCCCAGGGCTGGCCCGAACATGTCCCGGCGGATCGCGTGGTCGGCGGGCATATCCAGATCGTCGGAAACCCCGTGGAGGTCGCCGACCAGCTCGAGGGCCTGCATCGCGCCGGGGTCCACGGTGTACAGATCGGGTTCTACGACTACTCGCCCGAACTCGAATTCTTCGTCGCCGAAGTCGTGCCGATCCTCGAACGTCGTGGACTGCGTACGCCCCCTCCACCGAAGGAAGCGTGATCATGCCGGACCGTCACAGGCCGATCCGATCCGAACTGCGCGGCGGAGTCATGGACGTGGTCATCGACAGCCCGACCGGCCTGATCACCGTGGGCGCGATGCGATTGCTCATCGAAGCTTTCCGGACAGCGACCCTCGAGAACGCCCTCCTGCTGGTCATCCGGTCCGCCGGACACGACTTCACAATGGGCCGCGATCAGAATGAGCGTGTCGAGGGTGTGGGCCGTGACGAATCGCTCAGGATGATCCTCACCGCCAACGACACGTTACGTGGGTTCCCCGGGATCAGCATCTGTGCTGTCCGGGGCCGGGCCTTCGGCTTCGGAGCGGGCCTGGCCGTGCAATCCGATCTGACCCTCGCGGAGGAGAGCGCCACCTTCGCCTTCGATGAAGTGCTCCACGGACTGGCCCCGTTGATCGTCGCCGAATATCTACCCCGTTATGTCGGCCACAAGGCAGCCGCGGATCTGATCTTCACCGGGCGTTCCCTGTCGGCCGGGGAGGCACTACGAGCACAACTCATCAGCCACGTGGTAGCCGATGACCGGCTCGACGAGCGCACCGCCGAACTCCGCGACCACCTGATATCACTGGAACACGGTGCGCTTCGCCTGATGAAGCAGTATCTCCTCGATGTCGGGGCGAACGCGCTCGACAATCCACGCGACAGCGCCGTCACCCGGCTCGATGCCTGGCTCTCGGCCGGGCGACCGTCGATTCCCGAGACCGAGAGTGCCCGACCCGGATGGCGCCGGCCGCGCTCGACGACATCCACACCTGGCTCGACGGTCACCTGAGTGCGACACTCCAACCCGCAATATCGACGCGATGATCGCCCGCTCGTACTCCTACCCCGATCATGATCTCGAGACCCACGCCGCGGAGCCGACCGATCTTTCGCACACGGGGTCACCGCCACCCGTCGACCCAGTTCATCCCGCTCCCGGAGTAGCAATGGCAATGGATCAGGCAATTACACACAACTCCGCACCGCGCGGCGACACCGAGCGTATTCCCGGACCTGATCTGGCCCGGGGGTTCATGCTGCTGCTGATCGTGCTGGCCAATTCGGCCTACTATCTGTTCGGTCGGGAGCGTTCGGCCTCCGGAGCTCATCCGGTGGACGGTTCGGCGCTGGACACGGTGGTGCAGGGGGCACTCATCACCACAGTCGATCTGCGGGTGTATCCGATGTTCGCGTTCTTGTTCGGCTACGGCCTGGTGCTGATCGCCCGGCAGCAGCAGCGACACGGGCTCTCCGAGAGGGAGACCCGGTGGGTGGTGCAACGCCGCAACCTGTGGCTCATCGTCTTCGGCTCGGTGCACGCCCTGCTCCTGTGGGGGGCGACATTCTCGGCGCTTACGGTCTCACCGGTCTGATCCTCGTCTGGCTGTTCATGCACCGGTCCGACCGCACACTTCTGGTCTGGGCCGGGATCGGCACGGCGATCGTTGTTCTGGTGGCGGGCCTGTCGGCGCTCGAGGCCGTGGCCGTCCTGGCCGGTGAGCGCACCGCGCCCGGTCTCGAGCCGGAGCTCCTGGAGTCGGCGTACTCCAGTGTCTCGGCCGAGAGTGTCGGAGCCGCGGCGGTGGCTCGGATGGCGATGTGGCCCCTCCAAGTGACGTTCATCCAGGGCATCTTCGGCATGGTGGTGCCCGTATCGATCCTGCTGGGCCTCTGGGCCGCGCGCCGCCGGGTTCTGGAACGGCCACAGGAACACCGGAAACTGCTGTGGGCAACCGCGATCGGAGGGATCGGGATCGGCTGGGGGTTCGGGCTCGTACACGCCCTGGCCCACGCCGGGGTGATCAGCGGAGCGGGACCGGCGATGGCGTCGTTCGCGGCACCGCAGTTGGCCACCGGCCTCACATGCGGTCTCGGTTACGTCGCGGTGTTCGGGCTGATCGGCGGCCGCTTGGCGGACCGCCGGATCGGACCGGGTACACAGGCGGTTACCGCGGTGGGCAGACGTTCGCTGACCTGCTATCTGGCACAGTCGGTGCTGTGCGCACCGATCCTGGCGGCATGGGGTCTCGGACTCGGTGGCACGCTCGGCAGCGCAGGTATGGCCGCCTTCGCCGTCGCGGTATGGCTCGTCACCCTCGGTGGCGCCGTCCTGCTCGAACGGCGGGCGAGCCCCGGCCTCGCCGAAACTCTGCTGCGCCGCCTGACGTACGGCCCGGCCGCGAACAGGCGCACCGTGTGAACGCTCGCGCGACCACCGCCGGTTCAGCGGGCGGAAACCGTAGGACGATCGCCGGGCGCGGCGCTACAGACCGCCCTCGGCCATCTCGCCGGCCCGATATCGGTGCCGTGTCGGTGACCCGCGCACTCGATGCGACCGGCGCCTGTCGGGCACGCTGGACCAGGTGCTGGAACCCTGCGATCAACCTGTTCGCGATCACCTGCGCCGACCGTTGGCCCGACACTCGAACCCGATGAGGAAACCGCCGAACTGCCCGCCGGGCCGACATGGGCGAGCACCGCAGCGGCCTACCAACTATCCGCAGCGATCTCATAGATGATCTCGAGCCCGTCCTCGTCGTCCCATTGCTGCCCTACCTCGACGAAGCCGTACTACGATGCCAACCGATACGACGCCAGGTTGTCGGGGCTGATGCTGACCCGAACGGTTCCGACCCTCGGCTCGCGAGCAGCGCGCCGCAACAAAGACTCCAGCGCCGCGCGCATAACCGCGGCGTCGGTACCCGGGGTCGACAGCGTATCCGATTTCCACCATCCCCGATCCGTCGGGAAGCCCGTGGAAGCCTGCCCTGCCCACCGCCAGTTGCTCTTGTTCGTCCCAGATGACGCCAGTGACCCACCCCGCGCCGGCCGGTTCCCGCCGGACCTGTTCGCTACGCATCTGCCACAGCCGTCGCCGGTCCGGTCCGGCGAAGTGAACCGTCAGCGGGACCGGGCTGGCCGTGTTCGCGGCTGCACGATCACCTTCGGCGAGCGCCTCGAACACCGCGCGGTTCAAGTGCACTATGCGCACACACGGGACGGGACGGCACCGATCCGAAGCGAGACCTCGATGGTGAGGCATCTGGCAAACATCCCAGATGCCCGCGGTCCGCGCACCCGAATACCGAGCCCGCCCCTCGCCTGAGACTGGATCGCTGCCACATCAGGCCACGGCACCGCGGTCACGGAAGAACCCCATCGGATCAACAGTCACACAGAGGCTTCCTGATCCACACCCGAATGGGCCGCGCGATCCGCGGGTCGAATCGTCACCTCGACGTCGACGGTCGGCCGAGCGCCCGAAAGGCAATTGATCACGAAATATGAAGGGCTGCGCTATCTTTCGTATGTAGTTGACGAGCAAGTTACATCAGCGAGAAGGACGAAGATGGCTGAGTACCCCCGGG
Source organism: Nocardia sp. NPDC003963 (assembly GCF_053605105.1). Lineage (NCBI taxonomy): Bacteria > Bacillati > Actinomycetota > Actinomycetes > Mycobacteriales > Nocardiaceae > Nocardia > Nocardia sp. NPDC003963. The sequence goes on from NZ_JBSGIP010000001.1 coordinate 1,849,229, forward strand.
ACCGCCTGTACTCCCAAATGCAGGTATGGGGACAGGGTTGCGGCGAGAACGACAGCGACGGGCTCTACCGGGCCGGCGACCGGGTGAAGGTCGGCTTCACCGCTGTGGTGAATGAAGTGGCCGCCGGCAAACCGAATCTGGTGATGAGCCTGCCGGAGATCGACAGCACCCACATCTGCGGTGACATCTTCGGCTATCTGGGCTGGGGCTATGAGGGTGACGACGACTACAACGACGAGGGTTTCGAGCTCTGCATGCCGGTCGACGGTCGCATCACAGTCCTCAACAGCAGGGTCATCGACAACCCGGACCTGGTTCTCGACGACCCGTACGGCGAAGGCTGGCTGTTCGAACTGGAGGTCACCGGTTATGACGCCACCACTGATCTGCTGATGGAAGCCGACGATTACGCCGCCTACGTCGCGCAGATCGAGAACTCCTGACGAGGGCTCGACCCGTCGCGGCTGCCGGGTCGGGCGGCCCTTGCCTTCTCGCCGTCTCGGCGGGCCGGTGGGGCGCCTGCGGGGAACTTCAGGCACCGACGGCGAGTTCACCGGTGATCGGCGCGCCGGATACTCGCCACCGAAACACACCCGCAAGTGTTGTGAAATATCGGATCATTACTCTCACGCTGTCCAGATGTCCTGTGTCGACCCGGCGGAGATGAAATCCGGACGGGCAGCACCGTTGCGGGGAGTATCGAATGAGCGTCACCGAACCCGGCCGGTCCGACCCCGGAATCGACCAGGAATACCTCGGCAAGCGGACGCTGCGTACCGGAACAGCGGGCTGGGTGCTGCTGGCCGGGCTCGGCGTCAGCTATGTGGTCAGCGGCGACTATTCCGGATGGAATTTCGGCCTGGCGGAGGGCGGGTTCGGCGGCCTGGCCGTCGCCACGGTCGTGATCGCGGCCATGTACAGCGCGATGGTGCTGAGTATGGCCGAGATGTCGGCCGCCCTGCCGACAGCGGGTGGCGGCTACACGTTCGCGCGCCGGGCCCTGGGTCCGTGGGGCGGGTTCGCGACGGGGACGGCGGTGCTGATCGAATATTCGATCGCGCCGGCCGCGATCGCCACATTCATCGGCGCCTACGTCGAATCCCTCGGATTGTTCGGCATCGTCGATGGGTGGTGGGTCTATCTCGCGGTCTACACACTCTTCGTCGGTGTTCACCTGGCCGGGGTCGGTGAGGCCCTGAAGGCGATGTTCGTCATCACCGCCATCGCGCTCATCGGTCTCGTGATCTTCGCGTTCGCGAGCCTCGGCAGCTTCTCCTGGTCGAACTTGACCGATATCGCGCCCGACCCCGATGCCGCGGGCGCCGGCGAGTTCCTCCCGTTCGGCTACCTCGGGATCTGGTCGGCGCTGCCCTTCGCCATCTGGTTCTTCCTCGCCGTGGAAGGGGTCCCGCTCGCCGCGGAGGAAGCCCGGGATCCCGCGCGCAATGTGCCGCGAGGCATCATCGCGGCGATGACCGTCCTCATCGTGACCGGAGCGGTGGTGCTGATCCTGGTTCCGGGCGCCGGCGGCGCGGCGGCGATGCAGGCGTCCGGCAATCCCCTCGTCGAAGCGCTCGGCTCGGGTACGGCGGCAACGGTCGTGAACTACATCGGCCTGGCCGGCCTGGTCGCCAGTTTCTTCTCCATCATCTTCGCCTACTCACGACAGCTGTTCGCGCTGTCACGCGCCGGCTATCTGCCACGTGGGCTCTCGATCACCAACGCGCGCAAGGTTCCCACGCTCGCGTTGATCGTGCCCGGCGTCATCGGCTTCGTGCTGTCGATCTTCGGCAACGGCGCGACACTGCTCAATATGGCTGTATTCGGCGCCGCGCTGAGCTACGTACTCATGATGGTCAGCCATATCGTGCTGCGGATCCGGGAACCGGGTATGGTCAGGCCCTACCGGACGCCCGGCGGCCTCCTGACCGCCGGTTTCGCCCTGGTGATCGCTGTCCTGTCGGTAATCGCGACCTTCCTGGTCGATTCCACGGCAGCCTTCGGCTGTCTGGTCGTATTCGTGCTGTTCATGCTGTATTTCGCCCTCTACAGCCGGTCGCGACTGGTCACCGGTTCCCCCGACGAGGAGTTCGCCGCACTGGCCGCCGCGGAAGACGAACTCCGCTGACCATCCGCCGCAGCACGCTCGGATTCTGTGTAGGCCACTTTGTGGAGGCTGCTCCGCGCCGGGCGGGTTGATGTCGTCGCCGCCGTCCAGGACGCTTTTCGACACGGGCGGCCGGTTGATCGGTGCGTGGTTTCCGCGCCGATCGACGTGATGCCACCGGGGAAATCCGCAGCGTGTAGCGCCTGCACCGCGCGCAGACCCACCGGCGATGCTCCGACAACGACGACCTGATTCAACTTCGTCATGCCACCACCACGCATACCCCTCGACGGCAGCGACGGGACTCATACCCATACCCCCTAGGGGTAGACAATCCGCGGCAATTGTCGTATCGTCCGTTCTCGGAACCCCCTGAAACACAAGGAGAAAAGCGGTCATGAGCACCAACAACGGCACGAGCACCTACGTCGTTTCGGGCATATCCTGTGGCAGCTGCGTCGGCAAGGTCAGGAACGAGATCGGCAAGCTCGACGGCATCGACGGTGTCGATATCGAACTCGCCACGGGCCGGATGACCGTCATCGGCGCAAGCGCGATCGACGACGCGCTGATCCAGGACACCGTCGAGAACCTCGGCTACGAACTCGTCCAGAACTGACGCCCCCACCACCGTGTCATCGACTCCGACTCGATGACACGGTGGCCTTCCCCGGGGAAGTCGGCACGTCCGGACGGGTGCCCGCGCTCAGCAGGTGCCACGCACCGACACAGAAAACAGAAGGACGACCCCGATGATCACGTCACTGTTCGCCGACCGCGACTACCTGCGGTTGTTCACCGCACAGATGACTGCCCTGTTCGGTACCGGCCTGACCACGGTCGCGCTCGGACTGCTCGCCTACGAGCTCGCCGGAGCCGATGCCGGAGCCGTGCTCGGCACCGCCCTGACCATCAAGATGGCCGTCTACGTCACCGTGGCCCCGATCGTGGCCGCCTACGCCGACAGATTCCCCCGCCGACTTTTCCTCTTCTCGCTCAATATGATTCGTGGCGGCGTCGTACTGGCACTGCCCTTCATCGACCAGATCTGGCACATCTACGTACTGATCGCCGTCCTGCAGACCGCCTCAGCCGCCTTCACCCCGACTTACCAGGCAGTGATCCCCGATATCCTGCCCGACGAACGGGACTACACCCGCGCACTGTCGGCAGCTCAACTCGCAGCGACCATGGAAACGCTGCTGAGCCCCATGCTGGCCGCGGCCGCGCTGACCCTGATCAGCTTCCACTGGCTGTTCGTCGGCACCGCGATCGGCTTCGTGGTCTCGGCCGCACTGGTGATCTCGACTCGAATCCCCGACGCGGGCCGAACCACCCAGGGTAGCTTCCGCGAACGGATCTCGGTCGGCATGCGGATCTTCGCCGCCACTCCTCGGCTGCGCGGGCTGCTCGGCCTGAACCTGGCCGTCGCCGCAGCAGGTTCGGTGATCATGGTCAACACCGTCAACTATGTTCGTGACACCCTCGGCGGAACGCAAACCGGCGTTGCACTGTTGTTGGCCGCCAACGGTTTCGGAACGATGGTAAGCGCCTTGTCACTGCCACGGGTCCTGGATCGAATCGGCCCTCGCCCGGTAATGCTGTCCGGCGCGGCAATGCTGATCTTCGGACTCGGCTCGGCCGTCGCACTGTCGACCGCCACCGGCGAACAATGGCGCTGGGGTGCCGCGATCGCGGTGTGGGCCGTGATCGGCGCGGGCACCGCCGCAGTGCTCACCCCCACCGGGCAGATCCTGCGCCGCTCATCGCAGCCCGCCGACCGCGCCGCACTGTTCGCTGCCCAGTTCTCGCTGTCGCACCTGGCTTGGCTGCTCACCTATCCGATCGCCGGATGGCTGACCAGCGCAGTCGGTTTCACCTCCACCTGGGTGGTGTTGGTGGCGCTCGCCACCGTCGGAACCACAGTCGCGCTGCGGTCCTGGCCGCGTCACGACCCCGAGCGGATCACCCACCTGCACGAGGTCGGCACCATCGACCCTGTCCGCCTGGTCGATGCGATCCGTGTCAGCGACCGCCTCTACCGGCACACCCACCCCTACGTCATCGACGCAGAGCACCGGCAGTGGCCGCGTGACACGCGTCAGCTCGTCGGCTAGGGCCTGTCCTGTAATTCATCGCAACCAGAGCACGATCGCGGCGATGGTGAGTTCGGCCTGGTAGTAAGCGGCACGCTTGGCGTAACGGGTG